>NZ_CP193934.1:2377500-3613622 GCF_050859505.1 Rasiella sp. SM2506 | reverse complement strand
AATTTAGTGTCGAAGTATAGTTAGTTAATACTGATTAGTCAAGAAGTAGAAAAGAACTTTTCTAACGATTTCTTAACAGTGCAAATATGTGAACAAAAAAATTAAAAAAAAAACGATAGGGGTATTGAATTTCTAGTTTTTTTTCCTCATACTGTATCTAGACCAAACATACGAAAAAGTTACCCTTTTTCCTCATTAAATTCATGAAAAAAAATATAACCAACTTACGAGTGCGTTATGCCGAAACCGATCAAATGGGAGTGGTGTATTATGGAAATTATGCACAATATCTAGAGCAAGGAAGAACCGAGTGGCTCCGTGAACTGGGGTTCTCTTACAAATGGATGGAAGAAAACCAAGTCATACTACCAGTCACTAATCTGAACATTCACTACAAGTTGCCTGCACGGTACGACGATGTTATTTCCATTACAACGGAACTTAGGAAAATTCCTACTTTCAGAATTGAGTTTTATTACGAAATTCATAATCAAAATCAACAACTTTTGGTGACGGCAGAGACTACCTTAGTGTTTATCAATTCGCTAACAAATAAGATTATAAAAGCACCCGATTATCTGTTGGAAAAATTGGAAAAATAATTAAACAAAACTTTAATTGTTTATAACTCGAACGACTGCTCTTATTTTGTGTTTACGTATCGTCATTTTTTAAGGTCACTTTATATGTGTTTTTAAAGAGTTCAGAAATACGTTTGAACTCTTTTTTTCGAACTGAAAGTACAAACTCACAATCCAGTTCCATCTTTTGGGAGACAATCTTTAATTTTTCATCTTTAATAATACGCATCACGGTATTCATTTCTGGGTACTCAAAGGTGATGGTGATTTCTTCATTAATCGTACGCTTTACAATTTTTGAAGCTTCCAACGCCAACTGTGCCGAAGTTTTATAGGCTTGTATCAAGCCGCCAACACCTAGTTTGGTGCCGCCAAAATAGCGCACTGAAACTACAAGAACGTTCGTCACATCAAACGCTTGTAGCTGTCCGTAAATGGGCATTCCTGCGCTGTTGCTGGGCTCTCCATCGTCATTGGCTCTGTAGCTATCATACCTTTTACCTAGTTGCCAGGCATAGCAAAAATGACGTGCGGTGTGGTGTTGCTTTTTCAGGTCATCTAGGACATTTTTTACGTCGTCTTCAGATGTAACAGGAAAAGCATAGCCAAAAAACTTACTGCCCTTTTCTTTAAAAAGTGTTTCGGCCCCAGGGTTTTTTATGGTTTTATAGGTGTCTTTTTCTTCTGAAGTCATATCCATTTCTCCAAAGCTATTAAAAAGATACTCACTACAGCCAATCCAATGCCAATCCAGTTTTTAGCCAAAAGACGTTCTCTAAAGAATAAAATCCCTACTACTGTTGAAAGCATTACAATGGCGACATTGTTTACCGTAAAAATACCCGAGCTTTCAAAAAGACCACTTCGCAAAGCTTTTACTAAAAAGTAAATAGAAAAGTAATTAGGAACTCCCAAAACGATACCGCCTAAAATATTTTTCCATCTAAACTGAAATCTCCCGCGAAGCTTTTGAACTAGCAATACTAAAATTCCAATAGAAAATGCCGTTAAAAAAATAGTGGCTGAAAATAATGGAACGTCGGTTTCGGCTACAAAAGAGCCTTCTAGATATTTAATACTAGTGTCTATAATACCACTTCCCAAGAATACTAAAACAGGGAAGATTAAGTTCTTCGGCTGGATTTTAAGTCCGTCTTTCTTTTTAACAGACGCTAAATACACTGCAATCAACGCTAACAGAATTCCCACAGCTTTAAAAATACCCAAACTGTCTTTATAGTATAAAAGTCCAAAAACCACAGGAATCACAACACTCATCTTTGTCGCTACAGAAACAACTGAAAGCCCGCTTCGTTGTGTAGTAATAGCCATTAAGTTAAAAACAATAATAAATAACGCTCCAAGCCCAAGGGTGTAGTAGAACCAGTCGTAATTTGGGATTTCGGAGATAGTAATTTCGCCGCTATATCCAATAATCCCACTTAAACACGCCACAAAATAATTTACAACAATCGCGTGCAACGTATTGATTTTAAACTTGCTGAAGAGTTTAAATACCACAAAAATAAGGGTAGAAGCGAGGACGCTAAGAAGGAGATATATCAAATGGATGGATTTTTATAATGGAGAAGTATATCTTCGGCAATTTCAGATTGTTTTAGTAGGTTGCCAGAAAAGACGGGAGCTTTTATTCCTTTCGTAAACGTTGTCTTTCCTTCAAAAACCAGTACTTCATCCCACAAATTGGCGTCAATAAATGTTTGAAGGGTTTGTGCGCCGCCTTCCACGATCAGGCTTTGTATGTTTTTTTTGTAAAGAACTTCACAAATATTGGACGCTAGGTTGTTGTCAAAATCAAGTGATTCAAAAGAAGTAGTTCCAAAAGCTTCTGTTGGTTTTTCTGTTAAGATTAAAGTGGCTGCCTCCTTATTATAAACGGACAAACTTTTGTCAAGGTTATTGTTTCTATCTAAAATCACTCGTAACGGATTGTTGCCAAACCAATCTCGTGTGGTTAAACTTGGATTGTCATCTCTCACTGTGTTGGTGCCTACTAGAATAGCTTGTTCTTCAGCTCGTAATTTATGCGCCAATTGCCTGGAAAACTCGTTGGTGATCCAAACAGGTTTTTGCGCGTCCCTTGTCTTGGGAGCTATAAAACTATCGGTTGTTTGCGCCCATTTCAAAATTATATAGGGTCTTTTTTTTTGCTGAAATGTAAAAAACCGTTTGTTTAGTTCGTTGCATTCTTTTTCCAGAACACCTACAATCACATCACAACCCGCTTCCATTAATTTCTTGATGCCTTGGCCCGCTACTTTGGGATTGGGATCTGTAGTGCCAATCACCACTTTTTTGATGCCTTTCTGAATGATTAAATCTGCACAGGGTGGTGTTTTTCCGAAGTGGCTACACGGTTCCAAACTTACATAGATAGTAGCTTCCGATAACAATGAAATTTCCTTTACGCTATTCACCGCATTCACCTCTGCATGAGGCTGCCCCGCCTGGTAATGCCAGCCTTCACCAATGATGGTGTTATTGTGCACAAGTACGCTCCCCACCAACGGATTGGGATAGGTAGTCCCCAGCCCATTTTTGGCCAGTTGAATGCAACGCTTCATGTATTTTTCGTGTATCTTCACACCTTCAATTAAAACCTCAAAAATACAAGGAATAACTGAGATGAACGAACCTATTATCCGCCCCATTGAGAAAAAAGACAATCCCAAAATAGCCGAAATGATACGGGCTGTTTTAGTAGAATTTGACGTCCCTAAAACAGGAACCGTTTTTGAAGATGCCGCACTGGATTGTATGTTTGAAACGTATAACAACCCAAAAGCAACGTATTTCGTAGTGGAAGAAAACGGACAACTTATTGGTGGTGCCGGTGTTGCCCAATTAGATAATTATGAGGGCAACGTCTGCGAGCTTCAAAAAATGTATTATTTGCCTATAACAAGAGGACGCGGGATTGGCTCAAACATGATGGAAACCTGCCTGCAAAAAGCGAAGGAATTTGGCTACGAAGCTTGCTATCTGGAAACCATGCCCTATATGAAAGCTGCTCAAAAACTATACACCCGCAGCGGATTCGAATACATAGACGGACCCATGGGCAACACAGGTCATTTTTCTTGTCCTGTACATATGCTGAAGAAATTATAATTTATTACCATTGTCACACTGAGCGCAGTCGAAGTGTGATTTGCAAGCCAAAGTTCAATGAATCTAAAACAACTCAAATCAAACTTCACTAAAACCCTTTCGGAACTGTATCCTTCGGAAGAAATCCAGTCGTTTTTTAATTGGCTGGCTGAGCATTATCTGGGGTATTCAAGATTTGAAGTTTCCATAAAAGGGGAAGAAGAAATTTCCGAAGTAGTAGAGGCAAAATTTTCCGAAGCATTGCAAAGATTACAAAACCACGAACCCATTCAATACATCCTAGGCGAAACTGAATTCTACGGACTGCCCTTTAAAGTAACACCAGATACCTTAATTCCAAGGCCAGAGACTGAAGAATTGGTGGAATGGATTGTTTTAGATTCACAAGAGATTCAAGAAACACCACTAAAACCTCACGCCTCACACCTCACACCTGATACCTTTTTAGATGTGGGAACAGGAACAGGTTGCATTGCCATTTCTTTAGCGAAACATATAAAAGAAGCAAAAGTTTCCGCCATCGATATTTCCGCAGCAGCACTAAAAATTGCCAGTGAAAATGCTACAATGAATGAGGTAACAGTGAATTTTATTCATGCTGATATTTTAAAAACAACAACCCTTTCGCAGCACTACGATGTTATGGTGAGCAACCCGCCCTACGTGCGTGCGTTGGAAAAAGAGCACATGCAACCCAACGTACTGCAACACGAGCCTGAAGCGGCGCTTTTTGTTTCTAATGAGGATCCCTTACTGTTTTACCGAACCATCGCAACGCTAGCCAAGACGCACTTAACGCCTAATGGCGCCCTCTACTTCGAAATTAATGAGTATCTTAGTGAGGAAATGCAAATCATGCTTTCGGATGAAGGTTTTGATGAAATAGAACTGAAAAAAGATGTTTTCGGAAAATATAGAATGTTGAAATGCAGACGAAAGTCTCCGTGAATCTCAGCGCTCCTCTGTGTGACTCCGTGTAATAACCAGCAATGAACGATAAAAAAATATGTGTCTTTTGTGGCAGTAGTGATGGGAACGACTCCCAAATCACCCAAGCCGCTATACATCTAGGCGAATTATTCGCCCAAAGAAATATTACCCTAGTATACGGCGCCGCCAAAATAGGCGTGATGGGCACTATCGCCAAAACCATGCTGGACAACAACGGAAGCGTTATAGGCATCATCCCACAATTCCTAAAAAAGAAAGAAGTAGTCCACTTAGGTCTTACCGAACTCATCACCACCCAAAACATGCACGAGCGTAAGCTACAAATGCAGGAAGTAAGTGATGGTTTTATCGCTTTGCCTGGTGGCTTCGGGACATTGGAGGAGCTTTTCGAAATTATTACATGGCTACAATTAGGATTACACACTAAACCTATTGGCCTTTTAAATGTAAATGGGTTTTACGACGATCTTTTAAAAATGATAGAAACTATGGTTCGCAAAGGATTTCTTTCCATGAAAAACTACGAAATGCTTTTGGTGGATACCTCCATAGAAAACCTACTTCAAAAAATGGAAGATTTTAGAACACCCAGAGTTCCAAAGTGGTTAAAGCCGGAACGAACTTAGTAGTAAGTAGTAAGTATTAAGTAGCCAGTATTCAGTACGCAGTAAAATAGAATTCACAATGTCTCCGAGCTCCGCTGTGCAATAAATCAACAATCCACAAATTCACCAACTACCATTTCACAAATTAACCAGTTCACTATATTTGTGTTCATGAATGCTGAAGAAAAAATAAATCAACTCCGCACACAACTCCGTGAGCACAATTATAATTACTACGTAGAAGACAATCCAACGATTTCAGACTACGATTTTGACGTATTGCTGAAGGAACTCCAAGCTTTGGAAGCAGCTCATCCAGAATTTGACAATCCCAATTCGCCCACACATAGAGTAGGAGGGCAGGTGACTAAAAATTTTGAAACTGTACCCCACGAGTTCAGAATGTATTCTTTGGACAACAGCTATTCCAAAGAAGACCTTGAAGACTGGGAAAAGCGAGTCAAAAAAATGGTAGACGGTGATGTGCATTATACTTGTGAATTAAAGTACGACGGTGCTTCTATGAGCCTCACCTACGAAAATGGAACCTTGGTAAGAGCCGTTACCCGAGGCGACGGATTTCAAGGTGATAACGTGACCACGAACGTAAAAACAATTAAATCGGTACCGTTACAGCTGAAAGGTGATTACCCGGCAAAATTTGAAATACGAGGCGAGATTGTGCTTCCGTTTGAAGGATTTACAAAAATGAATATCGAACGCGTGGCCAATGGCGAAGAACCGTATCGCAATCCGCGAAACACGGCTTCGGGAAGCTTAAAATTACAGGATAGTGCTGAGGTTGCCAAACGCCCCTTAGCATGTTTGCTCTACAATTTAAAAGGAAATAACTTACCAGTAGCAACCCAATTTGAATGCTTAGAAAAAGCCCGTCATTGGGGATTTAAAGTGCCAGAAGTAGCAAAGTTGGCCAAAAGTATTGACGAAGTTTTGGAGTTTGTAAATTATTGGGATGTACACCGTCACGAATTGCCTTATGAGACGGACGGAGTTGTTGTTAAGGTGAATAATTTGCAGCAACAGGAGGAGTTAGGATACACGGCAAAAGCTCCAAGATGGGCAATGGCCTACAAGTTTAAAGCCGAACAGGTTTCCACAAAACTAGAGCAAATTACCTATCAGGTAGGAAGAACGGGTGCGATTACACCAGTGGCCAATTTGCAACCTGTAGAACTAGCTGGAACCATTGTAAAGCGAGCTTCGTTACACAATGCAGACCAGATTGAAAAGCTGGATATTCGAGAAGGAGATACCGTGTATGTTGAAAAGGGAGGGGAAATCATCCCGAAAATTATAGGGGTAGATTTTGCAGAAAGAGATCCAAATTCACAACTCACACAATATATTACCGAATGTCCAGAATGTAATACACCACTCACCCGTACCGAAGGCGACGCAAAACATTTTTGTCCAAACGAAGAGGGATGTCCGCCGCAGATTATTGGGCGGATTCAGCATTATATTTCCCGCAAAGCGATGGATATTGAAGGCTTAGGTGGCGAAACCGTTGCCTTATTGGTAACGAATGGATTGATACATAATTACGCAGATCTTTATACTTTGACTGCCGAGCAACTTATTCCCTTAGAACGAATGGCAGAGAAAAGTGCCGAGAATTTGGTTGCTGGCGTGGAAGCTTCCAGGAATATTCCGTTTGAGCGGGTGTTGTTTGGATTGGGTATTCGGTACGTTGGGGAGACGGTGGCTAAGAAATTGGCAAAGCATTTTAAAAGTATAGATGCCTTAGCGGCAGCTTCGTTTGAAGAATTAATTTCAGTAGATGAAATTGGCGACCGCATTGCTGAAAGCGTCGTCGAATTTTTTACTTCAGAAGAACATAAAGAAACCATAAACCGATTAAAAGAATACGGCGTACAGCTAAAACTTTCCGAAGCAGCCTTGGCCAATCAAACCGATACTTTGGCAGGAAATATTTTTGTAGTCTCCGGCGTTTTCCATAAAGTCACCAGAACCGAATTAAAAAAACTCATTGAAGACAACGGCGGGAAGGTGTCGTCCTCCATTTCCAGTAAAACCAATTATGTGGTTGCGGGCGATAGTATGGGGCCTAGTAAACGCACCAAAGCAGAAGGACTTGGTGTTGAAATTATTTCGGAAGATGCGTTTTTAGGAATGTTGTAATCTTCAAAATTTCCGGTTGAGCGCAGTTGAAACCTTAATGTGACTCAAAAAATAGCTATTTCAGCAAAAATGTATCGAGAAGAGTTTATTTTTGTAACAGCTTACTGCGACTATGATTTTTAAAAAACTAAAAAATAACTCCCTTAAAAAGGGGCTGAACACGCATCTTAAGGCGCGGGATACATCGGGCATAAACGCTAGGGTGAAATCCATTGGGTTTTTGGTCGATGAGGCGCACGATCCCGACTTCGAAAAATTCTATGATATTTTTAAAGATCTCAGTTTACAGTCAAAAGACATAAAACTGTTCTCTTTTGTGGACAGTAAAAAGAAGCTTCCTAGTTTGCAGCAAAATCAAGTGCAGAACAAGGATTTTGACTGGAAAGGCAATCTGCACAATCGGAACGCGCAAGAATTTTTAGACCATGATTTTGATGTTCTGGTGGGGTATTACCCTAAGCAACACCAGATTTTAGACGTACTTGTAGCGAGTAGTAAGGCCAAATTTAAAGTAGGTTTTCAAGGTGCAGATGAGCGGTTGTATGATTTACTATTGAATGTCCCGTTTAAAGATTTCGCTCTTTTTAAAAGCGAATTGAAAAAGTATTTGGAGGTGTTGGGGAAACTTTAAACTTTTAAGAAAATCATAGCATTTCAGAATCTACCAAAACTAGAATCCTAGTATCTTTGTGGTCTAGTACTGAAATAGGAATAAAATAAGCACAGAACATGAAAGAACTCATAGGAACGGGTGTAGCCCTTATCACCCCATTTACAGAAGAAGGTGAAGTTGACGTAAACGGACTCCAAAAGGTCGTAAATTTTCAAATTGAAAACGGTATCGATTATTTGGTGGTTTTAGGAACCACGGGCGAAAGTGTAACGTTAACCAAAGCGGAAAAGCAATTGGTAATAGACACTATTGTGGAAACCAATGCAGGAAGACTTCCGTTGGTGTTGGGAATAGGAGGGAACGATACCGCCCAAGTTTCCGAAGAAATGCAAACACGCGATGTAACTGCTTTTGCAGCAATTCTTTCGGTTTCTCCATCCTACAATAAACCTACGCAGGAAGGGATTTATCAGCACTTTGCTGTCTTGGCAAAGGTGGCTACGAAGCCAATTATTTTATACAACGTTCCGGGAAGAACCGCTAGTAATATGATGCCTGAAACCGTTGCGCGACTGGCAAACGATTTCAGTAATATTGTAGCTATTAAAGAAGCTGCCGGAGATTTGGTGCAGGCTATGAAAATGATAGACAGTACTCCAGAAGGTTTTTTGGTAATAAGTGGAGACGATATGATTGCTTTACCAATGACGCTGGCGGGTGGTGCAGGCGTAATTTCGGTAATTGGGGAAGGCTTTCCAAAGGATTTTTCAACCATGATTACTTTAGGGTTAGAGCGGCGTGTGGACGAAGCTTATTCACTACATTATAAAATTGCCCCTTGCATAGATTATATTTTCGCTGAAGGCAATCCGGCAGGAATTAAAGCTGTCTTTAGCCGTCTCGGAATTTGTGGAGATACGGTACGACTGCCACTTGTAGGAATTGGCAAGCAATTGCGTGATAAAATTGATGCATTTGTAACGGCGTATTAATTTTTGAAACAATAAGAGAAATTGAACGTCCTTCTACCGTACAAATAAGGCAATATTTAGTACGATAATAAGTTTTGTAATCACGTATAATTCACTACTTTTGCACGATGTTTTTGAAATACATTAAAATCACATTTCTTAGTTTGCTTGCAGCGGTCTCTTTGGGCTCTTGTAGCGACTATCAGAAATTATTAAGATCTGAAGATACCGCAGCAAAATATGCTGGGGCAGATTCTTTATACAATGCAGGGAAATATAAGAAAGCTCTTAAGCTTATGGAACAAATAGTTCCTGCATACCGAGGTAAGCCTCAGGCAGAGCGTCTTATGTTTATATACGCCAATACTTTCTATGAGTTGGAAGATTTCTATTTGGCAGGTTACCAGTTTGATCGTTTTGAGACTTCCTTTCCACAAAGTGACAGCGTAGAAGTTGCTGCCTACAAATCGGCCAAAAGCTATTACCAATTATCTCCTCGCTTTTCATTGGATCAAAAAGACACCAGAACTGCATTAGAGAAGATGCAAAAATATATCAATAATTATCCGGATTCTGAGTACCGCTTAGAGACCAACGTTTTGGTGAAAGAACTTCGCGAAAAATTGGAAAAAAAGGATTTTGAGGTAGCCATGCAATATTTAAATATAGCAGATTATCTGGGGTCTTATATTCCCGCCATAGAGGCTTTCGAGAATTTTATTGTAGACCATCCAGGATCTGCCTACAAAAAAGAAGCTTACTATGGTAGGTTGGAAGCGGCTTATAAAAGAGCGATAACCGGTGTGCCTAGTTTGGTGCAGGAACGTTTAATTACGGCTCAAGGATACTATAATTCATTTCAGAAATATTATAAAAATGATACTTCTGAAATAAAAATAAAAGCAGACGAGATTGCCCGAGAAATCGAAGCAAAAAAAATTACCATACTAGAAGAAGAACCTACACGTTAATATACACCCATTATGAGCGATATTAAAAATTCTGAAGCGCCTATCAACACTACAACGATAGACAAAAACAAAATAGATGCCCCAACAGGGAATATCTATGAAGCTATATCAATAATTTCAAAAAGAGCTAACCAGATTAATGGAGACATTAAAAAAGAGCTGTTGGAAAAATTGGATGAGTTTGCTACGTACAATGACAGTTTAGAAGAAATTTTTGAAAACAAAGAGCAAATCGAAGTTTCAAAATTTTACGAAAAGTTACCTAAGCCGCACGCACTAGCAGTACAGGAATGGTTGGATGAAAAAATCTACTACCGCAACACTGCAGACGAAGCTATAGACGAATAATATGTCTGTTTTAAGCGGTAAAAAAATTGTACTTGGCGTTACTGCCGGTATCGCCGCTTACAAAACAACATATTTGGTTAGGTTGTTTGTAAAGTCGGGAGCCGAGGTGAAAGTTGTTATGACGCCTTCGGCAAAAGAATTTGTTACACCGCTTACGCTTTCAACACTATCTAAAAACGAAGTACACTCCTCGTTTACCAACGAAGAAGATGATAATGCCCAATGGAACAACCACGTAGCGTTGGCCCTTTGGGCAGACTTATTTGTAATAGCCCCAGCCACGGCGAATACACTTTCTAAAATGGCTCACGGTACTTGTGACAACTTGTTGCTGGCTGTGTATCTTTCGGCAAAATGTCCTGTTTATTATGCGCCAGCAATGGATCTGGACATGTATCAGCATCCCTCTACCAAAGCTACTTTTAAGACGTTAGCTTCTTTCGGAAATATTCAAATACCTGCTACCCATGGCGAATTGGCAAGCGGTCTTGTGGGGCAAGGGCGTATGGCAGAGCCAGAAGATATCCTTGCTTTTTTGGAAGCTGAAATAGGCAAGAACCTTCCGTTGAAAGGTAAAAAAATAGTAATCACGGCTGGTCCAACGTATGAAGCGATTGATCCCGTGCGTTTTATAGGAAACCATAGCAGTGGTAAAATGGGATATGCCATTGCAGATGAGGCTGCCAACCTGGGTGCTGAGGTTATTTTAGTTTCAGGACCATCCCACGTTGTCTTAAAAAATTCTTTTGTGAATACGATTTCGGTACTGTCTGCAAAAGAAATGTACGTGGCAGTTCACGAACATTTTAATACCTGTGATGTCGCAATTTTAAGTGCTGCTGTTGCAGATTATAGGTCCAAAACAGTAGCTTCAGAAAAAATCAAAAAGAAAGAAGGTGCGCTTATCCTTCAGCTAGAAAAAACAGATGATATTTTGGCTTCTCTAGGAAAGATTAAAACCAATCAATTTTTAGTGGGGTTTGCCTTAGAGACTCAAAATGAACTGGAAAATGCAAAAAGTAAACTCGAAAAAAAGAATTTAGACTTAATTGTGTTAAATTCGCTAAAAGATAAAGGGGCGGGCTTTAAAGGAGATACTAATAAAGTAACCTTTATAACAAAAGACAATAAAGTGGTTCCTTTTTCAGTTAAACCCAAAACAGAAGTCGCTAAAGACATTTTACAATACATTTTACAACAGATTCATGCATAAGATTTTACTTTCAATAGTCGTATTATTTGCTAGCTTTACTGCGGGTGCACAGGAGTTAAACGCTAGTATTACGATAGACGCAGAACAAACAGGACAGCCCAATCAGCAAGTTTTTAGAACCTTGGAGAACCAGTTGACAGATTTTATCAACAATACCCAATGGACTAATAAAAAGTTTTTGAACCAAGAGCGGATTGATTGTAATTTTACACTTATTTTAAATTCGTACGATGGAGATTCTTTTGGAGGGACTTTACAGGTACAGGCCTCACGTCCAGTATATGGCTCTACGTATGATAGTCCTATTTACAATTATAACGACAAGCAATTTTCGTTCGATTATGTAGAATTTCAACCACTTACATTTAACATCAATACTTTCGATTCTAATTTGATGTCGGTTTTGGCATATCACGTATATACGGTTATTGGTTTGGATGCGGACACGTTCGAATTAAATGGGGGAGCTCCTTATTTTGAAACTGCCAAACAAATTGTAAATACAGCAGCCTCTAGCAACTTTTCTGGCTGGAAGTCTACAGATGGAATTCAGTCCAGATTTAGATATAATGATGCGTTGTTAAGTAATGTGTATCAAGAATTTCACGAAGCTATGTATATCTATCACATAGAAGGAATGGATGCTATGCAAAGAGATCCGAAGGTTTCCAAAACAAAGGTGCAAGAAGCGATACAGAGCCTAAAGAGCATTAACGATCGCAGACCCAATTCTTTTATATTACGTACTTTCTTTGATGCGAAAAGTGATGAAATTGCCGCTATATTTAGCGGAGGTCCTAAGGTGAACATCACGCAATTTATAGAAAATTTAAACCGTATGGCACCTACCAGAAGAAGTACTTGGGCAGATATTAAGTTTTAGGATTTCAGCTGTCTTTCGTGTTGAAATAAGTAAACTTCTGCTATCTTAGTAGCACAAAACAAACGTGCCTTGCTAACCCAACTTTCCATAAAAAACTATGCCTTAATAGATGATATTAAGGTGGCTTTCTCTACTGGTCTTACTACAATTACAGGTGAAACTGGTGCAGGAAAATCTATATTACTGGGTGCTCTTTCCTTGCTTTTAGGAAAACGAGCCGATAATAGTAGTGTGAAAAATTCTGCTAAAAAGTGCATTATAGAAGGCGATTTTAGAATAGCTGTTTACAAGTTGGAAGAATTATTTGAAACGCTAGATCTGGATTACGAAGATCATACTATTATACGTCGTGAAATTTTGCCTTCTGGAAAATCCCGGGCCTTTGTTAACGATACTCCTGTTACCTTACAGCAATTACAGCAATTAGGAGAACGGCTGGTAGATATTCACAGTCAGCACGAAACACGCTCCTTGCTTTCCGAAAAAAATCAATTAGAAGTGATTGATGCCGTGGCGGGGAATGATGTGCTCCTGCAAAACTATGTTGAAGGTTTGCAGGACTTTAAAAAATTACAAAGCGAATTGCGAACTCTTGTTGCTGAAAAGGAGACAAGTGCTAAAGAACTAGATTACCATACCTTTTTATATACCGAACTACAAGAAGCAAAGCTTTCAAAAGTTGATCAAGTAGCGTTAGAAGGAACCTACGAAAAACTGAACAATGCCGAAACCATCCAGGAAAGCCTGGCAAGTGTTTCAAAATTATTTTCTGACGAGCAAGTTGGCGTGTTGGAAACTGCCAAAGAAGCCCGTTTGCAGTTAGGAAAAATTAAATCTTTTTCTTCGGAATATGAGACGCTTTGGGAGCGTTTAAACAGTGTGCTCATTGAGTTGGAAGATATAGAGGAAGAAGTGGCAACGCAAGCTGAAAATCTGGAAGCAGATCCTTCAGCATTGTTTCAAATACAAGCTACCTTACAAACCCTGTATAAACTTCAGCAAAAGCACACGGTTGCCACGGTTGAAGAATTGATAGCGATTGAAAATGATTTAGCCTTTAAAATAGACGAAACTGCCAATGTAGACAATCGAATTGCGATGTTGGAAGCTTCCGTTACAACAGCAAAAGAGAGTTTGTTGGAAGTTTCAGAAAAACTTCATAAAACCAGATTAGAGGTGATTCCAAAACTTAAAAATCAGTTAGAAACATTCTTGAAAATGCTGGGATTACCCAATGCGCAGTTTCAGTTTAAGATGACTAAAATTTCAGAATTTACAGCACAAGGAACCGATGCTTTAGATTTGCTTTTTACGGCCAACAAAGGAGCGCAATTTGGAGCGCTTAAAAAAGTAGCTTCAGGAGGAGAATTAAGCCGAATAATGTTGTCTATAAAAGCTGTTTTGGCAAGCTATAAAAATTTACCTACCCTTATTTTTGATGAAATTGATACAGGTGTTTCGGGTGAAATTGCACAGCAAATGGCAACCATTATGGAGCAAATGAGTAGCACAATGCAGGTATGTAGTATTACGCATTTACCCCAAATTGCCGCGAAAGGAAATCAGCAAATAAAAGTGTACAAAGAAGATATACATAACGTTACTACCACACAGTTAAAGCAGCTTACCGAAGAAGAACGTATTGTAGAAATTGCTCAAATGATTGGCGGTCATACGTTGACGGATTCGGCCTTGGCGCACGCTAAACAATTGCGCAATTAACTGTATATTTGCATACCAACAAAAAAAATAATAGTAAACAATATACCCATGGCATACAATCTATTAAAAGGAAAAAAAGGAATTATTTTTGGAGCATTGGATGAGCATTCTATTGCTTGGAAAACTGCGGAACGCATTCACGAAGAAGGTGGAACTTTTGTACTTACAAATGCGCCTATTGCTATGCGTATGGGGCAGATTAAAACGTTGGCAGAAAAAACCGGATCTCAGATCATTCCTGCAGATGCAACCAACATAGAAGATCTTGAAAATTTAGTGGAGCAAGCTATGGAGATTTTAGGTGGAAAATTAGATTTTGTACTCCACTCTATAGGGATGTCTGTAAACGTAAGAAAAGGCAAACATTACACAGATCAGAATTACGATTGGACGCATAAAGGGTGGGACGTTTCGGCGGGTTCTTTCCATAAAACTATGCAGACTTTGTACAAAAAAGATGCTATGAATGAATGGGGAAGCATTGTCGCATTAACCTATATGGCGGCACAACGTGTATTCCCAGATTATAACGATATGGCCGATAATAAAGCGTATTTGGAGTCTATTGCTAGAAGTTTTGGATATTTCTTCGGAAAAGATAAAAAAGTGCGTGTGAACACGATTTCGCAATCACCAACCCCAACTACTGCTGGACAAGGTGTAAAAGGATTTGATGGCTTTATTGCCTATGCTGAAAAAATGTCTCCCTTGGGCAACGCAACTGCTGAAGATTGCGCCAATTATACCATTGCAATGTTTAGTGATCTAACCAAGCGCGTAACGCTCCAGAATTTATTTAACGACGGAGGTTTCAGCAATATGGGAGTGAGTGATTTGGTAATGGAAAAATTTGTTGAAACTGAGTAAATAAGACCTCATAAACATCATAAAAAATCCGCCAGATGTTCTCTTGGCGGATTTTTTATGATGTTTATCGGGAATACTCTAATTTTATCGAATTATATTGTCATTATGATAAATTTTAGATACTTTTAAGAAAAGTTAACTAAAATTTAAACGTATTATGAGAAAAACTACCCTTTTATGGGCAATGATGTTCTGCTTTGTCGGAACACTCTTTGCGCAAACACCGGCAGAAATGGCGGAAATTCAGGCAGCGAAAGCAGTACAAGGTCAGAGCACTAATGTTCAGGACCTTGTAAATAGATTCGAAAACATTGGCACAACTGCTATGCCACTTACAAATTATTTTACTTCAGAAGAAATAGCGCTTATAAAAGCATACAAGCGATCTAGTTCTGTGAATCGTTTGGCAGACATTATTCCTACGGCGGGTGCCACTGAAACCTTCGTGGCAAATGTAGGAGACTTCATCTATGATCCATCTGATGGAATAAATGGCGGCCCAGGAGGTGATTGTTCAACGACTTCTTCAGGAGACCCAGGTGATTATCCAAATTGTGACTGTATCACAGTTACGACCCTTGATGCCCCTCCGGGTGAACAGATTTCGGTAACCTTCAATTCTTTCAGAGTCTTTGGAAATTTTGACTGGTTTGCCATTTTTGACGGCTCAGGTCCCGTTACTGCCACAAATGGTAGTGGATCTGCTGCGAATCCTACTTCAGGTGACCCAGAACTTTGGAATAGTTCTGTAGACGGTGATGAACTCGTTGACATGATCAATGCAGGTATGACAACTTTTACTTCTACTAATGGTAGCTTAACTTTTGCTTCCAGATTTAGTGGTGTGGTTAATACTTGTGGCTGGGAAGCTGAGGTAGTACCTGCCGGCGGTGGCGGCGGTGGCGGTACGCCAATTGCTTATGGTTTTGAGGCATTTAATTTGAATATGTACGGAAGTTTTGATCCAGTTGCACCTGAGGTATTTACATCTCTTTCACTTGGTGCTAATGATGGAGATTTTGAATTGGCTGGAGATGTTGATACTAGCAATGCTGGAACTGCATATGTAGCTACACTAAATACAACAACATTAATAAGTACTTTATACAGTGTAGATATCGCAACAGGGGCTTACACACTTGTAGGGCCTATGACCGAAGGATATGTTGGTTTCTCTTCTAACCCAGTAGATGGGGTACTGTATGGTTTTGATACGAATCTTGATTTATATACTATAGATACGGCTACGGGTGCCTCTACGCTAATTGCCCCTATTACAGGAACAGGTAGTGCTGGCCTTGCAGATATTGCCATTACAGGAGCAGGTATAATGTATGTTCACGATTTAGGTACTGATGAAATCTATACCATAGATCTGGTTACTGGTGTTGCCACTTTGGTAGGTGCTACCGGTTTTGATGCTAATTTTGCACAAGGAATGACATGGGATCCAAATAGTGATACTTTATTTTTAGCTGCATACAATCCCGGAGCTGCTCGCGCAGAATGGAGATCTGTAAATATTACGACAGGCGCGACCACAGTTGTGGGTAATATTAATGACCCTGCTAATTCTGAAGTTACTTGGGTAAGTGTACCAGATACAGATGCTGTTATCATTACTAATGATGACTGTGTTGATGCCATTGCAATGGATTGTGGAGCTATTGAAACGGGAGATACTGCAAATTATACAAACACTGGTGGAGCCAATGCTTCTCCAGACGCGTGGTATTCTTATACAGGTAGTGGTTTCTTAGAGATTATTACACTTTCATTATGTGACGGTGCAACAAGCTATGACTCAATATTAACTGTTTATGATTCTTGTGGAGGTGCTGTGGTTATAGATAATGACGATTCTTGTGGTCTTCAATCTGAAGTTACATTTACATCAGATGGTACAACTACTTATTATATAGCTGTTGAAGGATTTGGCACTGGTTCTGGAGCATATAGCTTAGCTTTAACATGTGTGGTTCCTTTAGACGATTGCGAAACTGCTGGCTCTATTAGTTGTGGTGAAACCGTATTAGGAAGTACTGCAAATGGAGCGTCATCAGATCCTGGCGCCCCAGACTGTGGAGCAGGAAACGCTTCTCCAGGATTGTGGTATCAAATAAATGATACTTCAGGATTGGTTACAGACTATACCGTATCATTATGTGATGGAGGTACTACGTATGACAGTAAGTTGGTAATATATTCAGGAGATTGTGGAACACTAGTTTGTGTTGCTGAAAATGATGATTCTTGTGGTCTTCAATCTGAGGTTTCATTCCAAGGGGATGGAAGTTCTACCTACTATATTTTAGTAAACGGTTTTGGAACAACAAGTAATGGTGATTTCTCACTAAACTTGTCTTGTACTCCAGTACCACCACCAAACGATAGAATCGCAAATTCTATTGATGTAGACGAAATAGGCTTCCCTTATACAGATCCAGCAGTGGCCATGCCAGCAGCAACTACAGAAGCTGGAAGTCCAGCAGACTGTGATAACGCAGGGGTTTTAGGTGTATGGTATAACTTTGTTGCAGAAATTGGAGGTACCGCTACAGCAACGGTAACATCTCCAGCAGGATATACTTCTGTAACGTTCTATACAGCTCCAACTGAAGCTGCTACGGAAACAGAGCTTACGTTGGTTCCTTGGTTCGATAACCAGTGTGTGCCAGGCGTGACTACATCAATTCCAGTAGTAGCAGGACAAGCTTACTATGTATATGTAGCAAATCACGAGGGAATTACAGATATTGTAATAGATGGAGATTTCTTCCTTGGTGTAGGTGATGCTGTTGTAGACGGATTTACGTATTTCCCTAACCCGGCCAACAATGAGTTGAACCTGGATGCAGGAACACGTAGGATAGACAGTGCAACTATTTATAATATCTTAGGACAGACAGTTGTGGACCAGAAAGTTGGTGCTAGCAACACACGTCTTAATGTTGCCAACTTAAGTGTTGGAACTTACATTATGAAAGTAATTGTTGAAGGAGAGGTTGGAACTTACAAGATTGTAAAGCAATAATCTCTAGTATACAAAACTTTAAATTTAAAGCCTTCCCAATGTATTTGGGAAGGCTTTTTTTTTACAAAAATACAAGGCTCACTATTAGGTAATTACATAAAAAAAAACTAGATTTAACATAAATTAACTAAACTTTATTATATTATGAAAAAAATTACCTTACTAATGCTTATGTTAGTATGTTCTTTTGGATTCGCTCAGCAACTGCAAAAGCAGGCTGTTTCAAGTGAAATGCAAAATAGAACTGCTAATTCGCAAACTACAAGCACTCAGAGTGGCGCTGTAGAAATGCTTCTTGGAGACGATGGCAACATGCATGCGTACCATCCAAATGCAAAAATTGTTAAAAACAGAAATGCATTTGCCACAACACTTTCAACCCTCTACGCAGGTGGGAATGGTGGTGACCCTGGAGGTACCGTTTATTTTGATATAACCGTTGGGCCGCAAGATATAGACATTTCAAGTGTAGATATGAACACTGGAACTGGTGCTTTTACAGTAGATATGTATGCATTTGTTGGAACCTATGTTGGAAATCAAGACAATCCTGCACCTTGGGGTGCACCTGTTGGTACTGGCGCAGGAACTGGTGCTGGAATAGGTTTACCGTCTACAGCAACATTTGCAGCTCCAATTACATTATTGGCAAGTACTACGTATGCAATAGCTCTGGTTCTTGATGGAGCCCATAGTCACACCTATACAAACGGTGACGGTACAAACCAACAATACGCAAACGCAGACTTAACTATAGACCTTGGGTCTGGAAGTAATGTTCCTTTTACGGGTCCAATTTTCAATCCACGTGTGTGGAATGGAGGTGTCACATACGATGTTAGTGGTGGCGGTGGTGGTGACGAATGGACTGTTAGAATTTTTGGCGCTGGATTTGGTGACGAAGTTTCATGGGAATTACGGGATAATACCACAGCAGTTATACTAAGTGGAGGGAATTACGCTCCAGGTGGAGGTGGTTATGACGAAACGAGTATGGTTACTACAGCAAATGCACCCCTTGAGTTTTATATGGAAGCTATGGGTACATTCAATGATAATACCCCTTCATACCAAATACTGTGTGGAGGTTCCGTTGTAGCATCAGGTGCTTTGATAGGAGGAGATGATGTGACTGATTCTGGTATTGTGTGTGGTGGTGGCGGTCCAGTGTGTGATATTAATTATGCGAATACGTTAACTACTACCTCAGGATCTGCATCACAAATTTTTCCGGATTTTAATGGGCGCGGAATCTCTGCAGATGATTTTGTAATTCCATTAGCTTCGACTCAAGCTGCGGCTATTTGTGATATAACCGCTTCTGGTTTTTTTACAATGCCGGGTGGCGCGTTAAATGATCCTAATTCTGAAATTGTCTTAAATATTTATAACGATAATGGTGGTGTACCAGGAACTTTGCTTTATACAGAATCGTATGATGCTGCAACAATTGACCCAGCTGGAATTGGAGTTTTCACGTTAACACCTTCCTCACAAATTAACCTTATGGGAGATACGGTCTATTTTGTGTCCGTTGCTGTTAGTATGGAATTTGGTTTAGCAGGGCAATGGTTTTGGTTTACAGCTACCGATGGAAATGACGGTGAATCTGCTTGGGAAGATACCGATAATTTATTTGGAACTGGTTGTACTACTTGGATGCCATCAAGTGCGTGTGGTATAGGTGGCGGTGTCCCAGATTTAGTAATGGACATTAATTTTATGCAGGTTCCAACTTTCGACGAATGTGCTGGTGCCATTGCAATGTCTTGTGGCGATGTTGAAACAGGTGATACTACTACTAATTCAGATACAGGTGGATTTAATACCTCTCCAGATGCTTGGTACTCTTACACAGGAACTGGTGCTGAAGAATTTGTGACATTCTCCCTTTGTGACGGAGGGACATCGTATGATTCAAGATTAACGGTTTATGATTCTTGTGGAGGTACTCAAGTGGCTAACAATGATGATTTCTGTGCTTTTCAGTCTCAGGTATCTTTTGTATCCGATGGTACTACTACGTATTATGTAGCAGTTGAAGGATTTGGAGCTGCAAGTGCAGGTGCTTACAGTTTAGAAGTTAGCTGTAACCCAGTCGCAGATAATGACCTTTGTGACGACGCAACATCAATTGCTTGCGGTGAAACCATTTTAGGCTCTACATTATTTGCTACTCCAGATCTTGGTGCTCCAGATTGTGGTGGTGGGAACGATGCTCCAGGAGTTTGGTATAAAATAGAAGATACTTCAGGATTAGTTACAGATTATACAGTATCTCTATGTGATGGAGGAACTACATATGATAGTAAATTGGTAATATATTCAGGTGATGACTGTGGAACTTTGGTTTGTGTTGCTGAAAATGATGATTCTTGTGATCTTCAATCTGAGGTTTCATTCCAAGGAGATGGTGTTTCTACTTACTATATTTTGGTAAACGGATTTTTTCTGACAGGTGCTTCTGGTGATTTCTCACTAAACTTGTCTTGTACTCCGGTTCCACCACCAAACGATAGGATCGCAAATTCTATTGATGTAGACGAAATAGGATTCCCTTACACAGATCCAGCAGTACCTATGCCAGCGGCAACTACAGAAGCTGGAAGTCCAGCAGACTGTGATAACGCAGGAGTTTTAGGGGTATGGTATAACTTTGTTGCAGAAATAGGAGGTACCGCTACAGCAACGGTAACGTCTCCAGCAGGATATACTTCTGTAACATTCTATACAGCTCCAACTGAAACGGCAATGGAAACAGAGCTTACATTAGTTCCTTGGTTCGATAACCAATGTGTACCAGGCGTAACTACTTCCATTCCAGTAGTAGCAGGACAAGCCTACTATGTTTACGTAGCAAACCACGAGGGAATTACAGATATTGTAATAGATGGAGATTTCTTCCTTGGGGTAGGTGATGCTGTTGTAGACGGATTTACGTACTTCCCTAACCCAGCCAACAACGAGTTGAATCTGGATGCAGGAACACGTGGTATAGACAGTGCAACTATCTATAACATCTTAGGACAGACAGTTGTGGACCAAAAAGTTGGTGCTAGCAGTACACGTCTTGATGTAGCCAACTTAAGTGTTGGAACCTACATTATGAAAGTTGTTGTAGAAGGAGAAGTTGGTATTTACAAGATTGTAAAACAGTAATTTTTTCATATAATTAACCTAAAGTCGCCCTAGTAATACTGGGGCGGCTTTTTTTATTCAGTATCTTTGCTGAACAATGGAACGATCCTACTCGTTTATTATTCCAGTATACAACAGACCCCAAGAAATTAAAGAACTCTTGGAAAGTTTTTTGGTACTTTCATATACCAGACCTTTTGAAATCGTAATTGTAGAAGATGGAAGCTCTGAAAGTGCTGAAGGAATTGTAAAAGAATTTTCAGAGAAACTTTGTATCTCTTACTTCTATAAAGAAAATTCAGGACCTGGAGACTCACGAAATTATGGAATGCGAAAAGCAACGGGAAACTACTTTGTTATTTTAGATTCAGATTGTTTAGTTCCTCCACATTATCTAGAAACGGTAGACTATTTTTTAGAAAATTCCTACGTAGATTGTTATGGGGGTGCAGATGCAGCTCATATTAATTTCACCCCTTTACAAAAAGCAATAAATTATACGATGACTTCTTTCCTAACTACCGGAGGTATTAGAGGGAGTAAGAAAAGTATAACTACTTTCGAACCCAGAAGTTTTAATATGGGACTTTCTAAAAAAGCATTTGTTAGCACAGGAGGGTTTGCAAAAATACATCCAGGAGAAGATCCGGATTTATCCCAACGTATCGTAAAATCTGGTTTTAAAACTGTTTTTATTCCCGATGCATATGTGTTTCATAAAAGAAGGATTTCTTGGTCAAAGTTTCATACACAAGTAAAAAAGTTTGGTATGGTACGCCCTATATTAAACAAATGGCATCCTAACGCTGCTAAAATAACATTTTGGTTTCCAACTTTATTTGTTCTTTTTTCAATAGTATCGATAGTTTGTGGCGTGTTTATTTCGCCTATTTTATTAATGCCATTATTGGGGTATTTAGGTGTTCTTTTTATAGACGCTAGTGCCAGAAATAAAAGTGTATATATTGGATGTTTGGTTATTTGGGCTGTTTTTATCCAATTTTTTGGATATGGATTAGCTTTTCTGAAATCTACGTTCTATATTTCATGGGTAGGGAGAGATCCCGAAATACAATTCCCTAACTTATTTTTTAAATAAACTATAGCAAACGTTTATGGCAGTTCCAAAAAAATCTTTTAGAAGCATAAAAATTAATATGTTCTTTTTCTTTTTGCTGTTGGCCATCATTTTCTGGGCACTCACTAAATTTTCAAAAGAAAATTCTGCAAAAATTGAAGCAAGTTTAGTGTATACCAATTTGCCGGAAAATTATTTGTTGGGTGATGAAAATGAAAACAGCATAACATTCGATATTACATCAAACGGATTTAATTTTTTGGTATATAAAATGAAGCAACCCACTGTTTCAATAGATGTTTCAAAGTACTTTGATGACACCAATAAGAAAGCGTTACTCTCCACTGAAAATTTAAAAGAAGAAATTGCAGCGCAAATTAGCTATTCGGGTGAAATTAGAAATTTATCAAAATCTGGAATGACACTAGATTTAGAAGGAGTACAATCTAAAAAAATTCCAGTTATTGTAAATGCATTGATAACCTACAAAAAAGGATTTAAAAAGGTAGATACACTTACACCTTCGCCAGATTCTATTAGTGTGGCTGGACCAAAGAAACTACTAGATTCAATAGTGAGTATCACTACAAACGAATTGGTCTTACAGAATGTAGATAAGAATATTTCGAATAAAATAACGCTTGAAAAATTGCCTTTTGCAGAATTGTATTCAAAAACAAAAGATGTGGTTGTAAAGCAGACCGTAAAAGAATTTGCACAGAAAAAACTGGTACTTCCCATAAAACTTATAAATGTACCCAAGCAAACTACATTAAAAATAATACCTGAAAGAATAGAAATAACTTTTATAGTTCCTATCGAAAAATTTGCATCCATAATCGCTCAGGATTTTGAAATTGTCTGTGATTACAAGCAACGAAATACCGAAGAAAATTTTCTAACTCCAACACTAGTGAGCGCTCCAAAAGAAGCAAAGAACATAGAAATGCTAACAAAAAAAATAGATTTTTTAATTTTTAAATAAAAAGTAACGTGAAAATTGTTGGACTTACAGGAGGTATAGGAAGTGGGAAAACAACGGTTGCTGCTATGTTTAAAGAGTTAGGAGTGCCAGTGTATATTGCCGATGTGGAAGCCAAAAAGCTTGCGAATTCGTCTAAAATAATTAGAAAAAAACTTATCGAACTTTTAGGGGAAGCTGCCTATGATTCTACTGGGTTAAATAGATCTTTTGTAGCAGCGTATATCTTCAATGATGAAAAAATTTTACAACAGGTTAACCAGATAATTCATCCAAAAGTAAAAGCCCATTTCAAACGCTGGGTAAAACAACAGGAAGGTGTGTATTGTATTAAGGAAGTTGCTATTCTTTTTGAAAACGGAGGGTATAAGGAATGCGATTATACTATTTTAATTACTGCTCCAAAGAAAGTAAAAATTAAAAGACTCCTTCAGCGGGACAATACCACAGAAGAGGCGGTCCTTGCCCGTATGAAAAACCAATGGAGTGATGCGAAAAAAATAAAATTAGCACATACCGTACTAGAGAATACTGATTTGGAGAAAACACAAAAAGCCGTTTTAGCATTGCATAAAAAACTTCTAAAATCCCAGTAATAGCGTTCCTTCTATAGTGTTAACATTTGGTTAAAGCATCCTAGAGCTAAATGTTAAAATCTTACTTTTGGTGGATGAACAAAAAACTATTCGTCTTTCTTATCTTAATGATGAGTTTATCCCTTCTAGGGATAATTTTTGTTCAAGGCTATTGGATCTCTAATTCCTATAAAACCAAAGATGAACAATTTAGTTCTACTGTTAAAAACTCCCTGTTAAATGTCTCAAGAGCCATACAGGAAAGAGAGCTGGATGAGTACTACTATATTTACAGCGATATCGTGGATAGCTTAGGGAATCCAGAACAAATTACCGTCAATGAGTTGTTGTACGCAATACGAGATGACCGCAACCAAGAAAAAAGTGTTTTTTACAATAGCATCTTATCCGAAGATTTTAAGCTCTCTACAAATATTTTTGATACTGAAATAGATAGTATAAAATTTAAAAGAATCACCAATCGCAGAGAAGAAATTAAAATCAAAGATGCAATCGATGGGGCTGAAGAAGCTGTAACAAGATTTGAGACCCTAAGTAGGTTGACCGATTTTGAAAAGAAACAGTTTGAATCTGCTTTTAAAAATATTTCAGAAAAAAAACCAATTCATCAGCGAGTTAGTAAAGAAGAAATTGAGACAAACTTGAAAAAAGAATTAGAAGAAAGAGGAATAATTTCGCCTTTTGAGTATGCAGTTTTCAGTAAAAGTCTAGCGACCAAAGTGCAATCAGATAATTTTGAGTTAGACCCGGATAACACCTACAGTGCTCCATTATTTGTGAATGAAGATTTAAAAACACAATACCAGTTATTTGTGAGTTTCCCAGAGAAAAAACAAGAAGTACTCAATTCTATTTTAGGAATGGCAGTATTATCCTTAATTTTTACCGGGGTGATTGTTTTAGCTTACAGCAGTGCGCTATCTCAGTTATTTAAACAAAGACAGATCTCTCAAATAAAAACCGATTTCATAAATAACATGACGCACGAGTTTAAGACACCCATTGCTACCATCAATCTGGCTTTGGATGCTTTAAATAATCCTAAGGTAAAAGACAATAAAGAATTTTTGACAAGATATCTTGGGATGATTCGTGACGAAAATCGCAGAATGCATGCACAAGTAGAAAATGTACTGCGTATTTCAAAATTGGAAAAGAACGAATTAGACCTGCCAAAAGAGCGCTTAAAATTACACGATATTATTGAAAATGCGGTATCTCACGTGGGACTTATTGTAGAAGATAGAGGTGGTTATGTGAAAACTCATTTTGGAGCTTTAAAATCTTCAGTACTCGCTAACGACTCACACCTTACCAACGTAGTTGTGAATATTTTGGATAATGGTATAAAATATTCTGAAGACGAGCCAAAAATAGATGTGTATACTGAAAATGTAAAAAACACCATTATATTAAAAATTAGAGACCAGGGAATTGGAATGACCAAAGGAGTTCAGAAAAAAATATTTGAAAAATTTTATAGAGAACATACCGGAGACATTCACAACGTAAAAGGACACGGTCTGGGATTAGCCTATGTAAAAAGAATTTTGGAAGATCACGATGCCGAAATTTACGTGGAAAGCGAAAAAGATAAAGGAAGTACCTTCATAATTAAACTACACTTAATATCATAACTCATGGAAACTGAAAACAAGAAAATCCTATTAGTAGAAGACGATCCCAACTTTGGAACCGTATTAAAAGATTACCTAGCTATGAACGACTACGATGTTGTTCACGCCAAAAATGGTATGGAAGGTTTTGAAAAATTTAAAAAAGACGATTACGATCTATGTATTCTGGACGTAATGATGCCATATAAGGATGGCTTTACACTCGCTAAAGAAATTAGAGAGAAAAATGAAGATGTGCCAATTATTTTCCTAACTGCAAAAGCAATGAAGGAAGATGTTTTAAAAGGATATAAAGTGGGTGCAGACGACTACCTAAACAAACCTTTTGACAGTGAAGTATTGCTAATGAAAATTAAAGCAATCATCCAGCGTAAAGCGACAGATTCTATAGCAGACAGCAAGCAATTTGAATTTGAAATTGGAAATTTCCACTTAAACTCAAAGTTACGTTTCTTGACTTTTAAAAAGCAAGATCCAAGCAAGTTGTCACCAAAAGAAAATGAATTGTTGCGGTTACTTGCTTTACATAAAAACGACCTGATGCCACGGGAGTTGGCGTTGACCAAAATTTGGAGAGACGACAATTACTTTACCTCACGGAGTATGGATGTGTACATAGCCAAGCTACGTAAATACCTAAGTATAGACGAAGGTGTTGAAATTATTAATATTCATGGGGAAGGATTTCGTTTAGTGGTTAAAAGCGAAGTAGACCAGTAAAAGAAAATGATAAAAAGTGTCATAAACGCCACCTGATTCATTTCGGGGTGGCGTTTTTGTGTTCTATAAAGGCAAAAATTTCTGAAACGGGAGTGGTATAATCAAACCACTTAATTGCCTCATTTTTTCTGAACCAAGTTCCTTGTCTTTTTGCAAATCTGCGCGTATTCTTTTTTATTTCAGAAATGGCTTCATCTTTAGAAATGGTACCGTCAAAAAACTGAAATAGTTCACGATAGCCAACAGTTTGCAAGGCATTGAGATCTTTATGTGGATACAAATCTTTTGCTTCTTCCAAGAGACCCTCTGCAATCATTAAATCGACACGTTGGTTAATGCGATCATACACTAAGGCTCTTTCTCCTGTAAGTCCAACATAGATTGTATTAAAATTTCTTTGGGCAGCGCCCTGATGTAAAAAAGAAGAAAAAGGTTTTCCTGTTCCACGAATTATTTCCAAAGCACGTATCACTCTATGATGGTTATGAAGATCTACTCTCTCATAATAAACAGGATCTTTTTCTTTTAATTCTTGTTGTAATGAAAGTAATCCAAGTTCCTTAAATTCTTTAGTAAGTTGACGTCTAATCGTTTCAGAAACCTTGGGAAATGTGTCAAGACCTTTTACTACAGCATCCACATACAAGCCTGAACCTCCTACCAAAACAACCACACTGTGTTCCTTAAAAAGCTCTTTTAATTTCGCGAGCGCATCCCTTTCGAAATCACCCACGTTATACGCATCAAAAAGACTTCGGCTCTGAATAAAATGATGGGGAACTGCTGCCAATTCTTCCGCAGAAGGAACTGCTGTGCCTATGGTCATTTCTTTAAAAAACTGTCGTGAGTCTGCCGAAAGTATTTCAGTAGAAAAATGTGTGGCGATTGCGATCCCTAAAGTAGTTTTTCCAATAGCAGTAGGGCCTACCACACAAATGAGTAGAGGAGTTGTTGCCATTACTTTATAATATCTTCGTCGTGCAATTCGGTACCACAGTGATGGCAAAAATCTGCATCGTCCCTATGTTTTGTCTCATTGCAGTTCCGGCATGTCTGTGAGTTTACATGAACGTAATCTTTATCGTCTACTTTTGGTGTGCCCATACGCTTCGTGTACTCTGCACTTACAATTCCGGTTGGCACAGCAATAATACCATACCCCATAATCATAATAATAGCTGCGATTAACTGTCCTAGAGGTGTCACGGGCGCAATATCACCAAAACCTACAGTGGTTAAAGTAACAATACACCAGTAAACGCTTACTGGAATACTTACAAAACCACTTTGTTCACCTTCTACCAGATACATTAGCGTTCCTGCAATAATGGAAATAATAAGGACAGCGAATAAAAAAACAAGGATTTTTGGCCTGCTATCCATCAATGCTTTTCGCAATTTATTAGATTCTCCTATGTAGCGTGTAACTTTTAGTATCCTGAAAACGCGTAACAAACGTAAGGCGCGCACGGCTAATAAAACATTGGTTCCAGCCAAGATAAATGATAGGTATAACGGAATGGTAGATAGAAAATCTATGATCCCGTAAAAGCTAAAAATATACTTAGAGGGACGTTTAATGGTAATAATACGTGCTACATATTCAAACGAAAAAAAGATGGTGATTACCCATTCGCCATAATATAAATAATCATAAACATACTCGGGCCAACCACGAACACTCTCCACCATTACAAAAATCACACTTACCAAAATAAGAATAAGCAGGACTACATCAAACAGTTTGCCCATGGGTGTATCTGCCTCATAAATGATGGTATGCAAATCTCGTCGCCAGGTACTTTGTTTAGTGGGTTCCAATAAGGAAGATTTTTGTTTTTTTATAAAAGTAAGTAAGTTTCTTTAATTAACTGGGTCTGTAGCCAAAGGAATAATTTTTAAAACCCGTCGTTTTTTAAGATATGTTTGTATAATGTGTTGTGCATCCCTGTTATTGGACATAGGCGTAATAATAGATTTTAGTACGGCAGGATTGTTTATCTGGTAATTCAAATTATAAAAACCGAAGCCTTTATAGATGCCATTTTCAATTAAAATAACCGAACGTTCATCCACATCTCGTCCTCTGTCAATCACCAGCATATGCTGATTTGCATAACTATATTCATCCAGAAATAATTGTGCCCGTACATTATAATCTTCGGCAGTTTCCTTTTGAATACAGGCGCCCTGGCAGTCTTTCACTGTATAATTAAAACAATTGCCCTTTGTTTTATGTAATCCTGTTAATTTTTGACACAGGTTGTATTTTTCGGTAATAGCATATACCGAAGATTTCGCCTGTTGGAAATTACTAAAAGTGGTGATAGCTTTTTTACGGGCATCTGCTTTTTCAATAGAAAGGTTTATATACCCGTGTTCGTCCACAAAAGACCCTAACTGATATTGAAACAAAGTTCTTCGCAATGCCCGGTTGTAGGTCGGTTTTGTATGTTTAATTTCTTCGCATTCTTTTAATAGTGCTATGAGTTCATTTCCAGTAAGCTCATACGTAATAGCAGCCACTTCCAACTGTATTTTCTTAGACTTCCTGTTGTCACTTGTAAAATGCTGGGTGAGGCGTTTTTTTATGTTTTTGCTCTTTCCAATATAGATAATTTCGCCAGCTTCGTTATGCATATAATACACGCCGGTTTCCGAAGGTGCTTCAGCAATTAAATCTAGTAATTTGGTGTCCAAATGCCGCTTGGGATCTTTCCTCACCGAAGCCCGGATAATTTCCTTGTTGGTATCTTTTTGAAGCAATAACTTAAATAATTCTACCGTAGCCTTGGCATCGCCTTGTGCCCGGTGTCTGTCGGTAATTGGAATTCCCAGGGAACGCACCAGTTTACCCAAGCTATACGAAGGCATATCTGGAATAAGCTCTTTGCTTAACTCTACCGTACACAGCGTTTCTTTGTCAAAGTCGTACCCTAATCTGTCAAATTCGGTTGTAAGAATTCTATTGTCAAACTTTGCGTTGTGGGCTACTAAAATAGACCCGTTTGTAATTTCAATAATGCGTTTGGCTACTTCGTAAAACTTTGGAGCACTACGCAGCATTTCATTATTAATACCCGTAAGATTCACTACAAAAGGCTGAATTTTCCGCTCTGGATTTACCAGACTGGAAAACTGGTCTACAATTTTATGGCCGTCAAAGCGGTAGATGGCAATTTCGGTAATGCCTTCTTCGTTAAACTTACCGCCTGTGGTTTCTATGTCTAGTATTGTATAAATAATATTTGTAATTTATGGTTTGTGACTAGTAATTGCGTTCGCCAAAAATAGAGCTTCCTACGCGAACCATAGTACTGCCTTCTTCCAGAGCTATTTGGTAATCGCCGCTCATTCCCATACTCAAGATAGTAAAATCTTGTTGTGTTTTACTGAAATCATCATACATACGTTTCAGTTTTTTAAATTCGTTTCTTACTTGTTCCTGCCTATCGGTAAAAGTAGCCATTCCCATAAGGCCCACCACCGAAATATTTTCAAAACTTTTGAAGGCTTCCGAAGTTAATAACGCCTTGGCATCTGCCTCACTCATTCCAAATTTACTGTCTTCTTCAGCAATTTTAAGTTGTAGTAAGCACTGAATAACTCTGTTATTTTTCTTTGCTTCTTTGTTTATTTCTTTTAATAATCTGGGACTGTCTACAGCGTGAATCAAATTCACAAAAGGTGCCATGTATTTCACCTTGTTGCGCTGCACATGACCAATCATATGCCACTCAATATCTTTAGGAAGTTCTTGCCATTTGGCTTCCATTTCCTGCACTTTATTTTCGCCAAACACCCGCTGTCCCGCATCATATGCTTCTTGTAAATCGCTTAGAGGTTTGGTTTTGGAAACCGCAACTAAGGTGACATTATCGGGCATTACTTTGGTAAATTCTTGTATATTTTCTGAAATGGACATCTAAAATGTATTGTTGGTGATTTGCTTCAATTAAACTTCTTGACGAGTGGGGGTTCCTGAGTGATTTTTTAAAACAACGTATACTTTAAAAAAAATGTATTGAAAAGTTAAAACTCATAAATAGTAACACCACTTCTTAATTTAGGTTCAATGTAAGTGCTTTTTGGTGGCATAGTTAAGCCTTCATCTGCTATTTGTTTCATTTCATCCACACTTACCGGAAGCAAACCGAAACCTACTTTAAAGTTGCCTTTGTCTACTTCGCCTTTTATAAAAACCAGGTCTTTTTTCCCATCGGCGTACTCCAAACGGGTATCATTGCGTACATCGATAATTCCAAGAATAGGTTTTAAGATGGTGGTGTATAAAATTTGAGTATCTAATCCGTCCAGGGCATTTTTAATTTTATAATTATTTTTTCTTAAGTAGAGAGAATAAAACTCACCGTCCAGATACATGCTAAAATGATGTTTTTTAGAAGGTTTGTAATACGCAACACCTCGACTTTCTATACGATAAAGTGCATCAAGCTTTATCAAAAATTCTTCTTTGCTCAGTCCGTTTAAATCCTTTATTAACCTATTAAATTCGTAAATTTTAAGATCACTTTCAGGAATCAAAAAACTCATAAAATAATTATACGATTCTTCTCCTGTGTGCTTTTTGTTCTTCGCTTTTAAGTCTTTTGCCAATAATGCTGAAGAAGAAGATCTGTGGTGTCCATCTGCAATATAGACGGCTTTCATTTCGGCAAAATATGCCTGCAACTGGCTCACAATTGCTTCATCATCTACATTCCAAACATAGTGAGTATCCCGATAGGTGGTCGTAAATTCATATTCGGCACGTGTTTCCATGACCTTAGCAAATAGCCTTTCAATTTCTGAATGATCTGGATAGGTGAGGAGCACAGCCTCGGCATTAAAGCCTACTGTTTTTAAATATTCCTTAAATGTGTTTTCTCTATATTCAATCGTAGCTTCGTGTCTTTTTATAAGGTTGTTTTCGTAATCCTCTGCACTTGCTGCGGCGACAATTCCGTGGAACTCCAGTCCGTCGCGATTCACAATTTTATAGAAATAGTAGCAAGGCTTTTCGTCTTGCATAAATATTTCATCCTCTTTAAATTCCTGATACCTATTCTTAACCAATTTATAACGCTGCTTGCCCGAAATCTCCTTTTGGTATTTAAAGCCAGGATTTAAAATCTGTAAGAACGAAAACGGATTGTCCCGTAAGCGCGATTCCCGTTCCTCTGGCGTATAGCTCTCATACGAGCGCGATGCCAACAGGCTCACTTTATCCCGAGTGGGACGGATGGCTTTAAATGGAAGGATTTTAGGCATTTTTTTAGTTTGCAGTGGCAGTTGCAGCTTGCAGTATTATTTACTGCTACTGCCACTGCCAACTAGTTAAAGAAACATTTTCGCTACAGTTTCTGCTTTTCTGCTTTCTGAATAATCATAGAAACCTTCGCCACTTTTTATTCCCATTTTTCCTGCCATCACCATATTTACCAATAACGGACATGGAGCATATTTTGGATTTTTAAAACCGTCGTACATTACGTTCAAGATAGAAAGACATACATCCAACCCTATAAAATCTGCTAATTGCAAAGGTCCCATGGGGTGTGCCATTCCTAGTTTCATCACCGTATCAATTTCTTCCACGCCAGCAACACCATTGTATAAGGTTTCAATGGCCTCGTTAATCATAGGCATTAAAATACGGTTGGCAACAAAGCCTGGATAATCATTTACTTCTACGGGAACTTTTTGTAGTTTTTCTGAAATTTCTTGTACCGTGTCATACGTTTCTTGGCTTGTACTATAGCCTTTAATTATTTCCACTAATTTCATAATGGGTACAGGATTCATAAAGTGCATCCCAATCACCATGTCCGGACGGGAGGTAGCCGCCGCAATTTTGGTGATAGAAATAGACGAAGTATTACTTGCCAAAATAGTATCGTCTGGGCAAAACTTGTCAAGATCTTGAAATATTTTCAGTTTTAGATCCAAGTTTTCGGTAGCTGCTTCTACTACTAAACTTGCAAATTCTACACCTGCTTCTAGGCTGGTATAGATAGTAATGTTTTTTAAAGTGCGTTGTTTGTCTTCTTCTGTAATACGCTCTTTGGCAACCATCCGGTCCAGATTTTTGGTAATGGTGGCGATGCCTTTGTCGAGGGATGCTTGCGAAACATCTATCAAGTGAACTTTATAATCGGTTTGCGCAAAGGTGTGGGCAATTCCGTTTCCCATAGTTCCTGCGCCTATTACTGCTACGTTTTTCATGTAATATTATTTTTGTCATTTCCACGTAGGTGGAAATCTCTATTTAGTGTCTATTGAATTTCGCTGGCGCGAACTTCAATTTTTTATTTGTTCTTTATTTTATGGACAATGGAAATACTTTTATGAAACTATTTTAATGCGAATCCCTTATTTCTGTTATAATACTTGTTGACAAAACCCAACCAATTCCTTGCTTGGATATTCCTTTAATTAATTTTTTGTCACCTGTCCAAAGCGGCGATTCTAATTCTAAAGCAAGAGCTATAAAAGGAGCGTCAAATTTATCAACATTTTTAGTTAGTTTAACTGCTGCTTCAAATGTAGCTGTACGAATGGATTCTAGATCTATTAAATCAATCTTTTTGAAAAGCATCATTTGTAGAAAATCTAACTCTTTTTTTGATAAATCAGTAATTTTTAAAAGTTTGGCTCGGTGATTATCAAGTTCTTCAAGGACGAATGTGGGCGAATAGAAATCGAATACATCCGAAGAATTAAGTATTAAATCACTTATGGTTCCTTCTGGGCTTAAAAGTGCGCTGAAAATTATATTAGTGTCTACAACTAGTTTCACTTTACAAAACGACTTTTATTTTTAATCCACCATGAATCTTTAGATTGGGTAGCAATTTCGTCGATTTGTTTTTGAGATGCTTTACTTTTTGAAGCTATTTCACGGAATTTAAGGTAATCCAAAATCCGTTGAAGACCAACTAAATCAGTTCCCGAAGCTAGTCGGATTACAATTTCCTTATTTGTTCTTTCAATTTGCATATTTAAATGTACTTATTTTTTATTGAATTTCGCTGGCGCGAAGTTCTATTTTTATTTGGTTTGCCCAAACAACTTTATAGTCGAGTCATAACTTCATATTCAGCTTTTACTATATTCAAGTAAATCTTTTTATTTCTAGGGATAGCTTGATTCAAAAAAAAGTAATTTTCTAGACTATTAAGTGCTTCTCCTGCTTTCTTAATTTCTTTATTCAATAAATAATATTGAATCTGATATATTTGAGTGAAATAATTATCCAAACCATTATCTCCAGAAGATAAGATTTCATCAATTAGTGGTTGGATTTTTTTGTCATTATCTAAATTTTCATCAAAAATATAATATTCAATAATATCAGATTTTCGTTCAGAATTTAGTTTTGATTCTTCAGTTTCTAAAGAATACAAATCCTTTCTATATACCAAGCGGTCATCTTTTAGAAAATACCATCTTGCTAATTGATCTTCTGGATCTGGTTTTTCTTCAAACTGTCTTGTTGCGTTGCTAAAATTTGTAAACATTATATAAATCTCTCCTTGTTCAGGTGTCTCGTGTACTGAATAAGTTATTTGTGCTGGAGCTGGACTTGTCTTTTCAAATTTCACTTGAACTTTATCAACTCTAGTAACTCCATCATAAATTTCCTTAATAATGGCTGTCATTTCATCATAATCAAGATTATGATATAATTCGGTCATGAAAAATGTGTCAGGACAAATTTGATGAACAAAAGAATATTTATCAATTCCCAATTGATGCTCAGTTATTTTATTTTCTCTAAAAATTTCAAATTTTTCTTGAGAATGAATCAACATTGGAATTAATAAGAGAATAAGAATTATTTGTTTTAGCATATTTTAAATTTATACAAACTAAGTTTCAAACGCATATCAAAACGCTAACCTACAACATCTTAAAATTCTCAATAACCTGCATCGCAACCGTGAGTGCTTGTGTCCCCTGCGCCAAACTAACAACAGGTGTTGTATTGTTATTAATCGCATCTGCAAAAGATTCCAACTCGTCTAAAATAGCATTGTTGGCGTGTATGTCTGGGTTGTCAAAATAGATTTGCTTCTTAATCCCTTCCGCATTGGTGAGTATCATGGCGAAATCGTCTGGGTCTTTTGGGGCGTCTTTCATCTTTACCACTTCTACTTTCTTCTCCAGAAAATCTACCGAGATATACGCATCCCTTTGAAAGAAACGTGCTTTCCGCATTTTCTTCATCGAAATTCTACTGGCGGTTAAATTGGCAACGCAGCCATTTTCAAACTCAATACGGGCATTGGCAATATCTGGTGTTTCTGAAATCACCGAAACGCCACTGGCATATACATTTTTCACCTTAGATTGTACTACGCTTAAAATCGCGTCAATATCGTGAATCATTAAATCCAAAACTACTGAAACATCGGTCCCGCGCGGATTGAATTCTGCCAAACGGTGTGCCTCGATGAACATTGGGTTTTCCATCATATCCTTCACGCCCATAAATGCTGGGTTAAAACGTTCTACGTGCCCTACCTGACCTTTTACGTTGTGTTTTTCGGCTAATTGGAGTAGCTTTTCGGCTTCTTCAACGGTGTGGGTGATGGGTTTTTCAATAAAAAGATGTTTGCCTGCAGTGACTACCTTTTCAGCACAAAAAAAGTGATGGATGGTTGGTGTAACAACATCTACCACATCACAGGCATCAATTAAGGCTTCCATAGTCTGGAAACTTTTGTAACCGAACTCTTCTTCAATCTTTCGGGATGCGGCTCTGTCTGCATCGTAAAAGCCAACTAAATTATATTTAGTAGACTGATTGAGTAATTTTAAATGAATTTTCCCGAGGTGGCCAGCACCTAGAACTCCAGCGTTTAGCATGCGTACTTGTTTTTAACAAAGATAAAGGTTTCAAGTTCAAAATTCCAGAATCCAAATTCCAAATTCCAAGTTTCTCCGTGTATCTCAGTGCTCCTGCGCGTATCTATGTGTAATAGCTATGACACAGAGATTCACAGAGAAAAAGGAGCTTCACGGAGGCAGACGTTAGATTTTTTAACGAAAAACCGCATTCGGAAACACCACAACACTTTCGTGCCCATTTGCACCAACCGCAGCAATCCCAAAGAAAAAATTATCTATTACAATCCCATCCAAAGTAAATTCTGAAACATCACCTACATGCCTGCTGTAATCCCAAGTTGGGGAGGTGGTGTCTCGCCAGTATATTTTGTAACCTACAGCACCATCTACCTTGTCCCACTTAAATTTTGCTGAAGGCTCTACAATCCCGCCAATCGCTACATTTTTTGGAGCGGGTGGTGACCACGCCAGGCTCGCCATAGTAATTGCGTTAACAGCGGTGAGTTTTTTGGCATACTCAAAATTGACGAATTTTAGTTTATCGCCATATTCAATGCCATTTTCGGTACGAATGTCTTGATGCTGTTGGGTGTAGTTTTCGTGGGCTTCCATAATTCTGATACCTGCGTAGCCCAAATCGTTAAACGGACGGTGATGTCCACCACGTCCAAATCGGTCCAGACGGTAAATCATCATGGGATTCATTTCGGGCATGTAAGTTTTTACTGTTGTATGTACATAGCGCGCGAGCTGTCTTGAAATGCCATCTACTTCGCCGCCGTAGAAACGTCTTCTTTGGCGTTCTTCGTCGGTTTCGGTTGGAGGAACAGGTTCAGAAAATATTCGAAAATCTACATTGCTTAGTACGCCGTCCACACCCTTAATATTTCCGATCATATCATTATTCAGCACGCCAATAATATCCCAACCCTTTTCTTTGGCATACGCAGCAAACCCTGCGCCACCAAACAAGCCCTGTTCTTCACCACTTAATCCTAAATAGACAATGCTACTTTCAAACGTATATTTGGAGAGAACACGTGCCGCTTCTATGGCACCTGCCATCCCACTGGCATTGTCGTTAGCACCTGGTGCATCTTTGGTAAAATCGCTACCGTCGCTGTTTCGGGAATCTATATCGCCACTCATAATAATATAGCGATTAGGGTATTTTGTACCTTTTTGAACAGCGACCACATTCACTATCCAGGTATCCTGAGGAACGCGACGATTACCATCGGCTTTTACCAAATCTTTTTGGTTGAAGACGTTTAGACAGTTATTACAGTCTTTTGAAATAGTTTCAAATTCCTTTTTAATCCAGCGTCTGGCAGCACCGATACCCCGAGTGTTACTTATGGTGTCACTAAATGTATTTCGGGTTCCAAAACCGGCTAGTTTGGTGATATCTGCTTCAATCCTGTCTGCTGAGACCGCATCTATAATTTCATAAATTTTAGGATTTGTTTGAGCTGAAAGAGCACTATAAATAAAAAGCAAAAGGATAAAATGGAAGCGTTTCATAGGGATTATATTTGTTTTAAAAGTAAGAAAAAGAATGTTGAAGAAAGGTATATGTCGCATTACTTTTTAGCTGAAATTTCAGCTACCAACGCTAGTTTCTTCCCATCTGGACTTACCGTAATTCGCGTAATATTTTGAATGTTGTTTGCTGATAGGTCTGCGACTTCTTTCCATTCTCCAGGACCAAAAAGATCATATACATATAATTTGGAACCACTCCCTAAAAGTAGGGTAGTAGCGTTAATCCAAGTGTGGTCTTGAATCCCGATGGGAAGCTGGCAGACGAAATAGGTGTCTTCGGCCTTATGTACATCTACCACAAAAACATCAAGATTTTTTTCTTCGTTTACAATCGTATAACTTACCGTAGTGGTATTAGGAACTTTGTGAATAGAGCGCCCCACATTTTCAGCATACAAACCTGCTTCGTCTTTTGCAAGGTTCGCAATGACCAGGTCTAACTGATTTCCAGAAAGCACCGAAGCCACAAGATAGTCTTCATCATAAAAAGCAAAATACGCAATTTCCAGTTCGCTTAAAAGTAGTTGCGACTCGCCATTATTGGGCTTTGTACTCTCGTATTTGTAAAGTCGCTGCAACCCGGTTGTGTCTAACCGAACTGCCGCAATGTGTTTGCCATCTGGCATGAGTATGGGAGAGTATTCGCCGCCGGGTGTAGTTGCATTCAGGCGTTGCTTTGTATTTTCTGAAATAGAATACAATTGTATCTCCGTCTGCCCATTTTCAGTACCTGCATACAATACCGCGTGATTGTCCATAAATGAAGGCTGATTATCATACCCGCTACTATGTGAAATATTTTTAAAGTTGGAAACGGCAAACGTAGTGTCTGTTATTGCTAAATCCATTACATATACATCGGTGTTGGGTTGAGCAATTGCCACAATAGAAAGTAGAAAAACGAAATAGGGGAGAAACTTCATAACGATATTTTGAAGAGTGAAGATACAAAGTTTGTTCCAAAAAGAAACGCTGTCTTTCGAGATCGCTTTGTAATAGTTCTGCCTAATTTAGAATGTATTTTAAATAAGAAGTAGCGAGTGTTTTAGAATTTCAGTAGGATTACGTATCAAATTTAATTAGTAGTAGTATTTTTGAAATGTATAAAACTAGCCCATAGCTGCTTTTGAAAATACACTAATTCCAAATTAAAAAAGTAACCTACATGTTTAAAAAAATTTTTGGCTCAAAAAACACACCTTCAATAAGTAATGCCGAAGTAGAGAAATTAATGACTGCCGTAGACGGTGAAAAATTGGGCGAGTCTGAAGAAATGTTACTCTATGGTGGCTTTCAGGAATTGAATGACTATTACTTTTTTGAAGCGTTGTTTATGAGTAGAAGAGCTTTTAAAAGCAAAAAAGGGGCAACCCTTACTTTCAAAAGTAAAAGAGGCGATTTTACATTAACCGCTTCTATGCTGGAATTTGAAAGTGAATACGCAAAACCATTACAGCGAAACGCAACTCAAATTAGTTTCGATATTGAAAAAAACCAAATTAAAAAAATACAAGAGGGAGCCTATGAATCGATTGATTTTAAAATAAAAAAACAGGTTTTTACTCTTTTGAAAAGCTAGTCACGATATGTATATAGCAAAAAAAGCCGCTCCAATTGAGCGGCTTTCTGATTTCTAAATAGCTGGTAAAATCTTAAAACGGATATTTATTTTCCGCAGTTACCTTTTCAGCAATATAGTTTCTTAGCCCAACTATGTTCGGCATGTTTTGATATTTTGTAAAACGTTTTAATCCCATCAACATCATTTTTTGTTCATCGCCTTCAGCAAAAGAAATAATAGCCATTTTTGCTTTGGTAGCAATAACGTCTATGGCTTTGTATAAATATAGTTTTGCCATGGCAACTTGATATTCGGCATTTTTACCGTCTCGCTTGGTATTCTTTTCGGCTCTAAGGATAGCGCTTTCTGCCATATAGATTTCGATTAGAATATCGCTGGCAGCCATTAACATCATCTGATGTTGTTCTAATTCTGGTCCGTATTTTTGAACGGCAGTTCCTGCTACCATTAAAAATACTTTTTTCAGTTTTGCTACCATTGCTTTTTCTTCGGCTAATGTTTCAGAAAAATCTGGCGTGTCAAAACTTGGAATTCCCATGAGTTCTTTGGCAACGTCTTGGGCAGGATTTAATAAATCTACATGTCCTTTCATTGCTTTCTTCACCAACATTCCAACGGAAAGCATTCGGTTAATCTCATTGGTACCTTCGTAAATACGCGCAATACGTGCATCTCTCCACGCAGCTTCCATCGGGGTGTCTTCAGAGAATCCCATGCCGCCAAAAATCTGGATGCCTTCATCTGCACAATTCTGAATATCTTCAGAAACCGCAACTTTCAAAATAGAACATTCTATGGCATATTCTTCTACCCCTTTTAGCTCTGCTTCCTGATGAGAATTACCTTCTTCTATTCGAATGCTTATTCTGTCTTCAATATTTTTTGCAGCCCGATAGGTAGCAGACTCGCCTGTAAAAGCGTTCGTTGCCATTTCGGCTAGTTTCCATTTAATGGCGCCAAATTCTGCAATAGGCGTTTTAAATTGCTTACGTTCATTTGCATATTGCACTGCTGTGGTAGTCACACGACGTTGGGAGTCTAAACAGGCTGCAGCCAATTTAATTCGTCCCACGTTTAGCGCATTCATGGCTATTTTAAAACCTTCGCCACGTCCGGCCAGCATGTTTTCTACTGGAACTTTGGTGTCGCTAAAAAATACTTGACGCGTTGAAGAGGCTCTAATTCCTAGTTTGTGCTCTTCTTCTCCCATAGAAATTCCATTGCTGGGATCGTTTTCCACGATAAATCCAGTAATATTTTTATCGTCACCTATACGAGCAAAAACAATCATTATGGTACAGAAACCTGCATTAGAGATCCACATTTTCTGTCCACTAATTAAGTAGTGTTTTCCGTCTTCGCTTAAAACAGCTTTTGTTTTTCCGCTATTGGCGTCACTACCTGCGCCTGGTTCCGTTAAGCAATACGCGCCAAACCATTCGCCAGTGGCTAGTTTTGGTACGTATTTTTGTTTTTGTGCTTCGTTTCCATAAAGCGTAATTGGCATAGTTCCAATTCCTGTATGTGCACCAAAAGCAGTTGAAAAAGACCCTGTGCCACTGGAAATATAGTCGCACGTTAAGACGGTAGAGACAAAGCCCATTCCTAGTCCGCCCAATTCTTCTGGTACCGCTACGCTTAAGAAACCAAGATCTCCAGCTTTCCGCATTACTTCTTCTGTTAATGCATAATCTTTCGCTTCAAAACGATCTCTTTTTGCTACGATTTCACGGTCGTTAAATTCCATGACCGCTTCCTTCATCATACGTTGCTCTTCTGAAAAATCTTCAGGAGTGAAAATGTCTTCGCAAGGGGTTTCTTTTACTAAAAATTGACCTCCGCGGAGAATGTCTTTATTTATTGTTTCTGTTGCCATATTTAATTAGGTATTAAGTATTCAGTACAAAGTATTGAGACTGAAAAACTAAATTTTGTTGATTATTTTATTAGAGCTAAGCATTAAGAGTGCTTTTAAAAAAAAATTAATACTTAATACTCACATCTTTGTTCTATTTAAGAAATTCAAATATGCCTGCAGCTCCTTGTCCGGTACCTACACACATAGTCACCATTCCATATTGTCCTTGCATGTTTCGTTTACGCATCTCATCAAACAACTGTACCGAAAGTTTTGCTCCTGTACATCCCAGCGGGTGTCCCAATGCAATTGCGCCTCCATTAACGTTTACAATGTCCTTGTCTAATCCAAGCTCACGAACTACCGCTAAACTTTGTGAGGCGAAAGCTTCGTTTAACTCTATTAATTTAATGTCGTCTTGTTTTAATCCGGCTAGTTTTAGTGCCTTCGGAATTGCCTTTACAGGACCTATTCCCATAATACGTGGTTCTACACCCATTGCGGCATAGTTTACCATTCTGGCAATAGGCTCCAGGTTTAATTCTTTCATCATTTCCTCACTCATTACCATCACAAAAGCGGCACCATCACTCATTTGTGATGAGTTTCCTGCGGTTACACTTCCACCTTCAGCAAATACCGGGCGTAGTTTCGCCAAGGCTTCCAGGCTTGTTCCTTTACGTGGCCCTTCGTCTTTGGTTACGGTATACTTTTTTGTTGCCTTTTTTCCGTTGTCGTCTACATAGGTTTGTTCTACGTCAATAGGGACAATCTGATCCTGAAAACGGTTTTCAGCTTGTGCTTTCAATGCTTTCATATGGCTGTTGTAGGCAAACTCATCTTGGTCTTCACGAGACACTTTAAATTGGTTGGCAACCGCTTCCGCAGTATTTCCCATGCCCCAATAGTAATCTTCGTGACCATTTTTTACGATGTCGTAATTCAATTCTGGCTTGTAACCAGACATAGGTACAGAGCTCATACTTTCAGCGCCACCAGCAATAATGCAGTGCGCCATTCCAGATTGGATTTTGGCTGCTGCAATGGCAATAGTTTCTACTCCCGAAGAACAGAAACGATTTACGGTCATTCCAGGAACGTCTACAATATCCAATCCCATTAAAGAGATTAATCTACCAAAGTTTAACCCTTGCGAACCTTCTGGCATGGCGTTACCCACGATCACATCGTCAATACGTTTTGCGTCTAATCCGGGCAGTTCCTTCATCATATACTGAATGGTTTCTGCAGCCAGATCATCGGCTCTCTTAAATCTGAACACACCACGAGGTGCTTTTCCAACGGCGGTTCTGTATGCTTTTACTATATATGCTGTTTTACTCATAGTATTAAGATTTTAGAAATAAGTATTAAGACTTTTTTAATGTTCTTTGAAGTGAATAATTCATTTTAGTTACTTCAATCACTTCGCTAATTATAGGTCTTGCTACTTCTTCTGTTAAAAGATTTAATCTTTTTGATAAATATAATTGTGTCAATAGTTCAAAAGAAGAACCGTTTGCAATTCCTAAGAATTGTTTAAATTCTCCATTTGTATTTCTTCCTGCACCTTCAGCTATATTTGAAGGAATAGAAACAGCACTTCTTCTTACTTGAGATGTTAAGCCAAATTTTTCCTCTTTTGGAAAATTTTCTGTTGCTCTGTAACAATTTTCAGTTACATCCATTGCTTTTTGCCATATTTTCAACTCTTCGAACTTGTGCATAATTTTTATTAAAAAAGTTAGTATTGAGTACAAAGTATTAAGAAACAACCTTTTGCTTACATCTTAATATTTTGTACTCTGTTCTTTGTACTATCCGCAACCTTAGTTGCGAAGTGGTTTCCCCTTCTGTATCATATGCTGCAAACGCTCCAGCGTTTTACGTTCCCCAGTTAAACTTAAGAAGGCTTCTCTTTCTAAGTCTAGCAAATACTGCTCGCTTACTAGGGTTGGCTCACTTAAATCACCACCTGCCATTACATAGGCTAGTTTATCTGCTATTTTCTGGTCGTGTTCGCTAATGTATTTGCTGGCTTCCATACTGTCTGTTCCTACATAAAACATTCCTAAGGCTTGCTTTCCTAATACTTTTATATCGGTTCGCATTGGGGGCTTTGTGTAGCCTACGTCTGCCATTTGTCTTGCAACTGCTTTTGCAGTGGCTAGTTGTCTAGAAGCATTTACTACAACAATATCTTTTCCGTGTTTCAGGATGTCAAGATCGTATGCTTCGTGAGCTGAGGTAGATACTTTCGCCATGGCAACCGTTAAGAAGTGCTGACGTAATCTGTTCAGTTCTACATCATCTTGTTTAAAGGAATCACTTGCGCGAAGGGCCATTTCTTTAGAACCTCCACCGCCAGGAATTACGCCTACGCCAAATTCTACCAAGCCAATATAACTCTCGGCTGCAGCTACTACACGGTCTGCGTGCAACGTCAATTCACACCCACCACCCAGGGTCATTCCGTGGGGTGCCATTACCGTTGGGATAGAAGAGTACCGCAAACGCATTACGGTATCTTGGAAATATTTTATAGCAGCATTTAGTTCATCATATTCCTGCTCTGCGGCCATCATAAAAATCATTCCGATGTTGGCTCCTACTGAAAAGTTCTGTCCTTGGTTCCCAATCACCAATCCGTCGTAGCTTTTTTCTGCCAGATCGATAGCTTTGTTTATTCCAGCTAGCACGTCTCCGCCAATACTGTTCATTTTACTGCGGAATTCTACATTTAAAATTCCGTCGCCTAAGTCTTGTACTGAAACGCCGCTATTACTAAATACTTCAGTGTTTTTACGAATGTTATCTAAGATGATAAACGCATCTTGTCCTGGTACTTTTACCTGTGCTTTCTTCGGAATATCGTAGAAATATGTATTTCCTTCTTTTACTGTATAGAAAGATTTGCTACCTGAATCGATCATTTCCTGAATCCAAGGCGCAACTTCTTTTCCTGCTTCTTTAATTAGCTCCAACCCTTTTTCTACACCCACAGCGTCCCAAATTTGAAACGGACCGTGTTGCCAGCCGAAACCAGCTTTCATCGCATCGTCAATCTTGTACAACTCGTCGGTTATTTCTGGGATTCGGTGTGAAACATAGGCAAACATAGCGCCGAAATTTCTTCGGTAGAATTCACCTGCTTTGTCTTTTCCTTTTATAAGAATAGGGAAGCGGTCTGCAACGTTATCTACAGATTTTGTTAACTCAAGCGTAGCAAATTGTGCTTTTTTAGCGGAACGGTATTCTAATGAATCCAGATCCAGTCCTAAAATTTCAGAAGAACCGTCATCGTTTTTTACTTTTTTGTAGAATCCTTGTCCGCTCTTGCTTCCTAGCCATTTGTTATCCATCATTGTCTGGATGAACGCTGGAAGCTTAAACATTTCGTGCTCCTCGTCATTAGGAACGTTGTCGTAAATACCATTGGCAACGTGTACCAGCGTATCCAACCCAACAACGTCTACCGTACGGAAGGTTGCCGATTTAGGGCGTCCAATTACGGGGCCGGTTAATTTATCAACTTCTTCCACGGTCAAGCCCATATCTTTTACCAGATGGAACATGGCCTGTATGCCGTAGATTCCAATTCGATTCCCGATAAAAGCTGGGGTGTCTTTTGCGATGACGGTGGTTTTTCCTAAGAACTTTTCACCGTAGCTGTTTAAGAATGTTAACACCTCAGAATCGGTTTTCGGTCCTGGGATGATTTCAAATAATTTTAAATATCGTGGCGGATTGAAAAAGTGCGTTCCGCAGAAATGCTTCTGGAAATCTTCACTTCGGCCTTCGCTCATAAATTTAATAGGAATACCAGAAGTATTTGAGGTAATCAAGGTTCCTGGCGTTCTGTGCTTTTCAAGATTTTCAAAAACTTGTTTCTTGATGTCTAAACGTTCTACAACCACTTCAATAATCCAGTCTACGTCTTTTACCTTGGCGATATCATCTTCCAGGTTTCCTGTAGTGATTCGCTTGGCAAAATCCTGATGGTAAAGTGGTGCTGGTTTCGATTTAATAGAAGTTTGCAAGGCATCGTCTACCAAACGGTTTCGGAATGCTTGACTGTCCATTGTGATTCCTTTTGCTTTTTCTTTGTCATTCAGCTCACGGGGCACGATATCCAACAAAAGGACTTCTACACCAATATTAGCAAAATGACACGCGATACCGCTTCCCATAATTCCGGAACCGATAACAGCTACTTTATTTATTCTTCTTTTTGACATGTTTTTTCAATTATGAATTATGAATGCTGAATTCAGAAACAACTCTGAATTCATAATTCTGCATTCTGAATTGGTTTGTAAATTCTTTTACTATTGATGAGCTCCATAATAGTGTGAGCTACCTTGTTAAATGTTTTTAATTCTTCTTCTGAGATATTTTCTTTCACCGCATCATCAAACTGAAGTACAACTCCTTTTGAAAAAGTTCTCATTTCTTTTCCAAATGGTGTTAGGTGAATAAGAACGCCACGACCATCTTCTGGGTTGGGTCTGCGCTCAATAAGTCCTTTGCCTTCCATAGTTTTAAGGGTTCGTGATAGGGAAGTAGCTTCCATCCCCATTTTTGGACCCAAAGCTGTAGACGGAGTGCCTTCTTCCGGGTCTATGCTTATAAGTGCAAAGCCTGTGGCCATTGTACTTTCTTTGCGTCCTGCTTCTTCGTTATACATTTTTTGTACCGCCATCCACGTACTCCTTAATATATAATCTATGGTTTTTTCTTTCATACTTTGTGGTTTCCCCGGCTTCACTCGGACAGCATTCAAATGAAATTTGAAGGTGATTGATGTTCGAGCAGAGCCGAGGACTAATTTTCAGAAACTCAAATATACAAAAATTTACTATGCGTGCATAATAAATTGGTTTAATTTTTACTTAGGCGAACCGTTGTATTGGATTTAGTGGGCAATAGCGTAACTAATTGATGGTAATGGGTTTAATTTTTGTTGCGAGCAGGGCGTTGTATAGGAAAAAAATATTACGCTTACGTATTCGAAATTTCCTACTTAATTTATTATCATATCTTTAAGCCAACTAACCAACCCGATTTCCACCTTCAGGGAAATTCAATATGATTAAATTCTTCCGTAAGATCAGGCAACGCCTTGTTGTTGAGAATAAATTTAGCAAATACCTTTTGTATGCTCTTGGCGAAATAATTCTTGTGGTGATTGGGATTTTGATAGCGCTACAAATCAACAATCAAAATGAATTAAGAAAGGACCATAATTCAAAACTAAAAATCATCGAATACCTTATTTTGGACTTAGAAAAAGATATTCACCATTTTAAAGTCGATGGTATTAGAAATCAAAAATCGATTGATTTTATAAATAATTTTTTACAAAGTGGAGCGATAGAAAATTCCAGCGATTTTATAAGTCTTATAGATGAACGCTATAAACTTTATCCTAATAATTCTAAGTACAAATCGATTACTTCAACAAATCAAATAGACTTATTGGATGAAGTTACTTTAAGCAAATTAACAACCTATTACGAGTATGACTATATACGTTTAAATGCACGAGTTAAAGATTCAGATAATATCACCATAAAAATCGAAGAGTTTATTGTAAATGAATTACCTAAACATCCTACAACAAATAATGATGAAAATTTTAATGCTGAAGTGAACACCGTCTTAGCTAGAGATGAAGTATATAATCTCTTTATAATGAGTAGCAATTATAGAAAAGATCTTAATGAGCTTATGAAAAGTACTCAAAAAAAAGCGGAGCAATTAGTGATTGAATTAAATCAAATAACGAAAGACTAACCAATGATTAAATTCTTCCGAAGAATACGATACGACCTTATGGAAAAAAATAAAACAGGCAGGTATTTAAAATACGCCATTGGCGAAATTTTATTAGTTGTAGTTGGTATAGTAATAGCGTTACAAATCAATAACTGGAATACAAATAGAGTTGATGAAACTAATAGAACAAATTATTACAAACGCATTATTGTTGAGTTAGATGAGGAAACTGAAGCAGCAATGTGGATAAAAGTTGATATAGACTCATTAATCTATAAAAACAAAAGTGCTCTAAAAATAATGGAATCTAAAAACACAGATTCTATACCTGTATTTAAAAACCTCTTAGGAGCTACTGCAACCTTTTGGGATGTGGAATACCATTTTCCCATATTAAAAGAATTTATCAATCAAAATCATTTATCTAAAATGAAGAATGATACCCTAAAAATGGATTTTGAATATCTCTCAAGGTTACTCCGCCGTGCTGAAATACAACAAGATTATAACGAAACACAATATGTAAATACCATAGAACCTTTCTTTATTAAACATATAAATTATAGTGAAGTTGCCTTACCCAATTATAGAAAAAGTTTGATTCAGGGTGGCCCTTCTTCTAATTATGAAGCGTTGCTTACTAATCTTGAATTATGGAATATTATTACATTTAAACTTGAATCCTTAACAAATGAATCTTTATCGCTAGAAAGTTCTATTATAGATTTCAAAATAATTAAAGAGCGGGTAGAGAAAGAATTAGAAAAATAAAATTAGTGAATTCTGAAATGTGACGTAGTTATAAAATACGATTCAAATGATTAAATTCTTCAGACATATCCGTCAAAGACTAGTAACTGATAATAAGTTTAGTAAATACCTGCTCTACGCTATTGGCGAAATTGTACTTGTGATGATTGGGATTCTTCTGGCGCTTCAAATTAATAACTGGAATACAACACAAAAAGATATTGCCAAAGAGCAGCAAATTTTACTAAGCCTGCAAGAAGAGTTCAAACAAAATATTAATGAGATTTCATTTGATCATCAAGTAAATTTGAGCAGCATAAATGCAGTAAAAACACTTTTAAATTTCGATGCTACCAGAGATTTTGAAACAAGGATCGTCGATAGTTTATTAGGTCAAACCTTCAATTTTGCCACTTTTGATGCTCGATTAGGTGTTGTTAATGACCTTAGTTCCTCTGGAAATCTAGAGCTTATTAGAGACTCAAAATTACGATATGCATTAAATCAATGGACAGGCGAATTAGAGGATTACAAAGAAGATGTTATTATTAGAAGGGATTATTGGATTAAGTATGCTCCTACTCACGTGAATAAGGTATTGCCCACAAGAAATCAGGATGTTTTTATGGATAGAAAAGATTATATAAGAGCTATAGTAATTAAACCAATACAAGTACCAAAGTCTAATTATGTTGAGTTTTTAACGAGTCTCGAAATAGATGGTTTTTTGTTCGATTATTATATGAATCAGTCCTTTGTGACTACAAATGAGGAATCGATCATGGAATTTTTACAAAACACCTTAACATTAATTGAAAGCAATATTGACCAATAATCAAATTTTTTAAAGAACTCATAACAACCTCATGAAACAAAACGAAACAAAAAAACCGAAAAAGAAATCAATCTCTTTTCCTTCAGCACAGGCGATTCTTTTGATTATAGCGGCTCTTGTTGCGTTGCTTACCTGGGTAGTTCCAGCGGGTCAATACGCGTCTTTAACCTATGACACGTCGGAAAATGTTTTTATAAAAACATCAAGTGACAAGGTGGAAAAACTTCCAGCAACACTAGAAACGCTAGAAACACTCAATATTCAAATTCCGTTGGAGCGTTTTACTTCGGGAGCCATTTACAAACCCATTAGCATACCAGATACGTATCAAGATTTAGAGCCTGAGCCGCAGGGGTTTTTCGAGTTTGTACAAGCACCCATTAAAGGAATTATTGAAACTGCCGACATCATTTTTTTAGTACTCATTATAGGCGGTGTTGTGGGTATTGTAGAGAAATCCGGGGCTTTTAGCGCAGGTATTCAGTGGCTTTCAGAATTTTTAAAAGGGCGAGAGTATATTTTAATTATTAGCACAACAATTTTAATTGCTTTAGGAGGTACTACCTTTGGCTTTGGCGAAGAAACCATTGCTTTTTTACCCATTCTCATTCCTGTTTTTTTGGCGGCAAAGTATGATGCCCTCGTTGCCATAGCCTGTGTATTTCTAGGCTCTCAAGTGGGAGTCATGGCATCTACCACAAACCCATTTTCTACCATAATTGCCTCGGACGCTGCAGGGATTGTTTGGACCACGGGTCTTTATGGACGCGTTGCCATGTTCGTAATTTGTGTGGCAATCACAATCATTTTCATCCTGCGATATGCAAAAAAGGTGAAAGCAGATCCTAACAAATCGGTGATTTATGATCAGAAAACTCAGATTGAAGAGTTATTTAGTATTCACCCCGATGTTAAAGTTCCTGCACTTACCAGCAGACTCAGATTAATTTTATTGGTCTTTATACTTTGCTTTGTCGTAATGGTATGGGGAGTTATCGCCTTTGACTGGTGGTTTGTAGAAATGACGACGGTTTTCTTTTTTGGTGCCATCGTTATAGGCTTTATGGCAAAAATGAAAGAATTAGTCTTTATAAATGCCTTTATGAAAGGAGCTGGCGCACTATTGGGTGTTGCTTTTATTATAGGGCTTGCCAGGGGAATATCGATACTTATGAGTGACGGTTTAATAAGTGACACCATTTTGTACCAGGCCGGAAGTTTTACAGAGGGGATGCAAAAAGGAGTTTTTATAAATGCCTTGTTCGTGATTTATAATGTTATTTCGTTTTTTGTGTCGTCTACTTCTGGTACAGCGGTACTTACAGTGCCTATTATAGCTCCACTGGCAGATACGGTGGGTGTGGGCAGAGAAGTGATTGTAAATGCCTATCAGTTTGGGCACGGCCTGTTTAATTTAATTAATCCTACTGGACTCATACTTGCTTTCTTGGGCGTTGCGCAAATAGGGTACGGCCGTTTTTTAAAATTTATATGGCCTTTACTAGCCATACTCGCAGTAGTGATCATAGTCTTTTTAACCATATCAGTTTATTAATGAGTACTATATGATAAAATTCTTCAGAAAAATTAGAGAGCGAATGATCATCGAAAACAAATTTTCAAAATACCTTTTATATGCTATTGGCGAGATTGTCCTAGTTGTAATTGGAATTTTGATTGCACTCTCCATAAATAACTGGAACGAAAATCGGAAGCTTCAACGTGAAGAAGTAAGTCTTTTACTTGAAGTAAAATCAAATTTGGAAGTCACACTACACAACTTTAAAAATGACACCCTTTTAAATACAAATAACATTATTCAGTTACGGAAAATAGAACATTACATAGAAGAAGATTTACCTTATGATACTGAATTGGATATTGCATTTGGACTATTTGGACAATGGCAAAGTCCGTATCCTATTACAACCGCGTATACTACATTAAAAACAAAAGGGTTGGACGTTGTATCCAATAAACCTCTTAGAAATAAAATTGTAACCATGTACGAATTTGAATTCGTCCTGCTACACAACGACTATGATAAAGGAGAATGGGGAATTGTAGACAATGCTAATATATTTCTTATAAAACATATTAGGAGTAAAAATTCCGAACAATCTGCTCGCCCGAATGATTTTGAAAATTTAAAAGATCAGGTTGAATTCAGTAATATAGTAGGAAAAATTATTGCTCAAAGAGAAGTTGGTTTAAGAATGTATAAAACAACAATCATAGCTATTGTAGCATTAATTGAACACATTGATATTGAGCTGATGGCTAGAAAATAGAATTTTTAAAAAATAACGACAGCCAAATTAATAATACTATGATTAAATTTTTTTAGACACATCCGAAAACGATTGATCACTGAAAATAAGCTATCAAAGTATCTGCCGTATGCCATTGGAGAAATTGTACTTGTGGTTATTGGAATTTTAATTGCTTTAAGTATTAATAATTGGAGTACTAACAAGCAATTACGTAGCACAGAACAAGTGTATCTAATGTCTCTTCAAACGGAGTTTGAAACAAATCTAAAAAAAATCAAAGAATGTATTAAAGAAAATACGGAGCGGATACAAGCCGTAGAGAAAATACTTGCGTTATTTGACGCGAATGTTCGCGAGACCATTAGTGACAAGGCTGTTTCAGATATAATTTATTCAATTTTTGGAGGCGAAGCAACTTATATTCCCTCAAACGGTGTGCTAACCGATATTATTAGTTCTGGGAATCTAAATTTAATTCAAAATGAACAATTAAGACAACATCTTGCTTCTTTTGAAAGTACCTTAGACTTCTTGGCATTACAAGCAAATTCTACAAATGCTATAAAAGATGAATTGCAAAGCCAATTTAATAAAAATGGTAGTGTAAGAAAAGTTTTACAGCATAGAGGTCTTACGTTTGAATACGAATCAATTTCTGATACGTTGACCAATAAAAAAATGTTCAATTTGATTGAGTTTGAAAATGAACTTTTAGATTACTATTTGACAATTAAAGCAGCAAATGGACCCAGATTTTTTGGAGGCATAAAGGAGCAAATAGAACTTATTTTAATCGAAGTTGATTCCGAAATAAAAAAATAACAAAAGGTAAACCAAGAAGATTTTACGTGACCAGAATTGGAAAATTAGCGAAATCACAAGACTGATTATGGATTAAAAGTTCTTCTACAAATTCTTACTCTACGCTACTCGCCAATACATTCCAATTGGTTTCAAAATCTTTATCAAAACGCACCTTTTTACCAATTTGGTTAAGGTTGTCCAGCCAATTTTTTTGTGATGGACTTAAGTACATTTCGGCAGCGCTTCGGTTACCTAAGGCGCTTTTAGCTACATATACCTACTACAGGAATTCATACATTTTAGCTTGATACGTGAAAAGATAGAGGGTAAAATGATTAAGTGTTAGTAGCTTGCAATTGAATTTAAACAGCAACCAAACTGTTTGTATTTACGTAAAAACTTTAATTTAATATACTTATGAAAACAAATTCTAGAACATCAACATGTATCATTGTAGCATTAATTATCGCTATGACAAGTACAACTGTACAAGCGCAATTATGCAAAACTGATATTTTTAATAGAGAAGGAACTGTACATTCAGTAGGGCCAGCAACGATGGCTTTTAATGCAACTTCAAAAAAAGTAGATATTCTATTCGAAAAAACGGGTGGGCAAGCCAACGGGCATCTTGAAATTACATATAAATGTGATAGCTGTACTACAAATTCTACCGAGCTTATTTCTTTTGATTATGGAGAAGCAAATAGTACAAAAACTGTAACTATAGATAACGTAAAAGGAAAGAGAATCTCTATGCGTCTTGTTAATAATTCCAGTGCCATGCGAACTATAAGTTACAAAGTTACTGTTATGGGAAGAACAGCAGATTTGCTGGAACCAGATGCAAATAAATCACCAAATTTGGCTATCGGTCAAACAAAAGAAACGTATATAACCAAGCCATCTTGTACAAACAGGACTAAAGTGAGAATTTTTACAAATAAAGGACGTGCGGAAGCGTCCATAAGAATTTGGGAAAATGTAAATGGACAATGGAGGGATTTAGATACTGGAACGGTAAGCGCTTGGAAAGGACCAACCTTATTCGAAAAAATATACGATACTAATAATTCTTTAAAAATTGAAGTTAAAAATCGTTCCACCGCTTGGGCTACTAGTTTTGACATAAGTGTAGAAGCAGATGGTAAAATAGGGGAGAGTACTTCAGGTTCAGCAAATAATGGAAAAGTGTCAAAACCTGGAAAAGGGAATATAAATAACTAAAAATATAGGGTTTATAATGCTGGTTGGTAACAGCGCTACAAGCCCTATTTTTAATCAGAAAACTAATAAAAGATTCAACATTAAAATAAATCAAGATGAAACAGTTATTATTTTTAGTAAGCACATCCCTATTTATTTCATGTACTTCGAAAAATACCGAAACAACAGCTACAGAAGAGAATGCAATAAATTCACTCGAAGAAACGTATGATACACAGGTTGCTTTTACCAAAGCGTCTATAGAGGATAACGGTGAAACACTTGCCATATTTAATGCTAAGATGGAAAGTAATACTCTTTTAGATACCTTAAATATGGTATTTGCGGGGTCCCATATGGGAATCTTGGTTTATGAACAATTATCTCAGGAAGAGAAAGCTACTTATGGAGGATTTCAGGTTCAGTTTGAAAAAAATGGAGAGTCCTATGAGCAAGCTTTCAAATACAACAAAAACCTTGCAGTAAAAGCAATAGAGAAAGCGAAATTATTTGACGAATTTGCAGATAATTTGCTAGAGGGAAATTATGAAGAAGCCGCAGGTTTAGTTAAAATAGAAAACCGTAACGAAAATGATGTAAAAGCTCTAAACGATTATATGGAAATTCATATGGTAGAGCACGGAAAACCTACCGGATATAAAAGAACAGGATGGGGTTTAAATACTACCAATACCGTATTCCATTTTAATGGGTTTCTAACTTTTGACAATGGATATGTGCTTCCATTTTTAGTGGCTATGACCGATAATACGGTCGATACAACTTTAATTGGCTACAAATTTGAATAGCTATTGTTAGATTTAAGTTCCTTGTAGAAGTTACTTTTTTCCAAGTTCAGTACTATTTAGGAATTACGATTCTACAGGGAAGACATACTATTCCAGGAGACCAGAAAATCTTTATTAAATACTACGTTGCTACTGTTTTTAGAGTGTAACCATTTTAATTGTCTGGGACTCAAATATTGCTCAGCAGATTTTCTATTTCCTAAAGCACTATTAATTTTGGTGCGTTGCAATGGCGTAAGCGGGATATACTTAAAATTTGAATGCTGTAGATAATAATCCTCGTCTTTACTGGATGCGCGATAGCTATTGTCCTTTTGAATAGGTGCCATTTTATTTTGTTGGGCGAAACTCGTTAGGGTTTTATCACTAACAATTTCTGGATTGTAAGTAACTTTTACTACTTCATGACCCTTCATAAAGCCGGCTTCGGTGTTTAAGACGCCTTCGTTGCTTCCCAATTGTTTTTCGCCTGTCCAGAAACAATACATACTGTAGTAGGTCTCTTTAGCGGCTCCGTATTTGTTTCCCTTTAATTCTTGACCTAATAGTGTGATGTACTTCGGGATTTCTTTTCCTTCTTTCTGCAATACTTCGGTAATGGCATTATATACAGCCAGAGCAGAATAGTCACCAGCAATACGTTTGGTAAGGTTTTTACCGTTGTTATCTACAATATGTACTACAGGATTATTCCAGGTAGGTTCGTTGTATTTCTGAAGGATTTGTTTGTCTTTTCCGCCTTTGTTATTGAAGATAGCAAGGGGGATAAATTCGTTTTCAATGGCTTCTACCAATAACGGATTGCTCATTACGTTGTGTCCGTAGTTGCGGCATGTAGCGCATCCTGGTACTTCTTGAAACAGTATAAAAATAGGTTTGTTCTCTTTTGCTGAAAGTACTGCCGCTTGCTCATAATCCCTATACCACGCTACTTTTCCTAATTCTTCGTCTTGATTTTTTGGATTGGTCTTTTGCTGTGCATTTGCTGCAATAAATGAAACCAACACTAGCAAGAGGGTAAGAACATGAATCTTTTTCATAGCAATTATTTTTTTTACGTAGTCGGGTGACGACCCCGCTTCTTACAGGTGGGCATAAAAAAAGGAGCCTTTCTAGGGCTCCTTTTAGCATTTAATTTTGAAGGTTATCTACCGTAGAGCCCTTCATAGAGGTCTTTATACATTTCTTTAATTACTTTACGCTTGGCTTTCATAGTAGGAGTTAATTGTCCACCTTCAATAGTCCATACGTCTGGTGTAAGAGCAAAGGTTTTTACTTTCTCCCATTTACCAAAACGTTCATTGTAAGTGTCGAGCTCTTTTTGGATGCGTGCAATAAGTTTTTCATCTTTTGCAGCTTCAGCTGGATCTTTTGATATTCCGTTATTTTTTTTATTAATCCATTCGTTCACGAAATCCCAGTTAGGTTGTATTAAGGCAGCAGGCATTTTTTCGCCTTCACCCACCACAAGAATTTGCTCTATGAAGTTGGATTGCTTCATGGCATTCTCAATAAGTTGTGGTGCTACATATTTACCACCACTGGTTTTGAACATAGATTTTTTACGGTCGGTTATTTTTAAGAAACCTTCGCTGTCTATTTCTCCAATATCTCCTGTGTGGAAATATCCGTTTTTTAATACTTCGTCTGTTTGTTCTGGATCTTTATAATAGCCTATCATTACCTGAGGTCCTTTGATGAGAATTTCTCCATCTTCTGCTATTTTTACTTCGGTATCTGGTAGAGGTTTCCCAACAGTTCCAATTTTAAAACCGTGGTTACGCATATCATTTACTGAAACTACAGGTGATGTCTCTGTTAAACCATAGCCTTCCATTACGGGGCAACCCGCAGCGTTAAATACTCTTGCTAATCTTGGTTGCAAAGCTGCACTTCCAGAGGCAATAGCTTTTAAATTGCCGCCCAAAGCTTCTTGCCATTTGCTGAAGATTAATTTTCTGGCAATGCTTAATTGTGTTTCGTACCACCAGCCATTTTGACCATAGGGTTCCCATTTTAAACCTAATTCCACTGCCCAAAAGAATAATTTCTTTTTTACACCAGTGAGTTCGGTTCCCTTGGCAACAATCTTATCATACACCTTTTCAAGAAGACGGGGTACTGCAGTCATTACTTCTGGATGGATTTCTTTTAAATTTTCGCTTATGGTTTCTAAACTTTCAGCAAAATGAATACTCACGCCACAGTATTGGTACATATACAATAGCATACGTTCGTAAATATGGCACACTGGTAAAAAGCTTAACGCTTTACTTTTTCCCATAACAATAGGAAGACGTCCTTCGCTGTGTTTGGCATTACTGGCTATATTTTTATGGCTTAGCATGACACCTTTGGGTCTTCCAGTGGTTCCTGAGGTGTAAATTAAGGTCGCCAGATCATCTTCACCTATGCTATCCTTGCGTTTGTCTACTTCTTCTTGTAACTCTTTATGTTCATCTCCCAAAGCAATAACTTCCATCCAATTGGAGCAACCATCAATGGTTTCAAAACAGTATACTCCTTTTAATGAAGGAACATTTTGTTTAATCTTGTTTATTTTCTCTAATACTTCGGTACAGGAAACAAACACGTAGGTAGATTCAGAATGATTTAAAACATATTCATAATCATCTTCCGAAATAGTAGGGTAAATTGGTACATCCTGTGCGCCAGTTTGCAGAATGCCAATATCGCAGATATTCCACTCGGTACGATTGGTCATTGAAATTATGGCAATTTTGTCGTTAGGTTGTACCCCTAATTTAATAAGCCCACGACTTATAGAGTTGGCTTTGTCAACATATTCTTGGGTTGAGGTTTTTATCCATTCCCCATTTACTTTGCTTACCAAGGCACCCTCTTGTGGATACGTAGCAAGTTGATAATACGGGAAGTCGAAAAGTCTTTTAGGATCGGTCATAAGTACAGTGATTGTAAGTATGCAAAATAGGGAAAAATATTCAGTTTTATTGTAAAAAAAAGAAGCTGCTTATAGCGTTTATCTTTAAGCAATTATAAAAATGAAATTTATTGTTTTATAATTTTGAAGGAATGAGTTGCATCTCCCTTTTCAATTCTAAGAAAATATACGCCACTAGTATAGGCTTCCATATTGAACTTTTGTGAATATGAACTATTCTTTTGCTCCATTACGTTTTGTCCTAAAATATTGTATAGGTACAAATCATAATTTTTCTGGTTCGTTTCTAAATGTAACAAACTGGATACAGGGTTGGGATACAGGATATAATTTGTAGAAGTATCGCCTCGACCATCTAAAATATCGAGCGTAATGTCATCTAATAAAAAATGAACTTCAAAATTGTATGGATTTGGGTCGAAAGCAAAACGGTAATAAATGATTTTATTCGAATAAGTAGACAAATCAATTTCCTCTAATTCCCAATCTATAAAATTACCATAATATCCTGGTTGATTCTTAAATTGTTCGCTTAGATTGTATTTGGTAAGCTTTCCACAAAGTGTGTTCCAGGTTTCCTGATCTTCAGACACTTGAAACTGTACGAAAGATATCTCGTTTTGTAAATCATATTTAACTTGATACTTTAAAATTGCTTTATCAATCCCTTGTAGATTTATTGGATTTTTACTTGTTAAATAAGAAATAGAATCATTCTCTGTCTTAGCAATAATAGCATTTGGTTGCGTAAAAGGATCATTTTCTGTACTACTCCAAATAGTATCTCCTACCACATTAAAACTATTATTTAAAGAGCCTTCTTTGTAAAATGACGTGCTAGTTGATTTACCAAATATTTTTGAAACCTTTTTTCTGGTTTTATAAAGTCCGTTATCTATTACAATATGGTAGGTAATTTCATCTCCAAAATTGATGTTATTTGACAATTTAATATCCAAACTAACTTCCTTTTTTTCGAGAATAGCTAAATTCTCAATCGGTACTGTAGTTGAATTTCCCACGATATTATCTGAAACAGGTTCTATATATACCATAAAATCTCCCTCGCCACGCCCCAATCTTTGTATGCTTGCTGTAACTTGAGTTTTTAAAGAATTACCTACAAAAGGATTTTGAATATCTTTTGCTATCGCAAAGGGGAGTGCCATTTGTGGAATTGATAGATTAAAACTTAGCATTTCCTTGTTAATACTGTCTAATCGTTCTCTAGAGTCAGCTATAAAATTTCCTCCAACTGATGGAGTTTCAGTAAGGACAGAAAAAATAGGACTATGTGTATTTACAGTGCCGTAATTAAAATCTGATATTTTACCACCAATAGCACCACCCCCAGTGGCATGGTGCTCAAAGGTAAAATTATTTATAGTACTTGCTTCCTGTAAATACGATAGAAAATATTGATGATCTGGAGTTTGAGATATCATATCAAAATACGGAAATATAACTGAAGAACTGTATCCATTTCCAGCAGTACTATTGTGCGCTGTTATATTAAAAATAAATTCGTGTTGTTCTACAAACCATTTGTAAGCACGAGACTCTACCTCAGAAAATGGACCAGTCCCGGCATAACTATAGGATAATGGGTCTGTTAGTAAAGTTGGGTGATCGCTTAGTCCCCAAGTGCCTTGCGTTGGGTCGCCATTGACATAGCGTGTGAAATTTCTGTTTATATCAACGCCTTCAAAATCTGTAATTGCATCTTTTCTATTTTTTCTTCCTCCCCTAACAAAACCATATTTATTGTAAGTAAATTCAGAAAAAAGGTAACCATCAACATTTAGTGTAGGAATAAAATAGAGTTCTGTATTATCAAGAATCGCTGCTATTTTTTCATCCTTTTCATAATTTTCAAGGAGGTACCACATATAATAAATATTCTGGTTCATAGCACCCCATTCGTCTCCGTGTATTTGAGAATCATAGAGTATTTCAGGTTCCTCCTCATCTATATCTGGATTTTTTGAAATTTTAACCCAATAAATTGGGTTGTTGCCTATGCTGGGTGTTACTGAATCGTTTGGAGTGCCTTCGGTTCTAAAATCTCCTATCGTTGCTTTTTCAGAAATAAGATCGGGATAAAGAGACCGCATACGATCCAACTCCTCTAACATTTCTTGGTAGGTTAGATAAATTTCGGCCAAGCTTCCAGATCTGAAATTTTCTGGAGTTTCATAAATTAGATCGGAGTCTGTACAATAATAATTTATTTGAGCAATACTTTCAGTACCTACTGCAAGAGAGAAAAACAAAAAAAGTAGTAGTAGATGCCTCATAATAGTACTAAAGATACAAAAAAAAAGGAGCTCTGAATTGAGCTCCTTTTAGAATTTATATTACGTAAGCTATTGCTTTACAATCTTAACAGTTTGTGAGGCTTCCTGAGAGGTTAATCTCATTAAGTAAATACCGTTTGCAAAATTGCTGTAGTTTACTGTGGTAGTATTTGAATTGTCTTTATTTTCAAATACTTTTTGTCCTTGGATAGTAAATATCTCGACAGCATATTTATTGATACTTGTCTTAATGGTAAGAATGTCCTGTACCGGATTAGGGAATAGTGTGAATGCATTTTGAAACGAATCTTCAACATTTAGCACAGTATCATCCACAATACTTATAGTAAGATCGTCAAAATAGAAGCCATCTCTTCGCTCTGCATTGTCCGAAGCAAAGTGAAAACGAACCAAAATTGTTTCACCCAGATAATCACTTAAATCTATTTCTTCCAAAATCCAATCGTTTTGTACACCATCGTATAGCGGTTGTCCTTCTGGCTGAAACCCATTGTCACTACCAGCATTCGTATACGTACCGCACTGCGGTATCCAGGAACTTCCATTATTGGTGCTTACTTCAACTTGTGTGTAGTCCCAGTTATCTTCTATATTCCATTTTGCATAAAATGAAAGACTCGCCCCTTTTGCAGTAGTTAGATCTATTTCTTCAGAGAGTGCAATGGTCTTGTCATCATCATTTTGATAATTTCCATTTGGAGAGTCTGTAATCGAGCTTGATGGAGATACAAAAGTGATTCCCGTTGTACCCCAACCATTGTTGGTAAAATTGTCCACTGTACTATCACCCTCGTCTTCAAAGACAGGAATGAGGTTTCCAAATTTTTTGGTCACCAGTGTTTTTGTTTCATAACTACCATTGTAAACGACCAATTCATATACAATAGCATCACCAGAAGCTGTGCCGCCTCCCAAAGAAATATTAATACTTCCAGATTGCGTTTCTAATAAATCCATTCCCGAGAAGGTAGTGCCTCCTCCAACAAACGTAATATTATTTGAAATAGGGTTTATATGTACAGTAAACGAGCCAGTACCTGCGATGCCCAATCTCTTAATATCATAGGTAGCCACAATATTTGATTCTGAACCTACAAACTGAGAACCCGTAGAACTAACTGAAGCATAGTTATTCACCATTTTCGAAGAGGTTAGGTTTAGGTACATCATTCCCTTGGAGATAGGAATAATTTGATTAGAACTTGGCCAAAAGGCTGGGCCAATCTCTGGAGTGTACGCATATATTTTATCGTGGGTACCAACAGTACCGTACATAAAATCATCACTATCTCCGGCAGCCGCATACAACTCTGATGAAAGTTGATTGGCAAAACCATTTCTTGATACTAACTCATCACCAACAGCATTAAATAATTCATCTTCTGGTGTCATTACATTTTCCTCATAACCATAAGGATATAGTAAGAGATTTCCGAATGAATGATTATTAAAAGCCATGACGAAATCATGATTTTCTACAAACCATTTCATTGCCTGATTTTCAACTTCAGAAAAAGGACCGGTACCTCTGTAAACTTCACTCCCTGTGTTTCCAGAAGTTCCTTCACCACCCCACACGCCATTAGCTGAGTTACCATTTATATAGTAATCGTAATTTCGGTTGTTGTCTACTCCGTAACCATTTTTTCTGTTTTTTCTCCAAAAACCGCCTCCATTAGGATCGGTTTTTTCATTGTATAAATATCCGTCTGGGTTTACTACGGGTACAAAATAAAGTTCTGTATTGTCCACAATGCTCTTTATTTCAGGATCTGTATCATAATTTTCTAACAAATACCACATGTAAAAAATTAGTTGTGAGAGCGATTGAGGCTCACGGGCATGATGTATAGCCGAATATAAAATTTGTGGTTCGCCTTCGTTCGTAGTTGGGTTATCGCTAATTTTCACCCATTTAATCCCGTTTCCTCCAATAGAGGGCGTTACAGAGTTGTCTGGTTGGCCTTCGGTTAAAAAATTACTAATGTTTTCTTTAGCAGTAATAAGGTTTGGATATAAGGCTTTCATCTGGTCCAACTCATCCAGCATTTCCTGATAGGTTAAAAAGCCACCCATACTTCCAAGATTAAAATTTGCTGGGGTTTCATAATCATCAGAATTTTCTGCACAGCTTGAATTTCTTACTGGAGCGGGATTGCGATTTTGCTGAAGGAAAAATTCTTTCGAATCTTCTACTAAAATTTCAACCTGAAACCCTGCAGCTCGTACTTTCTGTAATTCTGAAATAGAAAAATCTGAAATTACAAAATGTCCATTTTTATGAATCCCATGATCTACAGCCAGCCCTAAAGATTCTAAAGTTTCTAAACTGTTAGAAGCCGTGTAGGAAATTTTGGCTTTTTGGTATTTTTCTTGAAGTTCTTGAGCACCTGCTATAGTGAAAAGAAAAAAACTGCATATAAGTAGTGTGTATTTCATAGTTGGGTATTATGGGTATTATTTAATTTGGTTGGTCTGCGAACAAGCAGGAACCTTACGTATGCGTAGGCTTTAATTCATTAGTAGGAGTAAAGGAACGCGTCAAAAAATAAATTATTTATTTATGCTACCGTTTCTAACCATTTCCTAGCATTCACAAAACCTTCCAGCCAAGGAGACACTTCGTCACTATGATCTGTTGGGTAGTTTGCCCAATTCCAAGGGAAAGTAGAGCGCTCCAGGTGTGGCATCATTACCAAATGTCTTCCAGTAGCATCGGTCATCATAGCTGCGTTATAATCGCTGCCGTTCGGATTGCTTGGGAAAGCGTCGTAGCCATATTTGCCAACAATGTTGTAATGGCTTTCTTTCTTCGGAAAACTAAACTTCCCTTCTCCGTGTGCCGCCCAAATTCCTAGCGTACTTCCCGCTAAACTTGAAAGCATCACCGAGTTGTTTTCTTGGATGGTAACCGAAGTGAAATTACATTCAAACTTACCCGTTTCATTGTGGAGCATTTTCGGTTTTTCATCATCTTCAGGTGTCATGAGTCCTAACTCGATAAACAATTGACAACCGTTGCAAACACCCAATGACAGTGTGTTTTCTCTATTAAAGAAATCTTTAAGCGCTTTATTCGCCTTTTCGTTATATAAAAAGGCGCCTGCCCAACCTTTGGCGCTTCCCAATACATCACTATTTGAGAACCCGCCCACGGCAGCAATAAACTGAATGTCTTCCAAGGTTTCACGACCTGTTATCAAATCGGTCATATGGACGTCTTTTACATCAAAGCCAGCGAGGTACATAGCGTTTGCCATTTCACGCTCGCTATTACTTCCTTTTTCTCTAATAATAGCTGCTTTAATTCTTGGGCTACCATTACCTGGTTCAGGGTGACGTGGGTTTTTTCCTGTAAAGTGCTTCGGAAATGTATACTGAAGGGGTTGTTCTTTATAATTATTAAAACGTTCCTTTGCCTTGGTAACACCGCTTTGTTTTTTGTCTAGTAAATACGAAGTCTTGTACCACATATCACGCATTTCAGGAATTGAAAAGGATTCTTTTTCTGAATGATTAGTAATTTCCAGCGTTTCAGTTTCGGTTACAGAACCAATCTTTACAAAATCTATTTGGTTTTCAGCAAGCATTTTTTCTACTGAACTATCTTTTTCTGCCTGAATTACGACGGCACAGTTTTCAGCAAATAATACTTTTATAGTATCTTTTTCATGTAATCCTGAAAGATCCAATTCAGCACCCAGATTCAAATCTGCAAAGCACATTTCTAACAAAGTAGTGATCAATCCGCCCGATGCTACATCGTGTCCCGCGGCTATGCTTCCTTCAGTAATTAATGTTTGTAGGGTGTTGAAAACCGTTTTTACATAGGCAGCGCTTTTTACCGTAGGCGCTTCGTTGCCAATTACATTAAGAGTTTGTGCAAATGACGAACCACCTAATTTGAAAGTATCCTGCGAAAATGAAATATAGTACAGACTTCCTTTTTCTTTTTGAAGTACAGGTTCTACCACCTTCGAAATAGCATTACAATGCCCGGCTGCCGAAATAATCACCGTTCCCGGGGAAATTACTTCTTCGTTCTTATATTTCTGCTTCATGGAGAGTGAATCCTTTCCAGTAGGCACATTAATACCCAGATCGATAGAAAATTCACTAACGGCTTCTACGGCTTTGTACAAACGCGCATCTTCGCCAGGGTTATTACAAGGCCACATCCAGTTGGCAGAAAGAGAAATACTTTTTAATTGTTCTTCTAACGGAGCCCAAACTATATTGGTTAAGGCTTCAGTAATAGAATTTCTGGCACCCGCAACTGGATCTATCAATCCCGAAATAGGGGAGTGCCCAATACTGGTGGCTACTCCATTTGTGCCATTATAATCCAATGCCATGACACCGCAATTATTAAGTGGCAATTGCAAAGGTCCAGCGCATTGTTGTTTTGCAACGCGTCCTGTTACACAGCGGTCTACCTTGTTAGTAAGCCAGTCTTTACAGGCCACGGCTTCTAATTGCAATACGTGAGTTACATATTCTTTTAATTTTGAAGCTTCGTAGGTTGGGTTTGGATAGTTTCTTTTTACTGAAACATCATTCATAATAGTTTTTGGGGAGCTGCCAAACATATCGGCCAGTTCAAAATCCATGGGTTTTGCACCTGTGGTTTTGCTCTCAAAAACAAATTTATAGTCGCCTGTTACCTCACCTACTTCATACATAGGCGAGCGTTCACGATCTGCGATGCGTTGCAGTTTGTCTATATCTTTTTCGGCAATCACTAATCCCATACGTTCCTGGGATTCGTTGCCTATAATTTCTTTGGCTGAAAGGGTTGGATCTCCCACAGGTAGTTTGTCAAGATCTATTTTTCCACCCGTTTCTTCTACCAGTTCGCTCAAACAGTTGAGGTGTCCACCTGCCCCGTGATCGTGTATGGAAACGATGCTGTTATGATCACTTTCTACCATCCCGCGTACGGCATTGGCAGCGCGTTTTTGCATTTCTGGATTGGAACGCTGTATGGCGTTTAGTTCAATTCCGCTAGAGAATTCGCCTGTATCTGCACTAGAGACGGCAGCGCCTCCCATCCCGATTCGGTAGTTTTCACCTCCAAGGATAACTACTTTATCCCCTTTTTTTGGAACGTCTTTGATGGCTTGGTCTGCTTTTCCGTAGCCAATACCACCAGCGAGCATGATTACTTTATCAAACCCTAATTTACGCGTCTCTTCTTGGTGCTCAAAAGTTAACACAGAACCTGCAATTAATGGCTGTCCAAACTTGTTTCCAAAATCTGAAGCACCATTGCTGGCTTTTATTAAAATATCTAAGGGAGTTTGATATAGCCAATCACGCTCCTCCATTGCTTTTTCCCAAGGACGGTTTTCTTCTAATCTGGAATACGATGTCATATATACAGCGGTTCCTGCCAGAGGAAGAGAGCCTTTTCCACCAGCAAGGCGGTCTCTAATTTCTCCACCACTTCCTGTGGCTGCGCCATTAAAAGGTTCTACGGTGGTTGGGAAATTGTGTGTTTCGGCTTTTATGGAAATAACACTATCAAACTCTTTGGTCTCGTAATATTCCGGAACGTCTGGAGCTTTGGGAGCAAATTGAGTTGCTTGAGGTCCTTTTACAAAAGCTACGTTGTCTTTATAAGCCGAAACAATACCATTTGGGTGTGCTTCGGATGTTTTTTTAATCATTTTAAATAGTGAAGAAGGCATTTCTTCACCATCTATAATAAAAGTACCGTTAAAGATTTTATGACGGCAATGTTCACTATTCGCCTGGCTAAAACCAAACACTTCACTATCGGTCAACTTTCTGCCTAAGCGGGTAGCAAGATTTTCAAGGTAAATTACCTCTTCATCGTTAAGTGCTAATCCTTCGACTTTATTATAGGCTCCAATATCACTAATTTCTAGAATACCTTCAGGCATCATATTAATAGTAAAAATATCCTGATCTAATGCAGGATATTTCTGTAATAGCATGGGGTCATAGTCTGAGAAATCTTCGGTTGCATGTATGAACTCTTCAATCCTTATAATTCCTTCAATGCCCATGTTCTGGGTGATTTCAACGGCATTCGTGCTCCAGGGAGTTATCATAGCAGCGCGGGGACCAATAAAAAAATCCGCAATTGCGGACTGTTCTACTTTAGGTTGGTTTCCGAAGAGCCACACCAATTTTTGATTATTTTCTGAAGTAATTTCCCCTTGGGTTTGTACAGCAAAAATGTTGTTTTTTGCATTTCCGAAGAAGTGGATCATTCGCTTAGAATTTAAAGGCCAAAGTTTGATGTACTAAGGCGAGTTTTTGAAGATGCAAAGATACTAAATTTCAAATTATTTTATTGTATTTGATTTTAAAACTAAAAAGAACATACCACACCTATAAAGGTCATTTTTTTAATTAGTCTATTTTATCGTAAATTGCGCCCACATTATTTTGTCGTAAGTTCTTGCTATTACAACGACATACTTTAAATGTTAATCAATTTAAAATAAATTATGAAAAAGAAATTTCTACTCATTCTTGTTGTTGCGTGTTTTGGTACACTAGCTTTTGCGCAAGAAAATTTTCCTCCTGTGATTGTTACCCAAGGAACATATCTAGGTGAGTCCCAGCCATTGAGAGATGCGCCCACCGCTCCTTTATTTACAGAAGAAATAACCGATCAATTTAGAATAGACCAAAGATTCACCTACACAGGTGGACTTACCGACGATGGTTCGCCAGATGGGTTTGATCCCTTAGTGCAAACGGAGCCACCACTTTATGGACAAAAAAATTTAGATTTAAATTTTGACGGGATTACTGTAGCTGAGGCTGGAGGAGCGGCTCCGCCAGATCCTTCTGGAGCAGTAGGCCCAGACCATTATGTAACTGCAGTAAATTTAAGTGTAAAAATATTTGATAAGCAAGGTAATACCTTAGTAGGTCCAGTTAGCTTAAATACTTTTTTTGGAACTTCAGGGAATGGCGATCCTATTATAATGTATGATCAATTAGCAGATCGTTTTTTTGTGAGTCAATTTCGTGTTTCTAATAATGCCTTATTGATTGCAGTTTCTACAACACCAGATCCAACGGGTACATATTATGTATACCAGTATCCTTTATCTTCATTTCCAGATTACCCACATTACAGTGTGTGGCCTAACGCCTATTTTTTAACTGCGAATAAGGGTGGTCAAACTACGTATGCATTTGATAGAGAGGTTATGCTTAGAGGTGGTGAAGATCCTGCTTTAGTTGGATTTACCCTTCCAGGAGTTGTGAGAAACCCTGCGACAGTATTTAGTCCAGAACCAGCAAATTTATTAGGTAGAGTAGCACCAGCAGATGCGCCGGGATATATCGTTTATCTTCAGGATGATGCCTGGAGTGGAGTGACTGTAGACCACTTGAAAATATGGACAATAGACTTAGATTTTGATGGAAGTAGTACTATTTCTGCTCCAGCTGAAATTCCAGTACAGCCTTTTGATAGTTTCTTTAATGGTTTTGGTGTTGGAGATTTTAATCAACCAGGAACTGGACAAAGAATTGATGGTATCTCTGGTGTAATCTCTTATATGGCGAATTACAGAAGCTTTGATACACATAACTCATTGTTGGTAAATTTTAACTCCGATGTAGGTTCTCAAAAAGGAGCTATTAGATGGATAGAACTTAGAAATATTGGAAACGGACCATTTGTAGTATTCCAAGAAGGAACTTATTCTATAGCAGATAATGCGAACCGTTTTATGGGAAGTATGGGTATAGATAAAGACGGTAATATTGCCTTGGCATACAATGTCTCTGGTACGAGTACATTTCCAGGAATACGTTACACGGGTAGAATGGCAACAGATCCATTAGGAACCATGACTTTTCCAGAAACCACTATTGTTGATGGAGAAGGGGGGGTAAATACATTTAATAGATTTGGGGATTATGCTCAAATGACTATGGATATAGATAACCTTACATATTGGTATACTGGTGAGTATATAGGACCTACAAATAATTTTTGGAAAACAAGAGTAGCTTCATTTACCCTAGGAACTGCAGAAGCAAACGATGTAGGTGTTTATGCGTTTGCAAGCCCATTGTATGAAGGGCCTTTCACAAATGCTGAAACCATTCAGGCACAAGTTTCTAACTTTGGTACCAACAGTCAAACGGGTTTTGATATAGAATTAAGAGTAAATGGTACTTTAATTACCACAGATACATATACAGGAACCTTGGCTCCCGGAGAAAGAGCGATTCACGTTTTTAGTGAAACGGTAGACCTTTCTGCTGCAGGAGATTATTTAGTGTCTGGAACAGCTGTTTTAGCAGGAGATACGTATGACGAGAACAATGAATTTGTTTTTAAATACGTTCAAGAAGAAACGATTTTAGGAACTAACGATCCATCGTTTGTGAATAGAAATTTGTTAATCTATCCAACTACAGATAGAACCTATGAAATTTTTCTTTCAACTACTGCAGACTATGGTGATGTAGATTATATTTTATATGATTACACTGGGAAGCAGATTTTCAACGGTTCTTTAAATAAGGATAGCAGTGGATATAAAGCGCTAGTGAATATGAACACGAAAGCCGCAGGAGTTTATATCGTTCAAATCCAAAATGGATCTACTACTATGAGTAAGAAGATTTTGGTAAAATAAAGTAATAAAATAATTTTACGAAAAGGACATTCATACCTATGAATGTCCTTTTTTTTTTGTTCTATTTAAGAGATAAAAAAATGATAAGCCAGAATTATGTCTACGCTTTCTTTTGTTTATTTTGGGGTTACAAATTAAACTATTTTTAAACGCAAACCTGAAAAAGGGTATGCTTACAGTGGGCTAACTTCTAGTGTCTTACTAGACTATGTTATCTGAAAATTCACTATATTGACCATTCTAAAAAAAAAATTAAAAATGAAGAAAAAATTCTATGTATTGGCCTTAGGCCTTATTGCAACCACAATGTTATTTGCACAGGAAACATTTCCGCCAGATGAAATCATTGTTGGAACCTTTATCGGTAAAACAATCCCTCTAAGGGACTATGCCGTCTTAAACCCTTACAATCCTAATCCAAGTACCCCAATTACGATTGTTCCTAATGAGTCTATAACTCCTATTCAATTAAACAATACGACTACTGTAATTTCTAACTTACAAACTGAAAACGGGAGTATTAACGTAATGCCACTTGAACAAAATTTTCTTGGATCTTCGAATTCTGAATCTGGATTTGCACCACCAGATCCAACAGGAGCAGTAGGTCCTAATCACTACGTGCATTCGGTTAACTCTTTGGTAAAAATATTTGATAAGCTAGGTAACGTAGAAGTAGGCCCTGTAAGTCTTGCCAACTTTTTGGGAATACCTTCTAATAATGGAGATCCAATTGTACTGTATGATCAACTTGCCGATAGATGGGTTGTAAGTGAATTTGGTAGCGTTGGTGGAGGTAACTCATTGGCTATTGGTGTTTCAGAAACGAATGATCCAGGTGGAGCTTACAATGTTTATCAATACGCATTTTCTAGTTTGCCAGATTACCCAAAATATTCCGTATGGCATGATGCATACTATGGAACTGTGAACCTTGGTGGTTTTACTACAAGAGGTTTTGCCATGGAACGTGATGTAATGCTTGCTGGTGGGCCAAATCCACAAATACTTATTTTTACACTTCCACAAGTAGTTGTAAATCCTAACCAAGTAAAAAGTCCTGTTGCTGCTAATTTATTAGGAAATACTATCGATACTTCAGAGCCTGGATATATCACTTACTTACAGGATGATGCTTGGAATGGCGTTGCTTTTGACCATTTAAAAGTTTGGGAAATTGTTATGGATTGGAATAATGTTAACAATTCAACCATTTCAAACCCACTTGAAATTGCAACTGACCCTTTCGATGCTGGTGAGTTATTTGGTAATGGTAATGGTGCATTAAGACAGCCAGGAACTAATCAACGATTAGCAGCCCACGGAGGTATTATCTCATATTCAGCAAACTATAGACCTTTCGCAGGGCATAATTCTTGGTTAATTACCTTTAATACTTTTATAGATAATAATGAAACAGGAGGAATTCGTTGGATTGAACTTCGTAACGATGCAGTAAACGATTGGAGTATTTTTCAAGAAGGTACATTCTCAATTGCCGATGGACATAGTCGTGTTATGAGTAGTAGTGCTATGGATATTAATGGAAATATAGGTTTAGCCTATACAACAGGAAGTACTACATTGGCTCCTTCTTTACGGTATACAGGACGATTTAATGGCGATCCTCTAGGTCAAATGACGGTAGCAGAAACAGTTATTATTAACGGGCCGGGAGTTCGGAGCAACTTTCATAGATATGGGGATTATTCTCATATGACGATGGATCCTGATAACTTTACGTTCTGGTATACCAGTGATTACTTTTCGTCTAATAATTTTTGGGCAACCCGAATTGCTTCTTTCAAAATAAGTAATGGTTTTGCCTTAGATTTAGGAGCTGTGTCAATCGAACAACCTTCTAACGGTGCATTGACAAATAGCGAAACTGTTGAGGTTACGTTACGAAACTTCGGAACTACACCACAAACAGGATTTCCTGTTGAGTTAAGATTAGATGGAAGCTTAGAGGCTACTGAAACCTTCACAGGTACTATTGCAGCTAATTCATCAGAAACATTCACATTTGGACAAATGTTAGATCTTTCTACAGTTGGAGATAGTTATTCTATTGAAGTTTCAACAAATTTAGCTGGTGATCAATTTAGTAATAATAATAGTGTCACTAAAGTAGTAACTAATCTATTCGCAACTGATGTAGGAGTTGAGGCAATTACCTCTCCTATGAGTGGTTCAGGTATTGGAATGCAAACCGTAACTGTAGATCTTAAAAACTTTGGGGTAAATCCACAGTCAGGTTTTGATTTACAGTATACTATTAATGGCGGCACACCTGTTATAGAAACGTTTGCAGCAAGTATTGGTTCTGAAGAGTCGGTTAGCTTTAGCTTTGACGCAGATGCAGACTTAACAAATCCAGGATCGTATACGATTGAAGTAACTACCCTACTGGGAGGTGATCAACAACCATCAAATAATGTTGCTAGCGTCGTAGTAGAAAACATTTTATGCGTGCCATCAATAGACTGTAGTAATGGTGATGGCTTCAGACTAGTTTCTATTGCTGAAATAAACAATACTTCTGGATGTGAAGGATACGGTAATTTTATCGATCAAATTGCTAATTTAGGAAGTGGCACTACAAATAGTCTTACGATTACCACAGAAAGAGGTGATCAAAATGTAAGAGTTTGGATCGATTTCAATGACGATTTCAATTTTTCTTCAGGCGAATTAGTAGCTGGAAATGTAGTTATTGCTCCAGGGCAAGGAGCTGGAACTTTTACAGAAACTATAGATTTAGTAATTCCTAGTGGCGCTCAAAGTGGAGAGCACCTTATGCGTTTGAAGAGTAACTATGACGGTCCGGTACCAGTAAATGCTTGTACGTCTACTCAATTTGGAGAAACCGAGGACTATAAAGTTAATATTGGTGTACTTGGAGTAAATGATTTTGCTATTTCAAATTCTGATTTAGTAGTTGTTTCTTTAGGTGAAAATAAATTTGATATTACCTTAAACACAACATTTGAAGAAGGAGTGTTTATGGCTGTATACAATATGCTGGGTCAAGATGTTGGTTTTGAGAAATCACTTCCTAAGGTAGGAAACTCTTACAAAGCATCTTTAGATATGGGCAATATGTCTAGCGGAGTTTATCTTATTAAAATTGGTGGACAATCGACCACCACCTCTAAAACAGCTAGAATTATAGTAAAATAATTATTGAGATTAGATATTTTAATACTAAAAAGAGCGGGCAAGTGCCCGCTCTTTTTTATTTCATACGTTTAAAGAATTACTTCTTCTGAAGCAGTGCAATATAAAAACCATCAAATCCGGTTTTGTGAGCATAAATCTTCTCCTCCAAAACTAATGTGAAGTCTTTTCCTTCGTCTCGTTTTAGAAACGCTTTTACCTGATCGGTATTTTCTGAAGGTAATATGGAACAGGTAGCGTATACCAGCTGTCCACCCTCTTTCACCATTCTAGAATACGAATCCAACAACTCACGTTGTGTATCCTTGATATTCTGAATTCTTTCAGGATTTAACTTCCATTTACTATCTGGATTCCGTTTCAACACACCGAGACCAGAACAGGGAGCATCAATTAAAACCTTGTCACCTTTACCTACTAATTTCTTAATCGCTTTGGAAGAATCTATCAAGCGGGTTTCGATATTGTGAATACCATTTCTACGGGCTCTACGCTTTAATTCAGTAAGCTTGCTTTGGTAAATGTCCATAGAGACTACCTGTCCCTTGTTTTCCATTAACGAAGCAATGTGTAAGCTTTTTCCACCCGCACCCGCACAAGCGTCTATTATACGCATTCCTGGTTCCGGGTTTAATATCTGTGCCACCCGTTGAGAAGACGCATCCTGTACTTCAAACCAACCGTTCTTGAAAGGTTCAGTACTAAAAATATTGGAACGTTCTTTTAATTGTAAGGCATGAGGATATCCTTTAATTGTAGCTGTTTCAACATCTACATCAAATAGAGAATTTTGCAACTCTTTTACAGTAGTCTTTAATGCATTGGTTCTAATAATAACGGCTGCCTGGTTATTAAGAGCGGCAATTTCTTTGTCCCATAATTTCCCTAATTCTTTTTCACCCAACGCATCTAACCAATCTGGAATAGACTCACGCAGGGCACGTGTTTTAATAGCTTCATCAAACCTACCTTTAATACGTCTTGTAGGGGTATCTTCAAATTGTGGCCAATCTGGAATTTTAATTCCGTTAAGAGTAGCCCAAACTGTAAATAGTCTGAAAAGATTTGGGCGGCTATACGGCGCTTTTACTTCGGCGATTTCGGCATAAAGGCGTTTCCAACGTACAATGTCGTATGTAGTTTCAGCAATAAAACCCCGATCGCGGGCGCCCCAACGTTTATCACGTTTTAATGTATTGCGTAATACCTTGTCTGCCTGTTTGTTTTCATTGAAAATTAAATCAAGCGAATCTATGGTAGCGAATACAAGGTTTCTGTGTAATTTCATCTTTAAAAAATTGAATGATTCCAAAGCAAAATGCCTTGGAATACGAAGGTGCAAAGGTACTATAATCACTTGGTTTTAATTACTTTTGAAAAAACCTTTTTAGTATGCGAATTTTATACCTGCTGTTAGCTGTTGCCCTAACAGTCTCTTGTTCTTCAGAATCTGAAAATACCTTTACTTCAGTACAAATTGAACCTGTTTTTACAGATAGCTTGAGTATAAGAGCCATCACTCCTTTAGACGAAAATGCAGTTTGGTTTGCTGCTAATAATGGTAGGGTAGGACTCATTGATCACAACATACCTAAATTGGCAACAATTCATTATGAAGATTCTATTTTGGCATTTCGATCCATTGCCAAAACCAATAAAGCTGTATTTGTTTTGAGTATTTCAAATCCTGCGGTACTCTATAAAATAGGTGTAAACAACAGGGAAGCTACAAATATTGAAGAGGTTTATGTAGAAGAGTCCCCAACTGTTTTCTACGATGCCATGGCATTTTGGGACGACAAAGAAGGAATTGCCATGGGGGATCCTACAGATGGATGCCTTTCAATAATCATAACCAGAAATGGTGGAAATACGTGGACGAAAATCCCTTGTGACAAATTACCTAAAACTGAAAAAGGCGAAGCAGCTTTCGCGGCAAGTAACTCCAATATTGCCTTGCACGGTAATCACGCTTGGATTGTTTCTGGCGGGAAGCGCGCTCGTATTTTTCATTCTGGCGATAAAGGAGCTACTTGGGAAGTTTTTGAAACTCCCATTATTCAGGGAAAAGCAATGACAGGTATTTATAGCGTAGATTTCTTTGATGAGACAACGGGTGTTATTTTTGGAGGTAATTGGGAAGATCAAGCATTTAACGAAGGCAATAAAGCTATCACCAAAGATGGTGGAAAAACATGGAAGTTAATAAGCAACGGTAAAGGTCCGGGATACAGATCCTCGGTACGGTTTGTTCCTGGTAGTAATGGAAAGGGTATTGTGGCCGTTGGCTCACCCGGAATTTCTTACAGCCCAGATCAAGGAGAAACCTGGTCAGCACTTTCGTCAGAAGGTTTTTATGCTATTGAATTTGTAAACGATACCTTAGCTTTTGCCAGCGGACGTAATAAGATTTCTAAGCTTATTTTTAAAAACGATTAAGGACGTCCTTTTTTATTTCGGTAACGTTCTAAAAGCTTTCGCTTAAAATCGTCTTCGGCTTTACGAAGAAGGATGATTTTCTTTGGAGGGATTACGCCTTTTAAATCTTTAACCAACGCACGATAAGTTTGCAGTTCCTTTTCTTTTACATCTAAGGATTTTTCAATAAGAGCAGTAGCTTCTGCATCTGTAAGGATATCAAAATCGTTTTCAATTTTTTTCATAACCTCCTTCCATTCCGTTTTACGGAGTGTATGCATTTTGTCTTCAGTAGCATTGTAAATAGGCCAAAACCCTTCAGCTTCTTTAGCTGTTAAGCTAAGTTGTTCGGTAATATGCGCCACTTTTAAGGCTTTTATTTTTTCGTGTTTCCCTTGGGCAAATAGTGTTGTGGTAAAACAAAGGGTGAGGAGGATGAGTGCTTTTTTCATAGGTATGTTATTCTAATAATAAGCTAGTGTCGTCTAGGTTGTTAAATAAGTAATCGCTCAGGTTTTCTACTGAAATTTCTTCAGAAGACCCCATTAAAGTTTCAAAGTCTTCATCTTGAAGGTATATTGAAAGATCATCGGCAGAAAGATCCAGCTCACCGTCTTGGATGTATGCTGAAACCGCCGTAGCGTTAATATCATCAAAAGAAAAAGAGTTATGAGTACCAAATGGGTACACCGTTAAAATAAGCGTTACTACTGCTGCAACTCCAGCTATTGCGTATAAGACTATTTTTCTTTTTTGGGTTGTTCTTATGGGTTGTTCATTACGAAGTACTTTCCAGTTCGACGTTGTTTCGGTTTGTACTATTTTTTCTTCTACAGTATCAAAATAACCTTCAGGAACGGTAAAACCAGTATTCTTAGGTAATTGTTCCTCCTTTAGTTTGTCCAGCATACGTGCGTCAAATTCTTCGAAGTATCCTTCGGGAATTTTAAAGCCAGTAGTGTATTTGTTATTTTCCATTATAGAGGTTGGACTTTTAATTTATAAAATGGTTTCATTACCTTCAAAGTATGCGGTTATTTTCTTTACTGCAATATGGTAGGTACTCTTTAATCCTCCTACCGATGTTTCTAAAATTTCGGAGAGTTCTTCGTAGGTATGATCCTCAAAATATTTCATATTAAATACCAATTGTTGTTTTTCTGGTAAGATAGCAATCGCTTTTTGTAATTGTAATTGTATGGCATCGCCTTCAAAATAAACATCGGTTTGTAAATTTTCTAAGGTTTGTTGTTGTAATTCCTCGTTGGTAATGTGATGTCTTTTCGCTCTCTTATTTATAAAGGTAATTGCCTCATTTGTTGCAATACGATATAGCCAAGTATACAATTTACTGTCTCCTTTAAACTTGTCCATATTTCTGAAAACTTTTATAAAGGTGTTTTGCAAGACGTCATCTGTATCGTCGTGTGATTTTACCATATTTCGTATATGCCAATACAGTCTTTCTTTATAGGTGGATACCAGTATTCTGAACGCCTCCTCTTTTTGGGAAGGTTCTTTCAATAAATTAACAAGCTCTTGTTCCTGAACCACCAAGTAGTTTTCTTTAAATATAAGACTTCTTTTATTAAAAAAGGTTTCATGTAGTATAGCTAATAATTGTTTTTAATCGACAAAAAGCATATAATATCGATAAAAAACACATTTTTTTTGTTTTGTAGGAAAAAAGGACTACATTTACCTCATACTTCTTATGTATTGTTCTGCATTATTAGCCCCAAGCGTAATGCGAACACACTAAAGACGGGTCTTAGCGGGGGCTGGCCCGTTTTTTTTATGTGTGAATTTTGAACATGCTTTTTTGTAGGAATTATAATTGTAAAACCACAGTAAAATCGATAAAGTGTAAATTAAATTCGATTAAATGCATTTTCTATTTGGAATATTCGAAAATTGATTTATATTTACCAAACAAAATATTACTACTTATGTAAGCATAGTGTCGCGAGCCCCAAATGTGGCACTATAAAAATAAAAGAGAGCGAAGCCCCAAATCGCTCTTTTTTTATGCCATAAAGTTTTGTTTGAATAAATTATTTTAAAGATAGATTTAAGCAAAGGATTGCATCTCTACCAAGCTGTAATAAACGCCTTTCTTAGTAAGTAATTCCTCGTGTCTTCCTTGTTCCACAATTTCCCCTTTGCTCAATACCACAATAGTATCTGCATTCTGTATAGTAGATAATCTATGTGCAATCACTACAGAAGTGCGGTGTTGCATCATTTTTTCTAAAGCGTCTTGTACCAGGCGCTCGCTTTCAGTATCTAGAGAAGAGGTAGCTTCGTCTAAAATCATAATAGGAGGATTTTTAAGGACCGCTCTTGCAATACTAAGACGTTGTTTTTGTCCGCCACTTAATTTGTTTCCGCCGTCACCTACGTTCGTATCAAATCCCTCAGGAAGTTGTTTTATGAATTCATAGGAATTGCTAATTTCAGCTGCTTCCAATAAGTCTTCTTTAGATGCCGTAGGTTTTCCAAGTTTCAAATTGTTAGTCACCGTATCATTAAAGAGAATAGAATCCTGAGAAACTATACCCATTAGCCCTCGTAACGATCCTTTTGATATATTTTTAATATTAACGCCATCAATTTCAATAGTACCTTCATTCACATCATAAAAGCGTGTCAATAAATTTGCAATGGTACTTTTACCACTACCAGATTGTCCCACAAGTGCCACTGTTTTACCTTTTGGTATTTCCAGTGAAAAGTTCTTAAGCACGTAGTGGTCATCATATTTAAAAGAAATATTTTTAATGGATATAGTTGCGTTGAATCCCTCTTTTTGAACTGGATTTTCTATATCTGTGATGGTGTTTTCTGCTTCTAATAATTCTAAGATACGGAGTGCAGAACCATCAGCTCGTTTAATTGCATAACTAGCTTTGGCAATCGCTTTGGCAGGGGTGAGAATATTGTAGGCTAACATAATATACCCTAAAAAGAAACTAGCTTCTAAGGTTCCGTCTACAAAAACCAGGTATCCACCATATACTAAGAGTACTCCAATCGTAATAATCCCCAAAAGTTCACTTAATGGTGAAGCTAAATTTTGACGGTTCAATACTGCATTAGAGTGCTTGTAAAATCGTTCATTACTGGCTTCAAATTTTTTCTGAAATAATTGTTCGGCGTGAAATGCTTTAATAATTCGTAAGCCTCCCATAGTTTCCTCTAAAATGGAAAGAAAAACCCCTTGTTCCTCCTGTACTTTTAAAGATCCTTTTTTCAGTGATTTACCAACTTTAGAAATTAAAAAACCAGAAATTGGTAAAAAGATAAATACAAACAGCGTAAGTTTTGGGCTTATAAAAAGCATAGTGATCAAGGAGAACAATATGGTTAACGGTTCCCTTACTATCATTTCTAGTACAGAAAGCACAGAGTTTTTTACTTCGTCAACATCTCCACTTAGCCTGGAGATGGTATCGCCCTTTCTTTTTTCTGAATAAAAGGCCAGAGGAAACTGAATTACTTTGCTGTATAGATCGTTCCTAAGATCTTTTAAAACGCCATTCCTCATAAAAGTAGAATAAAACATAGCAAGATAATTACTCAAATTCTTTAGTAGAAAAAGTGCAATGATAATACCCACCATATACATAAGGACTCTAAATTCGCCATACTTATTAATAGTGTCAATTATAAAATAATTGAGGTATTCCTGCGAATAATCTTTTATACTAGTGAAACCTTCATATACAGGTTTTGGACCCACTGCGCGTTCTTTGCTAAAGATAATTTCTAAAACAGGAATGAGTGCTACAAAAGATAGTGTACTGAACAACGCATACAATACATTAAAAAAAATGTTGAGAAAAGCATACTTTTTATAAGGATATGCGTAGCGTAATATTTTTTTGAAATAATTCATTAACTCATGTTTAATTGCGTCGTTATAGCGTTTATTTTTTGCTGAAGAATCTGTAGCCCATCTTCAGTTCCAGCTGCCGTTTTTACGCTTATGTAAAACTTTATCTTAGGCTCTGTTCCACTGGGTCTGGCTGCAATTTTACTGCCGTCTTCAGTATAATAAATCAATACATTAGACTTCGGAATGGTTAGTGCTGTAACCGAATTGTTCGTCATGTTTTTAGCTTCACTTGACGCGTAATCCTCAATAAGAATCACCTTGCTACCATTAATTTCAGTAAAAGGAGTTTCCCGTAAGTTTTTCATCATGGTTTTAATTTCTTCAGCTCCTTTTTTGCCTTTTTTTACGATGGAAATAAGTGCTTCGCTATAATCGCCGTACTGTTCAAATAATTCTGAAAGATATGTGTATAAGGTGCCGTTTTTTTGTTTTCGTTGCGCGGCCATTTCGCAGGCGAGTAGGGTAGCGGTCACAGCGTCCTTATCGCGTACAAAGTCACCCACCATAAATCCGAAACTCTCCTCGCCACCACCAATAAATTGTAGCTCAGGGAAGTCCTTTACCATCTTGGCAATCCACTTAAAGCCTGTAAGCCCTTCTTTATATAGTACACCAAAATCTTCTACTATGGCTTTCACCATTGGCGTGGAAACGATGGTAGAGGCAACAAACTGGTTTCCGTCTAGTTTATCTGCTTCTTTCCATTGGGTAAGTAAAAAATGGGTCATTAATATCATGGCTTGGTTTCCATTAAGTATGGTCATCCTGCCTTCGTTGTTTCGTACGGCAATGCCTAAGCGGTCACAATCTGGATCGGTTCCTATAACTATATCGGCTCCTGTTGAGTTAGCTAATTCAATGGCCATTGCTAATGCTTCGGGTTCTTCAGGATTGGGAGAAACTACCGTTGGAAAATCTCCGTCTGGTGTTGCTTGCTCTTCAACCACCAATACGTTTTTGTAGCCTGCCTGCTCCAAAACTTTAGGAATCATTGTGATGGAGGTTCCGTGTAAGGAGGTGAAAACTATTTTTAAATTCTTTTTTGCTTCAGCTGAAGTAGTAAAACTTCCGTTCTTGACAGAAGCGTCAGCAAATGCGTTGTCTACTTCGGTATCTATGAGTGTTATTAAATCGTCATTGCCTTCAAATTGTATAGCATCGTAGGCAAGCGAATTGATCTCAGCAATAATTTCAGCATCTTGTGGCGGTACTAATTGCCCGCCGTCTGCCCAGTACACTTTGTAACCGTTGTATTCTGGCGGATTGTGACTTGCGGTAAGTACAATTCCGCACTGGCAACCCAAATGCTTTACTGCAAAGGATAGCTCTGGTGTGGGGCGTAATTCAGAAAAAAGAAAAACTTCAATATTGTTTGCTGCAAAAACCTGTGCAACAACTTGCGCTAGTTCTTTGCTATTATGACGGCAATCGTAGGCAATTGCTACTTTGCATTGTTTGTTTGGGAATTGTTGGTGCAGATACTTTGAAATTCCCTGGGTGTTTTTCCCAAGCGTGTATTTGTTGATGCGGTTGTCACCAACACCCATCACGCCGCGCATGCCGCCTGTTCCAAATTCCAAACTTTTATAAAAACTGTCCTCCAGACCTTCGGGGTCGTGAGCAATCATATCTTTAATAGTCTGCTGTGTCGTGGCGTCAAAAGTTGGGGTAAGCCACGCATTTACGCGTTCTAAAATTTCCGGAGCTACGTATATCATGAATTGGTGCGTGTTTGTTTAAAACGGTGCAAAAATACGGAAATGAAATTTGTTGAATGGTGAGTTGGTGGATTACTTAATTTAGTAGATTTAACCCCTTCCGAAATTTTGTGTTTCGATGCTTTGCGACTGATTTAACTAAAGTGACAAAATTCCAGCTTCCCCTTAACGCTTTGAAAAGCAGTGAATACTCCACAATCCACATACTAGGGGAAGGAGCGAAATTGATTTTTAAGACCAAAAAAACTTGCACATGCCGAATAAGCTCCTTCCCCCAGCGGCTAAATAATTTTAATGGAAGTCACCATTAAGCTCCCGCGTGTCGGGGGAAGGTGGATTTCGGGTAAAGTGTACAATGAAAATTCAGACTTTTTAATCCGAAATTCGGAAGGGGGACTTTTCTTATCTTTTAAACCTACGACCTATATGGCCACATTCCGCCACTCCTTAATCAAGTAATTTTGAGAGTCTTTTTTATTCCGAAGTATCAATTCGCCTATAAAACCAGCCAAAAACAGCTGGCTTCCTAAAACCATAGCGGTTAGGGAAATGAAGAATTCTGGGCGTTCGGTTAGGAGTCTGCCTTTTGTATTGATGAAGAGTTTGTCTATCCCTAAATACAGCGCAAAACAAAATCCAATAAATAGCATTATGGCTCCCCAGGCTCCAAATAAGTGCATTGGACGTTTGCCGAATCGAGACAAAAACCAAATAGTAATAAGATCTAAGAAACCTCGTACAAAGCGTTCGGCTCCAAATTTTGTGGTGCCGTATTTACGGGCCTGATGTTGTACTATTTTTTCGCCAATCTTATTGAAACCAGCATTTTTGGCCAATACGGGGATATAGCGATGCATATCTCCTGTTACTTCAATGGTTTTTACCACCTCTTTTTTGTAGGCTTTTAGACCACAATTAAAGTCGTTTAAGTGCACACCAGATGTTTTTCGAGCCGCAAAATTGAACAGTTTAGAAGGTAAATTTTTTGCCATAACCGAATCGTATCGCTTCTTTTTCCAGCCGGAAACCAGATCGTAGCCGCCTTGGGTAATCATTTGGTAGAGTTCGGGGATTTCTTCTGGATTGTCTTGGAGGTCTGCATCCATAGTGATGACTACGTCACCTTCGGCTAAAGCAAAACCGGCGTGCAAGGCTTGTGATTTCCCGAAGTTTTTCAAAAAACGGATTGCCTTTACTTCTGAATGCTGTGAAGCAAGCGTATCTATCAACTCCCAGGAACCATCGGTGCTACCGTCGTCTATAAAGATGAGTTCATACAAAAAACCATTGGACTGCATGGTGTTTGCAATCCAATGGTATAATTCTGTAAGTGATTCTTCTTCGTTAAGAAGGGGAATGACAATAGATAGGTTCATTCAGCAAAAATACTAAATATGTGCGGGTCTATTTACTTTCATGACTAAACCTGTGATAAGCGAGATGATAAAGCCGAAAAACAGCGTCATTATAATAGCCATAGCAGATATAATTGCTGGGCTCATCATTGTTTCGGTAATACTCATCCCCATATCAATTTGTTCTTGTGTCATATTAGGGTTTTTCTCAAGCATATTATCTTCGGTAGCAGCGAGCATATTTGGAATAAAGTCTGGTTCAATGACAGTCATAAAGATTAAATTGAAAATAACACCTAAGATTGCGGCGATGAGTGAAATTGCCAGGCCTACCTTTAAGGCTTCTCCTAAGCTTAGAAAGCCTGAATTATCTTTTTTAAAGGTCTTAATGCCTAAAAGTATACAAGCAATCATTGCTACAAAGCCTAATGCACCTTGCCACCAGGGTTGTTCGTAGGTGAGGTCCATAACATAAACAATAACACTAAGTAGTATAGTAATAAGTCCTAAGACTGCACCATACGGCAATGCGATTTTTTTAACTGAAGCTGTTTGAGTTTCCATGAGATAAGAAGTTTTTTGGTTTGTTACTGTTAGTATTCAAAAATACTAAAATGTTACACGCTACCAACAAAAGTGTATTTTTGCGCGTGTAATTTAATATTCTGCAAAATTTTTATTTTTTGTATTGCTGCATTTGGAAATTTCCTTACATTTGCACACTCAAAATCGGAGAAAAATAGTCAAGACGATGAAAAAAGATATACATCCAGCAAATTATAGAGTAGTAGCATTCAAAGACATGTCTAACGAAGAGGTGTTTTTAACAAAATCTACTGCAGATACCAAAGAGACATTAGAAGTTGATGGTGTGGAGTACCCATTGGTAAAAATGGAAATTTCAAGAACATCTCACCCGTTCTATACTGGTAAGTCTAAACTTATTGATACTGCAGGACGTATTGACAAGTTTAAAAACAAGTACGCAAAATTCAAGAAACCTGCTAAGCAGGAAGAAGAAGCTAAAGATAGCGAGTAAGCCAACTTACTTTCTTAGTTATATATAGTATTAGAAAGCCTTCGAGAAATCGAAGGCTTTTTTGTGCTTCGATACTATTCTTTAAAGCCTTTTGGCTTCAAAGAATCACTCAGTAACCCTAAATTTTTAGTGGATTTAAAAGTTTTTAAGAATCACTTTGCGAAATGTTAAACAAGATTGGCAACCTTCGAGTGTTAGTTTTTACACTTTTAGCCTCACACCTCACACCTCACACCTCACACCTCACACCTCACACCTCACACCTCACACCTCACACCTCACACCTCACACCTCACAGCGAAGCGATCTCACCACTCACCTCTCTATTCCGAAATCACATCACTCAACAAATACGCAATCGCCTTTCCAACTTGTCCCGGGAATAATTCCCTGTTAGGCGCGCCTTCACAAATATGAATATAGGTACAGGTCTTTTTTGCTGAAAAATAGTGAAGAAACCGTCTACATTCTTCCAAACTAAAACCACTTGGCGTCATCGCACTACTGCCCATATTGGCAACGGCGTCTAAATCTATCTCTAACCCAAACGGTTGTTGGGTACAAAATGCTTCAGCTTCCTGGAGTGCTTCGGTAAAGGTCTTTTTGTTTTTTACTGAAATATCCTCAAAAAATGAAAATTGAACGGTATCCGAAACTTCCGCCATACTATCAAACACAGCTTGCGATGTGTAATTGCGATGTAATCCGAAGATGAAATACTTGTTTAAAAATCCTTCTTCGGCAGCATAGCTAAACCCATTACCGCTGTGGCGATGTTCTAATGCTCGAAAGTCGGTATGGGCGTCAAAATTGATACAGTTTATAGATTTTTCCAATGCTTTTGAAGCGCCTTTCAAATTTCCGAAACTATTATTATGGCCGCCACCAATGATAATGGGAATTTTTCCTTGACCAACTATTTTTTCAATTACTTGCGTTACCATATGGTCTATTTGGGTGACTAGTTCCCCTAATTTTTCAAGATAGTGCGTGTCACTTGGTTTTAGTGTTTCAGCTTGTTGCATCTGCTGTGAGCAATCCAGTTCGCCCAAAACGATTACGTTATGTGCTTGGCAATACTGCGTCTGCTGAATATTACAAAGCGAGGACAAAGTAGCCTCCCAGGCTTTTGAAGCGCCAGGTTTGCCAGAATTCGCTCGCACGCCAATATCTTCAGGAATGCCTAATAACACATACTGCTGTGGCTTATCTTTTAGTTCCTTCAAGGAACCGACGGTAATCGCGGCCTGTCCAAATTTAAGTTCACCATTCCTAGGGTTGGTGTGGGCTAACAGTTTTTTTTTGGAATAAAATTTCAACATTATTGAATTATTTTTCCGCTAATGATCACCGTTTCAATATTATTATTTCCGAAGTCGTAGGGTAAAAATCCGTAACTCGGAATTTCCCTCGTAATCATCACACTGGCGCTTTTTCCCTTAGTAATACTACCGTGGGTATCGCTCAGTCCCATTGCATACGCACCATTAATAGTTGCCGCGTTTATGGCTTCTTCGGGGGTAAGTTTCATTTTAATACAGGCGGTGGCTACTACAAAATTCATATTTCCGCTTGGGGTAGATCCCGGGTTGTAATCGGTTGCAAGCGCCAATGGTAATCCTGCATCAATCAATTTTCTTCCTGGGGTATATGGGATGCTTAAAAAGTAAGAGCAGGAGGGAAGTGCTACCGGCATCGTATCGCTACCTTTTAATACTGAAATATCTTCTTCGGTCAATACTTCCAAGTGATCTACACTCAATGCATCGTGAACAACTCCAGCTTGTACACCACCAATAGCATTAAACTGATTTACGTGAATTTTTGCGGCTAAACCATAACTATTACCAGCCGTTAATAATTTGTTTGTGTCTTCTACAGAAAAATAGCCTTCTTCGCAAAAAATATCTACATAGTCTGCTAGTTTTTCTTGGGCTATTTTTGGGAGCATTTCGGTAATGAGAAGGTTCATATATCCGTCTTTATTTCCTTTAAATTCAGTAGGAACGGCGTGTGCTCCTAAGAATGTGGTTTTTACTGCAACGGGATAGTTTTGTCCCAATTTTTTAGCTACGCGGAGCATTTTTAATTCGGCTGCCGTAGTGAGACCATAACCGCTTTTAATTTCTATGGCACCCGTTCCAGAACGCATTACTTGCGCAAGACGTTTAGACGATTGTTCGTATAAATCATCTTCGGAAGTAGCTTGTAGTTTTTTGGCACTGTTTAGAATCCCACCGCCTTTTTCGGCAATTTGCTGATAGCTGAGTCCTTTAATTCGGTCTACAAATTCCTGTTCTCGGTTTCCGGCGTATACAATGTGTGTATGGCTATCGCACCACGTGGGAAGCACCATTTTACCTGTGCAATCTATGATTTTGTCTGCGGAAGTTTCAGCTAAGGTATTCATACTTCCGAAGTCTTTTATTACTTCATCTTCCAGCAACAACCAGGCATTTTTAAAACTGGGAAGCACATTCATCGCTTCGCCAGCCACTTTTTGTAATCCGGACTCCCGTATTTGAAGAAGTTCCTTTATGTTCTTTAACAATATTTTCATACGCTAAATATAGCAAACCTTCATAAAGATTAATACCTTAGAGGTCTAAAATTTGAAGCCATGGGCAAAACCGAAAAAATGGGCATAAACACTATTTGTGCACACGTAGGAGAGATAAAAGACGAACAGTTTAAAGGGGCGATTTCTCCTTTGTATATGAGTAGTTCATACGCCTATGAAAATGTGGATGTTAAACGGTATCCACGCTATTTCAACACACCAAATCAGGAAGCCTTAGGAAAGAAAATTGCTGCGCTGGAGCATACCGAAGCTGGAATGATCTTCGGGAGTGGTATGGCGGCCGTGAGCCATTGTTTGCTGGCTTTTCTTCAAAAAGGAGATCATATTGTTTTGCCGAAAACACTCTATGGTGGTACGTATAACTTTGTAGTGGAAGAGTTTGCTAAGTTCGGAATTGAATACACCTTTGCCGATGGTTTTAGAGAAGCCGATTTCAGAAAAGCACTTCAAAAAAATACCAAAGTACTTTATGTAGAAACGCCCAGCAACCCGTTGATGTTGATTACCGACTTACGAATGATTGCCAACCTGGCCAAAGAGCACAAGTTGGTATCTATGATAGACAACACCTTTGCGTCCCCCATCAATCAAAATCCGGCCGATTTTGGTATAGATATAATGATTCATAGTGCTACTAAATATATGGGTGGGCACAGTGATATTTGTGCAGGTGCAGTAGCGGCAAGTGAAGCGCATATGTTGCGTATTTGGAATCTTTCCAAAAATATTGGTGGGAGTTTGAGCGACTATACCGTTTGGCTGTTGGAGCGAAGTTTAAAAACAATGGCATTACGGGTAAAAGCACAAAACCGAAATGCAAAACGAATGGCAAAGTGGTTGCAAAACCATGCACTAGTGAAAAAGGTACATTATCCAGGGTTGAAAGATCATCCCGATTATGAATTGGCAAAGAGACAAATGAAAGGATACAGCGGAATGTTGTCATTCGAATTAATACCCTCTGTAAATGCTGAAGCTTTTATGCAGGCACTTAAACTAATTAAACAATCCATGAGCCTGGCAGGTGTAGAATCTACTATTTTATCACCCGCAAAAACAAGTCACGGCTTACTCACTCCTGAAGCTAGAGCACATCAAGGAATAAGTGATGGTTTGTTACGATTTTCGGTAGGAATTGAAGAAAAGAAAGATTTGATTGCCGATATTGAACAGGCTTTTAAAGCTGTAGCAAAAAAAGAGTTGGTTTAATCGGTATTTTCCCCTCGGCTACGCTCGGGGTGCGATGTACTTAAACTTTAGCCACTTGTTGCCTATCCTCGTGCCCCGAGCGGAGTCGAGGGGAACATTTAAATTTTAAAAAATGAAACTAGACATACTAGCCATAGGCGCGCATCCCGACGATGTAGAAATGAGCTGCGGCGGTACTTTGGCCAAAGAAATTGCCAACGGAAAAAAAGTAGGTATCCTTGATTTAACAAGAGGGGAACTCGGAACTCGTGGTTCAGCCGAAATTAGAGATGCAGAGGCTAAAAATGCTGCTGAAATTTTAGGGGTTTCTGTTAGGAAGAATCTTGAATTTGGAGACGGGTTTTTTGTGAATAATCATGCGACACAACTAGAAGTAATTAAAATAATACGAAAATATCGCCCTGAAATCATTTTGTGCAACGCCGTAGACGATCGCCATATTGACCATGGGAAAGGAAGTAAATTGGTGAGCGATGCTTGTTTTTTAAGCGGTTTGGTGAAAGTAGAAACCATTCATCAAGGCAATCACCAGCATCCCTGGCGCCCAAAAGCTATTTATCATTATATTCAATGGAAAGAACTTACGCCAGATTTTGTAGTGGACATCACGGGCTTTGAGGATAAAAAGATGGAAGCGATCTATGCGTATCGCAGTCAGTTTTTTGATGAGAATTCTACAGCACCCAATACGCCTATCTCTTCTAAAAACGCTACCGACAGTATGTTATACCGCAATAGAAACTTAGGGAGATTAATTGGCACCGAGGCAGCCGAAGGGTTTACAGTAGAACGATTGCCAGCAGTGGATTCAATTTTCGATTTGATCTAAAATATTTTCTATGTAAGTATTGCGCATACTGGGTGAATGCTTTATATTTGCAACCGCTAAAGCGATAAACGCTTTAGTGAATATGCTACCTCTTGAAAAAGAGCGCTACATGGTGGTTGTAGCTCAGCTGGTTAGAGCGCTGGTTTGTGGTACCAGAGGTCGCCGGTTCGAACCCGGTCTTCCACCCTTTACAAAGTCTCCAAAGAAATTTGGGGACTTTTTTTGTATACCGTTATTTTTGAAAATATGCCCGGGTGAGAAGCTTCGTCCTAAGCGTAGGTAAAGTTTTTCTGCTAATTTTCAGCGATGTAAGAGTTGCGTATCGAAGTAAATCCCAATTTTCATTCCAAAAAAAAAGTACTTCATTTATGAAATACTTTTTTTTTGAAAATTAAAAATCGTCCCTTGTTCAGGGGGATCTCGTCTTGTTACTTAATTTCCTTTGTTATAATCTGCCAAGAATTTTTCTAAACCACTATCGGTTAAAGGATGTTTCAGTAACCCTTCAATGGAAGAAAGGGGGCCCGTCATCACATCGGCACCAATTTTTGCGCATTCCAGAATATGCATGGTGTGGCGAATGGAGGCGGCCAGGATTTGGGTATCAAATTCGTAGTTGTCGTAAATGAGCCGTATTTCAGCAATTAGGTTGAGTCCGTCTGTGGAGATATCATCCAGTCTTCCTATAAATGGAGACACGTACGTAGCGCCAGCTTTGGCGGCCAAAAGTGCTTGCCCGGCTGAAAACACCAGGGTACAATTCGTTCTAATTCCGTTGTCACTAAAATATTTGATAGCTTTTATACCTTCTTTGATCATCGGTATTTTTACTACGATTTGGTCATGTAATTCGGCTAGTTGTTCGCCTTCTTTCACCATGCCTTTAAAATCTGTTGCAATCACTTCCGCAGAAACATCACCATCAACAATATTGCAAATGTCTACATAATGTTTTAAAATATTGTTGCGTCCCGTTATGCCCTCCTTGGCCATTAACGACGGATTGGTAGTAACGCCATCCAAAACACCCAAGTCCTGAGCTTCGCGTATTTGATCTAGATTGGCTGTATCGATGAAAAATTTCATAATAAGTTTTTTAGTTTCAGTAAAAATAAGGAAGAATTGTATGGTCTGGGCTGGGTTGCTAGAAAATTTTAATAGAAATTATCAATAGAATTTTAGTGAGCAGTAGCAATGCGTAGTTTGAAATTAGAACTTCCTTCGCACACTACTTTCTTTAAAGGAGCCCACACTTACCTCTGAAAATTGCAACCAGAAATTAAAGTTTATAATGTTTCATGACCATACGTTCGTATGTTTTATCTGGCAGTACACGCTTTAGTACGATAGAAAATTTCTGTAAAACTGCACCCACTTTGTAGTGAATTTTTGGATGCTTTGTTTCTATTATTTTTTGAACGGCTTCTGCCATATCGATAGGGTCGTTTCCAGCGTCTACGTGAGTGTTCATCATTTCTAACGTTGCTCCGTAGGCATTTTTGTAAGGAGAGTTTTCCAGAACCGGAGCATGATAGCGACCCGAGGCAATATTAGTGGCAAAATCGCCAGGAGCAATGTTGGTCATTTTTATGCCAAATTGCTTTGTTTCCATTCGGTAGGCTTCGGTTGTTATTTCTAAAGCGGCTTTGGTAGCACTGTAAATCCCCCGATAGGGCAATCCCATGTATCCGGCAATGGAGGTTACATTTATTATATGTCCGCTTTGTTGTTTCCGCATTTGAGGAAGAACGGCTTTTATAACGTGCAGTGGTCCGTAAAAATTTATTTCAAAAGCGTTTCTTATTTCGTCGGTTGGGGTTTCTTCAATGGGGCCTGTGATACCAACGCCTGCATTGTTTACAAGTACGTCTATTTTTCCCGCTTTATCAATTATTTGAGCTACGGCTTCGGTAATGGTTTCGGGTTTTGTTACATCAAGTTTCAGTAAAGAAAAGGGAATAGAACCAGTGTATTTAAGCGGGTTTCTGCTTGAACCAAAAACCGTATAGCCTCTTTCGTGTAAGTGCAATCCAATAGCTTTACCAATTCCTGATGAGGCTCCCGTAATAAAAACAACTTTTGGCATACATAGTTAGTGAATGGCAAAGATGCACAGTTGCGGCTAGTATTCCAAAAAAATGATAGAGAAAAGTAACTGTTGATGTTTCGGTATGTATTGAGGAGCCTGCTATTTTTAACTTTAATACTATAATTTCTTTAAAATTATTTGTTGGCCAAAGGACAACAAGCAGTTTCTGGAGTCTTTGCTATGTCTAAAAAATTCAATGGAAATAAAGGGAAAAATAGAGAAATGAGAATAAATAAAAAGTTCTTCTGCATTATAAAATGCTGCTTTATATAAGGTAGCTGCTTGATTTTGTGTTATTTCGCAATAGTATACTGAAGAAACTTTAGCGCACAAAAAATGGCAAGCTACCTACATCACACTGCTACAACCATTTACCCTTGCTGCGTTCCCGCCCTGGGGGATTCCATAGGAGCTAGTTGTGTAGGACTTGCCGATGCAAAGATAGTATACTTTAAATGCTTCAGCAAGCATTTTTGTCATCAATTATTTTGGCTATCTTGCGTTAAAATTTAGATCCCGTATGAAACTTTATAAGACTTTCATTTTCATATTTTTAGCTTGTATTTTTGCAGGTTGTGAAGATGAAATAAAAAATGCAAACGATTACTTTTCTCTTGAAATTAAAGAAGGAAAGAAAGTATTTACACCTGCCGAAAGTGTTTCGGTAACTCTTAACAACAAAAAAAATGTTGAGATCAGGAGTACAAAATTTATCCTCGACGGAACCGAAATCGCAACGGGTTCTATTCCGCTGGCACAACAAAGAATGGGAATACACACCATTGAGGCTGTTGTGGATGTTGAAGGAAAAGAATATTCAGTATATAAAGATATTACTATAGTAGCTCCTACAAAACCTGAAATTTATGGCTACACTATACTTGAAACGTATCCGCACGACCCGAAAGCGTACACACAAGGATTGGAGTTTAGCAACGATACCTTGTACGAAAGTACAGGGCAGTACAAACAATCTACCCTTAGAAAAACAGATTATACTACTGGTGAAGTAGTACAACAAATGGCCATTGGGGATCAGTATTTTGGTGAAGGGCTTACAATTTTGGATGGTAAAATATTTCAGTTAACGTGGAAAAGCGGCAACGGATTTATTTATAACAAAGACAGCTTTAAAAAAACCGGGACTTTTGTATATGGTAAAAGTAAGGAAGGTTGGGGAATGTGTAATGATGGCGAAAACATTTATAAAAGTGACGGCACCGAAAAAATATGGACTCTCGATAAAGAAACTCTTGCCGAGCAGAAATTTATTGAAGTTTATACCAATAAGAGTAAAATTGATACCATTAACGAATTGGAATGGGTAGATAATAAAATTTACGCCAACATATATCGTAAGGATGCTATAGCCATTGTGAATCCGAAGTCTGGTGCTGTGGAAGCGGTTATCAACTTAAAAGGTCTAAAAGAAAAAGTCACTCAAACAGCCGAATTAGATGTCCTTAACGGAATTGCTTACAAAGGCGAACCCAATATTCTCTATGTAACCGGTAAAAACTGGGACAAGCTTTTTAAGATTGAAGTGGTGAAAAACTAGCTTCGGTACTTTTTGTTGAAAATTTGTTTGCACCAATTTTCAACAAAATACTCAGCTACCTTTGCTATTGCATTTATTTCAAAATTCAAAATTCAAAATTCAAAATTCGTAGAAGTTCCCTAATTTTCCCCCTCAAACAATATTCCCCTTTTAAAAAAGTTATATTTTTACCTAAAATTACACCTTAATGAAGTATTTGTACGGATTGGCACTTTTGGCCAGCGTTGTTTTGTGGAGCTCTTGTAGAAACGATTTTGAAACGGTTGCAAGCACAGGGAACCTTGAATTTTCTAGAGATACCGTTTTTCTTGATACCATTTTCAGCAATATTGGTTCCAGTACCTACAATTTGAAGGTATATAACCGTAGTGATGAAGACATCAACATCCCAACCGTGGGATTGGCGCAAGGTGAAAATTCTAAATACCGTTTAAATGTAGATGGCCTCCCAGGAAGTCAATTTAAAGACGTTACGGTACTGGCAAAGGATAGTATTTTTATTTTTATTGAAACTACCCTTGATATAAATAGCAGCACAGATGATAATCAGTTTTTATACACAGATCAAATCGTGTTTGATGGTGGTGGGAATCAGCAACAGGTAGAATTAGTTACACTGGTAAAAGACGCTGTATTTTTATTTCCGGACGACTTAGGGAACGGCATGGTGGAAACACTTACTATAGGTGAAGGGGAAGCTGCATTCGAGATTGAAGGCTTTTTTCTGGAAGACGATGAACTTACCTTTACGAATGAAAAACCTTATGTTATTTATGGTTTTGCAGCAGTGCCAGGCGGTAGAACATTAACTATAGATTCGGGCGCACGTATTCATTTTCATGCGAATAGTGGGATTTTGGTAGCTAATGAAGCTTCTATGAAAGTAAATGGAGAAGCTAGTACAGATCCTGAAGCCTTAGAAAATGAAGTTATTTTTGAAGGTGACCGTCTGGAACCAGCCTTTAGTGATGTTCCAGGACAGTGGGGTTTTATTTGGCTTACTGCAGGGAGTACCAATAATGAATTTAACTACACTACCATTAAAAACGGTATTGTAGGCATCCGTATGGATAGCAATGATGGTGATAGAACACTTACACTACGTAACGTGCAAATTTATAATAGTGCTGTAAATGGACTTTTAAGTTTAACTGGAGATATTTATGGTGAGAATGTGGTGATAAATAATAGCGGGGAAGCCTCATTGTCGCTTGTGCTTGGTGGAAGATATAATTTTAACCATAGTACCTTTGCTAATTATTGGACCAATAGTTTTAGGGATTCGCCTAGTGTGAGTATCTCAAACTTTATTACAACAGCAGATGGTTCTCTTGGTAGCGATTTAATAGAGGCTAACTTTACTAATTGTATAATCTACGGGAACGAACAAAGAGAATTAGGGTTATCAAATGAACCCTCCGCAGCCTTCAACTTTAATTTAACGAACTGTTTACTTCGTTTTGAAGATCCTAATGGTGATTTTACTAATTTTCCAGAATACAACTTCAACAATGGTGCTTTGTATACAAACACAGTTTTAAATATGGATCCTCTTTTTCAGAATACTAACTTGAACAACTTCAATATTGAGCAAGGAACTTCGGGTGCTGAAGGTATTGGTCTTGGTGGTGTAGCGCCGTCCAGAGATTTAAATGGAATCGTGCGTGATACTAACAATCCAGATAGTGGAGCGTATGAAGCTACGGTATTCCCAGAAGATCCAGACGGCGATTAATCGCAGCCCAAGTCTATTCTAGATTGTGGGTCGTTGTTAGGAATACAATTTCCAGATAAAACTGAAGTAGGAGCGTATCGGGCTATATTTGGATCAAACAATCCGTTTTCCAAAAAATCTACCAGGTTTGTAATCTCTTCTTCTGTAAGATTTAATGCACCAAACTGAGATGCTATTTGTGCATCAGGCACATCGGCATTTTGTTTTACACCTCCATTTTTATATTCCACTACTTCACGAATGCTGGTTACTGAGCCTCCGTGACCATAAAATTTATTCGACTTTAAGTTGTACAAGGTAGGAACCTTAAATTTATAATCGTCTTCGGCACGTCCTGTAAATTCACCACGCCCTTTTTGGACTTCAATGTTGAAAGAACGTCTTGTAGCTCCATGGATAATAGTTTCTGATGGATCAAAATCTAACAAACCCCAGGCGTGAAATTCGTTCGATTTTAAAGCGGGTCCTGTATGGCATTCGAAGCATTTTCCTTTATCAAAAAATACCATAGCTCCCTTTTTCTGATCTTCTGTCAATGCATTAGTATTTCCGCGCAACCATTCTTGCCACGGTGCCTGGTTGGCTAGGATGGTTCGGTTAAACGCTGCAATAGCCAATGCTCCATTTATAGATTCGTAGCGTTCATCTTCGGGAGATGAGGGAAATGCGGCGTCAAAATAACTTTTGTAACCAAATTCCTCGGCAAACTCGGCATCAATTTTTAGGCGATGTTCTTTTTGTCCGGCAATACCTTGTGTTTCCAACCCTTGAAACCCAAAGAGATTTTCGGGAACAATACCGCTGTTTTGTTGTACGTATGGCGCATTAATACCCTGCGCACCTAAAGATCCATTCCATAGGGCTACTTCCTGATAGGCTACATTAATAAGTGTTGGAGGCTTTACAGCTTGTACATCAATGCTATCACGAGGCATGGTGCTTTCATCCATAGCCACACGTCCTTCGCCAGCAAACCCAAACCCAATGCCGCCTTCGCCAATTCCCTGCCGTATTCCAGCAGAAAATCCGGAAGCCGCAGGATGACAACTCGCACAAACGTAACTATATTTATTTCCAGAAATTTTAGGATTGCCTCCAACCGCAGTTTCATGAACTAACAACTGTCCTAAGGCAACTTTTTCTTTCGTAATTGGATTTAAAGGATCTTGTGGGATGCTTGTATAATCGGTTTCATTAGGCAGTACAAAATAGGAAACTCCCTGATCTGGAGAACAAGCCTCCAGTAGCAGTGTAAGATCTTTATCTAAAGAGGTTGGCGCATTAGTGTATTCGTCAGATTGACACCCTACCAATACTATAGCCATTATTGGTAGCATTATTTTAAAATACTTCATCATAAAATTTGTTAGTTGCGATTAAAATTAAGAAAATTTTAAGAAATTAATGGTGTAGTGTGCTTTTAAATTTTTTTTATAAGGTATCCAGATTTTTTTAAACAAAAGAAACTGAAGTAAGTATACCCATAAACAAGGAGTATACTAGGGTCACGAATTTGAAATCTTTAAAAAGTTGCCCTCTTTCCTTGTATATTTGTATTTCAGTAAGAAGTAGAATTATTGTACTTCCATTTGGTAAGAACATTTCAAAAAAATACCATGAATTATATACTTTTTGACGGCAGCGTACGTGACCAATTACTTCCTTTTACCTTTACGCGTCCTGTGGCAGATATACGCGTTGGGATTCTCACACTACGTGAAAAGTGGGAGCAACACCTACATTCTAGTACCTCTACGGTTACTGAGGATTATCTTTCGGACAAATGGCCTATGGTGGAGCTGGAGAAAAACGTTTTAATTAATGCCTCTTTTATTCCTTCTGAAAATTTAGTAGCACTGGTAAAAAACTTAACTGAAAATCAAGCCATCTTTTACAATGAAGAGCCCATCGCGTTCTTTACAATCGAAGACCAGGAAGTAGATTTTGATACGTTCGAAATTATAGAATACACGCACCATGATGTTCTTAGAATTGAACACACCTGGGATATCTTTTCGAAGAATCATGAAGCTATTAAAAGAGATTTCGATCTAATAACCGGAGGAAGAACATCCCAGCCCATTCCCGAAATGACCGTTGCTTTCAACAAAGAAAACATTTTTATTGAAGAAGGCGCAAAACTTCCTTTATGTTCCTTAAATGCAACCGAAGGCCCCATCTATATTGGCAAAGATGCTGAAATTATGGAAGGTAGTATGATTAGAGGTCCGTTTGCCTTGTGTGAAGGAGCCACAGTTAAAATGAATGCAAAGATTTATACTGGCTGTACCATTGGTCCACATAGTAAAGTAGGAGGGGAGCTTAACAATAGTGTACTAATGGGATACTCCAACAAAGGCCACGATGGTTTTTTGGGGAACTCTGTTATAGGCGAGTGGTGTAATCTGGGAGCAGATACTAACAATAGCAATTTAAAAAACAACTATGCTGAGGTACGTCTCTGGGATTACGAAACTCAAGGCTTTGCCCGAACAGGTCTTCAGTTTTGCGGTCTTATGATGGGCGACCATAGTAAGTGTGGTATAAATACGATGTTTAATACTGGTACTGTGGTAGGGGTAAGTGCCAATATTTTTGGCAGCGGCTTCCCAAGAAACTTTATTCCTAGCTTTAGTTGGGGGGGTAGCGCGGGAATGACCACCTATAAAACCGATAAAGCTTTTGAAGTAGCAAAAATTGTAATGGACAGACGTGGCGTTACGTTTACAGAAGACGACGCCAAAATTCTGGAACACGTTTTTGAGGAGACCGCGCAGTGGAGGAGAGGGTAAGGTACCCACACTCACATTTTTTTAATAAGTACCACAGCTGTTATACTTTACTTGGATACCGCGGCTGCCTCGTTCGTTTTTAAACAAACCGTATTTTATATTTAGAGTCTATAAATGCAAGACCGAATAGTAATATTAATGAGACTATAAATGTTATAATATTTAGAACTACCGACAATTTATTTTTCTTTGAAATTTTAAACACTAAAAAGAATAGAAATACAACTACAATGGTTGAAATAGTATATAGGTTTAATCCTAAATCAAGACTAATTCTTCCTTCATCGTTTGGCTGGAATAGATTTGCCCAAGTAGCTCCTAACCTCATTATAAATGGTAAGAATAGAAAAGGATATAGCATTATGATTTTATGTTTTTTTAGAATAAAATAAAATACTATTCCTTGGATGATTGTAAATATGGGTCCAGAAGCACTAGTGATTATTCGATGCGCCTTAGTTAGTTTAATTGAAGAATCTTTTACTGAAGCTCCATTCAGAGTAAATCCAGCATCATATCCCAATAACTCATAGGCTATCCAATGGCTCATTTCATGAAAGAAGAAGGTGAGAAAAGTAGCAATAATCATTACTCCAATGTATTTAGTCCAATCTATAAATTTCATTTTATTGTTTTGTTAGTTTGATGAATAGCAAAGGATTTGCATATGATCGGCTGTTCTTGAGCGGCAGTATAGGCAGTGCCAACATTTTGCGTCAGCGAAAGTGGGAAGCGCAGCGTGCGAATCAGCCGCCTGTCTCCGACGAGCGTTTCAGCGAGAGGAAGACACTGGCGCCGCCTCTACGTATATATCCGCTGTACCAATTTTTTATAAAGTTAGGTAATTTAATTTAAGACGAATGTGACCTCTGAATGATATGCGTTGCTGTAACACGTAATTTATCAAAGTTCAATATCATTTATTTTTTCCTTTTTATAATATAGTTCAAGTTCAGCAGAGGAGTCCAATTCATTTATCGTAATAAAATACAAGTCCGCTGTAAATTTTTTCATCGTGGTCGGTCCGTAGTAGACGATACTCAGTTTTGGCTTTTTTCTAGTCTTAAAGTTTGTTTCGAACTCTATATTGTGATAACCCTCAAAATCATAATTAGTAAAAGTATCTTCGATATTCTCATCATATTTTGGATAAGGTATAAGCGGTTTTCCTCTTTTGTTCAAAAGTTCAGTTTTAAGATATTTGCTACTATGTACACCACTTCCTCCTATAGAAATGCCTTTATAGCCTATATAATCACCAACTCTATATCGAACTTTGTTTTTAGTATCAACTAACGAGAATGCATTAATATCAACAGGCTTTTCATTAAGAGATTCAATTTTTACACGAAACATCCTTTTAGTTAGTTTATCACTATTGACTTCATTCGATTGTCTTACATTAAAGAATTTTGAAGCTTTCCTGTTTTTCTTAAATTCCAATTGCAAACTGTCTTTTGTTACGACGATTTCTTGAGCATATGAGCCCAAAAAAATAAACAGTAATAAAAATGTAAAATTATATTTCATTGAGTTTTTGATTATGTGTTACAACGTGATTGTATATGAAAAGTAGCGGGTTTGGCAGTCACTATCTTTTCGGATAGCATAAATGTATTAAAAAAGCGCAAGCTTTAATGACTTGCGCTTAATTAGCTATTTTTTTAATACGTTGTTATCTCTCGTTTTATATCAGAACTCTTAATTTAGAATTCCCTTTTTGAATATTACAAAATCTTTTTAGGACATCTAAAGGCAATCCAAAAGCTTCCGCAAGTTCATTATCAGAATATTCTAGGTCGTTTTTATGCATTTTATATGCCGTAAGAAAAAGCTTAGGCTCATCTATGTAAACATTGACGGGCTCATTTTTCCTTCCCCATTTTCGACTTAATTCGATATTCAAGTATCTATATCGGTCATATGAAATACTACCGATATCCTTAGCGCTTCTAATTAGGGATGCCATTGAAGTTAGCCAATATCGTTTATGCTCAGCTAAATCAGAGAGTTTAAGATTGCGCAATGACGACTTAATATGGTCAGCGGGCATCAAAAATTCTGAAGCGAAGTCATTAGCCTCATTTTCTACATTTCGATATTCTGGAATAATAAAATTTCCAGAAATATGCATAATCATATGTCCGAGTTCGTGCGAAAGCGTAAACCTCTTACGGTCATTACTAAAAGAACTGTTTATTACAATAACAGGATTTCCTTTATCTGTTACGAATGAAACTCCATCAAATTTTTCGGTAGTGTCAAATTCCACGACAATGATTCCGTTGCTCTCTAATAAATTAAAGATATTCTTAACGGGTTCGTCGGGAAGTAAGCCCATTTGTTTTCGAATAAATTTAGCTATTGATTTTGGAGTATATCCATCTTCAATATCAATTGGTTTAAGATTAAACTCGGGCCACTCTACAGAACTAGTCATTTGGTCAACAATAAAACCAATTAGTTTATTGCTATACTGAATGTCAAGTCTTGTCGCTTTGTTTATTGCTGATTTTTTTCGGTAGTGCGCATTTTCAACGTTATTAGAAATTCTCTTTTTGAAAAACTTCTCAGGAAAGTCTAAAAAGGATATTATTTTTTGTACAATTTCATTAGAAAGAGTACCTAAACCCTTTTCAAATTTTGACAGATTTGATTGTGACAGTCCGTTAATATGAGAAGCTAAATCCGTTTGCGAGTATTTTCTGTATTCACGTGCAAAGATTAGCTGCTTATAATTAATTTCCATTTCGTTTGTATGTTATTAGTTTAGTTAAAAAAAGGTTGCATCCAATTCTACTTATTTATTCGAAACGTTTTTCTTTACAATTTCATCGCGTAGTTTCGGCATAGCGACTTTCTCCTCTTTAGGAATAGAAAGTGTTTTAGTGGCTGAGATATTGTCTCTAGAAATTTCCCACTTGATCTGATCTTCATCTATATAAACGAGTTTCGGGTTAACAATATTCCCGAACTTGTCCTTACTGTAACCAAAAAACAATATTGGTTCTGCCACATAAGTGGAATCATCAAACAGCGGTATTGAAAGTTGCTGCGAAATTGCGGTTACAGATTTAGTCTTAATGTTCATAGGTAATCCTTTTTGATTAAATTTCTTAAAAAGGATTATGTATCCATTGATACGCAGCGTAAATCGCTTGTACTTTCCGAACTTCCAATTTTCAGGAAAGTGTTCTTGGATACTTTGAATCATTTTGGAGTTTAGAAGTGATGCTTCAAACCCTCTGGCTCTTGACTCCGGCGGAGTCTGAACAATCTCTCTCTCATAATTTTTAAGCGCTCCGTAGAACGCTGAAAATATGAGCAAAAGTTCGTTCTTTAAATCAATTTGACAACCTTCTAAAGATGCCAACCGTCTTTTATATGACGGATTTTCACTTTTTTTTAGTACTTTTGTAATCATATTACTTTTTACATTATTAAATTATACAATAATCGGATGCAACCGATTTTGAATATCTCTGTTGTCGCAGGGATATTTTTTAATCTACAAATATATAAAAAATAAATTTAATTGTATAATTTGTTATATAATTTTTGATAACAATTGTATTGTTGAATATTAGTTTTGCAATTTACTAGTTTTGAGATAGTTAAGGTTTTAGGAAATGAGAGATAACACGTAATATAATAATTTATATAGTCAGTATTCTATAAATAAATCAGGATAACAACAGTATCTCGTCAAGGTTATCCCATAAAGATAAAAAATCCTATCGATGGTGGTATGGCTCATTTCGTAAAATAGTAAAGCCACGGTACAGCTGCTCCACCATAAACAAACGTACCATTTGGTGCGAGAAGGTCATTTGGGAGAGGGATACTTTTCCCTGGGCGCGCTCGTAAATTTCCGGACTAAATCCGTACGGACCACCAATCACAAAAACGAGGTTTTTTAGACCGCTGTTCATTTTTTTCTGAAGGAACGTGGCAAACTTTTCTGAGGTAAATTCTTTACCCTTTTCATCCAATACAATAAGGTGGTCACTGCTAGTGGTACGTTTTAATATTTCGGCACCTTCCAACTGTTTTTGCTGGTCTTCGCTAAGGTTTTTAGCTTTTTTAATATCGGGAATTACTTCTAAGGCAAAAGGAACATAATGCCCCAACCGCTTAGCGTACATTTTTATAAGCGTTTCCAGATTTTTGTCGTCTGTTTTGCCAATGGCGAGCAGGGTGATTTTCATAGGGTAAAAGTGGGTATTCCTAAAACAGGGTTGTTTTATTCAATGGTAGGTTTTTTTTTGAATTTTGTAGCCAGCTCTACTTCAGCAGTAATATACCCAAACGAGTCCCAATCACTACCCGCAACAATATCTTCAAAAATTTGTTTGGCAGCTTTACTATCACCTTCACACAACAAATAATTTCCTAAACCGTACAACAAAGCACTATTAGTAGCTGTGCCATCGGGTTGTACTTGTATTTCGGTAGGTTGGAGCTCGCCTTTGTAAAGTAAACAGGCTTTTAAATAAGGTTCATTTTCTATTACTTTAAGATCGCTGGGGATATCTTTTACATATTCAAATCCTTTGCTTTTTTGTCCCATCTGGCAGTTAATAGTGTACAACCAGTGGGATGCAGAAACCAGATTATCTGGATTGGGTGACGTTTGCAGGCATTTTGTAAAGGCGTCTAGCGCTTTCTGGTCATTGTTGTTAAGATACTGTGCCAACCCAAGATGGTAATAAATATTGCCGTGCATCGTACTTACGGGTGTATTTTGTGCATTGGGCATGCCATCTTCTTCAATCTTATTTTCCTTCCCTCTAATGAGTGCCGCTGCCTTTTCAAGATCTGCAATGGCGTTGTCAAACTCCCGAACCGTTATATATCTATGTCCGCGGTGTCTTAACAATCTGCTTTCATTTGGAAATTTTTCTAGACCTTCGGTATAAATTTGTATTGCCTCACGATAATTTCCTGTATAGGCAGTAAAGCGGCCAAACCAAATGGTGTTTTCTAAGTCGGATTTTTCTTCAAACGCTTTTTTCTTGTCTTTGTATAATGCCACAATTTTTTTTGAAGGCGGTTCGCTATACAGCGTATCTCCAAATTTGGAAATTGCCTGATACGCATGCATCCAATCTGAAGCAATGACTTCTTCTGTTGTTTTCTTTTCTTCGGAAGAATTACACCCTAAGAATAATACTAATCCGAATAGCAATATATATTTATACATACTCATAAAGTTATGCTTAAAGATACAATTAATACGAAATAGTACCTAAAGGATACATACATAGTACTTTTTAAATTTTTATGTCTTCTGAAATAGTGATATAGATTACGTATTTACCCGTATTGTTTTGTGAGTGAACGAGTTGTAGCTTTAGCATCCATTATTTAAAAACTATGAAGAATGAATTCTACTCCAGCAAATCATTTCCCTTGCTACTATCTCATTTGGCAGAAGGAGGGGCATTGTTTGCTGAAGCTCCTACCGCATCTTTCAATTACTATTATAATGTCCGCACTCATGAAGGACAAGCGCAACTGGTTTATCTTGATAAAAGTACCTTGGCTTTACGCTTATATCCTACACTAGAAAATACCCTTCTTGTTTTTACCAGCAATATGCAGCCAACTACGTACACCTTGTCTGGGAAAGCTATTGTTTTAAATACGGTAATTTTAAAAATTGATTTAGAAAACGATATACAGTCTGCCGCCATGATATTTAATCATAAAGGAGATGTGTTATATACCACTGCCAATTATCACCAAATGGGTATCGCGAACGGGTAGTTATTAAAACAACACCTTGGGATAGATTCAATTTTTATAGTTGCTTAGCTATTTGTATTTTTGCAGTCCTAAAAATACAGATGAAGAATTTTCTGTAAAAAATCTATTTTTTTGAAATACGCCAGACTTACAAAAGAACAATTAGAAGAACTGCATCCGGAATTTATCAACTTTTTGGCCACACAATCCATCACAGGAGAAGAGTGGGCAACCATTAAAGACAAACAACCCGAGGTTGCCGAAGAAGAGCTAGACATTTTTAGTGATTTAGTTTGGGAAGGCGTGCTTCAAAAAGCCGAATTTTTGGAAAATATTGCGCCGCAGCAATTATTTCTTTTTAAAATAGAGGATACCGAGATGCATCTCATTTCATTAAAAATATTGAAAGAAGGCATAGACATTTCTACAATTAAAGGTTACCAATGGTTGCAACAAAATTTTGCTGAAGATTCCGTAGAGTTTTTCACAGCCTCCAAAGCATTTTCAGCCAAGAAATCTGAAGATATTTTCGCCCTCATCAAACAAGGAGCCAGTATTACCAAAGGAGAATTATATCGCTTTTTTGAAGGAATGGTAAAGCAGTAATGCTCTTATTTAATCTAGTGTATCGAAGACTATTTCCATGTTTCTGATTTGGTATTTATTTTTTTGAAATTTTAATATCCCGAAGGCTTGCCCTGAGATATTTACTTGCTGAATCTGTGCAAGGTAAACGTCATCGCTGCCAATAGAAAGAAGGCAACCACTTGGTGTAAAACACCCAACACTACAGGTACTCTTAGAATAAGTGTAAAAACTCCCAACACAAACTGTAGTAGTACCAATCCTAAAAGGATATGAATTGCTTTTTGCTGCAAAACAGTTACCGGAATATTTCTAGATTTCCACCAGATAAGCCCGATAATAGCAACAACCACATATGCCAGATACCGGTGTACAAACTGCACACCACTCTTGCCTTCCACAAAATTTTTCCATACCGGATTTTGCTCTATGGTTACTGTTTCGTGAATTAATTTTCCGTCGCTCATTAACGGCCAGTGGTTGTGTATCCATCCGGCATCCAGTCCAGCAACAAAAGCACCCCAAATAATTTGTATCACCAATATTCCCAATCCCAATCGCAACAGGTTTCTGAACTTGCTATTAATTTCTTTTTTATGTGGATACCACAAATCCATCGCTACCCAAAAGGTATAAGCAAACGTAATAAAGGCCGTGGTTAAGTGCATTGCCAGGCGGTAATGACTTACATCTGGATTGTCTACCAAACCACTTTTAACCATATACCAGCCCAGAAATCCTTGAAATCCACCTAAGAATAAAAGGAGAATACATTTTTTAATAGTGGATTTAGTAAGTTGTTTTTTCAGGAGAAAATAGAAGAATGGAATTACAAACACTACCCCAATAAACCTGCCAATCACCCGATGGATCCACTCCCAGAAATAGATATCTTTAAAATCCTCAACTGAAAAATGCTGATTTAATTTCTGGTATTCTGGATATTGTTTGTAAAGATCGAAGGCTGCTTCCCATTCGGTATCGTTCATGGGTGGCAAGGTGCCAGAGATAAGCTTGTAGTTTGAAATAGAAAGTCCAGAATGTGTGAGACGTGTAATACCTCCCACAACTACCATAATAAAAATAAGCGTACAACCCGTAAGCAGCCAGTAAATTACTTTTTTATTGTCTTTCATAGTACCTGTTTCACAACTAACATTTGAGACTACTCTATTTTGAAGGAGTTAATCCCAATTTTATTCCTTTCTTCAGCATAAAAGCGTGTGCGGCTTTATATTCGTTAGGGATTTCTCCTTCCAAAATAGCTTCTTTAATGGCATCTTTTAGTAAGCCAATTTCCCGGGATGGTTTTAAACTGAAGGTTTCCATTATTTCCTCTCCACTTACTGGTGGCTGAAAATTCCTAACGTGATCACGTTCTTCAACCTCCACGATCTTATCACGTACCTGCTGAAAGTTATCATGGTATCTCCTGAATTTCTTGGGATTTTTAGTGGTAATATCGGCTTCACACAATATCATAAGATCTTCTACATAGTCTCCGGCATCAAACACTAACCTTCGCACAGCACTATCGGTTACATCACTTGCTAAAACGATGGGGCGGGAGCTCATCAATACCATTTTCTGGACAAATTTCATCTTGTCATTCAAAGGCATCTTAAGCCGTTTAAAGAGTTTGTATACCATTTTACTCCCTACAAATTCATGTCCGTGAAAGGTCCACCCAATTTTTTTATCAAATCGTTTTGTGGGCGCTTTGCCAATATCGTGCAGTAAAGCTGCCCAACGTAGCCAAAGGTTATCTGTGGTTTCAGAAATATTATCTACTACTTCCAGCGTATGCCAGAAATTATCTTTATGACGCTGTCCATCTTTTTCCTCAATACCTTGGAGTGCTAAAAGTTCTGGAAAAATATGCTGTAGCAGTTTGGTTTTTTGCAGTAACGCAAATCCTTTTGAAGGTACGGGAGACAATAAAATTTTATTAATTTCGTCAACAATACGTTCTTTAGAAATTATTTTTATACGGTCTGCATTGCTAGTAATAGACGCTAACGAACTTTCTTCAATGATAAAATCTAATTGTGTTGCAAATCTAATAGCACGTAACATACGTAAGGGGTCGTCACTATAAGTAATATCTGGATCCAGCGGCGTTCTTAGTATCTTTTTCTGAAGATCCTCTACACCACTAAAAGGATCTAGCAAATCGCCAAAGCTTACATCATTTAAACTTAAGGCAAGTGCATTTATGGTAAAATCGCGACGGTCTTGGTCCTCCTGTAGCGTTCCATTTTCTACAGCGGGGTTTCTACTATTTTCTGAATACGATTCTTTTCTGGCGCCTACAAATTCCAGTTCTATTCCGCCAGATTTCAGCATAGCAGTACCGTAGGTTTTAAAAACAGAAACTTTAGGTTTTCCAGGGAGAAGCTCAGCTACTTTTCTGGCCAGTGCAATGCCGCTGCCTACTGCAACGATGTCTATATCTTTAGCATCACCCCGTTGTAAGATGTGATCCCGAACGTAGCCTCCAATTACATAGGTTTCTAATTGAAGCTGTTCTGCTGCTTTAGAAATCACCCTAAAAACGGGATGTTGAAGTGCCGACTTATAATTGGATTGCATGGGTATTTTTTACTCGTGCAAAGGTACGAAATAGCTGTTCGTTGAACAACTTAGATTAGATTGAATAGTAAGGTTCAATTATTTGGTCAGGATAGCACATAGGGTCTTTCCTTTTTTATCAAAAATTATTGTATTCGGATTAAAAATTGACTTCAACGTAAGCCACCTTCTTTGGATAGCCGCTTTCTTTTTTTGAACTTCTGGCGGGGTGTTAGCTGCAGTATATTCACTTTTGGAGATTAGGTCACCTGCTTCATTCAGTATGGGGGTTCGTTCAATTTTTCTTCTTCTTTTTTTCAATTTATACGCTTCGGGATGGTTAAAGTAATATTCCGAAAAATTTATAAAACTAACTCCCATATCTAGCATTGTCGCTATATATTTAATAGAGTCTTCACTAAACCACCAATGATGCACAGGTGGAGCTTCAGAATCCCATACAATATCTGAAGGCATAAGGGATTTATTAGGCGTTGTAATTATAATATGCCCTCCTTTTTTTAATAATTTCAGAATAGAGGCTATAAAGCTTATGGGTTCTTCAATATGTTCTATTACTTCGGTTAAAATAACTATATCGTATGTATTTGGTTTTTCAAGCGCGTAGTCATATAAATTTCTACACACATAAAAATCTCCAAAATTTTTTTTGGCTTGTGCTATAGCTTCACTCGAAATATCGAGCCCTTCTATATTGTACCCTTCTTCTTTAAGTGAATAGGTGAGGTATCCCAGTCCACTTCCCAATTCCAAAATCTTGGCGCTGTCTTTACTGGGTACCAATGTAGTAAGTGCTTGCTGGATTCCCCAATACGCTTCTTCAGAATTTGCTAAATAGTGCAAGGGTTTATCTGCAGTCTTAACTTCATTTACATAACTCCAATATCTATTATATCCAGGGACATTTTTCCCGTTACTATAGATGGCGTCATATATTTTGCTAGTATCTGCGCGCGGCATAGAAAAAGAGGTAACACAGGTGTCACAAGCATATATGTTAAATTTCATCCCAAGTTGATAGCCTTGAAAATCTTTATATTTTAATTGAGAAGGACTGCCACATAATTGGCAAGGAGGATTCTCATTCTTTTTTGAGTTGGTCATTTTAGTTGCGCTATTTGTGTATTCCGTAGATGCCTGATACTCGTATCTACGATAGACTTTTTCTCTAATTATGAGTGCAATTGAATAAAATAGTTATTCTCTAATCACCTTTACCATTCCGTCCAAGGTTAATTTGATGATAGCTGAAGGCGTACCTCGTTTTTCTTTTTGATTATAATTTACCACATAATCTACACCATTTTTTATCTCATCGGAAATTTCAGCAAAAGACAAGGGAGTTGTTTTTCCACTAATATTTGCCGAGGTAGAAACAATAGGTTTCCTGAATTTTCTAATTAATTTCTTGCAAAAATCATCCTTTACGACACGTATTGCCAGTGAATTGTCTTCAGCGATAATATTGGTAGCCACTCTAATGGGGTCATCGTAAATAACGGTTGTAGGTTTTACCGCGTATCTTAAAATGTCGTAGGCTACTTCGGGAATTTCTTCCACAAATTCATTCAACATTTTAAAATCGTGTACCAGACAAACCATCGCTTTATTTTCGGCACGTTTTTTCAGCGCGTAAATTTTATCAATGGCATCTGCATTGGTGGCATCACAGCCTATTCCCCAAACCGTGTCTGTAGGATATAAAATAAGTCCGCCGCGTTTTAGGGTGGCTATGGCATTTTCAATTTCAGTCTTCATAAAAGCGTACTTTTTGTTGTTGTTTGAGTGAATGGGTCATTGGGTTGCAATCGATTACTGTGGAAAGCAAAAACCATTTTTTCGGCTTTACCAGCAGGGCTAAAGTTAAATAGATACGTACGATCCACCATTTTATAAATCCGAAGTTTTTTCTAATCACGTATAAATATGAAATATAACTTTCTTTACTAATTATTTTTGAAGTGCCCGTACTTACTCCTTGATAGTGTAATATTTTTGCTTGCGGAACGAGTGTACTTTTATAGCCGTTTTCTCTTAACCGATGGCATATATCCATTTCTTCCCAATAGAGAAAGATGTTAGTGTCAAAGCCGCCCACTTTTTCGAAAGCTTCCCTCCTAAAAAATAGAAAAGCACCGTTTACCCAATCTGCTTCCAGGGGTTCGGTATATTCCTGTTTTCGTTTTGGGTAGCGTGTTGGGTTGTTCTTTTCTAAAAATCCGCGACCCAAGAGTAATCTTCTCAATCCTTTATTGTGGTCGAAGGAAGGGACAAAATGGTTGTGCTCGTCATAATTTTGAGCGGTACAAACGCCTACTTCTGGATGACCATCCATATAAGTTGTCAAAATTTGCAGGCAGTCATTTAAGAGCATGGCATCGTTATTCAGAAAAAGCAAATACCGTGCGTTGGCATACGGGACCCCTAACATATTTCCACCGCCAAAACCTGTGTTGATAGGACTTCTGTGTAGAATGAAATTTTCCTGTTTTGGAAAATTAGCCGACAAATGCTTATAATCCTCCAATTCAGAATTATTATCCACTACAATCACTTGATAGCTTGTGGCGGCCTGTGACTTTATCTTAATTGCATTCACACACTCCAACGTGTACTTGGCAGTATTATAATTCACAATAATGATGGCGACATCGAACATACTGCAAACTTAGCGTAAAATTGTGTGATACACTTCCAGATATTGCTTAGCGGTGGCTTCCCAATTAAAGCTTTGGGCGCGGGCACTATACCACGTTTCATAATCGTTTTGATGGGCGTAAAATGTTTCCATCCCTTCTTGTAAAACCTTTGCCATATAGGCTGGTTCGTAATGCTCCCAATAAAAACTTTGTTCGCCACCAATCTCGGGTAAGGATGTGTTATTGGAAAGAAATGCGGGCTTCCCAAAGCGCATCGCCTCAATAGGAGGGATGCCAAAACCTTCCCGTAACGATGGAAATACAAAGGCTTCGCAGTTTTTTAGGTAATAGTTTTTTTCAGTATCTGCTATTTTGCCAGGTAAGAAGACACGGTCGTCCAGTTTATATTCTGAAACCATACCGCGCAAACTAGCGCCATATAAAGATTGATTATTTCCAGCCAGAACGAGATTGTATTCTGGCAAATGATGCAGCATGGCAACTAAGCTTTTAAAATTTTTCCGTTCACTAAAATCGCCTATTGAAAATAAATAGGGTTGCTTCGGAAGTAGGGACGGTTTAAAATCTTCAGGAACCGAAGTATCTGTAATGGTATTGCCATTATAAATTACAAATTCTGGCACCTTAGGCACCTTAAAATGTGCGTGCGTATCTTTTTTGGCAAATTCTGAAATATAGGTAATGGCCGTTGCACGTTTTAGCTTTTTTTCAAACTGTGCTCGTAGTTTGGCTTGCAGTCCTGCCGAACCTTCAGTAACAAAATGAATGTCGTGTACGGTAAGTAAATACGGGATGTTGTAAAATGGTTCTACTTTAATATTCTGATTCAAACAATGCCACAAATCGTATTTTTTCTTAATGCGGAAGGGTTTGTGACGCGTAATACTTTTGTATTTTTTGTACTTGAAGGTAGTGCCAAATTCGGTTTTTAAAGAGTTGGCGTCCGTTACGTTTAACGTAAGGGTAAGATTCCCTAAATCCTGTGTGGCTAGCCCTTTTATGAGATGGTAATTAAACTGCCCAAAGCCAGAAAACTTATTTTTGAGATTATGTGCTTCTAAAAAAACCTTTTTCATATCAGTCTATTTTTCGGTACAACAACCATAAGTTCACGTAGCGCTTAAACACCGAAAACGCACTTACATACGCCAGAATAAATCCTTCTTTCCCGTCTAAAATTCCCAACCGCAAAATAAACTGATGCCAAAAGCGGTAGTAGGGTCGAAACAGAAAATGATAGAGCGTTGGTTTCTTCTTTTTCTCGTACAGCATTTTTGCTTGTAAAGCGCTGTATTTGTGCATTTTCCCTGTATATTCGTCAAAATTTTTATAGGTGTGGTGGGAGAGGGTTTGTTTCAGCTTTGCTGTGGTGCCATCTGCCTCCAGGGTTTCGTGCACAAGATTATCGTTGTATTTACAATGCTTTCTGTTGAAAACCCGAATCACCCAATCGTTTTGTAAACCGCTGTATTTAATGCGTTTTCCCATAAAGTAGAAATCGCGCTTCACGAAATAAGCGATGGCCGAAGGGTTTTTCAACGTAGACGTAATTTCTTCAGCAAGTTGGGGAGTTACTTCTTCATCCAGGTCAAAAAACACTACCCAATCATGTGTCGCTTTGGAGATGGCAAAGTTCTTTTGTGCCGAAAAGTTGTCGAATTTCCGTTCGTATACGGTCACATTCTCGTGTTTTCTGGCTTTTTCTACCGTTGCATCGCTGCTAAAGGAGTCTACGATTATTAGTTCGTCCGCAAAAGAAAGCCTTTGTACAAAGCCATCTACGTTGTCGGCTTCATTCAAAGTAATGGCGATTGCCGAAATTTTTACGGTTTGCTCCAAGAGTTGGTGGTAGTTTGGGTAAAAATACTAATTTTACAGAAGTACTACACCCACAAACTTTGGCAAAACTTCCTATATTAATGTACCACGACATCACTTCTCAACAAGGGAAGGGGTTACGGACGAGCGCTTCCAGTTTTGAAGCACATTGTAAACATTTGGCTTCCAGAGGCTATACCACGCATCATTTTGCTGAAATTTTAAAGAGTAAAAGCTCTTTAAAAGGCAAGAACTGCATTATCACCTTTGACGATGGCTATGTGAATCAGTTAGAATTTGCGGTGCCAATCCTACAGAAATACAAACTGAAAGCTACGTTTTTTATTCCCTTAAATTATTTAGGGAGAAGCGATGAATGGAACGATGGCGAAGTCTCTATAATGACAGCCGGGCAATTACGGGCCTTACCTTCTGAAACTATTGAGTTGGCGTACCATAGTTTTCAGCATAAAAAATATACCGATTTAAACGCTTCGGAGATTGAAGAAGATTGTAAGTCATGTTTTGATTTAGTTTCAGTAGAAAATTTAAATTTCACGAAAGTACTGGCATATCCCTACGGAAAATTCCCTCGGAGGAATCCTGAGCAAGAAACATTCTTTCAGCAATTAAAACAAAACGGATTCCTAGTAGCGCTCCGCATTGGCAATAGAATTGAGCAATTTCCCTTCAAAAATATCTTTGAACTCAACCGAATAGACGTAAAAGGAGAATGGTCACTGTTGCGGTTTAAGCGGAAATTGAAGCTTGGGAAGATTTTTTAAAAGGTGAACTACTCTTAAAAAAATCTGTTTTTTACTATTCATTCTATAAATATACTGCATATTAGTTACGCCACATTTTTTCAAAAAAAGCATTAAAAGCATAATATATCGTATACGATATATTATATTTGATTATGATAAATAAAATAACCTATCGTGATCAAGTAAGATTTTTGATTTTAGATAAAATGAAAACGGGGCAATTAAAGTCCGGAGACTCTTTGTCATTAGCATCAATTGCAAGAGACTTAGAGGTAAGTGTCACACCAATTAGAGAGGCGTTAACACAATTAGAGTATTCAAAAATTATAAAATCAGTACCTAATTGTGGTTTCATAATTCCTGAGCTTAGTAATTCAAAAGCGAAAAATTTATATCAACTTGTAGCTACTTTAGAAGCCTTAGCTATTGAAAACTCTACGTATTCAAAATCAATAATAACGAAACTTAAGGAACAAGAAAAGAAAATTGAAATGGCTGGAAATGCCATAGACAGAATTAATGCAGACATTACTTTTCATAATATTTTGACCTCTCAATATGATAATGAAACAGCTCAACAAGTTTTATTGGATTTAAAAACAAGAATATTTTTCTATGAAGTTGCATTTATGGAACGTCGAGAGTTCCAAGAAAGTTCTAAAAACCATCATCAACAAATTATCAATTATATAGAAAAGGAGCAAACTAAAGAAGCTGTGGAACTACTAAAGATTAATTGGCTTCAAACACTAGATCTTTTTACATTATAAAAATAGTAACTCAATGAAAAATATGGCACTCATATTATGCTTATTACTGTTGCTAACAAGCGCATTTCCAAGTTTTGCACAGGAAAGTACCATTTATCAGCCTGATGCCATGCAAAAGGATTTACTTAAGTTTAAGACGGCTTTAATTAATACCCATCCTGGCATTTACGAATATCAAACACCAGAAGAGTTTGAACTATTTATGAATCAATTAAATTTAGAAGCTTCAAAACCCTTGGAGGCCAAAACGTTTTATAAAATTGTACTCAAACTTATTGCGAAGATTCACGATGCGCATTCAGGCGCCCATCCTTATAAAGCACTGGGTAAAGTTTTCAAAAACCAAAAACGGTTGCCATTTCAAGTTTTTATTAAAAATCAGCGGATTTTCATTGTCAGAAACATGAGCAATCAATCGATTCCTGAGGGTTCTGAAATTATATCTATTGATGCTAGTTTGAGTAACAACATCGTTTCAGAAATGCTAAAACATTATTCTGCCGATGGGATAAGTACTTCGGGGATGGAACATTATTTAGGGGTTTCTTATCTATCGTTTAGTAAGACGTATCCTATTGTTTTTGAAGCAAAGCCTACATATCAAATTACGTATAAAGATTATAATACAAGGGAAATTGTGACCAAGACAGTTGCCTCTATTTCAAGAGCAGAATATGTAGAGACGGAACTTAAAAAATATAGTTCAAATTCAAAAAAGTTCAAAGAAAAAGCTTTTGATTTTAAAATAAATGAAGAAGAAAAGTACGCTTATTTGCAAATAACCCGATTTTTTAAAGACAGTTTCCAAGAACCAGAAAGCACCTATCCAGATTTTTATAGCACATGCTTTAAGGAAATAGAAACTAAGGGGATAAAATACCTCATTGTAGACTTACGAGACAATGATGGCGGTAAATTAAGTAATGCCGCTCACTTGCTTCGATATTTTGTGGATAAACCTTTTACGCCTACCAATGAAATTACAACTAAAGGAAATGACGAATATTATTTAGAGACCATTGGTGATACTTTGTCCTTCAACTCAGATTTTGGGTTAGAAAGAAAAGCAAATGGTGATTATAAAGTAACCAATTCTGATTATTTAACAGAGTTAAAAGTTTTTGAACCGATAGAGAAATATGGTTTTGATGGCAAAATAATCGTTTTGATAGATGGTGGTGCTTCATCTGCCGGAGGTGCGGGACCCGCAATTTTACAAGAATATACTGACGCAGTTTTTATAGGAAGCGAAACATTTGGAACGGCGGGCGTAGGTAACGGTATTAATAAAACGTATATCTACGGAGAATATACTGAAGTAGCCATATCTATACCACTTATGCATAGTGATATTGCGATAAATGAGCATTTAAAAAGAAGAGGCGTTTTGCCAGATTACGAAATCACAAATTCTATTCACAATATAATTAATGATAGAGATGTTATTTTGGAGTTTGCTGTGGAAAAACTTTTTGAAAAAAAAGATTAAATTTATTTTATCAACTAAATACTGCAAGACCTATAAATATGCAAAACCTAACCTCTTTTAAAATAACATTTATTTTTATGCTGTTTCTGTGTTCCACATACATTGCGGACGCGTGTACAATTTTTGTTTTAACAGATGGAAACAATACCTATTTTTTTAATAATGAAGATAATACAAATCCAAATTCTAGAATTTGGTTTATTCCAGCAGGAGAAAATCATTTTGGATGTGGATATGTTGGTTACGAAGATGGTGCTGCACAAGGAGGTGTGAATACAGAAGGTCTAGCTTTCGATTGGTATGCAGGTAAACCTGTTGATTATATCCCAAAAGAAAGTTTGATCCCAATTGAAGACAGCACATCAGAAAGAATGTTGGAGTCTTGTGCCACCATAGACGAAGCAATAGCATTTTACAAAACCTATCGTGAAACAAGTTTTGCTGGTGCGACCATAATCATTGCCGACAAAACTGGTGCATCGGTAATTATTGGAGCAAGGAACGGCGAATTGTATTTTGAAAAAGTAGTAGAAAGTAGAGTATTAGGATGGGCATCTTCAACTTTTAATAACATGTATACCGATGAAACAACAATCGATTTAAAAGGAGGCTCAGAAATTTTGAAACAGTGCATGTTTCCTGAAGAAGAAGAAGAATATATGGCAGGAACAAAATATTCAAATTCTTATAACTTAAAAAATGGAGATATGACATTTTTTAATTTTAAATCCGATTCAGAAAGTATTACAATTAACTTATTTACTGAACTTGAGAAGGACGCTCATTACTATGAAATTTCGGAATTAGAAAAACAAAAGACAGCAGCTATCAAGCCTTTAATTACTTCAATGAAACGGCTGATTTTGTTTGAATATCCAGCAAATATTGAGGACGACTCACAAGTTATTCCCCTAATTGAAAAAATACTCGCTTATGGAGCTAAAGGTGAATTTCCATCAGCATACTATTCAGAAAGTAAAAGAAAGGAATGGTTAGCTGAAAAAGAAGGGGTACAATCTCTTATACAGAGTTTAGGGATATTACAATCGCTTCATATAGTGGAAAAAAAGTATAAAGATAATTTCAGTACGTATCGAGTTGTCTCAGTTTTTGAGGATATTAGAGTACTTTGGTCATTTGAAGTAGACGAATATGGAAAAATTAATGACGTGAAAATTTTATCACATTATAGGTAGTTGTAAATAATTCTATCAAACAATACTAGGAAGAATAACAAAATTCCATAGTACAAAAACAATTGCTTTTATATTCAATACCCAGATAGACAAAGTAGTGGGGGCGTAAATTACCTCATATTTCTATTCAACAATAGCAACTTCACATACCGTTGAAAAACCCCATACGCATTATTTGCCGCAATAGTCAAGCCTGGAATACCATCTCTAAAACCACCTTTGATAATGTAGGAACTAAAAAATCGCCAGGTGGGTTTTACAAACAAATGCATCCAGGTAGTTTTTTTTCCTTTTTTCTGAAGCTGCTCGGCTTGAAACCACGCATAGCTCTCCTTTTTATTGAGAAAGTGGTCCAGTCCTTTATAGGTAAAATGTAACACAGGATTTTTAAGCTGCCCAATACTGCCTTCACAGGTCAATTTTTCGTGCACCAAACCTTTGTAAGAAGCTCCTGCTCGTTTTACCACGCGAAGTACATCGTTGCTGTGATGGTAGAGAAAACGGTTCATATAAAAGTGAGGGAAATTCAGTTTGTAGCCGCCGTGGGTATTATTATTAATCGCTTTCAGGATTTCCTGTTGTAATGGGTAGGTAATCCGTTCGTCTGCGTCTAAAAACAGAATCCAATCTGCCGTAGCGTGTTCTAAGGCGTAGTTTTTTTGGTTGGAGAAATTATCGAATTTCCGTTGTAAAAAGGTGGTGGCGTATTTTTTGGCGATTTCCGGTGTCGTGTCTGTACTGTAGGAATCCACAACAATTATTTCGTCTGCAAATTTCACAGACCGAAGCGCGGCCTCTAGATAGGCTTCTTCGTTTAAAGTGGGCATGATGACGGCGAGTGTTGGCACGATCCAAAGGTAACAAATTTTAGAGGGTCTTAGGAAAGTTCGTACCTTTGTAATCTACATAAAAAAAAGCTGTTTTGAACAATCTTGGCATTACCGTAATTGTAAGCACCTACAATAAAGAAGAATGGTTACAAAAAGTGTTGGAGGGGTATAAATACCAAACCTACGATAACTTTGAAGTGCTCGTGGCAGACGATGGTTCGCGCCCTGAAACCAAAGAGTTAATCGATTCTTTTAAGGCCGATTATCCCGTGCCATTGCGTCATATCTGGCACGAAGACGATGGCTATCGGCGCCAGCGAATCTTAAACATCGCTATTACCGAAGCCAACAAGCCTTACATTTTGTTTACCGATGGCGACTGTATTCCACGAAAAGATTTTATAGAAGTACACGCAAAATATGCGGAAGAAGGCTACTTCCTATCCGGCGGCTATTGTAAACTCCCTATGAAAACCAGTGAAATTATAGACGATGAAGCCATAAAAACGGAGAATGCATTCAACGTAGCCTGGTTAAAACAACAAGATAAATTAAAAGGAACACAAGCGTTAAAACTGAATAGTGGCAATACCTTAGCAACTTTTCTTGATTTTATTACCCCAACAAACGCAAGTTTTAATAACTGTAATTCCAGCGCTTGGAAAGAAGATTTAATCGCTATTAACGGCTATGACGAACGTATGCAATACGGCGGTCCCGATCGTGAGCTAGGGGAACGCCTAGAAAACTACGGACTAAAACCAAAACAGATTCGGCACAAAGCTATTGTCCTGCACCTAGACCACGCTCGTGGCTATAAAACAAAAGAATCTTTAGACCGAAACTTAGCCATTCGCAAAGACGTAAAAGACCAGAATAAAAAATGGACGGAACACGGGATTGTGAAAGGGGAGAAGGGAAAATAGAAAGTTGAAATTAGAACATAGAATATGGACTATGGACTTGTTGGATAGTATTTTTTTCACTACTCACTACTCACTACTCACTACTCACTACTCACTAACTTTTGTGTACGCCCCAATCTTCCAATACGTCATTTCCTTGGAAGTTTTTATCGTTTCAAAATCTACTTCTTTTAAATTTTTATTCTCTTTAAAGAATTCCCAACAGCCCGGGCCATCTCTAAAAATGGAAACGATAAGCACACCGTCTTCCGATAGGTTGTCTAACAAATGCTGTAATACTCTGGATTTCTCTGTATCCGGGATGTAATAGAAAGATTCATTAAATATAATGGCGTCGAAGGTTCGCTTCGGAACAAAATGCAGGACGTCGCAGTGTTCAAATTCAGAATTTGGAAGGTTTTTATCTTGTGCTTGTTTTATGGATTCCGAAGAAAAATCGACCCCTAGAAAATAGGAAAATGGAAAATCACCTAAGCGTTCATTTAACACTCCATCGCCACAACCAATGTCCAAAATATTTGGTTTTTTGGGAGCAAAGGCTAATAAATCTTCCTTGATTTTAAAATAGCGACTAGCCTCCAAGTCGCTTTTAAGGTTTTGCCAGCGACCGCTTCGGTATTGTTTGTTCCATCTTCTACGACGGCGCCAATGGTGAAATTTGTCAAGTATGTTCATAGCGAGCTTAGGTTGCTAAATGATGTTTTAAATAAGGCTTTAACGAACTTAAAATTAAAGCTGGCGTTAATTCGTGATACATTTTTGAAGGATCTGCCTCAATTGCTTTGCGTTCTTCTCTTGTGAAGCTTTCGTATAATTCGGGTTTGAAATCCAGCAAGTGAACCGATTGATGGGTCACGCCATCTTCAAAACTATTCCAGTCTTCCTTTTCAATATAGGGAGAATAGATGGTAAACGTTGGTTTGTCCAGCGCTTTTGCAATGTGTACACTTCCACCTTCATTGGAAATAAGGAGGTCGCATTTGTTCATCAAGGTGATAAATCCACGGATGCTATCCTCGTAAATATCTAAATGAATTTGATCCTTATGCTCACACAAATTGTAAATAGCTTCCGCTTCGGCTTTTTGATAAGGTGCGTAATTAAAGAGGAGGGAAGCGTTGTAGTTTTCGGCAATGTAATCTATGAGTTGCGCCACATATTCGTAGGGCATCGATTTTTGCGGGGTGCTTCCTAAAACGCCCAGCATGATGACGGGTTTTTTAAGATGCTTTATCCTGTCATAACTCGCCTCTTCTTCGGTGATATAAATTTTTGGAGTGTCGTTCATTTCCTCCATTGGGAAAACGGAGTTTAGTAAATTGAGTCTGTTTTCGATTGCTTTTCCGCAAAACTGTGTACGTTTAGGAATAAAATGCACGGGATGTGAATAGAAGGGTAACTTCAGTTTTTTCCCAGGTCTTTTAAAACCAATTCGGTATTCAGCCCCAGAGAAATAGCAAATCATCCTACTTTGAAATTTTGCATATGGATCAAAAATAATATCGAATTTTTTACGTCGTACCCGAGCAATCATCTTCAGTAAATTGGGTAAGTTTTTGAGCCACGTTTCATCTACTTTCCAAATGTGGTCTATGTTGGGATTATGCTCCAAAACACCTGCTGTATATGGATACACAAGATAGGTGATGGTGCTTTCTGGGAAGCGTTTTTTTAGGTTATTGGCAAGCACAGAGCTAATGAGCACGTCGCCAATTCGTTTGTTCTGTATAACAAGAATTTGTTTCATAAAGAGTACCTTCGCAAGGTATTTATTTTTTTTAAACCATGAGTTCTGTTTCGGTGATAATTAGCACATATAATCAGCCCGAGTGGCTTACCAAAGCCTTGTGGGGCTTTGAAGGGCAGACCGAGAAAGACTTTGATATCATCATTGCAGACGATGGTTCTACTTCGGAAACCGAAGAGGTTATTCAAAAATTTCAACAAAAAGGAATCCTGAAGATTACCCACGTTTGGCAGGAAGATGACGGCTTTCAGAAAACTAAAATTTTGAATAAAGCCATCCAAACCACCGAAGCAGAATACCTTATTTTTACAGATGGAGATTGTATTCCGCGATTCGATTTGGTGGAAAAACACTTGGCGATGCGTAAGGAAGGTTGTTTCCTTTCAGGTGGTTATTTTAAGTTGCCTGAGGCTATTTCAGCAAGCATTTCAGAAGATGATGTACACTCCAGAAAATGTTTCGATGCGGCTTGGTTGGTGAGCCAAGGACTAGAAAAAAGTTTTAAGCACAACAAGCTCACCGCAACAGGAGGTAAGGCGAAATTTTTAAATTGGATTACCCCTACAAAAGCTACTTGGGACGGGAACAATGCTTCAGGTTGGCGCAGTGATATCGTAGCAGTAAATGGTTTTGACGAACGTATGCAGTATGGCGGAGAGGATAGAGAACTGGGCGAGCGTTTAATGAATATGGGCGTTAAACCCATACAAGCGAGGTATAGTTTGGTAACCTTGCATTTGGAGCATTCACAGGGCTATGTAACCGAAGAAATGTTAGCAAAAAACAAGCAGATTAGAAAGCAGACGAAAACAGATAAAAGTACGTGGACGCCTTTTGGGCTGCGTAAAACTGAGAAATGACAACAACCCACATACATAAAAAGTATAAACACATAGAGCCAGAACTGTTGCAAGCCGTAACCGATTTTGAAACTAAGGGCGATTATGTGACCAAGGGCGAGCGCAATGTGATTAAAAAGTTTGACATTGAAGGTGTTTTCTATTCCATTAAAAAGTTTAAAACCCCTAATGCGGCGCAAAGTCTGGTGTATCAATACCTTCGGAAAAGTAAGGCGAAACGCTCTTTTTTGTATGCTGAAATTTTAACGGCAAGAGGTATTCATACTCCGTTGCCAGTGGGGTATGTTGAACATTTTTCAGGAGGCTTAAAGGAGAGTTATTACATCTGCGAACACATTGAATACGACTTCGACTTTCGAGTGCTCAATCATAATCCCCAATGGCCAAACCGTGCTGAAATCTTACGGCAGATGGCGGCTTTTACGTTCGACTTACACGAAAAGGAAATCAATTTTTTGGATCATTCGCCAGGAAATACGCTCATTCTTGATAGGGGAGATGGTACCTACGATTTTTACCTAATTGACCTAAACCGAATGCGTTTTGAAACCATGAGTTTTGAAAAACGGATGCACAACTTCAGGCGTTTATGGCTTTCCAAAACGATGATTAACATCATGGCAAAAGAATACGCCAAGCGCTACAACAAGCCCGAAGCTGAAACTCATGCGCTTATGACCAAATACAGTCGTGCCTTTCAGAAAAAAGTCAATAGTAAGAAGTTGAGGAAACGTAGGAACTAGTATGCAGTTTTCAGTAGCAGTACGCAGTATTTTTTAATTTTACTCACGACTCACGACTCACGACTCACGACTCACAAAAATATTTCACTTTATATAATCTGTGCCTCTGTGGTTATTTTTAACTACAAGCTACCACCTACAAGCGAAGCGTCCTACAAACTACAAACTACCTGCTACCAGCTAAACAGCGACATCATACTCCCGAAGTGCATCATTCAGCGAAGTTTTTTTATTGGTACTTGCCTTTCGTTCGCCAATAATCAACGCACAGCTCACTTGAAACTCACCTGCGGGGAATTTTTTGGTATAACTTCCTGGAATCACTACAGAACGTGCAGGAACTAAGCCTCTCATTTCCTTAGGTTCACTCCCGGTTACATCAATAATTTTTGTGGACGCTGTTAGTACTACATTAGCGCCCAATACTGCTTCTGTTTCCACGCGTACACCTTCTACCACAATACTTCTAGAACCAATAAAGGCATTGTCTTCAATAATCACGGGGGCGGCTTGTAAAGGTTCTAGCACACCACCAATTCCTACGCCACCACTTAGGTGTACATTTTTACCAATTTGTGCACAGCTTCCAACGGTTGCCCAGGTATCTACCATAGTACCTTCGTCTACATAGGCGCCAATATTTATATAGCTAGGCATCATAATAACGCCTTTACTAATATACGCTCCATAGCGAGCCACGGCGTGAGGAACTACGCGAATTCCTTTTGCTTCATACCCTCTTTTCAACGGAATTTTATCGTGGTACTCAAAAATACCCGCTTCCATAGTTTCCATTTTTTGGATAGGAAAATACAGTACTACCGCTTTTTTTACCCATTCGTTTACTTGCCATCCGTTAGCAGTTGGTTGTGCACAACGCAGTTTTCCTTCGTCACACAAACGCACAACTTCTCTAATAGCAGCAATGGTTTCAGGGTTGGTTAAAAGGGAACGATCGTCCCAGGCGGTTTCTATGGTTTTCTGTAATTCGGTCATTATTTGTGGGTGCTAATTAAGTCTCAATTTTGAAATGTAAAGATACACTATGTAAAATGTTAGCGTATCCTTCCGCAGAGAAAAAGAGCACAAAACCACACTTCCCTCATCGAAAAGTAGCGTTTCCTCATTCTGGCTTTAATACGCTCACATTAGGGTTTACATTTACGCTGTACTTAAGAGTACTAAAAGACACCCTCACGGAGGAGGAAACTGTAGAGGTTGTTGGTAAAGGAGTTTCAAAAATGAAACTCCTTTTTTTATTTAGATTGAAGTTGTATTTTTAGGCAAAAGAACTTCCCTATGAAAAAAATTGTACTCCTTTGCTTATTATCTGTCCTATCTTTTGAAATTTCCAACGCCCAAATCCTTTCAGAATGGGATCGCGCCACCATGCGGGATGAAATTTTAGCAGATCGCTTCAATAATTTACTACCCACCTTAATGGACAATACCAATATAGATATGTGGCTCGTGATCTCCCGAGAATACAACGAAGATCCCGTGATGCGAACCATGTTGCCAGCACGATGGCTCAATGCACGCCGGAGAACCATCTTGGTGTTTTACCGAGACAAAGCAAAAAATACCATTGAAAAACTAGCTGTGGCTCGCTATGACGTTGGTGAAAACATTCAAAGTGCCTGGGATAAAGAACAGCAGCCAGACCAATGGCAACGTTTGGTAGAGATTATTCAGGAACGGAATCCAGAGAAAATAGCGGTGAATTACAGTAAACACTTCGGAATTGCAGACGGATTAGTACATACCGATTTTGAAGAACTAAAGGAAGCGCTTCCAGGATTTCTGGAAGCAAAAATAGTTTCTGCAGAAAAGTTGGCAATTGCCTGGATCGAGACTCGCACCGAAAAGGAAATGGCGTTGTATAATACCCTGGTACAAGTAACTCACGATATAATTGACGAAGCATTTTCCAGCAAGGTAATTACTCCGGGAAAAACAACTACAGACGATGTTGTCTGGTGGATGCGTCAAAAAGTAACCGATATGGGGCTGGAAACATGGTTTCACCCAACCATAGATGTTCAAAGAAGTGATGAAGCATTAAAAAGTCACATTTATTCATTTACCAAAGGCGATAAAAGCAAAGTTATTATCCCCGGAGATTTGCTGCATTGCGATTTCGGGATTACCTATATTACTTTAAATACAGATTGCCAGCAGCATGCGTATGTGCTGAAAGAAAGCGAAACCAAAGTTCCAGATTTTTTAACGGAAGCTTTTAAAACCGGAAATCGCGTTCAGGATATTTTTACCACTAATTTTTCAGCAGGAAAAACAGGGAATGAAATTTTGTTGAAATCTCTCACCGAAGCCAAAGCTGAAGGATTACGCCCTTCCATCTATACACACCCGCTGGGAACTTATGGACACAGCTCTGGAACAACCTTAGGAATGTGGGACAGCCAGGATGGTGTGCCTGTTAACGGCGACTATCCTTTACACCATAATACAGTCTACGCTATTGAGTTGAACAACACCCATTTTGTAAAAGAGTGGGACAAAGACGTGCGTATTATGCTGGAAGAAGCTGGGTTTTATGGACCAAAAGGATTTCGATATGTGAATGAACGGCAGGAAGAGATAAAAGCGATTAAATGGAATTAATTAATTTTTAAGACAAAAGACAAAAGACAAAAGACAAAGAATGAAAGAAACTTTGCGCCTCTGCGAGCCAAATCATGACAAGGTTTGCGAGACATTATAGGATTGTGGAGAGCATTTCTTATTTAAAATTATAGGTTTCAGAAATCAAAAACTCTCAGCTTTTTTTAGAAGATTAATTCTAAATGAATGAGATGTGGTTTTGACAAACCAGCGTTTTAAATTTACTAAAGCATAAAACTACTGCTGCATTTTTAAATACTTGTCTACAGAATGCTTTCCGCTTCCGTAAAAAAGAAAGAAAATACACACAAGTAACACGACAAGCGCCAAGATAAGATTGTTATGGTTCATTGTACCCACAAAATTAATAAGTACTGCCCCAAATAGAATAGGTAGCTGTGCGATAATAGCCCAACGCGTTAACAAGCCGAAGACAATTAGAAATCCACCTACAAAATGGGCTGGTGCAATATAATGTACCAGAAGTACATCGCCAATCAAAGGTTTTATGGGTTCGTACAGCTTTAAAAGTAGTGGTAGATTCGACATAAAGTAGACGCCCTGATAAAATAAAAGGATGCCTAATGCTATACGAAGCAAGTCTATGGGGTAATAGCTGTTTTTATTAGCCCATTTGTTCAAAGATTTTATAGTTGCCATGGCTAAAAAGGTATTTGTTAGATATAACTAAGATACTCATTTTTAGCTGTATATAAAAATTAAACCTGCAATATGCCAAGGTTAAAAGGTTTCTCAATAGGAGCGTGGTTAGCAGCTTCAATACCTATGCTAATCCATTTTCTTGTATCTAAAGGGTCTATCACGGCGTCTGTCCAGATTCTTGAAGCTGCGTAATAGGGAGAAATTTGACGATCATATCTTGCTTTAATACGATCAAAAAGTTCTTTTTCAACTTCTGGGGTAATGGTTTCTCCCCTCTTTTTTAAAGAGGCAGTTTCAATTTGTAACAATACTTTGGCAGCACTGTTACCGCTCATTACAGCCAATTCGGCACTTGGCCAGGCTACAATTAATCTTGGATCGTAAGCCTTTCCGCACATGGCGTAGTTTCCGGCTCCATAACTGTTCCCGATAATAATCGTGAATTTTGGAACCACACTGTTGCTCACGGCATTTACCATCTTGGCACCGTCTTTTATAATTCCACCGTGCTCGCTTTTACTTCCTACCATAAAACCAGTCACATCCTGTAAAAATACCAGCGGTATTTTTTTCTGGTTACAGTTAGCAATAAATCGGGTGGCTTTATCGGCACTATCGCTATAGATTACGCCACCAAACTGCATCTCGCTAGGTTTGGTTTTTGCTTTGGTCGTCTTCACCAACTTACGCTGATTGGCAACAATACCAACTGCCCAACCATCAATACGGGCATAGCCTGTTAAAATGGTTTGCCCGTAGCCTTTTTTATATTCTTCAAAATCACTATCATCTACCAGACGGGTAATAATTTCCCGCATATCGTATTGGTCGGCTCTGGATCTTGGTAGAATTCCGTAAATATCTTCCGGGTTGGCTGAAGGTTTTACGGCAGCAATTCTATTGAAACCGGCTTTGTCATAATCTCCAATTTTAGAGATTATATTTTTAATCTTATCCAGCGCGTCTTTATCGTCTTTGGCTTTATAGTCGGTTACGCCACTCACTTCACAATGGGTGGTAGCACCACCTAGTGTTTCATTATCTATACTTTCGCCAATGGCTGCTTTTACTAAATAACTTCCCGCTAAGAAAATACTTCCTGTTTTATCAACTATCAACGCTTCATCGCTCATAATTGGAAGATATGCTCCTCCAGCCACACAACTACCCATCACGGCGCTAATTTGAGTAATTCCCATACTGCTCATCACAGCATTATTTCTAAAAATACGTCCAAAATGTTCTTTGTCTGGGAAAATTTCGTCTTGCATGGGTAAATACACACCCGCACTATCTACCAGGTATATAATAGGTAATTTGTTTTCTATGGAAATTTCCTGCGCACGCAAATTTTTCTTTCCAGTTATTGGAAACCAGGCCCCGGCTTTTACAGTTGCGTCATTTGCCACCACAATACATTGCTTGCCTTTTACATAGCCAATCTTCACTACAACACCGCCACTTGGGCAACCGCCATGTTCTTCATACATGCCGTCACCTGCAAAGGCTCCAATTTCTACGCTTGGTTTTTTTTCATCCAAGAGATACGTAATACGCTCACGCGCGGTCATCTTACCTTTGGCGTGGTGTTTTTCAATGCGTTTTTCCCCTCCGCCTAATTTTACTTTAGCAAAGCGTGTTCGTAAGTCTGAAACAGCTAATTTATTATGATCTTCGTTTTTGTTGAAGTTGATATCCACAGGTCTAATTTTTGCGCTAAGGTACAAAAATCTAGTGCTTTTTATCTGCTGAAAATTCGGGTGTTTTTTATTTTCCTAGGAATTATTTTCCTAGGAAAATAAAAAACACTATCTTTGTATCAAATATGAAATCTATGAAAAAGATACTAGCCTTTGCTGGAAGCAACAGCAGCACTTCTATTAATAAGCGTTTGGCGGTTTATACAGCAAAACAATTGAAAGAGGTAGGTATTGTTGCCCTCGATTTAAATGATTTTAATCTCCCGATGTACGGAATTGATTATGAGAACGAACACGGTATCCCCGAAAATGCGCAGCTTTTTTTAAATCAGATAAAAGAATCGGATGGAATTGTCTTGTCATTAGCAGAGCACAACGGAGCCTATAGTACAGCGTTTAAAAATATTTTTGACTGGATGTCTCGTATCGATGGAAAATTATGGAGCGATACACCTATGTTGTTACTGGCAACTTCCCCTGGCGGAAGAGGAGGCGCAAGCGTTTTAGATATTGCAAAAGGAAGATTTCCCTACATGGGCGGGAATATTGTAGCCACATTTTCGCTGCCTAGCTTTAACGACAATTTTTCTGAATCTGGTATTAAAGATGAAACTCTTCAAGCTAGTTTAAATGAAGCAATAGCAACGTTTCAACAAGCAGTTAAATAATAAAATACTGATATGGGAAATATTTCAAAAGACATTCACAGCAGTTTTAAAAACGATAAGCAGAAAGCCATGCTTAATATTATGTATACCGCAAACTGGATAACCAGCCAGCAAAACAGTTTTTTTAAATCGTTTGCAATTTCACCACAGCAGTATAATATAATGCGCATATTACGTGGTGCTGGTGAAATTCTGCCTGTACAAACAATCAAAGACAGAATGTTGCAGCGGTCTCCCAATGCAACCAGAATGATGGATAAATTATGTGAGAAACACTTCATTAAACGCGTTGCCTGTAGCAGTGATCGCCGCGTAGTACAGGTTGAAATCACAGAAAAAGGGCTTATGCTTTTAGCTGAAATAGATAAAGCGCACCCTACAGAATATCTAAAGAATATCACGATGAAGGAAGCTGCCATCTTGAGTGATTTATTAGATAAAATTAGATAATAAATACTAGTTGGTATAAACTAAAATTACACAAAGATGAAACTAAACAGCATAAAAAAAATTGGACGTAGCGATTTTGTAAATATGGGCCCCATTCAATTGAGACAACCCATCCCCACCTCAGAAATTGAAATGATAGATCCGTTTATATTATTACATCATTACGGACCGTATCCTATTAATGAATTAAACAATCCTTTCGATTTAGGACCACACCCGCATCGTGGCTTTGAACCTGTTACGTTTTTAATTCAGGGAGAACAATTGCACAGAGATTCTTTAGGGAATGAAAGTGTTGTAAAAGCAGGCGACGTACAATGGACTACCGCTGGACGCGGTATTATGCATGCCGAAGGCCCAACAAAGGAGTTTGTGAAAAAAGGAGGCGATTTAGAAGGAATTCAACTGTGGCTTAATTTACCGGCAGCCAAAAAGATGATGCCTGCTGCCTATCAACACGAAAAAAACGAAGATTTTAGAGTGGTAACTTCGAAAGATGAAAAAGTGAAAATCCAAATCATTGCTGGAGAGTTGGAAGATACCTATGGTAGAATTGCTACACAAACTCCCGTAAATGCTTTTATGATAACGGCCAGTGAAGGAGGGAGGTATGAAGTGGCGGTTCCAAAGAACCATCATTCGCTTATATACCTCATAAAAGGAGATGTACGTATTAATGGCAACACAGATTTAGCCTTGAATGAAAACCAATTGGTATGGTTTGAGCAAAATGGCGAAGGATTCTCGATTCAGGCAACTGCTCAAAGTACTTTGCTGTTTTTGTCTGGAGTACCCATTGACGAAAAAGTGACAAGTTGGGGGCCGTATGTAATGAACACCCAAACAGAAATTATGGAAGCCTTACGCGATTATAAACAGGGCAAAATGGGATTCTTACCCAGCTAACAATTAAGCATCCTTTGGGTGCTTTTTTTGTATAAAAATCCGATATTTGTCGGGCTATAAAGATATATGATATTGAATATAGCTGGTTCTTGTATTGGTTGGGTGTTTTATACTAATTTTTGAATTAAAAACGACAGGTCTTATACCATCCTTCTACTATATTTGAATCTTAATTTGCGTTAGGGATTGAGCGGTATGTTTGAGCTCTTTTTAGTTTGTAACCGCAGGAGACAAACTAAAAAAGCGAGTAGCGAAAGCCTGGCCCTATGTAGCTGGAAGTATGACAGCGAAATAGGGAAACGCCCAAAACACTAGACTTATGATGAATAAAAATACAGTATTGGCATGGGCCACATTTATAATGATTGTAGTTGGCTGTGCGCTCATTGCGCTTGGAGCCTTTAGATATGACGATGTTGCCGGATGGGGCTTCGCAGCCGTAGGAATTGGCTTTTTTGCCATTGCATGGGTTTTTAATGCACTAAAAGGTAGGATGTAAAACCCAAGCAATGGGTGGTTTAAATATGTAAAAATCGCTACCTTTCATTATAGCTATTTTTACATATTTAAATCGTACTAATCGAAACTAAAAGGGCGAATGTAAATACCCATGCAACGGGGGCTTAAACAAATGAAAATAACTATTTTGCGAAGCAGTAATTTTCATTTGTTTAAGGCGTATTCCATCTAGCGTAAGGAAGGATGTAACCCAATCACTTAATCAACTTAATTACTCAATAAACTAACTATGAGCGACGATAAAAAAGTAATTTTCTCAATGTCTGGTCTAACCAAGACCTATCAGAGCGCACAAACACCCGTTTTAAAAAATATATACCTAAGCTTTTTCTATGGTGCCAAAATTGGGATTTTAGGTCTCAACGGTAGTGGTAAATCTACGTTGCTGAAAATTATAGCAGGCGTAGAAAAAAATTATCAGGGAGATGTAGTCTTTGCACCAGGGTATACCGTTGGGTATTTGGAGCAGGAGCCAGAATTGGACGAAAGCAAAACCGTTATCGAAATTGTACGGGAAGGGGCAGCCGAAACAGTGGCCATTCTGGACGAATACAACAAGATTAACGATATGTTTGGTCTGGAAGAAGTCTATAGTGATGCCGATAAAATGGAGAAGCTTATGGCGAGACAAGCCGTGCTTCAGGATGAAATTGACGCTGCCAACGCCTGGGAACTGGACACCAAATTAGAAATTGCTATGGACGCGCTACGTACGCCAGATGGCGATAAACCTATTAGTGTACTTTCAGGTGGAGAACGCCGCAGAGTGGCCTTGTGCCGCTTGTTATTGCAAGAACCTGACGTATTATTACTGGATGAGCCTACCAACCACCTGGATGCCGAAAGCGTACACTGGTTAGAACATCATTTAGCACAATACAAGGGGACAGTAATCGCCGTAACGCACGACAGGTATTTCCTGGATAACGTTGCGGGTTGGATTTTGGAATTGGATAGAGGAGAAGGTATTCCGTGGAAAGGGAATTATTCTTCTTGGTTAGACCAGAAATCTAAGCGAATGGCTCAGGAACAAAAAACAGCCAGCAAGCGCCAGAAAACTTTAGAGCGTGAATTGGAATGGGTTCGCCAAGGTGCGAAAGGAAGACAGACGAAACAAAAAGCACGTTTACAGAACTACGATAAATTAATGAGCCAAGACCAGAAGCAACTGGACGACAAGCTGGAAATCTATATCCCTAACGGACCGCGATTGGGAACCAATGTGATTGAGGCAACTGGCGTGAGTAAAGCTTTTGAAGACAAAATATTATACGAAGATTTAAATTTTAAATTACCACAGGCGGGAATTGTAGGGATTATTGGGCCAAACGGTGCTGGTAAAACCACCATCTTTAAAATGATTATGAATGAGATTGAACCCGACAAAGGAAGCTTTGCCGTAGGGGAAACCGCTCAGATTGCCTACGTAGATCAAAGTCATAGCAATATTGATCCAGAAAAAACGATTTGGCAAAACTTCAGCGATGAGCAAGAGCTTGTAATGATGGGAGGGAAGCAAGTAAATTCCAGAGCCTATTTAAGCCGATTCAATTTTAGCGGAAGTGAACAAAACAAAACAGTTTCTAAACTTTCGGGTGGGGAACGTAACCGTTTGCATCTGGCGATGACATTGAAAGAGGAAGGAAATGTGTTATTACTGGATGAGCCTACGAACGATTTGGATGTAAATACACTCCGAGCGTTAGAAGAAGGTTTGGAAAACTTTGGGGGTTGTGCCGTGGTGATTAGTCACGACCGTTGGTTTTTGGATAGAGTTTGTACACACATTCTTGCTTTTGAAGGCGATAGCCAGGTCTACTTCTTTGAAGGAGGCTTTAGTGAATATGAAGAGAATAAAAAGAAACGTCTGGGTGGTGATTTAATTCCGAAACGTATTAAATATAAGAAGTTGATTAGATAACTTTTCAGCCAAAGTAAAACGAAGCCCTCCTTTTAAATCAAAAAGGAGGGCTTTTTTCTATAGGTTCAATTTGAACAACCCGTTCAAACCCCTTATCTTTAAACTTCAAATTTTTCTCCTATGACTATATGGAAACTTTTTCTTATTGCTGGAATCCTGAGTGTATTTCAGCTCAACGCCCAAAGCCAAAAACCATTTGACTACCTCGATGTCTTTCAGCTGGAATATGCTGGCGATCCGCAAATCTCACCTAATGGGGAGTATGTGGTGTATCGGCGTACGGGCTTCGATATTATGGAAGATAAGTCTAAAGGAGATTTGTGGCTCTTGAGCACAGGTGATACGAAGACACATCATAAACTTACGTCTAGAGAGGTCAATGAAAGTTCGGCACGCTGGTCGCCTAGTGGAGATAGAATAGCTTTTGTGAGTGGAACGGATAATGGTTCCGAAATATATGTGTATTGGACCGCATCCAACGCCATGGCAAAACTAACCCAATTAGAAAACAGCCCATCAAATATAACCTGGTCGCCAGATGGAAAACACATTGCTTTTACGATGAAAGTGAATGCAAAAGCTCCCGTGATAGCCAAAATGCCCGAAAAACCCAAAGATGCAAAATGGGCAGAAGCACCTCGAATTACAGACAGATTAAAGCACGAAGCCGATGGCCAAGGCTATCTTAAACCTGGTTTTAACCATATTTTTACTATTTCGGCAGAAGGCGGTGCACCCCGGCAACTTACCTCGGGCGATTTTAATCACAGCGGGAATCTTTCGTGGGGCGCTACTGGTGCGAATATTTATTTTTCGGCCAATAGGAATGAAGACTGGGAGTATGATTTCAGAAATAGTGAAGTGTATTCAGTAAATACCCAAACAGGCGTTATCAATGCGCTTACGGATGCCAATGGGCCCGACAGCTCTCCGCAGGTTTCACCAGATGGAAAGCATATAGCCTACCTTGGTTTTGTAGATAAAGTACAAACCTATCAGACCGAAAAGTTGCACCTCATGAATAGTGATGGATCTGAAAAGAAAGAACTAACGTCCAACATAGATCGAAGCATAAGCGATGCGGTTTGGGCAAGCGACAGCAAGGGGCTGTATGTGCAATACAACGACTTAGGACTTACTAAGCTTGGCTATTTAGACCTTAGTGGAAAGTTGACTGAATTAATAACAAACGTAGGTGGAACCAGCTTAGGAAGACCGTATGCGAGCGGAAGTTTTTCAGTAGCCAACAACGGAACTATTGCCTATACCATCTCAAAAACAGATCGCCCGGCTGATGTTGCATTGCTATCCAAAAAAGGAAAATCAGTTGAAGTACTAACCTCTTTAAATGACGATTTACTTAATTACAGAACCCTAGGAGAAGTAGAAGAAATCTGGTATACCTCTACCGTAGATGGACGGAAAGTACAAGGTTGGGTGGTGTATCCGCCAAATCATAACAAGTCACAACCCGCTCCTTTGTTAGTTGAAAATCACGGGGGTCCTATTTTAAATTATGGACCTCATTTTTCGGCTGAAATTCAATTGTACGCAGCCGCTGGTTATGTAGTGTTTTATCCCAACCCTCGGGGGAGCACGAGTTATGGGGAAGAATTTGGAAACTTACTATACAACAATTATCCTGGAGACGACTATAACGATGTGATGGACGGCGTACACGAATTGGTAAACAAAGGTGTGGCAGATAAAGAACATTTATATGTAACAGGTGGAAGTGCAGGAGGAATAATGACGGCTTGGATTATAGGTAAAAACAACGAGTTTAAAGCTGCTGTAGTGGCAAAACCTGTAATGAACTGGATTAGCAAGACTTTAGTGGCAGATAATTATTACGGCTATGCCAATTCTCGTTACCCAGGGCAACCCTGGGAAAACTTTGAAAACTACTGGAAATTCTCGCCACTTTCGCTGGTAGGAAATGTAGAAACTCCAACCATGGTGATGGTAGGAATGGACGATTTACGTACGCCGCCAAGCGAAGCAAAGCAGTTATACCATGCTTTGAAATTACGAAAAATAGAAACTGTGTTAGTAGAAATACCAGAAGCCTCTCATGGCATAGCAGCACGGCCTAGTAATTTAATAACCAAAGTAGCACATACGTTGGCCTGGTTTGAAAAGTTTAAGTAAAAAACCTGCACTAGTTAACAGCCATCATCATAGAGATTTTCACCAAATCGGTTACCGAATCAACATTCAGTTTTTTGTAGAGGTTCTTACGGTGCGTCTGTACGGTATGTTCTGAAATAAATAGTTCGCTGGCAATTTGCTTGGTTTGTAACCCTTCGGCAATGAGAGCTATAATTTTTTGCTCCTGCATTGTAAGGGAAGCAATTACAAAAGTATTCACTCCTTTATTTTGAAGATTGGTTTCAATACTTTCATATAGTGAGACTATATTTTTAAGTTTGTTCAACGCTGTGGTATCTTTGTATAAATACCGGATGTTGTCTTCGGTAGCAGAAACCGTATGAATTTTTGAATGATACGCTAGAAATTTTTCAGCAAAGACTTCAATATGCTTTTTGGGCGAATATGTTTGTGCCGCTTGTGGTTTTTCTGAATCAATTTTCAGTAAACTTAATGAGGTGTGAGATTTCATAATTCAAATTTGAGGGGTGAATTAGTTTAGTTGTTGATACCGCTAAACTATATGAAATCTCCTGTATCATAGCTATATATGTCACTACTAGCGTGTTTGTTGTCACGAATGACAGGGGTGTATTTATTTGTATTTCGTGAATTACATTAAATAGGTCATGAAATAATTATTAAAAGTACCTACGTAGCAGCTGTATGTAATAAGGTTTCTTTTAATTTTGGTTTATAGGTTCTGGAAAGCGGTAACCAAGTCCCATCGTCCAACATAAGTTTTGTAGAGTTAATGATGCGGATGTAATCTAAATTTACGAGATACGATTTGTGGATTTGTGCAAATCCTTCAGAAGTTAAACGCTCTGTCATTTCTTTAAGGGTATTTCGGTCAATTTCGGGTTTAGCACTTCCCTGACTATAAAATTCAAGATAATGGCCATCACTTTTTATATAAAGCAATTCTTTGGTATTTAATACTGCTTTACTTTTTAGATGGATAAGGGTTAAGGCATTTTCGGCTACGGCAGTTTCTTTGTAGTTTTTTAACTCCTCCCGTAATGTTTCCAACTCTTTTTTAGAATTTTTATTCCGAACCCAAAAAACAATCACAATACTAAGCAACACTAAGGAAGCCACGCCTACTATAAAAGAAGTAGATTTATAAATAGCTTTTTGACTATGTAATGCGTCAATTTGATCGTCTTTCTTTTCAACTTGGTATTTGGTGATGATTTCGTTAAGCTTTTCTACATTTTCAGTCTTGTAGGATTCATCTTCAATTTTTTTAGCAGCCTTTATATAGCTATTAGCTTCTTTAAAATCTCCGGTGGCTTCTAAGATTAAAGCTTTCTGGTCGTAGGTGTCTTTTAAATTTGCAACCAGTGTAAGTTCTTTAAAGATGTTTATTGCACTGTCTGAATAGTGAAGGGCAGCGGTGTAATTTTCTTTTTTTCTGTTATTAATACTTCTTAAATAATACAATTCGCCAAGCCTTGCTTTGGCATCTGTGCTTTTATAACTTTTTTCTGCTTTGGCGTAGTAATAGCTTGCGCTGTCTTTTTGTTCTAGCCCCATAAAGGCTTTACCCATGTTTTGATATGCTAGCGCTTCTGCAGCACCGCTGTTGTTTTTTCGGTAATAATCGGCGGTTTTCCGGGAATAATATAGGGAAGAATCATGCTGCTCTTTAATATTATAATTGACTGACAAATTATTGTAAAAACGATAGATGTCGCGATCTACTTTATACTTTTTTGCTAGTGTTAATCCTTCATGGTATGTTTGGATACTTCGGTCAGTTTGCTTTAGGTTGTTTTGAGCCAGTCCAATATTTAAAAGCAGACTTGTTTTATATTTATCCACCCCCAAGCTATCCCATAGTTCCATGGTTCTGGCATAAACCTCCAGCGCCTTGCTGTAATCTCCTTTATTCTTTATCCCTATGGCATAATCATTTAAAGCTAAAGCGTGGTTTTTTGCATCTTTCCTTTCTTTTGTAAGATCTACTACTTCTTTAAAGATAACCTGGGCACTATCTGGTTTGCCTAAACGCACATAAGAGATAGCCTTGTTTTTTAGAAGCCTGTATGCCGTGGGATAGGTTGTAGGATCTTGGGGCGCTTTGTCTATGCCTTTGTCGAATGCTAAAATAGCTTCCTTAAATTTACCTTTAAGATAGGCAGCGTATCCCAACATAAAATGCGCTTCCATTTGCCCCAACACCAAATTGTTTTTGGTGGCATAGGCTAACGTTTGAGTTCCAATGGTTTTGAGACTGTCTGAGTTGTTTGTGTTTTCGCGGGCTCTTTTTACTAAATTTTCTACGGTAGCATCACTTAGCTTTTGTGAAAAAGATGTTGCGGTAGCACATAAAATAAAAATAACTAAAATTATCCGAAGCAATTGAGATAGGAGGAACATAAGAGGGGATATGCTAGTTGATTCCTCTCAAATGTAGGAAAAAAAAAACCTCTATTTGCCCGAACAATGTGGCTATTAGCTCAAAAAAAGGCTAACTATTTGAATTTTTGATATTTAGCTATGTTAATACGGATAAATATTTTCTATTGTTCTGGATACCAATCCAATTGCATAACTTCAACATCCTTGCCTGCGCTGGATTTCATCACCCAGGCTTTAAACATCGCTACGTCACTCAAACCTTCTGTCCCTCTGTAATGGTATGGATACACTTTTTTAGGTTTAAAATCTGCTACAGCACTTGCAGCGCTTTTTACGGTCATGGTATAGGGTAAGTTCATACAAACAAACGCGATGTCTATATCTTCTAGAGCGCGCATTTCAGGAATGTCTTCTGTATCTCCAGAGATGTAAACACGTTGACTTCCATCATCAATTACATATCCGTTTCCTCTTCCTTTGGCGTGGAATTTAAGCGCTTCTTCGCGTAAATTATACATAGGGATGCCCTCAAAGGTTAGTGTGTCTATGCCTTTAATTTTTGTAGTGTTGCCATTGTCTAAAACAGTTATTTGTGCTTGAAGTGCTTTGTCTATCTTTTCGGCTACAGCTTTTGGGGCGATAATACCTGTCCCTGCTGCGGTTACAGCACGCAGCGTTTCCATATCAAAATGATCTCCGTGAATGTCGGTAATTAAAATAACGTTAGCAGTAGGCTGTCCGGCAAATGCTTCCGCGCCACCAACAGGATCCACATAAATTATAGTGCCATCCCAGTCCAACACCATCGTAGCGTGAGAAATAGGGGTGATGCCAATAGTTGCTGGAATGTTTTCAGTTTCGGATTGCTCACTAGTGGATGTGTTTTCTTCTACTTCAGAAAGATCTTTTTTGTTGTCTTTACAGGAAATAAACAACACAAATAATAGCGAGAGTATAATAGGCGTCTTCATAGGTCTGATTTTCTATAAAGATACAAACTGAAATGCTAACTATGAAAAATTATAGTCCATCTTTATATTACTGCGCTTATACGGATTAGGCTGCTCTAAAGGAACTTTCACAAACCCATATTTTTTATAGATGTGAATAGCATTTGTTAAAGAAGTATTGGAATACAGGAACAACTGCTGAAAGTTATTTTCTTTGGCAAACGTAATACAATACTGCATCAGTTTTTGTCCTACTTGCTTTCCTCTGGCTTCAGGTAATACGGCCATTTTTGTAATTTCAAAAGCGTGGCTACCTCTTTTCAGTAGAGCTACGGTGCCTAAAACAGTTTCATTTTCAACAGCGAAGAAGATATGACCGCCTGGTTTAATAATAAAGTGTTCTGGATCACTTAAAACGTCACGATCGTAGTCTTCCACATAAAAATAAGTTTCCAACCATTCTATATTGAGAGTATAAAAGGCGTTTGCGTAATTGGAATGATAGGGAACCAGTTGCATAGTAAAACTATTTTATGGAGAAGTTGTTAAGCTGTTACTTCAATCCCCGCCTCTTTAATTGCCTTAAAACCACCAGCTACGTCTATTACATTATGAATTCCTCTGGATTTTAAAATAGAAGCTGCAATTACAGAACGATACCCACCAGCGCAATGCACGTAAAAAGGTTCGTCACCTGGGAACTTGCTTAGATGCTGATTGATAAACTCCAATGAAGTATGTGTGGCCGAAGGGATATGTGCGCTTTCAAACTCGCCATCTTTCCGAACATCAAAAACAGGAACGTTGTTGCTTAGTTGCTCCTTTAAGGTTTCAGCAGAGACAGATTGCATGCTATCGATTTCTTTGCCAGCGTTTGTCCAGGCAGCGATGCCGCCGTCTAAAAATCCAAGGGTTTTATCGAAGCCAACGCGTGATAACCTTGTTACAGTCTCTTCTTCGCGACCTTCTGGGGCTATTAATAAAATAGGTTGCTCCACATCGGCGATCAAGGCGCCTACCCAAGGGGCGAATCCGCCGTCTATACCAATAAAGATAGATCTTGGGATGTGTGCTTCCATAAAGTCTTTTTGGTGTCTTACATCCAGTACCACAGCGCCAGTAGTGTTGGCTAGTGTTTCAAACTCTTGTGGGCTTAATTTTTTAGTACCTCGTTCCAGTACTTCGGTAATATTATCGTAGCCTTCTTTGTTCATCTTTACGTTTAAAGGAAAATATGAAGGAGGCGGTAAGAGTCCATCGGTTACTTCGGTAACAAATTCCTCTTTGGTCATGTCTTCCCGGAGCGCGTAATTCATTTTCTTTTGGTTGCCCAAGGTGTCTACGGTTTCCTTCATCATGTTTTTTCCGCAAGCCGAACCTGCTCCGTGTGCAGGATACACAATAACATCGTCTGCCAGGACCATTATTTTATTCCGCAGGCTTTCAAATAAAATGCCTGCTAAGTCTTCCTGAGTCATATCGGCACCTTTTTGGGCAAGATCTGGTCTTCCAACATCCCCTAAAAACAGCGTGTCACCACTAAAGATACAGTAGTCTTTTCCGTTGGCATCTTTCAGCAAATAGGTAGTGCTTTCCATAGTATGTCCAGGGGTATGTAATACCTTAAGGGTAAGGTTCCCAACTTTAAATTCCTGCCCGTCTTCAGCTATGATAGCATCAAAACTTGGGTTGGCATTGGGACCATAAACAATGGACGCTCCAGTAGCCTCGCTTAGCGATACGTGACCACTTACAAAATCGGCATGAAAGTGTGTTTCAAATATATACTTAATCGTAGCATGGTCCCGCTGGGCACGATCCAGATAGGGTTTGGTTTCCCGTAGCGGATCTATCACGGCAACTTCTCCATTGCTCTCAATATAGTATGCTCCCTGGCTTAAACAGCCTGTGTATATTTGCTCAACATTCATTTCCTCAAAGTTTTTACAAAGATAGGTATTGTTGTTCTTTCCTATCCCGATAATTTTGTATTAGACAAGAGACAGGCGTTTAAAGTAATCGAGCAGGGAAGTTTACTCTGAGCAAAGCCGAAGGAGAAGTGTCAATTATTTCCCAAAATCAACAACAACGGCTTAACACTTTCATGACACTTTGTATCTTTACAAGTATTATAATTTAAACAGAAATACATGAAAGTACTTTTTTTAGCAGCCTTAACAACGTTAACAGTAGGATGTAACTCCGCTCAAACAAACAAAGGCAAGAGCATGTCTCGTGAAGATTATGCAAATACGATAACTTCAGCAGAGCTGAAAACACACTTATACGAATTTGCCAGCGATGAGATGCAAGGAAGAATGACTGGAGAAAAAGGACAAAAACTGGCGGCAGAATACCTTCGTAATTTTTACCAGGATCAGGGAATTTCGGCACCCGTGGAGCCTAATAATTACTATCAAAATATTCCGGCAGAGTATTTTAACCGAATGAAAGAACCAAAGAGTTCTGAAAATGTGGTTGCCTTTATTAAGGGAAGCGAAAAGCCTGATGAAATTCTGGTGCTTTCTGCGCATTACGATCACGTAGGGATAAAAGATGGGGAGGTTTTTAATGGAGCAGATGATGACGGAAGTGGAACCATTGCTATGTTAGAAATGGCCGAAGCTTTTCAGCAAGCAGTAAAAGACGGAAATGGTCCTAAACGTTCTATTTTATTTTTACACGTTACAGGTGAAGAAATAGGATTGTATGGTTCAAAATATTATACCGATAACCCCATATTTCCATTGGCCAACACAGTAGCTAACTTAAACACCGATATGATTGGTCGTATAGATCCGGATAAAAAGGATTCGCCTAATTATGTGTATTTAATTGGTAGTGATAAATTAAGCCAGGAACTTCACGATGTTTCGGAAGCTGTTGCTAAGCAATACAGCGATTTGGAATTGGATTATAAGTTTAACGACGAAAACGATCCTAACCGTTTCTACTACCGCAGCGACCATTACAACTTCGCCAAGAACAACATTCCAATTATTTTTTATTTTAATGGAGTACACGAGGACTATCACAAAGCATCCGATACACCAGACAAGATAGAATACGAATTGTATACTAAGCGTACCAGACTTATTTTCCAGACCGCCTGGGAAGTAGCCAACCGTGAAGGACGTATTACAGCAGATAAGTTATAAGTAATTTTTAGGACGCTCACTAGTACCTATAAAAAAACCGCGCTATTTTGTAAGATAGCGCGGTTTTTAATTTGTGGTATTTAAGCTTAGCTCCAGCTATTATCTGCCAGATCTTCTAAGGTTCTCACCTTATTAAGCGTGTTTTGGATACGGGTTTTCTGATTTGATAGCGTGCTTTCAATCTGTGTTGGGAAACGATTTTCTTTTAAACGCTCTTCGTATTCTTCAACACTTGCTTTTTCACCTCTAATACACTCTTCCAATACGGCTTCGTCTTTGTCTCCGCTTAGCGATGTTTTAATATCTATCCATGCACGGTGAAGTGTTCCAGTGGTACTACCACTTTCTTTTGGAGTTTCATTCAGATTTATAATTTCGTTTGTAAGCTCATTGGCAAATTGGCTACGCTGTGCTGCTTGGTATTTAAAATACTGCTTCAGGTTATTATTTTTGGCATCTTTCATTGCCTTGGTAAATCCTTTTTCGGCATCGTAGTTTTTCTCCAGAAGTTCCTGAAGATTATTTACAAGATTATCATGAATGTCTTGATCTGCTTTTTCTTTTGTCGTTTTCATAGTTTGTTTTTTTGTGCTGAATAATTAAATACGTATCCAGCGGATTTTAGTTACATTAAAGATACAAATCTATACTACCTAAAACTCTTAGCAAATTGCTAATTGAGAAGTGTTTAACATTAGGTGTTAAAGAATATTAATGAAGTTCTACTTCAGAAGTGATACGCGTATATTTAAGGTATAATTTTTAAAACAAAAAAGCTATGAGTACCGAAGACAAAAAAATACCAGGAAAAGATGCGCACAAAACCAGTATGAAAGATAGTGCAATTGACAAGAAGTCCAATGATGCAGATGGTCGTAAAATTAACGAGCAGGTAAAAGACAAAAGAGAGCAGCACCAACCGCGAGACAACGCTTAATTCTAGCTATATGGATACTAATAAGAAAAAAGAAAAGAAGGACAAAGAAGTAACCGAAAGTTTACATCCAGATAGACATAAGGGACCTCAAAAGCCAGAGCATACCAATCAGTATGGAGATCAGGATGATGCAACAAAAACGCAGTAACCTTATATTATTATTGTAGCTATGAGCAATTCAAAGAAACATGAGGGAACAAGTACCCAAGACAAATTAAGGGTAAGCAAAAGGCAAGCTGGGTTTGATAAAGACCGTCCTTCAAAAAAAGACAGAGAATTGGACGAGCCTAATGACCCGGACAATCATAACGATCTAGATTCAACCAAAAAATCTAAAAACGATATTCCTAAAGACAGGGAGTTAGATGAGGAAACCGACGCAAAAAAAACGAAAAAAAACTAACGGTAGCCCTATTCACTACCATTTAATCAAGTAATCAATTGAGATTTCCGTTAAGATTTCCGTCTTCACGGAAATGAAAAAATACTATTTATGAAAAAAGAACAATTAATTAGTACGCTAGGGAGTTGCATTAACGCTTGTAATTATTGTGCTGATGCATGCTTAGGAGAAGACAATGTAAAGATGATGGTAGATTGCATCCGAGTAGACCGTGTGTGTGCAGAAGTTTGTAGCAGCCTATCTCAAATATTACATACCTCTTACGACAATGTAGAAGGATTGATACAGTATTGTATTAGTGTATGCGAAGACTGTAAAAACATTTGTGAAAAACACGATCACGACCACTGTCAAGCCTGTGCCAAAGCTTGTGCAGATTGTATTGATGCCTGTAAAGCCTATTTGGCTGCATAATTTTTCGGCATTTCAATTTGGCTTTGACATGCTCAATTACTCTGAGCCTGTCTGTAATCCCTTAGAAAACAAGTGATGTTACTTTTTAAGCAGTAGTGTATCGAAGGATCGGACGGATGCCCAAAAGTACTAGCTAAAATTCACTAAACAACTACAATTATGAAAAATGACAAAAGAGCCCCATTGCTCGATAAGGACAAAAAGAACGAGCAAAATATAAAGAATCAGGATTATCCTGGAGAGCCTAATTCCAAACCAGATACTCCTGAAGAGCCAACAAAAGAGAATCCTAATAAAGTGCCAGAATCCAATGATCCAGCTGGATATAGTGAAAAGGGAACTAAAAAGGAATCGCCTTCTGGGCAACGGGATAAGAACAAATAGAGTAACGTATTTAGATGATAAAAACCTGCACTGTGTGTGGGTTTTTTAATCTTATGATTTATAATGAAGAAAAAAAATAGTTTAGTATGGTTTAAAAATGACCTGCGGGTACATGATAATGAGATACTTTGCAAGGCAATAGCTTCAGGAGATAGACTGGTGTTTCTGTATGTGATTGATGTTCGTTTGTTTCAAAAACTAGCGCTGGGTTTTAGAAAAGCAGGAGCCAATCGGGTTATCTTTCTGAAGCAATCGGTAGAAAATCTTCAGCAGAATTTAGAAAAAATAGGAGGGCATCTTAGTATTGAAGTTGGGCTTCCGGAAGAAGTGGTTGCACAGTATGTTTCAACCTTTGCTTGTAACACCATCTATGGAGAAACAGAATATGCTTGGGAAGAGTTGGAAGTATTAAAAAGAGTACAGGATTCCTTAAACACTGCTGTTGAAATGGATTTGTTATGGGGTAAGACGTTGTATCATAAAGATGATATTCCATTTACAATAAATACCATTCCGCTTAGCAGCAAAGCGTATAGAATTCCGGTAAGCAAACAGACAGCGGTAAGAGAGCCCTTTTTGCCCCCCGCTGAGGTAAGAAGTGCAGAAGGCGCTACGTCCATTCTTTTCCCTCCGTACAGAGACCTAGGCTTTTCCGATGAAGAAATACGTGCGGCACAACCTTATGTAAGAGGTGGGGAAACAGCAGGTCTGGAAAGACTACATACCTATACCTTCGAAACCGAGCAACTCACCCAGTACCGCTGGACCCGTAACAGGTCTCTGGGAATGGATTATAGTTCTAAGTTCTCACCTTATCTTGCTTTGGGATGTGTATCGCCACGTACTATTTATCAAAAAGTAAAACAATATGAACAACGCATTAAAAAGAACCAAAGTACCTGGTGGTTAGTATTTGAGTTGGTGTGGCGCGATTATTTTACTTTTAAGGGAATGCGAATGGGCAACCAGATATTTAAGACAGACGGTTTCAGGAATAAGCAATTAGAATTTACCAACCATACAAGGTTATTCCAGCGTTGGTGTGAAGGAACTACAGGCATTCCTTTTATAGATGCCCATATGCGTCAACTCAATACAACAGGCTATATGAGTAATAGGGGGCGTGTAAATTGTGCTAGCTTTTTGGTGCACGATTATAAGATAGACTGGACTTGGGGCGCCGCTTACTTTGAAAGTAGATTAATAGATTATGATGTGAGCGCCAACTGGATGAACTGGCATATGCAGGCGTATGAGATTTGGTATACCAACCCAGTGAACCAGCAATTAAAGTACAATGCAAAAGAATACATTCAAAAATGGATTCCCGAGCTTTCTCATATAGAGACCAATGCAATTTACATCCCCTGGCACAAAGACGTCCAACCTCTGAAAGTACACGGCTATCCCGAGCCTGCCGAAGTTTTTAGCAAATGGGCACGTGCTATCAACCTAATTTTAAAGTCGATTGAAGCATAAGGTGTCCTCTTTAATTTCAGAAAGTATGGCATCAGGTATAAGCGTTAACTGATTTTTATACCAATCACTTGTGCAGCTAGTTTTTAAATAGCGAACTTTAGCTCAGGAAATAGAAGAATATATATGAATATAGCAATTATTGGATTTGGTCCGCGGGGTTTAGCATGTTTAGAGAATGCCGTATTGGAACTCGCTTCTGTCAACCTCAAAGAAAAACCTCATGTTCTAATTTTCGAAATGTCTGAACACATAGGTACAGGAAAAGCATGGGAAATTAACCAGCCAGAGACAAATTATATTAATATTTCAGACCATGCCTTGCAGAGTTTAAAAGGCAGAGAAAAAATAGTATGGGACGCTCTGGTAATACCTTCGTTTCCTTCTTATAGTGAATGGTGTTTGCGCAACAACAAAGAAGAAAATCTGGATGGCGATAAAGATGTGTATCCGCCCAGATCCCAGATGGGTACCTACCTGTATAAGCGTGCTACCAGCCTATGTACGGTATTGGAACAAAATGCCATACTCACAATTCATAAAGAGGAGGTCAGTTCAGTATCATATACCAATAGCCTTCTAACCATTCATGGGACGACTACTTCTTTCGAGGTAGCAGAATGTTTATTGGCCATGGGGCATACGCCTACCAGGGAGAGTGACGAAACCAAAAGGTTTAAAACTCATGCAAAAAAACAGGACGTTGTATATATTCATAATCCGTATGAGATTACGATTGCGCAACCAGATATGTCTGGAAAAAAGGTATTGATCAAAGGATTCGGACTTTCCATGCTGGATATCACCAGGCAACTTACCAATTATAAATTTGGAAGGTTCGAACAAAAGGAAAATTCAGAATATCTTCAGTTTATTGCGGAGAAAAAATGCACACAGAAAATAATTCCCTATAGTTTCGACGGATTGCCTTGCATCCCTAAGCCCTTCGGAAGAAAAATAGATAGTACTTTCGAGCCAACTCAAGTTCAGTTACATACGTTTGATCTGGCACTTCGGAATGTGTTGGCACAGCCTAAAAAGGTTAAAGATATTCAATTTGTTTTAAATGCTTTTGCTACCGTTGCGGCGGCCATTTTTCATAAAAACGCCAAAGAAAACTACAAAACGGATGAAGTAGAAGGTCTTATAAAATCCTGGTTACAAAATACCAGCACCAAGCATACACTTATTCTCGATACCGAGTTGCCAACAGTGGACTATATGAAGCAAACGGTTGAAATGGCTTTAGGTAGGGTAGCAGCTTCTTTAGATTTTACTATAGGTCAGGTATGGCGCCATATCCAACCTACTTTATATAGACTATTCGCATTTAGTGGTATTTCAGGCGAGGTAATGAAACAGCTTATCGATACAGATCAAGAGACCAAGCGCTATTCGTTTGGACCACCGGTGGAAAGTATCTTACAACTCATCGCACTACATGAAGCTTCTATTTTGGAGCTGGACTTTGTAAACAATCCTGAGATCACCACAACAGACCAGGGTTGGACGCTTTCCAAACAAGGAAAACAATGTGAAGCAGGTATATTGTGTAACTCGGTAATGGATGCTCCTGTTTTAAACAATTTGGATAGCTCCCTTCTTAGGCAACTCCATGAAGCGCAACTCCTTCAGGCAGTACATAAAGATTTAGGGGTGCTCACTCGTGCCGATAGCACCGTGATCCTTCCAAATAGCTCAGCCAAGAATATACCCCTAGCAGTTATAGGAAGAAATGCAAAAGGAAGTGTTTTAGGCACGGACGCCATCTTAGAATGCTTTAGTCCGGAAACTCACGATTGGGCAAAAGGGTTGGCGGAAAGGGTAGTGGCTTCTGCATAGCTATTTCTTATACATACGAAACACACTTCAATTTTTAGGAGGCTTTTGTTACAAAGCAATAGAAATAAATAAGATTATTCTTAAACTTATGATAAACCTATAGCCACCCCTTTTTATGTCTTGTAACTTTACGGGAAAGCAAAAAAAAAGATATGAAAAACAAAAAAATTATGATCACGGGCGCAGGTTCGGGATTGGGAAAAGGAATGGCACTGGGGTTAGCAAAAAAAGGACATTTTGTAATTGCGGGAGTCCACGTATGGGAGCAGAAATCGAAACTCCTGGAAGAAATTGAAAAAGAAGGACTGGAAGATCAAATAGAAATCATAAAACTAGACATAACAGACGATATGGATTGTCTCAATGCCTATAGTTACGATGTAGATATCTTAGTGAACAATGCTGGAATGGGCTATTCTGGACCTGTTGCTGAAATGCCAGTGGGATTATTAAGACAGGTCATGGAAGTCAATGTATTTTCGAGCCTGGAGTTTTCTCAACCTATTATCAGGCAAATGGTCGATAAAAAAGAAGGCAAGGTGATTTTTGTTTCCTCTATCGCAGGATTAACCACGTCACCTTATCTGGGAGCTTATAATGCATCTAAACACGCATTGGAATCTATTGCGCAGAGCTTGCGGGACGAACTGCACGAATTTGGTGTGCAGGTGGCAACCATTAATCCAGGACCGTATGAAACTGGTTTTAATGATAGAATGTATGAGAACTTTATGCAGTGGTATGATGATGAACACTTTTTCACGTCTGCCGAAACGATTAAAGAAGCAAGTAAAGCGCTTTTAGAGAATCAGTTTGATCCACAAGAGATGATAGATAAAATGGTAGAAGTAATACCTAAAAAATCACATCCTTTTAGGACGATCTTGCCAGAAGAATTTATTGAACAATGCCAGGAGTATCAGGCAGCTCAATACACATTACAAAGTGATGAGAAGACCGAAAGTAAAAAATAAGATGTAGCTATTACACCATTAAAACGATATCGAAAAAGGAATCGGGATGGTAGACAGGAAAAACTAAACAGTAGTGCTTCTTACAAAGCCTTTTCTTGTTATTTTAATAGGTTAGGTACTATAACAAAAAAGCCGCTCCCAATTGGAAGCGGCTTTTAACTTAAATAGTAAACAATTACTCCTTCACGATGCGCTTGGTAACAAAACCAAGGTCTCCTTCAATAGTAATAAGATATAGTCCAGACGCAAGGTCTGACATTGTAAATTGCATTTCAGAAGCCATTCCTTTTAGGTTGATGGTTTTTACCGTCTTCCCGCTTATATCACGAATGAGCGCGCTTTGTAAGGCACCGCTAGTTCTATTAATAAGGGTAAGAGACCCATGGGTTGGGTTGGGGTAAAGTACAATTCCGTTTTCCAGAGTTATCTCGTTTACTCCCAGGATACCTTCTACCGTTATATCAAACTCGCAAATAGCTTCGTTTCCTGCGGCATCTGTTGCAGTTAGGGTTACTGTGGTGGTACCTTCGTCCAGAAGCGTTCCGGCTGCTGGGTCTTGTGTGGTAATGGTAACAGGATCTGTACAGGTATCAACAGCAGTAGCCGCTCCGGTAGCAAAGTAATCTGGTACCTCGTATTGTGTAGTCCCAGCGTCCGGTAATACAGTCTGGTCTGCAGGGCACGTTAGTAAGGGTGCTTCTTCATCGGTTACGGTAATGGTGAAGGTACAGCTTGCCATATTTCCAGCATCGTCTGTTGCTGTAAATTCTATGGTGCTAACTCCTACAGGAAATTCACTTCCAGAAGCCAATCCAGCTGTTTGTAGTACCGAATCAAGATCTCCGTTAGGATCTGTTGCCGTGGCATCGGTAAAGGTTACTACAGCACTACACGCACCCGCATCATTGGTAATGGTGATATTGGCAGGGCATGTAATTACAGGAGGAACACTTAAATTAATTCCTATTAATACAGGGTCGTGATCTGATGCTCTAAAAGCATTGGCCTCATAAATTGGCAATGCACTGGATTCTCTTTGAAAAGAAGATTCGGTTGGATCCTGAATATCGTCGTTATAATCAAACACGGCTATTTCGTCTGCATTTACATGCCAAACCGTTGTTCCCGTTATCTGGTCTGCTAAGCTACCGGTAGCCAATGCATAATCCAAATATCCCAACTGGCCATCAAACACATAGCTATAGGCGTCTACTCCCTGGTAGTCTTCAATAAGATTGGTATAATCGTCTGCAGAACCCGCTGTGTCATCGCTTCCCAGGAGGATGTTGTTGATAGGGTCTTCACGCTTATACGAGTTTAGATCTCCAATAATTAAGAAATCGTCATCCCCACTAGCGGTAGGGTCTGTTGCTAACCAATCTACCAAGGCTGCAGCAGCTTCGGCTCTGGTTAGGTTACAGTTTCCTGCCCCATCATTCAGGTCTGGATCGCCCGCACAGGAAGAACCTTTCGACTTTAAGTGATTTACTGCTATGGTAAGAACACCATCCGTAGAAATTTGTCTAAAGCTTTGTGCCAGGACAGGTCGGTTTTTACTATCATCAAAACGTGGGTCTACGGTACTATCCAAAATAGCAAATGCACCTTCAAGGCTCACCGTTGCCGTGTTGTAAATAAAGGCTACAGCAATTTCATCTGTACCAATCACACCTGCATCAAGGGCTACATAGGTAGTTCCGCATATAGTATTGATACCGTTAGGACCATTTAGTAAATCGTTTATGGCTGTGGTGCCGTTGTTTTCTATTTCAATAAGCCCTACAATGTCTGCGTTTAACCCACAAATAGCAGCAGCGATCTTTTCGCGTTGTCTGTCAAGTTCAGCAGTACTGTTGGCACCTCTTTCATTTAAGGTAGTAAAGTAGTTTAATACATTAAAGCTAGCTACTTTTAAGTTGCCTCCTACATCTTCCGGCATGGCAGTTCTTGGGTTTACACTTGTAAAGTCATAACTAAAAGCTTCGTCTACAGGTCTAATTCTCCAGGCGTCTGTTCCGGATTGTCCTGCAAAAGACCAATGCATAATTCCCGTAAGGTTGCTTATCTGGTCGCCACCTCTTATAAAGTTGGTATTGCTTAATCCAGGACGAGGCCAGAAATATGGCTGGTCTGTTGGACCGTTTACATTACTGTTCTGAATGTTATTATCGTCGTCCAGAATAATGCGTGTAGCTTCCAGCTGCGCTAAATAGGCTGCATAACCAGCTACATCTGGTTCGTTCGTATCTGTAAATTGCTTTACTCTGTTGTTTGCATTCAATACTAATTGCCCGTAGCGTGCCAGTTCAAAATACTCGCTTACTACAAGATCTGTAGTAAAGGTAATAAGCATACTTTCTACACTTTCGTAGGTAGCTTCCAAATCGGTTCCTGCAGGTGCAGGCAGGGTTAAGCTGGCAGGTGTTGGTAAGGTATTGCCACTACTAACAATGGTCACACTTCCACCTCCTGTAACATCCAATTGTGTGGTTCCGAAGAACTCTACCACTGTTGCTGTTATCTCCACACGATCTCCTACGGCCACATCTGTCGCGCAGGTTTCACAGAATACGTATATCCCTTCCGAAGTAGTTGCATCGGCATCGGCATCCGCATCTTCCTCCTGAATAAAGAAACCACGTAACTGATTATCTGCCTGGTAGTCTCCAATAACAATGGCCTCTACAAGGACGGTAGTATTTTCTAAAGGACTGGTAGCTCCGTTTCCTTGTACTTCACTAATAAGAACTGTAACAGGTGGCACAGCGCCACAATCGTTTACTGCACCCGCAGTAGCTGCAGCAACACACCAGGTATTGCTTAGGTCCTCCGATGTCTCATCCTCTCCATTGGTACCATTTCCTGCGCCAGTTACTTCGGCACCTTCGGTAAGGTCGTTTCTTTGGTACGAATCTCCAGCGCCGTGTGCTGTGGCAGATACTAGCTGCTGATTTGCAATAGCCGTATCATTTCCGTAGGTACTGGCAATAGCATCGGCATCCGGGCCGTCTATACTTACGCCTGTTTTGTCTACGGCTTCATCGGTATCTCCCCAAAGTATATAGTCTAGGTCTGTTACCAGATCGGTTTCTCCATCCCAGTAAAACAAGATCGCTACTTCGCCACCGTTGGTAAAGCCCCCTTGTCCGTTTATAGAACCTGGTAAGCCTTCCAGCATATCCGGAATTCCGTCTGCTGTGGTACCGTCTTCAAAGAGCTCATAGGTTGGTGCCGTTCCGTAGGTAGTGTTGTAGTTGTCCGATCCTGCAAGGGCTACTGTTTGGTAGGCTCCTGCAGCAATGGATGCTCCGTTAGGAAAGCGTGCTAAGAAATCTCCAAAAGCACCCCCGCCAGCGTCGGCTCCGGTTACAATGTTGTAGTAATAGGCACTCCCTCCTGCAAAAGTTGCATCGGTAATGTACACGTTTGTTAAGTCTACCGCAGTAGCATTGGGGTTGTATATTTCAACAAACTCACCCGCAGTTGGGGTAACGGTTACTTCTGTAATAAGTAAAGGTAGGATCGCATTTCCGCTTACACCCGGAGAGCCAATATCGTTTCCAGAATTTCCTCCGGCAGGGATGCTGGTATAGCCTTCAAATAAAGGAGTTGCACCACCGTCTGTAGAAAGCGCCCAGTTGGCCCCCTCGTCATTATTTGCTGTAAGATCGGTTAAGTAGATAGACGCTGCATTATCGTCTACTGGCCAAGGCGTGGCATCGTCAAAAGCAACATTGTCCAGCACGTTAGTTTGCGTTACATTGTCTCCGGAATACGAAGCAAAGTCTTCCCAGATCCCTACCGTATCGCCACCGTTGTTTAAAGACATAGCGCTCCAGTTGGTTACTGCAATTAGGTTTACAGTTCCCCAGGCAGCAGTAAAATCGGCTGCTGTAATATCATCGGCATTGTATAAGATAGCGGAAGTATCTGCGGCAATAGTTCCCGCTGCAATGTTTGCTGTTGGGTGTGCTACGCCATTGTTATCGTCTACTACATAACCTGCAAGGTCTACAGTAGTCCCTCCGGCGTTGTACACTTCAAGGTATTCCCAGTCGTCCTCGTCACTATTGGGGTTGTACATAATTTCTGAAATTACCAGCTGCGAACTTGCAAATCCGTTTACGGTAAGATTATCTATTCCCATAGGTTCAGATCCACTAGGCGTACCACTCCAGCTGATGCGAATGGTTACCGAAGCGGCTACCAATCCATCTAACAGGGTAGACGTATAGGTGTCAAAAGAACCCGTTGCAGGGTCGCATTTATCCAGGAAGCCCACCGAAGTTGCACTGCCATCTATAAATAACTCGAGAGGATCATTAAAGTCTGGTACTAAGCCTCCGTCCAGTGCTCGGTAGGTTTTTGAAGCGCTCTCGTCTGTTGCTGCTCTAAAGATCTCCTGGTATGCACCGCCGTCTACAGCAGCTTCAATTAAGAAACCATCTGTAGTGCTGGCTTCAAAATCGCCAATAGCACCTAAGTCCATTGTAATAGACGTAAGGGTTGCGGTACCCCAACCACTAAAGGTTAAGGTAGCGTTGTTTACCGCTACACCATCTGCATCGTTTAAGGCAAAAAAGGCGGTAGTGTTTTGTCCGGCAAGACCAGACAGATCGCCAGGAAAGTTGGTGCCCGTTCTGGCGCCACTTACATCGGCTGCGGTATCATCGGCCACGTCAAAAGGCATTCCGGTACCACCTGCCTGTCCGTCTACCCGTCCAAATACATCGCCACCTGTTGCGGTGTTATAATTTGCTACGTTGGCTGTGTTGGTGAGGTTTACGTCATTGCCGTCAAAATCTTCAAATCCTAAAGTAGTCTGGGCAAAAGCCTGCGAGACGGTTAGGAGTAAGGCGAGTACAAAGTACACGGGGAGTTGTTTTCTTTTCATTTTAATTGTTTTATTCCTATTTAATTAAGTATGAGCACCTTGCATATAGCACTAGCTAAGGGCTTTATTTGCAGGCAAAACTACTAGTATTTAATTAAAAAACCTCAGTGATTCAAAAGCTTAATAATGCGTTAATATTGGAGTGCATTTGTAACTGGTTTAAGGTTTGTAAATCAAAGTTTTGGAAACATAAGGGTGAAGAAGCACATCACAAATCACACCTGCCAAACAACAAACAAAAAAACATCTTGTCAAGTATGCTGAGTGATGCTACTGTTTCTTCGGAATGGGATTGAAGGGCATCCGTTCACTAAAATCCCGTACCTTTATCCTCACAGTATCCAATTATAATTTTCTATGAAATTAGTATCCTTATTCGCTTGTCTGTTTTTATTTCTATGCTCCAGTTGTAATGAGATAGATCCAAAAGGGGAAAAGGAGGTGCGCGCCTTTGTACAGCAATGGAACGAGAACCATACACAACTAAAAGCTCCCTTCCTGAAACCTAACTATATGGATGTGGTGAACTACTACGGTACAGACCACACCAAAGAAGAGGTATTACAGGATAAACTCCTGTTGTTTCAGCAGTTTCCAGACTATACACAACAGCTAGATACCAACCAGGTACGCATTACCAAAGAAGCAGGGAACTATCTGGTGGTCTTTACTAATCAGGTACAGTACAATGGCGTGGATGCGGCGTATGAATGGTATGTATCTTTAGTCTTAAAAAATGGCGGCTATAAAATAGTAAGCGAAGGGATCGCAGAAGATGCCAAACATAAAGATGCTCCTATTTTTCCAGACTATCGCGAAACAACTATGGTCATCCCAAGAAACCGCCAACTCTTTGGCGATTTTAATGGCGACGCGCTATCAGATTATGCGTTTGTTACGAGTCCGGAACTAGTGGCTGGTACTCAAAAAAGCAAGCAAGCTACTGCTAAGGCTCTTTGTAAGGGTGGTTGCAGCAGTATTATTAATTTTAGCGCGCCAGGATTACAATCCATTACCATAGAAGATGCCTACCAATCGCAACTGGAAAATCTAAAAGACCTAAATGGCGACGGGGCAGACGAGATAGGTTTCTGGAATATACAACCTACCACCAAAAGCCTGTATGTTTTTGATGCTACTACAAGCAAGTTACTTACTCCGCCCATAGTCATAAATACCGCAGTGCATAAAAACCTAAACCTAATAGACGTCTTTAAAAAGTCTGGCGCCAACAAGATCACAGTGACGCGTAGTGTGGAGCGTGATGGGAAATGGGTTTTGGTGAGTGAAATTGTGGGGTTGGAGTGATTTGGTATGAAGTGCGAGTTCTTATTCTCTCTTATCAATTAAGATAAACATATCTTTTTAATCATTTTCAATTAATATGCATTTGTATTAGCGTTAAATGAATTCTCAACTTTTTGCTAATCAGACACCTATGTTAATTTACCTTGTTTTTACGGAAATCCTCATTCGTAGTGCCTACAAATAAGGCTATATTTATAATCTCCCCACTCATTAATTCATATTCATCTTTAACCCATACTACCATGGCTAAAAAACCAAATCACAATGCAGACATCAAAAACCCAAATAAAGGAACTGATGGAACAAATAAAACATACGATAAAAACCAAGGAAATCGTGGGAAAGATTTGAACCCTAATAAGAATACTAAGAAGTAAAGTTAACTTGAGACACTATCCAATATGCCAGAAATAAAAGAAAAGAACAAATATGGAAAAACAATTTTCTATATAGATGGTAACGAAATAAAAGAAAAGAATAAATACGGAAACACGCTATTCTATATAGACTTTCCTGAAATAAAAGAAAAGAACAAATATGGTTCTTCAAGATTTTACTTGGATGGATATGATATTAAAGAAAAGAACAAATACGGAAGTACAAGATATTTTATAGATGGGTCTGAAGTAAAAGAGAAAAACAAATATGGTACTTCCATTTATTTTATAGATGGAGATGAAATTAAAGTGAAAAACAAATATGGGCAGGTAGTCTATTATATAGATGGAGCTATCACTAGAGACCAGTTACATGCATTAATTTCAATTATCTAAAATATGACTTCAAATTACAGTTCCAGTATTACAGATATTCCTAAGAACGCCCAACAAAAAGACAGCTTTGGTATTCAACCGTTCGAAGATGGACTTGTAAATTTTATCCAGCATACTAATACGCCAATCACCATTGCATTGCAAGGTGAATGGGGGAGTGGAAAAACTTCATTAATGAATAGCTTACGCCGAAATCTTAGCGAAAGCAAACAAGCAAAGTTTCACGCTATTTGGCTAAATACTTGGGAATACGCCTTAATGAATGACGCTCAAACCACGCTGCTCAATATCTTAGGTAAGCTTATTCAGGAAACCTCTAAGATTGCCAATGTAGACGAAACTAAGACAAAACAGTTGTTAGGAAAGCTATATCAATTCGGAAAGTCTACAGCAACCTTTGTAGCCAAAACAGCAGTTAATAAAGTAGCAGATGGAGCTGGAGATTATTTAGCAGATCAATTGAGTGCTGAAGAATCTAGATCTACTATTTCAGAAATACGTGAAGAATTGCAAACTGCAATAACAACGTGTTGCTCCAATCATCAAAAAGAAAACTTCATTTTTTTTATAGACGATTTAGATAGGATAGACCCACCCGTTGCGGTGCAATTATTAGAATTGCTTAAAAACATCTTTACCTTAGAAAACTGTGTGTTTATATTAGCAATAGACTATGACGTAGTAATAAAAGGACTCGAACCAAAATTTGGAGCATATTCAGATAAAAATGAACGAGAGTTTCGTTCCTTCTTCGATAAAATTATTCAAGTTCCGTTTACAATGCCTGTTACTAGGTATGAAATTAATGATTTCCTTAAGGATAGCTTACAAAGTATTAATTATATTTCAGAACAAGAAGCCTCCAATGATGAGCAAATTAGTAAGTTTTCAGAAATAGCAAGTTATACAGTGGGTTCTAACCCAAGGGCGTTAAAGCGCTTAATGAATTCCCTTTCCCTTATTTCTTGTATCAATAAAGCCAAGAATAAAACGGATAAGGATGATGAAGACTTAAAAGGAGAGCTAGAAGTTCTGGTTAATTTTGCCTTAGTGAGTATTCAAATTGCATATCCCTTAGTGTATCGCCTATTGTCACTGCATCCGGGTTTCGATCGTTGGAACGAAGCGGTTGCATTACAAATGAATCTGAAACCTCTGGACGATGTAAGCAAAGCAAAGCTTGCCACAAACCCTGAGTTCGATGAAGATTGGGAACAAGTTCTGTTTAGACTATGCGAAAACGATTTCTTCCTTAAGAAAAAATCATTACTTATTTCCAAGTTACTAAATGTCCTGCGGGAAGCTATAGTAAATAAAGATGAAAATATAGAAGATATTATTGGTGCAGTTATTTCACTGTCCTCTGTTACAAATTTAGAAGCCTTTGATAAAGGGCCAGTAGATTATCATCGTGGTTGGTTCCTAAAAGAACTTCGCACTCCTTTGGTAAAACAGTTAAAGTTAGACCTCCCAAACGTGCCTACTATTAAAGAGCAAGGTAAGAGAGTTCAGTCCAACGCCTATATAAAATGTGTGGACGGCAAAAAGGAGAACGTAATCAAACTTTATTCCCACCCGCACCACGGGCAAGTAAGACTTATAATAATAGCCGAAAAATGGATGGCTCCAATAAACCATCAAAATTTGGAGGACTGTTTCAGGGAAGCAGGCACCTTAGATACCTTTAAAGAGTTAGAACAACGTTATAATAGTTTCATCAATTCTTTTGAAGGTTTTGAGCAAGGTGCATTACAAGACCAAAATTCAAAGATGCTTAAATACCATCAAATTAATCCACATATTTACCTAACCTTACCAAACCCTCATGCTTTTCATGAACCAGAAAATGTTGCACGCATCAGTAAGGTAATCGCCGCATTGTACGCTTTTCTAGTAGAACTAGGAAAAATAGGATACGACACAAAAACCTTTTATGAAAATTAACACTAACAGACTTTATAATGAAATTAGATTATCTTTTTTTTAGAAGAATTGGGTAGTGTGGCGTATCATACATTTGAATACTTTAAAAATCAATCAAATTAAAACTTACCATAATGGCATTTCAGACACCTATCACAATTAAATCTGTCCTACATAAAATAGATTATAATCAATTACTATTGCCTGCAATTCAAAGAGAATTTGAATGGGAATGGTGGAAAATTGAACTACTATTTGATTCTTTAATGAGGGACTATCCAATTGGCTCTATGCTTTTTTGGCGTGTAGAGGGTGAAAATAGAAGTAAACAACGTTTCTACACTATACTAAAAGAATACAGAGAGCATTATAAAACACATTGTGATGAAATAGATACAAGTGGTCTTTCTTCGTTTGAAGCTGTACTAGACGGGCAACAGAGACTTACTGCTATATATTTGGGATTGAAGGGAAGTTATGCTTACAAAATTAAATATAGACATCTTAAGGACGACGAACATTCAATACCAACCAGAAAACTATATCTAAATTTAGATAATCCTTGTCCCCAGAATGAATTGGAAGGCGATGTTCCAGAGGATGGAAGGTTTTATGACTTCAGGTTTTTTTCAGATTGGGAAATAAATAATTTGAATGGAGAAAACTGGTTCCCAGTAAGAGAAATTTTAAAAATTGAAGATAATTTCGACCTTAATGAATATTTAAAGAAAAACGGTTGGGATGAAGATAAGTTTAAATCAAAAACGCTTTCAAAGCTCCAATTTGTTGTCCATACAAAATTATTAATTAATTACTACTTAGAAACCGGACAGGACTATGAAAAAGCATTGAACATATTTATTCGTATAAATAGTGGCGGAAAACCTTTAAGTTATTCAGATTTAATAATGTCCACTATTGTAGCGGTATGGACCAAGGTAAATGCTAGAGATGTCATACATCGCTTGGTAGATTTTATATGGGACGAATATGGTTTTATTATCGATAAAGATATAATTCTAAGATCCTACCTTATGCTTTATTGTGATGATATAAAATTCAGAGTAACAAATTTCAATGTAGAAAACGCCATTGAGTTTGAAGATAATTGGAATAGTATAAGCGATAGTATAAAAGAAGCATTTCGCTTGGTTATGGATTTTGCTTATGCTCAAAAAACACTTTCTTCGGTAAACGCTATACTGCCAATTATTTATTATATACATAATACAAAAAAATATAAAGACTTTTCAACCAAGATAGCATATAAAGAAGACAGGGAGGTAATAAAAAAATGGTTACATACAGTTTTGCTACATAGAATTTTTGGAGGTCAAGCAGACTCAGTTCTTAAAAACATAAGAGATGCAATTAAAAAGGGAATTGAGGAGGGAGCTATAAATTTTCCTGCAAAGGAAATAGCAAAAAGGCTAGCTAAAACTAGAAAAAGTATAACTGTCGATGATGAGTTTTTAGAGAATCTATTGCATACTCAGAAAGACGATAGATATGCATTTCCAATTTTAGCATTATTATATCCAAATATGGATTATCGAAATAACGATTTTAATTTAGACCATATTCACCCTTTTGATGCCTTTAAAAGAAAGAATCTTCAAAAAGCCAATATACTTATAAACGAAGATAATGAATGGTATTTCGAAAATTCAAGTTGTTATAACGGTATTGTAAATCTTCAAATGCTAGATAGTAATGCAAACAAATCTAAAGGTAGTCTGTCTCTAATTAAGTGGGTTGAGAAAGAAAAACCAATTCTAAACAAAACATTTATAACCAATAAAAACCATTTGCTTGAAAACTTTCCAGAATTTGTAGATGAACGTTGGGAAGTACTAAAGATTGAGTTAAAGAAAGCTATGAGCTTTCAATAAGTAATATCACGATGATAAATAGTAAAATTTGTTCAAAAATAGTGTGTTACATTACAAATAAACTTCCAAATTAAGTCCAAAACCTATTTTTAAACGAATAATTGTTGCAGTATAACGATTATTTCATAAATTACTTGTTTTGCTAAAACAATAACACTTATATTTGCAGTATAAAAATTATAGCACCTTATACTGTTGAAACAAAAGCTTAAACATATCGCAACTATTACCTCGGGATTTTCTTTTCGGGGAAAAATCACTCCAGATATTGGAGGAACTGTACGGGTTATTCAGTTAAAGAATGTACAAGACAATCTTACTATAGATGATGCTTGTATTTGCTTAGATAGCAAAAAGATAAAACCACAATACTTATTATCTCAAAACGAAGTACTTTTTATGGCAAAAGGTGCCAATAATTTTGCATTGGTGCCAGACCTTTCTGCACAACACCCTACTATTGCCAGTGCTGTCTTTTTCGTAATTTCAGTAAACCCGAAAATGGCACACCCAGACTATGTAGCATGGCAAATCAATCAAACACGAGCACAAAATCATTTTAAGTCATTAGCGGCAGGAACCTATCAAACCAATATTAATAGAGAGGTGTTGGAGAATACTCCTATACTATTGCCTAGCCTAGAAAAACAGGAACTCATTGCAAAAATTATCACCTTAAAGAAAAAAGAAGAAATACTTACAGCAGGAATTCAAGAATATAAAACCAATCTTATAACTGCTACCATTTACAAATCTATCAAAAAATAATCATGATAAAAGAAAGACCTACCCAAGACCAAATAAATAAAATGCTATGGAATGCCTGTGATACCTTTCGTGGAGCGTTCGATTCTTCGGAATATAAAAACTATATCCTTGTTTTTATGTTCGTGAAGTACCTTAGTGATGTTTGGAAAGACCATTACAACGAGTATAAAAAACAATATGGCGATAATGAAGAACTTATAAACCGAAAATTAAACCGTGAGCGTTTTGTCCTTCCAAAAAATTGCACATTCGATTATATCTACGACCACCGCAACGATGCGGATATAGGCGAACAAATAGATAAAATCCTATACAAAATTGAAGAACAAAACTTCGAGAAGCTGGATGGTGTGTTTCGTAACATAAGTTTCAATTCAGAAAAACTAGGTCAAACAAAAGACCGTAACCGTAGGTTGCTTAATCTTATAAAAGACTTTGCCAAACCAGAACTAGATTTTCGCCCATCACTATGGGAGGGAAAGCAAGATGTTTTGGGAGAAGCCTATATGTATCTATTGGAAAAGTTTGCTTCGGGAGCGGGTAAAAAAGGAGGTGAATTTTTTACACCAAAAGAAGTTTCACAACTGTTAGCAAGATTGGTGGCACCTAAAGAAGGGGCGAGAATCCTAGACCCAACTGCCGGAAGCGCTTCACTGTTGGTGCAGGTAGCAGAGCAAGTAACAGATAGCGACGGCAATCCATCCAGAGATTTTGCTGTCTATGGCCAGGAAAGCAATGGAGATACCTGGGCATTAAGCAAAATGAACTGCTTTATTCATGGTATGGATGCCGCGCGTATAGAGTGGTGTGACACTATAAACAACCCAAAACTCATTGAGGGAAATAGCCTAATGAAGTTCGATATAGTAGTAGCAAATCCACCATTTTCGCTTGATAAGTGGGGTCACGAAAATGCAGAGGCAGACCGTCATCGCAGGTTTTTACGAGGTGTACCCCCAAAATCCAAAGGAGACTACGCCTTTATTTTGCATATGATAGAAACTACACTACCCACAGGAAGAGTAGGAGTAATAGTACCCCACGGAGTACTTTTCCGTGGAGGAGCCGAAGGTAAAATACGCCAACGTCTCATAGAAGAAAACCTGTTAGAAGCCGTTGTAGGCCTCCCGTCAAACCTGTTCTTTGGCACAGGCATTCCCGCCGCCATCCTAATATTTAACAAAGCAAGAACTCGTACCCCGAGTGGCGTGGAGCGAAATATACTTTTTATAGATGCTAGTAAAGACTATCAGGACGGTAAAAAACAAAACGTCCTACGTGAAAAGGATATAGAAAAAGTGGTAAGCACATATAAGGCCTTTGAAACCAAAGACAAATACAGCTATGTAGCCACATTTGAGGAAGTAAAAGATAACGACTTTAATCTAAACATCCCCCGCTATGTAGATACGTTTGAGGAAGAAGAACCCGTAGATATTGAAGCTACAAAAAAAGAAATTGCTTCTCTGGAAACACAACTGGCTAAGGTACGTGAGGAAATGGAAGGTTATTTAAAAGAGCTAAACTTTTAACCTTATTAAATAACAAACTGAAACCAGAATTAAAACTAAAACAAACTCCTTGAATAAAGAAAAACTAAATATAAAACAACCTAACAGTCAGGCTGAGCCTTTTAAAAATATCAAGACAGGTTCTGTTAAAGGGCAATCCAATGACCTCGACAAGGTTCAAAACAGTAACCTTAGTTGTGACCGCGAAGGGATTCAAACCTTTGACCCTCAAAATAGCGAAGGAGCGACTACCGAAGCCTCGCCAAAAGTTGGCTACAAAAAAACCAAACTTGGATGGATTCCAGCTGAATGGGAGGTAAAAGAATTGAAAGAAATTGGTAACGTAATTTCGGGATTAACTTACAGTCCTGATGATGTAAGACCTAATGGTGTTTTAGTCCTTCGTTCATCAAATATTCAAGATAGTAAATTGTCATTTCATGACAATGTATATGTGGATCCTAAAAAGCTCAATTTCAATAGTTTGAAAAATAACGATATACTAATTTGTGTGCGAAATGGAAGTAGGTCTTTAATAGGTAAGAGTACATTAATTCCAAACGATTTAGTGGGAGAAGCGTTTGGAGCCTTTATGACAGTTTTTAGAAGCGAAAGCAATATTTATTTGAATCAGTTATTTAATTCAGATTTCTTTTATCGTGAAGTTCATAAAAACATAGGTGCTACTATTAACTCTATTAATGGTGGAAATCTAAAGAAATTTAAATTCCCAATTCCCCCTCCATCAGAACAAAAAAAAATAGCAGCTATCCTTACCACTTGGGATTCTGCCATTGCTTTACAACAAGACCTTATAACCGCCAAACAAAAGTTTAAAAAAGCTTTGACGCAGCAATTGCTCACAGGTAAAAAACGCTTTCCTGGGTTTGAGGGGGAGTGGGAGGAGGTAAAGTTAAACGACTTAGGTACGATTTATACTGGAGGTACACCCTCATCTTCAATTAAAAAATATTGGAATGGAGAAATTACTTGGTACACCCCTTCTGAAATACGAAAGGCAGGAAAATACATTAGCGTATCCGAAAGAAAAATTACAGCGTTAGGGTTAAGAAAATCTTCGGCTAAGCTATTTCCGAAACACACTATAGTAGTATGTACAAGAGCAACGATTGGTGAGGTATCTATTTCAACCATTGAAGCCTCCACTAATCAAGGTTTTAAAAACATATGTGTTAATAAAGATAACAATGTCGAGTTTGTTTATTACTTGCTTAAAACTAGTAAACAGGAATTCCTTCGTAAATCAAGTGGAAGTACCTTTTTAGAACTATCAACCACAGACTTTAGAAATATGAAATTTAAAGTTCCCACTATTTATGAACAACAAAAAATCGCTACCACGCTATCGGCAGCAGACCAAGAACTAACTCTATTACAAAACCAACTTATCCAACTCCAAGATCAAAAACGTGGCTTAATGCAACGGTTGTTGACGGGGGAGGTTAGGGTTAAAATTTAAATTATGATAAAAGATCACGACCATTCAAAATTTCTCATTCAGAGATTTGACCAATATACTGAAGGTGCTAATAGTAAAGGAAACTTTTTGTTGGCCTTCAATACCTTCTTATGTGGTTTTTTATTAAGTAGTTTTAATAGCGTAGTATCATTTGGTAGTAAAGATTTTAACAGCACAGTAGAGGTATTTTTAGGAGTTATAGTAATTCTAGGTGTTATTAGCATGTTCTTCACCCTTAGAGCTGTATATCCTTATTTACACACAGGTAATTCTTCTGAGAAAAGATACCACTCATTAGTGTTTTTTAAATCTATTTCTGAAATTTCCACTGAAGATGCCTTTGTAAAAGAATATAAAGAACAAAAAGAAAAGAAAGTAGGTAAGGATTTAGCAAAGCAAATTTACGCTGTATCTAAGGGGTTAACTCGAAAGTATAATCGTATCAAGTGGGCCATATGGTTTATTTATCCTCAACTATTCTTTCTTATTGTAATATTAATTTTAAAAATTGTTTAATGAAATTATTTGGAGAATATATAAGTGGTATTGAACGTGTGCTTGATAATGAGGATAATAGTTCAGGTTTGTATGGTGCTAGAAATCACGTTATGGAGTTATTGAATGAAAGTGTAGTTGCTTCAAAAAAAACATTTTCAAAAGGATTAGTGGTTGGCGATCTTCCAACTAATTCAAAAACCTTATTGGATTTTGACCATAATTATCTAAAAAGTTTATTTGGGGCTAACCCATCATCTTTTGATAACATACAAATTGGAAGTCATCCAGATTTTGAACATTTACAATCTAATCAAACTCTTAAACACCACTGTGTTTCCATGTTTGTAGACATTAAAGGCTCAACTCGATTAAGTCTAAATCATAGTTTAGAGGACATTCGTCTTATTAAAGATTCCCTTTTGACCTTGTCTATTAATATAGCAAATTTTTTTGGTGGCCATATTCACAGGCTACAGGGGGATGCAGCTTTTATTCAATTTGTCCGAAAGGAAAGACATCCTAATGATGCAATTATAAATGCTTTAAACATGGCTTCTGTTCTTTGCCAATTCGTGTCAAACGATTTAGCGCAATCGTTTGAAAGCAGAGGGTTAAAACCTATTAAAATAAGAATTGGAATTGACTATGGAAAAGATGATGAAGTTTTATGGTCGTATTATGGGATTCCAGGTTGTAATGAACTTACAACAACAAGTTTACATACAGATTTAGCTGCAAAGCTTCAAAATAAAGCAAAAAATAATTCAATAAGAATTGGAAAGAATATTGTGGAAGCGTTGGATTTACCTGATGATTATTACTCTATCCCGAGAATTTCTAATTCCGATGGAACTAGTAAGCCTGATTATTATATTCTTCAAAGTCCAGAATTGAATTATGCACAGTACGATTTTGATTGGAAAAAACATCTTATCGAGTTTCAATTTATGGGTAAGGATCAGAGTGGAAAATTAGAGGTTAAAGATATAATGTTTGAATTAAGATGCTTTGTTAAACAATCGGAAAACGAAGAAGAGTTTAGATATTTTGAAAATTCATTTGCACTTCCTAAAGGTTATAGTATGAGGTTTGTAATTTATAAAAATGGGTATCCATATCATAGATTAGTAAATGAAAAAATAACTTGGGAAGTTGAAAACAGAGGCAATGAGGCTAACATTGCAGATGACCTTAACCATGACTTTAAAGGTCACTATCACAACGAAACACAAGCAACAACCAATTCAGCTTATTTAGGTCATCATTTTTTAAAATGTAAAATTGTTCGCCAATTTGGCGATAATATAAACTTGAAGTTTCCAGTCTTTGTACAATAAAATATATATAAATGGCATCAACATATTCCGAAAACCAAGACTCCCAAGCCCCAGCTTTGCAACTTCTGCAAAAAATGGGTTGGCAGTACCTGTCGCCCCAACAATGTGTGCAAGAACGTGGGAGCGTGCTTATAGGTGTTTTACTTGAAAATATTTTGGCAACCCAACTGGCAGCTATCAATACTTTTGAGTATAAAAACAGCCAGTATAAATTTTCCACAGGGAGTATACAAGGTGCCATCAATGCAATAAAGGCAGTGCCAGAAGAAGGGCTGGTAGGAACTAACGAGCGGGTGTATGACCTCCTTACCCTGGGTAAAAGTTTTACCGAGACCATACAGGGAGATAGTAAAGGCTTTACCTTAAAATATATAGATTGGCAAAACCCAGAAAACAATAGCTACCACGTTACACAGGAATTTGAGGTAGAAGGTGGCAAAGGCAAACGTCGCCCAGATATAGTACTTTTTGTAAACGGCATCCCCTTTGTAGTGATAGAAAACAAACGCCGGGATAAAAACGAGTCGCTGGACGAGGCAATCTCACAGCACATTCGCAACCAAAAAAAAGGCAAAGGCATCCCGCGCTTGTTTCATCTTGCACAGTACATGCTAGCCGTACAGCCCAACGAGGTACACTATGGCACCACAGGCACCCCAAAACAATTTTGGTCTGTTTGGAAGGAGGATAATGGCGCACAAGTACAGCAACTACTAGCCAATACCTATCACGGCATCCCCGCACAAGATAAGTTAGCTACACAACAGGACAAAACGCTAGTCGCATTATGCAGTATAAACCGTGTAATGGAGTTGGCATACAAATTTATAGTCTATGACGGTCCTATAAAAAAAATAGCTCGCTACCAGCAGTATTTTGCCGTGCAAGATACTGTTGCTCGGGTAAAAGAACGGGATAGCAAAGAGAATAGACGAGGGGGTGTAATCTGGCACACTACGGGTAGCGGTAAATCACTCACTATGGTAATGCTCTCCAAAGCCTTAGCGCTGGACGCAACCATAGACAACCCTAGAGTTGTCATAGTAACAGACCGTATTAGTCTGGATAAGCAGATCTATAAAACCTTTGTTAATTGTGGTAAAACCGTTAAAAAAGCAACTAGCGGTTCCAATTTGGTGGAGTTATTACGGGACAAAGGCAATGAGATTATCACAACCATTATAGATAAGTTTCAGGTAGCCTCCACGCGCCTTAAAATAAAGGACAGCCAAAACATTTTTGTATTAGTAGACGAGAGCCACCGGAGCAATTACGGGAGTGCCCACGCCAGTATGAAAAAGATTTTACCCAACGCTGCCTACATAGGGTTTACCGGCACCCCACTTATGAAAGACGAAAAAAGTACCGCGCGAAAATTCGGGGGCTTTATCCATAAGTACACCATAGATCAAGCAGTAAAAGATGGAGCTGTATTACCCTTGCTATATGAAGGTAGAAGTGCAAAACTCACCATTAACAAACCACAAATAGACAAGGGCTTTGAGCGGTTGGCAAATCAGTTAGGCGAAGAAGCTCAAAAGGATTTAAAAAGAAAGTTTTCTTCTATTTCAAAAATTTATGAGAGCGATAGCGTAGTAGAAGAAATTGCTTATGACATTTCTAAGCATTACACAAAAAACTGGCAAAATACCAATGCCAAGGCGCAATTGGCAGTACCACGTATAGATGTAGCTATTAAATATCAAAAATACTTTGAAACACAAACAGACCCTGCCCTAAAAATAAATACCCGTGTAGTTTTTACGCCTCCAGATAGTCGGAAAGACAATGAAGATGTATGGCAGGAATCCAGCAATGAGTCTCGTAAGTATTGGGAGGGACTTATGCAACAGTTCAAGGATCAAGATACGTATGAAAATTACGTAGTAGAAAAATTTAAAGAAAAAGACGATACAGAGGTAGAGATCCTTATTGTAGTAAGCAAATTGTTAACAGGTTTTGACGCACCAATCAATACCTTATTATATTTAGCAAAACCAATAAAGGGTCATAACTTATTGCAAGCTATTGCAAGAGTAAATCGCTTATTTCAAGGAAAAGAATTTGGATATATTATAGATTACGTAGGCATTTTAGGAACCTTGGACGAAGCCCTAACCGCATACAGCGCCTTTGAAGATTTTGATGAAGAAGACCTAACCAACGCTGTGGAAGATATGAGTGCAGAAGTACGCAAAGTACCGCACCACCACGCAGCTGTATGGGATGTTTTTAAAAGCGTCAAAAACAAAAACGACTTAGAAGCGTTAGAGCGTTGCATTGCAGAAAAAGACCTAAGGGACGAGTTTTACGAAGCGCTATCACAATTTGCTAGAACGTTGCAGCTAGCTTTAGCTACAGATGTGTTTTACGAAGAATTTAATGAGCAACAAATAGCATACTACAAAAGCGAATTAAAAAAACTCCAAAGCCTACGAGTATCGGTACAATATCGTTATGCCGAAAAAATTAGTTATAAAGAATACGAACCTCGGGTAAAAAAACTTTTAGATACCTATGTTCATGCAGACGAAATTCTGGAAATAACTAAGGATGTAAACATTTTTGATAAAAACATGGTAGAAGAAGCGTTGGAAACCTACGGAAAAACCCCAGCCTCAAAAGCCGATTTTATTGCGCATAGAATGAAAAAAGTGATTACCGAGAATATGGAAAAGGACGAAGCCTACTATAAAAAGTTTTCCGACCTAATTCAACAAACCATAGATTTATTTCACGAAGGAAGATTAAGTGAAAAGGATTATTTAGACCGTATTAATCAAATCAAGGACGATTTTGAAAAAGGGCATCAAGAGGGAATTCCATCAATGGTAAAAGACAAACCACAAGCACGAGCAGTCTTTGGCGCTATTAGCGCTGTTTTACAGGAAGATTTAAAAAGTAAAAAAAATGATGAAAACGTAACAGTAAAATTAGCAGAAGCTGCCATAGATATTACTAAAATTATTGAAGGGCTTACAATTCGCGACTGGAAAAAAAATCTTGACGTACAAAATCAAATGGAAAATGCCATTGAAGATTATCTCATGCAACACCGTAAGACAATGGGTGTAGAGATCACTTTTGAGCAAATGGATTTAATATTGGCAAAGTGCCTTAAAGTGGCTAAAAATAATTTTTAATGCATCAAGTTAAGTACGGTACTCAAGTAATTGCTTTTTCACTCCAACAAGTGCCTAGGAAAACTTTGGCTATAGAAGTTCATCCAGATGGCAGTGTACATGTGATAGCCCCAGCAAAAGCCACACAAGTTCAAATAGAAGAAAAAGTACTTAAAAGAGCAAGGTGGATTAAAAAGCAACAAGAATATTTCCAACAATTTCTACCCACAACTCCTAAGAGGGAATATGTTTCGGGCGAAACTCATTTTTATGCAGGGAAAAGATATATTCTTAAAATTTTACTAGGGAAACAAGAATCTGTAAAACTAAAAGGAGGGGTATTGTTAATACAAACTAAAAACCCTTCAAAAGACAAAATAAAGGCATTACTGGCGTCATGGTATTATAAGCAAGCCAAACAAACGTCCAATAGAGTTTTTCAAAAAGCCATAAATAAATTTAAAGAAGTACCTCAAACTCCAGATAGTGTAGAATTAAAAAGAATGAAAAAAAGATGGGGTACTTGCACACCAGAAAACAAAATAGCAATCAACCCCGAACTTATTAAAGCTGCTTCCATGTGCATGGAATACGTAATGGTTCACGAGCTATGTCACATCCAAATCCCAAACCACAGCAAAGAATTCTACAAACTCTTAGAAGAAAAAATGCCAGACTATAAAAAATGGAAATTAAAATTGGAGCAGACAATGGCTTAACTTATAGTTTTTCAATTCTCACTAATTATATTCACCAAATCAAAAAACCCTCCCCGCAAACTCCCCAGCTGCGAAAAGGGTTTTCTAAAAATTCAGCAATCAACAATCTAAAATCATACTAGCTTACCAGCACCAACTCCATAGCATTACCACTGGCAAGCTCATACAAATCGCCAGTAACCTCTTGGTAAAATACTATACCAATAGCAGCCATAGCGGCAGTGGTGGCAGGTACAGCAATACCAAGGGCAAGGTCTACGGTAAGGGTGGTGTCGCTACCTACCATTCCTTCCAAAGGTATCCCGGCACTATAAGCAGTGCCACCAATAGCATTTTCATCTTCATTATCTGCTTCATAACTCCGCAGGTTTCTATCCCAGGCATAGTTGCTTAGCAGTCCTGTGGCTAGTACCAATTTAAAATGAGTAGCCCCTTCAGGTGGTTTAATAAAAGAATCCGTGTCAAAATCGGGTATTACCCAAGTAGTCACATCACGATTGGCATTAAGACTAGGAGCATCATAATGTGGAAAAAACTGTGCCGATAGGGGTGTTTTTCTGTCAAACACAAACCCTTCTAGCAGGTCGCTATTACCTACAATATCAATACTACGCTGGCCTCTGTTTCCAATTCCATTTGTAACAATGCGCTTCATAAGTGCTGTTAAGCGAGAAGCCAGATAGGTTTCTCCCATCAATTTTGCAACTTCACTAAAAGCTTGTCTAAACGCTTTACTTACTTTGGCGGCTCCGCCAAACTCTTGGTTGTTCTCACGAGTCCGTATAAAATTAGGATCGTTTGCAATGCGGCTTTTAGAAACCCCACTTTTGGTCTTTACGAAATTACTCCCGTCTTTTTGGTAAAAGGTCAACCCGTCCAGGGTACCTTCCAATCTAATAAACGAATTATTCTTCGCCATTTCTGTTTAGTTTTATGATGCTACATAATCATAACATCTGATTAAAAAAAAATTAATATATCTGTCCTTTGTGATCGATCAAACGCAGGAAAAATATCCAATTAAAGAAGCATATAGGCTTCAGCAACAAAATAAGGGGGAGTTGTAGGAGGGAGAAACCCCTCACATAGAACTACAAAGCAAAGACGGAAAACTCACATTTCCAAATATTTTCGACAAAGGGTAGATCATTAAAAGTGATGGTATCCTATTCCACCTAAGAAAATAGCTCAAACTTTAACACTTTGAGAAACTTCCCTACAGTTGAAATGCATAAAATAGTAACATACAGTATAAGAGCCTTGTAAATTGCGTACACCAAGCGTAGCAAATTTCTTATCTAAATCAAAAATAATAGAACCGGTAGTTGTATTGTTTAGATCATAAAACAACCAGATAATTTTGTAGGAAGAAAACTAAAGAAAATCATTAAAAAGTGTCCAAAACAGCTCCGTAGCTACCCCGTATGTGACCCGTATGTACCCCGTATGTACCCCGTGTCAACCCGTGTCATTCAAAATGAGTAAAAAAATATGCGTTCATTTGTAGGAAGAGAACGCATCAAAAGCAATAAATTCAAAAGAAAAGTAACCCTAAATTTCCCCAAATACTCATAAAAGTAAGCGTAGTTTCAACAATCAACAATCAACAATCAACAATCAACAATCAACAATCCACCATACTCTTTAACTCTTACCTCGTCAATCGTGCCTCGTAATTTGTAAATCATTCCCCCATGAACTCCACAACCTCCTCACACCGCTTACTCCATGGCCACACATATTGGGTGATCATAGGTATGTGCTTTTTATTCAGGATCTGAAACTCCACCCCAGGCTAAAACTGATGCAAAGCTTCCAGAAAGCGCCTGTTGGCAGTATCTATAGATTGGTAGCTCTTACTGCCCAAATAGATCTTAAACAACGTACTTTCCACAGAAAAGACATTAAAGCCTGGAAGTAACAATGCGCGAGTGATCAATAAATTGTGTAACAAATTTTAACTATAAAATAAGCAATAATCTTGGTACGTATATTGACACAATAGCATCGTAGAAATAGTATCCACAACACATATATTTTCTATATTAATAACTAGCTTTACGCCACGAACTACTAGTGTAGGGAGTAGATACATACGAGTGCTTACAAGCTTGAACCATCTTTAGCGGTGCTGTAAAAGTTAGTTTAGCTCACGCACCATAACAAACCTAAAAGTATACTTACATAAAAATGGATACACTACAAACCCCACAAATCTCCCTGGAAGATGAAATATTAATCATTAAAGCAAAACAGGATCTAACTCATGTTAGTTACCTGATGAAGGGTTTTAATTTTATAGGTGGTAAAATAGAAGATGGTGTGGAGCTGCTTCCCGAGAAGGTGCAATCGTTTGTGTTTAAGAAAACCACGTCCATTCTGGAAAATGTAGTAAAAGTGAATCTGAAGACCATGAAAAAAGGCAAGCCCTTTAAAAAGCCTTCAAAAATTGTATATAAAACCTTAGTGACCACCACAGGTGCTGCCAGTGGTTTTTTAGGGGCAGGAACACCCATTGTAGGACAAGCTGCATTTGCAGCAGATCTGGCGTTAACAACCAAATTCATCATGCGAACCATTATGGATATTGCAAGGGGCAAAGGGGAGGACTTACATACCCTAGAAGCGCAGTTTCAATGTTTTCAAGTGTTAGCGCTGGGAGGGAAGTCTAAAGACGATGATGGTTTAGATACCTCTTATTATGCGTCAAGAATCGCGATACAAACTGGTATCAATAAGGCTGGTGAAGTAGGAGTGCAGGGACTACTAAAGTCGTTTTCTTCCAGCACCAATCCTTTGTATAAATCCTTTTCAGCGATCGTTGCCCGGTTTAGCAGTAAAGTTTCAGAAAAAGTAGCTGTGCAGTTAATCCCTGTGGTGGGAGGTCTTACTGGCGGAGCTATTAACTATGCATTTATTTCTCATTTTCAAAAAATGGCAGAAGCACATTTTACCATCCGTATGCTGGAAAGAAAATATGGATTAGAAGCAGTCCAGAAAAAATATGGAGTTATAGAAATATAACAAGCGCTATACATAATAGCACCTCGAGCGTAGTCGAGGGGCCAGATCAAAGGTGGCTGAGCCTGCCTGCCAATTAGGTAGGTGTTTTTAATATCGGCCAGATAGGCCAATCTTAAGAAATGTACCCTAACACTAGTAATCAGTTCTCCAAATTAAAGGTGGCTGAGCCTGCCTACCAATTAGGTAGGTGTTTTTAATATCGGCCCCAAGGGCCGACATTAAAAATGTACCGAAGCCATAAACTCCACAACCTCCTTATACCGCTTACTCCAGGGCCACACATATTGCGTGATCATAGGTATGTGCTTTTTATTCAGGATCTGAAATTGCACTTCAGGTTGAAACTCGTGTAAGGCTTCCAGAAAGCGCCTGTTGGCAGTGTCTATAGATTGGTAGGTCTTACTCCCCAGATAGATCTTAAACGGTGGGCTCTGTTCATTCAGGAAATAAATAGGGGAGGCGGCTTTCCACGTTTCGGGGTTTGCCGTCCAGGTGGTTAGGTAGTCGTCCTCTGCGGTGGGTGGGTTTTCTTGTAAGTAATGGTACATATCCAGCGCGGCGGCATCGTTTAGGATAATACCCGCAATGCTGCTGGGGTCAATTCCATACTTGGGGTTTAGGGTAGCCAGGGTAATTAAATGCCCCCCAGCCGAATGTCCCGTAAGGTAGATCTGTGAGGGATCGCCACCATACTTATCAATGTTGTTTTGGGTCCAGGTAATAGCCTCGGCTATCTGTTGGGTCATGGTATCGTAATTGGCGTGCGGACTTAGGGTATAGTCTGGGAGGACGGTTACCACCTCGTGCTTGGCAAAGTTGCGTCCAAAGAAACCATACAACTCTTTGCTACCACTATTCCAGTTCCCACCATAAACATAGATAAGCACAGGACGTTTGGTTTCAGATGGTTTTCTTGGGGTGAAAATGTTAAGGGTAGGAATGCTGCCGTTAGTTTCTATTTGCAACTCCGGTTGGCTGAGGTAGGAGAGATTGCCGTGTTTTTTAACGGCGCAAGAAGCGAATAGGGAGGCGATGAAGGTAAGTAATAAAAGGGGGCGCATTAGGGTATTTTGTTTTAGATAATGAAAAATAGAACAGAGAATAGAGAACAGAGAACAAAGAAACAAGACCATAAACTATGAATAAAGAACAAAGAACCATGAACTATCAAATCCAAAGATAACTGCTAGCAACTTCCCATTCCGTTAAGAAAACGGTAAGGTTTGCAACTAGTAGCTTGAAGGATATTTAAGCACCTTTATTCTTGAGTACCTTCCAAAATACCCAGGCAAAAAATACGCCAAACAAAAAGTCATTGGCGCCATAGATACTATAGAAAACACCTGCCAACATATCTTGCTTATACACAGCAGCGAGGGAGTGGGAGGTAAGCCATTGCAAATACACTAGCACATAGATACACTTCTCCAGAACAAAAACTGCAATCAGCCACGGAACAGCTTGGTAGCTTTTACGCACTGCGATATACGCCAACCCCCAAAGGATAATAGAAATCAGTCCAAAATAGCCCATGACATCCGGCTGGGTTTCCAGTAGCACGGTATTGGTAAACAGTTTTGAGAAGAGTAAAACGCCCAGAATGTTGCTAAGTCCTGCGAAGAGAAAGCCTTTGGAGATGGTAGTTGGTTTCATAATACGTTTTTGTTGATTTTAGAAAATAGAGTTTGGAATATTGAACAGTTAACAAAGAACAAAGAACAAAGAACAGAGAACAAAGAACAGAGAACAGAGAACAGAGAACAAAGAGAAAAACCACCTACCACCTACCACCTACCACCTACCACCTACAACCTAAGACCTCCAAAGATAACCTATCACACTCATATTCGAAACCTAGCGTGGGAAGCTTTATAATACTTCGTATTATTCTAAAGGTTAATCTTTCTATAAAGCCAGGCCTCTTAAAACCAGTGTCGCCGTATCTTTAATGAAAAGTATTGCTATGGATATTCGAACCAACGAACCCTTTTGGCTTATAAAAAATGCGCTCCCTACAAGTTACCCTTCGCTTCAGGAAGACCTGGAAACTGAGGTAGTAATCCTTGGCGGTGGTATTACGGGCGCATTGATTGCCTACCAACTTCTGCAAGAAAACTATAAAGTCGTGCTGCTGGAAAAGCGGGATGTTTTTAACGGAAGTAGTGCCGCGAGTACTGCCATGTTGCAATACGAAGTAGATGTGCCGCTTCACGAATTGATAGAGCAGGTGGGTCTTACCGTAGCGGTGTCCAGCTATAAAGCCTGTGAGGAAGCTATTTTTAGTTTGGAAGCACTGGTGAAGGATATTAAAAGCGACTGCGACTTCCAACGGAAAAAGAGTGTGTACTTTACTACCAGCAAGAAAGACGTAGCCTTCCTAAAACAAGAATACGAAGCCCGCAAGGAACACGGCTTTAAAGTATCCTGGCTGGATGCCGAAAAGGTACAGGCCCTGGGTATTAAAGAGGGACGTGCCGCTATTGTATCTGCCTCCGGCGCGTGTATGGACCCGTATAAGTTTACGCAAGATCTCCTAAAGGTTTGTGTAGCTAAAGGTCTTACTATTTATGACCGAACAGAAGTGACTTCCATCACACATAAAGAAGATCATATTCAATTGAAAACAAAAGAGGGGCAAAAAGTAACCACAACACATTTGGTACACTGTACAGGCTATGAAAGTGTACAAACGCTGGATGAAGATATTGTAGCGTTAAAGAGCACCTATGCTTTGGCTTCTGAAGTAGTGCCGAAACTCCCTGCTGCTTTTAAGAAACATATTTTCTGGGATACGTCTAAACCCTATTTGTATTTCAGAGATACTCCTGAAGGCAGAATTATTATGGGCGGTGGCGATGAAAAGTTTAAGAATGCAAGTGCACGTGATGGCCTGCTGCCGAAAAAGGAAAAGGCATTAACCAAAGCATGTAACCAGACCTTTCCTGAAATCCCTTTTATCATGGATTATTCCTGGGCAGGCACCTTTGGCGAAACGAAAGATGGGCTCCCCTATATAGGAAAACCAGATGCAGCTAAAAATGAACACTATGTGCTGGGGTTTGGCGGCAACGGCATCACCTTTAGCGTTATGGGAATGCAAGCCATAGGCGCGAGTATAGAAGGCACTCCGCATCCCTTTTTGGAGTACTATAAATTTGGGAGGTAGATTTTTATGGTCGGTTTACTGCTATAAAATCAGTTGATTTATTTTGAGAATTGGATTCAGAACTTTAAAAGATATTTTCCCTAATCCCTAATCCCTAATCCCTAATCCCTAATCCCTCAAAATCTTTCACCTTATCGTACGCCAATTCCTGAAAACTGGACACCACCATGTTCGCATGGCTATAGTCCTGGTCTGTACTGTGTTTGCTGTCGTAACCCGCGACAAAGATCCCAGCGTCATTGGCGGCTTTAATTCCGTTGCTGGAGTCTTCTATCACCATACAATGCTCACGGGGATGCCCGGCAGCTTCGGCAGCTTTTATAAAGATCTCGGGATGGGGTTTGCTTTTTTCCAGATCGGCACCACTTAGTTTGGCGACGAAGTATGGGTCCAGATCGAACCTTTCAAATATCCTGTCAATATTAGGCATAGAAGCCGAGGATGCTAATACTAGGGTAAGTCCATTGCTGTGGTAATCTTTTATCAAGTCCAACACCCCATCCAAAAGTTGCAGCGTATCGTCATTGTCAAAAAGATGCTTAAAGTGCTTTCGTTTACAGGCAACCAAGGTTTCAGGCGCTTCGGAAAGCTGAAAGTGCTCTACCAACTCCTTACAAATATTCATAGTTGCTTGTCCGGTAAAGCCTGTGTACATGGCTTCAGATACATCGATCCCCGTCTCGTTAAACATCCTAAAATAAGCCTTGCGGTGAAGGGGTTCGGTATCTACGATTACGCCGTCCATATCAAATAAAACAGCTTTCAACATACTATAGCATTTAAATATAATAACTGATTAGGTTCCTGAGTGATTCCGCTTTTCCGCGGAATTGTATCGAAGGGCATCTCGAATAGTACTGCTTTTAGCATTGGGTTTTTGTTAATTGGTTAATTAGGTAATTAGGTAATTAGGTAATTAGGTAATTGGGTAATTGGGTAATTGGGTAATTGGGTAACTGGGTAACTGGGTAATTTAGTGGGCAAATGTACTATTATGTTTTGTGAATTGGTAATCCAAAGGTTTAATATGATTTCCCTTTGTGTCTTCGCTAAAGCTTAAGCGACACGCGGGAGGGTTTGGGTAAAAAATTGAAGAATTGCTCCTTCCCCCAGCAGCTATCAAAATACAAATGAAAATTAAGAAATTAGTATTCTGCGTATTGGGGGAAGGTGGATTTCGGTTACTATTTTTATTAAAAGTACATCTATTGCAACCCGAAATTCGGAAGGGGGACTGTTAAGTTTAATTAATTATTAAGTACTAAAAATAATGGTTAAGAATATTCAAAGCCTTTAAATAGTTTCAGTAGACCCCTTATCTCTATTCTTCTTTTTAAACAAGGCAGGAATCTGGTTGTAGTCCAAAAAGTATTGCACTTTTATAGAGAGGGTGTGGGTGATAGGTTGATCGAATAGGGTGTCTATGCTATCTGTATAGGAATCGCGCGCAGCAGAATCGAAATTAAATAACTGATTTCTATAGAGTGCCGTTATAAAACTTCCGGGGGCAAACTGCCAGGAATAGCTAAGGTCAAAATTCCAGGTGGTGAAGTTAATGTCTGGATTGTCTTCAATATTTTGAGTGGTGTAGCCCGTGGTAGTGGTAACTGAACCATCTTCCTGCAAAGAAAATAACTCCCGGTCATATGCCACCGTACCCCAATAATTGCGTAGTGTAAGTGCCAGGGTATTGTAGGGATTAAAGTTATAGCTGGTTGTAAAAGTGTGTGTAATCTCTACGCGCTTTCTATCTCCAAAAATCACGTCGTCGTTTTCTTGGGTTACATAGCCGCGGTCTCCTGTGTAGTATTCCCTGTCAAAACCATAGGCGATAGAAAACTTGTCGTTCACTCTAAACCTTGGGTTAAAACCAAACCAATAATTTACATACGCTCTCTCTGAATCCAGAAACGTTTCTACTCCTGTATATCCGCTAACGTACAATCGCTTGTTACTGTTAGTGCCAAACCAGCTATTGGTATTTACCTTGTTCCTGGTAACAAAAAAACTTCCTTCTTTTCGCGGTTCAAAATAGTCGAATTGCTCCCCAGGTTCCAGGTTAAGATTCACTTCTACACTGTTCAGTTTTTTTGTGGTTCCGGAAAACCAACCTCCAAAACCAAAACCAGTAAATGTACTGGGGTTCGCCAGGCGGGTATAGTTTACATAGGTCCCTACTGAATATCTGTTCCAAACTTCGGTAGGCTCAAAAATCTGATAGCTGCCATCCACGCCAAAATTGTTGAAGTTGTTTCTAAACTGAAGCCCAAGGTCGTTAATATCATAGGTATCATCTGCATAGCTATAATCAAAGCTATAGCGTAGTTTACCGTGTGTTTTTCTTATAAAGAAAAAGGAGCTATAGCCTGTTTCGGTACCTGTTTGCTCGTCTACGTTGCTCATCTTTACTTCGGCTCTTACATTGTAGGTATTTCTTTTATTGCTAATGCTGGAAACAAGCCCGGTAACATTGGCATCCCGAAAGGATCCTGTACGGAACACATTGGTATTTATAATCCCTACGGAAGAGTTCCCATTAAATTGTTGGTCGGCTACAATGATATTGTAATTGGTAAAAGGTTCTAACTCCTGTTTACGAACGGCTCCCGTAAGCGTATCCTGGATAGTTACTTTTGTACTTTCGGTAATAGAATTGAAAACACCTAACCCAAGCCCTTTTTTGGTGCGTCCGGAAACCTTTATGGCGTTCAGGACCTTTACCGTTTCCAGTTCCAGAGGGTCAATAATTTCTTCGGTTTCAGATAGGGTGGGTTCGGTACTTGGGCGGCCTCCAATTCTTCTGGAAAAGAAGATATTGCCCTTGTTAAATAAATCTACGCCCTCCGTAAAAAACTGACGTCGTTCCGAAAAAGTTTGTTCAAAAGGCCCTAAGTTGAGCGAGACATTATCGAACCCTGCCTGGCTAAAGTCTGGAATGAGTGTGGCGTCCAGGGTGAAGTTTTCGGTAAGTCCGTATTTTACATCCAAACCCGCGTTAAAGTTAGAGTCATGCTCCCCGTCAAAACGTTGTTGTACGGTAGAGACAAACGGATAAAATGCGAGGCGCACAGGAGGATTCAGGTTTGCCAGCCCTTTTAATTCTCCGTGATACAGCCCTATATTTCCTTTGGTAATATCTATTGGACTCCAGGTATATTGCGAATCGTCTCTACGGAAACGTCTATGGAATTGCATGCCCCAGGTGTCCAGATTGTTATTGTCAAAACGTAAACAGCGGTATGGAATTTTCATTTCTACCACCCAGCCGTCTTCATGGATTTGCACGGCACTGCTCCACACGGCATTCCACCCAAAGTCCTCCCCAATAGAAGGATTGGAAATAGCATCGGCTTGCGTTCCTGAGGCAAATACGAAGAATTCGGTGTCATTCTGAGCGTCATTATTCGGATTAATTACAAATCCGAAGAAGTCTGACTGGCCAAAATTATCTCTACTTGAAAGTTGTCTGGCTATAAGCGAAGGGTCGTCATAAAGGTAAGCCGCCACGTATAAAGCTTGGTCATCGTAGGTTATTTTAACCACTGTTTTGTTGGCTTCGGTATCCTTTACGCCCATGTTGGGTCTAAATTGGGTAAAGTCTACCGCCTCTGCTGCGGTTGCCCAAATAGGTTCGTCCAGAACGCCATCTATCTTGGGAGCATTTTCGGTACGTACTATTTGAAGTGATTTTTTTTGTGCCGAAAGGTGTAGCGTACACAAAACGGTTGCGATGAATAACAGAACTGCCTTCATAGGTTGTGATTTGATTGATACTATAGAGACCCCACCTCTTTGGAATTGTTACAGTAAACCACCACTTTATATCTATATAAGATTATATAAGACGTTGAAGAGGATTGTTTTCAACCTACACCTACCAACTTTATTCTTCTACTTCAGGGAGATGGTCTGCCACTTTTACGTGCCAGGCAATGTGTTCTTCCAGCGTGCTTTTAAGATTTGGCATGGTGTCGCCCAATTGGATATAGGCCTGGTCGCACAGTTTGGCACAGTTGCTATGTTCCTGAGATAGGTTTTTTTCCAGGTCTTTATCGCTGTCTAAGCCCAAGGAAGATTTGATATCTTCCCACCCCATTTCTATAGCATTGGCGAGGGTTCTGTTTAGTTCTAGCTGGGCATCTGGTAAGTAAGTTTTAAGATCGTGTACCAATTGCAGGCTAAAAAACCGGTGCATATCTGCGTGCTGGCGGAGCATGCCCTTTAAGGTAGCGCTTTCTGCCACTACCGAAAACGAAAGGAACTTGGCGTTGAGGTCGTTATGCTTGGTAACAAGCTTATTTATAATCTGGGTAATTTCTTTTGGTGTTTCCATAGTGTTACTCTTTAAAATTAGTGCTTTGGGTAGGCATCCTAATGGTATGTATTGGGAATGGGATCTCAATACCATTCTTAGCACATAGATCATTAATCACTAAGATAGCTTCATCCTGAGCGGCATACATCTGGCTTTTCTTTGTATAATCTATCCAAAAGCGCACCATAAAGTTAATGGAACTATCGCCAAATTCGGTATAATAAAATTCTATTCGTTCTCCTTCTTGCTGCGGAAAGCTGGTTCCAATTGTTTGTATGACTAACTGTTTTACAGCTCTAAGGTCACTGCCGTAGGCAAGTCTGCTGGTAACTGAAATACGTCCGCGGGGTTCTAAACTATAATTTACAAAAGGTTCTTCTATAAACTTGCTGTTGGGCATAATAACATACTTATTATCCGGCTGGCGCAATACCAGATTGCGCAGGCTAATTTCGTGCACAAATCCTGCATGGTCGCTTGTCTCAATAAAATCGCCTATTCTAATGTTGGGTAAAAATGAGAGCATTACCCCCGAAAAGGTATTGCTAAGCGTGCCTTGTAATGCCAGCCCAATGGCGAGTGCTACCACCCCGGCTCCTGCAAGAATTGAGGTTAATGCCTTGTCGAGATCTAAAATTCCCAACGTAAGAAAAAAACCAATTAGGAGGACAGCACCGTAGACCATTTTGGCAATGACCCTACGTACAGAACGGTTTGCCATATGTTTTCTAAGGATACGAAGGAGGATATTTTTTATAAACTTAGCCAGTATAAAAAACAGAATAATAACTAAAATAGCTACCCCTATATTAGGCAGTTTTATGATGAAAGCTTCCCACCAGCCCAACAATGTATCTGTGAGTGTGGCCACAATACCCTCACTGGTGGTGGTGTCTTCTTTGGTTTTTTGAAATACAAATAACATACTACAAAGCATTTGTTAATACTAAGGTGCCTACTACCCATAAAATTAGTGATAATATACCACCAATAATAGCAAAGTGTTTAAACTTATATAATCCCGTTCCATAAATAAGGGTATTGGTCTGGTATCCCACAGGCGTAAAAAAGCTGAAGTTTGCTCCAAAAAGTATTGCCAGAATAAAAGGTTTCACATCCAGTGCAAAACCAGCAGCCATGGCAATGGCAATAGGAGTCATAACAATAGCCGTGGCGTTGTTACTTATAAAACCTGAAAGGAGCATGGTTACACCAAATAACAAGCCCATTACCATAATAGGGGGTTGTCCCTGTAGCAATTTCAGGAGCTGTTCACTAATCCATACATCTGCACCGCTGTTGCTCATGGCAATGCCCAGTGGGATCATTCCTGCCAATAAAAAGATAATCTGCCAGTTTACCCGATGGTAAATATTCTCTAAAGAAATAAGCCTAAACAGTAACATAGCCGCAACGCCCGTTAATGACGCTGTTAAAATAGATAGTACCCCGCTAGCGGCCAGGCCTATAATCCCTAACAAAATGAGTAAGGCTGTAATTTTACGTCGCAGGGAAATGGCAGGTTCATACTCGTGCTGATTTAATATGGCAACGTTTTCCAGAGCATACATTTTTCCCAACTGTTGCTCCTGAAGCTCCACCAGCAAACGGTCTCCGGGCTTTATGTTAATATCGTTTAAGTTTTTACGAATAAGACGCTCTTTGGTATTTCTAAGGTTTATTCTCTTTTTTATGGCTATGGGATAGGCACCATTTAAAGACATACGGCGCATGTGTTTTAAAGTGTTGCCAATGAGCTTGGAGCCTGGTAAAATTAATAACTCTACATACGTCATATCACTCTCTTTGTCACTATCGTCTTCACCTTCTTCCTTCTTTTTATGTTGTGCATCCCTGCGCCTTTCATTAATAACCAGTTCGTGCTTTTGTGCTATATCATTAATAGACTCAATCGTGCTCATAAGTACAATGTTGTCTTTGGCTTTAATCTGGACATACTTTCCCGGGGCATTAATCACATTTCCATTGCGAATGAGTTTTAACGGGGTTGCAAGCTCTTCATCCATAAAATCTACTTCCGAAATAGATTTTCCAACCAGATCTGATGCTTCTGAAATAGTCACAGTGAAGACATAGCTATCTATATCATATTCACTCTGTAAATCGGCTGAAGGATCTTTCGGAAGAAACCTTGCTGCAGTAGTCATAAAAACTATCCCGATGGCCAGAAATATAAGTCCGTATACTGAAAATTCGAAAAAGGAGAACGCTTCTACACCCGATTCGCGCGCAATAGAATTAATTAACAAGTTGGTTGACGTTCCCATAAGCGTACAACTACCTCCCAGGATGCCTGCAAAGGAAATGGGCATTAGCAATTTGGAAGACGAAAAGTTATAACGCTCTGCCAATTGACTTATAATCTTGATAAAGATAATTACCACTGCCGTCGTACTTATAAAAGAAGAAATACTTGCAGATACCAGCATAAACGCTGGTGTAAGCAATACAAGCGGGAGTATTTTAAGTTGTTTAATAGCTCTGGTGAGCCATTGTATTACGCCATTATCTTCCAAGCCAATGGCTATAATCATTAAAGATAATATGGTTAAGACCGCAGGGTTGGAAAAGCCACTTATAGCCTCTTCCGGCGTAGTGAGATTTAGTAATATGAGTGCGATAATGATTAAGAAAGCAATTTTGTCTATCGCAAAATATTCTGTAACAAAGAGTAGAATGGTGACACCCAGTATAATAAAGACGAAGAGTATGGGTAGTTCCATAGAGATCTTTTAAGATGGTTTAAAGTTATTCGCAACGGACGATATAAAATATTAAGGAAGTCATAAATAAAAAAGGACACGTACGAAATAACAAATTTTAAGTGGAAAACTAAAAAGAGAAAAGAGAGTAGGAGTGTCGTGAGAGGATGAAAATTACAAACCGACCTCAACTTTTTTTACATACTCACCAAATACCCATCCTTCGGTGCCATTTTCGCGTTGGATACGCGCCCAACGGAGGGTGTCGCTTACTGCTTGTAGTACGAGCACACGTTCACCTTCTTTTGGGAAAAAGGTAATAATTTTTGCTTTTAAGTTTGGTTCGGCCCGCATACGTACGTCCTTGCCTGTAATAATGGCATTGCCAAATAATAAGGTTGGCGCTTTCTCTTGTATGGTATCGGTTACGACAACATCGGGTTCACTGGTTTCTGATATAGTTGTTTCGGCAGGCCAAAAAACAATACTCAATGCTATGATAGCAGCGACTACAACTATGCCAAATAGTAATGTCTTTCCTGGCAATGATTGCTTATTTTTGGCTTTATCTTCTTCTTCTTTTTGTTTTGCTTCCAGCTCTTTACGTTTTCGTTCTCGTTCTGCTCTTTGAGCGGCTAGGCGCTTTTGTTCTGCCTGGTATTCTTCTTCAGTAATACGGTCCAGTTCTAATTGACGTTGGTATTCCAGCCAATCCCTTTCGGTATAATAAATATCACTATCTGCTTGATAGTAGCCTGTAAATACTTCACCTTGATGTGCAGTAAGTTCAATTATGCGACCTTCGGCATCTTTAAAAAAGGGATTGTCATTACTAGTTTGAGCATCTATAATACGACGTAAGATATGAGACATGGGTAGTTATTAGGTGCTATAAATGTACTGAGAATACCTTGAGAAATTATAGGCTTTGTACTATTTTTTTTAACGTGAATGGAGAGCAATAGTATAGACAAAATAGCTGCAAATACTAACGAGAACTTTTAATGAATGGGTAGGACGCTATCATACTGTTTAGTGGTATTGAAGCCTGTAGTTTTGGATAGCCATGTAGAGAACTCGTTACGATTACGTTAAATAGCACTATCATGTTATATTTTTATTTAACTTTGCATTACAATGAAACAGCTTATCCATAAATCTATAGCGACCTGTATGGCTTGCGTGGTACTTCTTACTACGATGTCTTTTACGGTAGATATACATTATTGTGGTAATACCTTAGTTGATTTTTCATTTGTACAACAAGTTGAAACCTGCGGGATGGAAACCGTAGCATCCACTTCTGGTTGTGAAAATCCAATGCTTGCAGCAACATCTTGTTGTACAGACCAGCAAGTGTCTAAGCAAGGTACCGAGGATCTTACGATTACCTTTGATACCCTTACTTTTAAGCAACAGGTTTTTGTTGCATCTTTTACTTACACCTATATCCGTTTATTTGAAGGAGCCCAATCTGAGGCTATTCCTTTTGTAGCGTACGCACCGCCCTTCGTCAAACAGGATGTGCAAGTACTGCACCAGACCTTTTTAATTTGATATACTAGATTTTTTGAAACGAAGCCCAATAGCTATGCTGTGATGGGCTATAGCTCGTGTTTATGATTTCCTGCACGACATATTTTCAACTATCTAATAATCAAATAGAATGCTTAATAAGGCCATAAAATTTTTAATAGAGAACAAACTTGTTGCAGTACTACTTCTAGCCCTTTTTGTAGGGTGGGGTGTTGTGAATGCTCCATTTAAGTGGGACACAGGTTTTTTACCTACCAACCCAGTTGCAGTAGATGCTATTCCAGATATTGGTGAAAACCAACAGATTGTATTTACCAAATGGGAGGGTCGTTCACCACAAGATATTGAAGACCAGATTACCTATCCACTTACTACTTCTTTACTTGGTATTCCCGGAGTAAAGACTATTCGTAGCTCGTCTATGTTTGGGTTTTCTAGTATCTATATTATTTTTGAAGAAGATATAGAGTTCTATTGGTCCCGTAGTCGTATTCTTGAAAAACTAAATTCCCTTCCAACCAATCTATTACCAGATGGCGTAAATCCATCTTTGGGGCCCGATGCCACAGGACTAGGCCAGATATTCTGGTACACACTGGAAGGTCGCGACAAAGAAGGAAATGTAACAGGGGGTTGGGATCTTCATGAATTACGGAGTATACAAGATTATTATGTGAAGTATGGGTTATCTTCGGCTGGAGGTGTTTCAGAGGTAGCCTCTATTGGTGGGTATGTGCAGGAATATCAAGTAGATATTAATCCAGAAAAAATGCGTCAGTATAATGTCTCTATGGGCGATGTTGTAAAAGCTGTCAAGGAAAGCAATCAGGACATAGGCGCTCAAACACTCGAAATAAACCAGGCGGAATACCTGGTTCGTGGGTTGGGTTATGTAAAATCTATTGGAGACATAGAAAATGCTGTAGTAGCTTCCGAAAACTTTACGGCTATCCGTATTAAAGATATTGCGAATGTTCATTTAGGACCTTCAGCAAGGCGTGGGATTCTGGATAAAGAAGGCGCCGAAGTTGTAGGAGGGGTTGTTGTAGCCCGTTATGGCGCCAATCCGCTGGAGGTAATTACTAATGTGAAAGAACAAATAGCCGAATTAAGCTCTGGACTTCCCTCCAAAACCTTAAAAGATGGCAGAATATCTCAAGTAACCATTGTTCCTTTTTACGATCGTACCGAACTTATTCAGGAAACCTTGGGAACGCTCAATGAAGCCCTCACTCTGGAAATACTGATTACCATTCTGGTAATTATTGTTATGGTTTTTAACCTGCGAGCCTCCATTCTTATTTCAGGATTACTGCCGGTAGCGGTATTAATGGTTTTTATTACCATGAAACTCTTTAACGTAGATGCCAACATCGTGGCGCTTTCAGGAATTGCCATTGCTATTGGTACTATGGTGGATGTGGGCGTCATACTAGCCGAAAATATGATCCGGCATTTGGAAGATGAAAAACTCCGCTTTAGAGAAAGCGGGATCGAATACACTACAAACGAGATCATCTACAACGCAACCGCCGAAGTTTCTGGAGCCATTTTAACAGCGGTACTTACTACTATTATTAGTTTTCTCCCTGTTTTTACTATGATAGGTGCCGAAGGAAAACTCTTTAGACCGCTCGCATTTACCAAAACCATGGCGCTCACCGCATCGCTGGTTATCGCCCTGTTTTTAATTCCGCCATTTGCTGCATTTCTATTCAGAAAAACAAATATTCGGGAGCGTTCAAAATATATACTCAATGGCCTTTTAATGCTGTTAGGGCTCACTGCTGTCGTTTTTGGATATTGGTTAGGTCTTATATTAATTGCTTTTGGTGTGGTTGCACTCTTAAGCGTACGCAACATAGTCACGGCAAAACGTGCCAATCTCATTAATATCATCGTGTCAGTAGTGGCTATTATCCTTTTACTGGCCAACTATTGGAGACCACTAGGGTTTGACCGAAGTATCCTAATGAACCTGTTATTTGTGTCTATTATATGCTTCGGATTATTAGGGATATTTTCTGTATTTAGAAGATACTACGACCAAATTCTACGTTGGGCTCTGGCGAATAAATTGTTGTTTTTACTTATTCCAGCGACCGTTCTAACTTTAGGATTTCTCATTATGCGTAATACGGGGAAAGAATTTATGCCCGCCCTTAATGAAGGTTCCTTTTTACTGATGCCTACCTCATTACCGCACGCAGGTGTGGAAGAAAATAAACGGGTCTTACAACAGCTGGATATGGCTGTGGCAAGTATTCCAGAAATTGAAACCGTCGTAGGGAAATCTGGTAGAACGGAATCTGCGTTAGATCCCGCACCGCTTTCAATGTATGAGAACGTCATTCAGTATAAATCTGAATTTATGCGCAATGCACAAGGAGAACGCCAACGCTATAAAGTAAATGATGACGGCCTTTTTGTGCTGAAGAACAACAAATTCATCATCAATCCCAACAACGAACTAGACGACGATGTAAATTATGAGGCATCAAGTCTTAAAACCAATGCCACGCACGAAGATTTAGTGGAAGATGACAGCGGCGAATACTACCGAAACTGGCGTCCAGAAATTAATAGTCCGGACGATATCTGGAATGAAATTGTTAAAGTGACAAAACTGCCAGGTGTTACCTCGGCCCCTAAACTACAGCCAATCGAGACACGACTCGTTATGTTGCAGACTGGGATGCGTGCGCCTATGGGGATAAAAGTAAAAGGTCCGGATCTTCCAACCATAGAAGCTTTTGGATTACAATTGGAAGACATTTTAAAACAATCTGAAGGTGTAAAAGAACAAGCTGTCTTTGCCGATCGGATTGTAGGAAAACCCTATTTACTTATTGATATTAAACGAGACCAACTGGCTCGTTACGGAATTTCTGTGATGGATGTGCAGGAAATTTTACAAGTAGCTGTGGGCGGTATGCCTCTAACTCAGACTGTGGAAGGGCGTGAGCGCTACGCTGTAAGAGTTCGGTATCCAAGAGAACTACGTGCCAATCCAGAAGATTTAATGGCTATTTATGTTCCTGTTGAAAAAGGAAGTCCTGTTCCTTTAGGCGATTTGGTAGAGATACGGTACGAGCAAGGTCCACAAGTTATTAAAAGTGAAGATACCTTTTTAATTGGGTATGTGTTATTCGATAAGCTGGACGGTTTTGCTGAAGTAGATGTGGTTGAAAATGCCCAGGCATTAATTAAAGAACGCATCGATAGTGGTGAACTTATTGTTCCACAAGGAATAAGCTATCGTTTTACGGGAACGTATGAAAATCAGCTTCGGGCAGAGAAAACCCTTTCTGTTGTGGTGCCACTGGCATTGCTTATTATCTTTTTGATTCTGTATTTCCAGTTTAAATCTGTTTCTACATCGCTTATGGTATTTACAGGTATTACCGTGGCTTTTGCGGGTGGTTTTATTATGATCTGGTTATACGGTCAGGATTGGTTCTTTAATTTCAGCTTATTTGGTGAGAATATGAGGACGCTCTTTAATATGAAAACGATTAATCTAAGTGTCGCCGTCTGGGTAGGATTTATTGCCCTTTTTGGTATTGCTACAGATGATGGTGTGGTGATGGCAACCTACTTAACTCAGACGTTTGACCGTGAAAATCCTTCAGATAAAAAAGCAATTCGTCTGGCAACATTAGAAGCCGCAGGCAAACGAATAAGACCTTGTTTAATGACCACAGTAACCACTATTCTTGCGTTACTGCCCATTCTCACATCCACAGGAAAAGGAAGCGATATTATGATCCCAATGGCCATCCCCATTTTTGGTGGGATGATCATAGACATAACGTCCTATTTTCTGGTACCTGTGTTGTATAGCTGGAAAAAAGAGTTTCTTTTAGATAAGAGAAAAAAGAATATAGAGATGAGACTAAAAAATGACGCTTTATGAAAAATTATAAAATAAAAATAGTTAAGGGAGTCTTTGTTCTTTGTTCTCTGTTCTCTGTTCTATTAGCACAAAGTCAAGAATTACAGACCTACATAGTAGAAGCCGAAACCAACAATCCAGAAATTCAAGCCCTGGAGCTGCGCTATAACATTGCTGAAGAAAAAGTAAATGAAGCAGATTGGATTCCAAACACAGAGTTTAGTGCTGGCTATTTTGTGAGTGAGCCAGAAACGCGAACCGGAGCACAGCGTGCCAGATTTTCGGCAAAACAAATGTTGCCGTGGTTTGGGACTATTACCGCCAGAGGAAACTATTCAAAATCTATGGCCGATGCAGAATACGTAGAAATTACCATAGCCAAACGTAAACTGGCCATGGCCATCTCACAATCGTATTACAAACTCTATGAAATTAGAGCAAAACAAAAAGTGCTCGATGAGAACATTCAGCTTTTAGAAACCTATGAACGTTTTGCTTTAACGTCGGTTGAGGTAGGCAAAGCTAGTGCTGTAGATGTACTTCGCTTGCAAATAAGACAAAACGAATTGCAACAACAAAAAGAAGTATTGGAGGAATTATTTATCGCAGAGCAAACAGCATTTAACAACCTGCTTAATCGTGACATTACTACAGACGTTGAGGTGTATAGTATGTTAGAAATACCCACAGAAGATGTTCTTATTAACGAAGAAGCCCTTACCTTAAATCCAGAGCTACTTAAGTTTGACAAGCTTTACGAGTCGGTATCACTGGCAGAAGCGCTCAACCAAGCAGATAGTAATCCAATGATTGGTTTTGGGGTGGATTATATCCCCGTTTCCGAAAGACCGGATATGAGTTTTAGCGATAATGGAAAAGATATTTTTATGCCTATGGTTGCTGTAACGATTCCTATTTTTAACAAACGCTATAAATCTATTTCCAAGCAAAACGAACTGCGGCAACTGGAAATTACCTCTCAAAAAGAGAACAGGTTAAATGTTTTAGAAACCGCTTTAGCCAAAACAATATCACAACGCAATCAAGCACGAATCGCTTATAAAACACAAGAAATAAATCTAAAACAAGCGAAGGACGCCGAAGAGATTTTGATCAAAAATTACGAAACAGGTACCATCGATTTTAACGATGTATTGGACATTCAGGAATTGCAGCTTAAGTTTCAAACAAATCAGGTGGAATCCGTTCAGCTGTATTATATGCAAGCTGCCATTATTAACTATTTAATCAATTAATGATGGAAAAGGACTATTTCATAAAAAACATGGTGTGTGACAGATGCATTAAAGTGCTCAAGAATGAAATTGAGGCTAAAGACATTAAACTCACAGACATAGAATTAGGCCGAATACGATTGGAGCTTAAGGACGATACAACACTAGCGATATTTAAGGATATTCTGGATAAAAATGGCTTTTCCTTAATCAATTCGACTGAGGTAAAACTCACGGAGCAAATAAAAATTACACTTATCAGGCTGCTGGATTATTTACCCATTGAACTAGAAGGGAAGCTTTCAGTAAAGCTGGCCGAAAGTATAGGGATAGACTATTCAAAAATGAGCAAGGTGTTTTCATTTACGGAAGGCGTTACCATCGAAAAATATTTTATAAAACTAAAAATTGAAAAAGTAAAAGAACTCATTCAAGCCAATGAGCTAAACTTTACCGAGATAAGTCAGCTACTGGATTATAGTCATATAAATCACTTGAGCAGGCAGTTTAAAACGGAGACGGGTATGAGTTTAACGCAATACAAAAACGAACATAAGAATTTTAGGAATTCTTTAGACCAAATTATATAGATAACAACCAAGATTATGACACAATTCGCTGGAAGACAGGAGTAATTTTGTATAAAATTAAAAAACCCATGAAAAATAAAATTAGTTTCCTAGTACTGTTTTTTGCTGTACTGAACATGAGTGCACAATTGGTGGCGAATGATTCTGAAGAAAACGTAGACGACTGGCCGGAGCGTGTCTATGAATTAACGATTGACTTTGAAACAGTAAATTTCACGGGTAAAGACGTACAGGCCATGACCATTAATGGTGGTATTCCTGGTCCTAATCTGGAGTTTAATGAAGGAGAATTTGCCATCATTAACGTAACTAATAATTTAGATGTGGAAACATCGGTACACTGGCACGGTTTAATACTCCCAAATTTCTTTGACGGAGTTCCCTATCTCACCACACCTCCCATACTGCCCGGTAAAACCCAACAGTACAAATTTGCGCTTAAACAATCTGGAACCTATTGGTATCATTCACATACAGGGCTTCAGGAACAACGTGGCGTGTATGGTAGTATTCAGATAAACCCAAAGCAAACAGACCTGCAATACGATAAGGATTTAGTGCTCGTGCTGTCCGACTGGATGGATGAAAGTCCGAAATCACAACTTAAAAACTTAAAGCGTGGTAACGAATGGTATTTAATTAAAAAAGGACAAATACAAAGTCTGGATAAACTTATTAAGAAGAATGCAGTAGGAGCAAAGCTGAAAATGGCCTGGCAACGTATGCCGGATATGGCTATATCGGATAATTATTTTGATAAATTCTTCATCAACGGAAGCGCTGAACAGAACTATACAGATTTTGAGCCAGGCGAGCGTGTGCGTCTTCGGTTTATAAACGCTGCTGCGGCAACGTATTTTTGGTTAACCTTTGGCGGTGAGGACCCTATGCTAGTTTCTGCAGATGGGCTCGATGTAGTGCCTGTACAACACAATAAAACACTTATTGGGGTGGCTGAGACCTACGATTATATCGTAACAGTTCCCGAAAATGGTAAACTTCAATTAAGAGCTACTGCGCAGGACGGTTCTGGCGAAGCATTGGCCTATATTGGCAAAGGGAAAACACTGGAAGCGCCGGTAGTTCCTGAGCCCGATTTAATAATGGGAATGAAACATATGATGTCTATGGGAATGAAAATGGGGGCGCCAGCGTCCAAATTCAATCCTTCCAAAAATGATTCTATTCAAGTAATGGAAAAGTATAAGATGGATATGAGCGGGATGAACATGGATGGAATGTCCATGGACAACGGTAAAATGAACATGGACGGTATGGATATGAAAACAGATTCCACCAAAATGGATCATTCTAAAATGAAGATGAAAGATGATACGATGAAGGATGGAATGATGGGTATGAAAAATGATTCCACTAAAATGGATCATTCCAAAATGGATCATTCCAAAATGAAGATGAAAGATGATACGATGAAGGATGGTATGATGGGTATGGATATGAAAACCGATTCCACTAAAATCGATCATTCTAAAATGGACCATTCTAAGATGAAGATGAAGAATGATAAAATGAATGGCAGTATGGACCCGCCTGCCGGACGGGCAGGAATGGGCGGCATGAAGATGGGCTATAGGGTTCCAGAAGATAAAGTAGTTGGCGACAATATGAAAACGGGTGGAAATCCAGAATTCAATTATAATTACTTGCGTGCAAAAGAATCCACAGAATTCGAAAATGACAAACCAGTAAAAGAAATGCTTTTCAATCTTACGGGGAATATGAACCGATATGTTTGGAGTATAAATGGGGTTCCACTTTCTGAAACGGATAAAATACAAATCAAAAAAGGCGAAGTTGTTCGGGTTACGTTAAACAACCTAACCATGATGCATCACCCCATGCACCTGCACGGACACTTCTTTAGAGTGTTGAACGAAAATGGAGAATATTCACCCTTAAAGCATACCGTAAACGTAGCGCCCATGCAGAAAGTAGTTTTTGAGTTTGCAGCCAACGAATCGGGCGATTGGTTTTTCCATTGTCACATATTATACCATATGATGAGCGGAATGGCACGCGTATTTAGTTATGACACACCAAGAGATGAACGCTTACAAGAATACCCATTAACCAAGCTTACGAATGAAGGGGACCATATGTTTACCTGGGGCGAACTTACTGCAGCAAGCCATATGACGGAGGTATACGCCACCGCAACCAACATTCGCAATCAATTTAGCGTGAGGGGCGAATATGGTTGGAATGAGAACCTAGAAGTGGAAGCTACCTACGAACGTTATCTCAACGATTATTTCCGTGTGTTTGGTGGTGTAAATGTAGAGAATGGTATGGAAGACAGTCTAGAAGAAATTAATACTACCGCAATCGCCGGTGTGAGATGGTTACTACCATTACTCATTAATTCAGATTTCAGAATTGATAGTAAGCTACGTCCGCAAGTAAGTTTTTCTACTGGCTTTATGATTTTACCAAGACTGGGGATCTATGGAGAGTATGAATACCAAATGGATTTTGGCTGGGATGGCAAACTTCCCGCAGGTCAGGATTTTGACGAAGAAACCACATGGCAAGTCGGACTAGAATATGTTTTGAGTCGTAACTTTTCACTTATGGCAAGTTATGACAACCGCTTTGATGCCGGTGGCGGACTGTCATGGAGATTTTAGAAATTAAATAAACCTTAAACACAAATAAATACACATATTATGAAAACAGTAAAAAGAACACTAGGAATCGCCTTTATGGCATTAATGACCGTAGCTTTTGTATCCTGCAAAGATGGTGGCAAAGAGCACGATAACTCAGACGGACATCACGATGATGATGCAAGTGCTCCTATGAGCAGTGAAATGCGTCAAGAAGGTGACGTTAAGCAAGATATGGGGATGAGCGATGCTCAAGACGCAAAGGCTGAAGTTATTTTAAAAGACTATTTCAATCTAAAAGATGCTTTGGTAGGAGATGATAGTGACAAAGCACACTCGTTAGGAGCTACTTTGGTTGCTTCTCTAAAAGATTTTGATGCGTCTGGATACAGCGCCAGCGAACAAGCTGAACTGAAAGATATCCTGGCAGATGCAATTGAACATGCAGAGCATATTTCTGAAAGTGAGATGAGCCATCAGCGTGAACACTTTAAAATCTTGAGTAAAGATGTAACCGATATGGTTGCCATCACAGGAACAGCAACGAAATTGTACGAGCAATTTTGCCCAATGTACGATGGTGGATCTGCCTGGTTAAGTATGAATGAAGAAGTTAGAAATCCGTACTACGGAAGTTCTATGTTGAAGTGCGGTAAAGTACAACGCGAAATCAACTAATTGAAAGTTGTAAAAATCATAGCGTGGATAGCATTAGTTGCCTTCGTGGTTATTCAGTTTATTCCGGTGAACTATAACCAGAGTGAAACTGTACCACAAACCGATTTTATGCTAGTAAACAAGGTCCCTGCAGCGGTAGAGAAATCGCTGCAGGTGTCTTGCTATGATTGCCATAGTAACAATACCCAGTATCCTTGGTATAATAAGATTCAACCAGCTACTTGGTATTTAGAAGATCATATAAAGCATGGAAAGGAAGAATTGAATTTCAATGAATGGGATACCTATTCAGACCGAAGAAAAAGCAGCAAATTACGCTCTATTATCAAGCAGATTGAAAATGGCGAGATGCCCTTGGATAGCTATACGCTAATTCACGGAGATGCTGTACTATCCAAAGAACAGCAAACCGAAGTCATAAAATATATGACTGACTTAAAAGAGACAATACAATAACCGAAACCAAAACCATATAACATGTACCATCTTAAAACCATCACTTTACTAACAACACTCTCTGTTTTAGTTTTTTCTTGTAACGAAAAGACCCCGCAAGTGGAACAAGAGGAAACTACTGTTCAAGAAGAAATTGTTGACACTGCTAAAGATACAGAAGCTGTTGTCTCCGTTATGAAATCGTATAAAGACGCGATACAAAACTTAACCACCGAAGGAACTTTTGAACTCTTTACGCCAGATGCTACCATATTTGAACAAGGTAAAGTGGAAGGCACTTATAAAGACTATATAGATGGACATTTAGGCCCAGAATTAGGACATTTTAAAAGTTTTACTTTTTCTGATTATGAGATTGAAGCCACTGTGAATTTGCCGTACGCATTTACAACCGAAAATTATTTATATACCATCGTATTAAAGGGAGACGAAGTAAAAGGAACCAAAGAACGTACTATCGAAAGTAAGGGCGTTGCTACTTCCATTCTTGAAAAAATTGATGGCGAATGGAAAATTATTCACTCACACACCTCCTTTAAAAAATTGAATCAATAAAGTATGAAACACACCTATCACATACACGGAATGACTTGCAATGGCTGCCGAAGCCACGTGGAGCAAACACTTTCAACAGTAGAAGGTGTGACGAGCGCTACCGTAAATTTAGAAAAAGCCGAAGCAACTATTGAAATGGATTCTCATATTCCTTTGGAGACCTTTCAAAAAGCGTTGGCAGAAGATGGCGGAAGCTATTCAATTCACAAAAGTCCCCTCCCAACCTCCCCGAAAGGGAGGAGTAAGGAGGGTCAAAACCAAAAGGATAAGAAAAGCCCCCTCCGGGGGTTGGGGGGACAGGGTACAGGAACCTATTACTGCCCCATGCATTGCGAAGGTGATAAAACCTATGACAAACCAGGCGACTGTCCCGTTTGCGGAATGGATTTGGTAGAAGAGCAAAATCTATCGGCTCCCACGGCCGAACAATGGACCTGCCCCATGCATCCCGAAATAGTAAGAGATGAAGCGGGAGCCTGCCCCATTTGTGGCATGGACTTGGTGCCTATGCAACCAGATCTTTCTTCTGAAGAAAAAACCTATAAAAAGCTGCTCAAAAAGTTTTGGGTCGCCGTTGCTTTTACCATTCCTATTTTCCTGATGGCCATGAGCGAGATGATTCCTAGCAATCCGTTGTACGATATCATGGAACAAAAATGGTGGAACTGGATTCAATTTGGATTGTCCATTCCTGTGGTATTTTATGCTACTTGGATGTTTTTTGAACGCGCCTACCGAAGCATTAAAACCTGGAACCTCAATATGTTTACACTTATTGGTATTGGTGCTGGGGTTGCCTGGCTGTTTAGTGTGTTTGGAATGTTGTTTCCAGATTTCTTTCCGTCACAATTTAAAACCGAATCTGGTGCGGTTCACGTTTATTTTGAAGCGGCTACCGTTATCCTCACCTTAGTATTAATGGGGCAGGTTTTAGAAGCGCGGGCACATAGTAAAACCAACTCGGCCGTAAAAGAATTATTGAAACTCGCACCCAATAAAGCCGTGCGTGTGGTAGATGGGACTGAAGAAGAAGTATCCATAGACCAGATTAAAAAAGGAGATATCCTACGCGTAAAACCAGGTGATAAAATACCTGTAGATGGCGTGATTACCGAAGGACATACCACGGTAGACGAATCTATGATTTCTGGAGAACCTATTCCAGTAAATAAAGCTGAAGATGATAACGTAAGCAGCGGTACCATAAATGGGAATCAGTCTTTCCTAATGAAAGCTGAAAAAGTAGGGAGCGATACCTTACTCTCACAGATTGTAAAAATGGTAAACGACGCCAGCCGAAGTCGTGCGCCTATTCAAAAATTGGCCGATACGGTTTCGGGCTATTTTGTGCCTGTAGTAGTTATTATCTCACTGCTCACTTTTGGCGTCTGGGCAATTTGGGGACCCGAACCTGCGTATGTGTATGCGCTGGTAAATGCGATTGCTGTATTAATCATTGCGTGCCCGTGTGCGCTAGGCTTGGCAACACCTATGTCTATTATGGTAGGAGTTGGTAAAGGGGCGCAAAATGGAGTGCTTATAAAAAATGCTGAAGCCCTTGAAAAAATGGACAAGGTAACCACCTTAATTGTTGATAAAACTGGAACCATAACCGAAGGAAAACCAACGGTAGAAAAAATGGGTTCTTTCAGCGAGTCATTTTCTGAAAGTGATATCACTCAATTAATAGCTTCCCTCAATAGTTCCAGCGAACACCCTCTTGCCGAAGCCACCGTAAAATACGCAAAAGAACAAAAAACGGAACTTCTAAAAGTAGCCGATTTCAGTGCTGTAACCGGAAAAGGTGTGGAAGGAAATGTAAACGGGAAAAAGTTAGATCTTGGAAATGCCAAAATGATGGAACACGCCAAAGCATCTATTTCACCCGAGATGGAGCAGGAGGCACAATCGTTTCAGAAGCAAGGAAAAACCGTTTCGTATGTAGCTGTAGATGGAAAGGTCGCTGGATATGTAGTAATAGGAGATAAAATTAAAGAAACCAGTGCCAAAGCTATCAAGGAACTGCAAGATAAAGGCATAGAAGTCATTATGCTTACAGGCGATAACCACGATACCGCGCAAGCTGTAGCCAGCGAACTCAATCTAGCCGACTTCAAAGCAGGAATGTTACCAGAAGATAAGCTGGAAGAAGTGAAGAAATTACAGGAACAAGGGCAAGTTGTCGCTATGGCAGGTGATGGAATTAACGATGCTCCTGCTCTGGCAAAAAGTGATGTAGGAATCGCCATGGGAACAGGAACCGATGTAGCTATTGAAAGTGCCATGATAACCTTGGTAAAAGGAGATTTACACGGTATCGTAAAAGCGAGAAATCTAAGTGATGCTGTGATGAAAAACATCAAACAAAATCTGTTTTTCGCACTCATCTATAACACGCTGGGTGTGCCCATTGCAGCGGGGGTATTATTTCCCGTTTTCGGGCTTTTACTTTCGCCTATGATTGCAGCGCTGGCTATGAGTTTCAGCTCTGTTTCGGTGATTGCAAATGCGTTACGACTCAAATCAAAATCAATTAACTAATCAATTTATATTATGAAAAAAACCATCGTATTATTCGTTTCGCTTATCCTTTTAGCTTCTTGTAAAGAGAACACAAAAGAGCCTCAAGAAATGGAAACAAAAGAAGTGACTGAAGAACCACTCACGGTAGAACCTGATAAGAAAAAACCTTTAAGTCCGCATACAAGTGCCATGGCGATGGTTGGGGATGCTCATATTCATATAGATTATTCTTCGCCAGGGATGCGTAACCGAATGATCTTTGGCGGATTGCTTCCGTACGACGCGGTATGGCAAGCCGGAGCGCACAACGCAACCTGGTTGGAAACCAATAAAGATTTAACGATTGCCGGAAAAGAATTGAAAGCTGGTAAATATGGTTTTTTCGTGATTCCGAATGAAAAGGAATGGACGGTCATCTTCAATAGCAACTGGAACCAGCACGGCAAAGACGACTATAATGAAAAAGATGATGTGTTACGATTTAAAGTGGCACCTACCCTTTCAGAAGAAATTGTAGAACATCTCACGTATACGGTAACAAAAACGAACGAAACTTCAGGCACGATTAAATTAGCCTGGGAAAAGGTGACTATTATGTTTCCTTTTCAAATTAAATAACCCTTAAAACCATGTATTATGAACTCTAACGAACAAAAAAACAAAACCATGAAAAAAGGAAGTTACACCAAATTTGTAGGGATGCTTGCTGCATCTTTTGTAGCTATGTACATCACCATGTATTTAAATACGTATGCTATTGATCACGTTTATTTCAGTCTTACCAGATTCTATATGAGTTGTTTGGGGATTGCAGCTATGGCTATCATAATGTTTGTAGCGATGCGAGGTATGTATCAAAATAAAAAGAAAAATATAGCAATCGTTTTAGGAAGTATTATTCTCTTTGTAAGTGCGTTGGGTCTGGTGCGCGACCAAAAATCGACTGTGGGCGACGTACTTTGGATGAAAGCAATGATTCCTCACCACTCGATAGCAATATTGACAAGTGAGCGAGCCGATATTCAGGATCCGGAAGTAAAGCAACTTGCCGATGATATTATCAAGGCACAACGAAAAGAAATCGAGGAGATGAAAGCAATGATTAAGCGTCTGGAGGATAATTAAAAGGTTTTGGGCGCTCAGGCGGGCTTTACGCTGTATCTTTTTTTGTCCCTCAGAAAAAAGGACAAAAAAAGGATGCCGCTTCAATCCCTAGCGCGGTGCAGGAATATATTAAATTATAGAAATTATGAATAAGAATATTGTATACATAGCAATCGCAGTAGTTGTTGGACTGTTAGCAGGTTGGATTATTTTTGGTAGTTCGGCAGAGGGCTCTATGGCAGTGAAGGACGTATCGGATATGTCCGATACCCACGACCACTCAGGAGAAACTGCTGCAGAAATGTGGACCTGCTCCATGCACCCACAAATTATGCAACCAGAACCCGGGGACTGTCCCATTTGCGGCATGGATCTTATTCCAGCAGAAACCAGCGCTGAAGGTCTTGCGGTAAACGAAATAAAAATGACCGAAAACGCCATGGCACTCGCTAATATCCAGACAACTATTGTTGGAAATGGTACGAGCGAGGAAGACGATGGAATGCTTTCACTTTCAGGAAAAATTGCTACGAACGAAGAGAACAACACCGTGCAATCCAGTTACTTCGACGGCCGTATTGAACGTTTGAATGTAAATTTTGAAGGACAGGAAATAAGTAGAGGTCAGTTGCTCGCCACTATCTATGCACCAAGTTTGGTGGCAGCCCAGCAAGAATTGATTACCACCGCTTCTCTCAAAGAATCACAGCCTGCTTTATACAAAGCGGTACGCAACAAGCTTAAAAACTGGAAACTTTCTGAAAGTCAGATTAATACTATAGAACAGTCCGGAAATGTACGCGAGAATTTCCCCATTTACGCTACCGTTTCCGGAACTGTTTCTGAAGTAATGGCTGCTGAAGGAGATTATGTAAAACAAGGACAGCCTATTGTAAAGTTAAGTAACCTGAACACAGTCTGGGCAGCGTTTGATGCGTATGAAAATCAGATCTCAAACCTTAAAAAAGGGCAAAAAATCAAGATTACGACCAATGCCTATTCCAATAAGGAATTCGATGGTACCGTATCCTTTATAGACCCTATTTTAAACAATGCAACACGTACCGTAACTGTAAGAGCAACATTAGAAAACAGAGACGATTTGTTTAAACCTGGAATGTTTGTAACAGGAAAAGTAAAAGGAGTTATGACTGCTGCTAGCACACAATTGAGTGTTCCGGCCAGTGCGGTGTTATGGACTGGAGAACGTTCCCTAGTCTACATAAAGACAAACCCGAACGAGCCAGTTTTTGAAATGCGCGAAGTAACCTTAGGAAACAGAAGTGGTGAGAAGTATCAAGTGACTTCAGGATTGACCAGTGGGGATGAAATAGTAACCAACGGAACGTTCACAGTAGATGCCGCTGCACAGTTGCAAGGGAAGAAATCTATGATGAATAAGGGTATGAAAGACGAAGGAATGACTGCAATGGCTCCCATGAAAATGGAACTTTCAGCAGCGTTTCAGAAAGAATTTCAAAAAGCGTTACCTGCCTACCTTCAAATGAAGGATGCTTTTGTGGCAAGCGATGCAGTGCAGGTTTCTGCTTTCGCAAAAGAGACTTCAAAAGAATTGAAAGCGATCAACTCCAAAGATCTAGGAAAGATGGAGTTGTCACATTTCAACCAAAGCATTACTATGCTCGATGCTATTGCCGAAAATGACATTCTTGACAATCAGCGGGAACATTTTGTTATTCTTAATGAGAACATAGTAGCCTTGGCCATGAACGTCAAAGCGTTGTCGAATACCATCTATGTTCAAAAATGTCCTATGGCAAATAATAACAAAGGCGCTATTTGGTTGAGTACCGAAAAGGATATCCGCAACCCCTATTATGGAGAACAGATGTTAACCTGTGGAAGTGTGATTGAAGAGATTAAATAAAGCAAACGCGATAGAATGAACATCGAATTACAACAACATTATGGAGTTCAATTTGAGCCTGAATTACTTTTAGAAATAAGTAAAGTAGGTTCCTTTTTAGAAATTGAGGAAGGCGAGAATCTAATAAGTGTTGGGCAATATGTAAAGTCGATGCCTTTAATACTCTCGGGTAGTATTAAGATTTTAAGACCCGATAAAGAAGGTGAAGCGCTATTACTTTACCACCTTGAACGTGGCGATACCTGTGCCATGACCTTAACCTGCTGTCTGGGGCAAACCAAAAGTGAAATCCACGCAGTGAGTGAAACGCCCGTGCAACTTATTATGATTCCTATTGAAAAAATGGAAGCTTGGTCCAGCAAATATAAGAGTTGGCGGAATTTTGTTTTTGAAAGTTATCATAACAGAATGATGGAACTATTGGAAAGTATTGACAACATTGTATTTAACAATCTGGATCAGCGCTTAGAGAATTATATTACTACGAAGACCGAGCTTATAAATAGCAAACATATTTACAGTACCCACAAAGAAATCGCAAACGATTTATATACCAACAGAGTGGTGATTTCAAGACTCCTGAAAAAGATGGAAAACGACCATAAAATAAAACTGCACCGTAGTTTTATTGAAGTACTGTAACAAGGGTTACAGATATTAAAAATATTGCGCAGTACATTTGTCCTATAATTTTTAAAAAGATTCATGGAACTAATTGAAGTTTTAGGATATATAGGAGCACTGCTCATAGGATTGGTCTTGGGACTCATAGGCGGCGGCGGCTCCATACTCACAGTGCCTATTTTAGTGTACGCACTCGCTCTTAACCCCGTACTAGCAACGGCATATTCTTTATTTGTGGTTGGAACCACGTCACTGGTTGGCGCCTTAAAAAACATGAAGAAAGGAATGGTCGATTTTAAGACCGCTATTATCTTTGCCATTCCTGCATTTATTGCGGTTTATCTTACCAGAGCCTATTTAATTCCCGCCATTCCAAATGAACTTTTTGAAGTAAACGGTTTTTTGGTCACAAAGAATCTTGCTATAATGTTGTTTTTTGCCATTATTATGCTACTCGCATCGGTGTCTATGATACGGAATAAGAGAAAAGAAACCGCCGAAAACACTCCTATCACCTACAATTATCCTCTAATTATTATTGAAGGCCTGGTCGTGGGAACTATCACAGGAATAGTAGGTGCTGGTGGCGGATTTTTAATTATTCCCGCACTCGTATTACTGGCGAAATTACCAATGAAAAAAGCCGTGGCAACATCGCTTTTTATTATTGCAATTAAGTCTTTGATTGGATTTTTAGGTGACGTACAAAATCTTGAGATTGACTGGCCATTCTTACTAACCTTTACCGCTATTTCTGTGGTGGGAATCTTTATTGGAATCTGGCTTAACAAATTTATAGATGGTAAGAAACTGAAAAAAGCTTTCGGATGGTTTGTATTGGTCATGGGAATCTACATTATTTACAAAGAACTAGTCACATAACGGAGGCGATTATTAATTTCATTAAAACTAAAGCTATGCACATCAAACAATTTGAATACAAGCCACTGTCACATTATTCGTACGCTATTGTTAGTGACGGAAAAATGGCGGTGATAGACCCGGAAAGAAATCCGCAGCAATACTATGACTTCGCGAAAGAAAATCAAGCAAAAATAGTAGTTGTAATTGAAACACATCCTCATGCCGATTTTGTGAGTTCGCATCTTGAAATCCATACAAAAACTGGAGCCACCATTTACAATAGTGAAATGTTAGGAGCCGAGTATCCACATCATTCTTTTGATGAGGGCGATAGCATTCCATTGGGAACCATAACGCTAAAGGCTATCAATACACCTGGTCACTCGCCAGATAGTATTACCATAGTTGCTTCTGAAAACGATGAAACCGCACTTTTTACTGGAGATACTCTTTTTATAGGAGACGTTGGACGACCTGACCTGCGTGAAAAGGCGGGAAATATGAAAGCGAAGCGCGAAGCACTTGCCGAAATGATGTACGATACCATTCAGAATAAATTTAAGGAATTACCAGATAACGCCTTGGTGTATCCGGCCCACGGAGCAGGATCACTTTGTGGGAAGAGTATGAGTGATGCCAATAGTAGTACCTTGGGTAATGAGCGTATGGGGAATTGGGCTTTTAAAGAACAATCCAAAGAAGAATTTATAAACACTTTACTCGACGGGCAGCCGTTTATTCCTGCGTATTTTGGATTTAACGTAGGCATCAATAAAGCAGGGGCAGACAGTATTGAACCTTCAATTGCAAAAATCCCGTTTACTGAAAATGTTACAGCAGATGGGCTAATTATAGATATGCGTGATGAAGCTACCTTCAAAAAAGGACATTTAAAGGGTAGTATCAATATTCAGGCGGTTTCAGATACTATGAAGTTTGAAACCTGGTTGGGTGCTATTGTGGAGCCGGAAGAAGCATTCATATTGGTTATTGATGCTGAAAAAAATAAAGAAAAACTGATTCACCGCATAGCCAAAATAGGGTATGAACAACAGCTTACACAGGTCATTACACTTTCAGAAGAAAATCTAGAGAAGACTGAACAACTCAATCTGGCCGATTTTAAAGCAAATTCAGACAACTATACTATTGTTGACATTCGCAATAGGAGCGAGATAGCTGAAGGGAAATTTTTTGATACTGCCCTAGCGCATCCCTTGAATGAATTAAGAAATACAGCCCATACAATACCTACAGACAAACCCATAGTGGTGCATTGTGCTGGCGGCTATCGAAGTGCTGCGGGAAGTAGTATTCTTCAGAAAAAGTTGAAGGGTGTTACGGTGTATGATTTAGGTGATGCTGTAAAACAGTTTCAAAAGTAGTTTGCAGCATAGTTAAATTGTTTTTTCACTTATAAACTAAAAACCGCATCTTAATTAGATGCGGTTTTTAGTTTCCTAGTAATCAAATTACTTAAGATCTGATAAAAACTTCTTAAACTCTGGATCACTATAATCTGCCATTCCCATATGTGTTAACGCTAAATTTCCATTGGCATCTATAATGTAGGTCGTGGGAATGGAAGAAGATTGATACATAGAAGGCAGGTTGCCTACAAGTGTATAAATAGGCAAATTGTACCCTTTACGCGTATCGAAATCTTTAGCTTTTTGAAAATCCTGATCAAGGGACAGCATCACAAATGCAACCTCAGCACCCATTTCTTCATGGAGTTTATCAATACTCGGCATTTCTGCTATACAAGGAGGACACCAAGTGGCCCAAAAATTCATAAAGATTACCTTTCCCTTCAATTCGGACAAAGACATTGTATTACCATCTCTATCCATCAATTTTAGATTAAAATCTGCTTTTGAAGCATCTGAAACTATAGCTGTTTCTCTATCATTTTCATTTTCCCGTACTTGTGCAATTTCTTTCACATCGGGATTCAGTATTCCTGTGGCCAATAACCCGCGTTGAGCGAAACCAATGACTTCGGTATGCATTCCAGTAGCATATAGTAAAACAGCTACAACAGCAAAAATTCCGTATTGAATCAAAGTTTTCTTTACCGTCTTATTTTTTTTCTTTATTTCCATTTTAATAAATTTTAATTGTTTCGTATTAGATTAAAGACTTAAGCTTTTGTATCCTTTTTTCTGAAGTTGAAAATTGTAGAGAATTCCATTTTCGACAACCTTCATTTCCGTTGGAATTCTAGTTTTATCAATTTGGAATTTCTCTAATGAAAAACCACAGGCCACAAGTTGGACTCCAAGTTGTTCTGCCTTTTTAATAAAAGCTCCTATCTTTTCAGTATCGGTAATATCGCCTATTTCTTTACCACAGATAATCACCTGAAAATCTCCAAAATTTTTACCATCTTCTTTTTTGAGAGCTTCGGCAGTTAATAAAATAGGTTGTAGTTGTGGAATTTTTTTAGTGAGTACCACATACTTGTTTTTATCGTGGTTGTTGTGTTGTTGTGCTTGTAAGTTAGAAGTTGCAAATAACGCAACTACTATAAGGATCGAACTATATATGTATGTTTTCATTTTGATTTATTTTAAAAGATTATCGGTGTCATTCAGTATAAAAAACAGCAGTCCACCTAAAATTGAAATGTTTTTAAACAAGGGTCCAAGGGTTGTTATTTGCCCTACTTGAACCGTTAGTGTGATGGGTATTAGCACCATCATTAAAGTAATTGCCGCCCATTTGGTTTTATATCCTAGTAAGAATAGAAAACCAGCTCCAACCATTACAATACCTGAAAGGACAATAAGCCATTGAGGTTCCCCGAAAAAATAGGCGAGACCTTTAAAATTTGCTTGTTCTATTCTTTTGGCAGTTTTCTCGATATTCAACAAGTGGTTTAGTCCTGCAACCAGGAATATTCCGCTTACCAATACGCGTAATAGTTGAATGGAACGACGATTTATTAAAATTTTTGTCGTCATTATAAATGATATAATTAAATTGATTAATTCTTGCGATGACTAGCGAAACATGTAGTGGACGCACTTTTCCTCTTTAAAGAAAATAGGAATAGTCGTGCATCATATTTAATTTTCGCTATGATAGAATTAGGCCGAACGAGGAGGCGGAGAAACTTTCTTCAGATATAGATATCTCAGTTTAGATGGGAGATGTTCGTTGAAAAGTATGTGGGAATTTAAAATAGGGAATTCCCAAGAAAATATTTTAAAATGAAACGGCGTCGTACATCGACCGCTATAAGGAATCATTTCAAGGGATGCTATTTGTGATTCAGAGAAATTAATTTTGCTCTTTAATTCCTTTGTTGGATTTTGCTTTTTACAATGAGGATTTTTGACAAAAGAGATAGTGTCTCCTGTTAGAAACATATTTAATCCATTTGCATCTATAGCAACAAACTTTGCTAAAAAGATGAATGCAAATACTATAGCTATGTACGTATTTATTTTCATTACTACTACAAAAATAAAATAAAGAACAGTTCTTTAGTGTAACAAATGTTACTGTTACGTTGATTTTAAAACAGTAATTTTACATAAAATTATTAAAATGAATTGGATTACAGAACCCTGGCCCTGGTATGTCGCCGGTCCACTTATTGCCCTTATTATGTTTCTTTTATTGCTGGTGGGCAAGCAGTTTGGAATGTCGTCAAACTTACGCACCGCCTGTGCAGCAGTAGGCGCAGGAAAGGCAGCCGACTTCTTTAAATTCGATTGGAAAGCAGATCGCTGGAATTTAATGGTGGTGTTGGGTGCTATTATAGGTGGCTTTATTGCTTCAACCTATATGAGCGAAAATACTGTTAATATCAATCCAGAAGTAGCTCAGCAACTCGCAACAGAGTATAATATTCAAAGCGCTGGTAAAAGTTATATGCCGCCCGAACTATTTTCTATTGAAGCCTTATCGAGTCCTTTTACCGTTATCATACTTTTAGTTGGCGGAATACTTGTTGGTTTCGGAGCGCGGTATGCAGGCGGTTGTACTTCGGGTCACGCTATATCTGGATTGAGTAATCTTCAGCTACCCTCATTGATTGCCGTTATAGGATTTTTTATAGGCGGTTTGGCAATGATACATATTTTTTATCCCTTAATTTTTTAGAAATGAGATACATCACATATTTAGTAATAGGTGTTTTTTTCGGTATTGTTATGTTTAAATCTGAAGCGGCTTCCTGGTTTCGTATTTATGAAATGTTTCAGTTTGGCAGCTTTCATATGTATGGTATTATTGGTTCAGCCTTGGTGTTGGGGATCATTGGTATTCAACTTATAAAACGGAAAGACATTAAGCCAATAGGAGGGAGCGAGATGCGATTACAACCAAAAGATAAGGGTATAACGCGATATCTGGTAGGCGGAATCATTTTTGGTTTGGGATGGGCGCTTGCAGGTGCGTGTCCGGGCCCTATGTATGTACTTGCAGGGGCAGGGTATGTTTCCATACTCGTCGTGATATTTGGAGCCCTATTGGGAACTTTTATCTACGGTTTGCTTAAAAACAAGCTACCTCATTAAATTTTATTTTAAGTATCTTTAAAAGAAAAAATTATGACACGAAATAAGAAATTAGACATTATTAGTATTTTATTAGGGATCACTGGTATTGCAATGATAGTGGTTGGGATAGTCATGAAAATTCCTGCACCAGCGATGACTGGCGTTGGATTTTTAGTAATTGTTTGGGGTTTTCAGGTGCTTAAATAAGCGCGCCATTCAACTTCTAAAATTCTTTGCAACCTAGTTGCATCATAATTCTGTTATCTTTGTGTTTTAAATGAAATTAATCACATCCATATCCATGGCTTTTCTATTCCTTACGCAAGGAGTAGTTGTTAATATGGATTTATGTGAACAAATAGATCACTTCACAGATTTTATTTCACATTACCAAGTTCACAAAGAATACGGTGGGGATTCTTTTTCTGAATATGTAGTAGAGAATTTATTTAGTGAGCAGGGAGATAGTAGTGCGCATCATAACGATTCACACGATGAAAATTCACCCACTCATTCACACCACCAATGTTATCATTCCACTGTCTTTTTAGCACCTTCCCATAGTGTGCTACTAAAAACGTTGGCTTCGGACGAAAGTACACAAAACACCTATTATCCTTTCCAGTTTCATTCCAGATATCTGGAATCTCTTTTTCAGCCACCCCGGGCGTAATTCAGTTTTAAAAATAGCGCTATGCTATAGTAATCCTGCTATATGTGGGCATTACATTGTTTTAGCTTTAACGAAAGCGAACAAACTTTATCGTTAACTGAATTATAATTTTTCTATGCTTAATAAAATCATTAAGTACTCCATAACCCATAAACTGGTTATAGGGTTACTCACTTTTGCCTTGATTGTTTTGGGGGTCTATTCCTTACAACAATTACCGGTAGACGCAGTGCCTGATATTACGAACAACCAGGTGCAAGTAATTACCAATTCGCCCTCACTTGCAGCACAAGAGGTAGAGCGCCTTATTACCTTCCCCATTGAAATTACCATGGCAACCATTCCACAGATTGAAGAGATTCGGTCATTTTCCCGCTTTGGGTTATCGGTAGTGACCATTGTTTTTGAAGAAAATGTAGATGTCTATTGGGCGCGACAACAGGTAAACGAACGCCTTGCCGATGCCCAATCCGAAATTCCTGAAGAGATAGGAAAACCCAGAATTGCTCCCTTAACCACCGGTTTGGGAGAAATTTATCAATATGTCATCACCACCGAACCTGGCTACGAAGATTCTTATGACGCTACCGAATTACGCACCATTCAGGACTGGATTATTAAACGCCAGTTGTTGGGTACGCCAGGAGTGGCAGATGTAAGCAGCTTTGGAGGCTACCTGAAGCAATATGAAATTGCGATTAGACCCGAGCGCCTCAACACCATGAATATAACCATCACTGAAATTTTTGATGCGCTTAAGACCAACAATCAAAATACAGGGGGCGCGTATATTGAAAAGAATGATAAAGCGCTGTTCATTCGCAGTGAAGGTCTCGTAGGTTCTATCGATGATATTGAAAACATCCTTGTCAAACAAACTGAAACCGGAAACCCCATATTAATTCGTGATGTTGCAAAAGTCCAGATAGGGAAAGCAATTCGGTATGGTGCTACTACGCGAAATGGAGAAGGCGAAGTAGTAAGCGCTATTGTAATGATGCTCAAGGGCGCCAATTCAGCCAAAGTAATTGAAGAGGTAAAAGATCAGATAAACACAATCAGCAAAACCTTACCTGAAGGCGTTGTGATTAAACCATTTTTAGACAGAACAAAACTGGTAGATAACGCTATTGGTACTGTAACGACGAATCTCATCGAAGGAGCGCTCATTGTGATTTTTATTTTACTGCTTTTATTGGGGAACTGGCGCGCGGGTTTAATCACTGCCTCTGTGATACCCCTGGCACTACTTTTTGCCTTTAGTATGATGCATATGTTTGGCGTTTCAGCCAACTTAATGAGTTTAGGGGCTATAGATTTCGGTTTAATAGTAGATGGCGCGGTAATCATCGTTGAAGCCACACTATTTCATCTGGGATCTTTAAAGCTCTCGCGGAAACTCACTCAAAAAGAAATGGACGCGGAAGTATTTAAATCGTCCAGCAAAATCAGAAACTCCGCTGCATTTGGGGAAATCATTATCCTCATTGTGTATCTGCCAATCTTAGCGCTGGTAGGCACAGAAGGGAAAATGTTTGGCCCCATGGCACAAACGGTAAGCTTTGCTATTTTGGGAGCATTTCTTTTGTCATTGACGTATGTCCCTATGATGTCTGCCTTGGTATTGAGTAAAAAAAGCAGTCATAAAAAGAATATTTCCGACCGTATCATGAATTTCTTTTACCGTATCTATGAGCCTATTATAAAATGGGCAATGCATACGAGAGCTATATTGGTAGGAGCTACGGTGGTATTATTCGCCATTGCTTATGTTGTTTTTAGCAATTTAGGAGGAGAATTTATACCAACGCTGGAAGAAGGAGATTTTGCAGTAGAAACCCGGGTAATTACAGGGAGTTCGTTGTCCAATACCATCAAAGCAACGACCAAGGCAGAAAAAATTCTGCTCGATAATTTTCCTGAGGTAGAACAGGTAGTATCCAAGATAGGATCTGGAGAAATTCCAACAGACCCAATGCCAGTGGAAGCTGCCGATTTAATGATCATCCTGAAAGATAAATCGGAATGGACCTCGGCATCCAATCGGGAAGAACTGGCGAATAAAATGGCGGAAGCTTTGGAGGTCATTCCCGGAGTAACCTTTGGATTTCAGCAACCCATACAGATGCGTTTTAATGAATTGATGACGGGCGTTCGACAAGATGTTGCCATCAAGATTTATGGGGAAGATTTGGAACAATTATCTAGCTATGCCAACCAGATAGGAAGTATTGCAGGTTCGGTAGAAGGCGCGGTCGATTTATACGTGGAAGAGGTTACTGGAATACCACAGATAGTTGTGGATTACAAACGAAATCAATTAGCCAAATATGGATTGTCTATTGAAGCGGTGAATATGGCTATTCAATCTGCTTTTGCCGGTGCTGCTACGGGAACGGTGTATGAAGGTGAGAAACGATTTGATATGGTCGTTCGGCTAAGTGATACCAATCGGTCTTCACTTTCGGATGTACAAAACCTGTATATAAATGGTAGCCATGGGGAACAGATTCCATTACAACAATTGGCTACGGTTTCTATTATTGATGGGCCTTATCAAATACAACGGGACGATACACAACGCCGGATTATAGTTGCCTTCAATGTACGTAATCGCGATGTGGAGAGTGTGGTTAATGAAGTGAGTTCTCTCATTGATAACCAAATCAATTTCAAGCCTGGCTATACTGTGAGCTATGGTGGGCAGTTTGAGAATTTAGTGGAAGCAAGACAGCGATTGGGTATTGCTGTACCCCTTGCCTTATTGCTCATCTTTATTCTGCTATACTTCACCTTCGGTTCCCTTAAACAAGGTGTATTGATTTTTACTGCCATACCACTTTCTGCTATTGGCGGTGTGTTTGCACTTTGGATTCGGGATTTACCTTTTAGTATTTCCGCAGGGGTAGGTTTTATTGCACTTTTTGGAGTAGCTGTATTGAATGGAATTGTGCTTATCGCGGAGTTTAACAGGCTTAAAGAAGATGGTGTTACCGATATATTTCAGCGTGTGTACATAGGGACAAAAACGCGATTGCGACCTGTGATTTTAACTGCGGCCGTGGCATCTCTTGGTTTTCTGCCTATGGCAATTTCACAAACATCTGGCGCAGAAGTGCAACGACCTTTGGCAACGGTAGTGATTGGCGGGCTTATAACAGCCACATTTTTGACGCTGGTAGTGCTCCCTATTCTATATTATTATTCAGAAAAAAAGTTCACAATGAAGAAGAATAAAATAACAACCCTGTTACTAGTAATTCTGATGGGAAGTGCGTATCAGGTAAACGCTCAGACGGAACCAAAGGTGTATCAATCTATTGATGAGGTGCTAGAAGTAGCATTGAAAAATAACCCAACTAGTAAAGTTGCTAAATTTCAAACTGAAAAAGCACAAGCGCTTAAAGGCTCGAGTTTCAACGTACCGAAAACAGAGCTTGGAGTTGAATACGGACAAACAAATAGTATTGTGGACAACGATACCCGTTTTACTATCAGTCAGACCTTCGAATTCCCGACAGTTTACACCAACCAAGGCAAGCTTGCCAACGCTAGAATAACGGCTTCTGAATTGCGGCAGGAAGTTGTAAAAAACGATTTGGTGGCTCAGGTGAGTTCGACCTATTATAGACTCTGGTTCCTAAAAAGCAAGGAAAAGGTCTTGGAGCGTCAGGATAGTATTTATGCTCGCTTTTCCTATGCAGCGCAGCTTCGTTTTGATAATGGCGAAAGCAATGCGCTGGAACTTGCCACTGCAAATACCGAGCTTGCCGATATCAATATTATGGTGCAGGAAAATAAAGCTGCTATTGACGAAGCCCGATTTTTATTACAGAATTTGATGAATGCTGAAACAGCTGTTGATATTTCAGTTGCAGATTTAGAGCTAAAAACGGCAATGGAACTACCGGAAAATGAAAACGTAAACGTTTCTGGAAATCCGCTTGTCTCCTATTATACGCAGCAAATTGAAATTGCCGAAAATGAACGCAAAGTAGCCTCTGCTAAATTACTTCCCGACATCACGGTAGGCTATTTTAATCAATCATTTATTGGAACAGGTCAGACAGCAAACGGAACACCAACTGTGTACGATTCGAGTGATCGGTTTACGGGTGTTCAATTGGGATTGAGCATTCCACTTTGGGCGAAACCGCATGCGTCAAAAATAAAAGCGGCAAAGATTCAGAAACAAGAAAATGAAGCCCAACTGGAAGTAATTAAAAATCAAACCCAATCGCAGCTTCAGTCGTTATTTGTAGTTCTTCAAAAAGACAGGAAGAATATAGCCTATTATAAGGAAAGCGGTTTGCCACAATCCGATTTACTTCTGAAGCAAGCACAGCGGGGTTTTCAGGAAGGAGAAATAGGGTATATAGAGTATGTGCAGGGACTTAATCGGGCACTGACCATACAAGTTAGATACCTGGAATTTCTGAATCAATACAATCAAACACTCATCAACATTGAGCAACTTATAAAAACGAATTAAAATGAAATATATATTTAGCATAGCAATAGCGACCCTACTTCTGGTTACCACAAGTTGCAAAAATGAAACTGTACATAAGGAAGAAGAACATTCAGAAAAAAACGAGAATGTTGTCGAGCTTACAGAAGCGCAAATGGAACAGACATCCATAACCATTGGAAAAGCTGAAAAACGAAACATAGGGCATGAAATCACCGTAAATGGCTTGATCGACGTGCCGCCACAAGGAAATATATCGATTACCATTCCCTATGGCGGATTTTTAAAATATACTGAAATGCTACCGGGAAGTAAAATTCGGAAAGGGCAAGTGGTAGCAAGGGTTGAAAATCCCGATTTTATTGAGTTTCAAAGAGATTATATGGAAGCAATTTCAAATAACGATTACTTAAAGTCTGATTACGATCGCCAGAAAATACTCAATGATGAAAAGGTAACATCTACCAAGGTCTTTGAGAAAGCAAAGAGTATGTACCTGAGTAATCAGGCTACTATAAAGGCGCTGGAGAGTAAACTTCGCTTAATAGGTATTAATCCGAATTCGGCAGCAGGTGGAAATATTTCTTCCACAGTAAATGTGTATTCGCCTATCAATGGGGTGGTTAGGGAAGTGTATGTTAATACGGGGAAATATTTTGGACCTCAGGATGTGCTAATGGATATTACAGATGCCTCAGATCTTCATGTTGAGCTTAAGGTTTTTGAAGACGATATTCCGCTTATACGTATTGGACAACGCATTCGTTTTCGATTGGCCAACGCTCCGGAAGCGTGGATGGAAGCGGAAGTTTTTCTTATAGGAAATAATGTTCGTGAGGATAGATCGGTTACTATTCACGGGCATTTAAAGGAAACCAATAAAGAGTTACTGCCAGGGATGTTTGTAAATGCAAATATTGAAGTTGGAATGAGTGAAATGTATGCGTTACCTGAAGAAGCGATTGTTCGCTATCAAGGCAAGCATTATATTTTTGAAGCATTAGGTGCGCGTTCAGAAGGCAATGAAACAATGCAGGACTTTGAAATGATAGAAATCGAAAAAGACAATGAAGAAGAAGGGTTTATTGCTATTTCGATTAAAAATCAATTAAAAAAAATAGAAGCGATGGACATTGTAATCAAAGATGCCTTCACACTTTTGGCAAAGGCTAAAAATAGTGAAGAAGAGGGTGGCGGTCACGGACATTAATATAATACTGAAATGATTGAAATAGAAAAAACATTAGAAAATAAAAAGGTGCGTCCTACAGCGATGCGTGTATTAATTTATAAATATCTGGCAGAAAAGAAGATTGCTGTAGCCTTGACGAATATTGAAAATGCTTTTGCAAAAGCAGACAGAACAACTTTATACCGCACACTAAAAACTTTCGAAGAAAAAGGCATTGTCCATCAAATCGATGATGGTACTGGAATCACTAAATATGCTTTATGCGAAAATGGGTGTAATTGCGATATAGAACAGGATTTACACCTCCATTTTCATTGTACTAATTGCAATGAAACGGTGTGTTTGACCCAACATAAAATTCCGCATATTAATTTACCCGAAGGTTATTTGGCCGAAGATGTAAACCTTGTAGTTAAAGGGATATGTGAAAAATGTAGCGGAGAATAATTGCACTTCCATTGCATCAAATAAATTACGAAATTGCACCTATGAAAAAGAAAAAAATAAACCTTCGTGACATCGACACAGAAAAACATGCTGGAGAACATACCCACGACGATGGGCACAATCATAGCAGTCCGGAAAGTGTAGGGAAGTTTAAAACCTACATACCCGCAATTTTTAGCTTTGTTATGTTACTTGCAGGCATTGGTCTGGATTATTTTGATATACTTTTTTTTAAAGAATGGGTTCGTATTATCTGGTACGTTGTGGCCTATCTTCCTGTAGGTTTTCCTGTAATTAAGGAAGGGTGGAACAGCATCAAGAACGGCGATTTTTTTACTGAATTTCTGCTAATGTCCATAGCAACTATAGGGGCATTTGCCATAGGTGAATATCCCGAAGGTGTTGCGGTAATGCTCTTTTATGCCGTTGGTGAACTCTTTCAGAACGCAGCGGTAAATAGAGCAAAGAGTAATATTAAAGCATTATTAGATGTTCGTCCCAATGAAGCTTTGGTGTATCGAAATGGAGCGTATGTTTCTGTGGCTCCTGAAACCGTAAAAATAGGCGAAAAGATACAAGTGCGTGTTGGAGAAAAAGTACCATTAGATGGGACGCTTCTTTCAGAAAAAGGATCGTTTAATACGGCGGCTTTGACTGGAGAGAGTAAACCAGATACCATTCAAAAAGGAGCATCGGTATTTGCGGGGAGCATCAATCTTGACGGTGTGGTTGAAATTGAAACAACCAAAGAATTTAAGGATAGTTCCATTGCGCGTATTCTGGATATGGTTCAAAATGCCACCGCGAGAAAATCTAAGACTGAATTATTTATACGCAAGTTCGCTAGAATTTACACACCTATTGTGGTGTTCCTTGCGATTGGATTAACGTTTGTGCCCTATTTACTTGTAGACGACTATGTGTTTAGAGACTGGCTGTACCGTGCCTTGATATTCCTTGTAATATCGTGTCCGTGTGCGTTGGTGATCTCTATTCCGTTGGGGTATTTTGGTGGGCTAGGAGCCGCTTCTCGCAATGGGATTTTATTTAAAGGAGCGTCGTTTTTGGATTCGATGACTAAAGTGAATACCGTAGTAATGGACAAAACAGGTACGGTGACTAAAGGTGTATTCAAAATAAAGGATGTTGTGTCCGGCATAAACTTGGAACCTGCCCTTAGCGGAGTCGAAGGGGAAGCAGAATTTATGAAATACCTAATGGCCATGGAAGCACAATCTACGCACCCCATAGCCAGAGCGATTCTAGAATACAAAGCCGAAGGAGAAGATTTTAAAGCGACTAAGGTTTCAGAAATTGCAGGAAAAGGATTGAAAGGTACCGTTAATGACAAAACTGTTCTAGTGGGAAATAAAGCTTTAATGAATTCAAATTCAATTGAAGTGCCTTCAGATACGGAATCTATTGTAGAATCTATAGTTATGGTTGCCATTGATAACAAGTTCGTAGGCTACGTAACTATCGCAGATGAATTGAAAGAGGATGCACACCAAGCCATTAAGGAAATCCGCGATTCGGGAATTTCAAAAATTATTATGCTGTCTGGCGATAAAGATTCCATTACACAGCAAGTTGCCAAAGAATTAGGCATCGATTGGGCCAAGGGTGGACTATTACCAGAAGACAAGCTTACTGAAGTAGAAAAGCTTAAAGCACAACCAGGTGCCAAAGTTGCTTTCATAGGCGATGGTATAAATGATGCACCAGTTTTGGCAGCCAGTGATGTTGGGATTGCCATGGGTGGTTTAGGTAGTGATGTGGCCATAGAAACCGCCGATATAATTATCCAAACAGACCAGCCCTCCAAAATTGCAAGAGCCATTAAGATAGGTCGGTCTACACGTAGCATTGTATGGCAAAATATTGGACTAGCCTTTGGTGTGAAAATAGTTGTACTTATTTTGGGTGCTGGTGGATTAGCTACCATGTGGGAAGCTGTCTTTGCCGATGTAGGGGTAGCTTTGTTAGCGATTTTAAATGCTGTACGATTACAACGGATGAAATGGGAGTGATACTACTTAGTTAGTTAGATAGTGTTCTTCTAGCACTATATTTGAAGATGAGAACATATTTAAATAAAAAGTCCAATACAACATTGGACTTTTTATTTAAATAATAGAAAATTTTATTCTTCTTCTCTATTCAAATGAGATTTAGGCTTATACCCATCTTCAGTTGAATTATCGTGTTCGCTGTGCACACTTTTACTTCCTCTTGGAGTTTTCTTACTGGAATGTGCACCCTTTTCCTGATTTGATTTTTGTTCGCTCATAATTTTTAAGTTTAAATTAAATAATAAAAAATAACCTAATTCAATTGAGGTTATGATTTTTGATAGTTTCTCTCTCGTTTTTTGGTTTTAGTATGCTCTTTATACATTTGTACCCCTTGATAAATAACCTGTACAAGGGTTAAAATTCGAAATAATTTTTTCATTTTTTTTTTTTAAGATGACACCTTTAAGTATCATTTTGGTTTAATTTAAAAGTTAACAGTAGCATATACCCATTTAATAAAAAAGCTATAGCGTTTGTAACATATATTGGGACATCATTTTTCATAATTCCGTAGATAGTCCATAAAAGAACACCTAACAGAAGAATTATTAACATTCCTCTAGACACATCTTTAACTTGTTTAGTCTTATGGGCTTTATATATTTGAGGAATTATTCCACACATGGTAAGTATCCCAGCAACTAATCCCAAAATCATCTCCATATTATATATATATGATTAGATGATATTTATTCATTATTGACTAAAAATGCATGGATCACTCCTGGTAACCATCCTAAAATAGTTAATAAGAGGTTTATGATAAATTTACCTCCAAGACCGTGTTTCATAAGGACTGCAAGAGGTGGTAGTAAAATATTAAGTAGTATTGTTAGTATAGACATAGGTAATTAATTTTTGGTTATAAAAATTAAAGTGTCCGTAGTGTAAATACGGACACTTCGTTAGTATTTAATGTAAATCTTCCAGTCTTTCAACGCTATTGAGCGTATTTTTTACATTTTGTAATTGTCCTTCAATAGTTCTTTTAATGTCATCGGAAGTGGAAGGATACTTTTGTAAAAATTCTTTGTATTCTTCTACGCTAGCTTTATCTCCACGTATACATTCTTCTAAGATTGATTCGTCGTCATCCATAGATAAAGCCGATTTAAAATCCATCCATGAACGGTGTATAGATCCGGTAACACTACCATCTGTATCTATTTTAAAATCTGGATTGTATGCGTGTAAACTCGAGGAGAGTGTTGTAGCAAACGATTTACGTTCACTCGACTGTTGTAATAAATAGGATTTGAGTTGGCTACTTTCAGCATTCTCTGCAGCATTTTTAAATCCTTTATAAGCATCATTATTTTTTTCAATAAGTGCGTTAATTTTTTTTGAAATTTCTTCTTTTGTTTTCATAGTGACTTTTTTGTTTCAGGTTTTTCTTGAGTAACTTGAAATAAAAATAGCAGATATATTTTATAGCCCAATATACTTTATGAAAGCTTTACCTACTCACCTAAACACTATGTTAAATCCTGAGGTAAATTAGTATGAGAAAAATTTATAGAGATAATGAATGAAGATATCGGGGGCTGATGATCTTAAATTTCAAAAAATTAAAAAACTGAAAAGAATTAAAAGTATTTTTTTTAAAATGTAAAATAAGATGAATCTTGGATAACGTTGTTTACTAATTCTTTTTAAATAGTGATGGCTGAACTCCATATTTTTCTTTGAAGATCCGGCTGAAATAACTAGCGCTTTTAAATCCAATTAAAACAACAATTTCATTAATAGATTTATCACTAGTAGTTAAAAGATCTTTTGCCTTTTCCAAGCGCTTTTCCTGTACAAATTGATTTATAGTAGTATTGTATAAATACTTAAATCCTTTTTGAAGCTTTAGAGCATTCAAACCAGAAACCTTTGTTAATTCATCAATACCGCAATAATTTTCCAAATTTGTAGTAATGTAGTCTACTACTTTTTTAAATTGCTCAAATTCTCTTTTGCGAAGTATCTTTTGTTTATTATTCCCGCGTTGATCATCTAAAAATTGAGAAAGATGCATGACCAATGTTTGATATGCAATACTCTCCATATAGAATTTATATACTAATTTATCGCCATCAAATAAATCGTCATTTTTTTTGATATCGCTAAAAATATCAGCAATAGTTAAGCTGTAATCGCCTTTATAATAGAATGCCTCATCGGCCTTTATATCTTTAAATAGTGTATATAATTGTAGGTCCACATCTTTATTTTGAAAGGCTGGGTCCAGATTGAATGCTTTCCTGTCAATTTCTACACAGTATTTTGCCACACTGGTATTGGCTTTAAAATAAAGTATATGTCCATTCGTATTACTACTGGCTATCATAGCACTTTGATATTCCTCTATGGAATGGATACTTTTTTCATTTTCAAATGTATGGTCCAGATTACCTTTTAAAATGTATATAAATTTTAAAGGATGCACATCGTTTACAATAAAATGAATTTCTAAATCATTATAAAAAGTACAATCATAGGTGATAATTCCTAAACCATTTTCTAAATGATACGCTCTAATCTCCCCGGTTCCTAACATTTCAGGAATCTTTAATGAGTACTCACAAACATCCATTTTATAATTGGTGTTAAATGCTTTTGCAAGATCTTTTATAACTTCTAAAACAGGTAATGAATTAACTTTAAAAATAGTCATGCGGATTTATTTAAAATAAATTAAACACTGTACAGTCTCAAATTATAATCCGAAGGTATCAAGTTTTAGCTCAAATAAATCCTAATCTGAGACAAACTTCTCATTGAGGTTAACAGTTATTAACAAGAACATTCATTTTGGAGTAGGAATAATTGTGAATCAATCAATCTTTGCTTTTTTTTTAATAATTCGTTATAAATTTTTAGGAAATCTTCTATTTAGTTTTGAAAAATAAAGAATTTAAAAAGATTCAAAATGGAAATACATTTAGAGAAAGAAAGTACTACAAAAAAGTTATTTGCCGATTTTATAGTAAAAAAAAATCATCCATGTATCATGGCTCAAACTGTATTTAAAATGGAAGAAGTTACTATACGTGACTATAAAAATCTAGGTTCACTAACAGCTGCTATGAACATTCTGAAGGATTTGGAAACATATCTTACAAACTATGATTTTTCTTCTAATAATTTTGAAACATTCATTGCTACGTTTCCCGATGATGAAATTACAGATGAGAAGGAATTTGAAAAAAAATTATGGTTACAATTAGAAGGTATGCACTCTTTAGATTCCAAGCCTTGGGATGCATCAGTGAGTAAAGATCCAGAAGATCATAACTTTAGTTTTAGTTTATTAGGCAAGGCTTTTTATATTGTTGGATTACATCCCAACAGTTCTAGAAAAGCAAGACAGTCTCCAGTTCCAGCTCTTGTTTTCAATTTGCATCAACAGTTTGAAAAATTAAGGGAAATGGGAACGTATAAACGAGTTCGAGACAGAATACGTAAACGGGATAAGAAATTACAGGGATCCATAAATCCTATTCTGGCAGATTTTGGGAATTCTAGCGAGGCCCTACAGTATAGTGGAAGAAATGTTAGTGAAGAATGGAAATGTCCTTTTGCTCCTGCCAAATAGAATAAAGTAGAAAATATTAAAAAAGAATAATGATACACACCATACCCAAACAATCAGGTTGCGCTTTTCATTTGAAAAAGCACCAATTATTGAAAATTATAGGCCCTGAAGGAGGTCAGGTAAGCGACATGGTACTATTTAATGCTGAAGATACAAGAGAAAAGATTTCAGCTGGAAAAACTATGGATTTTGAAGAATCCATACTCATCACCAAAAACAATTTCTTATGGAGTAATCGTTCTCGAAAAATGATGGAAATTATTGAAGATACTAATGGTCGTAATGATATCCTCTTGGCGCCGTGTTCTCCAGAAACATTTCAGATTATGTATGACGATTCAAAGTACCATCCTAGTTGTTTTGAAAATTTATACAAACATCTCGCACCATTTAATATTGAACCAGATGATGTTCCTACAGCTTTCAATATTTTTATGAATGTTCAGTTCAATAACGAAGGAAAACTATCAGTTTTACCTCCCCTTTCTAACGCGGGTGATTATGTGCTGTTTAAACCTTTGTTTGATGTAATAGTAGGCTTGACAGCCTGTTCTGCAGAAGATAGCAATGGAGGTTCTTTTAAACCCATTCAATATGAAGTCATTGAAAGTACTCTGTAATTACAATCGGTATAACCTAATTTTATAATCTTTAAAATGGAACTCGTATCTCAAATTATTACCATAGGTATTTTAGCTACTACTGGTATGACATTCTTTAGTTATGCAATATCTTATTTTTCTAAGAGTAAGTTTGAAGAGCCGCAATTAATAAATACGCTTTTAGATAGAATTCCAAATAAAAACCAGCCTGTTTGCCAGGAGCATATCATAGGGTGGTTACTTCATATATTAATCGGGATATTTTTTGTAACGTTATTCAAAATTGGTTTGCTTTATACAGTACTTACTCTTTCGCTGGTATCTGGAATGGTATTCGGGTTTTCGGCGGGACTTTTAGGGGTTTTAAGTTGGCATTTAGCATTTACGTTCCATCCCGATCCTCCAAATATCGATAAAATCACCTTTTATATACAATTAGTTGTAGCACATATTATTTTTGGAGTTTGTTGTGTTCTGTTATTTAAATTATAACGGAATTAAGACTAAGTCTATAAATTTTTCAACACCTCTTAGCTCATATACAACCACTTTTATAAATCGTTAACGGTTAGAGTTAATGTTGCGTCAAATGTCTTTTACAAAGCACTAAATGGACTTAATTTTAAGGTAAATTAATTTAAAACAAAAACTATGAAAACCTTAGAAGATTTATTTGAACATCAATTAAAAGACTTGTATAGCGCTGAGAAGCAATTAGTCGATGCATTACCTAAAATGGTGAAAAATGCTACCGATAGCAAACTTAAAAAAGCTTTCGAAGATCATTTGAAAGAAACCAAAGAACACAAAACACGTCTTGAAGAAATAGGCGATATTTTGGATCTAAAACTAGGTGGAGAAACTTGTAAAGCCATGAAAGGTCTTATTAAAGAAGCTGAAGGCTTTTTGGAAGAGGATGCAGAAGACGCAGTTCGCGATGCAGGTCTAATTGCCGAAGCACAACGAGTAGAACACTATGAAATTTCTGGATATGGAACTGCTTTGCGCTACGCAAAAGAACTTGGTCATGACGATGTTGCAAAAATATTAAAGAAAACCTTAGAAGAAGAATATGGTGCGGATGACAAATTGAATAAAATGGCTGAAGAGAGATTAAATAGAAAAGCGAAAGCCTAATCTCTAAGAGTCTACTATTTGAATTATTAATGCCAAAGGTCGTCATAATGGCGGCCTTTTATAGTATATTAACCTATAACAAAAAATTTAACTATCATGGAAAATTGGCTGTATGCTTCATTACCTATCATTGGAAAAGTACTAATTACAATACTAGCAATATTTTCAATTATAATTACCATAACACGAATCTCAGGTCTAAGAACTTTTGCCAAAATATCAAGTTTTGATTTCGCTTCAACCATTGCCGTGGGTTCTATATTAGCCACTATTATTTTGAATCCTGGCCAATCAATTTTAAAAGGTGGAGTCGCGCTTGCAGGTATCTTGTTATTTCAAACGGTTTTTACCTTTTTAGTTCGTAAAGTTCCTCTTTTCGAAAAACTGGTAACTAATAAACCTTTGCTAATAATGGAAGAAGGAAAAATTTTACACGATAATTTACATAGTGCCAATTTAAGCGAAGAAGATCTTATTGCAAAACTTCGTGAAGCTAATGTGATAGACTTTGATGAAGTGAAAGCTGTTGTCTTAGAATCAACTGGAGATGTTTCTGTATTACATACGAATTCAGATAAGAAATTAATGGATAGAATGTTAGAAGGGGTTAGAAGAAAATAAATACCTCTAATTAAGCCCAGAAAATAACCCCTCGCAAAATAATATTTTATAACGGATATGGTAGAGGGTAAGGGATGACTGCCGTGATCCCATTCTGTGGTAAAACGATACAGTACTAAAATGCTCCAGCTTATGGCTTGGAGCATTTTTATTTCCAACTGCTTAGAATACCCTGTGGTTTTCCACCCATCTGAAAACAAAAAATGCTCCACATCTACGATGTGAAGCATTTAAACAATGCGGAGAGTAAGGAACTATCCAAAATCTCATTTTTATAGGTTTTTCAAGGCTTAAAAGCCGCCTAAAATTTTAGTGACACCGAATTAGCCCCTTTTTAACAAAAGTTTGTGAGTTTTGGGAAAATTTGATGATTTGGGTCTACAAATACATTCAAATGAATTCAAACTATATTATGTATGGAGAGATTATAGTAAACTTATGAGTAAAGTACCAAAAAGCGGTATGTTTCTCGAAAGTTTACTAAAGTTGATTCATTTAACTGTTACAAATCTAGAGAAAGTAAAAAGACCATTAAAATGGTGATTTTGAAGTCCAATAAGTTTTTAGCCAATATAATGGTTGTTTTAGAATGATACTTTGTTTTCTAATATCGTTATCAAATTAGAATCATAGTACTTGTAAATATCAGCAATATCCAACACTTTAATTTTTGAGTAGTACTTAGAGCCTGTATGCTTTTTAATTTGATCTAGATGTTTCTTATCCATAACATAGACTTTATCAGCCCATTCTAACAAATCTTCAGTTAGCTCAGTCGTTCCTTCTTGCCTACATAGCTTACTATTTGTTCCAGCGCTTAAGAACTCGTGCTCAGGAAATCTTTCGGCGAAGTAGTCCTCGGCTGTTTTTGAGCGTTGTTTGTTTGCGGAACAGATGAAAAAGTATTTCATAATGGATTTTAAAAATATATAATATAATTTAAATATAATAGTTTAGTAAACTTTCGAGAAAAAGGGTAATTTTTACTACCTTTCTCGAAAATTTACTAAGATTGACCTTATCTGATTTCATCAATAACCAATTATCCTTTGAAAACTATTCATTTACTTTTGATGAAGTTGTTGAAGCTTACTCTGGTAAGTCTGAAACTTTGGTGCATAATGATTTAAAGTACGCTACTCAGAAAGGTGATATAGTTCCACTAAGACATCATTTTTATTTAATTATTCCACCACGATATTCAAGGTTCGGCAAATTGCCCATTGAACTATACATTGAAAGAATGTTTGAGTATTTAGATCGCAATTATTATGTGGGATTATACTCGGCAGCAAAATTTTATGGTGCTGGGCATCAACAAATTCAAAAGGAGTATGTTTTGCACGACAAAGCACCTTTGTTATCCATCTCTAAAAATGCAATCAATCTTGACTTTTTTACCGTTTCCAACTGGCCAAACAAAAATATAATATCAAGAAAAGGAGATGCAGGAATGTTCAGCATATCCAGTCCTTGCTTAACCACCGTTGATTTAATTTACCATCAAACTAAGATAGGTGGATTAAATAGAATGCTTTCTGTTTTAGAAGAGCTAACAGAAGAAATGAAATGGGAAGACGCAAAAGATTTACTGTCTTGGTATCCTCATAAAAGTGTGTTACAACGTTTAGGGTTTTTATTAGAAGAAATCAATCCCGAATCTGATATAGCTAATCTCATATATGAACATCTAAAATTTAAAAAATTCTATCCAGTTTTATTGAGTCCGAGGTCTAGTGAAAAGGCAGGTGCAGTTGATAATAGATGGAAAGTTGATGTAAATATAAAAATGGAAAGTGATTTATGATACCGAGACCTGATATAGCTAAATGGCAAATGCACGCACCTTGGAAAGAATTTTCACAGGTAGAACAAGATTTGGTCATAAGTCGCGCCCTTGTCGATATATTTTCGGATGAATTTTTAAATGAAAATCTAGCATTTAGAGGAGGTACAGCACTTCATAAATTGTATTTAAATCCTGCACCACGCTATTCCGAAGATATCGATTTGGTTCAAGTTAAACCAGGACCGATAAAACCGATAATGCAACGCATCGCTGAAGTGGTTACTTTTTTCGAAGAAAAAAGAAGCACTAAAATCGGTGGTCACGGTGCAAAGGCGATGTATCGATTTACATCGGAATATGAGAATATTCGACTGCGTTTAAAATTGGAAATCAATTGTAAAGAACATTTTAACGTACTGCCTTGGGTTGAATTTCCTTTTGAAGTAAAAAATAATTGGTTTGAAGGTAAAGCAAATATCCGTACCTATAATATCAATGAATTATTAGGTACAAAATTAAGAGCATTGTATCAAAGAAGTAAAGGAAGGGATTTGTTTGATTTGGATTATTCCAGATTGAACCACAATTTGGATATCCCAACAATTATCGATTGTTTCTATGAATATATGAGTGTTTCAGTTGGAAAACCGCCCACCAAAAAAGAGTTTTTACTCAATGTGGAAGAAAAAGAAAATAATCCGGGTTTTACTGGAGATATGGAAGCATTATTAAGACCCGAAATTAAATATGACCAAAATGCGGCCTTTGAATGGCTGAAAAAAGAGCTTGTTGAGAGGCTTAAATAAATTAAAAACCCAAGCGTGAGGAGATTAAAACGAAAGACAATGGCGATTTTTGAAGAATTTGCGATTAAAAAAAATAAAAGAATATCCCTAGATTTTACGAAGGCATTAAATAATTAATGAATAAAAACATAAAAATTGTAGACTTATTTGCAGGCCCTGGAGGCTTAGCTGAAGGATTCTCATCTATCACTAAGAACAAGAAAAGAAGGTTTTCAATTGATTTATCTATTGAGAAAGATGAATCAGCACATAAAACTCTTTTATTGAGAAGCTTCTGTCGACAATTCCCAAAGAATAACCTGCCAAAAGAATACTACAATGCAATCTCCATAGATAATATTGAAGATAGAGAAAAGAAAATTGAAGAATTATTTAAGGCGTATCCTACTGAATATATGATTGCTTCAGAGGAAGCAATAAAATTCGAATTAGGTAAAGATTCTGAAGAGTTTCTCAATTCAAAAATAAAAAATATTGTTGGAGATGATGATAGATGGGTTCTTATAGGTGGTCCGCCTTGTCAAGCGTATTCTATGGCAGGAAGGTCAAGAGTTGGTGGAATTTCAAGTGAAGACCACAGAGTATATTTATATAAAGAATATTTGAAGGTTATTGCAAAGCATTCACCATCTGTATTTGTAATGGAAAATGTTAAAGGATTACTATCTGCCAAAGTTAATGGAGATAATGTTTTCGATATGATTCTTGAAGATCTATCCGCTCCGTATAAAATAATTAAGGGAACTAAAATCAATAATTACAAAATATATTCTTTGGTAGAGGAAAATGTAAAGTACCCCAGAGACTATATAATAAACTCGGAAGATTATGGAGTTCCTCAAAAAAGACACAGAGTTATTTTGCTTGGTATTAGAGAGGATATTAAGGTCAAACCACCTGTTTTAAAAAAGAATACTTCTAAGATAAATATAGAAGATGTGATAGATGACCTACCTAAAATTAGAAGTGGATTAAATAGGAGATTTGATAGATATGAAATTAATGAAAAAGGGAAAAAAGTAAGAAAATATAAGAACGTCGAAGATTCTGAAGATAACTGGCAGACTCTAATGAATGAAAATCTTAATCAACTTATTAATCTTAATGGTTTTAATGATGACGATGATTTCGAAATAAATAAATCAAATTATGGAACAGGAAGTGAATATTTGAAATACCATAGAAAAGAAGAGAAACAGATAGCTCATCAGTCCTGGTATTTGGACAATAAGCTTAACGGGATTTTAAATCACCAATCAAGAAGTCATCTGATTGAAGATTTAAAAAGATATATGTTTTCTACGATGTTTACTGATAAGTATAAAAAATTCCCTAGAATGAGGGATTTTAAAGAATATGGAGATAAGCTATTACCAGACCATAGTAGTGCAGAATCTGGAAACTTTTCAGATAGATTCAGAGTCCAAAAAAAAGGAATTCCTGCTACGACGATTACCAGTCATATATCTAAGGATGGTCACTATTTTATTCATTATGACAAATCACAAGTGAGAAGTTTAACTGTTAGAGAAGCCGCCCGAATACAAACATTTCCAGATAATTATCTTTTCAGAGGAAGCAGGACAATGCAGTTTCACCAAGTAGGAAATGCAGTTCCACCATACTTAGCTTATCAAATTGGAAAAATAGTATTAAAAATTTTAGATGTTTAATAAAGAATTAATAGCATACATAAGGAATACCTACAAGGAAATAGATAGTTTAAGAGTATCTATAGACGACAAGCCTTTAAAAGGAACATTGTACAACCTTCTTACTCCGTTTCTAGCTTTCACAAATACCTTGGACACCCATAATAGAATTATTTCCTTTTACACTAGAGAGGGAAGTAAGCAACAAAAACTTTTGCCATTTTATATAGGCATCTCTAACTATTACAAAGTTTATAATGAAATTAAAAATGACTACTCTGAAGATTCCATTGATACATCTGAACTAAACTCTATGCTTTCTGAAGTCGAAAGTATGTTTCCTGAAAAATTTAAATACCTAAATAAAGAATGGGTTTTAAAAGGATTAAGGGTAAAACTAGGTATTAACAACAAAATATATTTTGCTATTGAATCTATTGAAAGACGACCAAATGAAATATCTCCTAGACTACAAGATTTACTTAGCACTTTATCTAGAGCTAAAGTAGTCGAAACTCTTACCATTTCTTCAAAAACAGATTCACTTCAGTTGTATTTAAATGAGTTTATCAATTCTAACACAAAGTTCTTTGAGTTAAATAAAATTAAAGGGGATTCAAATTCTGAAGTTGATATCAAGGATATAGTTAAACTTGGTACTAACTTAAATATGAAGCCTTCTTCTGGGGTCTTATTATTTACAAGTAAAGCTAAATATCGTCAGCTATTAAAAGATATTCAAATAGATAATCTATCAATCACTGAGCAATTTCCGATAGCCGAAATTAAAATTTCTAGAGATAATGAATGCTCTATTAAGTCTGAGGGTATAGAAAGTGTTGAGCCTATAATCTATTATTGTTCATCAGAATATTATTTGGGATGGGAAGGTGTTTTAGAAGAATTAAACCTTACCCATGTTAATACACTAATTTTTGACGATTTTGATTTTATTATTAAAAAGGAATCAAGAAATGATTTTGCTAACTTCAAAATTTTTGCAGAAGAACTAAAAGAAGCACAATCAATTTCAAGCATTAAAGATGTTTATTTTCTTCAAAAGGATTATAATTTTGACTATAACCAAATTTTAGAAAAATTCGGTATTGAGACCTACCCATGGTTAATTAATCAAAAAGAAAGAGTCAGCTTAAATACAAATGGGACTATTGAAAAATCAAGTTTTAAAACTCTATCAGTAACGAATACTTGTCATTATAATTATTGGTTTACATTTAAAATGTTGTCAAGGCAACTGACAGAAGAAATAAGTACTGCAAGTGATATAAATTATAGTAGTGAACTTTTAAACGTTATAAAAATTGGTTATCAATTATATGACAGACTAAATAGCTTTTTCAATAATGATATTCTTAAAAGAGATTATTACGATTATATTGAAAAACTATCTAAACTTAGTGGAGAGGTTAACTCTACTTCATACAACAGTAAGGTTGAAGTTTTATCTCAATTAATTGATGATGAACATTTTTATAACAGTAAGATTTCTGTGGTTGTTAAAGTAATTCAAGAGTTAAAGTTACAGGAAGAGGTTTTAGTAATTAGTAAAAACAACAATCAGGAAGATATTGAAAAAGCTAAAAACACCATTTTAAGCGATACAGGTTTAAATAGCAGTTTCCTACATCTAGATGATACTACATATGTCAATACTCGAAAATTCAAATATGTTTTTTTTCTAACGTATTCAGGAAAGATTACTAAGTCTTTATTTTTATCTAAGTATTGCGAAAACCAGTTTGTCATTCTTAATTCTAAAATGGAATTGGGTTATTTCAAATATTGTTTTACAAAGTTTACTCCTGTTATATCCAATTTATCTGACTTTGACAACAAATTATTATTACTGAATTTAGAAAGCCAAGAATATTTAGTAGATACTAATAAGATTGAATTAAGTTTAGATGACTATGTTGATTATGGGTATGATATATTTAATACTCAAAATGATTTGCCTACCATTGAGGACGAAATTATTGAGCCAGAATATGTTGACGATATTGAGTCCATTGACAATAATGAATTTGACTTCTCTTTCGTAATAAATAAAATAATACGTAATAATAATTTTCGAGTTACTGGGGCTTCTACAACTGCTGAGAATTCAGCAAATACTTTATTACTATTTGAAGATGGTTATTTAAGAGTCCCACAGACTAAATTCTTTTACTTATTAAATAATACTAGTGATACGGATATAAAGAAACGAGCCTCAGAACTAAAACTTAATGACAAGATATTTGTTATGAGTGGTTTTAATGATGATTTCAGCGAGTTACTTAATTACCTTAAGGATAAGTATAGAAAATTGAATAAGTACTATGAAGCGTCTTATTCTTGGAGAGTAGATTTAATAAATAAGTATGAGGAACTTGGGGGTTATATCACTACACTTAATAGGTTTCTTGTTACAAATGATATATTCGTTACAAATCCTACTGTTGATAGATGGGTCACAGGTTTAACAATCTATCCAGATTGTCTAGACCAACTAATAGATTTATTTAGAAAAGATGAATTTTCAAAAACTAGTGAATTTAAAAAAGAAGAAATATTGGAAGCTACAGAATGGGTTGCCAAGTTTAGAACAAAACTTCATAAACAGATATATCTATATCACGTATATAAGAATCATGGTATGACTCATCAAATACAAGAATTAGAATTAAAGAATGTTATCGAAAGATTAAATGAAGTTGTGAATGTCAAAGAAATATTAATGATACAACAGGGATAGATGCCAATATTACCAAAATATAGAACTGAGTTTACTAATAAAGGTGAAAAAGAAATATATAGTCTTGCAAACAAGTCTGGGTATTTTGAGAATAACCTAAAACGTTATCTATTCCATTCATTAAGGAGTCACAATGTAAAAAGGAAGCTAGTAGGAGAAGTAGACTTTGTATATCTAGATGATAATTTCATTTTATTTTTGGAATCCAAAGGAGGACCTGTTAGATATGATAGTGTTAATGATGAATGGTGGGTTTTAGGAGGTACAAAAAGAGGAGAACCCTTCAAACAAGTAACAGACTATTTGTTCCATTTTCGAGATAACTTGATTAATGAATTTTACCCATCTGAAAACTATAGGTCTAAGTTAATATTTGGTTATGGCGTAATGTTTCCCGATGTTAAAAGCCTTAGTATCAAAAAAAAAACGGGAAATTCTGATAATTTCAGCTATGAAACTATAGAATATGACCCAGAAATTATTTACACTTCCACAGACCATAGTACTCCTAATACTTTTGTCAAGTATATTGAAAGACTTAAAGAATATTGGAAATCACACGATAAATATAATAACAGAACTTACTCAGGGATAGGGCTTAAAGGTGTTGATAATATTAGAAAAATGTTTCGAAGGGATTTAATATTCGAAATTCCATTAAATAAAGTTGTAGATGACCAGAATGACAAAATAATAGAATACACAGAAGAGCAATATCAAATTTTAGATTCTGTGGATTTCTTCTCAAATAGAGGGTTTATTGTTTCGGGAGGACCAGGTACTGGAAAAACACTCATAGCAAAAGAGCTAATTCTAAGAAAAGCAAATCAAAATAAAAAAGTTGCATTCTTCTGTTTTAATAAGAACTTATCGTCGGAAATAAAAAAATATTTTGATTCTTTTGAGGATTTAGAAATTGAAGTCTTTAGTGTTCATAAATATCTTTTTGATTATCTAAATAAAGCATCTTTACTACCAGAAGGTAATCGGTCGTTAACAGAATATTGGACTGAACTCCTACCAAACCAATTTAAATATTGGTATAACTCTCTTAATGTATCCAAATATGATTTCCTTATTATAGATGAAGGTCAGGATGTTTTTAAGGAGAATATTCTGGATTCTATTTTTTTAAGCTTAAACGGAGGTATAGAGTCTGGAAATTGGAGTATTTTCATTGACTACAAATTTCAAGGTTTTTATGAAAGTTTTGATGAAGAATTTTTTAAGCTTTTTGTATCTCAATACCCTACAACTGTAAATGCTTTACCTCTTAATTGTCGAAATCATCAAGATATAATTAATGTTGCATCAAGACACAGTGGATTAGATATTATTCCGTGCAGGAGGAAGGATGTTCCTTTTAAAACAAGAACGGTTTTTTATAAGTCTACTGAAAATTTAGTTACAGAGCTAGATATACTTATTAATAAACAGAAAAAAGATGGTGTAGACCTTTCTAAGATTACAATCCTAACTCCAGATAATGCTGTTTTAAAAAATATTATTGAAAAATCAAAATTAGGCTACAATAAAGTAAATGAGGATAACCATAAAGTCAAAGGCAAGGTTTCTATTTCTACAATTCATAGTTATAAAGGTTTAGAAAATGATTTTGTTATTGTAGCTGGAGTACTTAATTATTCGCCTGAAGTCCTGGAGAGTATGTCATTACTATATGTTGGATATACCAGAGCTAAATTAGGGTTAACAATATTTTTTCAAGAAGAAAATAAAACAAAGCTTGCTATACAAGCGATGAACTAGATATGAGCAAAACGGATTTAGAAATAAGAGATGAAATATCTGAATGGGTTAACAGGACTTATTTAGGACCTTTTCATCTGGACGAAAACGGTGAACCAGACAAAAACGAAAATATATCTTTTTCACCTCTAGATATGTATTCTACAGGAATTCTATTTCCTCAATCAAAAGAAGAAACTTCTTTGTTTAATCCAAAAGAGATTAATGGAGAGTTAGATGGGATTAAAGAAGATAAAAATAATGATTCTAAAGAGACAAATAGCAGGACAAACAGAAAGGTTATCGAAGATGACAAAGAAGAGGATTTAAGATTAACAACTGAGTTTTACCCTTCATCAATAGCCATATCGTCTATAGTAGATGAAAAATCGATACTAAAAGTTCAAGTAGATTTTGGGAAATATTTCACAAGTACCAACGAAGTGAAATTGAAAGCAGATTCAAAATATACTAGGAAGCCAATTTCTATTTTATTGGATGTTAAAGTCTCTGATTTTAAAATTATTGGAGAGATTAATTCAGAAAATTCTTGGGAGGTTAGTAGTCAAGGGAATATACTGAGTATTTTAAATGAAGAAAATAATTCGTGTATAAAGATTATAAAACGAAAACAACACGGGCTTAAAGAAAATCAAACCATAATAACTGTATCACTAATAAATAACAAAAAAGTTAAGGATGGTTCAGTTAAATCTAGAGAAGGTTGCCTTTTTCAACCAAAAATAGTAATAGACTCTTCAATAGAGTTTGTTTCTTTTCCAGACAATACAAAATTAGAATTTCTTAGTGAAGAGGAAATAGAGCTTAAATTTTTGTATAGAAATTATAAAAACTATTGTTTAGGTCACGGATGTGGGAGTAATTGGGTCTATGATAATAATTTAGTATATAGAGTTGAAAGTTCAATCATTCCCAAGGAAAAAATTAATGGTGTAGATTTTAATCCAAAAGAATTAGAAGGCTCCGATGATGTATTATTCATGAAAAATCTATCAGATTTAGACTCTGCATTCAAAACTTCTGATTTAATAAGTGGGTTGAAGAGTTTTACAAAAATCTATGAGAAATGGATAGTTGAGCAAGAAGGTTCTCTTAAAGAAGAGGTTTTTAATAAAGAGTATTCAAAAACATCGTCAACTATAATAGACAAGTGTAGTAGATTGTTGTCTCGTATGAATAGAGGAATTGAACTATTGAACGATAAAGATGTTTTAAGAGCTTTTCTAGACGCAAATAAGTCAATGTTCAATCAAAGGGTTATGTCTGATTTTGCTAAACATCGAACAATAGAAAAAAGGACAATTCCTTCTAAGAATTCAGACGGATTAGATGATTACCTTCCTGAATTTCAAAAAATACCTTATGATTCAATTTCTAATTCAATATGGAAAAATGGCGAGTTATCTATACCTAAAGAGAAATCTTCTAGTAATTGGTTTCTAGCTAAGTGGAGACCTTTTCAATTAGCTTTCATTTTATCTCAAGTAGAAGGTGTAGTTGATAAAGAATCTGACGACAGAGAAACTATTGATTTATTATGGTTTCCTACAGGAGGTGGGAAAACGGAAGCCTATTTAGGGCTTATCTCTTTTACTATTTTTTATGAACGCCTTAAATCGGAAAGTAAAGTTTCTGGAGTTAGCGTAATGATGCGTTATACACTCCGTATGCTAAATAAGCAACAGTTTGATAGGGCTAATATTTTAATTTGTGCTTGTGAGCTTATTAGATATGATAATCCTGATTTATACGGAAAAGAAAGAGTTTCAAATGGATTATGGGTAGGAGGTTCTTTTTTTCCAAACAAACACTCTGGTTCTAGAGATTTTCCAGGAAATAATGAATTGCTCGAAGCATATAAAGCAAGTATTGATAATAGAAATAATAGTTTCACTCATGATTATGCTCCTCCAGTATTTAATTGTCCCTGTTGTGGAAATAAATTAGTAAAGGAAATTCATACTACTGATGACAAGAAACAAGAAACAAAAGGGAAATGGGGTTATAGTCAAAAAAGGAATAGACTAAAAAGAAAACCTTTTTCTCATAATAAAGATAGTCATAACCCGTTTATAACACATTGTACCAATTCTAAATGTCACTTTTATCTTTCAGAAGGAGATTTTCTATTAAATAAATTAGATTCTACCAAAATAGATAGTTACTCATTGCCAATATATTATGTTGATGAAGATGTATATAGACATAGACCAACTCTGTTATTCTCAACTGTAGATAAATATGCTCAGCTATCTTGGAAAAAAGAAGTTTTTCGTTTATTTAATTTCAATGATGATTTTTCAAGATTCTGTCCACCTCCATCACTAATTGTTCAAGATGAGCTTCATCTAATTAGCTCTTCCTTGGGAACTATTTATAGTCTTTTTGAATTTGCTATTGATGAGCTAACAAACTACGAAGGTTCAAAGCCCAAAATTATAGGAGCAACCGCAACCGTTAGAAATGCTAAGCAACAATGTATTAAAATCTATGATAGAAAGTTTTATTCGCAATTTCCACCCGTAGGAGTTCATATTGATGATTCTTTCTATTCTAGAAAAAAGAGTGATGATGAAAACGGAAGACTTTATTTAGGGATTATGGCAAGTGGGAATACTTCAACTACCGCTAAACTTAGACTTGACAGTCTCTTGTATGAAGGAGTAAACTTAATAAAAAATGCTGAAAATAGTGAGCTAGACAATTATTACACTTTACTCGCTTATTTTAATACGGTAAAAGAATTAGGTAAATATCGTACATTATTAGAAGATGATATGGAGGCTTACAGAAAATTTTTAAGTAAACATCTTAAAAATATACACCTACAATACAACCCTAGCAGAATTGTTGAATTATCTAGCCAAATGACTTCTGATGAAATTAATATTGGTTTAGATAGATTAGAGAATACACGATTGCAATATGTCGATTTGAGTAACGAGGTTGTAAAGTTCCTGAGCTCGATAGGTGTAAATACAGAAAAAGATTTGCAAGAAGTAAAATATAAATGGAAATGGATTTCTATATTCAATAATTACTGGGAAGCAATTAAAGTTATAGCAGACTTATCAGATAATGAAAAAATAGGAACCTATCCTTATGAAGAAGATAAATTAGATGTTGTCTACAATAAATGCTATCCTATTTTTGAAAAATCAATAAAAAGTAAGAGCCGAGATAATAATGACCCTGTTAAAGTTGCTCTAGCTACAAATATGATAGCAGTTGGAGTAGATATTCCTCGACTTAATGTTATGTCTATATCTGGTCAACCTAAAACATCAGCGGAATATATTCAAGCAAGTTCACGGGTTGGAAGACAATCTCCGGGAATAGTACTAACATTATATAATCAAGCTAAAAATCGTGATAGGTCACATTACGAAAACTTCAAGGATTATCATCAAGCATATTATAAATACGTAGAAGCTACTAGTGTTACACCATTCTCCTTACCGGCTCTTGAAAAGACCTTAGATTCAGTTGTAATTGCTTTGATGAGAGGAATGTATTTCAAAGAGGAAACTAATGCTTTTTTTGACTCAGAAGCAGAATTATGTTTCAATCAGATTAAGCAAAAATTAATTGATAGATATTTAAATATCACCAGGGTTTTAAATATTGAAAATGAAAATTTAAAAATCAAGAAAGTTAATGAAATTGAAGTTTTGTTTGATGAACTTAAAGACCGATGGAGGAATCTACGTTCTGTAAATTTCACCGAATTTAGAGACATAATGAATAATTCTTTATCCGATGAAAATTTAACAAATAGACTTTTTCTTGATGCAAAATATCGTGACCATCATATGACACGAGGTAAAATGTTATTTGCTATGACATCACTAAGAGATGTTGATACTTCAGCCAAAATAAAAATTAAAACCTACGATTAATGGAACAGGAAATTAGAACATCACAAACTATACATACTTATGGTCCTGGAGCTATCGCAGATTTTCCTGAACTATCTGTTTTAATATTATCTCATGATATACCGCAAAAAGAAACAATGGGAGGTGATGAGCATTATAATAATGCTGTATATTGGGGAGAAAATTTTGAATCTCCTGCGAACAGAATAGAAGATGATAGACTTGCAATTGCTTTTAATGTAGAATGTTTCGTTAGTGCACCTACTTCAGATTCAGTTTATAAAGCTAAAATTCAATCAATTCGTTTTCCTTCAATATTACAATGTCCTGTAACAGACCAATTATTTGATGTTAGAGAATTAGAGCAGAATGAAGACTATTATACTGATAGGAGAAATCGAGCTGGTAAAAATGTGGATGAGACTTTTACAGGTTTCGATTCTCCAAATTTTAACAGTAGAAAATTAATTCCTGTAAGATTTATTATAGCAACTGAGAATGGTCATCTTGATGACTTTCCTTTTGATTGGTACATACATACAAGACTTAAGTTATATGATGAAATTGGAAAAGGAAATAAGCTCTATCTTAAAAATTCAGGTAGTTCAGCAACATTAAAAAACATAAAATTAGAGAGTAAGCATAGAAGCACAAATGAGGTTCTTGGTTCTATCACTTTAGAAAAAATATTTGACCAAGAAGATACGTTTGTTGGCTTAAAAGAGCCTTATGAAGATTATATGACCTATGTGAAGAATAAGTTGCCTAAGCCATGGTATGGACGAAACTCTAAGGTTACTACTTCATCAGGAAAGCAGATTAAAGATTTTAGAAAATTTCAAATTAATAATCTTAGCTATCCTCCATATTCGATTGATGATAGTCCTGATGAAAAAAAAAGACAATTATCAAAATATCCTAGAACTCTTCTAAGGGGTGCTGGAAATCTTTATTTCCCAATAGTTTACAAAGGTATTAGTCTTCCTAAGAATGGTTATTCTCCAAGCCTTCCTGAAGACTTTGTTTTAAGATTTAAAAAAGCTATTGATAGTTGGGAAGATTTTATTGAAGATAAACAAGATGTAGGAGAATATATTCATCTATTAAAAAAGACTTTTGATAAGCGGTTTCAAGACCTTCCTTATACAATTGATGAGGCTTTAGATTATGCTGAAAAATATTTCGTAAACTCAAATGAAGAAAAAGTCCAATTCACAACTCAACAACTCAGAAAACAAGAATTCGATTGTTTTTTGAATAAAAACGTAATCTCTAAAAAAAATGAATGGTATGATTCAAGAATTATGAATGGTTCTCATTATAAATTAGGTTTACCTAATCTAATAGAGAAAGTAGTATTACTAGATAAAATAAAAGAGTTAAAAATTTTCAGAGGGTTTACAAGAATTAAACCGCTAATGTTTGAAGATTTAATTTTTGATAGTCCAGAAAAAGTAACAGGTAGACGTAAAGCCGAATTAGAAAGAATTCAGGACCCAAGAAGTGAGTCATCAACTAAAACACTGCCCTGTGCAGAAGTTAGAGGAGAAGGAATATTTATTAAATTTAATGATTTGATTCTTAATGAGTGGGAAAATAAAACGGAGGTAAAGGAAAGATTCAAAATCATTCAAGAAAACAATGATTACTATAGAGTTTCTTATGGTTTAGAGCCTGATGAGGTTTTAACATCGAGGTATGTATTACTCCATACATTAAGTCATATTTTAATAAATGAACTATCTATTGAATGCGGGTATGGTAGTTCTTCCTTATCTGAGATTATCTATTCAGGGAATAATGAAGAACCTAATATGAATGGAATATTGATTTATACTAGTACTTCTGATTCCGAAGGAACACTTGGTGGATTAGTAGAAAAAGGAGAGCCCACATTTTTAAGTAATGTATTTGAAAAAGCTATAGGAAAAGCATCTTGGTGTAGTTCAGACCCATTATGCTTGGACAATACCAGTGGAAAAGGCTTCATGGGAGTGAATTTAGGTGCTTGTCATTCTTGTTGTTTATTACCAGAAACAAGTTGTTGCAATATGAATAAATTTTTAGACAGAGGAATGCTTATAGGAACGCTAACTAATCCAGAAATTGGTCTTTTTTCATCATAGAAATAAATGTAATTATTAAATGAGTAAGCACTATACCGTATTTTATTCTTGGCAATCAGATAAAAGAAAGAGTAGCAATTTTATATCGAGTTCTATCGAGAAGGCTATAAAGATTGTCAAAAGGAAATTGACACAAGATATTTCTTTAGAAATAAACTTCGATAGGGATACACGAAATAGAAGTGGAAGTCCTCAAATCGCACAGACAATATTTGACAAAATTTCTCAGTGTGATATTTTTATATGTGACGTGAGTTTAATCAATAATTCATTATTAAATCGGTCTCTTAAAAGCAGGATTACATCAAATCCTAATGTTCTAATTGAATTGGGCTACGCTATTAATTCTCTTGGATGGGAAAGGGTTATTTGTGTCAATAATATAGAATTTGGAGTAAATGAGATGTTACCATTTGACATTAGAGCTCATAGAATAACTAGTTTCAATAAAAAAGATGACAAATCTAGAAAATCACTAGTTGATATTTTAGAAGTTGGTATAAGAACTATTATTGAGGATTATGATAACATCTCTGAAAGACACAATGTAGATGAGTTGAAACAGAAAGACAGAGTTATCTTTAATAAAATTGATGAAATCTTATCAGAAAAACTATTAACAGATGACTTAAATACTGTTGTCACTAACTTATATTATAATAACCACATGCATAGTAGATGGATTGATTTAATCAACTATTACAAAGAGTCCATGAATCATTTTATAAATAAAAATTTAGATAAAAAAATGCAAGAATTGGTAAAAGAATTGGATTCATTTACATCTATGTGTTATGCTGATATTAACGTCCCAAATAATATAGGTTCAGGTCCATCCCTATTTGAATTAGAAGAAAGTGGTGTTACAATTACAGAAGAACTAAGAATCGATACACTTCAAAACGAAAGGTATTTTATTATGAAAGAACCTTTTCCGAGTGAAACTTGGACTGATTGTCATAAACGTATGGATAAAGTTGCTTCAGAATTGAATTCTCAAAAAGAAGTAATTATAAAAGCTTACAGAGATTTAATTATTTTATACAAAAAGGAATTCTAAGTGTAACGAATCTCTAACTAATGTTTGTAATTAGTTTTTTAAAAATTATAAATCTTAATAAAATAAATCAACTCAAAATATCCCAAAATATGAGCCGAATAACATTCCTAATCGGCTCATAATATCAAATTGGTATACTAATCATAACCCGTTCCACCCCATTCCTCTGCATTTCGCGAAAAGCTGCATTACGATAAAAGAGGTTCACTACACTATCTTGAACCCAGTCGCAGAAAAAGCGACAGCGTTCGCCTAGCAAAACGATTACCACAACCTTTTTCTACACAAAGTTTAAAATTCTGCTCGAGACGAACTGCATAACCGTTCGCCAACTCACTTTTATAAGTTCTTACTCGTTCACAATTTTAGATTCTGTTACCGAAAAGGTAACGGCGATGGCGCTATGGGAAGTAAGTGAATAAGATTGAAATGAACCCTAATCTGTATCATTTTGCTACAAATAAACTTGGTGATTATTAAAGCACATAGAATTCAATACCAAAAGAAAAGGAAAACGCTCAAGATATAATAAGTAGGTGATTTTAAAGGGAAAAATATATCAAATTACATCAAATAAAACCATCTAAAATGAATATTTAAATTAGTTTATTTAAATGACTGTCAGTTGATTGTAAATAAGTAACTTCACTTTATTACTAAAAAATTAATGGTGTTGAAAGTTCAGAAAATAGCTTTTCAGTCTTGGTTGAAAAGTATGAAGATCCTGAAATGAAATGAAGGAATCGAATAGCAAGAGGGTAACACGCTTCGCGATGTTACGGTTATACGATTTTCACTATAAACATAGTGTTTATAGGGTCTAGCATAACTTCTAGATTTCCTTAAATTTGGCTAAAAACGCTACTTTTTACTAAAAACACTTAGCAACCACCATAAATAGGCAACTTTTTTACTAAAAATTATGGATAGAGGATTTGAAAAAGAAGAATTTGAAACACTAAAGATTAAGAGATCTGTGGCTAATGAATTTAGAAAATTTAGTAAAATGCTCTCGAAATCGCAATCGATGACCTTGTTCTTAATGATGGATTTTTTTAATGAAAATGGAATTTCCCCAACCGAGCATTTAGGACCTCGAATGGAAACCTTGGAAAACAGAATTTCCGTACTAATCAAAAAACGGATGAACGGAATGATCGCTATTATGAAGGATATTGAAAAGTCTCAGACTAAGCCAACCGTAGCGATGATGCAAGCGCTTTTCCAACAAGCGGAACCTCCTAAAAAGAAATTAATACTAGCAAAAAAAATTGTGCAAGAAAAGAAAGAAGTAGGATTGCCAGTCGGGAGGGGAAGCTATCGAGAAAAGAAATACCTAGACACTAATGATGATAACTAATGGAAAAGGTAAATTATATCATTCAGCTCAACGCTGTTTTTGAACTTTTCAATAAAGACTTCAGAATTAAACAGGGTCATATTACTTTGTATCTGGCATTCTTTCAGAAATGGAACCGGGAATTTTTTAAAAAGACCATAACCATAAACAGAGAATGGATTATGGAAAAAGCAAAATTCAAATCAAAAACTACTTATCACAACTATATCAAAGACCTCAATGACTGGGGTTATCTACGATACTATCCGTCGTATCATCCTGCTAGAGGTTCAAAAGTCCAGATGGCCATTTTTTTTAATTCAGTTGGTCAAAATTTGGCTACCTACGTCCCAGAACCAGGCCAAAATTTGGTACCTTCTTATAAACATAAAACAATAGAAAACTTAAATAAACTGGCAAGGCCAAAAAATGAACTAGTTGTTTTAAATTTTTTTAAAGAAAATGAATGGCCAGCTATGGAAGGAAAAAAATTCTATGCGTATTATGATGCCAAAGATTGGAAACTGAGCAGAGGGCTAAAAATAACAAACTGGAAAACAGCTGCCATTAATTTCGTTGAGAAAGGACTCAATATAAAAGAGGAAAGAACTAAGCCAAATTCTGGCTATCTGGATAATCTGAGAAATTCTAATAATGGGAAAAAAGACTATGGAATACCTCTTTGAATCCTCATCTAAATTTTGATCTTAGAATTGCCATATCTTTACTCACTTTCATATCCAAAATTTTAGCATAGTGCTGGGTCGTTTTAAGATTAGTATGCCCAAGCATCTTGCTAACAGACTCTATTGGCACACCATTACTCAAAGTTACTGTTGTGGCGAATGTATGTCGCGCTAAATGAAAAGTGAGATTCTTCGTAATACCCGCCAAGTTTGCAATCTCTTTGATGTACGCATTCATTTTCTGATTGCTTAGAACCGGTAAGACTAAATCTTTTTCAATTAAAAGCCCATTATCCTTATACTTTTCTATAAGTATCTTAGCTATCGGTAAAATTGGAATATTGCTTCTGGTATCTGTCTTAGATCTTTTCGTCTTCACCCACTCTTCCCCATCTGCGCCTACTACAATATCACCTCTGTTTAATTTTTTAACATCTGCATACGCCAAACCAGTAAAGCAACAGAATATAAAAATATCACGCACTTGGTCGAGTCGTTCCATTTTAAACTCAAGATCTATGATTTTTTGAATTTCTTCTTCGGTCAGAAACTCACGCTCAATAACTTTTAGTTTGGCTTTCCAATGTAAGAAGGGATCTTTGTCGATCCAATCGTTAGCATATGCAATACGAATGATCTTTTTAAAATTGGTGATATACTTAATGGCAGAATTGTGTGAGCACTTACGGGTCGTCTTAAGATAGTATTCCAGCCCAGTGATAAACTTATGGTCAACACCTTTCACAGGAATATCAGTTTTCTTGTACTTCTTCTTTATAAAATCCCGAACGTGATTTCTACAGGTTCGGTAGCGCTCAAAAGTTCCGATGGCGAAATCTTTCCCGATCAGACTTTCAACTTTGTCATTATGCTCTTGAAATATTTCCAGTAGCATTTTATGGATTTTGTCTTTTCCAAGAAGCACATCCCGAAGATCCGTCGCAGAATAGGATTCATTATCACGTTCAAAATTTTGCTGAATCGAGTAAATCTGATTCTTTATAACACTCAAATGCTTATTTATTTCTTGTACTTCAACAGAATTACCAAGTGCAAGTTGGGTTTTGGAGTTCCATTCTTTGAATTTAACTTTCCTTCGAACACTGCATTCAGCTCTTCGCCCATCGTGCGTTATACGCAGGTAAATGTTAGCTTTACCGAGTTCGTCAGCCTTGCTTTTTTTAATATAGAATAGAAGAGAAAGAGAATGTGACACCGAATATTTTTAAAGTTCTCTTCAATTTACGAAAAAATTATTAAAAATAAGTAATCATAATCCACTGAAAAACAAATATTTAACTTCAATTCGGTGTCAGTTGGAGTGAAGTTTTAAGTGACACCGAATTTGCCCCTTTTAGATTGCATTTATTTGATATCAAATGATATTGAATAAAATTAAAAACCTGTAAATCAATGATTTACAGGTTTTTTGGTGCCTAATATAGGTCTTTCAGCGGAGAGTAAGGGATTCGAACCCCTGGAGGTGTGACCCTCAACAGTTTTCAAGACTGCCGCATTCGACCACTCTGCCAACTCTCCAAAGTGATTATTCAAGCAGTTTGCCTGAACGCGGGTGCAAATATAGGATGCTTTTTACTTTTCTGAAAACAAAAAAGGAAATATTCTTTCAGCAAATAAAAAACACACCCGTTAAGATGCTTCAACCTATATAAAATACATAACTTATATTAAATTTTAATTGCTTGAAGCCCTATGAATCCTGCTTTTTGTAGTTTGTTTCAGCCTCGACTACTTGCTTTTCGTTTTCTTTTCTAACCTCCTCTTGTGCTACAAACTTATTGTGTTCTTGTTGTGCATAATGGTCTTTTTTTCTGTTGTAGATGCTTTTAATCCCTTCAGACTTTCCATAAATGGTGACAACATCGTCTGGTAAAATTTTAAAGTTTCCAGATGGAGAGCCAAAATATCCGCTCCCCTTACGATCTACCCCTAGGATGGTGAGACCCTCTTCTCTTAAATTAAGTTGCTCCAAAGTTCTATTGCCCATCCAACCGTCGTGGTCTACCTTGGCTTCAATAATCGTATAATCGTCTTTAAGGTGCAGGACGGCTGCAAAATCGTGAATTTCAATATTTGTATATCGTTTCAACATTTTATTTATAACCCGTGACAAGCCTTTATCTACCCATGTGCTGCGTACTGCCAAAAAAAGGATAATCATTCCTACTACCACAATTAATAATCCGTAAAGTTTAGACGCCATGGTGTCTGGAAGTATAAAAGTTAAGATAAGTGAAGACATTACTGTCACAATACCTGCATTACCAATAAGCATTAAATGGTAAACAATTTTGCGGCGTACGGGATGGTTCATAATATTTTCAGTCTCTTGGGTGCTTAATCCAGTTCCCGTGTAGGCAGATCTAGCTTGAAATTTTGCACTTTCTGTAGACAAGCCAGTGTGCATGAGTGCGATAGCTGCAATTTTGGTGATAAGTACAGATAATGAAACAATGAGAAAGAGTGAGACTGCTGCTACCATATTATAAATTTAATGTGGCCACAAAGCTATTTAATTTCTTTTAGAATTAACGTAATTACTAGCGGTTCAAATCAACTAATTTTTAAAGTCAATATGTTCTGTGTATAGCTTCAAAATGCTTTGGTTTACAGAATAGCAACTGGTTTCTTATCATCTCCAATCGCTACAAATGTAAAATACCCGGTAACTACTTTTTCTCGATTGCTGCTATACATATCCTCCATAAAAATATCCACCTTTACCACGCAACTAGTGCGTCCTACTTTAGCAACTCTCGCTACTAATTCTACAATGCTACCTTGAGGAATGGGTTTGGTAAAATCTATTTTCTCTGTGCTTACGGTCACCACTTTTTTTCTGCTGAAACGTGTCGCACAAATAAAAGAAGCTTCATCCATCATGTGTAGCGTAGTGCCTCCAAATAGGGTGTCGTAATGGTTGGTGGTGTTGGGAAATACAGCTTTAAAGATACGGGTTTCAGATTGGTTTTTGCGGTCTTCAATATTGGACATTGGCTTCAGTTATTTGGATATTTAATAATAGTATGTAGTTGTTATTTTCTACTGAAATAGGAATAGTACCTTTGTATTTCAAAGATACATAAATGAGTTCCCAAACTTTACAAAAACTGCAATGGCGATACGCTACCAAGAAATTTGATACTTCAAAAATACTTTCTGCAGAAAAAATTTATATTTTAAAAGAAGCCTTTAATTTAACAGCAACGTCATACGGATTGCAACCGCTCAAAATGATTTCGATTCAGAATAAAGAATTGCAAAAAAAACTGGTTTCTTGTACTATGGAGCAGCAACAAGTGGCAGATGCCTCCCACGTATTAGTATTGTGTGTGGAAACTGAGTTGACTTCAAATTTTATTGAAACATATTTTGATAGGGTAGCGGCTTTACGCAATACACCTAAGGCTATTCTACAGCCTTTTGAAACTTTTTTAAAAGATAGTTTTGCTGAAAAGGAAGCTGAAGAAGTGAATCTATGGATGGAAAAACAAGCATATATCGCTTTAGGAAATTTAATGACTGTTTGTGCTTTGGAACAAATAGATGCCTGCCCAATAGAAGGTTTTGAACCCGAAAAATACGACGAGTTACTTCAACTAAAACAAAAGAACCTACATTCAGTATTAGTGTTGGCAGTAGGGCATCGTGCCCATAACGATATGTTTGCAGACTTTAAAAAAGTACGCAGAGGCGTAGATGAAGTGGTTATTGAAATGTGAGGTGGTTATTTAGTGAATTAGTTAACTGGTGAATTAGTGAAAGAGTTTTTAGGTACAGCTGTTATTTTAAGATTTGGATAGAAATTTTTAAAGCCCAGCTAACTATTCAAATTTATATAACTTTTTGTAATTAGTATTCTATAATAATTACCCAATTACCCAATTATCCAATTCACTCCATCTCAACTTTCTCTATAATAACCGAAGTTTCCCCTTTTTCTGAAACCACAACTTTGTAAAGCATTGCGTTTTCAGTATCGCTAATAGGAGGATATTTATTTTCACCCAGAATAGTATTCACTAAAGAAGGCGTTGTGTTGCTATGTCCTACTATCAACACATTTTTTCCTTTTGTTGCTTCCTGAAATTCGGTGTCGTATAACTTGTCTGGATTATATAATAGCACCGTAAGTGATTTATTTTTAGCTATAGGTGCTGCAGTTTCTTTAGTGCGATTATAATCTGTACTATATACAGCTTCTAAGGGTATGTCTTTAAAAAAGTTGGCCCAGTGCGTAGCGCGTTCTTTTCCTATTGCCATAAGACCTGGGTTGTCTGCGATATTTCTGTCTTTCTCAGCGTGGCGTATTAGATAATAGGTTGTGAGGGTACTTTCTTCCACAGGTTTTTCTTCTTTTTTATCCGTGCCACATGATATAAATACTAGAGTAATGAATAAGAGTAAATAGCGCATAGTTAATTGTTTTAATTCTGAAAAATAACACTTTTTAAGATAAGTTGGTAAAAGAATAACATTTAAAGCAAACTCTTTGGGAATGCCTTAATATAAACTTTCCCCCATCGGTCATATCTTTATACTATTGAAAAAGAAAAGAATACTAACATTAATAACAAAGCTATGAACTCAACAGAATTAAAAGGAAAATGGAACCAAATAAAAGGTAATGCTAAACAACAATATGGGATTACCTTTAATGATGATGAAGCCTTCAGTGAAGGTAAATACGACGAAATGGTAGGTAAAATCCAAGAGAAATCTGGAAAAGCCAAAGACGAAGTAAAAAAAGAAATTGCGAGTTGGTAATTTCTTAAAATAGTAAAATTGCTATGAAAAAGAGACCGTCCTGTATGTATATACAGGACGGTTTTTTTTTACAGTACGGACACTGCAGTTACTAAAGAATAACTCACTACAATCAAGGTGATTGTTGCAATATAAATTGCCAAAGCTTTGTTGCGGGTATAGCTACTATTTTCTGCTGGATAAAATTGCTTTTGAGTTCTCATAACGATTCGTTTTAAAGGTTGATATACAAATAAGACGACCAACTAGCTGATTTTGTTACAGCTATCTGAGAAAAAAATTAATCAGCTAATGTGTAGTTAAAGAATCCTGTAAGCATTTCGTCTGTGCTTTGAATACCAAATCGGATCTCTTTGGAAGCATCTGGGTTCATTGGGTTTTGCACCGTGTTATCAAAAACTCCCTCTACAAATATCACAGACCCTTTTGGGGCAAAAATAGGTTCTTTTAATTCGTAGAGCCATTGCCAGTCCATATTAAAATCTGGTACAGAAACCAATGGAATGCTTCCTCCGTCTGGCGTAATCACAGATATTTTGATGGATTTCCCCCTGTAATGCATGTGTGGCATAAGGCTATGGATATAGATATCTCGCTGGATGGTATCCTGAGCAACTATCTTTACATCTTTGGTATTTGGTGGTATTGTAAACGTAATATTAGTAGGAGAGAGGGGGTAAAACCACTTCTCAGGTTTCTCTTTATGATAATAAAAACCAATTTTTGTCTGGTCTTTGGCCTCTTTGCCAATAGGAGTATAATGTAACTGAATTTTTAATTTTTCACCTTTTTTTAAGAATACGCCCGTATTTTCAGGAAAGAATGTGGACTGATTCGCACCTGCACCTAAAGCAATAAAATTATCTGTAAATGGTCTAAGTTCTCTGCTTGTAATAGGGCTGGACGTATATCCATTCTCGTGAGTAAGCACTATATGGTGCAATACCTTAGGATTTCCAGGAATAATTTCAACACCACGTAACCACGTATCTTCGGTGAGATCTAATTCAAAAGTCTGATACTGGTAGGCTATTTTTTTTGAAGCTGGAATTGTTTGTTCTTTTAAAAGAATCACCTTATCTGGAGTGCCGCGTTCCCAAGTTACAGGAGGAAAAACCAGTGTTTGTAAAGTATCCTTTCCTGTTCCTGGTGGCATCCCTTGCTCTATCCATCGTATTATTTTTCGTGCATTACTATCTGCTAATGAAAAATCGTGTTTAAAATCACCAATGGTAGGATCTGCTTTCCACGGTGGCATACGTTTGCTAAGGAGTACTTCTTTTATCATTCCAGACCATCCTACTATGGTTTGGTAATCTTCCATCACCCAGGGTGCTCTTCCACCTTCTCTATGGCATTGCACGCAATTATTGGCAAGGATGGGAGCGATATGATCGCTGTAATTAAAAATAAAATCTTTTTCTATGGTTGATAAACGTGTAACGGTGCAGCCACGAGTGATTTCCTTTTTATTTACAATAGCTTGTCCATCAAGAATTGCATCCAAAGCATCTTTCAAATAGGTTTCTGAAGCCAGGTCTTTTTGTACTTCGTAATCTAACCTATTGTTAATAGGGCCTCTGTAAACTATTTCACGGGTGGTAGGATGTAGTACAATAACTTCGGCAGTTATCGTGATATTAAGTGCATCTGCTACGAGTTGGGTATTATCCACCAGAACAGGGGTTGTAAAATTAAATTCTTTTGCTTCAGAAGCTATTTCAGCACGATCGTCTTGCGTATTACTGTTAATCATAAAAAACTGAAACCCTTTTTCGGAATAATTTTTAGCAATGCTAGTAAAGTCTGTCAAACCATTACGAACAATAGGGCAACCATTGCCCTGTACCCATAACACGATGGCTTTTTTGTTGTTATACCAAGAAAATCTATGAAAGCCTCCGTTGGCATCATAGAGCGCATAATCACTTTTACGACTGTCCGGAACAGCCGAAGGTGCTTCTTTACAACTGGTTGCTACTAAAAACAGCACTATTGTAGTGAGGATGTATACTAAAAGTTTCATTGAGCACGAAAGTACGTAATCCTTCGGTTTATTGCATAAAAAAACCACCCACACTCATTACAAGTGCGGGTGGACTAACCAACCAAATATGAGGTTTTATTGAAGTATCTCACGCTTCGTTAGGCAACCTCGGCCTTATTGGTTTATGTCAAAAAGAAAATTAAGAATCTACCAGATCTCCCTGATTTCTAAAAACTAACTCATTGTTAAAGCTATCTAACAAGATGATACTCTCGGTAGTAATCTTGCCCGCTAGTATTTCTTTGGACAACTGGTTTAGCACTTCTTTCTGTATCACCCGTTTTACAGGACGTGCTCCAAATTGAGGATCAAATCCTTTTTCTGAAAGGTAGTTAATCGCTTCATCTGTAGCGTCTAAGATGATGTTTTGTTTAGACAGCATTTTTGTCAAACCTTTCAATTGAAGCCCTACTATTTCGGTAATATTCTCTTTATTTAGAGGGGTAAACATCACGATATCGTCTATTCTGTTTAAAAATTCTGGACGTACGGTTTGTTTCAGCAAACCGAGTACTTCTATTTTTGCTGCTTCCATCGCCGTGTCGGGATCTTTTACAGTTTCAAATTTTTGCTGAATAATATCACTTCCCATATTGCTGGTCATGATAATAATTGCATTTTTGAAATCGGCCGTTCTTCCTTTATTATCGGTTAATCGCCCTTCGTCTAATACCTGCAATAAAATGTTGAAGGTGTCGGGATGCGCCTTTTCAATTTCATCCAATAATACTACTGAATACGGTTTTCTTCTCACGGCTTCGGTTAACTGTCCGCCTTCTTCATATCCTACATATCCTGGAGGAGCTCCCACCAAACGACTCACGCTGTGACGTTCTTGATATTCACTCATATCGATACGGGTCATCGCATTTTCATCGTCAAACAGATATTCTGCCAGTGCTTTTGCCAACTCAGTTTTACCTACGCCTGTGGTTCCTAAGAACAAGAAACTACCAATTGGTTTTTTCTGATCCTGTAATCCTGCGCGGCTTCTTCGAATTGCATCACTCACGGCAACAATAGCTTCTTCCTGGCCAACCACACGTTTGTGCAGTTCTTTTTCCAAACGAAGTAGTTTCTCACGATCGCTTTGCAGCATTTTGGTTACGGGAATTCCAGTCCATTTTGCCACTACTTCGGCGATGTCTTCATTGGTTACTTCTTCTTTTATTAAGGAATGCTCAGACTGATTTTCGGCCAAATCGGTTTCCAGTTTTTCTAATTTTTCCTGAGCTTCTTTGATCTTTCCATAGCGAATTTCGGCTACTTTTCCGAAGTCACCATCACGCTCTGCACGCTCGGCTTCTAATTTATAGTCTTCAATTTCAGTTTTATAATGCTGAATGGTATCCACCACTTCTTTTTCACTTTTCCACTTGGCGTTCAATTCATTGCGCTCTTCTTTTAAATTCGCCAAATCGCTTCGAAGCGTTTTCAGCTTTGTTTCATCATTTTCACGCTTAATAGCTTCAATTTCAATCTCCAACTGCATTACTTTTCTATCCAAAACATCTAGTTCTTCTGGCTTAGAGTTTATTTCCATTCGCAGTTTACTGGCGGCTTCGTCCATTAGGTCAATCGCCTTGTCCGGCAAGAAACGATCTGTAATATACCGTTGCGATAACTCCACCGCCGCGATAATCGCTTCATCTTTAATACGCACCTTATGATGCGTTTCGTACTTTTCCTTAATCCCACGAAGGATGGAAATAGCACTTTCGGTATCGGGTTCGTTCACCTGTACTTTTTGGAAACGACGCTCCAGGGCTTTATCTTTTTCAAAATATTTCTGGTATTCGTCTAAGGTTGTTGCACCAATCGCTCGTAGCTCGCCTCTTGCGAGGGCAGGCTTCAATATATTGGCAGCATCCATCGCTCCTTGTCCGCCACCAGCACCCACCAAAGTATGGATTTCATCAATAAACAGGACGATATCTCCATCGCTGCCCGTTACTTCTTTGATAACCGCTTTAAGACGTTCTTCAAACTCACCTTTATATTTGGCTCCTGCGATGAGGGCGCCCATATCTAGGCTGTAAATTACTTTGCTCTTTAAATTTTCTGGGACGTCTCCATCTACAATCCGGTGTGCCAATCCTTCGGCGATGGCTGTTTTTCCTGTTCCAGGTTCTCCTACCAGCATTGGATTGTTCTTGGTACGACGGGTTAAAATCTGAAGAATTCTTCTAATTTCTTCATCACGACCAATTACAGGATCCAGCTTGCCTTCTTCGGCTAGCTTATTTAAATTTCTTGCGTATTTATTTAAGGAGTTATACGTTTCTTCAGCCGATTGTGACGTTACATTTTCTCCTTTACGAAGTTCTTCAATAGCACTTTTCAACCCTTTTTCGGTGACACCCTGATCTTTTAAAGTTTGTGCTATCTGGCTTTTCGATTTAAAGATTGCCAATAGCAAATGTTCGATGGATACATATTCATCGTTCATTTTCTTAGCAATAATGCTCGCTTCGGTAATCGTTTTATTTGTCTCACGGGAAAGCATAATATCGCCTCCCGAAACTTTTGGAAAACTCTCTAATTGTTTATCGAGTACTTGTTGTAACAAGCCTACGTTTACATTCAGCTTTTTAAGGAGGAATGGGGTCACATTTTCGTCCACGTCAAAAATGGCTTTTAAGATGTGCTCATTTTCTATTTGTTGATGCCCGAAACCTTGCGCCAGCTGTTGTGCCTGCTGGACGGCTTCCTGACTTTTTATGGTAAAATTGTTAAAGTTCATATGTTTATTAATGCTGCTACAGCAGCATCTATTTTCTAATGATTATTATTTATGTGATGATTTGACTTCCGCCGAAATCTTACTTTTGTAAACTACTTGCATCTACTTAATTTTAGATGTACAGTCTTCTGAAACTTAGTTTTCAAATACTGAACCATTCTAAATATACGACAGAATGTCTACATGAGTAGTTGTTTTAACAGACATTATGACGGATACCGTAAGCGTTAGGATTTTTTTGAGACAGTTGTATTGCAACTTATTGTATTTTTACAAAAAAAGAAAATTATGGGATTATTCAGTAAATTAAAAAAGACACAGCGAGACATCGTTAAAGAGGAAATAGTAGAAACCCCTTGGCATGTACTTTCTGAAATAAAACAACTAGATGAAATAGTAGAACAATCTAAAACAACTCCTGTTGCTATTTTTAAACATTCAACTACCTGTGGAATTAGCAAAATGGCGTTTCGGAATTTTGAAAGAAATTATGACCTAACCGACGACCAAATGAAATTATATTATCTTGATTTAAAAGCCCACCGGGACGTTTCTGATGAGGTTGGATATAAATTTCAAGTACAACATCAAAGTCCGCAATTAATCGTGGTGAAGAATGGTGTTGCCGTTGCAAACGCATCGCATCATAGCATACAGGCAGACGAGTTGCAAAAATTTATATAGTTCTCTAACTCCTTAAAGGGGAACTAATATTTTTATCTAAATGAGTTTTTTTTCAAGATTTCCTTTAGTCTTCCTTTAATATCATCTCCAGCGTCCAGTAACATTTGGGCGTTGTCTGGGAATGGGATAAAGTTATTTCTTACTAATCTTAGGTCTTCTTCGGTTAAGGCTTTTTCATCGCCCCGGTATTTAGCAAAAACATTTTCAAAAATAAATTCGGTAGCTAAGGGGTGGTTGTCTATATTTCGGCCACTGTTTAGATCTCTATACAGTATATCGCCACCCACCAAGATAGACTTCGTTTGTATGGTGTGGGTAACTCTAGCAGTAACCGTTTTAAGAATATCAATCTTTATAAAGTTCCCATCTTTGTCTTTTATCTTATCACCATTACGATCTACTTTGTACTTCCAACCGTCTTTAATTTGTTTGCTACGATTGTATTCTTTTTCTGAAACACGCTCTGGTGACAAAGAAATCTCTCTAAAATTGAGCACAATTCCATAGTTGTACTGAATATCCCGCTGTTTTTCATTATGATATTCGGTCCAGAAATCGTCTAATTTGTAGGTGTTGAAATCCAATAACTCTTGCTCCAGACGCCTTGGGATAAGGATGTTACTTCGGTTTTGTAAGGTAACCAAAATAAAATCGGTTCCGTAGAAGTGTGCATCTTCTAATAACACATTTACATCTTTATAATTGGATTGTACTTGTTTCAACTCACTTAACACACTATGCGCATCTCTATAAGACATCGTAGTATTCCGAGCCATTAAGCTTTTCGCTTCACTATACAGCGAGTTGGCAAAATTAGTTCTAGCCCTCGTAAGTTGCTGTGAATAATTTACCATTGGGAAACTGGCACCAAAACCTGTTTCTATATTATGTAATGGTAATAATGGACGAATGGCTTCTTGGCGACTGTCTAAATTTCTATAAATATAAAATAACTCTCGCAACGCTTCTGGCGAAGTAGTGTTTTGGAGTGCGGTAATTCTTCGGTTGTCCTGGGAAACAGCTTTTGCATAAGCTTCTTCTAACAGAATGATATGCTCTTGTATTTGCTTATCATTTCTATCATTGCCAATTTTCTTTACGGCAAGATCTATAGCCTCGTCATAATTACCTTTCAGTAGAAATTTCTGGTTACGCTTCACGCTGTTACATCCTGCAAATGCAACTGCAACTGCGAGTAAAAAGAGAGCCTTTTTCATAACGAACTTATTTTGGTTAGGTTATGGAAATTACAATTGCTGTGCCAAAATCTATTCTCTAGCAGGCAATACTCTTCCAGAGCACTCTCCGAACCCTAATCGTAGACCATCTTTTTCGCAGTAACCACGCATAATTATTGTATCACCATCGTGAATAAATTTGCGCTCAGACCCGTCGTTTAATTTTAGTGGTTTTGTTCCTTTCCAGCTTAATTCTAGCATAGATCCGTAACTGTCTTCGGTTGGACCAGAGATCGTCCCGCTCCCCATCATATCGCCACTGCGCACATTACAACCGTTCACCGTGTGGTGTGTGAGTTGTTGCGCCATAGACCAATACATATATTTAAAATTAGAGTTTGACACAACAGTTTCTTTGCTACCTTTTGGTTGGATGGCAGCCTGCATATGAATGTCATAATTCATATTATCTTTTTGCTGAAGGTAGGGAAGTGGTTTAGGATCTTGTTTTGGTCCATTGGTTCTAAAAGGTTGCAAAGCATCCAGAGTTACAATCCACGGAGAAATAGTAGACGCAAAACTTTTTCCTAAAAATGGCCCAAGAGGCACATATTCCCAAGCTTGTATGTCACGTGCGCTCCAGTCATTAAATAATACGAGACCAAAGATGTTTTCTTCAGCTTCTTTAATAGGTACACGCTTGCCAAGGTCATTAGTTGCCGTAGTAATAAACGCCATTTCTAACTCGAAATCCAATAATTTTGAAGGTCCAAATCCTGGTTTTCCGTCGTCTCCTGGTTTTGTTTGTCCAATAGGTCTGCGAATAGGTGTTCCGGAGGGTACAATAGAAGAACTTCTGCCATGATAACCAATGGGAATATGTAGCCAGTTAGGTAACAACGCATTTTCTGGATCACGGAAAAGCGAACCTACATTGGTTGCGTGTTCTTTACTTGCATAAAAATCTGTATAATCGCCAACATCTACGGGGAGTTGCATTTCAATTTCGTCTAAGCGAAATAGTACTTCTTTACAATGGTCTTTGTGTTTGCGTAGTTCGTCATTTCCTTCCAGAAATAAGTCCGAAACACGATTACGCACTAGGCGCCATGTTTTTCTTCCGTCTGCAATAAAGTCGTTTAAGGTGTCTTGTAAAAATATATCATCTGTAAGATCAATTCCTTTGAAATATCCTAATTGGTGTAAAGCACCTAAATCTACAGCTGTTTCTCCAATACGAGTTCCAATGGTGATAATGTCGTCACGGGTTAAAAATACGCCGAAAGGAATATTTTGTATAGGGAAGTCACTGTTTTTGGGTACGTGTAACCAAGATTTTCTTTTTGGGTCGTTGGCAGTTAAAGGCATAGCAGGTTTTTTTGTTTTTAGTTTTGTTGAATCAAATATATAATTTCTGAACAACTAACCACAAGCATTTTGTATTTTTGGTGCCTCGATACAATTTTTTATGCTTTCCTTAACGGAAGTGATAAAAAATCACTCGACAACCTACATTTTCAGCGTTTCATTTTAATGAAATTACTGAAATACGAGGAAAAAATCGTTCAGTCCAACCCTAGTTAGAACTGTTTTTACATTGAAAGGTACCTTTTAGGGTTGAAATAAAACTTCTTTATTAAAATTATTTTTTTTATGAAACGCGATCAACAGATATTCGAACTAATTGAAGCCGAAAAACAACGTCAATTAAATGGATTGGAACTTATAGCTTCTGAAAATTTTGTGAGTGACCAGGTTATGGAAGCTGCAGGATCTGTACTAACAAATAAATATGCCGAAGGCTACCCGGGGAAACGTTACTATGGCGGTTGTGAAGTAGTGGACGAGGTAGAACAACTAGCGATAGATCGTGCAAAAACGCTCTTTGGTGCCGAATATGTAAACGTACAGCCACACAGTGGTTCGCAGGCCAATACTGCTGTATTTGCTGCGTGTTTAAATCCTGGCGATACATTTCTTGGATTCGATCTGGCGCACGGCGGGCATTTAACACACGGCTCTCCAGTAAACTTTAGTGGGAAATTATACAATCCTGTATTTTATGGTGTTGAAGAAGCAACAGGAATGCTCGATTACGACAAAATTGAAGAAATTGCCATTCGCGAGCAACCCAAAATGATCATTGCAGGAGCCTCGGCCTATTCTCGTGAGATAGATTATAAGCGTTTCCGTGACATTGCAGATAAAGTAGGAGCATTACTACTAGCAGATATTGCACATCCTGCGGGATTAATCGCCAAAGGAATTATTAGCGATCCTATGCCACATTGCCACGTAGTAACAACCACTACTCATAAAACGTTACGTGGACCAAGAGGCGGAATGATTATGATGGGGAAAGATTTTGATAACCCCTTCGGAATAACACTTAAAAATGGAAACCTTCGTAAAATGTCTTCACTCTTAGACAGCGGAATTTTTCCAGGAAATCAAGGAGGGCCGTTAGAACATATTATTGCTGCTAAGGCCATCGCCTTTGGTGAGGCTTTAACCGATGAGTTTCTACACTATATGATTCAGGTAAAAAAGAACGCAGCCGTCATGGCCGAAGCTTTTGTAGAAAAAGGGTATAAAATTATAAGTGGCGGGACAGATAATCATATGATGTTAATTGATCTTCGAAACAAAAATATTACAGGTAAACAAGCCGAAGAAGCCTTAAATAAAGCCGAAATTACCGTAAATAAAAACATGGTGCCATTTGATGATAAATCCCCTTTCGTCACTAGCGGAATTAGAATTGGAACCGCAGCCGTAACCACACGTGGGTTGAAAGAAGACGCGATGCAACAAATAGTAACGCTAATTGATGAGGTTCTTATGAATTTTGAAGATGAATCGGCATTGGAAGCCGTATCTGAAAAAGTAAATGCTATGATGGCTGGGTTGCCCTTATTTAAAGCATACTAGTTTGAAAATTGTAACTTTAGAAACAGAGCGTCTGTTACTTCGTCAAATTGAAGTAACTGACGCTCCATTTTTTTACGAGTTATTGAATAGTGAAGGCTGGCTAAAATATATAGGCGATAGAAACATAAAAACGATTGCCGATGCCGAAAGACAAATCATAGAGAAATATATTCCTGGCTACACAAAATATGGGTATGGCTCTTATATCGTTATTGATAAAGCTTCAAAAATGGCTGTTGGAACTTGTGGGATGTACCAACGCGACAATCTTAACCATCCAGATATTGGTTTTGCTTTCTTGCCTCAGTTTATAGGCAAAGGATATGGGTATGAAGCTTCTAACGCGGTGCTACACTATGCGAAAAACACTTTAAACATCTGTAAAGTACTTGCCTTTACAGTACCTCATAATTCGGCTTCCATTAAATTATTAGAAAAATTAGGGCTAAAGAATGCAGGGGATTATTTTTTTGAAGGAGAACCAGAACCGCTACTTTTATTTGAAATAACGCTATAGATTTAAAAACGCAAGGAGTTGGTCTTCTATACTAGAATGAAATATATTGGTATTACTCTCTAATATCACACCATCTTTATCTATAATAAGTGCTTTGCTATTAGAATACAGTACCAATCTACGCTCAGCATTTTGAATGTCTTCTATCTGATATTCTTTTGCTTTATTAAAACCAGATACTGTTAAGGTGTTTAACCATTTTTTGTAATGTGTATCTGTGTTTATTCCTATGAATTCAAACTCTGGATACTTGGAGGAGAGCTCTGCTACTTTTGCATGAATGTCTTTAAAATGTTTGATAGATTCCATAGACCAAAAATAAAGTACCGTTCTTTTGGATAGAACACTACGCAATTGTTTCGCTTCGTTTTCAGAATTAACCAGTACTACATCGGGTACTTTTTGTCCCGGTGTAAGTTTCATAGTCGCTTGTGCCAATGTCTCCAATTCTATATGATGCTTTGGGTTTGCATCATATTTTTTAAGAATTTTAATCATTTTTCTACCATTTTCTGGATCTTTGGTAGCTAGCAAATACCTGCGGGCATTTCTTCTTATCAAACTATTTTTTAAAGAGTCGTTAGTGATAAGACTGTCCATTACCATAATTTTATTGCTATTGTGGATATAGGAAAGTCTGTCGCGAGAAGCTTCTTTATCGTAGGTAGGATAAGTGAGATTGTCGAAATAAAGATCTAAAAATCTAAAATAGGGGTAATAACTGCGTAGACTCGTATTCCCTAAATCTAAAGTCTTTCGATAGGTATAAAATTCTTTTGGGAACTTTGCATTGGCAACGCGTTCTGGATTTCTTGTAAATACGGAAGTGTAGAGTTCTTTTTTAATGTATTCGTTATATTTTAAATTGGATTCAGCAATTTCTATAAAATCTTCCGTTGGGTTGTTTTTTTTAATAAACTTTTTAAGTTCAGTTTTGTGTACCGTGTGTAATGAATCTATTTTGCTTGAAAATTCAGTAGGGGTAAGTTGGTAATAGTTTGACACTAATTTTACTTCAGCTTCATTCTGAAGAAATAACTCCATTAAAAAATTGTTATTCTTAGCACCTATGCCGGAATAGTGTAAAGATTCGTCAAAACCCATGGTGTTTACCCGAACCATTAAGCTATCGCCAGGCTGCATATAAAACATCTGGAACTCGTTATGCTGAAAAGTATAGATACCTGATACAGGATTCTTAAATTTGTAAGAAAATGTGTTATCTTCTTTAAGCGCAATACTATCTATAACCGCACCATCTTTAAGAAGAACAATGTGTTTGGTTTTAGGGTTCACAATTTCACCACCAAAATATGTGTCTCCCGAGCGTTCTTTTTTGGAAGTACAAGAGAATAGTAGTGTTACAGAAAGAAGAAATAGTAAATGTTTACTCATATGCTACATACCTACATTAGCAACAAAAGTAGACTTCCCTCATATATTCAATTGTTAATTGCAGGTTAAAAGGAATATATAAACGTTAATATTTCTTCAATCTAGGCTATTTGGTTAATTTTGCGCCCAATTAAAGAAAAAAAAAGATGTTATCAGTTTCTAAGTTATCGGTTCAGTTTGGCAAACGTATATTGTTTGACGATGTTAATACAAAATTTGTAACAGGCAACTGTTATGGGATTATTGGTGCCAACGGTGCTGGAAAATCTACGTTTTTAAAAATAATTTCTGGTAAGCAGGACCCAACCTCTGGTCAGGTGCATTTGGAGTCTGGCAAGCGTATGTCTGTTCTGGAGCAAGAACACAATGCATATGACGAGTATCCAGTATTAGAAACCGTAGTGAGAGGAAACAAAGAATTGTTTGCCATTAAATCTGAAATCGATAAGCTTTACGAAGATTATACAGACGAAAATGCCGAGCGTATTGGAGAATTGCAAGTAACCTTTGAAGAAATGAACGGCTGGAATGCAGATAGTGATGCAGCTGCTTTATTGTCCAATTTAGGGGTAGATGCAAGTCATCATTATACTATGATGAGCGATCTGGACGGGAAACTAAAAGTTCGTGTGCTATTGGCACAGGCTTTATTTGGAAGTCCGGATGTACTTATTATGGATGAGCCTACCAACGACCTGGATTATGAAACAATTACCTGGTTGGAGAACTTCCTGGCAAATTACGATAATTGTGTGATTGTAGTATCTCACGACCGTCACTTCCTGGATAGCGTTTGTACCCATATTAGTGATATTGACTTTGGGAAAATAAACCATTTTAGTGGAAACTATACGTTCTGGTATGAGAGTAGCCAACTGGCGGCGAGACAACGGGCACAACAGAATAAAAAAGCTGAAGACAAGAAAAAGGAACTGGAAGAATTTATCCGTCGTTTTTCTGCCAATGTAGCCAAAAGTAAGCAAGCAACCAGTAGAAAGAAAATGATTGATAAGCTGGATGTTTCAAACATTAAACCTTCCAGCCGAAGATACCCTGCTATTATTTTTGAACGCGAGCGCGAAGCAGGAGATCAAATTTTAAATGTTGAAAATCTAGAAGCTTCCATAGATGGTGAAATACTTTTCAGTAAAATAGATATCAACTTAACCAAAGGCGATAAAGTAGTGTTGTTTAGTCGTGATTCCCGTGCTACCAGCGCATTCTACGAAATTATAAACGGTAATAAGAAAGCAGATAAAGGCGAATTCGCCTGGGGTGTCACTACCAATCAAAGCTATTTGCCATTAGACAACAGTCCATTTTTTAAAGAAGAAAATGGTGATGATACCTTAGTAGATTGGTTACGCCAATACGCCAAAACCGAAGAAGAACGAGAAGAAGTTTATATTCGCGGATTTTTAGGTAAAATGCTTTTTAGTGGTGAAGAAGCCTTAAAGAAAAGTAATGTGCTTTCCGGAGGTGAAAAAGTGCGTTGTATGCTAAGTAGAATGATGTTAATGCGTGCCAATGTAGTGATGCTGGACGAACCCACCAATCACCTGGATTTGGAATCTATTACAGCTTTCAACAACTCACTTACAAACTTTAAAGGTACCGTTATCTTTACCACCCACGATCACGAGTTTGCACAAACCGTTGGTAACCGAGTGATAGAGCTTACCCCAAAAGGAGTGATAGACCGTTACACATCGTTTGATGAGTATATGAGCGACAAAAAGATCAAGGAACATAGAGACCAGATGTATTTGTAAGTCTTTAGTTGGTAGAGGGTAGGATGCAACTTGCGTTGCTGGTAGTTTACGGGCTGCTTTGCTAGCCCTTATTTGTGGCTGATCTTAAGTTATTTCGCTAGTATTCTAAAAACTTTAAAAAATACGTACTTGTTCTTCAAAAAAAAAAATCCCTTTGAAACAATAACTCAATATTTAGATACCCAAAATTATTTATATATTCGACATCAAAAGGTAAACAAAGTTTGGAATCCTTCTTTTGAAGGACCTGAAACACTGTTTAATTTTATGTTTTATGTTAAAAAGTATTACCTAATTGATGCAACAGATTTAAAAGGGAATCCTATAGTTATTGAAGCTATATGGTATATATCTTATTCTTTATTTCATAAAAATAAAGTGTTTTTCAGAAATATTAAATAATTTAAAAATCTGGTAAACCCCAAAGTGTGAACGAAGTAGCTCGTGTACTAAAAGTAGCGTCAGCTACGTCCTACCGTCTACCCACTAAAAGCTACTCCTCAATTTCCCTTAAAAACTCTTCAATAGTTTCTTGGGCTGTGGCCAATTCATCTTTTCTAATAAACATACGTACTTGTCCTGGCACGCCTACAGCAAAACCACTGGTAATGCCACTTTGGTGATCGTCTTTTACGATAGGTTCTATCCCTAGATCGTTTAATCTTGCTCTCAGGCCTTGTGCAATCATTGCCGGGCCGGTATAAATTCTCGTGGTTTCTTCTAAGTTATCGCTCATAATTAAGGTTTAGGCGTTATAATATTTACTATTCCAAATAACGGTATTAAAATTCTTTCCCTTGGCAAAACCGTAAAATAATACGATGCCGCCCACGGCTTTAAACATAAATAAGAACATTAAGAGGTATTCCTGGTTGGTCACTTCACCCTGTGTAAAAAGATGTAGTGGTGTTATTGATGTAAGGAAAATGCTTATAAAAAATACGGTAACTACCAAATTGTCAAGACTTTTGTAGGGCCACATGAACCATTTACGTAGCGGGTGCAAGTCCTTTCCCCATTTATGTATAAGGTAAAAATAATCGTTTCCCAAGGGTAAAAATAGTAGCGGATCGTCCGCATTTTCAAGTTTTAACAACTTTGCTGGAGCTACAATTTTAAAAGAGTTAAAAGTACTATTGTGTTCTTTCTCCAAGTGTCTTATTTTTGAAATAGCTTCTTCTGGAATTTCTTTTTTGAAAAAATGAGAATCTAAAAATCGCAATCGGTATGCCACACATATTTTTTTTATGTCTGAAATATGATAGATTTTTTCACTCTCTAGTTTAGATATGTCAAAAGAATTTTCACTAACAGAAGAAGGCGTTGTTAATCGTTCGGTAATTTCGGCTCTTTCGGTTTCATTTTGCTGAAAAATAGTTTCCACTTCAGTAAGAAGATCTTCAGAAGTTATACGCTTACGCCGAATGCTTTGTAGCGTTATTTCAAGATTGGTCTTAGATAGCATACCCGTTTTTCTTTTAAAAATAAGAAACGTTTTGCAGGAATACAATATTTTAACAGTACATACTTTAAAGAGCTAATCTGGTGTAAAAATTACAATATACTTCTTGAAGTCATTTTTATGTACCTTTGGCATAATTCCAATACTTATGAAATTTAGAACCTTATTTTTAGTGTGTGTATTAGTAGCGTTTACTGCTTCAGCACAAAAATACACCAATACAAATACACAAATTACTACCAAAGAATGGAAGGGGCTTACATATTCTTCAGAAAAATCACTTTTTCAAAATATTGAAAATACTACTGAATTTTCAAAAGTGGCTCCTTTATTTAAAACAGGTGTCATTGCAGATGATGCTATGCTTACTGCATTTGTAATGGTAAATAATTCGTTCAGCAACTTAGACGAAGCTAAAGAAAAATCGTTGTTTGCAGATTCCTGGAAACCTTTTATAACCTATCATTTAATTCCTGGCCGTGTGGATAGCTATTCACTTGTAAAAGCTGTTGCCAATGGTAAGGGAACGGCCTACTTTAATACTATTTTAGGTCAGCGATTAGGGGTAAAAGAGGTTGCAGGAAAATTAGTTTTATTTGATGGGCAAGGAAATACCGCTACTATAATTGCCAAAGACTACGTACACAAAAATGGTTTCTTTCACATTGTAGATGGGTTGTTGTTGCCTAGTACAGTGCACTAATTTCAGGATTCTTAAAAGGTTAAATAAATCCCAAAGTGCGGTACAAAAAAAACCTGCATCTCTACTACTGCGTTTATAGGGTACATAACCTTAAAAACAAAATAGATGAAACGATTTAAAATTATTACCACAGCTTTATTTGCAGTAACCTTACTTATTGGAACTTCTTCTTTTGCTCAAGACAAAATGATGACTGACAAAAAGAAAGAGAAGATGGAAAAGAAGATGATGAAAGAAAAAACAGTAATGGTGGGTGGAGCAGCCATGTATCCAAGCAAAAATATTGTGGAGAATGCTGTTAATTCTAAAGACCACACCACATTGGTTGCAGCTGTTAAAGCGGCAGATCTTGTAGAAACTTTACAATCTAAAGGACCCTTCACCGTTTTTGCACCAACAAATGCAGCTTTTGATGCACTTCCAGCTGGTACAGTAGCAACACTTTTGAAGCCTGAAAACAAGAAAATGTTACAAGGTATTTTAACCTATCACGTAGTGGCAGGTACTATGAAAGCTAATGATATTGTAGCAGCCATAAAAAAAGGTAAAGGTAAAGCAACGTTGACAACAGTAGCTGGCGGAACATTAACTGCAAGCCTTAAAGGGAAATCTGTAATTGTTACAGACGAAAACGGAAATGCTTCTACAGTAACCATTGCAAACGTAAACCAATCTAATGGCGTAATTCACGTAATAGACGCGGTTTTATTACCTGCACAGGATATGAAAAAAATGTAGATACATTTAGGCATACTACCTAGCTTACTTTGCTAACAGCTAAATTGTTAGCGCAATTGAGCTCCAAAATCGGTTTCAAATCGGTTTTGGAGTTTTTTCATGATCTTATCTATCTGCTTATCTGTCAAGGTTTTTCTTTCGTCTAGCAAGGTGAAACTAAGTGCGTAAGATTTCTTACCTTCTGGAAGGTTTTTACCTATGTAAACGTCAAATAGATTTACATCTTTCAGCAATTGTTTTTCGGTAGCAAAGGCGGCTTCTTGCAATGCTGAAAAAGACACACCTTCGTCCAGGAGCAAAGCAAAGTCACGTTTTACCTTTGGAAACTTCGAAATAGGCGCTACGTGAAATGTTGCTGAAGAAATTTCAGCTAAAATAGCATCCCAATTAAAATCGGCATACAATGTTTCGGCTTCAACATCAAAAGCTTTGAGGACTTGTTTTTTTAGTACCCCAAATTCCACGAGGATTTTCTTATCTTTTGAAAGCGCAATACCTTCTGTTAACACAGGATTTTTTGACTGTTTTTCTACAGTTTCACTAATTCCTAATCGCTCTAAAATTGAAATAACAATACCTTTCAGATAGAAAAAAGTAGTTGTTTTTTGAACGCTTGCCCAACTGTCTGCCACACTATTTCCTGAAACTAAAAGCGACATATGTTTGTGCTCTTCGCGACCGCCAGTGAAGTTGTGGTATGTTTTACCAAATTCGAATAACTTCACATTCGGCATTTTTCGGTTCTGGTTGTAACTTAAAGCTTCTAGCGCACCAAACAACATACTCTGGCGCATTGCCGAAAGTTCTTTGCTCAAGGGGTTAAGCATCATTATGTTGTGTTCTGATTTTAAGTTTTCAGCGAGTGCCACATAGGAGGGGTTGGTTAATGAATTTGCCAACATCTCGTGGAAACCAAGTGAAGTTAGTAATCCGCCAATTTTATTTTGCACCAGGTGATCTTCTACCTTTAAATTGGCAGCAATACTCGCGTTTAGCTTTTCAGTAAAATGTATGTTGTTGTATCCATATACACGAAGGATTTCTTCAATTACATCTGCCTCACGTGTTACGTCATTTCGATACGCTGGAATGGTCATTCCTAAACCAGATTCTGTCACGTTATTAATTTTAATCTCCAAAGAAGATAAAATATCTTTAATGGTCTCTTTAGGAATTTCCTGTCCAATTAATTTTGTAGTATTTTCAAAATTTAGAAATACTTGGTGATCTTCAATTTTGTTTTGATAAATATCTATCACCTCGCTTGTAATTTCTCCACCCGCAACTTCCTGAATTAAAATAGCAGCGCGTCTTAGAGCATAGTCACATATTTTTGGATCAATTCCTCTTTCAAAACGGAAAGAGGCATCCGTATTCAATCCGTGGCGTTTTGCCGTTTTACGAACGCTTACAGGATTAAAATAAGCGCTTTCCAAGAATATACTCGTTGTACTTTGGGTAACACCGCTATGTTCACCGCCAAAAACACCTGCAATACACATAGGTTTTTCAGCATCGCAAATCATTAGGTCTTCTTCGTGCAATTCACGTTCTACGCCGTCTAAAGTGATGAATTTTGTCCCTGCAGGAAGTGTTTTTACTTCAACTTTATTTTTGGTAATTTTTACAGCATCAAAGGCGTGTAAGGGTTGACCAAGCTCGTGTAATACATAATTTGTTGCATCCACGATGTTGTTAATAGGGCTAACGCCAATAGCTTTTAACCGGTTTTGCAGCCAAGCAGGCGATGCTTCTACTTTAAGTCCGCTAAGGGTAACACCGCAATAACGGGGTGCTCTTTCGGTATCTTTAACTTCTACATCAATTTTCAGGCTGCGACTGTCTGTGTGAAAGTTACTTGTGGATGGTGTAATGAGTTCTAGAGATATATCTTGTCGCAATAAACCTGCACGCAGGTCGCGCGCTACACCCCAATGACTCATGGCATCGGCACGGTTAGGAGTGAGACCAATTTCAAAAACAATGTCGTTTTCAACTTCAAAAATCGAGGCACACGGAGTTCCAGGTTCTAACGCTTGGTCAAGAATCATAATTCCATCGTGACTTTTTCCCAGGCCTAATTCGTCTTCGGCACAGATCATTCCCATACTTTCTTCCCCACGAATCTTTCCTTTTTTAATCTCCCATGGAATTCCTTTTTCATCATAGAGCGTAGTGCCAACAGTTGCTACGGGCACTTTCTGACCTTTAGCCACATTGGGAGCACCACAAACAATTTGTACAGTTTGTCCATTTCCAAGGTCTACTTTGGTCAATTGTAAGCGATCTGCGTTAGGGTGCGGTTCACATTCCAAAACGTGACCTACTATAACACCTTTCATTCCTCCAGGCACCGAAGTAAAATTAGTAATTCCTTCAATTTCCAGTCCTAGGTCTGTAAGGAGTTCACCTGTTTTTTGAGCATCCCAGTCCAGGTTTACAAATTGTTTAAGCCAGTTGTATGATATCTTCATCCTAAAAAATTCTTAACGAACCGCAAAGATAGCATTTATACCATTTTTTGTGATTACTTTTATAGAATGAGTTTCATAAATTTTATGGAGCTTCACCTAATTAATACCATTTTTATGATTCCACATTCTCTTTCCAGAATTTTTATATTTTTTAGTATTTTCTTTTTATTGTTTTCATGCAACAGAGAAGTTAGCAAACCCGTGGAAGGCGAATGGCGGGCAACCTTAGAAGTGATGGATGGAAAACAAATGCCTTTTCTATTTACCTATGCTGAAGATAAAGGGATAACAGTGCTTAATGCCGAAGAAGAAGTAATTTTTGATGATGTCACTATAAAAGGAGACTCCATTATTATTGCACACCCTATTTATGAAGGAGTTTTTAAAGGGGTGTTTACACCAGATAGTATTAATGGAAATTTTATAAAACCGAGTTTAAATAGAATAATGCCATTTAAAATGAAGCAAGGCCGTAAGGAACGCTTTGCCGTAACGGCAGCACCTAAAGCAACCGTGACCGGAAACTGGGAAACGGTTTTTAGCCCCAACAAAGCAGCAGATCGCTATATAGCCAAAGGTACTTTTAAACAAGTTGGGCATAAAGTAACAGGAACCTTTAGAACCACTACGGGAGATTATCGCTATCTGGACGGCTCTGTAGAAAATGATACCCTGCGCCTTTCTACCTTTGACGGGGCACACGCCTTTTTATTTGAAGCCAAAATACAAGGCGATTCTGTAATGAACGGTATGTTCTACTCTGGGAACCATTGGAAAGAACCTTTTAGCGCTCGTAAAAATGAAGCCTATGAACTTCCAAGAGCAGACTCCCTTACCTTTTTACGTGATGGCTATGAAAAATTAGAGTTTACCTTCCCGGATACTAACGGAAAAGAAGTATCACTAGCAGATGACCGCTTTAAAAATAAAGTAGTTATTGTACAAATCATGGGCACCTGGTGTCCTAACTGCCTGGACGAAACGCGTTACTATACCGACTATTATAATAAAAATAAAAACGAAAACCTGGAATTTGTATCCTTGGCTTTTGAATATGCTCCTACCGAAGAAAAAGCCATGGCAGGCATTAATCGGTTAAAAGAAAAAGTAGGCGTACCGTATCCAATTCTTTTAGCGCAATACGGGAGTAGTGATAAGAAAAAAGCCAATCAAAAACTCCCCATGCTTAGTGATGTATTAAGCTATCCAACTACTATTTTTATAGATAAAGCTGGAGCCGTACGTAAAATCCACACAGGGTTTAACGGGCCGGCAACAGGGGAGAAGTATAATGAATTTGTAAAATCCTTTGAAGCCTTTGTAGGGAAGTTAGTAAACGAAGAACTTCCGCTAAACGACCTATAATAGTAATGTGAATTAGGTTTAAATCAAATTTAGGCGCAATAACCGAGTCTTGTAAGGTTAAAATAATGTGCTTGCAAATACACAGCGCACAAGGATCTATTTAAATAAAGCCCTGGACTTATGTGTAATACTCGTGTAAAAAGGCCATTGCTTCACTATCCTTATCTGGTATTTCCTCAAGCTATACATCCAAGAAATTTTAAGTATATTAGTCAAAAGGTTTTGTAAATGAACCTCTTAAAAAGTCGTTCATCATAGAAAATCATTTGAATGCGTTAGGATAATCAAGACTAAAATTTGAAGTTATGAGAAAAATAATTATTATACTTATTTGCACAAGTATTTCATTTGGAATGAAAGCGCAGACTGTTATTGGAGCGTGGGAAACTTTTACAACTTCTGAAAATGGAGATAGCCTTAGAAGCGTCGTTATTTTTGCAGATGGCTATCAAGTGTTAACGACATACGATGCAACTACTGGAAAATTTATTAACTCCAATGGGGGTACATGGAAATTAGAAGGAGATCTTATGACAGAAAAAGTAGAATTTGACACAGATAATTCTGAACGCGTGGGAACTGAGGTAGCTTTTAAGGTTATTACTACAGATAGTGTACTTGAAATTGTAGGCAGTGACATGAAATTAAACAGAATAGACACAGGTATCCCAGGAAAGCTACAAGGCGCATGGCTAATGTCTGGCAGAATTAGAGAAGGCAAAACGCAAGCTCGTGATACAAATGGACCCAGAAAAACGATGAAAATTTTATCGGGAACTCGGTTTCAATGGATAGCGTATAATACAGAAACAAAAGAATTTATGGGAACTGGTGGAGGAACATATACTACGGTAGCTGGTGAATATACAGAGAATATAGAATTCTTTTCAAGAGACGACTCCAAAACCGGACGGAGTTTAAAATTTGATTATGAACTTATTGATGGCGCGTGGCATCACTCAGGCTTATCGAGTAAAGGAGATCCAATCCATGAAATATGGAGTAGCAGAGAATAAATGAAGAAAGGGTGGAATCTACTATACCATGACACCCGTGGCGTATAGGCAGCAAGGAATATTTTTAGAGGTCCTAAAACAAAAGACAATTTCGGAATACCTGGTTAGTTCAGTAAAGCAATTTGAAAACACTTCCATCGAAATCCCCTCAGATTTGGGCCTATTTATGCTGGAAACACTGTTAAGTTTAAAAAATGATTTAAATGCTATCGGGTTTGGTACTTCCCCTGTTGAAATAAAACCTGCCTATAAAAATCCGGTAGCACTAGAGAACAATGCAACGCAGTATGTTCTTTTTGTAAATTCCTACTCGAAATTTTACCGTTTTGGTGTTAAAAACGTAAACTTAAGTATACCCCTTCAACAGCTTGCACATTAACCTTCATAGGCATCAGGGCAAGCTGTTTCTTTGTTTTATAGTACGTCCTCTATAATGTAAATTTATTATTGTTTACAAAAAATATAGAATTCACAAAAAACAGTTTTCCATTTTCCCAGAAACTTCTAAACAATACGTCATCTACCATATAGATAATACTACCACTACCCATTCTGGCTTCTCCAAACACGAGTGAATTGGTGAGTTTGTTTTTGGCGTCGTCTCCAGAAAATCCAGAAACTGAAGTTGGCGTTTCAATATACCCAACGTTATAGCCATTTTCTAAAAATGAGAAAGAAGAACTTCCTAGTTTTAAACTGTAGTACGCGTCACCATATCCAAAAGCCATGGGATGGCTTGGATCTATTTTTATTTTGTAAATGCTTCCTGTTATTAAATCTTTTACACTGGAGCGTTCGCGTTGGTCGTAAGGAGTTAGATTTCCTTTGTTTTCTTTTTTGTCATCCTGGTCAACGCCTTTTTCTTCGTCTGCCTTGTTACTCTTAAGATCGAAACCATCTTTACCTGCAAAAGTGTTCATGGCACTACCTATAGCGATAATCTTTCCGCCACGCTGTATCCAAGTTTTTAGATCGTTCATCGTGTCATCCTTTAAACTGGAATACCAACCGTTTGGCATCACCAATACATCAAAACTGCTTAGTGTAGACACTCTAAAATCGTCCGTGTCAATAGATGTCACAGGATAGTGTAATTGTTGTTCGAAGAAATGCCAAATAGCACCATAATTTAAAGATGAAACGCCATTACCACGTAACATAGCAATACGCTGTTTGTTAATTAACTTAACGTCTGGAGATCCAAAATCGGTACGGGTATCACCAAAACTAGTGTTTGAAGCGTATAATTGACGGTTATGTTTGTTGGCAATTTCAACTATTGTATTGTTGAAGTTTTCGTTGGTTCGGTTGTCGCTTTTGGTGATGACCAAACTTCCTTTGCCAAAGTCTTTTCCGCCAAATTTTAAATCTTTTTCAGTAAAACGAACACGAATATCTTCTTGTAATAATTCGGCTAAAAATTGCGCATCGTACATACTACCCCAGGAAACCAGATATCCGGCCGCATTGGGAGAGGCTACATTATTTACAGTGTATGCAGACAGTTCTTTATCTGTGCTAATGAGACCTGTAGTCGCAACGGCTTCCAATCCGTAGGCATGTGGGATACTCCAGGCTGTGATGTCGTAGGTTAACGGTTCGGTTAATACGGCATCCGGCTCCATCAATACTTTCACCATTTTTCCTTTTGGTTGGTTCGTACTTACCACCAAGGCATTGGTAGCTGTTAGGGAACCATTTTTATGATCACTGTAATTAAAACCGTTTACGGTTCCGCTACTTTTTATTCCGTATTTGATGTTGTGTTTGTCAAGCAATTCTCCCAGCGCCTGTAGCTTATCGGGATGCCCTTTTAGGACATAACTTTTGTATTTGAGATCATCGTTTTGGAAGAATTTTTTAAATTCGGTATTCAGTTTTGCTGCATTTTTACTTCCCATTTCCACTGTAGATAATCCAGTGGTGGTATGGTGAGCTACACGATCTACCAAAGTAAGTTCAAAACCTTCGTCGGTATTAATTCCTAATCCGGCTCTCCCATGACCCGCTTGTTCGTAGGTCATTCCAATAGCGCCCATAAAAGTAGGGTAGGTATCGCCATAACTTGGATATAGCAAATCGAAACGCTCCCGGGTAAAAAACAACCAGCCTTCTGCATCAAAATACTTGGCGTGGTTTTTACCAACTTCTGTCTGAAACTCCCGCTGAAACGGACTAATAATCTCATGAAAAGGCTCTGCAGCGGGTGCAAAATAGTAGGGCTCATTAATACCCTGTTCATGAAAATCTACATGAATATGTGGCATCCATTGGTTGTAAATCTTCAGGCGTTGCTGTGTTTCTACTTGTGTTGCCCACGCCCAGTCACGGTTTAAGTCGAACAAATAATGATTTGGTCTTCCACCTGGCCAGGGTTCGTTGTGTTCGTACGCAGCTTGCTTTGCGTTGTAAGGTGTAGCTTTTGCCTGGTTATACCAGTTAGCATAGCGATCGCGCCCGTCTGGGTTTACGCAAGGATCAATAATTACTACAGTGTTTTGTAGCCATGCCTGTTTTTCGGTAATGAGTGTGTAGAGCGTGCTCATGGCAGCTTCAGTACTGGAGGCTTCATTTCCGTGAACGTTATAACTTAACCAGACAATAGCGGTTTGCGGACTTGCACTGCCATTTTCCAATCCAGCATTTATTAAGTTATCTTTTCTTATTTGCTCAATATTCGCAATGTTTTGTTCTGTTGAAATTACTGCGTATGTTAAAGGTCTGCGTTCATTCGTTTTTCCGTAGGTATCGTATGTCACCATACTACTATTAGCAGCTACGTGCTCAAAATAACGTACCACGTCTGCGTGACGTGAAAATTCTGTTCCCACTTCGTAGCCTAAAAATTCGGCTGGAGATTTCAGTTGTGCACTAAGGGTTATGGAAATAAAAAGGAAAGCGAGCGTAAGGTGTTTAATCATTCTGAAGTTTTTATTAAAAAGGAATGCTAAGATACTAGAAATTCCATATTTGTTTCGACTTGAAAGAAATTTTAAGAAATTTAATCGACTTAAAGTTCTCACAAATTCTCAATTCTAAATTATGTATTCTCAATTATCCTGTATTTTTGAACAAACCTTCTGAAAACTCTATGTCAAAATCTACGCTTCCGTATTCTGAAACTGGCTATTTTTCTAAGTTGATGAACGACTATTTGGAAAAAAATCCCGAGCTGAACAATTTTTACAAAAGGTTTCCTACACTCGAAAATTTTAAACCCGACATATCGACTCCGCTCAGTGTACGGACGAAGGAACACCGAAAGGTGTTGGTACAGCAACTTGAAAAACAATATGAAGGTTTTAATATTTCCGAAGCCACATTACATAATATTAGATCACTTGCCAAAGAAACTACCTTTACTATAACCACAGGGCACCAACTAAACCTTTTTACAGGGCCTTTGTATTTTTTATACAAGATATTTTCAGTCATTAATCTTTCCGAACAACTGAATGCCGAGTATCCAGACAATCATTTTGTACCCGTGTATTGGATGGCAACCGAGGATCACGATTTTGATGAAATAAATTATTTCAATTTTAAAGGAAAAAAAATCGTTTGGGAACGCCCAGACGGAGGCGCAGTAGGTGAGTTTTCTACGGAAGGACTCGCTGAGGTTGCCAAAGAAACTGCAAAAGCTTTCGGCGAAAACGAAAACGGAAAACGTTTGCAACGATTATTTTCTGAAGCATACACCCATCACGAAAATCTCGCAGATGCCACACGGTATTTAGGTAATGAATTGTTCAAGGAATACGGATTGGTAATTATTGACGGAAACGATGCTGCACTTAAAAAGCTGTTTGTCCCTTTTGCCGAAAAAGAACTCTCTGAAAATTTATCTCATAAAAAAGTAACAGAAACTACCAAAAAATTATTAGAATTAGGGTATGGCGAGCAAGTGCATCCAAGGGAAATCAATCTTTTTTATTTGGCTGAAGGTGTCCGGGAACGCATTGTGGAAGTAGAAGGAAAGTTTTATGTAAACGAAACAGACCTAGTTTTTACTAAGGACGAAATCTTTAAAGAACTAAACGATCACCCCGAACGTTTTTCACCCAATGCTTTATTGCGCCCGTTGTATCAGGAAGTTATTTTGCCGAATTTATGTTACGTTGGCGGTGGCGGTGAATTGGCGTATTGGTTTCAGTTAAAAGACTATTTTGAAGCAGTAGAGGTTCCTTTTCCAATCCTAGTATTGCGAAACTCTGTAGTATTAGTTCCCGCAACACTTTCAGCAAAACTGGAGAAATTAGAAGTTTCGGTAAAAGAATTATTTCAGAAGCAAACCCATTTAAGAACGAACTTCACCCATAAGATTTCAGAAATTAAAATTGATTTTTCGAAACAGCGAGCGCATCTTCAGCAACAATTTAAAGATTTGTATACCGTGGCTAGAAAAACAGATGCTTCCTTTGTGGGAGCCGTGGGAGCACAGGAAAAGAAACAATTAAACGGATTGGATACGCTGGAAAAACGATTGTTAAAAGCGCAAAAAAGAAAATTGGCAGACCAATTAGAGCGTCTCACAGCGATTCAAGACCAGCTCTTTCCACAACAAAGTTTGCAAGAGCGTACTACTAATTTTTCTGAATACTATCTGCCATACGGAGATGCTTTACTCAAGACGTTAAAAAATGAGCTAGATCCTTTGCAATTGGAATTTACAATTTTGGAAGTATAGTTTTGATTGGATTTTTGGGGGTAACACTTCCAGGGGAATTTATTCTTTATACAGATGCAATTGGCTTTGTAGGGAGTTCATTTCAGCTTGAAGGCTGTCAATTTTCTCCAAAAGATTCAGTATAATATCTATGCCTTCAGGATTTACATTTAACTCTTGGTGGAGCCTAATAATTTTATCTACCTGATGAATGTTTTCTAAATGTATACATGGTTCTTTTTGTACCGTTACAATGTGCACCAAACCTGTTTCATGCAGTTGGTTAAACCATTGTGTTGTTACTTCGTACTGAGTGCAAAGGTGCGTTACCGTGATGTATTCTTTCGTTTTCATGACGTGTGTAGTTTTGCAAGTTCTTCAAATAATTCCTTTTCTTTTTCTGAAAGTTTTTCAGGAATAGACACCAGATAGGTTATATAAAAATCTCCAAAACTATCTTCTTTCTTGTATTTAGGGAATCCTTTTCCTTTCAGTTTCACCTTAGTGTTGTTTTGAGTTCCTGGTTTTACTTTCAGTTTTACTTTGCTTTTAAAAGCGTCTACAGTAATATCTCCGCCTAATACGGCTGTATATAAATCTAAATGAACCGTGTGGTGTAAATCGCTTTTATCTTTTTTAAACTGCGTATTGTTATGAATCCTGAAAGTAATATACAAATCACCTTTAGGCCCACCGCCGGCACCTTCACCACCGTACCCTTTAATTTTAATAGTTTGTCCATCTTCCACACCTGCTGGAATGGTGAGGCGTATGTTTTTGCCATTAACCGTGAGTGTTTGTTTTTGGGATGTATAGACATCGGTTAAATTAATTTGCAGGCTGGCGTTAAAATCCTGTCCTTTGTATTGAGCCGAGCGTCTCTGACCACCGCGACCGCCGCCGCCAAACATAGATTCAAAAAAATCTGAATATCCCGAAGCATCGCCGTCAAAACCACCAAAATCCTGTTGTTGAGCGTGTCGTTGGTATTGCTGCTGTTTATTGGCACGATCAATATCGTCTGCGTGTTTCCAATCTTTCCCGTGTTTGTCGTACTTTTTACGGTTTTCGGGATTGCTTAATACTTCATTCGCTTCGTTTACCTCCTGAAATTTATGTTGTGCTTCCGGGTCGTTCGGGTTTACGTCGGGATGGTATTTTCTAGCCTGTTTGCGATAGGCTTTTTTAATATCCTGTTCCGTAGCGTTTTTAGGAATATCTAATACTTTGTAATAATCTATAAATGCCATGTTTTTGTTTATAAAGTAGCCAGACGACTATTAAAGAGGTAATCTTCATACGTATTGTTGTAATATACTTTTTTCTCTATGGCTTTTACAACCACTGTGGAAAAATCGGCTTCGTACATATGTCCCATCACGTTTAGACCCCCAGGGCTAAATACATTAATCTCCATAAGTTTATCGCCAACAATATCAATTCCTACCAGAAACATGCCATCTTGCACTAATTTTGGACGAACAATATCGGCCAGTTTCATGATTTGGTCGGTCATTTTTACTTTTTCCGGTCGCCCCCCTGCGTGTATGTTGCTTCGTATGTCTCCTTTAGCATTTACACGTTGCATCATTGCATATTTGCCATCTATTTCCAGAGGTTTTCCATTCATCAAGAATAATCTGGTGTCTCCATTTTTAGCTTCGGGTAAATATTCCTGTGCGATTACATAGCCATCGCGACAAATAGCATCTATGGTTTGGGTAAGGTTGTGTTCGTTTTTCTTATCCATCATAAATACATTTGTTCCACCTGATCCCTGGAGAGGTTTAAGAATCATTTTATGCTTTTGCTCTTTAAAGAACTCCCGTATTTCTTGATGATCTCTGGAAATAATGGTTTTTGGGCGTAATATTTCAGGAAAATGTTGGAAATACATTTTGTTCACGGCACTTGCCAATGTTTTTGGGTGATTCAATACAATCACATTGTCTCTTGTAGCAATTTCCCCGAAGATAAAGGCTGCATTTTGTGCCCATTCGCGCTCTCCAATCTCATCGCTTGGATCATTCCGAAGAAATAGAACGTCCAGATCTTTAGAGGTAATTCTCGTAAATTCCTCCTTTTGAACAGCCTTAAAATACGTTTCCTGGGTTTTAAATGTCTTTCCCGAAACACTTTTACAACGGGCAGAAAGATGGCCGTCACTGGCGTAAGCCAATTCGCCCACACCTATAAAAAACACTTCGTGATCTCGTTTGTAGGCGGCATATCCTAAAGCTGGGGTGGTATAATTGGGCTTTTCGGTAGCGTGGTCGTTTATAATAAAGGCTATTTTCATAATTAGGTTTGTTGTTTAGTTGAGTAATTCTGTAAGTTGTATTCCGTTTCGTAGTTTTTGCAATCGTTCTTTTACGCTCTCTCGTTCCAGAAATCTAGGGAGTTCGGGTTTTCTTAATACGTTTCTGTGTAATAATTCTTCAATAAGCGGCACGTGGTTGGTGTTAAATTTCCCGGCATATAAGGTTTCTAATTTCCCGCCTTTTTTAATATAATCCAGTACATTCATCAATCCAGCGAGATAAACGGCGTCTTTTGTGAGTCCGCCACCACGGTAAATACGCATGGTAATATAGTAGGCTGTTTTAGAAGGAAAATTATGTTCTTGATTTAGCAACTTGAAAGTTTCAATAAAAGAAGCCCCCATTACCAAACTATGCGCGGCCAAAACTCTTCCCGCAAGTAATCGCAACCTATTAATTGTTAATCCGCCCACTAGGTATTCAGCAAGCACGGCTAGTCCTTCCTGTAATTGATCATACCCAGCAAAGCCAGCGTACATTTGTTTAATGGGTTGTCTTTTTCCATTGCAATACGTGAGAATGTGTGTAGCAACCTCGTGCTGAATAAGAGCGTCACAACGATTGGAGTCCATAGAAAGTTGATCGCTAATAAGCAATTTGGTCTCTGAAACCATAATCCCTGCTACATCTTTTCGTATCTCTAAACAAAGTGTCAACTTCGGAAATTTTTCCTGATAGTAATCAATTTCTTTTTGAGCGTGTTCGGCAAAATCGTGACAGTTAAACTTTTCAATTTCTGAAGGATTGTCACCTTCGGGAAAGGCTGTTAAGATATCCCGAGCTCCTACGAGCACTTCTTCTTTAATGGCGCCATATAAACTTTCGCCAATAAACCGAAAACTGTCTGTTTCACGTTCTTCCAGCATAGTGAGCTGTTTTTCAATTTCAAGACGTTTGTCCCGTAAAATATAGGCTAGGGTAGGATCGTCTACTTTCTCTAGCGGAATGTCATACAATTTCCGTTTTTGCTGTTCGGGATCCAGGGCAACTAGTCTGTAATTAAAAGAAGGTTTTTTAGTAAAATTAGATTTTTGAAAATTCTCCCATTCCTGAGAGCTGTTTACGGGTGTGGTTCGCATTAAAAAAGACATGCCTTCGCTAATATCGGCCAAGGTATCATCTGCTTCCATCGTAATTCTGTCCAGATTGGTTTTACCCAGCATTAAATAATGCGCAAACGGATTGGAAGTCTGCACCCGTATAAATTCGTACACTGCACGCTTGATGACTTCAGAAAAATGACTAGCAAACTTTCGGTAAAAGATGGAGAACATTTGGTTCTCTTCGGGTCTTTGGTAGATGGTTGGGACGGCTAATCCAATAATTAAACTCCCCGTTTCTTTGGTTTGTTCTAGGTTCAGTAACGGATGTAAGCCATCCGGATGTCTCTGCTGTGTATCTGAAACTACTGCTGAGACTTCAGGATAAAGCAATCGCATTTCGTTAATACCATCTTTTAAGGCTTTAATAGTTGCTGGTGCTTTACCTTCTGGGCAGGAAATTTCAAATTCGGCATCGTGATTCTTTCGTACGGGCCACATTTCAAGAATAAGAAAAGAATTCAATTTTTTAGAAACTGAAGCTGCCAGTATTTCGATTAATTCTGAAATGTTCACCGTATCCTTTACAATTAAATAAGACGCTTGAGTTTTCAGTAAACCTGAAAAATATAAATCGGGTTTTTTGTAGCGATACACGCAGATATACGGCAATACTTTATCAATATGAAGCATACCACCTTCGGGTAAAGCTTCATTTATGGGAAGTTCATTTTCTAGATTCTCGCTTAGGGTACGTAACAATTCCTGGTCTATCATATACCGTTAAAATTACTCAAAAAATGATTGAATGAATAGTTTGATAGCTGGATTAGGATTTGTTTAACGTGGGCTTCGGTACAATTCCTTTAAAATGCTAAAAGCATTTTAAAGGAATCACTCAGCCAGCTTAGATACTTAACTTCAATAAACTTATAGCTTTTAATTTTATTAGAATTATTAATGAAATGCAAGCAAAAAGGCTGCTGAGTGATTTTTCATATAAAATGCTCCGAATTTTATATGAAAAATTGTACCGAAGTAGTATTTTTGCAGATGCAAAACAACGTCCTAATCCTAGACTTCGGCTCGCAGTATACACAGCTTATTGCAAGACGTGTAAGAGAATTGAATATCTACTGCGAAATTCATCCATTCCACAAAGTACCAACAGACCTTTCCAGTTTTAAAGCAGTCATCCTTTCCGGGAGTCCACTTTCTGTGAGAGGCGAAGATGCTGCCCATCCAGACCTTTCAAATATTAAAGGAAAATTACCTTTATTGGGCGTTTGTTATGGTGCACAGTACTTGGCACATTTTAACGGTGGAAGTGTAGAACCTTCTAATTTACGTGAATACGGAAGAGCCAAACTTTCCATGATTAAAGACGGTGAGGCCTTATTTGAGAATATTCCAGAGAATACTCAAGTATGGATGAGCCATAGCGATACTATTGCTAAGCTACCTGAACATGGTGTGCGTTTGGCAAGTACTGCAGACGTTATGAACGCAGCCTACAAAATTGAAGGCGAAGAAACCTATGCCATACAATTTCATCCAGAAGTGTATCATTCTTCTCACGGCAAACAATTATTAGAAAATTTTCTGGTAAATATGGCAGGTGTAGAACAATCGTGGACACCAGCGGCTTTTGCAGAAACAACTGTCGCAGAATTAAAAACAAAAATTGGGTTAGATAAAGTGGTGTTGGGATTGAGCGGTGGTGTAGATTCTACGGTAGCTGCCGTTTTATTGCATAAGGCGATTGGTAAAAATTTGTACTGCATTTTTGTAAACAATGGCTTACTCCGTAAAAACGAATTTGACAGCGTTCTTGAGCAATACAAAGACATGGGCTTAAACGTAAAAGGAGTAGATGCTTCAGAACGTTTTTTAACGGCATTGGCTGGAAAGTCGGATCCTGAGGAAAAACGAAAAGCTATTGGCGGCACTTTTATTGAAGTTTTTGATGACGAGGCCCACGAAATAACTGGCGTAACCTATTTGGCGCAAGGAACTATTTACCCAGATGTTATTGAAAGTGTATCGGTAAACGGACCTTCGGTAACCATTAAAAGCCATCATAATGTTGGTGGATTGCCAGACTTTATGAAACTTAAAATTGTAGAACCCTTACGTATGCTTTTTAAAGACGAAGTACGACGCGTGGGAGCACAGTTAGGGATTGATAAAAAATTACTGGGGCGTCACCCATTTCCAGGCCCAGGATTAGCCATTAGGATTTTAGGAGCTATTACTCCCGAAAAAGTACGTGTACTCCAGGAAGTAGATGCGATTTTTATTGAAGGACTTCGCAAATGGGATTTATACGACAAAGTGTGGCAGGCAGGAGCCATTTTACTACCCGTGAATAGTGTGGGTGTAATGGGCGACGAGCGGACGTATGAAAAAGTTGTGGCTTTAAGAGCTGTAGAAAGCACCGATGGAATGACCGCAGATTGGGTTAATTTACCTTACGAATTCTTACAAGAAACGAGCAATCATATAATAAACCGTGTAAAAGGCGTTAATAGAGTAGTGTATGATATAAGTAGCAAACCTCCTGCAACTATTGAGTGGGAATAAGCTGTGGTACGCCACTTGCAACTTTAATCATATTTTAAGAAGAACAAACCTGCTTTATCCGTATTTTTAGGAAAAAGAAAAAAATCTTGATTCAAACATTGAAATATATCCTTTTTATTGCCGTAGCTAGCTTTATACTAGTTAGTTGCGACGCATTATCATCACCAGTACAAGAAACGTACAAAAGCCATAAAGTGGAAAAAGGCGAAACTGTTTTTAGCATTGCTAAACAATACAACACGACCCAAGAAGCAATTTATGTCCTAAATCCAGATGCCCGTGACGGGGTTAAGGTGAATACTGTATTAGTAATTCCATCGCCAGATGTGATTAGTAGTACAGATTCAGTTTCTTTTAGAACGCATAAAGTGAAGCGTAAAGAAACACTTTTCGGTATTTCCCAGCAGTACGGTGTTTCCATGGACGACATAAAAAAATACAATAAGCAGTTGTATGCACAGCAGGTTAAAAAAGGAGAAAAATTACGTATTCCGATAGTAAAAACAGGACCTTCCAAGAATAACACTACAACTTCCGAGAATTCTTCTAAAGGAAATGATAAAGGTACTTATATCGTAAAATCGAAGGAGACAAAATTTGGTATTGCAAGAATGTATGGTATTACTGTAGCCGAACTGGAAGCAATGAATCCAGGCTTAGAAGATAATTTACCAGTAGCCACAAAACTGAATGTTCCAGCCAATAAAGTTGCTTCTGAAACTGTAGATACCGAAAAATATACACTATACGAAGTACAACCGAAAGAAGGTTTTTACCGCTTAAAAGTAAAATTTGGATTGACTGAAGAAGCGATTGTAGCTTTAAATCCGTACGCTAAAGATGGGTTAAAAGAAGGCATGATTTTAAAACTTCCGAAAAAGGATGAGCTAACTTCTCTAGCAGCTATTTCAGAAGTAAACCTAGAAAGTAGACTTAGCAATAAAAGTGATAAAAAAATTGCCTTGATGCTCCCTTTTATGTTGAATAGGGCATCTGTAGATTCTGTTAGTAATAAGGAATTATTACAAAATGAACGCACGATGCGCATTGCCCTGGATTTTTATAGCGGTGCCTTAATGGCCGCAGAATTTGCGAAAGACAAAGGGATTTCAGTTACTTTAAATGTATTCGATACCGAGGCTAATGCTTTAAAAGTTGGTAGCATAATTTCAAATAATAATGTAGGCAACATGGATGCCGTTATTGGCCCGCTAAGTAGTAATAATGTGGACAAAGCATCTTCGGCGTTGAGTAGGACTAACGTTCCGGTTTTTTCACCGTTGAGCAATCGAAACATTAAGGCTGAGCGTAATGTGTTCCAAACATTACCTTCAGAAGAAATGCTGGAAAACGGAATGATACAATGGCTCAAAGAGAATAGCGCTGGAAAAAATGTAGTATTAATTTCAGATGCTAAACGAGCAAAGCAAAAAGGGAAAATTGTGGCAGCAATTCCTTCCATAAAAATAATAACACCCAGAGATAAAGGCTATTTATATATTGGCGATATAGACAAACACATGTCTCGTGGTAGTGCAGATAATTGGGTGATTGTAGAAACGGTGAATCCTGTTTTGTTAAGTAATGTGGTTACTTTACTCAATGGCATGCCAGCAGGATATAATTTAAGGATGTTTACTTTAGATAAAAACAAAGCATACGACTTCGACGATATAAGTAATATGAATTTGGCTAGGTTAGGCTTAACGTTTCCTTCAGTAAGTAAGAGTTATGCGTACGACGACAAGGTGCCGTTTTTAATTAGTTATAATAATAAATATGGGGTCTTGCCAAACAAATTTGCCGTTAGAGGTTTCGATGTAACGTATGATGTACTGTTGCGTCTTGCATCTTCGAATGATTTGTACGATGAAACCATGGGTGAGTTTGAAACCGAATACATTGAAAACAAATTTCGGTACGAGCTTCAATCTAATTCGGGGTATGCAAATAGGGCAATGTATATCTTACAATACAACAAAGAACTTCAATTTGACGTAGTAAAATGAGCACTTCCAAAGTAACATATTTAGGAAATCTGCGCACCGAATGTGAGCATTTAAAATCTGGAAGTACCTACATAACAGACGCTCCTACAGACAACAATGGTAAAGGAGAAGCGTTTTCACCAACCGATACCGTAGCGACAGGCTTAGCCAATTGTATGCTTACCGTAATGGGAATTAAGGCGCACAGCTTAGGTGTAGATTTAACAGCTAGCTCAGCGCTAGTAACCAAAACAATGGCGACAGAGCCAAGACGAATTTCTAAAATTGAAATTGTTTTTTCGTTACCAGCTAACGTTTCAGAAAAAAATCAAAAAATTCTTGAGAATACGGGTAATACCTGCCCAGTTCATCATAGTCTACATCCAGCCATTGAAAAGATAATCACTTTTAATTGGGGGTAATCTTAAGAAAACGCTCAATAAACTCTTCTAATATTCGTTACTACACTAATGAAAATTCTTGCAACTTTTTTATTTATACTTTTTTCCGTTTCTCCAGAAGGTGATGCTATAAAAATGCAATGGGACGAAAATCGCCAACTTACCTGGAAAGATTTTAGAGGCCAGCCAGATCAAGGACATAGCTATGTGGCGAGTACCAATAGTGGAGTGTCGTTTTCATTTTCGTATAAAGTGAAAAACGGAAAAATGACGATGGAATACCAAGTGCTTTGTAACTTTTATCCTGAATTATCTTGGTACAAGCCAGACTTAGTATCGCCCTATATTCTGAAACACGAGCAAACACATTTTGATATTTCTGAACTCTATGCCCGTAAACTACGCAAGGCAATGGAAGAAACTTCTTTTTCCAACTCTCCGAAAGATGAGGTGAACAAAATTTACCAAAATTTGGAAAATGCACGTAGAGAATTACAAACCAAATACGATTTTGAAACCGATCATTCCAAAAACGAACCTGTAGAAATACAATGGCGTAGGTTTATAGCTAAAGAACTGAAACAATATGAACGCTGGAAATCCTAACAGTACGTCACCGTTCCCAGATCCCAACCATCTAAAAGAACTCGCTAATTATAAAATGCCTTTTGGTAAATATAAAAACCAGCGCTTGTTATTTCTTCCCGAAACCTATTTTGTATGGTTTCAGCAAAAAGGATTTCCGCAAGGCAAGCTGGGCCGCATGATGCAGGAAATGTTCGAGATTAAAGTAAACGGTCTGGAAGGCTTGTTGAAGCCTTTAGTCGAGCGATAATAGCTATAATTTTTCTATCCCTTTTAAAAAAAAACAACGCTACAAGAGCGCTGTTTCTATTAGTTAAAAGGTAACTAATTACATTGCGTTTGCACCTGCAGTAGCTACCTCGTGATCGTTCTCTACAGAACTACCACTTACGCCAACAGCGCCAATTACCTCGCCGTCCTTATTTTTTAAAACAACGCCACCAGGGAAGCTTATGAGTCCGCCATTGGAATGTTCTATATTAAAAAGTGGTTCATTAGGTTGCGAAAGTTTACCAATCTCACCAGAGTTCATATCAAAAAAGCGAGCTGTTTTTGCTTTCTTAAGTGCGATATCGGCCGAGCCTAACCAAGCTCCGTCCATTCTCACAAATGCTACTTGGTTGGCACCTGCGTCCACTACACAAATATTCATCTTGGTGTTTAATTCTTTTGCTTTTTCTTTTGCAGCAGTAATTATATTTTCTGCAGTTTTTAAATTTATGGTATTCATCATATATTTTTAAATTGTTAAGGCGTTCCTCATTTATAGAAACGCAAAATGTAGAAATTTTAAGTTGTTATTTACTTGAAAGAATTTCAATTTTTTTAATATCCGGTGGTACAGAAAGTAACCTGTCTGCATTTGCCATCAATGCTTTAGCAATGTCACCATGTAAGTGAGCGTCGCGCCCTGCTTCAGTTTCAAAGGTGTCAAAGATTCCAAAGGTGTTGGAGTCAATCTTAAAACTATACCACGTAAGGGTTTTGTCTTCTTTGCGAGCCAATTCTACAGCCCCTTTTATAAATTCCTGTACTTCGTTTTCTTTTCCTGGTTTGGCTTTTAACGTTGCCAACAATCCTAAATTTTTCATAGTTGTATAATTTTATACTACCAAGATACCTAATTGATAATAGTGTGAATGCCTACTTCACGTAAGTTTAACTTTAGGGATGACATAGAAAAATATTGAATTTTTTGAAGTGTTTTTAAAGTGCCAATAGAGAGTATTTCTCTCAATCAATCTTGAGTTTAAAAACAACTTTCTTTAAAGGCTTAGGTGTCTCAACTACGATACACGTTTGATGGATGTCCTGCGGAAAAAATATAGCAAAAGAGCCTTCGTTTAGCGTGAAGTCTTCAGTTTCGCAGGTAAAGAATGCGTAATCTTTTTCTTTATTTACTTCGAAGGGTTGCTGATTTTTCAAGATAGCAGTGCCTATTTTTTCGGCTCCAGAAATTATATATTGGATGTCAATATAGTTGAAATGTGCTTCAGAAAAACCTTCAGATTTGGGTTTAGTTGTGTAGCTCATCACGATGGCAAAACAATCTTTACCGTCAATTTCGTAGGTGCCTTCAGCTAACTCCTGCAAGTTTTTTTCCTTTAAAAACTGAAAGGCAGCGGTGGCTTTCTTGTGTAAACCCAGATATGTAGTGCTATTTTCTAATGTGTCTAAAACCATAAAGCCAAAGTAGTGATTTTTCAGTAAAATAAATTCTAAAAACAGCAAACAAATACACTTGGAAGTTTCTGATTAAATTTCAGGATACTGTACCAATAAATACATACCTTTGCATCCCGTATAGCGAACATAGCAAAGGCATCCATGAACACTACAAAATACATCTTCGTAACGGGCGGAGTATCCTCATCTTTAGGAAAAGGAATTATAGCAGCATCGCTGGCCAAATTACTGCAGGCCAGAGGATATCGTGTGACCATTCAAAAATTAGATCCTTATATTAACGTAGATCCCGGAACTTTAAATCCGTACGAACACGGCGAATGTTATGTAACCGATGATGGGGCCGAAACCGATTTAGATTTAGGTCACTACGAACGCTTTTTGAATGTACCTACGTCACAAGCTAATAATGTAACCACAGGTCGCATTTACCAAAGCGTTATTGAAAAAGAACGTCGTGGCGAATTTTTAGGTAAAACTGTACAGGTGGTTCCCCACATTACAAACGAAATTAAAGAACGCATCCAAATCCTTGGCAAAAGCGGGGATTACGATATAGTAATTACCGAAATTGGTGGAACGGTAGGTGATATTGAGTCTTTACCTTATATTGAATCTGTTCGTCAATTAAAATGGGAATTAGGAGACGAAAATGCTTTGGTAATTCATTTAACCTTGGTGCCCTATCTTTCGGCAGCGGGAGAATTAAAGACAAAACCTACGCAACATTCGGTAAAAACATTGATGGAAAGCGGTATTAGAGCCGATATTTTAGTGTGTCGTACCGAACACGAATTAAGTGATGATTTACGTAAAAAGTTAGCGCTTTTCTGCAATGTGCAGAAAGAAGCCGTGATACAATCTATAGATGCTTCTACAATCTACGATGTCCCAAATATGATGTTGGAAGAAGGTTTGGACAAAGTGACGCTTTCAAAACTAAACATGAAAGACGATACGGAGCCCAATTTGGATCATTGGAATCAATTCCTGAAACGTCATAAAAACCCTAAAGGCAATGTAACAATTGGTCTTGTTGGTAAATATGTTGAATTACAGGATAGTTACAAATCAATATTAGAATCTTTTATACACGCCGGGGCCGAAAATGAAGTGAAGGTGAATATTGTTTCTATCCATTCTGAACATATTGACCCGATAACTATTGCGGAACAATTTCACGGACTTGATGGTATTCTAGTAGCACCAGGTTTTGGTGAGCGTGGTATTGAAGGCAAAGTGGAAGCTGTAAAATATGCGCGTGTCAATAATATTCCTTTCTTGGGAATATGCCTTGGGATGCAAATGGCTGTGATTGAATACAGCCGAAATGTCCTTGGCTTGGCAGATGCAAACTCCAGTGAAATGAGTAAACATACAGACCACCCTGTTATTAACTTAATGGAAGATCAAAAAGATATTATAAATATGGGCGGAACCATGCGTTTGGGAGCCTGGGATTGTGCGTTGGAAGATAATAGTATTGTGAGCGGTGTGTATGAAGATGATATTATTCAGGAACGCCATCGTCACCGTTATGAATACAACAATGCCTATCGCGACCAATTGGAAGCAGCTGGTTTAAGAGCCACTGGAATTAATCCAAAAACAGGCCTGGTAGAGATTATAGAAATACCTGAACATCCCTGGTTTGTAGGGGTACAATACCATCCAGAATATAAAAGCACGGTTGCGAATCCGCATCCGTTGTTTGTGGCATTTGTAAAAGCTGCACACGAACATTCAAAAATAAAATAAGACAATGTGTCGCTTTATTCAGTTAGGGCGAAGTTGTTGTAAAACGAATAAAACAATTTTGTGTTACACTAAGCTTGTCGAAGTGTCACAGCAACTCTGAAAAGATTTTAATAGATACCCGCCTGCGCGGGCACAAGTATGGAAGAAAAAAAGTTTGATAAAAATTCGCTGATTGGTTTTTTAATCATTGGAGCTATCCTTATCTGGATGCTGTATATGAACAAAGACGAACAAGCAAAAGATGAAGTTACCACAGAGCAAGTAGCCAACGAAACTACAAACCTTCAGGATTCTACCACAACCAAGCAAGTTACGCCAACCGAAATTAATACGGCAGCTGCCACAGATTCTTTAGCTGTGGAAGGCTTAAAAAACAGATTGGGTTCTTTTGCATATTCAGGAACTTTACCTTCGGCAACCGATGCGGTTACTACAGTAGAGAATGATGTTCTTATTTTAAAAGTAAGCAACAAAGGTGGGTATGTTGTAGAAGCCATGTTAAAAGAACATACTACCTTCACGGGAGAGCAAGTGTATTTAATTAAAGACGGAAACAACGATTTTAATCTTCAGTTTACTGCTGAAAATAGATTGCTCAATACTCGGGATCTCTATTTTGAACCCTCCTTAACCAAAAGTGGAGAGAACAATGTACTAACGATGCGTTTAAAATCTGGTACAGATTCTTTTATTGAATATCGCTATGCATTGATACCTGGTGAATATATGTTGGATTTCAGCATAAAATCGCAAGGATTAGAAGGTATAATGGATACGTCTTCCCCAATTTACTTAGATTGGAATTTAAAAGGATATCGTCACGCTAAGAGTATTTCTTATGAGAACCGATATTCAAGATTAACCTACGAGCACGACGATGAAGATTTCAGCAAACTAGACCCAACGGGTGAAGATGCTGAGGTAGAAAAGGATGTAAACTGGATGAATTTCCGCCAGCATTTCTTCAGCTCCATGTTACTGACAGATACACCATTTAAAGAAGTTGCTTTTTCTTCACTGGATTATGTAATAGATGAAGAAGTAGATACTGTTTTTACCAAAAAATATGGTGCTAAAATCTTATTAGAACCAAAAGGAGGATCCCTGGCCGAAAACATGAATATGTATTACGGTCCAACAGATTACCAGATATTTAATGATTACGATAGAAATCTGGATGAAGCCCTGCCATTAGGTTGGGGGATTTTCGGGATGATTAACAAATATGTTGTAATTCCTTTATTTGGTTTCTTAAGTGGTTTCTTACCAGCTGGTATTGCCATTATCATGTTAACGGTATTGATAAAACTGGCCTTATCTCCAGTGCAGTACAAACAATACCTTTCTCAGGCAAAAATGAAGGTTTTAAAGCCTGAAATTGATGAGATAAAGAAAAAACACGAAGGAAACAGCATGAAGATTCAGCAGGAAACGATGAAGCTTCAGAACGTAGCAGGAGCCAGCCCGTTGAAAGGTTGTTTGCCGGCAATACTTCAAATTCCGGTGTTCTACGCCTTGTTTACATTTTTTCCAACAGCATTCGATTTAAGACAAAAAAGTTTCTTGTGGGCTGAAGATTTATCAAGTTACGATACCATTGCAGAACTTCCGTTTACGATTCCATTTTATGGAGATCACGTAAGTTTGTTTCCAATCTTAGCCTCTATCGCTATTGGAGCGTATATGATCATGAGTACAGGACAAAGTATGCAAGCCCAACAGCAACCTGGCATGCCAAATATGAAGTTCTTAATGTATCTATCTCCTTTGTTTATGTTGGTGTTCTTTAACAACTACGCGAGTGGACTGTCTTTGTATTATCTTACATCAAACCTAATTACTATTGGTATTATGCTGGTAATTAAGAATTATATAATTGACGAAGATAAAATTCACGCGCAGATACAAGTAAAAAAGAAGACGCCGAAGAAACAAAATCGTTTTCAGAAAAAAATGTCCGATATGATGGAGCAAGCTGAAGAACAGAAAAAGACTCAGAAAAAGAAAAAGTAGTGGTGAGCTATGAGTTTGTGGGAGGTGAGCAATTATTTTGTAATTTTTCCACTCGTATTTTGTATTTTGCTCGTACTTCATTCTGGCATTCTTTTTGAAAAAGGGAGTTTGAGATTCAATAGAGTTTTGTAATCTACGTTATTCTTTAAAGCGAAATTTTATGGTACGTACCTTCATTTTTTTTATTGTTGCACTTATTTCAGCAAACATTACAGTTGCCCAAGATGTCAATAAAGTTGACGAAGCGGGAAAACGTCACGGTGTATGGAAGAAATTTTATCCCAATACCAAACAACTTCGTTACGAAGGTGAGTTTGACCATGGTAATGAGGTGGGCACTTTTAAGTTTTACTGCGAAGAGTGCGGTGACAAACCAACTACAACCAAAGATTTTAAAGCCAACAGTTCTATTGCCGATGTGAAATACTTCACCATTAAAGGGAAACTAGTAAGCGAAGGCCAAATGGAAGGTAAGGATAGAATAGGGGAGTGGTTGTACTATCAAAAGAAGTCAAAACAAGTAATGAGTAAAGAACTATACGTGGCCGGCAAGATGGATGGCGTGCAAACCACGTATTATCCTGATGGAAAAATTACTGAGGAAATAACATATATAAACGGAATTAAGCAAGGCGAAAACCGATACTATTCCCCTGAAGGTGTAGTGCTCAAAAAACTTGTTTATCACAACGATATGCTGCACGGCCCAGCCGAATATTACGATGCCAATGGCAACGTAACCATAAAAGGCTACTACAAAACCGGCAAGAAACACGGTTTGTGGCAATACTTTAAAAATGGAAAAGTAGAATTAGAAGAAACCTATCCTAAACCGCAGATAAAAAATTAATTTTTATAGAGCCGACCAATAGTGATATAGTGTTTTGGAATTCGGTTTTTGTAATTTGTTATTTTCAGACTGTATCTTTGCACTCAAATGAAAAAGAAACAACGCGTAGTAGTAGGATTGAGCGGTGGAGTAGATTCCAGTGTGGCTGCTTATTTACTCAAAGAGCAGGGATACGATGTTATTGGGCTGTTTATGAAAAACTGGCACGACGATACGGTAACCATCTCCGACGAATGCCCATGGCTAGAAGATAGTAACGATGCCATGTTAGTGGCTCAAAAGTTAGACATCCCTTTCCAGACAGTAGATTTAAGTGAGCAATATAAAGAGCGAATTGTAGATTATATGTTCCGTGAATATAAAATGGGACGTACTCCAAATCCAGATATACTTTGCAACAGAGAGATTAAATTTGATGTCTTTATGAAAATTGCACTTAGTCTAGGAGCAGATTTTGTAGCAACGGGGCATTACTGTAGAAAGTCAAGTTTTGTAGAAGAAGGGGAAACCATACATCAATTAGTAGCCGGGAAAGATCCTAACAAGGATCAATCGTATTTTTTATGTCAATTATCGCAAGAACAATTGGCGAAAACTTTATTTCCTATTGGAGAATTATTAAAGCCTGAAGTTCGTAAAATAGCAGCTGCTCAGGATTTGGTCACAGCAGAAAAGCGTGACTCTCAAGGCCTATGTTTTATTGGTAAAGTGCGTTTGCCAGAATTTTTACAACAACAATTGGCACCTAAAAAAGGCGATATTGTTGAAGTAGCTTCAGATTTTGAAGGCTACAAAAATGAAGCAATCAGTTCAGTAGAAAATGAATTGGAGGAACTTTCGGCAAAATTTCAATATAAAAAAACCGATGGAAAAGTAGTAGGGAACCATCAAGGAGCACATTATTTTACCAATGGCCAACGCAAAGGCTTGGCCGTAGGCGGACATCAAGAACCGCTTTTTGTTATTGCGACCGATGTAGAAGAAAATATTATTTATACCGGCCAGGGGAAAAATCATCCAGGATTGTATAGGCGGGGCTTATTTGTTCGTGAGGATGAACTACATTGGGTTCGTAAAGACTTACAGTTGCAAGTAGACGAAACTATGGATGTTATGGCACGTATACGATACCGACAACCTCTGGAAAGTGCTACGCTACATCGTACTAGTTCGGGGCTTTATGTTATCTTTACGAATCCGCAGTCTGCCATTACCGAAGGACAGTTTGTAGCCTGGTATAAAAACGAAGAATTATTGGGCAGCGGTGTGATTTCCTAAAAAAAGAAATAACAGTTACTCTTTCGGTTTTGCATATGTACGCAGAACTGTTTTAAAAAATCGATATGAAAAAATTACTTCTAGTAGTGGTGTTGTTATCTGCCACCATAGCCAAAGCACAACAAGATGCTTTAGTTTTTTTTGCCGATAAAGAAGATGTGGCTGCCTCTCTTGCAAACCCTATCTCTATTTTAACTCAGGAAGCTATCGATAGAAAAGCAATGCACAATATTGCAATAGACGCATTGGATGTGCCTGTAAACGAAGCCTATATTACGCAACTTAAAAATACATCAGGAATTACTGTCCATGCTAAGAGTAAATGGATGAATGCTGTGTATGTAAGAGGATCCGAATCTAATATTGATGCATTAACAAATCTTCCGTTTGTTACTGAAGTCGAATTTGCAGATAAAAATTTGAACAAACAACCATTTCAGAGAAATACTGAAGATAAATTCAAAATTGAAAATGAACCGAGCCGAATAGTATATGATTATGGGGAGGCTAGAAATCAAGTAGAACAAATTGCTGCAGATTTCCTTCACGAGCAAGATTTTACAGGGGATGGAATGGTAATAGCTGTTTTAGATAGCGGTTTTCCTAGCGTAAATACGAACCCTGCATTTGCAGATGTTGTTTCAGAAGGACGTCTTTTGGATACCTATAATTTTGTTGATAGAATTCCAAATGTATCAAGTACAGGGTCTAATCATGGTACCAAAACCTTTAGTGATATTGGTGCATTTCTTGACGGTGCGCAAAAATTTGTGGGCACTGCTCCGGCAGCATCGTTCTATCTTTATGTAACAGAAGACAATGATGATGAAAACCCTGTGGAAGAAGCATATTGGGTTGAAGCGCTAGAAAGAGCAGATAGCTTAGGAGTAGATGTAGTAAATACTTCTTTGGGCTATCAAGATTTTCCAGATTATCCACAGTACGATCATACCTACGAAGATTTTGACGGTGAAACAACCATCGCAGCTCGTGGTGGAAACTTTGCGTTTCAAAAGGGAATGCTATTGGTAACCTCTGCTGGAAATGATGGTAACGGATTTACTTTTGTGGCAACCCCTGGAGATTCTAAAGGGATTTTAACGGTTGGAGCTGTAGATTCGGAGGGTGATTATGTCGATTTTAGTTCTATTGGACCTACTGTAGATGGACGTATAAAACCAGATGTGATGGCAAAAGGACGGGATGCGGCTGTCGTAAATGAAGATGGGATTGTTGTAGAAAATAATGGTACATCTTTCAGTTCTCCAATTATGGCAGGGGCTGTAGCTAGTTTGTGGCAGTCCAGACCTGAAATAAAAAACAGTAGAGTTATGGATGTGATACGCCAGTCTGCGCATTTATTTAATAATCCAACAGATGAAATGGGCTACGGGATCCCAAATTTTGAAGATGCCTATAATGCCTTGCAAGTTTTAGGAATTGAAGACCAATTGCTAAAGGAAACATTTGCTATCTACCCAAATCCAGTAGTGGATATTTTCAACGTATCTTTTCCGCAGCAAACCGAAAGGGCTATGGTTACTATATTTGATGTATTAGGAAAAAAAGTGATGACAAAAGAAATTTCAGCTGTAGAAAATAAAGTGAATATTTCTGAACTTTCAGGAGGGATTTATATTGCTAGTATTACTGCTGAAGGGGTGGTAAATAACTTTAAAATATTGAAAAAATAGTGCAAAATAAGATTACCCAACTTTTTAATATACAATATCCTATCATCCAGGCTGGGATGATCTGGAACAGCGGCTGGAGATTGGCTTCGGCTGTGAGTAACGCAGGTGGATTAGGACTTCTGGGCGCTGGCTCCATGTACCCGGAGGTGCTTAGGGAACATATTTTAAAATGTAAAAAAGCAACCAATAAACCTTTTGGCGTAAATGTTCCTATGTTGTATCCCAATCTGGAAGAAATTATTCAAATAATTATTGAAGAAGGCGTTAAGATTGTTTTTACTTCCGCAGGAAATCCTAAGACGTATACACAGCATTTAAAAGATAACGGAATCACAGTAGTACACGTGGTAAGCAGTGTGAAATTTGCATTAAAATCTCAGGAAGCAGGAGTAGATGCAGTAGTTGCCGAAGGTTTTGAAGCAGGAGGTCACAACGGGAGAGAAGAAACTACAACCTTTACTTTAATTCCCATGGTTAAAGAGCAAATTAGCGTTCCCTTAATCGCAGCTGGAGGAATTGCCAACGGAAAAGGTATGCTGGCCGCAATGATATTAGGAGCAGATGGTGTACAGGTGGGAAGCCGTTTTGTAGCTTCTGAAGAAAGTAGCGCACACCAGGCCTTTAAAAAAATGGTGGTGGAAGCCAAAGAAGGAGATACCTTGTTAACACTAAAAGAATTGGCTCCCGTACGAATGCTGAAAAATAAATTTTTTAGTGAAGTGATGGAACTCTACACAAAAAGTCCAACAAAAGAACAGCTTATCGATCTGTTAGGAAGAGCACGTGCTAAACGGGGTATGTTTGAGGGTGACTTGGAAGATGGAGAGTTAGAAATAGGGCAGATTGCCGGGCTCATTCACGATATAAAACCAGCGGCTCAACTAGTGAAAGAAATGGTTTTAGAGTTTGAAGAAGCCAAGAAAACTTTTTTAAGTACGTAGTTTATAAATTATAACTTCAGAGATTACATGTACGATTTGATGAAAAGCTTGAAACGTGTAAAAACGTTAAAAAAAGAAGCAATCAAGTTAATTTACATTCCATTTTCAAACCAATTCCATTAGATTTTTCGTGACAATTATTATAATATTGTTGTTATACTTAAAAATCTGTTGTGGCTTATTACCTTTCGTTTTTTCTTGTTCTAGGATTTGTGGTGATCATTCTTCTCACCATCAATAAAATTAAAGTGGCTCGCCACCGTGGTGAAAGTTTACCCAAGAAAAATATCTATTATGCGTTTGTCGCAAAAATATTTATAAAAGATTTGCCGGATTAGCTATTCACCATAGCTGGGATGTTCGTGTTCTTGTTGCGTAAATCCAGTCCTCCTTCATACACCGACTTTAAATTTACCAGGTAAAAAGACCATCCGCGATCACAACCAAGTCGTATATCGGCCTTAGCTTTATCTGTAGTTGGAATGTTTTTTTGTGATAACGAAACAATGGTTACGTCTTCATACGATTGTAAAGAGATGTCTACTTGGCAATCTCCTGCAAATGTAAATTGAAGTGTATCTGTACCGTTAGCCGAAACAATGCTGCCTTTTTCAACCCCATCCCATTGATACCATTTCCATTCGTACGCATCCCCTTTTTGTATCCCAGAAGATTGCGCTCTTTTTTTACCATCATTGGCAATGAAAGTAGCATTTTTTAAAAACCAGCGTTCAATTTCAGAAGGTACCGTCCAGGCTTTGTAGAGTGTTTCTACAGATGCAGAAATCGGAATTTTACGGGTAAACTGTGTCCAGTTAAAATTTTCCATACAAAGAATTTTTGCTATTTTAAAGATAGCTAATTTAACCTTCGCTGGAAACAGGAGTTTTTGTGGTTGTATTCCCTAAAATTACTTGAAGCAATACAGCTATTCCCATCACAACCGCGCAGCCAAATAAATTAAGCCATAAATACGGCATAATATCTAGCCACCAAACCACTATAACTATGGCTTGTGTAATGAGTGCAGCAATAAATGTGGCATTGCTTTTTACGTATTTTATAAAGAAGGCAAGTAAGAATACGCCTAATACATTTCCGTAGAAAATAGAACCGATGATGTTTACTAGTTCTATCAGGTTTTCAAATAAATTGGCAACACAGGCAATTAAAATGGCAATCACTCCCCAAAGCATCGTAAACCATTTACTGGCATTTACATATTGTTTGTCGGTTCTTCCTTTTACATTTCTTTTGTAGAGGTCAATGGCAGTTGTGGAGCCAAGGGCATTCAATTCTGAAGCTGTGGAAGACATCGCCGCACTTAAGATAACCGCCAATAACAACCCAATTAATCCGCGTGGAAGGTTGTTTAAGATAAAATGGATAAAGACATAATCTTTATCGTTGGTTTCGGCATTGGGATTTGCTTTTTTAATAACCGCTTTAGATTGTTCACGGAGTGTTTCTTCTTGTTGCTGAAGGTTTAAAATTTCAGCACTCAGGGTATTTTTTTCTGAATCACTTTCAGCTTCCGAAAACGTGAGCTGTGCTGTTCGTAATTGCGCATCTATTCCTTTCTTTTCATCTTCCAACGCCACATATTCCGAAGCATATTCAGAACTCATTACGTCTTTTACGGCAGCAGGATTAAAGTGTAAAGGCGAGGCGTTAAATTGATAAAACACAAAAACCATTACGCCAACCAATAAAATAAAGAACTGCATAGGCACTTTTAGCAGCCCGTTCATAATCAGGCCCATTTGGCTTTGCTTAATAGATTTTCCTGAGAGATAGCGCTGCACTTGGCTTTGGTCAGTCCCAAAGTAGGAGAGGGCTAAAAATGTTCCGCCAATGAGTCCACTCCAAAAGGTATATCTGTTTTCAAAATCGAAAGAGAAATCCAGAACTTCCATTTTACCGCTGGCGCCAGCAATTTCCAACGCTTTGTTGAAGGAGATATCCAATGGTAAATAATTTAATATAATTAGAAAAGCGAGAAACATTCCTAAAAAGATAATCGCCATTTGTTGTTTTTGAGTTACACTCACAGCTTTGGTACCACCGCTTACCGTGTAAATAATTACTAAAACACCAATAATTACATTAAGGTAAATAAGATTCCAGCCCAACACAGCCGAAAGGATTATTGCAGGAGCAAAAATGGTTATTCCCGCTGCTAATCCGCGTTGAATTAAAAACAGCATAGCTGTGAGCGTTCGGGTTTTTAAATCGAAACGGGTTTCTAGGTATTCGTAGGCTGTAAAAACGTTCAGTCTGTGGTAAATAGGTATAAACACCAAACAAATGACTACCATGGCAATAGGGAGTCCAAAGTAGAACTGCACAAACCCCATCCCACTGTGAAATGCTTGACCAGGTGTTGAAAGAAACGTAATAGCACTTGCCTGTGTAGCCATTACACTTAATCCAATGGTCCACCATTTAGATTCGTTACCTCCTTTTAGGTAATCGGTTACATTTTTACTTCCACGTGCTTTATACGTACCGTACAAAACGATAAACGCAAGGGTGCCTATAAGTACAATCCAATCTATTTGCTCCATCTAGGCGTAAGTTTTCATGATATAATAAAACAAAACAATGTATCCAGCATTTAGGAGTAAAACCATGGTATATTTCCACTTCCAGACAAACTTGTCTTTTACTTTTTCTACGATGTCGTCTGTTTGCATTTTTTGTTTTGTTAATTGGATAACTAGTTAATTAGGGTTGCTAATTATTTTATTTAATTTTTATCTAAACATTTCTTTTGGCTTTTATTGATTCACTAATTACCAAATTAACCAGTTAATTAAAAATCATTTCCCAATAGACAATAAATTAGCAAATAATCGATACGCTCCGGGAACACCCGCAGGCAATTCTCTAAAAAAGCTTAAGCCTGTGTAAATATAGTATCCTTTTCCATAAGGGGCTACTAAAAGCGATCCTTTGCTTTCGTCATAATCTTTGTCTTTCATCCCTAAAATAGGCGTGAATTTTTCATCCCATGCGCTTGGGAAGTACAAACCACGTTCTTGTACCCAGTTATCAAAATCGGCTTGAGTAATTTTATTGGGGCTGTTTAAAACAGGATGTTTTGGTGCTAGAATAGTCACTTTACTAAATTCATCTGTAACACGATCCCGTGATAATGTAATGGTGTAGGGGCCAATGTCTGGGGTTACCAAGCGGTGCGAGGTGTTGTATTGTAATAAAAGAGTACCGCCGTTTTCTACGTATGTATTGAGTTCGGTTTGTTTAAAAGCCAATTCGGGAACTGTGTTGTAGGCTCGTATCCCTACTACAATTGCGTCATACTGTTTTAGGCTGCCGGCTACAATTTCAGAAGGGGCAATGGTGGTTACATCGTACCCAATCTCGCGTAAACTTTGTGGAATGGCATCTCCAGCACCCTCTATATAACCAATGTTTTGACCTTTCTTTTCAATGCCTATTCTTACAATTTTAACTTCGCTAGGTAATAATACCCGCTGATAAGGAATATGATCATAATCTATAGTCACCAATTCTTTATCAAAAAATTGATCCCCCATTTGTGCTAAAGATCGCAGATAGCCTTCGCTTTGGTCTTTGGGAGGTGTAACCGTAAATTGTAGTGTTTGTGTTTGTCCTTTGGTTTCAATATTAAAAACAGCCTGAGCTGGCGTTACTTGCCACCCTTTTGGATGTTGTAAGGTAACCGAACCTGTGATGTTATCCCTCCCAGCCGTTACCGTAACAGGTACTTGACGACTTTCTTCTGAAGAAAAAATTAATACTTTCTCTGGAATGCTAGAGGTCACTACGGGTAAAACTTCTAAGGGCTGATACACTTCTCCTTTAACAGGATCATTAAATTTATTCACCACATCTTTTGCAATTGAAATTTCGGTATTTTGTAGCTGAATACTAAACACCACTTGCTCTGGAGCAGGGGTTTCCGGCAAACCAATCATTTCTTCAGGCGCTTTGTACATTCCTAATGTGCCTTTCTCATTCAGCCAATATGGTGATGAAACTTTGGTTGAAGTAGAAGTAACCGTAAGCGAAAACTCCTTTTTTTCGTTAGGTAACAATTTTTTATCTATAGCTAGTAGTACCTCACCCTTTACAGATTTTATACTGTTAATGACTACTGGAAAATCACTTCGGTTAATGGCTTCCAATGTTACTTCATAGGTTCCATTTGGATTAATGGCGTTGGTGTTTGCTACGGCTTCCAGGAAAATCCCGCCGCAATCTAATATCAACGTTTCTAATTGTTTTAGCTTGATAACTCGCCAGTGAGTATCTTTTAAATTTTTCACCAACTCATACGCTTGCGTCAACTGTGGTAACATAGCAGAAGGATTCTGAAAATTGAAATCGGCCTCCAACGGATTCAAAATCGCACCAATCGCTGCACCACCATCCAGACGATTCCAGGAGGTATCAATTCCATCAAATACATTGGTTTTATCTTTGGGTAAGTCTCCTTTTAGAAATTCTAAATATTCAGTTTCTGCGCCACGTGAGCCCGTACTCCCAAAACCTTGCGATTTATGCATGCTTCGGCTTAAAGAAGCTATTTCGCCATTGGAAAGCCCGAGAGCAGGATAATAATTTCCTGTTTGTACTTCAACTAGATTAGTTTTATCTGCTGCTTCAAATTTTTCTCTACTTCCGTAGAACCACCAGGAGGTGTTAAAAAATAAACTTTTGGGTTGCCAGGTACCGTATAATTTTGCAGACGATGGATATTTGCTGGCATCATTTAGCAAATCAAAAGCTTCCACGCTCAACATAGCGCTGGAAGTGTGATGCCCGTGTGTGCTTCCCGGACTGCGATGGTCAAAACGGTTTATAATTACGTCTGGCTTAAATTTTCTAATAGCTCGTACTACATCGCCCAATACTTCATCTTTGTTCCAAATTTCGAGGGTTTCGTCGGGATGTTTGGAATAGCCAAAATCGTTAGCACGTGTAAACAGTTGTTGCCCACCATCGGTACGGCGAGCGGCTAATAATTCCTGGGTGCGAATTACGCCTAAAAGTTCTCTAATTTCAGGCCCTACGAGATTTTGCCCACCATCGCCACGAGTTAAAGAAAGATAAGCAGTTCTAGCTTTTACATCATTTGCCAGGTACGATATAAGCCTGGTATTTTCATCGTCGGGATGCGCTGCTATATAGAGGGCAGAACCAATGAAATTTAATTTTTGAAGGTTGTGGTATATTTCTGAAGCTTTGGGCTTGCTAGGTTGTTGTGCGGTGAGAGAGGTAAAACCAACTATACATAATAGGAGGGATAAAGACAATTTTTTGAGCATTGTTCTATATTTTTCTAGAGTATCAAATATACCGAAAATGCTACCTTACATTAATCTATTGGCTGTTCTTTAACATTTTTGTCATCCTCCTTTTTTTCTATAGCTTCCAGACTATTAGAATGGAAAATTTGGCTTACAAGATCCATTTCTTCGGGTTTTAAAACACTCACTCCTTTTTGAAGCATTAAGCTATTAGGATAGGTAATTGTTTCTCCCTTTTCGGTTTTAAGAATAATATGAAAGGTTTTAATATCGTCGATTATTCCTTCATAATTATGCTCTTTGTCATGCACTTTAATATAGTCACCAATCTTGTATGGAAAGATAAAAAACATAATAATACCGCTGGTAATATTACTTAAGATAGACCATTGTGCAAAAAAACCAATCCCAATCACCGCAAATACCGAAAGTATTACCGAACCAAAATTCTTAAAATCTACTCCCCAAATAATCACCAGAGATAATACAGCTAAAAATAATGTAGCGTAATTAATATGTTTTAGTATAAGTCCTGTACGATGTTCAACACGCTCAAACTTTCGAGCAAAGCGTTTGGTGACCAGAATTAAAATCGACCGTAGTATTACCAAAAAGGCAATAACACTAATGGATTGAATACCGTGTATATAGAAAAAATCATTCATTTTTATAGTCCTAATGTATCTCTTAGATGTTCAAAAGTAGTGCTTTTTTGGTTCCAATATGCTGTTTGTATACGCTTCATTTTTTCTGCTGAAGTCACCAATCCGTTGGCGTTTGTTTCTTCCCATCGCTCAATAGTATAGGGAAATGTACTACTGAAATAAATCTTTAATTTACGTTTTAAAGAAGGGTACATCACTTCATAATTTGAAATAGAATCTCCCACAGTAACACTTGCTGAAGCCTCGTGCGCTTCTATTTTTTTATGGCTCATCCTGAAATATTCAAAAGACGGAATCATGGTAAAATCACCAGTTGGGAGTTCCTCGGGATTCATCCGTATATAGCTCCAAAGATCATTTTCCAGCCACGTTTTTTCCAGGGAGAATTCTTGGTCTGCTTCCCCTTCAAAATACGAGTGTGACTGGATTTTAAAATCCTCACGATTATTTAATTGCACATACACGTGTCCACACCATTCCTGAGTGGAATGAGAAATTTTTATGGCGTTGTTTTTACTGTTGGTTGGGGTAAAAATACTCGTCATTACTGAATAGGGATAAATACCCGTGACGTATTTTTTGGTCTGATTCAGTTTAAGGACGGGAATGTTTTCTTCGGAAGCGTTATCGGCTTTTACTTGTTCCTTCTTTAGAAAATCCTCTGTCACAAATATGTTTACGGCCGTCCCTTCCCGTACTTCACCATAACGTTCTTGCAAGAGTTTATACGAAGTAATTTCAGCATTACCAGCGTACCAATAGGTTTTAAAGGCTTCAGAAAGTTCTCTTACTTTATCTTTGGAAGGTTTCTCTTTTGCGGTTGTTTCGCTATTGGGAATGAGGTTTCCTTCGGAATTTTTGCAGGATGTAAGTGCAATTAAACAAATAAGGATAGGAAGTTGAACTATTTTCATAGTATGTTTTTTTAATTATTCGAAGGACTATCTAACGTCTTTTTTAAGTTTTATGGGGTCTTTTCGAGTATCGAATAGTGTTATAATTTCAATTTCATTAGCGGCTTTGTGAATCCTGTAATAAAATGTGGTTTGTTTTGTTACTACACATTTATATAAACCAATTACTTCAGTTGATTGCTGACAACTATGGGGTTGATTCGAGATTTGATCAATTTTTTCTGTAAGTTTAAGAAGAAACTTATCTCTGGATTTTTTACTCCATTCTTCCAAGAGATATTGTAGTAGCTCTCGTAGCTTTTTTTCGGCTAAACTAGAGAGATAAACGTTCATTAGGAAATACTTTTTAAGAAAGAACTGTACGTTATACGTTCGCCGTTATCCAACTGTTTAATTCCTTCTTTAATTTCATTTTGCTGGTCTGTAGAAAGCTCATTCCAGAAATCTGTTTTTTCTTTTTTTACAAAATCGGCTACTTTTTGGATGATATCCAAGCTATCGATTTCCAAAATTTCTTTTACCAAATTTAGTTTTGATGTTTGAATACTCATAGTGGTTTTCTTTAGAATCAAATATACAAAAATTAAGCCTCAACGAATCGTTATCTCTTTTCAGAAATCTCCAGTAACGTTTTATAAACAAGCCTTGTTGGCAATCCCATTACGTTAAAATAACACCCTTCTAATTTCTCAATACCAATGTATCCTAACCATTCCTGAACACCATAACTACCCGCTTTGTCGTAAGGTTGGCAGGTTTTAATGTAGTACTCTATTTCTTCGTCCGTTAGTTCTTTAAACCAAACTTTGGTGCGGTCGTTCACTACTTTCTGAAAGTCTTTTCCCGTAAAACAAACCGATGTAAATACCTCGTGCATTTCCCCGCTCAAATCACGTAACATGGCTTTAGCTTCAGCTTCATCTTTGGCTTTTTCTAAGGGTTTTCCATCTTTCCAGACTATGGTGTCGCTGGTGACGAGGATGTCGTTCTCTTTTAAATCTGTAAATACAGAAGCTTTCAATTTGGCGAGGTAGTCGGTGATTTCGGCTTCCTTTAAATTGTGGTCATATACTTCCTCTACCGAACGAACGTCTATGGTAAAATCTAAATCCAATTCTTTAAAAAAGTGATGTCTTCGGGGTGAACCCGAAGCTAGGATGAGGTTGTGGTTTTTAAGTTTTTCTTTCAACATATACTTATACTAATTTTGATTGGAGGCTTTCTTTAATATCCGAAAACCATTCGTCTTTTAAAATGCTTAATACAATGCTGCTACGCCTACCAGTCGGGCTGCTGCAATTATTTCGAAGAATGCCTTCTACGGTGCAACCAATACCTTTCATCGCTGCAATACTGCGCGCATTGTTGGCATCTGCCCTAAACTCTACGCGTTCCATTTTCAGGGTCTCAAAGGCAAATTCAAGCATTAAAAATTTGCAATGTCTGTTGAGCCCGGTACGCTGAAAGGCTTTGCCATACCAGGTATACCCAAGCTGTACACTTTTATGATGATTCTGAATATCGTAAAAACGGGTGCTTCCGGCAAATGCATTCGTTTTTTTATCGAATACAATAAAAGGATACGAATCGCCTCGCGCTCTCTTCTCTAAAGCAATCGATACATAGGTATCCAAATTTTCCAATCCGTTGGCGGGTAGTAGCGAATAGGTCCACAGTTCGGGCTCTTGCAAAGAGAAAACCGTAAGATGTTCACTATCTTCAGTAAGAAGTGGCCTGAGCAAAACACGATCGTTTTCTAATGTGATATGTTGTGTGGTTTCGAAATTCATGTTTACACGTTTAAAATTTCAGCAAAAAAGGGTAGCGAGCAAACACCCGTGAACATTACAATTTTTAAAACGATTGACATGATTTTATAATCCTTCGATGTTTCTGCATTAAAACTTTTAATAGAATAATAGAGGAGTGGTCCGCCTATGAGAAACACAAAGTAACCCGCAACCCAAGTAAATTGATACAGGGATTTGTAAGAAAACCATAAGATGCCCATTAAAATGAAAACGCCTAGCACAAATGCAATGGTTGTAGTTCGGGTCCTACCTAAAACGATTGGTAGTGTACTTCTTCCGCCTTTTTTATCGCCATTCACATCTTGAATGTCTTTCACGATTTCACGGATAAGATTAAGATAAAACGCACAAGCGGCATACCATAAAATCACTTTTGAAGCGGTGACTTGTAGCTCCATTAAGTCTGTGTTAATAGCAGGGTAGATGTCAAAAATAATGAACACTAGTAGACTTGTGGCCACCAAAAATGATACAACTAGGTTGCTCACCACAAGCAACGACCTAAGATATACCGCATAACTATACAGCAAGGCTGAAATGATTATAAACACAGCCGCCAACCCAGGATGTCCCATTCTGTTTGAAAGATAAAACCCCGCTGCAACGCCTATGATGTTTAGGATGATATAAAGATTGTAAGCTGCCTTTTCTGAAATCTTTTTGCCTATTAGCACTTTCTCAGATTTGTTTATAGTGTCAATAGCCACATCATGAATATCGTTAATAATATTACCTGCGGCAGCAATACAGAGCGTGGCGGCGACCAACAATATAAAATCGAATGTCCCCATCGCAGCCTGAACTCCCAATGGCTCTAAAAAACCATATTTTATGAGCGATTGCGTAAGAAGAAGCAATAGCAAGTTAACAGGGCGAATGATTTTTAGATACGCAATTTTAGGCATTAGGAGATTGTTATTAAATAAATTCCCCCTTTGGGGGCTAGGGGGCTAGTCATATTTAGCACTTACAGAGTTTTTAGAAACCCATTTTCCTTGCACCTTGAGCACTTGCTCAATAATATCACGAACACATCCTTTTCCGCCATTTTTATGGGAGATGTATTTGCTTAATTCTTTGATTTCCGGTACAGCATCTTGTGGGCAACACGGTAGACCAACTTCCTGCATTACATATAAATCTGGAATGTCATCGCCCATGTAAAGGGTGTTTTCGGCTTTTAGGTTGTTGTCTTTTAAGTATTTGTGAAGTGTTTCGGTTTTTTGGTGAGTACCTAGATGAATGTCGGTTATGCCCAGACCTTGCAATCGCTTGCGTACTCCTTCATTAGAACCACCGCTTATAATGCATACGTTAAGTCCGGTATCCACAGCAGTTTTTAGCGCATATCCGTCTTTAATATTCATGGTGCGGTATAGTTCACCTTCGGTAGTAATATTTATGGTGCCGTCTGTAAGCACGCCGTCCACGTCAAAAACCAGCGTGGTAATGTGGTTTAGATATTCTTTATAGCTTTTTTCCATATTATTTATTTCGCCGCAATTGTGACTCTATTTTCTATTATTATTTTTTATTTTACCTCACACCTCACACCTCACACCTCACACCTCACACCTCACACCTCACACCTCACACCTCACACCTCACACCTCACACCTCACACCTCACACCTCACACCTCACACCTCAAAGCGAAGCGGACTCACCACTTATCACTCACCACTATTCTCAATAGATTCTGTCAAATGTTCATATAAGTCCCGATACTTGCTATTTTCCAACAACTTCAAATGCTTTTCAATGGTTTTTTTATCGTTTCTCTTCGCTGGGCCTGTTTGTGCTTGGGCAGGGGAGAGAGTTTCAATTTTTCTGGCGGTTTCGGTAATGAGGGGTTTCAGTAAATTGAAATCTAACTTATTTTCAGCCGTTATCGTTTCAGCGATATGGTACAGATGGTTGGTAAAATTATTTACAAACACTGCGGCTACATGTAATTTTTCTCGTGCTGAAGAAGATATTTCCACCACTTTTTCTGAAATACAATCGCCCAGTTTTTTCAGCAATTGTAAATCGGCTTCGTTTTCGGCTTCCACGCAAATAGGAATGGTACTAAAATCCACTTTTGTAATTTTACTGAACGTTTGCAATGGATAAAATATACCCCGGAGATTATTGCTAGAAAGAACGTCCATATGTGCGCCACCGGAAGTGTGAACGACCAATCTGTTTTTAAATGGAAGTGATTCTGAAAATTCCCCAATAGCATCATCTGGAATGGCAATGATGTACACATCTGCCGAAACTAACGCTTTCAAATCCTGTGTTTGGGGAGTTTTTAGCGTTTTATGTTTTGTTCTATTATAAACTTGTACCACATCTACATCTTTTGCGGCTTCCATAACGTTGTATAGATGCTGCCCCACATTTCCGTAGCCTAAAAGCACAATGGTAATCATTTCGTAAAAATAAAGAGATTTTTGAGAGAACTAGCGATATAGCTTCCTATTTATAATTTCAATTTCATTTTGAGCCGCGAGCTGCTGGCAGGCTCGAATTACCGTTTCAACCCGCAATCCTGTTAAGTTAGCCAATTGCTGACGCGTAAGATTAATTTTATATTTTTCTGTAGCTCCTGCATTTTCTTTTAAAAAATCCAATAGGGTAAGAATACGGTGCTCCGGAGTATGCATAGAGATTTCCCGAAGTTGCATCGCTTTGTACGATAAACGTTTTGATAAACGTTTGAGAAATTTCTGGTTAATCTCAAAATTGGTTTTCAGCAACTCTGTCAAATTTTCCTTTGGAAGCAAAAATAATTGACTGTCCTCTAAAGCCCTTGCCGAGGCTGGATACTCAAAATCACCAAAAATAGCAGGTTCGCCAAAACTCTGTTGTTTTTTAAAAACTCCCTGAATAAATTCTTTACCAGACTCGTGAAGATTAAACATAGCCACAGATCCCGTTTTAATTTGTAAATAATACCGAGCTGTTTCCCCTTCTGTAATTATCACTTCTTTTTGGGCATACGATTTTACTTTGGCACTGTGTTTCAATAAAATTTCCTCTGGAATCATTGCAATATGATTTGCCTCATAAACTGTGGCGCGTATAAGGTTTTACTTTGTATAAAGTTAATAAAACAATATGAACAGCTCTTATTTTTCAGCAGCTAAAAACGAATTTAGTGAGAATTTGTATTTATACATTCCACTAACCATTATCTTGCAAAGTTGTGTAGGTTCCATTGCGGCTATGTTAATTTTGATGCAAGGAACATCATTATTAACTTTTGTACAATTATTGGTATGCACTGTTTTGTGTATGGGGTACAATGGCGCTTTGTTGGCTCAGCTAAAACCAACTATTTCTTTTTGGTTGTTGTTAGTGAGTTTAAGTGTGAATACGGCACTCATTTTTTTAAATCTTTTGTAAGATAGTATGAGTAAAGAAATAGAAAATAGGGAAGACATCTTCCAACTGGTAAGCACCTTTTACGAAAAAATTCGAAAAGACCCTTTGCTGGGGCCCATTTTTAATACGGCAATACAGGATTGGGATGCCCATCTTGAACATCTTACCAATTTTTGGGAAAGTAATTTATTCTTTAAAAAAACATACACTGGGAATCCGTTGGAAAAGCATGTGGAAGTAGACCAGAAAAATAATAACGAAATCAATGAGATGCATTTTGGCGTATGGCTCAATCTCTGGTTTGAAACGGTTAATGACTTATTTATTGGAGAGCGTGCACAACTTGCAAAAAACAGAGCGCGAAACATGGGAACCTTTATCCACCTCAAAATATTTGAGGCGCGATCTAAATAAGGTTACATTAACATATTAGATATTCTATAATCTTAGTGTGTAAGCGATCAATTCCTTATTTTTGCACAAAATTTGTCCGATGCAAAAGAAACTTGCCGATTTCCTGTTTTCAACACGTCTCACTGCCGTTTTATTTCTAGTCTTTGCTGTCGCTATGGCTGTGGGGACCTTTTTAGATGCTTCTTCAGAGACATCGCCAACTCCGTACTCTCGCGAACTAATTTACAACGCTTGGTGGTTTGAGGCTATTATGGTATTCTTTGTGATTAATTTTGTAGGTAATATTTTCCGTTTCAGATTATTCAGAAAAGAAAAGTGGGCTACACTTACCTTGCATTTGTCTTTTATACTGATTCTAGTTGGGGCGTTTGTAACCCGATATATAGGCTTTGAAGGGCGAATGGAAATTAGAGAAGGCGCTACAGAAAACACATTTCTCTCAGACCATGTGTACCTTACTGCTTTTATAGACGGCGATTACCTGGTAGATGGGGTAGCACAACGCCGTGTGTTGGAACCCGAAAAGTTGAACTTATCTGAAAGATTAAATAACGATTTTGAGATGACAACCGACTACAATGGCAAGCCGGTTACCATTAGTTATAATAACTTTATTAGTAATGCCAAAGAAAGTCTCATTACTACAGTAGATGGTAAAGAATATCTTCAGATTGTTGAAAGTGGTGAGGGAGAAAAACACGACCATTGGCTAGAAATAGGACAGGTTGCCAATATACACAACATACTTTTTGCTTTAAATAAACCAACCGAAGGCGCCGTAAACATCACCTATAATCCCGAAGATGGCGGTTACAGTATTTCAGCTCCTTTTGAGGGATCTTTCCTGAATATGGCCGAATTAAGTGCCGCAGGTATTCAGCCAGGACAAATGACGGGCAATATGGATCAATTCCGTAGACCGTTTGCTAAAGATAGCGTACAACCCTTATTATTGCGTTCGCTCTATAATCTGGCCGATATGCAATTCGTAATCCCTAGTCCTGTTGCAAAAGGCAGACAAGGCGTTGTAAAAGCTGAAGGCCTCGAAAAAACAAATATGAGCGGTCTCGTCGTAGATGTTTCTTCGGGTGGAAAAACGGAAACGATAGAATTGTTGGGTGGTGCAGGAACAGCACCAGATCCTAAAAAAGTAACTGTTAATGGAATGGACGTCTACCTTACCTACGGAAGCAAGGAATACGAACTACCGTTTAGCATCACTCTGCGTGATTTTATAGCTGAAAAATATCCCGGTACTGAAAAAAACTATAAATCATTTAAAAGTAAGCTTACTGTTAGCGATACAGAAACTGAGTTTTTTGACACGGAAGTTTTTATGAATAATGTACTAGACCATAAAGGCTATCGTTTTTTTCAAGCAAGTTTTTCACCGGATGAAAAAGGAACTATTCTTTCAGTAAACCACGATGCCTGGGGAACCTGGATAACCTATATTGGTTATTTCTTGCTCTACTTTGGTTTAATGGCCATTCTCTTTGTTAAAGGGTCTCGTTTTGGTTCTTTAAAGAGAATGCTAGATAAAGTGAAATCTAAAAAAGCAAAAATCACTGCGATGCTAGTCCTGCTTTTCGGTTTTGGAATGCAAGCGCAGGACAGCAACCACGGACACACTCAAGTTAAAAAAGAACAGATAGATAGCGTTATAAAAGCGAATATAGTAGACAAAGTACACGCCGCAAAATTTGCCGAATTGGTGATACAGGATAATGGCCGTATGAAGCCAGTGCACACCTACGCCAGTCAATTACTACGTAAAATAAGTCGCAGTGATACCTACGAAGGATTAGACGCCAACCAGGTTTTTCTTTCTATGACGGAGTTTCCTCGTGTTTGGGTAGAAGTTCCATTAGTGAGTCTAAAACGTGGTAACGATAGTATTAGACGCGTTTTAGGAGTTCCCATGGATACCGAGAAAATAAGCTTGTTGGATTTGTTTGATGAAAAAGGAATTAATAAGCTGGATCCTTATTTGGAAGAAGCTTCCTCCAAAACAAATCCCAATCAGTTTGAAAAAGACTTTGTAAAAACATATGAAAATGTGTTTCTTTTAAATCAGGCCTTGAGCGGAAGTATTTTAAAAATATTTCCCATTCCAAACGATGAAGGAAACAAATGGGTTTCATTTTTAGAATTGGGAGAAACCAATTTTACGGGAGAAGAAGCTGCTAATGTGAAAAACATATTACCTGCATATTTCCAAAGTCTACAAGAAGCCAGAAAGACAGGAGATTATTCGCAAGCAAATGCGTTGTTGGATGGTATAAATAAGTTTCAGCATAAATATGGTGGAGAAGTAATGCCTTCAGATACCAAAGTAAAGGCAGAGATTATCTATAACGAAGTTGATATTTTTAATAGACTCTATAAGTATTTTACACTTATTGGCGTAGTAATGTTTTTGTTTCTAATATTTCAAATACTTAAAGAAAACAAGAAGATTAATTACCTAATTACAGCTTGTAAATATATTATTTGGTTTTTCTTTGTTTTAATGACGTTAGGACTTGCTTTCCGCTGGTATATTAGCGGTCATGCACCCTGGAGTGATGCCTATGAAAGTATTATTTATGTAGCGTGGGCTACTGTCTTCTTTGGCTTGGCATTTGGCCGAAAAAGTGATCTCACAATCGCTTCCACAGCATTTGTAGCCGCAATTATTTTATGGGTTGCCAACCAGAATTGGTTAGATCCTTCTATAGCCAATTTAGTGCCTGTTTTAGATAGTTATTGGTTAATGATACACGTGGCTGTAATTGTTGCCAGCTACGGTCCGTTTACGCTAGGGATGATTTTAGGAACTACTATTTTATTGCTCATTTTATTGACTAATAAAAAGAACCAAGTTAAAATGGATCTCAATATAAAAGAACTTATAATTATTACAGAAATGGCATTAACCGTAGGGTTGGTCATGCTCACCATAGGAAACTTCTTGGGAGGTCAATGGGCCAATGAGAGCTGGGGTCGTTATTGGGGCTGGGACCCAAAAGAAACATGGGCGCTTATTAGTATCATGATTTATGCCTTTGTGATACACGCACGGTTAGTTCCTGGTTTGCGAGGCAAATGGACGTTTGCTGTATTTTCTATTTTTGCCTATGCCAGTATTATGATGACCTACTTTGGAGTGAATTTTTACCTCACAGGATTACATAGTTATGCAAGTGGAGATGTACCTGTGACGCCAACTTTTATTTATTATTTAATTGGTTTCTTCGTTCTGCTTAGTGGCCTTTCTTATTATAAATACAAGAAATACTATACTAAAATAGGATAGCGTACACGTAACAAATTAGTAGTGCTTACGGGTTAAACGGAGTCGAAATGTATCTATAGTACTATAAATACATTTCGACTCCGTTTATTGTATACAGGAATTACAAGAATGATATGTAGAATTACTTTAATTATACAAATAATCCGGCTGACTGTCTAACAAGCGATAATCTTCTTGAACGTGTTCGCCAATCTCTAATTTATTGTACAATTCTTTCGTTAACTCTTCCACATCGGCTTCGGTGGTTTTTAATTTACGTGCAATCTTTATATTTGGCTTGCCTTCGCTAATGTATTGCAGGAGCTTTATTTCAAGGCCATCCAAGTCATAATGCATTATCAGGTTTTCAAGATAAACATCCTCCATAAGTTTCATAGCACTTTGGCGGTTCATAGTTTCTTGGCGTTTTAGGAAAATACGCATTTCAGTCTGGCGCATTTCATGTTCTTCTTTTATGGCACGCATACGGTATACAATAGCATAGGTAAGAATTAACATTTCAACGAGCCCAGCGACTTTTATATGAATTGTCTCTGTAGATAAAAAGTTAACTTCAAGATTTTTTAAAATAAAGAAGTCTACGGCAAACAATAATGGGATGAATCCCGCAATGGCATAAAATTTTGCGTAGTTTTTTTTACGGAACAAAAATACACTCGCCCCAAAGTAAAACGCCAAAATTGAAATAGATACAAAGTTAGCAGCATGTGCCATTATAAATTCTACAGAGAGAAGTGCCATAATAGTGAGTAAGCCACCAATGGCAATTAACGGATAGGTAACAAGTTTAAGTTTTGGAAAAAATTCTTTCAAACTTAAATAACTTGAAGCAAAAAAGGCGGTGCTTGCCGTTGCAAACCATAATAAAACCGATTGAACTAAAAACGGATTTGTAAGTTCAGAAATACCAAACAAGGTATGTAAACCATCATTAAAGAAAAATACTGTTGTAATACCAACTAGTGTTACTGAGTAAAACAAAAACAGTTTTTCTTCAAATATGAAATAACAGAAAAGATTAATTAAAAACACCATAAGCGCAAATCCATAATACAGTCCCTGTAAAAAGGAAGTTTTTGTATCTGCAGAAGCCGTATAGTCTAACTCAGCATTTTTTATTGAAATATTTGTTGAATTTGCGTCAGAAAAAGCACCTAATCTGTAGGAATTTTCTTCAGCGAAAGCATTTGAAGCTAGTTTGTTACGTTCAAGTGTTGAAGTTTTTACACTAGTACTAGTTGCTAAAACAGGGAGCGACATAGGTGTGGTTACAATACTTTTAGAGGTAAGAATAGTTTCTTTTAGATTACTTGTAACGTCTTTATAATCAAATACATTAGCTTTGGAGGCTATTGCTTTTGAAGCAGCTTCAGAACTTGTTGGGGACAAGAAAATAATTGCTAAAAGACACCACAATGCGGGGTAAAATCGTAGTCTCATATATAAGTAGGTTTTAATAATTTGGGTAGTCCAATATACGCAAAATTTACATTTCACCTAACTTATTTGCATTTTGTCGATAAAAAAGCGCCTTTTTAACTTGAAAATAAAAAACTCCTGCGATGAAACAGGAGTTTTTATGGTAAAAAAGTAGGTTTATTTTTAACCTACCATGTCTTCGGGTTTTACCCACGCATCAAATTCTTCTGCGGTTAAATGTCCTAGGTTTACGGCTTCCTCTTTTAAGGTAGTTCCATTTTTGTGTGCTGTATTGGCAATTTCGGCAGCTTTATAATATCCTATTTTCGTATTCAAAGCGGTTACTAGCATTAACGAATTGTTTAGCATTTTTTTAATAACTTCAATATTTGGTTCAATTCCTTGTGCACAGTGCTCATCAAAAGATACACAGGCGTCCCCAAGTAGTTGCGCAGATTGTAAAATATTTGCAGCCATCATAGGTTTAAAAACATTTAATTCAAAATGTCCTTGCATGCCACCCACACCTATTGCAACATCATTACCAATTACCTGGGCGCATACCATGGTTAAAGCTTCGCATTGGGTAGGATTTACTTTTCCTGGCATTATAGAAGATCCAGGCTCGTTGGCAGGAATAGAAATTTCACCAATACCGCTTCTTGGACCGCTTGCTAACATTCTAACATCGTGTGCTATTTTGTTGAGAGAAATAGCCAATTGTTTTAAGGCTCCGTGACTTTCAACAATGGCATCGTGTGCTGCTAAGGCTTCAAATTTATTTTCGGCAGTGATAAAAGGAAGTTCTGTAAATTTTGCAATGTATTCGGCAACTTTTACGGAGTATCCTTTTGGTGTGTTTATTCCGGTTCCTACAGCGGTTCCTCCTAATGCTAATTCAGAAAGATGTGCTAGTGTATTTTTTAATGCTCTTAATCCGTGATCTAATTGCGATGCGTAGCCACTAAATTCCTGTCCCAGAGTTAGAGGCGTGGCGTCCATTAAATGGGTACGTCCAATTTTTACGACGTCTTTAAAGTCTTTCGATTTTTTAACTAAGGTTTTATGCAATTGCTCCACGCCAGGAATGGTTACCTCTACAATTTTTTTGTAGGCAGCAATGTGCATTCCCGTAGGGAAGGTGTCGTTACTGGATTGGCTTTTGTTTACGTCGTCATTAGGTTGTAATGTTTTATCACCTTCGCCAATGGTTTTCCCGGCTAATTGATGCGCGCGATTGGCAATAACCTCGTTCACATTCATATTACTTTGGGTACCACTACCGGTTTGCCAAATCACTAATGGAAACTGATCGTCGTGCTTTCCAGCTAAAATTTCGTCACACACTTTAGAGATAAAGTCTCTTTTTTCTTCCGAAATAACGCCAAGCTCACAATTGGTGTAGGCGGCAGCCTTCTTTAAATAAGCAAAACCGTAGACTACTTCCAAAGGCATAGAAGCTGGTGCGCCTATTTTAAAATTATTACGGGAGCGCTCTGTTTGTGCGCCCCAAAGTTTATCGGCTGGTACTTTAACCTCGCCCATCGTATCTTTTTCAATTCGGTAATTCATAGTTTCCATTTTAGAGTTGTAAAGGTACAAAAAGCACAAGGCTGGTTCAAGAAGGCAGTTGTTTAATTGTTGTGGATAAATAGGAATGTTTTGTTGTTTTTTCTGAAAAAACCTTATTATCTTTGCCACAGCTTAATTAGAAAAAGACTCACATTATGTTCGATTTTGACCAGTATTTAGGATTTTTAGCATTCTTAACCATTTTAACCATTGGTTTTTGGTTAATGATTTTCTTGGTGTCTTTTATCCCGTATTGGATTGGTGGCGCTTTAATTGAAAATATTAAGATGAAGCGTGAAGCAAAAAAGAAAGAAAGAGAAGCAAACTAATTGCTTTCTATATAAAGTAAAAAGGAGCTCTAGTAGAGCTCCTTTTTTTATACTTTAAAAGAGAATTTATCCTCCAAAATCTCCTTCACCTTCATCACCGTCTCCAGCACCCCTCGTATCCTTTTGGCGTTGTTTCTTTTGATTGAATCGGTATGTGAAACTTAAATTGAATTGTCGCTCTCTCCACTGAAACTCACTGTCACTAATAAATGAAGGTGTTTCTGTACTAGTCACCCGTTTTCTTGAATTTAGTAAATCACTTACATTAAAACCAATGGTAGCATTGTCGTCCATAATATCTTTACTGAAGGCTAGATTTATACTTAATAACCCTTCGGTTTCTGACTGTGCATCATTTCTTGGGCCTCTGTAAAAAGCGGTTGTTTGCCAATCTATTTTTGATGGAAGTGTTACTTTACTACTTCCACGGGCAAACCAGCTTGTGTTTTTAGTACCGTAATCTACGCCGTTGAACATTCCTTCCGTTTGAAAGCCAAAGAAGTTAAAACTTCCGTTTAATCGTAGCCATTTGGCTGGATTGTAAAGTACTCCAGCTTCAAACCCATACCGTTCATTGGTAGAAAGGTTAAAAGGAATTGTTCTAATAATAGGCACGCCATTAGGGGTTACCTGCCCTGTATCTTCACTTACACGCTCAAAAGCATCGGTCTCTTGCTGGTAATATACTGAAGTGGTAAGCGTTAAATTTTTCCAACGTCTTAAATAACCCAAATCAAAGGCGCTGGCAAAAGCAGGTCGTAAGCCAGGGTTTCCTTGAAATACATTGGCTTCACTACTTCTGGAAGGAAAAGGGTTAATAAAAAACCCACGTGGACGGTTAATCCTTCTATTATAGCCTAAGGTAACATTTTCGCTTTCTCCTAGTTCGTACACCAGGTTTACCGTGGGGAAAAGCCCCGAATAACTATTGTCAAAGTTTACATTAAAGTCGTCATTGCTCGTTATGTCTTCGCCTGTAACCTCACCTTTAAGCTGTGTGTCTTCATAACGAAGTCCCAACAGGAATGAAAACTTTCCAAATTTGTTTCCGTATTGTGTGTATACGGCATTTACATTTTCTTCGTATGTAAAAACGTTCGATAAACTATCATTACGTATAAAAGCACCGCCAGCAGCTAATTGCTCAGTTAATAAATAATCTGTTGTTGTTTTTTCAAAATTACCTCTGTAACCCGCTTCAAATTGTGCATTTTCACCAATAGGCAGTACATAATCTGCTTGGATTAAATATTCATTCTGGTCTTCTTGTTGGGTGATCAATTCGGCTGGAAGCGGTTGATTTGTTGGGAAGGTGTTAAATTCATCAATAAAGGAAACTTCAGTTTCTTCGTCATCTTCGGCTTGTAAATCTATCGTTAATTTATGGCCATCATCATTAAAGTTATTAACGTAGTTTAATGAAAACTGAAGGCTGGTGTCTTCTTCGGTTTCTGTTTCAATTCTACTTCTTAAAACGGCCAACGCATTGGCCGCATTAAATTCCTGCGTTAAATTGGTAGTGGTATCTTCATCATCACCCAAACGTAAAAATCCGGAAGCGGTAAGAGATGACTTTTCAGTTAAATAATATTCTATGCCAAGATTTGTGTTAAAACCTCTGTTTAACCTATCATAATCGCGCTCTTCAATTACTAAAGGGTTGGACGCGTTTGCATTTAAATAGCGTGTTTCAAAATAAGCATTTCCAGGAGAGTCGTTATATCGAATCCCCGTAGTATTAAAAATATTGAATTTTTCGGTACGTAAATTAATATTAGTGCTCAAACCGCTACTTAACGGAACTCCCATATTTACTTGAACAGAGCCATTAAGCCCTAAGGTTTTTTCTTTTCGAAGAATGATATTTAAAATACCGGCAGTCCCTTCAGCATCATATCTGGCCGAAGGTGACGTAATCACCTCTACACGTTCAATAGCATCTGCAGGAAGCTGGCGTAGTGCGTCTGTGCTTCCAAATCCCGCAATAGCGCTGGGTTTACCGTTTATTAAAATCCGAACATTTTCATTGCCACGGAGACTAATAGCACCGTCCACGTCCACCGTTACAGATGGTACGTTGCTTAACGCATCGCTTACCGTAGCGCCACTGGTGGTTAGGTCTTTGCCAATATTGTACACTTTTTTATCTAATCTAATTTGTACCTCGGTAGTTTCGGCGCGCACCACCACCTCGTCCAAACTTTCTGAATTTAAAGAAAGATATACGGTGGGTAAAGTAGTATTGTTTTGAAGATTTTGATTGGATTTTTCAACCGATTTGTAACTTATAAATTCGTATTTTACGGTGTAACTCCCTGCTGGGACTTCTATGCTGTAGTTTCCATCCAAATCTGTAATACCTCCAGTGACTGTTTTTCCAGCCGAATCAATAAATGATATGGTTGCATATTCTAAAGGATAATTGGTTCCTTGTTCAAGGATTTTTCCTTTGACAGTTGAAGTGTTTTGAGAAAATAAGAAGGTTGTAAAAAATAAAGCGAGTAGGCTGGTAAATAATTTCATAGTCAATGTTTCTTCTTCGACTGCGAAAATACGTTTGGGTTTAGCCTTGAAACCACAAAGTTTTGTTAAATAAAAAAGTGGAAATTATAAAATATCGCGAATGCTTTCTGGCGGTCTTCCAATCACGGCTTTCTTACCATTTACAACGATAGGCCGTTCAATTAATTTAGGGTGTTGAACCATTGCTTTTATAAGGTCTCCATCACTTAGATTTTTGCCTTTGTAGTTTTCTTTCCAGATGGCTTCGTTTTTTCGAACCAAATCTAGTGGAGCAATATGTAGAAGTTTAATTAGTTCGGTGAGTTTATCTTCTGAAAGTGGGGCGTCTAGATATTTTACTACTTGATAATCTTTGCCGCTTTCTTCAACAAGTGCCAAACCTTGTCTGGACTTGCTGCATCTTGGATTGTGGTATATGGTGATCATTTTTTTTGTGAATAAGGGATAGTGGTAGGGTAGGATGTTTTATCGATATAGATGAGGGCGTCGTATGTTTCAGAAATCGTCAACGACATCATCTTTTGTTGCGCTTCGGAATAACTTTCAGAAATATCGGTGCGAATCTTCAGTGGGTTTAGAAGAAAATACGTTGTAGCGTTATTTGCTTTTAGTGCTTCCCGTGCATTAAAAAATAGAAAGGGTGCCTGGGTGTTTGAAAATGTGCGGGTGATAGAATTTTCAGTAACCGCTGCCATAGTTATTTTTTGAAAACTATTATTCGCAAAGGCACCGAAATCTCCTTGATTAAACGTAAAACCAATCGCAACATAGCCGTCGCCATACCATCTTTTTAAATAGCTCCCTAGGACATCATAATTAAACAGAGGTGAAGTTTTAGCTACGTGCCCATTATGCGCCCAAAGAACTAGTTTACTATCCTCAGGAAAAAGATTGTTCACCCAAATTATGTTTCGAGCAGAGAATTGGTCTCTAAATTCAGCTTTTAAACCAAAATCATCCTGAGAAATGTAGGTGGCAAATTGTCTCGTAATTTCTGTAATTCTTTCCGCTATTTTATAATCCTTTTCTCCATTTGCATTAATCAATGTTGTTTTATGAATTTCTAAAAATTCCTTTAGCAGATAATAAAGATTCCAATAATCGGTGCGTTCTTCTTCCGAATATTGGTTGAAGGCTACAATTTGTCGTTCTTTTTGAAGTAAAGGTAAAAGCGCGTTTGACACTTCTGGAGTTTTACTCACATACGAAATTAGCCAATCGATGTTATTGTGCATAGCCGTCATTTCCATCCCAAAAACCTGAAATTTATTTGCTGAAGTAGCATTAAAGTTCCTGATGTTTTTAAGCAACGATTTAAACTCTTCCGTTCTATAGGTAAACCAGCCTGAAGTCGACACCAGTTCATCCAAATCACCTTTGCCGTGTACTACAAAATCGTTCCAGAGTAATGCCTGCCCAAAATCTACTTCCAGCACCAGCGCATCATACCCCTGATGCATTAAGGTAATAATGGCCGTCTCTTTTAGTTGATAGCACTCTTTTGTATAATGTGAAACTTCTCCAAGACCCACGATGCTGGCAGCTTTGCTAATGGTTTTTATCTGTTCTTGAAACGCAGTTGCATTTACGGTTGTAAAAGGCGTGCTCCACGGTAATATTTCGGCATTTGTTTGCGCAATTCCCTGAAGTGATATTAAAATACCGATTCCTAAAACGAACAGTTTTTTCATCGCGGCAACTCGTTTAATTCGGTAATATAATCCATCTGCAAATCCTCGTGCAATTCCCCAATTTTCTTTTCAATCATGGCAAGTTGTCGCTCGTACACTTGCATCATAGTTTTACTCCGTTTTATACTACTGCTATAATTGATCATCTTTTCACAAAAATGAAGCAACAATGCCACTTCCGTCTCTTTCACCGAAGAATACCGAATAAACTTCTTCGTCTCCCGAAGAATCTTCCGGATACGCTTTTTTACCCTATAAAAATTAGTTGCAGGTGTTTCTTCAAATTGCTGCGTGATAAAATCTTTCACCTCGGCAACATAACTATCTTCGTGGTCCGCCTCAAATAGTAAATAGGTAAGAAGTTCCTTATTTTCCTTCTTAAAACGCGCCAACCGAAGACATAACGCTTCCAATTCTTCCTTGGAACGAAATTTTATCTCCTTACGGATTTGTACTGCGGTGGCGGGTTTCATTGGGGAGTTTTTCGTTGGTTATTTGTAGTTTATGGTTGAAGTGTTTAAAAGAGTTTAGCGTTAGGGTGACCTGATTATCGATGTCTGGTTGAGTGCAGTCGAAACCTAATTTGACTTTCTCAGGTTCTAAAAGGTTTTCGACTGTACTCGTATAGATAATTTATTCCCTAGCATACTTTTTCATGTACCTTTTCCACAATTCCGTCTGGTGTGTTTCCAAAGAAATTTCGCGGCCATCAATAAAAGCATTGGTTAAAATATTGGTACGCATATCTAATGCATCACCTTCGCTTACAAAAAGCGTTGCGCTTTTGCCAACAGCAAGTGTTCCATAGCTATCGTCAATTCCTAAAATTTTAGCAGAATTACCCGTAATTAGCTGTAATGCTATTTCTTTGTCTAAGCCTTGTCCAGCTACATGGCCCGCATAAAAGGGTAGGTTACGGGTTTGGAAGTTACTCATATTTGCATTTTGAATTCCAACTAGCAATCCGCCATCGGTCAGTAATTTTGGTAATTTGTATGGCATATCGTAGTCATCATCTTCACGAGAAGGTAGGGCGTGAGGTTGTTGTACAAGAACAGGAATGTTATTCTTTTTCAGAAACGGAATAATTTTGTGTGCTTCATAACCCCCTACTATTACTACATCTTGCACGCCATTTTCTTTGGCTGTAGTTACAGCATCTATTATTTCTTTTTCACCATCTGCGTAGATGTATAATTTTTTACTTCCGTCAAACAAGCCTTGCATTGCTGTATAAGCTTCATTAGGTTGTTCGTTTGCTTTGCCTGTTCCAGTTCCGTAGGCTTTGGCATTCAACATAAAATCTACACCTTCCTGGATTTGCTTTGCGTATTCCTTATTGGGCTTGTAGCCACGTTCTTCACCAAGCCACCATCTTCCTCTTCGAAAGCTGTTGGGCCAGTTCATATGGATGCCGTCATCTACTTTTATCGCTGCATCTTCCCAGTTCCAGGCATCAAACTGTACAATAGAGGAAGTACCACTTATGCCACCTCCTTGTGGGGCGATTTGCCCTAGCAATACACCGTTAGGGCGCATGCTTTCTACCACTTTACTTTCGGCATTGTAGGCAATTAAACTGCGTACATTGGGGATAAACTCACCTAGTTCATCTTGATCGTCACTGGCACGTACCGCGTTAACTTCTACCAACCCCAGAGATTTTGTAGGAGCAATAAGCCCGGGATATACGTGTTTTCCCTGTGCGTTAATCACTTTCCCTTTTGTGGGTGTTGTGGAAGTGCCAAGGGCAGTAATTTTTCCATTTTCAAAAACGAGGATGCTGTTTTCAATCACAGTACCATCACCAATATGAGCAGTTGCTCCTGAAATAGTTATGGCTTCGGTTTGTTTGGGTGCTGGTGTTTGTTGGGCAAACATGGTGCTTCCCAGAACCAGTAGTGTGAGTATGCTTATATATTTTTTCATTGTAAAGTCTTTAATAATTATGATAAACCCTTCCAGTTATGTCAAAACGAAATTTTCTGCGGTCACTGAGTGGAGTCGAAGTGTTAGTTAATGGTTTCACATTCAAAATGACGCTTGTCTTTTCCTTTTGGCTCTTTGGTTTTACCGCCGCCATTCTTCTCATCCAGCATCATTTTTACTAGTTTATTACGTTCAGAGGTAACGTTGTCGCGCATTTGCTTGTCTTTTTCCAAATCGAAATACGTTACTCCTTCAATAATAGTTTTTTCAGCTCTTGCATATACAGAAAGCGGATGGTCTGTCCATAACACCAAATCGGCATCTTTTCCTTCTTTTATACTTCCGGTTCGCTCATCAAGGTGCAATAATTTTGCTGGATTGATAGTGACCATTTTCCATGCTTCTTCTTCGGTCATGCCACCGTATTTAACACTTTTTGCAGCTTCCTGATTTAATCTTCTGGACATTTCGCCGTCGTCACTATTTATAGCAACTACCAAGCCTTCACTCGCCATAATGGCGGCATTGTAAGGAATAGCGTCGTTTACTTCAAATTTATAAGCCCACCAATCGCTAAAGGTGGAAGCACCTACGCCGTGTTCTTTCATCTTATCTGCTACTTTATAGCCTTCTAAAATGTGTGTAAACGTGTTTATTTTAAAATCGAAGCGATCTGCAACTTTCATCAACATGTTTATTTCACTTTGTACGTAACTGTGGCAACTAATAAAACGTTCACCATTTAAAATTTCAGCAAGCACTTCCATTTCTTCGTCGTAACGAAACGGCTGCCCACCTTTTTTCTTGGCATCGTATTCTTTCGCACGGTTAAAGTAGTTCACATACATTTGCTCTACACCCATACGCGTTTGCGGAAAACGGCCGTAGCTTTCCCAATTACTTTGTTTTACATTTTCTCCTAAAGCGAATTTGATAAACTTCGGACTATTATCGTAAATGAGTTTATCGGCATTTTCTCCCCATTTCAGTTTAATAATGGCCGAACGTCCACCAATTGGATTTGCACTTCCGTGTAAAATTTGAATTGATGTAACGCCACCCGCTAGGTTGCGGTAAATATTGATGTCTTCCGGGTCTACCACATCTTCAATCGTAACTTCTGCTGAAGAATTGTGACCCGCTTCGTTAATGGATAGTGCAGCAATATGCGAATGTTCGTCTATCACTCCAGCGGTAAGGTGCTTTCCTGTGGCATCAATTACTGTGGCACCTCCAGCGCTTAGGTTTTTGCCTACGGAAGCTATTTTTCCGTTTTTTACTAAAACATCGGTGTTTTGTAAAACTCCAGCGTCCTCACTTGTCCAGACAGTGGCGTTTTTAAACAACATATTTTGTTGCTTCGGCTTCGTTGCGAAACCATATCCTACGTTAGGGAAGGTGAGAGGGACTGTTTCTATTTTCTTAGCATCGTCTGCGTCTTTGTCCTTTTTATCTTCTTTAGAATCTGCCTGGCGTGTTGCGGTATATTCAGTTTCGGCACCTGACGGAAGCAATAACTTTCCAGAGAAATTTTGGTCTCCCTTCGGAATAATTCCTGTTGTTCTGAAAACTTCGTTGGTTTTTTCATCTGTAAAACTTAGGCTTACCCAGTTTTCGCTATAGTCAACTTTTGAAGGATATTTCGTGTCGCCTACGGTAACCTCCGAATTCAATTTTGTAATATCTCCTGTTAACTTTACATCGTATGTTTTCCCACCTGCTGAAATTTTATAATTCCCGCGAATGTCCTGCTGGTCTTTTGTATTGATAATATTTTTCTGGCCTTGAACCCAGTTTTCATACAGCGTAGTTTCTTTATCAAAAATAGGTCCTGAGGTGATAAGGAAATTTGCGTAGCGACCTTCTTCTAAACTTCCAATTTTATCTGAAGCATTTAGAAAAGAAGCAGGAACAGTAGTTAACGCCTCCAGTGCTTTTGTTTCATCATAGCCATATTTTAAAGCTTTTAGCAACTTTCCGCTAAATTCTGAAGGTTTTTCCAGCTCAAAGGTAGTAAGTGAAAATTGTACATTATTATCTGATAACCATTTTGGGTTCATAGGAGCTTGGTTCCAATCGCGCATATCGGCAAGGCTTATATATTTTTCAGCATACGGGTTCGTTACATCATACGCATCTGGAAAATTTATTGGAATAATATATCTGGCGTTGCTGGCTTTTATGTCGTCTAACATTTCATATTCATCTCCACCACCTACAATCACGTAATTTACGTTGAAAGCATCACCAATTTTATCGGCTCTAATGTCGTTATCTTTACTCCCTGCTTCAAAAAAGGAAACCATAGGTTTATTGGCGTTTAAAGCTTCCAGAGAGCGGTCTTTTGTTTTACTTGCTCCGTTAGCATACCAAGCGGCATCGCTATACATCTGGCGAAGCAAAGCCATCGCACCCATTAAAGAGGTTGGGTATGATTGTCGACTCTCCACACTTTTTTCAAAACTGAAAAACTGTCCGCTTTTATCATTAATAATTCTAGTGCCAGCACCTTCCTCATCATTTAAAGCTACTAAAACTCCAGTTCCACGGGCAATACCGTCCATAATGTGTGTATTTAAAACACCAAATCCGGCTTTTCTAAATTCGTCCGCTTTCTTTTTATCGTATTCAAATTTTGAAATCGCTTCACTTTCTGGCTTAATATGGTCGTTCCAATAAAAACCATCTCGGGAGGCTTTGTATTCTGGTGACCGGCGTCCACCTGAACCACGTTTCGGTTTTTCTACGCCGAAATCGGTATAAGGATCAATAAAAGAAGGATACACATGTTTGCCTTGCAAATCGATAGTGATAGCGTTCTTAGGAATCGTAACCGATTTACCCGAAGCGATTACCTTACCATCCTGAATAAGCAGCGTACCATTTTTAACCACTTTTGTAGGGGTTATATATAAGGTAGCATTGGTAAATGCGGTATAATTGGTGTTTTGCTCTTTAAGGCCTTCATTTTCTGGGAAATAAACTTGAGCAGACATGATGGAAATACTGAATAAGCACAGCATCCAGAGGAGTTGTTTTTTCATTGTTTTTTTGATTGAAATTATCGTGTTGTGAAGATACTATCCTTCCTTGGTTTTTTAAAAATATTAAGATTGGTTTAACAAGTCTTTAAGAAAAAAAGAAGATAGGTGGTAGGGGGTAGGTCGCTCCGCTCGTAGTTGGTGGTAAATGTTTGGGAAATTAAAACGGCACTACGTACCCGTATTTTAAAAGCGTTGCAGAGTACCTTTAAAATTCAAAATTCAAAATTCAAAATTCAACAATTGGCACTTTGTCCCTCAAAAAGGTTTGTCCTCAAAATAATTTACGACCAGCGCTACCATATAACTGTAGCTCATAATACCTTCCGATTGGTTGTTGGCTTTTAAAAACTGATCCCAAAACGCTTTAGAAAACGTTTCGAATGGATTTTGATACTCACCCCAAAACTCACGCATTTCGCGGTAACTTTCCAAAATCCCAAAGTTGATGGAGGGGAGTAATTCCTCATAAAGCGCCATATCACGTCGGGCAAGCTCATTTACACAGTACCGTAAAGCGAAAATATACCCCGAATATTTTATATAGGTATTGTCGTTATTTAAGGTTGCCATGGTGGCAATAAAATTGGCTTCATTTTCGGCAGCGTAGCCTATTTGGTGGGCTTGTTCGTGGCAACTTACCACGGGAAATTTATAGGTTTTTATTAAGTTATTAACCTGAGCTTCCCCCGAAAATGGATTGTAATATCCACTATACCCCATATAGGTTAACCCCAAGCTCCAGCCGCTTTTTTTGATACTTTTGGGATGGTAGGCGAGTTGCGGGAATTCGGTTTCCAGGTTTTTATAGCCGTTGTCGCTCATTGCAAAAATTTCTTTTTGAGAATAGGGGAGGTCTATTTTTATACTGTCTGCATAGCCTAATTCTCTATGTAGTGCATTAGACTTTAGGATGAGTCTTTTTGTGGTAGCAATGAGTTGCGCTGTGGTGTAGTCTTTTTTTAACCCAAGGGTTGTATTAAGGGGCATTCTATAATAATTAAACCCCCACAGCAGATTAAACACGAAATATACAATAGAAAGCGTAGCGGCAATATCTATAAAGAATTTTAGGGGTTCAAAGCGTAATCGTTTTAAATTTTTATACAACCATCGTATGGCTATTATACCAATGAGGACATAAAAAAAATCTCCGATTGAAAAAGGGATCCATCCAAATAAAAAGCGATTGATTTTTGACAATACCGGAAATAATCCTTGACTGTAATACTGTTCAATAAACTCAGGGAAATTGCGTAGGAGTTTTAAACCGTAAAACTGAATAGGGAGCAATAGCGCCAGGATGACTTTAGTTGTGTTGTCTTTTAAAAATTCAGAAATTTTGCTCAAGGAATATTTTTTAAGAAAGATTTTATTTACTTCTGAAGCAAAAACTTCATTAGGAAAGTTTTAACGCATTTTTTGAATAACATAGCCATCTATTCGACTTTAAAAATAGTAAAACCTTGTAACTTTGTTAGCTAATCTTCTATTTAAAAACAATACAATGAACGAAGCCATAAGAAATCTAGAGCCAAAAGCTGTTTGGAATAAATTTGCCGATTTAAACGCCGTGCCGCGACCTTCCAAAAAAGAAGAACGCGTCATTACTTTTATGAAAGACTTCGGAGAAAATTTAGGTTTTGAAACGATTGAAGATGCGGTAGGAAACGTAATTATTAGGAAGCCTGCTACAAAAGGGATGGAAGATAGAACCCCTATTGTAATGCAAAGCCATCTGGATATGGTACACCAAAAAAATAACAATACCGATTTCGATTTTGATACACAGGGAATTGAAATGCACGTAGACGGAGATTGGGTGCGTGCTAAAGGAACTACATTGGGCGCAGATAATGGTTTGGGCGTAGCGACTATTATGGCAATTTTGGAAAGTACAGATATTCCGCATCCTGCTTTGGAAGCACTGTTTACGATAGATGAAGAAACAGGAATGACAGGGGCAATGGGATTAAAAGGTGGAATTTTAAAAGGAGATATCTTATTAAATCTTGACACGGAAGAAGATGATGAAATAGGTGTTGGTTGTGCGGGTGGCGTAGATGTAACTGCTACAAAACATTATAAACACGAAGAGGCACCAGAAGAGTCTACTACCTATATGCTAACTGTAAGGGGACTGCAAGGCGGCCATAGCGGGATGGATATTATTAAAGGATTAGGGAATGCCAATACCATGATGAATCGCGTGCTGTACGCCTGCGAAGATGTATTGCATATTGCAGAATTAAAAGGAGGCAGTTTGCGGAATGCAATTCCGCGTGAAAGTGTGGCTACGATTGTAATCGAAAACTTAAACTATAATGCATTTCAATCAGAATTTGAAAGAATCGCTGCCGCCATCAAAGAGGAATACAGTCTATTGGAAAAAAACCTGGAAATTGTATTTGAAAAATCATCAACTCCTGCTAATAGGGTGATGGTGAAAACAGATCAAACACTATTTATTCAATCTATTTATGCCGCTCCTAATGGAGTGTATAGAATGAGTCCAGCGATTGAAGATCTGGTAGAAACTTCTAATAATATTGCGAAAATTTCAATAAAAGATGGAAGTATTAAAGTAGAATGTCTAACGCGTTCTTCGGTTAATTCGTCTAAACTGGATTTAGCAAACACTTTAGAATCTGTTTTTACATTAGGCAAATTTGATGTTACATTTTCAGGAGAATATCCAGGATGGGCACCTAATATGGATAGCCCAATTTTAAAAGTACTGGATGGTTTGTATGAAAAACTACACGGCGAAAAAGCACACGTAGCTGCTTGTCATGCTGGTCTGGAATGTGGGATTTTAGGGCAAAACTATCCGCAGATGGATATGATTTCTTTTGGGCCTACTATTAAAGGAGCGCACTCACCAGACGAACGCGCAAGTATTTCATCTACTCAAAAATTCTGGGATTTTGTAAAAGAAATTCTGAAGGAAATTCCGAAGAAGGAGGATTAGTGAATTGGTTAACTGGTGAAATAGTTAATGGTTAAATAATCCCTGACTTTATTATAAATTTTTTCAAACTGTGTGTTGGCCCCTTTAGGGCTAGGGTGTGAGGTGGACACTTAATTATATTAGTTAAATGGTTAAATAGTGAATTAATTAATAAGCATTCCAATCCAACATATCTTTTAGTTTTTAAATGAAATGAACTTGAAAACCGCGAGACAATTTGTACTTTTGTCCCGCTTAAAAAACAGAAACATCCTATTATGAATTTACACGAATATCAAGGAAAAGAAATATTGAACAGTTTTGGTGTTGAGATCCAAAGAGGAATCGTAGCCACTACGCCTGAAGAGGCTGTTGAAGCTGCTAAAAAACTAACAGAACAAACCGGAACCGGCTGGCACGTAATAAAAGCACAAATACACGCAGGTGGTCGTGGTAAAGGTGGTGGTGTAAAACTGGCTAAAAATATTCAAGAAGTAAAAGATATCGCTGGACAAATTTTAGGAATGAACCTAATAACGCCACAAACAAGTGCCGAAGGTAAAAAAGTACACCAGGTACTTGTCACTGAAGATGTATATTACCCTGGCGATAGTGAGCCGGAAGAATACTATATGAGTGTCCTGTTAAACCGTGGTACCGGAAAAAATATGATTATGTATTCTACCGAAGGTGGAATGGATATTGAAACGGTTGCCGAAGAAACACCACATTTAATTTTTCATGAAGAAATAGATCCAGCTGTTGGATTAATGCCTTTTCAGGCACGACGCGTAGCTTTCAATTTAGGATTGAGCGGACAAGCGTTTAAGCAAATGACTAAGTTTGTAACGTCTTTGTACAAAGCATACGAAAACAGTGATTCTTCTTTGTTTGAAATTAACCCTGTGTTAAAAACGAGTGACGATAAAATTATCGCTGTAGATGCTAAGGTAAGTATAGACGATAATGCATTATTTCGCAGAAAAGACTACGCAGCAATGCGTGACATTAGAGAAGAAAACGCAACCGAAGTAGAAGCAAAAGAAGCAGGATTAAGCTATGTAGACCTTGATGGAAATGTTGGGTGTATGGTGAACGGAGCAGGATTGGCCATGGCAACTATGGATTTAATCAAGCAAGCCGGTGGTGAGCCAGCGAACTTCTTGGACGTAGGTGGTACTGCAGATGCAGAGCGTGTAGAGATAGCTTTCAAATTAATTTTGAAAGATCCTAACGTGAAAGCAATTCTGGTAAACATTTTTGGAGGTATTGTACGTTGTGACCGTGTGGCGCAAGGTATTGTTGATGCGTATAAGAATATGGGAACCATCAACGTGCCTATTATTGTACGTTTACAAGGAACCAATGCTGACATAGCAAAAGAATTGATTGATAACAGTGGATTGGACGTACAGAGTGCGATTGAGTTCCAGGAAGCAGCAGATAAAGTACAGGCTGTTTTAGCATAGTATTTTAAATACATTTATAAGAATCCCTTTCAGTTTGTAAAAATTGAAAGGGATTTTTTATTTTTGAATGAAGTGTCTTAATCTTTTTGTTTGGCACCGAAAATTTTGGCTTTTGCAACCTAATGAAGTGATTTTTTAATTGCATAGTTGTACTACGGAATTCAAAAATTGCAAGATTAGGGTGTAAAATGCTAAATTTGTAGGTAAAAGAAAAAGTTTAAGCTACTTCACGATGAGCAATCCACACAAACCAACCCTTCAAGATCAGAAATCGCTGTTAAGTGATCTTATCCTTATGGCAAAAGCTGATGATAAGATTACTCAAGGCGAATATGATTTTATCCATCGTCTTGCCGAACGCATGGGCATTTCAGAAAAAGAAGTTAGGGAGTTGTATCACGACCCGTTACCTACTAAAAAATCGTTTACCGAATTAGAGCGCATCACGCATTTCCATAAAATGGTATTGTTGATGAATGTAGACGGAGAAACCCACGAGAAAGAAATAGCTTTTCTACGTGGTTTTGGGTTGGAATTAGGAATCCGTCCAGGCGCAATTAATCAGATTTTAATAGCAATGGAACGCTACGAACATAAGATTATTCCTCCAGAGAAACTGTTGCAGATTTTTAATATGTATTATAATTAGTACTATATATAGTGTAATGGATATTATTAAAACCGAAAAGTTAACTAAAAACTGGAAATCTCAAATTCTTACTTTGTGGAATAATGAGTATCCTGAAAAGTTGAATTTTACGTCTTTAGCGACTTTTGAAACCTATTTAAAAAATCTCACAGAACCATCACATAGGTTACTTGTGGATGCCGATGGAAATTTAAAAGGCTGGTATTTTGATTTTATTCGTGAGGAGGAAAAGTGGTTTGCTATTATTATAGATTCAACGTTACACGGGAAAGGCTATGGAACGCGACTACTTACTGAAGCAAAAGAGAAGGAACATGAATTAAACGGCTGGGTAATCGACAGAAACGAAGGGAAGAAAAGAAACGGCGAGGTTTATAAATCGCCATTGGCTTTTTATCTTAAAAATGGATTTGAACGTATACCCGAAATTCGATTGGAATTGGAAGTCTTGTCTGCCGTAAAAATATATTGGAGGCAATTATGAGTCAACTGCGCTCATTTTTTTTACTTTTTTCCAGTCTTGTTTATTGGCTAACGAAGACTTTGCATCTTTAAGGAGTAGTTGTATTTCGTTTGCGATGTTCTCTTTATAATTTTCGTTTTTGTAAACCTTTTGAACAGCAAGGTATTGTAGCATCCAAACCAGTTTTTCAACGAGTACAGGATCGTGTTTGCAGTAGGTTCGTAAAGAGGCCATACACGTATATAACAATTCCTCAAAAGTTACGATGGCTATTTTTAACCACGCTTTATTATTTCTCAATAAAATTCCATTATCGTTTTTTCGCATGCGTAATGCAAAGAGTTCAGTTAAGTAGTCTATCGCATTTATAGCAGTTCCTGGATCATTTATGCCTGGAGACATGGCTTTTACGGCTATTTCGGTAATTTGTTTAAAGGCTAGTATGTAGTTATCTTCTACAAATTCACCTCGGGCAAAATTTATGTTGTCTAGAATCTTTTTTAACTGCTCTTCTGTAAGCTTCTTTTCAGATTTAATAAATGGAGCGTGTTGTAAAACAAAAAAACCTTTAGGAATAGCGAGGTAGATTCTTGTGTCGTTCACTTCACAAAATTCAGTAATATTTTTAAGCGAAATATTCTGAAAATAGCCTCCTTTAGTAACGTTATAACTGTGCCAGTTTTTGGTAGCAGGGAAGGAGTTCAGTAGGTCTGAATCATTTTCTTCCTCTTTAGTAGTAATGAGTTCTAGCCTTTCTTTCGACTTATAAAAAATATTGTCCAAAATATTATTTATTTGAATACTCTGGGACATGTTATGAATAAAATAAATAAAAGAAGCTAAGCAAAGAATTGTAAATACAATCCCTAATAAAATTGAAAGGCCAGGAAGTGTGTATTTTTCATCGTCTGGTTCAATAGAAAAAAGAATGAACATTAAATAAATAATAGTAGCGAGGTAGGTTCCTAAAATTAATTGGTTTTTTTTATCGCTAATCAATCCTGGTAAAAGTCGTGGTGAAAAGTTACTGGATGCCTGGCTTAATAACAGCATCACCGTAGAAAAGCTAAATACCATAATAGATATAATACCGGCAATACAAGCACTCATAATGGTTAGTACCGTATCGCCATCCTCTAACATAAGTTGCGGAGCCTTATCAAGTAAAAATTTGGACACCCCCTTTTCTTCCAGCCAGGCCATGACAAAAGCCAGATTAAAACCTAAAACAGCTAATAAAGTAGGGTAAAATGCAATTTTCCCCTGTATGGTATTAAAAAAGGTCTTGAGCCTGATATAAAGTTTTTTCATAAAGCAATTATGTGTAAACGAAGTTACATATATATGACAGATTTCTTCTTAAAATTGAATTAAATGAAAGCTCAAAACTTAAAATAGTCGACAGAATGTCACTAATAAATGCGTAATTAGTGTCAAAAAGGCAGTTTTTTATATTTGGAACTTTTTTTGACTGTTGTCTAGAGAGAACAAAACATATAGTCACATAAAATATAATATTATGAATTTAATTAAAAAAAATAATCCAGTACTCTCATCAATATTTGATGAACTATTTATCGAAAACAGACTTGACATTGCTAATTGTGAAAAATTTAGCATTCCCGCAGTTAATATTTCGGAAAAAAATACGATTTTTGTAGTTGAAATAGTTATCCCCGGTATTTCAAAAAATGACGTTACGATCGAAGTTGAAGAAAATATTTTAAAAGTTTCTTCAAAAATCTCCGACGAAATTCTTACCGAGGACACTACAAAATATTTGCGGAAGGATTTCGATTTTAAAAACTTTGAAAGAAAGTTTACCTTGCCTCAAATAATTGATACTGAAAACATTAATGCTACTCACAAAGATGGCATCCTTGCAATCTCTCTTCCTAAAAAGATTGAAGAGAAAGCAGTGAAAAAAATGGTTGAGATTTCATAATTGAAATTTAATTTGGTTAGTTAGTTGAAAATGCCACACGCTACTCAATCGGTGTGTGGCTCTTTTTTTGGAGTAAATTAATCTACTTTACTTCGTTGTTATTTCTACCTCTTCTACGCTTTCCAGTGGTTGCTCTTTTTTCAACTTTCTCTACATAAGAACTGTTATCAGATGCCGATACAGAAGCTTGCAAATCTTTTAATTCTGTTTCGGTTAAATCACGCCATTCTCCTAACGGTAGATCGCCCAAATCAATATTCATAATTCGGGTTCGCTTCAATTCTAAGACTTCGTGTCCAAAATATTCACACATACGTCGAATTTGCCTGTTTAACCCTTGTATTAGTATAATTCTGAAAACAAATCGGCTTAATTGTGCTACCTCACATGGTTTGGTGGTGGTTTCCAATTCGGCTAAAGGAACACCATTACTCATTTTCAGAATAAAATCTTTGGTAATGGGGCGGTCTACTTTTACGATGTATTCTTTTTCGTGTTTGTTGCCAGCACGTAAAATCTTATTTACTATATCACCATCGTTCGTCATTAACAGTAGGCCTTCGCTTGGTTTATCAAGACGTCCCACATGAAAAATCCGCTCTTTATGACCTATAAAATCCACCACATTGCCTTCTACACGTTGGTCTGTAGTACAGGTAATGCCCACAGGCTTGTTAAGCGCAATGTAGACAAGATTTGTGTTTTCGGTTAGTAACTTTCCATCAACTTTAATTTCATCGTTGGGCATGGCTCGATCTCCCAATGACACTGATGCGCCATTTAAGGTAACGCGACCTTGCTCAATAAGGGTGTCTGCTTGTCTGCGGGAACAATAGCCACTATCGCTAATGGCTTTATTTAATCGGGTAGAATCTGGGTGATGGCTCATACTACAAAAGTACAGTTTTAGTGCGAACCGTTAAACTTGATTTAAAGCTGTTCTTATTACATTTCAAAAATTGTAATTTTAAATCCTAACAAAAAAATTATGGCAATTTTAGGTTCTATTATCAAAGGAGCAATTGACTTACGCGGGAGTTTAGTTTCAGAGACCTCTCCTGTCGAGGATCAGGAAAAAGTTTTAGAAGAAATGCTGGATACAGCAAAAAATACTGCCTTTGGTAAGTATTATGGTTTCTCAAAAATTATGGAAGCTCCCAATGTGCAAGAATATTTTGCTGCCTCCGTACCTTATTTCGATTACCACCAAATGAAAGCCGATTGGTGGGATCAAACTATCAAAGGATTGGAAGATGTTACTTGGCCTGGAAAACCTAGCTATTTTGCTTTAAGTAGCGGAACTACAGGTAAAAGCAGCAAGCGAATTCCCGTTACCGATGCCATGATAGATGCCATTCGAACTGCAGGAATTAAACAAGTAGGAGCGCTCTCTAATTTTGAAATGCCCACCGATTTTTTTGAAAAAGAAATTATGATGTTAGGCAGCTCTACGGATCTTGCAAAACGTGATGAATTTTTAGAAGGTGAAATTAGTGGGATTTCGGCTAGTAACATTCCGTTTTGGTTTCGCGGGTATTACAAACCAGGGGAAGATATTTCAAAAATTGATGATTGGGATACGCGTGTTGCTACAATTGCCAGAAGAGCAAAAGAATGGGATATAGGAGCCTTAAGCGGAATTCCTTCGTGGATGGAACTAATGATGAAAGAAGTAATTGCATACCATAATGCCGAAACTATTCACGATGTATGGCCCAATCTACAAGTATTTACGAGTGGGGGCGTTGCCTTTCAGCCTTATGAAAAAAGTTTTCGTGCTTTGTGTGCAAAAGATGTGACGGTAATCGATACCTATTTAGCTTCTGAAGGTTTTATTGCATTCCAGCAACGTCCTGAAACTACGTCCATGAAATTGGTGACAGACAACGGCATTTATTTTGAGTTTGTCCCTTTTAAACCAGAATATATAGAAGAAGATGGTTCTCTCTCACAAGATGCTCCGGCACTTACTTTAGCCGAAGTTGAAACAAACCAGGATTATGTGCTTATTATTTCGACAGTATCCGGGGCTTGGCGCTATTTAATTGGAGATACTATTGCATTTACTGACGTGGAACGAGCTGAAATTAAAATCACTGGTAGAACAAAATTCTTTTTAAACGTAGTAGGGTCTCAACTTTCGGTAAACAAAATGGATACGGCGCTTCGCGAACTAGAAGAAGAGTTCGATATTAAAATTCCTGAATTTACTTTAGCCGCTGTAAAAATAAATGACGAATTTCATCACCATTGGTACTTAGGAACAGACTCGAAAGTTGATGAAGTTAAACTTTCCGAAGCTTTGGACGCTGCATTAAAAAAGGCAAACAAAAATTATAGCGTGGCTAGAAGTAAAGCTTTAAAAGGCGTAAAAGTCACTACGGTTTCTCCAGAAGTTTTTCACGAATGGAGTGGAGCCAGTAAAAAGAAAGGCGGCCAAGTAAAAATGGCGCGTGTCATGGACGAGAAAAAATTTGCAGACTGGGAGGCGTTTGTGAAAAAGGGAGTAGGTAGTAAGAAGTAGGACTATTGTTTCTTTTCAATTAAATGCATCACTTCTTCGGGAGACATGTAGAGTTTGCGGAGTTTTGCTTTGTATCTTTCTGAAAAATTAGCGTTGTCTAAAATAAAATTCTTTGTTTTTAAAATATATTCTCCCATTCCGTGATCGATGGCAAAGGTATCTGCGGCACGTTCAACTTCTTTTATGTGTGTTCCGCTAAAGAGGTATTTTATTCCGAAGAGAATCATTCCTAAGCCTGTTCTATCACGATAGTCCATCACATGGCCCAATTCGTGGCCTAACCAACCAACTAGAACATCACTCGGGATATCTTTCATCGTAAAGCTCTCGTCTTCAATCTGAATTTTCCTGCTTATTAAAATAATATATTCCCTATCTTCCTTAGACCTAAAAATACTTACAAACGTAGGCTGTGCCTGCATCGTAGATTTTTTGATATTATCTTTAAATTTAAATTCTATAGCAGTGTCCTTGAGTTCTGGGTAAAAAGATAATGCGACGAGTGCTTCGTCTTCAATACTTTTAGGAAAAATTTTATTAGATTGGTTACTCTGGGAAGTCGCTATCATACAGCCCGAAAAATACAAAATAGCCGTAAGGTAGCGTGTTAAGGGCATACTAAATATTTTATTCCTCACTTCAGCATATAGAACAGGGAAAACAGAGAAGAGACACATTGTTTTAAGGACCCCTATATTATTGAACTTTTTCAAGCTTTCCCTGTAATGTTTTTATCTTATCTCGCAATTTGGCAGCCATCATAAAATCAAGCTCTTTGGCCGATTTTTCCATTTCTTTACGGGTGTCGCGAATTTTCTTTTCTATTTGTGGTTTGGTCAAATAGTCATTCTCTGGTTCTGCTGCAGCTAGACTTTCAGCTGTCTCTAAAATATAACGGTCTGTTTTCTTTTTGGTGAGGGCATTGTCAAAACTTTTCTTGATGGCGGTGGGGGTAATATTATTTTCAATATTATAGGCAATCTGTTTTTCACGTCTATAATCAGTGCCATCCATAGTCAATTTCATGCTCCTTGTAATTTTGTCTGCATACATAATTGCTTTACCGTTTATGTGACGTGCGGCTCTACCTACGGTTTGAGTCAGAGAACGATTGCTACGTAAAAAACCTTCTTTATCGGCATCCAGAATAGCCACCAAAGAAACTTCCGGTAAATCCAGTCCTTCACGGAGCAAGTTTACACCTACTAAAACGTCGAAAACACCCAGGCGCAAATCCTGCATAATTTCTACGCGTTCCAAAGTATCAACGTCACTATGAATATACCGACACCGTATGTTTACCCGGCTCATATATTTGGTCAACTCTTCGGCCATTCGCTTGGTGAGTGTGGTGACTAAAATCCGCTCGTCTTTTTCTATTCTTAGATGAATTTCTTCAAGTAAATCGTCTATTTGATTTAAACTTGGACGCACTTCAATAGGAGGATCCAGCAATCCTGTTGGACGAATAATTTGTTCAACAAAAACACCACCACTTTTTTCCAGCTCATAATCTGCAGGGGTAGCGCTAACATAAATTACCTGATTTTGAACTGCTTCAAATTCTTCAAACTTTAAGGGTCTATTGTCCATGGCAGCTGGCAATCTAAAACCATATTCCACCAAATTTTCTTTTCTGGAACGGTCACCCCCATACATAGCACCTACTTGTGGAATAGATACGTGACTCTCGTCCACTAACATTAAATAATCGTCTGGAAAATAATCCAGTAGGCAGAAGGGTCTGGTGCCTGGTAAACGCCTGTCTAAATAGCGTGAATAGTTTTCAATACCACTACAATAGCCCAATTCCCGAATCATTTCTAAATCGAAATTGGTACGCTCGTCTAAGCGTTTTGCTTCCAAATGCTTTCCTATTTCCTTGAAATACGCTACCTGTTTTACCAGATCGTCCTGAATATTTCGAATTGCGCCTTGCAATACATCTGGAGAGGTCACAAACATATTGGCAGGATACACATTGAGGCGATCATATTTTTCGATGACCTCATTGTTTTGTGGATTGAAAGCTTCAATATCTTCAATTTCATCTCCAAAAAAATGTATTCGATAGGCATCATCCCCATGCCCTGGAAACACATCTACAGTGTCTCCCTTTATACGGAATCTTCCGTTGTGAAATTCTGCTTCGGTACGCGAATACAAACTTTGGACTAATTGGTGCAGTAATTTTGTACGCGATAGTATTTGTCCTTTGTGTATGCTGATGACGTTTTTCTGAAATTCTACAGGGTTTCCAATACCATACAAACAAGAAACTGAAGCCACGACCAACACATCACGCCGTCCCGAAAGGAGGGAAGAGGTGGTGCTCAAACGTAATTTCTCTATATCTTCATTTATGGAAAGATCTTTTTCGATATAGGTTCCGCTACTTGGGATAAAAGCTTCTGGTTGGTAATAATCGTAATACGAAACAAAATATTCCACCGCATTGTTTGGGAAAATATTTTTAAATTCTGTGTACAATTGAGCCGCCAGAGTTTTGTTATGCGCCAAAACCAAGGTTGGTTTTTGAACGCGCTCTACCACGTTGGCTACTGTAAAAGTTTTTCCGCTACCTGTAACCCCAAGAAGCGTTTGATATTTTTCACCTGCATCAATACCTTCTACCAAAGCTTCTATAGCGGCTGGCTGGTCTCCAGTAGGTTTAAATTCTGATTTAATTTTGAATTTCATAGCTGTGCAAAGATACAGATTCTTGGGTGGGAATTATTGTGGAAACTAAAGGGGATGCGTGTATTTCTGAAAATTTAATTTGCTGCCTGGTTAGCGTACATAGGCTCTCTTATTTTGTGTCTCTATTCTTTTAAACTGTAATATCATGCCGCTTGGTATATATGGAAGAATCTGCAAAATTTACAACCAATTGATATTTTAAAAATAGGGGTTATACATCTTCCTTTTTCTGAATGAGATTGGTGGCAAGTATTTTTAAAAATTCATTGATTTTATACGGTTTTACTATGGTATCATCAAATTGTACATTTTTAAAACGATCTTCCTGTTCATTTTGGGTTACCGCCGTAAGAGCAATAATCACAACAGATTTGTTAAGTGCGCGTATTCTTTTTGTAGCTTCTATGCCATCCATTCCGGGCATATTAACGTCCATTAGCACTAAGTCATACGTAGTTTGCTTGATTTTGTCTATACTCTCTGGACCATTCATAGCTACGTCTACAATAATTTTATGGGTTTCCAATGTTTTTTTAGTCACCAATAAATTAATAGTATTATCATCAACCACTAATAATTTCTTTCCTCGAAGTAATTTCAGTGATGCTTCATCAGGAATTTCTTTATCAGAAGTATCCTTAGTAGACATACCGAAAGTTAATTCAAAAAAGAAGTTTGAGCCTTCATTTACAACGCTTTTCAGCTGAATGTTTGAACCCATATCTACCAGTAATTTTTGTACAATAGTTAGGCCTAAACCAGATCCATGAAAATATTTTTGATCGTCAAGTTGTCCAAATTCTTCAAAAATTTTCTTCTGGTCACTCTCAGGAATCCCTTTACCAGTATCTATTACTTCAAATTTTAGTATTACATCATCTTCTGTTTTTTGTACTAAACTAACTACAAGCCGAACAAGGCCATTTTCTGTGAATTTTAATGCGTTACCTAACAAATTAATGAGGACTTGCGATAGTTTGGTTTGATCTCCTCGTATCCAATCTGGAATCATAGGATCCAGAGATATAAGAAGGTCATTGTTTGTCTGACCTGTAATATATTCTAACGATTCTTTAAGATTATGAAGAAAATCTTTAAGAAGAAAACGTTTCGCTTCTACTTTATTTTCTACACCAGAATCCATTTTATTTAAGGTTAATACATCATTTACAAGGTTTAATAAATAATCTGCTGAAAATTTTAATGATTGTAATTCTGTTTTATGAGATTTTAGGTTTGTATCATTATTAAGTATAGTGCTTAACCCAATAATACCATAAAGTGGCGTACGTAGCTCGTGACTCATGGTAGATAAAAAACGAGACTTAGCCTTAGCAAGTTTTTCTGATTCCAGCTTAGCTTCCAAATATTCTTGGTTCTTTTTTTTCAGTTTTACTGTAAGCTTTCTTCTATTTTTAATAACGAGAAGTAAATACACCAAAAGGCTTAAAAGCAATAGGGAAACAACAATACTTATGTACAGAAATTTTCTTTCTGTTGCTGCTCTTTCAAGTACTAATTCGTTTCTTAGCTCTCTGTTTTCGAGTTCTTCCTGAATTTTAGCGTTCTTGAGATTGGCTGTGAGAATCTTTGCAGATTTTCTTATTTCTTCAGCACTACGGGCTTGTTGAAGACTATCCTCAATCTTCCCAATCTCATATACCATTTTATAATCGCCCTTTTTCGCAAGGCAATTAATATATCCAGTGTATCCCTTTTTTAATACCTCTATATAATTAGCTTCTTTGGCTATATCAATAGTCTGTTTGTAATACATTAAAGCTGTGTCATACGCTTTATCCTGAAACGCATAATGAGCTTTAAACAAAGTTAAACCCGCAAGTCCAATCTTAAAATCTGTAGATACATAGGTATCGGCAGCATCCAGGTATGGTTTTGCACCTTTAGGATCTTTTAGGTACTCTAAATATATTTCAGTAATATTATAATTTAAGATGAAAAGGCGGCGCGTATCGTTAATTTCTTCTGCAAGAGGAATAACCATTTTAAAAGATTCAATAGCTTTGTCTAGCTCGCCAAAAGCTAGATAAATATTTCCTATATCAATTTGTGAACTTACCAGTACGTTAGTATTATTTAGCTTTTCTGCTAACCTTATATTTTTACGGGCGTATTCAAGAGATTTTACTGAATCATTTAAATGCAGATAGGAATTTGCGAGATAACTACGAATCTCTGCAACTTCTAATGAAAGCTTATTTTCTTCTGCAATTCTTAAAATCTCGGTTGCTTTAAGAATGGCTGAGCTATAATCTTCCTTGTAGTAATACCCCGTAATTGATTTTTTAATTGAATCAATATGAACTTTGATTTCAGAAAGTGTAGCATTTGAAGAAATGGGACGTTTAATAGGCCTTTCTTGAGCGTATATACTGCTAACTTGTAGAAAAATAAAAATGAAAACTGAGGATATTCTCATAAAACCGATACGCATTACAAATATCGGTTAAATTAATAAATTTTAATGTAAAAGAATTGATTTACAAGCGCATATTATTAGGCTGTTTTCGGTGTATTTAGAATTACTTTTCTCGTTTCAGTAGTAAAGCAGCAGTAGGAATTAGTGTGTGGAACTACTATTTAATTCCAAATAAAGCTTACCTATTTACTGAAATGCTTTCTAGAAATGCAATAAAAAATACTACTGAAACGGAAAATAAATTCAATATAACATAGAACTAGTTTAGAAAGTATCCAACAGGAATAGAGGTGTAGTAAGATACTTTTTTTATGCCAAACGTACTTCTAGTGAGGTCTACTTAGCCAACGTTATGGAGCGAAAAAGTAAGGGTCGTATTGAAAAATTTAAACCCTAACGTGGCCGTCACCAAATATGTAATATTTGTTTGTAACCAATTGTTTTAATCCTAATGGACCTCTGTGGTGTAGTTTATCTGTGCTAATGGCCAGTTCTGCACCAACGCCCATTTGACCGCCATCTGTGAATCTTGTTGAAGCATTATGATATACTGCAGCACTATCCACTTGTTCCATGAATTTTTTTGCTAATTTTTTGTCCTCTGTTAGTATGGATGCTGAATGTCCTCCAGAATATTTATTAATACTGTCTATGGCGTTGTCGGCATTATCTACCTGAGCAATTAATAGTTTCATTGCCAAAAACTCTTCGTACCATATATCCTGATTTGGAATTATATTTTCTTCGGAAAGTATTTCTCCTACATTTTTATCTACCACCAGTTCCACTTTCAACTTACTAAGTATTATGTGAAGTTCCTGAAGCTTGCTTTTATAATTAGGAATATTCTTGTCTATTAAAACTTTGTCTAATGCATTACACCCTGAAATTTTATCGGTTTTTGCATTCACGATTACTTTTACTGTTTTTAACCAATCGGCATCTTTAGCTACATATAAAAAATTATTGCCACGCCCACTTATTAATACAGCACAAGTTGCATTCGCTTTTACAAAATTTAGTAAGCGTTCGCCTCCTCTGGGTACAATTAAATCCAGCTTTTCTGGTGGGTTTTTTAGGAATTCTTGAGTTTCTTCACGTTTTAAATGGAGAAGTTTGATCCATTCTTTTGAAAGCCCATTTTCCTCAAGCGCTTCGTGCCAGCATTTTTCAAGGATACGGTTGCTATGTAAAGCTTCTTTACCACCTTTCAATAAAATTTTATTATTTGCTTTAAATGCTAAAACAGCAGCTTCTATGGTTACATCTGGTCGTGATTCATAAATAATTAGTATGGTTCCGAAGGGCGCAGTTTTATTGGTAATTCGTAAACCGGTATCTAAAGTCAAATCAGATATTTCTTGTCCTACTGGATCATTTTGTGCTTTTACTTCATGGATAGCTCTAATCATATCGTTGATTTTAGCATTATCTACCACAAGTCTATCATACAGAGCTTGATCTTCTTTATTAAAAGCCTCTAAATCTTTTTTATTAGCTTCTAAAATATTTTTCCGGTCTCTATCAATAATCTTAATCATTGAATTGAGTACTTTATTTTTTATTTTCGAACTTAATAATTTCATATTTTATAAATTTTTAAAGAGTAAATTTTGTTCCAACTTCTTTATTGTCAATTATATCAACAATTATATTCTCGCGTTTTCCGTTAGCGATGTACGTTGGTATATTTTTTTTTGCTGTGTGCTTGGCAATTTTTAATTTGGATTCCATGCCTCCGCGACCTTCACCTTCTTTTTTAGTAGAAGTCTTAACATATTGTTCAACATTTTGCTCCACAGTTACTTTGCTCAATTTTCTGGAATTACTATCATCTGGATGTCCTGTGTATAATCCATCGGTGTCAGATAATATAATTAAACGATCTGCATCCAATAATTCTGCAACTAAACTCGCCAACTCATCATTATCTGAAAACATAGACATAGTTAATGAAACTGCATCATCTTCGTTAGCTATAGGAATAACGCCTTCAGACAATAAGCCTTCATAACAATTAATCATATTTTCCCGATGCTTTCCTGGATCAAAATCACGTTTGGTTGCCAATACCTGTGCACAACGCATTCCGTGGTCATCAAAAATGCTATAATAATGTCGCATCATTCTGGGTTGACCAACTGACGAATAGACCTGCCGTCTAATGGAAGAATCTTTAATATTAGTATTTCCAAGTACTTCCATTCCTGCAATAGCAGATCCAGAAGATACCAGGATCACCTGAATATTTCGCTCATATAAAACAGCGATTTGCCGCACGAGTTCTCTAAGTATGGGCCCTAAGATTCTATTGTTTTTATTTGTTAATACGTTGGTGCCAACTTTTACTACGATTCGTTTTGGTTCCATATTATTTTTTTCCAAGTTCTACAGCTCTATCAAATGCTGCATAGGCAGCATCTTTAATAAGCTCTTTAATATTATTATCTTCCATAGAGTCTATCGCGGCCTGTGTTGTTCCGCCTTTGGATGCTACTTTTTCAATCCAGGATTTTGGAGAGAAACTGTTTTGTGTAAATAACTCAATAGCACCTTCAAATGTGCTGCTTACCAAAACTTTAGAATCGTACTCCGAAAATCCCATTTTAAGAGCTGCTTCCAGCATAGATTGCATAAAATAAAATACATAGGCGGGACCACTTCCAGAAATTCCAGTAGAAGCATCGATAAACGTTTCGGTTCCTACATGAATAGAAGTTCCCGTGGTATCCAATAAGTTCCGTACCATGATAAGTTCTATTTTAGAAACTTCCTTAGATTCGGTGTAGGATGTTACCCCTTTACCAACTTGAGCTGGTAAGTTTGGCATCGTTCGAATGACTTTTTTTATTTTGAGCCCTTGTTGAATGGTTTCTATCGTTACACCTGCCATGAGTGATACAAAAAGTTGCTCATCGTTTAGATAGGGTTTCATGTGTTCAAAAAGAGCGTCACTATGATACGGCTTAACAGCAATAAATACCATATCAGATTTTGGCAAACAATCCTCCAGACTACTGTAAACATCAAATCTTCCGTCTTTGCGGAGGGTTTCGATCTTTTTAGGGTCTGTGTCAAAAATTCTTAATTTACGTTTGGATAACATGGCCGAACTTGCCATCCCTTCAGCATAGGTCAACCCCATATTTCCTGCTCCAATTACTAATACTTTCATATTTTAAAATGTTGATTATCAATATTTATTGGGTTAGTAGGTGCAAGGATCATACGGAAGTGCCTAAATACTATTTTAATTTGAAGAATTAAGATATCCTAAATTACTTGTGTAAATCTTTGTGATATTGAAAGAGTAGCACCCAATTTGTTGTTGAATGATGAATTTTTATAGTATCAAATCTTTGGTAGCAGACACTTTGTCGGTGACAAAGTGTAGGTTTTAATAAGTCTGGGTTCAATAAGCGGGCTTGGTATAACGTATATCTTTTTAAATCGGGGTTATTTGTGAGTGTAGACTTTCCAACTTGAGTAAGCTTACCGGAGCATTAAATTACAAGGTTGACTCAATTATGTTGTGAATATTTGGTTGCACTGACATACTTACCGATTCCCGTTTTTTATGATACTATCCCCATTGCGGTTCTAAACTTCTGATTTACTGTTATCGAAGCTATACAGTGCATTTTTTATACTTTGCGTGTACTTATTTATAGAATCGTAATTTTCATTTTAGAGTCGTATTTTTTTCGGCTTGATTTTGGCGCTACTAATAATATAAGTTTAAACTAAAATGTTTGAAGCGTAAGAGTTATGCAAAAAATATTTTATAATTAAAAATATAGAATGAATCAAGTAAAAGAGAACAACACGGTAAAAGTAAATTACACAGGTAGATTAACAGACGGTCAGGTTTTTGACAGTTCTGAAGGAAAAGAACCGATAGAATTTGCTTTAGGACAAGGACAATTAATACCAGGTTTTGAGAAAGGATTAATTGACATGAAATTGAATGAAAAAAAGACCATCACCATTGCTAAAGAGGAAGCGTATGGAGATGTTAATGACGATTTGAAGCAAGAAGTGAATAAAACTGAACTGCCTCAGGATATTACACCCGAAGTTGGGATGGGCTTAGTTTCCAAATCTCCAGATGGACGAGAAATTAATTTGGTTGTAATTGAAGTTAAAGAAGAAAGCATTGTTATAGACGGCAATCACCCTTTAGCAGGTAAAGATCTCATTTTTGATCTTGAAGTGGTAGCAATTAAAGAGACAGAAGTTACCAATTAAAATACGTTTCTTATTTTTTAAAGTATCTAATAGCCTTTGCCAGAACTTTTTCAGGCAAAGGCTATTTTACATTTTAAGATTTTTTTTCAGAGTAAAAAAACCACTTCAGACACATAAACCAATTTATTTTTTGGTTCCATTCTCTTCAATGTTTTCATCATTTCAGAAAAAGAGATCTTATTTAGATTTCTTAATTCTCTTTTCTTCTTTTTTTTCTTTAGGGGTTTTAGCAGGTTCTTTTTTAATATTTTTCTTTGCATCTTTACTTTTTGCCATACTAGTATCTTTTAATTTTTCTTGGTTAAATTTAATCATAAATTATATACGGATGCGATGTTATGTATGTTTTTCAGTAATCTATTCGTTTTAAATTTCCCTACTAATACTTCACTTTTCCAATCTCTAATCAATTCCTATTTGTTTTGGCCCTGCGTTGGCTTTGGAGGCAATAAATATTAATAGCTTAAATATTGGATTTTCCACAGGTTTTTGCCAAGATTACATTCTGTTTTTTATTAATTCTAATAGAATTCTAATGCTCGCATTAAATTCAGTGGTTACAAAAATATATCTTTGTACTAGGTTAATACCTTAAATATAAAGCAATCGCAAAGAAAATATTAGTCATAGAAGATGAGCCCAATGTTGCGGCGTTTATAAGCCAAGGTCTTAAAGAATCTGGCTATACGGTCTTTGTGGCTTATGATGGTGTCGCTGGATTAGAATTACTGAAGCAGAAGGAAATCGATTTAGTGGTTTTGGATATCATTTTACCAGGTATAGACGGTCTTGAAGTTGCAAAAACCATAAGACAGATTGGGTATGAAAGTCTTCCAATTATCATGCTTACTGCGTTGGGTACGACCGAAAATGTTGTAAAAGGGTTGGATTCTGGAGCAGATGATTATTTAATAAAACCATTTAAATTTAAAGAGCTCTTGGCGAGAATTCGCGCAAGAACCAGAAAAAAAAATGTCATTGGAAATAGCAATCATATCTTAACAATCGATGACTTAGATTTGGATATGGACGCAAAGATTGTAAAAAGGGCAGACATAGAAATAAAATTAACTTCTACCGAATTTAGATTGCTTGAATATTTGCTGAAAAACAGAAATAGGGTTTTAAGCCGTGTCGATATACTTGAAAACGTATGGGATATCAATTTTAATATGGGTACCAACGTTGTAGATGTGTATGTTAACTATCTCCGAAATAAAATAGACAAAAAATTTGAAGTTAAACTCATACATACAGTAATAGGTATGGGCTATATTCTAAAGGTGCAATAGCGTATTTATGCAATTAAGAACAAAAATTTCATCAATTTTTATTGGGTTGACTAGCTTGTTCTTGACCGGTATTTTTATACTTATATATTTTGTTTCAAAGACTTATACAGAAAGTGAATTTTATCTTCGGTTAAGCCAGAGAGCTACCATTGCTGCACAAGCCTATTTAGAGGGAGATGAACTTAATATAGACATTTACGATGATATCAGGATTCGCCATTTGCATACCTTGCCCAACGAAAAGGAGGTTATTTACCCAGTCGATGCGGAGCGTAAAGTCGCGTTTGGAGCGTTGGATAAAAACTTGCCAGATAGATTTTACGAAAAAATATTCAATAATGAATATGCAGAATTAAAACAAGACAATTACTATTATACGGGCTTGCTGTATCACGATAACCAAGGAGATTTTATCGTTGTGCTTTCGGCAACAGACCTTTATGGGTTTGGAAAACTAGATAATTTACGAAACACACTTATCGTCGCATTCTTTATAAGTATCGTATTCATATTCATATTGGGAAGGTATTTTGCACAACAGGCATTAAGTCCTATTTCTAAAATTATCAAGGAAGTAAACCTTATTCGTGCCGAAAATTTATCGCTCCGTTTGGATAGCACCAATGGTAAAGATGAACTTGCACAACTGGCAATAACGTTTAATAATATGTTAGATAGATTGCAACTATCCTTCGATCTACAAAATAACTTTATTAATAACGCCTCTCACGAACTTAGAAATCCGCTTACAGCAATCTTAGGACAAACAGAGATTGCACTTAACAAAGAGAGAAGCAAAGAACACTATCACGCCATTCTTGAAAATATAGACCGTGAAGCATCGCGGCTCGATTTCTTGGTAAATGGACTTCTGAAGCTCGCCCAAACTGATTTTGAATCAAAAGGATTTTTAATTGAGCCTATACGTCTTGATGAAATGATATTGAGCATAAAAAACAACCTTGATGTGGCCATCCCCAATAATAAAATCGAACTTGATTTTGAAGAGTTGCCAGATAGTGAAGACGCAATTACCCATATGGGAAGCGAATCCCTCTTAAATGTAGCATTAGGAAATATTTTGGAAAATGCGTGTAAATTTTCAAATAATAAAAAAGTAGTAGTAAAAATAGTTTCCGACGCAGATTTTATATTGCTTACAATTAAAGATCTGGGTGTTGGTATTCCGGAAGATGAACTAAAGAGCATTTATGAACCCTTTTTTCGTGCTTCTAATGTTCGAGATATAAAAGGGTTTGGATTTGGACTTCCGCTTGCCTACCGTATTATAAAAATGCACTCAGGAAACATACGGGTTATTTCTCAAATAGATAAAGGAACCTTTGTAAAAATTAGACTCCCCAATAAAAATACCCACAGCCTATAAGTAAATTGAAATTCTAATCTTGTTTTAATGTCGCTCTTATACGACTCTAACAATTGGCAACTATGTTTGCTAAAAAGTTAAAAAAGATGAGAAAAATACTTATTCCTACAGATTTTACTGTTGAATCGTTACAGCTTGTTGAATATGCAATTTTAAACTATCCTGATACTAAACTGGATATTAAATTGATTGCGGGTTACAAGTTGCCAGACACACGTTGGGGAATTACCCATTTCAACGAAAGAGAACAAATTCGAAAACAATTTACGGATGATTTTGAAAAGGCCAAACGCCGTATTGTGCTAGAACATAAGAATACTATTCAAACCTTTTCTTTTGAATTATTTACAGGTGTTAACTCATTTGCTTTCCAAAATTTTTTAGAACAAATTGATGCGGAATATGCCATTGTTCCAAAAAAAGAAACATTGAATTGTCCTAACAAGAAATGGTTTGATGCCACCAGTTATATCAAAAAAAATGTAAAAAACGTGATTGAAGTTCCAGTAGATGTTTCTGAGGAAATTACGGAAAAGAAATTTTCATTGATAAACCTCTTCAATTTATAAAATTTCAGAAAAAAAATAAGAAAATATAATTTACAATAGCTATGAAAAATTTTTCAACAAAATATTTTAAATCCGATATAAAATCGGGATTGGTTGTCTTTTTAGTCGCCTTACCATTATGTTTGGGTATTGCTCTTGCGAGTGGTGCACCATTATTTTCAGGAATTATTTCTGGAGTAGTTGCAGGAATTGTCGTGGGTACGCTTAGTGGTTCACAACTTAGTGTGTCTGGTCCAGCTGCGGGATTAACGGCAATCGTTTTAGCAGCAATAGCAACTTTAGGATCGTTTGAAGCCTTCTTGCTGGCAGGTGTATTAGCAGGGGTCTTACAAATTATCTTAGGCTTTGTGAAAGCAGGTGTTCTTTCTAATTACTTACCTTCTAATGTCATTGAAGGAATGCTGGCAGCGATAGGAATCATTATTATTTTATCACAATTACCACACGCAGTAGGATTTGATGAAATGCACGAAGGTGATTATTGGTTTGTAAATGCAGCTGGAGATCATCAAATTTTTACAACATTAGCAAATACAGTTAATTTTATACATCCAGGTGCTGTTATTGTTGTATTGGCTTCATTGGCCATTCTCATTGCATTTTTAAAAGTCCCATTCTTAAAACAAATGAAATCTATTCCAGGAGCTTTGGTTGCCGTATTGGCGGGTGTAGCCATTAATGAAACTTTTAAAGCAACAGGCTCATCCTTAGCCATAAGTCCAGAGCATTTGGTAAGTCTTCCGGTGCCTGAATCTATGACACAATTTTGGAGTCAGTTTAGTTTGCCGGATTTTTCCCAAATAGGAAATATAGATATCTGGATTGTTGCAATCACCATTGCAGCCGTAGCCAGTATAGAAACCTTGTTATGTATCGAAGCAGCAGACAAATTGGATCCTTTAAAGCGCTATACAAACACAAATAGAGAGTTAAAAGCGCAAGGTGTAGGGAATATGCTTAGTTGTTTAATTGGCGGTATTCCTGTGACCTCTGTAATTGTTAGAACTTCGGCAAATATTAATGCTGGAGGTAGAACCAAACTAGCAGCAATCTCGCACGGTATATTTTTAATGGCTGCAGTACTCGCGATTCCATTTTTATTAAATTTAATTCCATTAGCATCTCTTGCTGCTGTGTTACTTGTTATTGGTTATAAACTAGCAAGCCCTGCAAAGTTCGTTCATATGTGGCGTAACAGTAAAAAATTCCAGTTTATACCCTTTGTAGTTACTATTGTAGCAGTGGTCTTTACAGATTTGTTAGTGGGTGTCGGGATAGGGATGGCTGTGAGTATATACTTCATTTTACGAGGAAATGTGAAGCTAGCTTATTTCTTTAAAAAGGATAAGCATAAAGAAGGCGAAACTATTAATATGGAATTAGCACAAGAGGTTTCATTTTTGAATAAAGCTGCCATAAAACAAACGTTTGCCCATTTACCTGAAGGTAGTAAAATTAAAATCGATGCTTCAACAACAGTTTATATTGACCACGATGTGCTGCAAATGATAAAAGAATTTGTGACTGAAGGCGCCAAAGAACGAAATATTGCTGTAGCGCTTGTAGGTTTTAGAAAAGAGTATAAGATGGAAAATTCTACTACCTATGTAACCTCGGTTGTGTCAGACAACGGAGAACCGGTTTCACCCAAAGTAGTTACAAATGGCACAAAAGTTCCTTCCAATATATTAAAGGTAAGGGAATTGGCAGTCGTTTAGTATTTACACTTGTAGAAACAGCATACTAGTTTTTTCAGCGTTTACTTGAGCGTTTGTAAAAACTATTGTGCTGTTTAAAGTATTGGAGAATGTTACATGTATGAAGACTTTGTACTTATCAAAATGCTGTGCAGAGCGGAAATCTGACTATCAGCTAATTTTAAATTGCTACGAATCAATACTCATAAATTTTTATTGCATTCATCTGTATAGATACCGTACAAAGCAGTTCGGTTCTAAGGGAAGCTTATGCGTATTGTTACAGCGTTTCGCCAATGTACTTGTTATTATAGTTCCGATCTCACATTTTGTTGGTCATTTTCCATTCAAATTTTCTTGAATTTATAATAAACTCATTATCTGGCAAATAGTCAATAACATTTTGATTTATGTCATTTCATTAGAAATTGAATATCCCCATTTTAGTTAAAAATTAAGTTTTAAGGTATAAATCAACTTAGAGTTTACTTCAACATCAACTCACGAATATATTTTACGGGAGCATTTCCGTAGCTTAAAAACTGTTCGTGAAATTCTTTTAAATCGAACTCATCGCCTTTTAGTGCTTTCAGCTCCTCTCTCAATTCATAAATTTGAGAAAAACCGGTAAAATAAGAACTGAGTTGTGCAGAAGATAAAGTAACTCTCACCCACTTTTCCTCCGCCTCTGTTTTTTCCTGAAACGCTTCTGCAATCATCAATTGCATCGCTTCTTCTTTTTCAAGATTAAGCACGTGATAACTATAATCTAAAATTGTATTAGTCATAGATCTTAACTGCCATTTGTACCACATTAACCACATTTCTGGTGATTCATTATACCCTTCTTCCAGCATCATTATTTCGGCGTAGTTTGCCCAGCCCTCGACCATTGCTCCATTTCCTAATATAGATTTAATGATACTTGGAGATTCGTTACCATACACAAGCTGCGTATAATGACCGGGGATTCCTTCATGGATATTTAATATTTGGAGGATATAGTGATTGTATTCTCTTAAATTACTTTCAGCTTCTTCATCGCTGTAGCCGTCAAGCGGGGTCACATTGTAATAGGTATCCTTTCCTTTTTCGTAAGGACCAGGACTGGAGACAGATGCACCACTAACACCACGTAAGTGTATGGGCATTTCACGCACCACTAAAGGTTTAGACGGATCTTGTGTTAAAAGGTCATTATCTTTTACAAATGCAGCGAGGATGGGCATCTGGCGTCTAATTTCATCAACAAAGTCTTCACGAGCTACATGTTTTTCAGCAATTTTATCAATTAGCATTTTTACCATGACAATCTTATCTGTGGGCTTTTCAATACCTGCCAGATGATCATCCCAGATCGAATCTGAAATTTCAATCATTTGCTGGTGTATTTTCTTCTTCTCTTTTAATGCTTTAGTATATATTTCTTCAGCCGTATAATCTGAGTTTATTTCTAACGCATATTTTTTATCGAATAGTGCTTTCCCGATTCTCGGGCTTTCGGCCTTGCCATCTGTAAGTTCAACTTTTAGTTTTTCAAGTGAAGTAAGATAGTTGCTAACTGCCTCTTTCGAGGATTGTACTCTTGCTACCAGCGTTTCTTTTTTAGCATCGCTTAGCGTAGAACTTGATATAGAATCCAAAAGTTGCTCGCCTAAAATCCCTAAAGCTCCTTGGTTTTGATTGTAGCCAAGTTCAAGATGCTCCATCGTAGGCCTTGTAAGATTCTCAAGTGCAGCATCATAATAGGCAGGAACGTTTTTCAACAAAGCAGATAGAATTTCTAATCGTGTTTCAAGAGCTGCATAATCGCCATTTACTATGGTCCAAACGCGACCTGTAATGTTATAGCCAGATGCATCCCATTCGTGGCCTTTAAACTCGTTAACATACCATGCTCCAGATTCCAGTGCATTTGCTATAAGGTGATAGTCTATTTTGTTACTATCATCTAAGTTGGAGAGCTCAAACTTCTGGAGTTTCGTCTCAAATTCTTTCAGTGAGTTGAGATACTTTTGTTTGTTTTCTGCTGAATCTACATTCAAAATAGAATCATAATCGTGCAATCCGGCCCAGGATGCAAAACCCGGACTTTGTTTCCAAAGCTCTTGTAAGAACTCCTCTTTAAAAGCATCAAAATTCTCATTTTGATCCATGGCGACTTCTTTTTTAGGTTGTTCTTTACAGGCAGATACTGAAATGATAAGGATCATTACACATAGCAGGTATTGTTTCATGGTATGAAGTTTTAATTGGTTAGAAGTTCTAAATATATGATAATAAATTAGATAGGTATAAGTACGTAGGTAGTTGCCTACAGTATTCAAATCATTGTGTTTCGGACCTGTACCCCAGAAGGTAGGAATTTAAATAAAATGATGTTTACCCAATCTAATTGAAGATTCGGCATTATTAGTTTTCTTTTGCCCTTCCTCGCTCGCTAATGCATTCCTTTCGTCGTGCCTCTTCATCGGATGTAAGAAAGGGATGTCCATGGGTAAATAGTTATTTATTTTTTCAGTTCCGGAAGTATTCTGTCCTCCAAAACTCTATACGTTGACTTTTCAGGTTCATCATTAATATTCCAGCCATTGAATACGATGATTATATTGTATTCCGGAGCCATCATTAAAAACTGTCCTCCATATCCGTTAGCCGAATAAATATTGGTTTTGCCAGTACCAGTATATTCTGGAATCCACCATTGATAGCCATATCCCATATCTTTTCGCCATTCAGGTTTTACGTTTTTAACCAAAGGGCTTGTGGAAGTTGTAACCCAACTTTCAGAAACAATTTGGTTGTCATTCCATTTTCCTTTATTCAGAAACAACGAACCAATTTTTGCCAGGTCTTCTGCGGTAAGATATAAACCGCCTTCGGTGTCAATTTCTCCATCAGGAGTTTCTTTCCAGTAGTACTCTGTGATGCCAAGTGGGGCAAATAACTTTTCTTCTGCCCATTTGTCGATTCGTTTTCCTGTAATAGTTCTAACGATTTTACCTAAAAGAACGGTTCCGCCACCATTATACACGAATCTTGTTCCCGGTAGTGTATCCATAGGCTTGCTTAAAACATAGTCGATCCAGTTGTCACTGGATTCCAGCCTAAAACAGTCATTTGTGGTGTCATTATGGTCAGTTTCTTCATTCCATTGTAAACCACTTCTCATGGTCAACAAATTTTCAAGAGTTATATTTTGCTTTCTTTTATCTTGAAAGTCGGTGTCAGAACCATTCAACAAAGGCATTGCTTTGCTACCAACAGTATAATTCTCATTCAAATCCAATGCAATACCCAGCAGGATAGAGGTAATACTTTTGGTGACAGATTGAAGTGAGTGCAATTCACTTTGTTGATAGTAGGGATGCCAATTGGTACTATTGAAATTGTATTGATGGTTGGTGGTGTCGTATTTTTGAACAATGGTTTCATAGTCCTGCTTATAGGTGAAATCTGCCAATAAGGTATCATTTTGCAGGACCATAAAACGGTCTATCAATCCATATTCTCCATTATGTATTTCTGAATTAATAGAATCGATGACGCTGGAAAGGACATTATAGGAAGTTGCCTTTTGTGTGTCTTCAGTCACTACGCTATCTTTATTTTTTGTGTTACAACCCATCACCACGATTATAAACAGAAATGGTAAGAATAGCGTTTTTATTTTATGCATTGGTATTATCATGAGCTTAGCTTTAATTGAGTATAGTGGTTTTACTTTGTTGTGCGATCTTTTTTGTTGCCATGGCTCATTTTCAATCGTATTTTTTGAACCATATTAGCTAAAATGTCTATTATTTCCGAAGAAAAAATACCCAAACATGAGGTGAGAATGAGCCTTTTTATTTTAAACGTTCAATACATTTACATTACTTCAACTTCTTCAACAAATAAGAAAACGTCAAAGCGTGTGACTTTGCACGTTGTTCATTTGTAGAGGAACCCGCATGGCCTCCTTCGGTGTTTTCATAATAATAGGTTTTGTAGCCCATGTCATTCATTTTGGCTACCATTTTTCTGGCATGACCGGGATGCACTCTATCATCCCTGGTAGAGGTGGTGAAGAATACTTCTGGATACTCCATGCCTTCTTTTAGGTTATGGTAAGGCGAATACTTTTTAATGTAAGCCCATTCTTCGGGAATATCAGGGTTACCAAATTCGCCCATCCAGCTAGCTCCTGCCAATAGTTTATTGTAACGCTGCATATCTAACAAAGGCACCTGGCACACCACAGCATTGTATAAATCTGGTCGCTGCGTAAATGCAACACCCACTAACAAGCCGCCATTACTACCTCCCATAACACCTAAATGTTTTGGCGAACTAATTTTTCTCGTAATCAAGTCTTCGGTTACGGCATATAAATCGTCAAATACATTTTGACGTTTCTCCTTCATTCCATCTTGATGCCATTTTGGGCCATACTCGCCACCACCACGTATATTAGCCAAAACAAAAACGCCCCCTTTGTCTAGCCATGATACCCCAAAAGTTGAAGCGTAAAATGGTGATTGGGAAGCTTCAAAGCCGCCGTACGCATACATTAACGTGGGATTAGAACCATCATAGTTCATTCCTTTGGCCCCTACCATAAAATACGGTACCATCGTTCCATCTTTAGATTTTGCTTTGTGCTGTTGTATTTCATATGTATTGGCGTCAAAATATGCTGGTAATGATTTGTAGATTTCAAATGTGTTTTTGCCAGCATCGGCATAATACAAGGTAGTTGGCGTTGTAAAATTTGTAAACTCAAAGAAATATTGGTCTGTCAAGTTATTAGTGCCCGCTATGTAAATACTCCCAAAATCCGGGGCATTTACTTTTTCGCTACTCCATTTTTTGTTCTCGAATGAATAGAGGTGTAACTGACTCGTAACATCGGTCAATAGGCTAATGAGCAATTTGTTTTTGGTAGTAGCAAGTTGTGAAATACTTGAAAATTCATCGGGTTCTATAATGAGTTGAATTTCCTTAGTGCCTTTTAATAATTCCTTAAAATTTAGACTTATAACAGATCCGGTTTTATAGGTCTTAGAATTCACAGACCAATCTGATTTTAACTGTAAAATCATTTGATTGTTTAAAATACCAGCAGGCATAGCGTCATTAGGAATGTCTAACGCTATTGCTTTATTGTTGTGCCAAACTAATACGCGGTTTGTAAAAAATGTGATGCCATGGACAATCATGGTATATGCTTGTGAACCATCACGAAAAACAAAGCCCCAATTACCTACGTCAGTAGTTTCTCCTTCATGAATAAGCTGTGCATCTTCTAACAGCGTCCCGCGCTTCCACAGTTTTACTTGTCTTGGATAACCAGATGTTGTCAACGTACCCTCTCCAAAATCGGAAGCAACTATCAAGGTATTTTCATCAATATACTCTGCACCTCCTTTGGTATCCTCTATTGAAAATCCGTTTTCTATAAATTGTTTTTTCTGTACATCAAACTCTTTAATGAGCACAGCATCGCCCCCACCATCAGAAAGTTGTACTAAAAACCGATTGTAATCCGGGTATAAACCAGTACTCCCTTTGTACACCCATTTTTTATCATCTTTTTTTGAAAGTGCGTCAATATCAAGAAGAGTTTCCCAAATTGGATTTCCGCTGATAAAGCTTTCTAAAGAACTTCTTCTCCAAATACCTCTTATATGATCTTCGTCTTGCCAGAAATTGTAAGCAAAATCCCCATGAATAGTAGGATATGCTATTTTTTCTGAAGAGTTATAAATCGCTAAACTCTTATCATACATAGACTGATACGCTTCTGCTGTACCTAGTTCGGCCAGCGTCGCTTTATTTTGCTCGGCTACAAACTCCAATGATTTCTTTCCATCAACCTCTTCTAGCCACAGGTAGTTGTCTTCCTGTGCCTGAATGGTCTGGCTAAGTATACAGGTGACGAGTAATAAAATATATTTTTTCATAGTACAGCGAAATTTAATCAATTGGTTGTGCTAAATATATGATATTTAGTTTTATAGGTATATATACGTAGCCGTTTGCCTACAAAATTATAAGCATTCTTTTTTATCAGATTTACCTGCCGAAAAGAATTTTAATAAAAAAATGCCAAGCTTGTTAAAACTTGGGGCATTTTTAGAAGATTTATATTGATAAGAATTGGTGTAGTACTTTATACTGTCTTAAGTTATTTTTTATTTAATTCAGTATTGATAATCTGAATCATTATTTCGATTTTATCCATAAAAATTTGTTCATCTATCACATTCTCTTTTTTCCAAGCAAATATATTGGCAGTCAAATCTTCCATTTCACGATTATTGAAGAACCATTCATAGTCTGATGAATAGGTTCCTTTTGGAAATTCTTGATACCTATCAGAAGTTGAAATAGTATTTAAAACACTTAATTTACCATCGGTTGAAGGCCATAAACGTTCATTTAATAGTCTTCTTACGTATCCATCTTCCTGGTCGGCATCTACGATCATCGATTCAAAAGATGAAATGTATGATTTCAATTCAGAGTTTTGTAGGTAATCGATTTTGTTCGATGCAATAAGTGATTTGATATACCCATCTTTTGCTTCAAATGAAAATCCGCTAAAAGCATTTGAAATCAGGGAATCCAATTTTAATTCAGATAGATTCGAAACATCAGTTCCGAAAAGATGCAAAAGATACATACCGTCTTCAAATTCCGACGTATGTTGTTTATTGATCTTTTTAAGTTCTTCAAGGTTGAATTTTAATTCAGTTTTTAAATTATGAAGAATTTCTATTTCCGCATGTGTAATTTTGCGATGTTCATTCCAATTATTAATTTGTAATGCAACTAGAATCCCGATAACAACTAGTATAATTTCTCCAATAGCATATTTTAAATACTTTCCAGTTTTATTTTTTCCTATTAGGTCGTAGCGTATTTTTCGGAAGAATTTTATCATTAGAGGTTAGTTTATCTAAAGATATGATTTTTAATTAATTGGAGTTCATAAATAATGAAGCACGACGCTTATGTCTATGAGATGTGGCGTGCCTATGCACAACCTCTCCAGATAAAAACTGGCGAAATCTCTGGTGTTAATCTATAAACTATACTCGAAATCAAATTAAATTTGTTGCTGGTTTTTTTCTTACAATGAAATAAGCTACTATGATATTTGGAACCCAACATAGCCAAGCAACTATTCTGTAGGCGCTTGTAAATTCACCTATTAAAATAGTTAATAGAGGTAGCCAAATTCTTAAGGTTACTGCTGCAAAGCAAGCAGCGTAACTAAAAATCATTAACTTTTCATGTGATTCAATATTTCCTTTTTTAATTGCTTCGAAACCAAAAATTGTAGTGCCCAACCAAATCAGTCCCAATGTTAAAAAGCCAAGGACACTTATAATTCCGCCTGTTGCATGCCAGGCAATATAAAGTCCACAAATTCCACTTACTAAAACAGAAAGAACATATGCTCTTCCAATGGTTCTATGTAATTTAATTTTCTTTTTTCTCAATTCTCGATTAAACTGTAACCACCCAATTAATAAAGCGAGTCCACCCAGAGTGATGTGGCTATAAAATGCAATATTCCATATAGTATTACTTAGAAGTTCTGCAGATTTTGATGCTAATAGGCCAAATTGTCGGTCAATCAAAAAGTAGATCATCGGATATAGACCAAATAGTGTAGATAAAATTCCTATTGTAATCCAGGAAAGTTTTTTCATTTTTCAGCAGTTTTCTTTAAGTATAGACAATTGTAATTAAGAAATATTGCAGTCTTTATATGTTTATTAGCAACGGATTTGCCTATAATACGGCGGTTTTGAGTGGCTCCGTTGGCTAAAAGTGAATGCGTGTAGCAAAGTGACGAAGCATTTGGCTGCAACGTCTACAGAACAGTGGCTTCGCTCTCTGGATTTTTCGGACTTGAAAGTTAATCGAAAAATGCAGGAACTTTCAATTCTTGAGATTGTTAGCCATGAATTATATATGTTACTGGCACCCGTTTTACTTTTTTTCTTCACGCAAAATTTTTTCCATTTTACGACCTTTCGCCAATTCATCAATCAGCTTTTCCATACGTCTACATTGTTTATACAATTCAAATTCATCCTCTATTTCTTCAATTCGATACCCACAAACGACTCCTTTAATCAAGTGTGCGTTTGGATTTATTTTAGCTTTTTGAAAAAATGTTCTAAAGGTTGCTTTTTCTTCAATAAGTGCTTGTAAGGAATCTTGATCAAAACCAGTGAACCATTTAATTACTTGATTGAGTTCTTCTTTTGTTCTTCCATTTTTTTCCAGTCTATTCAGGTAAAGAGGATAAATGGAGGCAAATATCATATTGGCAACCTTTTCATTTTTTTCGACTGTAACTTTCATTTTTTTTTGATTTTGATTTGATGGATGCTAACGGATTTGAATAAGATTCGTGGCGTGGTTTGAGAACCTAATTTAGTAAATACAAACTGCATAGAAAATCCGTAAGAATTTTTGTTAGTAAACTTGCCCAGTAATTAATTTTATACGGTGTTATTTGCTGTATTTAACTTTTGTCCGTTATACTTTTAATTTTCCCACTTTCAAATTCAAATTCCGATTTGCCCTTCAATTCGAGAGTATTACCAGTTTTTAGTCCGTTTGGTAAATCAATCGCTAACGTTGCTGTATAGACAATTTCAACAGAAACCTTCGAATTATCAAATTCCCAAAATTCAATGGTTTGTTTTCTTTTTGTAAAATAGTGCTTCGCAGATTCCGCTTGTTTTTTAAATTCGGTTATACCTTCTGTTCTCAATGCCACATTTCCATTTGAAACATTTTCAAAAATAACATCTTTCGAAAGATTTTTGGTCATTCCAACTATGTCAAAATCATTGTAAGACTTTATATAGTTTTCAATTATGTCCCTTTGTTGTTCTTTCATATCTTTTTTGGTTTGGCAACCTAAAGTCAAAATTAGTATAAGAATCAGCATCCACTTTTTCATGTCAGAGTGTTTTTCTCATATGGCACACAACGGGTTTGCATAGGTTACGGCGGTCTTGAGCGGCTGCATCGGCTGAGCGTTGGAGGCGCAGCGTGCGAACCGTGTCCGCCTCTGGAGGATCAGCTGTGGGCAGTGGCGCCGCCTTCCGGATTTATCCGCTTGTCTAATATACGATTAATAGAAGGAAATATAATTCAGGTAACCATTTGACCGCTGTATTATATGCGGCTTAAGTTTGATTTTTATTAAAATAACTAGATTTAGTTATATAATCAGAAAGAACAAAAGAGAGAATTAAGGTTACTATATGCGGTGAAGCTTTAGACTTCGACAACATTGATAATCCTCTCTCTTTTACTACTTAAATCACGATCAGTTCTATGAGACTTGAGATCTCGTTTTTAAGTTGCTGTGAGTAGAGTAGCTAGTTCTTTCATAAATCAATTCTTATGAATAAATATAATGAAACTTTTGGAGTTGACATTAGTAAAGATGTCTTCGATGTTCACGGGAGCAGTAGTGGCCACAACCAGTTCAAGAATGATGAAAAGGGTTTTAAGACCTTTTTAAAATCGTTACCACAGCAGGCACTGGTCGTTATGGAAGCAACGGGTTATTACCATTACAGGCTCGCACAATTTCTTTACAAAAATGGTGTAGAAGTGTCTGTTGTTAATCCTTTGTCGGTCAAAAGGTTCATACAGATGAAACTGGCTAAAGTAAAGACCGATAAGAGCGATGCAAAAGCCATCTGTGACTATGGTCTTATCAATGATGTCCCGCTTTATAATGCCTTGACAGAAGTCCAGAGCGAATGTTTACAACTCTTTAGGTTGATGGATAGTTACATCAAACATCGTACAGCCACCAAGAACAAAATACACGGTGAAGAAACACTGGGTATACCATCCAAAGCTGTGTTCCGCTCTTTGAAGAGAAACAAAAAGCACCTGGACAAGGAACTCGCAGCCACCGAAGAAAGAATCCTCTCTCTGGTCAAGAAAGAACAACAGCACCAATTGACACTATTAACGAGTATACCTGGAATAGGAATGAAGACGGCATTGTTCTTAATAGTAGTAACCGATGGGTTTTCCAAGTTTGAGAATGCCTCCCAGTTATGTAGTTATGTAGGCATCACACCTACCATACGGGAGTCTGGAAGTAGCGTTAGGGGTCGAAGTAGGATAAGCAAAGTAGGCAACAAAAAGCTGCGAAACCTATTGTTCCTGTGTTCGTTCAATGCCTGCAAACATAATAAAGGGTGTAGGGCAATCTATGAACGCTTGGTCAATAAAGGGAAGAGTAAAAAGCTTGCGTTAATCGCTGTTGCCAACAAGTTATTAAGGCAGGCGTTTGCAATTGCAAAATCAGGACTGCCTTATGACCAAGAATTTGTTTCAGTGTTAAAAAAATAACCTGAGTTACATACAAATGAAAAAGGCAAAAACTTAAATTGAGAAGTTCTTGCCATAGAAAAATAATGTCAAAATTTAAGGAAGAAAATGGTTGTTTTTTACCTCAGTTCTTTGTTAGCCACTGGCACTTCGCTCCAAGATTAATCATCATAATAATCCCAGTATGTTGATGAATTACTATACCAATAAGACGTAGACTTTGAACCTACAAAATAACTGAGCCGAAAAGCATCTTTATGCCTAAAATGTTGGTATGTAAAATAATTCTCGTGATTCGGATTTCGAAACTCATAGTCACTTAAGTTTTCTGGATACTCATCAGTTGCTATTTTTGATAAATAAATATAATTAACTATACTGGAAGCTTCGTCCTTTAGTTCCATTCTTTTATAAGTTAAATAAAATTGGTTCGGGATTATCAATAATCCTATTATAACTAAAATAGACAAGGCAGTTTTCGTTTTATGTTTCAAAAAGTAATAAACTGCGATTATATTCAAGCATACAAGAATAAGGATTATAAAGGCCCAAAGCCATCCCATATTATAATAAGCCATTTGAATAGCTATAATTTCTAAAATAATGGTTAGAAAACCTATCAATATTTGAGGCAATTTTATCATTAGTTATAATTTATTTTTTTGATAAATTCTGATGACCTTTATATCTTATTTTAATTGCTTGTGGCTAACGGGTTTGCATATGATTTGTGGCGATTTTGCGGCTGCGTCGGCTGTGCGTAAATGCGGAGTAGCAACGTGGCGTAGCATTTGGCTGAAGCGTCGGCAGGGCAATGGCGCCGCCCTCCGGATTTTTCGGAGTTGAAAGTTAATAAAAAAATGTGGGAACTTTTAAATCTTGAGAATGTTAGCCATGAATTATATGCGTTGTTACCAAACGAAGCACGCCCCGAACTATCGCGTAAGTCCCAGGTCTCGCAAAACATCAGAAACCACCTCTTGCTAGTTTTCCGCGAGCGCAATTAGTTCATCTGTGGAGGGATTAGTTCAGCCAAAATGTGTGGTGGTTAACGCTAGGATTTATCCGATATTGATTTCGGCTTTCTGAACTTGCGCAATTAAATCAGCCGTTCCTAAAATGTATTGAAAATATCAAAAAGTGCTATGTTTGGTAACGGGTTTGCATATGATACGGCGGGTTTTGAGCGGCAGCATCGGCAGTGCCAACATTTTGCGTCAGCGAAAGTGGGAAGCGCAGCGTGCGAATCAGCCGTGGGCAGTGGCGCCGCCACTACGTAATTATCCGCTGTACCAATTTTTTTATAAAGTTAGGAAATTTAATTAAAGCCGGATGTGACCGCTGGATTATATGCGGTGTTGTAAGCAGTTTTTTTATATTGTTATAATTTCGACGACTTTTAGTTTGTCCATAATCAGTGAATAAATACTTTTCCCATAAATATTATTCTTTTCTTTTTGATTTATAACTATTTCTGAATCTATATCATAACTAATATTTTCTCTGTCAGGAATCATAATACAAATTACTTTACATTTAGACAATTCAATTTTAGAATCTTGCATTTTAGCAGCAAAATCCAATATTTCCTTAATATTTTTATCAATTTCTTTAAAGTAAGATATTTGATAATCAGATATATCCTTATTGTCACAAGGAAAAACAACTTCCGTTTTGTATTCTAAATTTGCAAGATTTATTTTCCCTCGGTAGGCACTTTCCTCCAACTCCGAAGAAAAGATTAATTCACCTATTCCTGGAATAAAATCAGATTTAATTTTTGGCTTGGATTTTAAAAAGTCAAATAATCCCATGAGAATGTTTCTTAAATTGCTTACAACGGGTTTGCATATGATTTGTGGCGAATTTGCGGCTGCGTCGGCTGAGCGTTAAATGCAAGTAGCAACGTGGCGCAGCATTTGGCTTGAGCGTCGGCAGGGCAGTGGCGCCGCCCTCCGGATTATTCGGAGTTGAAAGTTAATCAAAAAATGTGGGAACTTTTAAATCTTGAGAATGTTAGCCATGAATTATATGCGTTGTTACCAAACGAAGCACGCCCCGAACTATCGAGTGAGTCACGGTCTTGCAAAGTATCAGCAACCACTTCCTGGTAATTTTCCGCTAGTGCAATTAATTCTGCCGTGGACAGAATAGTTCAGCCAGAATGAGTGGTGGTTAACGCCAGATGTAGACCGATATTGAAATCAGTTTGTGGACAAGTGCAATTAGTTCAGCCGAACCAAAAATGTATTGAAAATATCAAAAAGTGCTATGTTTGGTAACGGTTTTGCATATGATACGGCGGGTTTTGAGCGGCAGCTTCGGCAGTGCCAACAAAACTGCGTCAGCGGTTTGTGGGAAGCGTCAGCGTGCGAATCAGCCGTGGGCAGTGGCGCCGCCACTACGTAATTATCCGCTGTACCAATTTTTTATAAATTTAGGGAATTTTATTTAAGACGGATGTGACCGCTGTATTATATGCGTTGTTATGCACTGGCTTTATTCCCACCATTCTTTAGTTTTTTTATTCGATTTTTCTCGGACAATTGCTCCATTCGGCACTTGATTTTTCAAAGCAATATCCATCCAACCTTTATTCCAGTATTTTTCTGATACACTAAATTCGCCTGCGCCAATGTCAAAATCTTGGTTGGCATTTGGAACTCTCCAATCAGCCCAATTACAAATCTTTTCTTTTCCAGTTGAGTAGCTTTTCCAAATTCCGATAAATGCGTTGTTTTTATAACTGTCAGAAATTGACTGAATGTCGTCATATTCCATTTCATCTTTTTTATTCAAATACCATTTAGAAAAGAGTTTACCTTTAAAAATTCCGCTGTGCTTTTGTTGGGCATCTTCATTGAATGAATATTCCGCTATAATAATTCCCTGCTTTTTAATTCCTTTATTTTTGTATTCGTTATCAACTCCAAAATGCAATTCCGTAACTTCTTTGATCTTTTTGATAGTTATAGTTCCAAAAAAGTCACAAACCGTTCCCTTGACCATTGATTTCCCGTAAACGTCATAAACATTAGGATTATCAAAGCTTTTATTTATTGAAAGTAGTTTTACTCTGATACGTTGATGGTCTTCACCAATTATTCCGTAAATAATCTCGTTCGGTGTGTTCTTCCAAATATTTGAGAAGTCATATTGCTTTAATTCCTGATGTTGATTTCCAGATTTCAATTCATCTTCCAACAAAAAATCGGATAGGAATTGTTTATCAGATTGGGCAATCGTGATATTGGTAAAAAGTAATAAAGTCCAAATTATAAATCTGTTCACGATGTTTTTTTTAGCTTGTGCATAACGGGTTTGCATATGATTTGTGGCGATTTTGCGGCTGCGTCGGCTGAGCGTTAAATGCAAGTAGCAACGTGGCGTAGCATTTGGCTGAAGCGTCGGCAGGGCAATGGCGCCGCCCTCCGGATTATTCGGAGTTGAAAGTTAATCAAAAAATGTGGGAACTTTTAAATCTTGAGAATGTTAGCCATAAATTATATGCGTTGTTACCAAACGAAGCACGCCCCGAAATTTCGAGTGAGTCACGGTCTTGCAAAGTATCAGCAACCATTTCCTGGTAATTTTCCGCTAGTGCAATTAATTCTACCGTGGAAAGTATAGTTCAGCCAGAATGAATGGTGGTTAACGCCAGATGTAGACCGATATTGAAATCAGTTTGTGGACAAGTGCAATTAGTTCAGCCGTTACAAAAATGTATTGAAAATATCAAAAAGTGCTATGTTTGGTAACGGGTTTGCATATGATTTGTGGCGATTTTGCGGCTGCGTCGGCTGTGCGTAAATGCGGAGTAGCAACGTGGCGTAGCATTTGGCTGAAGCGTCGGCAGGGCAATGGCGCCGCCCTCCGGATTTTTCGGAGTTGAAAGTTAATAAAAAAATGTGGGAACTTTTAAATCTTGAGAATGTTAGCCATGAATTATATGCGTTGTTACCAAACGAAGCACGCCCCGAACTATCGCGTAAGTCCCAGGTCTCGCAAAACATCAGAAACCACCTCTTGCTAGTTTTCCGCGAGCGCAATTAGTTCATCTGTGGAGGGATTAGTTCAGCCAAAATGTGTGGTGGTTAACGCTAGGATTTATCCGATATTGATTTCGGCTTTCTGAACTTGCGCAATTAAATCAGCCGTTCCTAAAATGTATTGAAAATATCAAAAAGTGCTATGTTTGGTAACGGTTTTGCATATGATACGGCGGGTTTTGGGCGGCAGCTTCGGCAGTGCCAACATTTTGCGTCAGCGAAAGTGGGAAGCGCAGCGTGTGAATCAGCCGTGGGCAGTGGCGCCGCCACTACTTATTTATCCGCGCGACCAATTTACGAATATTTGTAGGAAATCCAATTCACTTAACCATTTGACCCGCTGTATTATATGCGTTGTTGCCCATAGTTGTTTCCGCAATATGGCTAAAATATTTCCTTAGCTTTTTCTGTCTTTTCTAATTCTTTTCGTCGCTGTTTATTATAAATTGAATCAAGAATATTTGGTTGGTAAATATTTACATCGACAGTATAATCCGTTCCTTCTTCATCAATTGTAATTAATATCTCTTTAGTACCAATTCTCCAAATTGCGCAGGTATAATCTTTATCATCATCAATTTCGTAACTTTTTGGATAGGGATAAGTTAAATAAGGTTCGGAATATTTTAATTCAATAACTTCTAATATTTTGTCTAATTGGTATCTAACTTCAGTTTCTAATTTTTGATACGGAATTTTAACACCCTTAATTTTAAACATATATAACTTACCGTCCTCGTAATAATCAAATGTTTTTCTTTTGTTAAATTCGTAATTACCAATGTAAGAGCTTGTATATGTTGAGCTCTCAAACCTTTTACGCTGACTTTGTTCAAAAAATTTGGCAACTTTCATTTCGCCAATTTCTTTATTCATTCCGAATTCAATTTCGCCAATGACTTTGTTTTGTTCTGCGTTTGCGATACTATCTCTTATTCGGTCACGATTGATAATCCTATAATTTCCAGCTTTAACTAAGCTGTCCTCAACACGCTGTTCTTCAACCGTCATTTTAGGTTTATTATTACATCCTAATGCAAATAAGCATAGAATTCCAAAGTAACAAATATATTTCATAGGTTTCTTCACAATTATGGGCAACGGTTTTGCATATGATTTGTGGCGTCTTTGCGGCTGCATCGGCTGAAGCGTAAATGCAAGTAGCAACGTGGCGCAGCATTTGGCTTGAGCGTCGGCAGGGCAGTGGCGCCGCCTATCGGTTCTTTCGGATTTGAAAGATAATAAAAAACTGAGGAACTTTAATTATTTACGAATCTAAGCCATAAATTATATGCGTTGTTACCTAACGTAGCACGCCCCGAACCATCGAGCGGGTCACGGAACTCGCAACAAATCAGCTACTTTTCTCACCATTTTTCCCCTAGCGCAATTAAATCCGCCGTGGACGAATTGATTCAGCCAGAATGTTTTTGATGTGAAGCCAGGGTTAATCCGATATTGAGTTCAGCTTTCTGAATTAGCGCAATTAGATCAGCCGTAACAAAAATGTATTGAAACTATCGAAAAGCGCTATGTGAGGTAACGGGTTTGCATATGATACGGCGGGTCTTGAGCGGCAGCATCGGTAGTGCCAACATTTTGCGTCAGCGAAAGTGGGAAGCGCAGCGTGCGAATCAGCCGTGGGCAGTGGCGCCGCCACTACGTATTTATCCGCGTGACTAATTTACGATTAATTGTAGGAAATACAATTCACTTAACCATCAGACCCGCTGTATTATATGCGGTGTTGCCATCTGGCTTTACTGCGTTCGTTTGATTTTTAGAGGGTATTGTCTAACATCGAAAACATCATTTATTTCAATCCGATTTTCCTCTCGATTTACCCAATAAATAATCTTGTAGTTTGTTTTGTAGAGTATATACCGAAATTCAACTTTTCTATTTTTCAGATACTCTTCAACTTGTCCAATTTCAGGTTGATGTGTTAGCTTTAATGGCTCTTCATAAATTCCATCAGCAAGTTTTTTGGCAGTACGATATCCAGCTTTTCTAAGATAATGCTTAAATACCCTGTAAAGTTCGTCTTCTGCGAATTGCGTCCAATAAATTTCTAATTCCATTTATCAATTTTGGTCTTTAAATCGCTCGCTTTTATTAGGCGACCTTTTTTAGAGTCTTCCATTGATTTATCGATTCGGTCGTTGAATTCGTCCATTGTCATTGGTTCTAATTCATCGTTAGATTCAGATTTATTTTTCTTGCGTAAAAGTTTTTCAAGGCTTGAAACTACTTCTTCGCTTTGTACTTTTAGAAACTCTTGTACGAATTCTATTTTTCGTGATTGTAAATCCATTTCGTTTAGCATTTTATCAAAGGTACGGAATTATCAATTTTGAACATAATTTTAATGAAATTACGGATTTTCAAGCTTGATGGCAACGGGTTTGCATATGATTTGTGGCGACTTCGCGGCTGCGTCGGCTGAGCGTTAAATGCAAGTAGCAACGTGGCGCAGCATTTGGCTTGAGCGTCGGCAGGGCAGTGGCGCCGCCCTCCGGATTATTCGGAGTTGAAAGTTAATCAAAAAATGTGGAATTTTTTAAATCTTGAGAATGTTAGCCATGAATTATATGCGTTGTTACCAAACGAAGCACGCCCCGAACTATCGATTGAGTCAAGGTCTTGCAAAGTATCAGCAACCACTTCCTGGTAATTTTCCGCTAGTGCAATTAATTCTGCCGTGGACAGAATAGTTCAGCCAGAATGAGTGGTGGTTAACGCCAGATGTAGACCGATATTGAGATCAGATTGTGGACAAGCGCAATTAGTTCAGCCGAACCAAAAATGTATTGAAAATATCAAAAAGTGCTATGTTTGGTAACGGTTTTGCATATGATACGGCGGGTTTTGAGCGGCAGCTTCGGCAGTGCCAACATTTTGCGTCAGCGAAAGTGGGAAGCGCAGCGTGCGAATCAGCCGAGGGCAGTGGCGCCGCCACTACGTGTTTATCCGCGTGACCAATTTACGATTATTTGTAGGAAATCCAATTCACTTAACTATCAACCCGCTGTATTATATGCGTTGTTGTGCAACGTACTTATCCGTAATATTTATTTTTCAGTTCGAAACTATAATCTCTCAAAATAGCTTTTAATTTATCTGGATTGTTTGATTTGTCAGGAATATTTTTGTCCAATTCTTGAGCATATTTTTTAATCGTTTCAAGGATTAATGGTTTTTTATCACTTTCGACATCTTCCTTTTCCGTTTTACTTTTTTTCTTTTCGAGACTGTCTTTCGCAATTTTAATCACGTCATTTTCGTGCTCAAATTGATCAAATAATTTGTCAATTAGCAATTCAGGAATAATTTTTCTTGTTGCTAACTCTGCCGATAGTAATCCACGAATACAATAGAAAGCAGTTTTATAAGTAAACTTTTTGTCCGTTTCCATTAAATTTATATTGCCTTTTGCAAGTGATAAATAATGATAATAAAGTGCTTTGAAATCAAAATTTTTAACAATCCGCTGTTGGGTTTCTTTCCATTCTGGCAAATTGTTGAAATATATTATATGCGCTCTTATCCATTCGAATACTGTTGGATTGCTTTTTGCCAAAAGTCCGAACATTTTGTCAATATCATAAGAAACGAAATCAAAATCGCCGTCCATTATTTCGATTAAATCTCGGTGTTTTTTGAAGTCGAAATATTGTTCTTTTGACTGAAGATGAAATCCGCGAACATCATAATCGCTATCGGGACTTGCAATTCCCCAAAGTCGGCTACCGCTTTCTACATAGAAAAGTGGATGTTCAGTTCTTTCTTTAAATAGTGATGTGATTTCTTCGGTCATTTTGTTTTTTAAGTATGTTGCACAACAGGTTTGCATATGATACGGCGGGTCTTGAGCGGCAGCATCGGCAGTGCCAACATTTTGCGTCAGCGAAAGTGGGAAGCGCAGCGTGCGAATCAGCCGTGGGCAGTGGCGCCGCCACTACGTGATTATCCGCGTGACTAATTTACAATTAATTGTAGGAAATACAATTCACTTAACCATTAGACCGCTGTATTATATGCGGTGTTGGCAAAAGTTAATAATCAGTTGTAAATTCAAATGATTCAAAAAATTTTCTGGTTGCCTTGTTAAATGGTGTGCTATCATCCTGTGATGTAAGGACTTGTAATAAATAATAAGTTGAGTCTACTGTGATTAATCGATAAGTTGCAACACTATTACTTTCATTAATTTTGAATTGCATTTCTCTACCTTTTCGCCCAACAAAGTCAATTACTTTATCATAAGTTGCATAGTTTCCAGTAATAACAGTAAAGTGCTCTTTTTGCAATAAATAGAAATCATTTAAATCAAATTCATCTTTATTTAATTCTTCAAAATGGACATAGGATACTGAATATCCAAAATTCAATTTACTTATTGAATCTTGAAGATTAATTTTCATCGCATTACTTTTTCTTTTGATATTTTCATTATCAAAATAATCGCTAGCTTGTCTTTTAATTTCTGTTGTCGGAAATTCAATTGTAAAGGCTTGATTTGAAGATTGGAACTTACTCCATTCGTTATTTGGATTGTCGATAATTGGACTTTTGTTCTCTCTTTTGGTTTGACAACTTGTTATTAATAAAACTAAAAATATATAAGTTATGTTCTTCATTTAATTTTTGCCAACGGGTTTGCATATGATACGGCGGGTTTTGAGCGGCTGCTTCGGCAGTGCCAACATTTTGCGTCAGCGAAAGTGGGAAGCGCAGCGTGCGAATCAGCCGTGGGTAGTGGCGCCGCCACTACGTATTTATCCGCTGTACCATTTTTTTATAAAGTTAGGAAATTTAATTTAAGCCGAATGTAACCGCTGTATTATATGCGTTGTTACCTGCAGTGTGATCGAGTTTTTCATTATTCTACTGTAAATCAGCTTAGTGTTGAAAACTCTGTTGACAACTATGAATCATTTATTTATTATTTAGAATCATTCTATCTATATTTGTATATCAAGTTCTTTTACAATTAAGAAAAAACTTTAAAGCCAATAAGGACCTTTTTCATTGTTTAGTATTGACCTCGTTCAATGCTATGATTCGCTCAAGCCGCAGGAACCTGCACTTGAATATAAGCCGCCTTACGGCACTTAGGCAAAGAATGTACAAGTTGTTTTAGAAAATTATCCCGCCTCAAGTCCAATGGGGAGATGGGTTTTGATTCGTTAGCTTAGCGGCTAATGATTCCGCGACTGTAGTAGTACTCAGGCGCATTATCTTTAAGTCGGGCAAGAGACTGCCCAAAGATATTTACTTATAAGGAATTGAAAGCGTCGAAGGAGCTCCTCGGCGCTTTCTTTGTTTAATAGCATTGCAGGTAACGGGTTTGCATATGATACGGCGGGTCTTGAGCGGCAGCTTCGGCAGTGCCAACATTTTGCGTCAGCGAAAGTGGGAAGCGCAGCGTGCGAATCAGCCGTGGGCAGTGGCGCCGCCACTACGTAATTATCCGCTGTACTAATTTTTTTATAAATTTAGGGAAATTAATTTAAGACGAGTGTGACCCGCTGTATTATATGCGTTGTTACCCATAGGCTTTCCCCGTTTTATTTTAACTGAAAATGTATATGATCATCGTGCCTTACTGCCTGACAACCATGAAATCTTACTTTTCCACTTGTTAAATTCAGTCGTTTCTTCAAATGCGGTTCGATGAACAATTTACCTATATCTTCTTGTTCTAAAATCAATTTAGCCAATTCTCGTGTTGCGCTTTCCGAAAATTCAATCTCTTTATTGATTGTTCCTAAAGTCAAATATTTAGGAAAGTCGTACTGCCAATTTCCTCGTTCTTTACAAATCACAGTTTGGTTATATTCATTAGCGTTAGGTTTTTCGTAAACTCCATATCCACTTATTGAAGGTTTCTCGTTTGAAAGATTTCCGTTTGAATACTTATAAATTAACGAAACATCAATTTTTTTTCCATCGTTATGGCTTAAGTGGGGCAGTAGTGGAAATTTTTCAAGAAAGGGGAAATTTGCATCAAGGTAGATTAATTTTAAACCATAATTATTTCGTTGGAGTTCAATTGAAATATCTTGAATAATAGAATTTAATTCTGGTTTTACATAATTTCTATTCGCTAGCTTGTAGAAAAACGAATGTGCTTCCAAAAATTCCGATTCCTTAATTTTTTCTCGACCGAAAATCGGTGCAACATATGGTACAACCAAAAAAGTTGTCAGTAGGTAGAGGCCTGCGAATATTCCAAAACGTTTTAGTCGTTTTCTATTTGCAGTTTGCTTAATCAGTAGGATTGAAATCAAATAGACTATTCCTCCAATTTGTGTGATTACAGTCAAAAAGACAAAAATTAAAATGTGCAGAAGGATTTTCAATTGTCTGTAAAGCTTATGGGTAACGGTATTGTATATGAAAAGTAGCGCTGAAAATAAGCGATAATTTTTCGGATTAAATACAAGCCGAATTTTTAAATTTTATTAATTATTTTATTTTTGGGAATTTGTCAAATTTAAAAATTTGGCGACTTCCTGAAAATGCCCGAACCTTTGTGTTAGCAATGACTCGCGCTATTTTTTATATACGTTGTTAGCCACTGGCTTTTCCATTCAGACTTTCAACTAAATCGTATTTTTTAGATAATTTTTTCTTTTGTCCTTTTCTATGAAACTTATCTATTTGTTCTTTTATTCCGTCAAAATCATAATTTCTACCTACAATGTATTCATCTTTTTTTACTTTCTCAACGTGTCTGTCTTCTAATAAAAAAGTCCAAAATTGGTCAATTCTATTATGTACTAAATAGTTTTCTTTAAACCATTCAAATAGTATTTGATGTTTTAGGAATTTCTCAGGTATTTTTTTTCCTTCACAATCTTTAATCGCCATTGATAAAATCGCATAATAGCTAGCTGCAATTGCGAATTTAGCAGTAACCCAAATTTGGTTCTCTGCTGAAGGAACATCTGCAAAAACCCCTTCCTCAAAATATCCGATTTCTGCTAAACCTTGTATTTGTCCGTGAATAATTTCACTATAAAATTCGTATAGATGAGTTGGTAGTAAGAGTTGATTGTTTTTGAGTTCATTTCTTATGTTTCCATCCAAAAAAATTTTGTCTTTGGGGTTTTTCAACCAAATATTAAACAAATTTGGATTAAGCGAACAAAGAAGTAATAAATTCAATCTAGATATTAAAATTCTACAAATCGATAACGAGTCCGCATAACATTTACTTTGAGTAAGTAAATCAATAGATTTTGCAGACTGTGCATTTGATTTTAATTGAAACAAAGATGCTACATCAAATTTCAAACGCCATTCATTGTTTTCAGGTATTTTAGGAACAGAAGTAACTAAACTGAAATAGGCATTTAGAACTACGTAAAATTCATCTCTATTCGAAAATTCTTTGGAAGTCCAGTAATCAGCCATTGGAATTCCATTAACTTTCTCAAAAAATAAAGCACCTCTTAATATTTCCGGAATGCTCTCTTCTGGAATTTCATTTTCTATTAATATGTCGAATTTTTCTTCTATGATGATAGTTTTTTCAGCTTGTGGCTAACGGTTTTGTATATGGCTCGTAGCGTCTAAATTAGCGATAACTATTCGGTTAAGCACGAGCCGAATTTTTTAATTTTCTTATTACCTTCTTTAATCAATAAGCCAAATTAAAAAATTTGGCGGACTTGCAAATATACCTTAACTTCGATTAAGCAACTGTTTAGCTATGAGATATATACGTTGTTACCACACGTTTTTATTTCGGTAAATGGTACAGTTGTATTGCTAATTTTAATTCTCTATTTTTATCTCCGTTGATATGAAATCGGTAGTTGAACCAATTTTCATCAGTATTATTTTCATAGCTTAAATAATTCTCGTGATTTTCTGTGCTCGTCCTAACTTTTTCTAAAATTGAACTGAAATCTTGTTGTCTAACAAACATTATTACAGAAGCTTTTGTATCTCTCCAGGTCAGGTAATTTAACAATTGTGAAATTGTACTTAAATAACCTTTTTCTCCACTCCAAAATTTACATTCAGCTATGAAGATGGCAGAACTATCGTATCTTAGTTGAATATCCGTTTTCCCTGATTTATTAAATGTTTCTCCGCTCGCACTTCCAAGTTCAAAGTTTGGGTCTAAAGTCATTAGAATATGGTCTCGTAAATCTTCTTCGCCTTTTCCTTTGTATACACTTGGCATTCTCTCAAAATTCTTACCAACGTCATTTATAAGTTTTAAAATATGTCGGTAACTTTCTTCATTCAAAGTTGGCTCTGGTTTAAATCCTTTTTCTGTCACTACTGGTTTGCTAATTTTTATTTTTTCCTTCAGTTGTGGTTTAGGCACAGAAAAAGTATTCGTAGTAGAATTTTTTCTTTTTAAAGGAACTCCCAAAGAAGACATTAAGCTGTTTTTGTTCAGTAGTGCGTTTTTACGCTTACTAAAAACACTATTTAAGGCAGATTTAAGGGAATTATTAAATTTTTCGATATCAGATATCAAGCTGTCATAATTACTTCTAATCCCTCTGACTTCGCTATCAAATCGTTTTTTTATGCAGGTCCATCGTTATCGAAATTTATAAATTCTGTTGAAATTGAATCACTATTGACTTTGAAATCTCCACCACCACCAAGATAGAAAGTCGAAGCTGGACTATAATTTAGTAAGTCAACGTTTCCGCTAACTGGAATAAAAAATTGAATTATTTCTTTTTTGATTTTATCAACTCCAAATCTATCGTATCTGGCTGAAAAGTATTCCATTGGAATATCATCTTCATAACTATCTGCATAAACGTCTTCATAGTTAATTATTGGTATTTCCATTTGATTTGAATTAGCCAAATGTTCCAAGTATTCAGTTGGATTTACGTTCAAAATATAGTTCTCGGTTTCACTTTCGATTGTTTGAGAAAGCCGTTGGAAAATCGAACGAAATTTTTCATCAATTCTACCTGTGCCGAATATTTTTGAATGGTTTGAATGTCTGTACATTGGTTTTTCTCAAATGTGTGGTAACGGGTTATATACACACAAATATAGACGTTTATCCGCTAAAATTATCCGAAAACGGGAGTTTTAATAACTCTTTATCCCGCTTCGCAAGGCTCTGTAATGCCGTATCCAAAGGACTCTGAATCTGTAATAGATCCTTTCTGGCTACATGCGTATAGATCATAGTAGTCTCCGGTTTTGAATGCCCTAATAGATCCTGTACATACCGCAAACCAACCCCATTTTCAATTAAATGGGTCGCGTAGCTATGCCGTAACGTATGGGGCGTAATATTTTTTCTAATACCAGCCGCTTTGCCATACCTTTTTATAAATTGACGGATGCTCCCAGCACTATAAGGCCCACCCGTAGGGTTTTCTATAAAATACTGCTTAGGCCGGTAGGTCAAATAATAATTTTTTAGCAGCCCTATAAATCCTTCAGCCAGCACAACCACTCGGTCTTTCCTGCCTTTTCCTTGCTTTACTACAAGTTGCTTACGGTCTATATCTATCATATGTAATTCTAAAGAGATTAATTCGCCAATACGTAAACCACTGCTATACAATAATGCTAGCGCAGCCCTGTGTTTTAAATTTTTTGCTACCCGTAATAATTCCAGTACCTCTTCAGTACTTAACACAGTAGGAAGGTACTTAGATTTATAAGGTCTTTGTAGGGCATCTATGTCAATCTTGCTGTCTAATTGTAAGGTGGCAAAATGCTTTATAGCACTAATCAATTGTCTATGTGTACTTATTTTATAGTTTTTAACTCGTACCTGCTGCTCAACAAAAAGCCGCACATCTTCATTCGTTACTTCGGTCAAAAGTTTTTGGTGTAAAAACAAGAAAAAGTTACTTATAAAAACACTGTAAGTCTCCACCGTACTTTTACTAAGGCGCAATCCAACTAGATAATTTCTATATACTTCTATAGGTTTTAAAATAAAATGAGTGCCTTGCTCGATAACAGGAACAGGAATTTTTATACTGGATTGGGTGAGGGCAGGATCTTTGGTAACAGTGATACCTTTTGCCAAAATTGCACGCTCAAGTGCTTCCAGGTTCCAGTTTTTTGTAAACACATAAAAGCATTTGTGGGTAGCCGTATAGCGTACGTATTGCAGCTCTTTAATCAGTTCTTTTAAGGATACCTCATAAGCAAACAAAATAGCATAGCAAGCTTCCCCGCCGTGGGTAAGGGGTTTAATAGTGACAGTCACAGTCAAAAAAATTAATAGGGGAGCCTTGTAAAGATAAAAAAACAGGGCTTATAAAACACATTCTTTTTTATATATGCTGAAACTTAAAATTGAAAACCCCGTTTAATTAGTAAGTACGTTGAATAAAAAACGTATGCTACAAACTATAGAATAAAAATTAATTTTCACTCACAACTCACAACTCACAACTCACAACTCACAACTAACTTATATAATTCCATATATTCTTAAACTTCACCAATTGCGCAAAAGTGCTTTTAATAGGGTGGTTTTCTGAAGCTGAAAGGGTAGGGTCTGCTTTTAGGGTTTGTAAAGCGTAGCTACGTGCTATTTTAAGGATTTCGGTGTCTTTAATGATATCTGCAATACGAAGGTTGAGAACACCACTTTGTTGAGTGCCCATAAGATCTCCCGGGCCACGAAGTTTTAGATCTACTTCGCTTATTTCAAAACCGTCGCTGGTGCGGACCATGGTTTCCAGGCGTGTTTTGGCGTCTGCACTTAGCTTATGGCTGGTCATGAGTATGCAATAGCTCTGTTCTGCGCCACGTCCTACACGACCCCGGAGCTGATGGAGCTGGGAAAGACCAAAACGTTCGGCGCTTTCTACAATCATTACCGAAGCATTCGGGACGTTTACACCCACTTCAATTACAGTAGTGGCCACCATAATTTGCGTTTCGCCGCGAACAAAACGATCCATCTCATAGTCTTTATCGGCTGGTTTCATTTGGCCGTGAACGATAGAGATTTGGTAGGTGGGCTGCGGAAAGTCACGTACAATACTTTCATACCCGTCCATTAAATCTTTATAATCCAGCGCTTCACTTTCCTGAATTAACGGATACACCACATAAATTTGCCGTCCTTTTTCAATTTCATCACGGATAAAACGGAACACTTTTAGTCTGTTGGAATCATAGCGATGCACGGTGGTAATTTCTTTTCGGCCCGGTGGAAGTTCGTCAATAACACTTATATCCAGATCTCCGTACACACTCATCGCGAGGGTGCGGGGAATAGGGGTGGCGGTCATTACTAAAATGTGTGGAGGTATAGCCCCTCCAACCTCCCCGGAGGGGAGGCTTTTTAATGTATTTTCTATAATTTGTAACGTTCCGTCTATATTGCCTATTACTTCTTCATTAGTAAATCTTATTACTTTAAATTTTAATTCTCTTAAAATTTCAGTTCTTAATGCATCAGCTTCCTTTTGCTCTGGGTGGTTGTGATAACCACCATCTACTTCAAGGACCAGTCTTTTTTCAAGACAGACAAAATCGACTATAAATTCGTCAATAATATGATGTCTTCTAAACTTATAACCAATTTTTTTAGTTCTTAGGCATTCCCATAATATTGCTTCCGCCTGCGTGGATTGCTTTTTGTTTTTTTGCTGCAGTTCTTTCAGTAATTTATAAGCAGAGGGTCGCGCTGTCATATACTTTTTACGCACTGTTTGAGCTTCCTCCCTTAGGGAGGATTGAGGTGGGCTTCCTTTGTGCCATAATTTGCTGCGTTGGGCGACGCCAAAACGGTGTTGCTCGTCTATAATCGCAAGCCCTAAATTCTTAAATTTCACCTTGTCTTCCAGCAAAGCATGAGTACCAATTAAGAGTTGTAATTCGCCACTTTCAAGATTTTTATGAATTTCTCTTCGTTGTGAAGTAGTACTTGATCCAGTTAGCAATGAAACACTGATATTCATTTTGTTACACAATTCAAATAAGTCGGTGTAGTGCTGTACTGACAAAATTTCAGTAGGCGCCATTAAGCAGGCCTGAAAACCGTTGTCAAGTGCCAGTAGCATTGACATAAATGCTACAATGGTCTTCCCCGAACCTACATCTCCCTGCAACAAGCGGTTCATTTGTGCATTGCTGCCTAGATCTGCTCTAATTTCTTTTAAAACGCGCTTCTGTGCTTCGGTTAAATTGAAGGGTAAATGCTCTTTAAAAAAGCTATTAAAATTGTTGCCCACCACGTTAAAAGGATGGCCTTTAATTTTGGCTTTATGGAGCATATTCTTCCGCAGTAATTGTAGCTGAATATAGAAAAGTTCTTCAAATTTTAACCGGTATTGAGCCCTCGCTAATAGTTCGGCACTTTGTGGAAAATGAATGTTGAACAAGGCTTCATTTTTGGGAAGCAACTTAAGCGCTTGCAAAATTGGTGCAGCTATACTTTCAGCAAAAGCATTTTTTGTTTCCGTAAATAATTGTTGCATCAAGGTATTAATTACCTTGTTTGTAATGCCGCTATTTCCCAGCTTTTCGGTAGAAGGATATATGGGTTGCATGGCAGAACGCAGACTTTTTTCGTGTTCTGTGAGTAGCTCCATTTCGGGATGTGGCATAGAAAAGGTACCGTTAAACCAATTGGTTTTTCCGAAAATAACATACGGTGTATTCAGCTTTAAGTTTTCCCGAATCCATTTATGCCCACGAAACCACACCAGCTCCATCACACCCGTTTCATCCCGAAAGCTTGCCACAAGGCGCTTCCCGCGTTTTTGCTCCACAGTTTTAAGGTGTGTGATTTTACCAACTACCTGTACTTCAGCATTCGACTGTTGCAATTGCCCAACTTTATAGTACTGCGTACGGTCCAGATAGCGGTTGGGATAGAGATTGAGCAGATCCTGAAACGTATGAATTCCCAGCTCTTTTTTAAGCAAATCGGCACGGTTAGGGCCAACACCTTTGAGGTAATCTATAGGAGTTTGCAGGAAATTGGGTTTCATTAGTAATAGTCATTTCGACGCAGGAGAAATCACATACATCGCTGAGGCTAAAATTAAAATAATCTAAAGAATTAAGATAGGTTATCAAGTAAGAATTTGATTTCGGTTTCAAAAGTCCCCCTTCCGAATTTCAGCAATATTAGTTTTGTAATAAAATTTACATTGTTAGGCTGAAATCCACCCCGCAATACATACGGGGCAGGCTCTTCCCCCGAATCGCGTAACAAACATCTCCAGATTTGTTGGATATCTTTAGCCGCTGGGGGAAGGAGCTAAAAGTGTTAGATTTTTTTCGATTTCATTTTTTCGATTTCAGAATTACTATCTTTACGTATGGAAATTTCCTTCAGAACAGAAGAAGAAAGCAATAAGGCACAAGAAGCGGCGTTTTTGGCGTTAACTCCTAGGGAACGCTTTTATGCTTTTTTTGATATGATTCGCTGGCACCAACAATTGCCAAATGAGCAACCAGAAAAGCCTTCTAAAAATTTTATACTGAAATTACCACGTGATTGAAAATTGGAACAAAGATCTGCTCGATATTCAAGTGCTACAGTGCATCTGTGCTACTGAAAAATAATAATACACCCCCATGAAGTTTTTTTCTATTTTCGTTTTTCTACTTTCTACGTTCGCCTATTCCCAACAAACCGATGTGGTCGATTTCACTAAGATTTCAGCATTGGTCGAGCCTGATATTACTTCGGAAATGGTTAATGGAAATGTTCGAGTTGCTTTTTTAGTAAAAAAAGACACAGATAGCGTTTCTCTGGACGCGATTAAAATGAAACTTTCTGAAATAGATTTTAAAACGGGGAACGTTTCAGTTACAGATGACAAAATATGGTTTACGGCAAAATTTCAAAAAGGAAACACGTATACCGCTTCCTTCAAATACGAAGCTATTCCCAAACAAACCCTCTACTTCACAGGAGATCAAATCTGGACGCAAGGGCAGGGCAAGTACACCTCTCACTGGCTGCCAAGTATTGATGATATGAACGATAAGATTGAGTTCGATTTAACCATTATAGCTCCAAACGGTAGACGGGTTATTGCAAATGGAGTATTAAAAAATAGCGAGAGTTTAGGCGATGCTACTCGTTTTTCATTCGACATGCAAAAACCCATGTCCAGTTACTTAGTAGCCTTTGCCATCGGCGATTTTCAGAAAAAAGAACTTACCTCTAAAAGCGGTATCCCAATTGAATTGTACCTCTCCACCAAAGACACCGCAAATTTTGAACCTACCTACCGCCATACCAAAGAGATTTTCGATTTTTTAGAAGCTGAAATCGGCGTGCCGTATCCGTGGCAGAATTATAAACAAGTGCCCGTCCGCGATTTTTTATACGCAGGCATGGAAAACACCACCTGCACCTTATTTTCTGAAGCTTTTGTTGTGGACGACATAGGTTTTAACGATCGAAATTATATAAACGTAAACGCACACGAGCTCGCGCATCAATGGTTTGGAAATCTGGTAACCGAAACTTCTGGAACGCATCATTGGCTGCAGGAAGGCTTCGCTACGTATTTTGCGTTGTTAGCAGAACGCGAAATTTTTGGCGACGACTATTATTACTGGAAGCTTTACCAAAGCGCAGAGCAATTGAAGGCGTTAAGCGATGAAGGCAAAGGACAATCTTTGTTAGACCCCAAGGCAAGCTCCTTAATTTTTTACGAAAAAGGCGCCTGGGCTTTGCATCTCTTGAAAGAACAAATAGGTGAGGAAGCGTTTAAAAATGCAGTGGCTTCCTATTTAAAAAAATATAAGTTTAAAAACGTGTCAACAGAAGATTTTGTGAACCAGGTAAAGGCAGTTACAGGAACCGATATAGCTGCCTGGGAAAAAGACTGGTTGCAACAAACCGCTTTTAAAGCTGAGCAAGCCTTTAATTCGTTGCTGAAATCGCAGTTCATCAATACCTATTTTGAAGTGGCTAGGTTGGCTGGTATTCCGTTAGCAGAGAAGAAAATTCCATTAACCACGGCACTTACCTTTCCAGACGACTATATAGGGCAGGAAGCAATTTCGCAATTGGCAGGAGAGCCCTTGGAGCAATCCATTGCTTTGTACCGAAAGGGTTTTGAAAGTAATAACCTCTTTGTGCGGCAGGCCATCGCTTTATCCGCTACAGAAATTCCAATGAGTTTAAAGTCTGAATTTGAAAGCTTATTGGAGGACGACAGTTACATCACCCAGGAAGCTGCGCTCTATTTAGTATGCCTTAATTTTCCAGAAGATATTGCAACCTATCTCAACAAAATGGATGGGGTGCTAGGATTTCAGGATAAAAACATTCGGTTAGTATGGTTGGCATTGGCTATAGTGTCTTCAGAATATAGAGTTTCGGAAAAAGAAAACTTTAAAGAAGAGTTAAGAAACTACACTTCTCCCGACTATAGTTTCGAGATTAGACAGAAAGCTTTTCAGTATATCAATCAATTAGGCTATTACAATGAAATGGTTGTTGATAATCTAATAAATGCTTCAGTACATCATAACTGGCGTTTCAGAAGTGCTTCCAGAGCCTTGTTGGATGAAGTTTTAAAGAAACCTGATGTAAAGAAGCCGGTACAAAAACGATTGAAATCTTTTTCAGCTAAAGAAGAAGCGTATCTTACACGAATCTTTGCCGACACCTAATGCGTTGGAAGGGAGGGCTTACTAAGTTTTTTTAACTTTGAAGAACCAAGAACCAAGAACCAAGTTTCTAAATAAAACAGCACAAGGGCTCCTTCCCAAGAAAAGGAAGGTGGTTCGCCGAAGGGAACCGGAAGGGTTAACCATAGCGGAGCGCTTGATACAGCGAACCCTTTCTTAATAAACTATAAACTACAAACCATGAAAGCATTAGTAATTTCGGGAGGAGGCAGTAAAGGCGCTTTTGCAGGGGGCGTGGCGCAATACCTGTTGGAAGATCTTCGCCAGGAGTACGATCTTTTTGTGGGTACCAGCACAGGTAGTTTATTAATTTCTCACTTAGCGCTGCATAAGGTTGAAAAAATAAAAGAAGTATATACTTCGGTGAATCAAGAGAGTATTTTTAGCGCTTGTCCTTTTGTGATAAAAAAGACCAAATACGGCGGAAAAGAGATCGCCATTAACCACTTTAATGTGCTGAAAAATTTTATGAAGGGCAGTAAAACCTTCGGCGAAAGCCATAACCTCCGCAAGCTTATTGAAAAAACCCTTACCGAAGAAGAATTTAACCAGCTAAAACAAGGTCCTAAAGAAATTGTGGTCACAGTGTCCAATCTATCCTTAAATCAGGTTGAATACAAATCTATAAACGACTTCAACTATAAAGATTTCCTGGATTGGATCTGGATTTCCTGCAACTATGTGCCTTTTATGAGTTTGGTAAAAAAAGAAGGTTGCGAATATGCAGATGGCGGTTTTGGAAGTATGGTCCCCATTGAAGAAGCCCTAAATAGGGGTGCTACCGAAGTGGATGTTATTATTTTAGAAACCGATGTAACCTATTATAACAGATTACCCGTACGAAATGTTTTTTCACTTTTAACCTCAATCCATGGGTATATGTTGGATAGGGTAGAAAAACAGAATATCCGGATTGGGAAATTTGTAGCTGCTAATAAAAATGCGATTATAAATCTCTACTACACACCCACGGTGCTTACCACCAACTCTTTGGTCTTTAACAAGAAGGATATGTCTCTTTGGTGGGAACAAGGCTTCAAATATGCCCAGATGAAAAACAAGCAATTAAATGAAATTAAAATAGAAGAGGCTACAGAATGATCTTTTCAGTGGGGGGAAAAACCCTTTTTTCCTGGGGTGATTTACTCCAATTTTAATGTGTATAGCCCCTTAATTACTTGTAAATCAAGTGTATTGTTTTTTCAAGGTATTTCTTTCCTTCAGTTTGTAAACATATTTACTGTAACTTTATGGAAACTAATACATTGAACTTATGAAAAAATTTGTAAAATTTGTAGTACGAAGTGCTTGGCTAGTAGCCCTGTTTTCCCTGGTAATAGCCTGTGAAGAGCACATAGACCCTAAACCTCCTGCTACCCAACCACCAGCTCAAATAATACCGGTAGCGCAGGCAAAGCAAATGTTTGATTCCTACAGCGATAGGCGGGTACCTATCATTAAAAGTTTTGAAGAAAAAGTAGATAGTACTCAGGAATTCCATCCCACGCGTTATGGGGAGTATGATTATGAGACTGTAAAAAACTACATGGCTTTTATTGAGTCTGAAGCTGCCTTAGCGAAGGTGAAAATTGGAGGGCTTCGATTTTATTTTACGAATTATCCAGATGCAGCTTCGTTCGATAACGGTACCCCGGTGAAATATCCACGTCAAAATTCTTTTATTTTAGTACCCACTACCGAAATTGATGGAAAACAACAAGGATTTATAACTCGTACAACAGACGATGGAGGTAGAACCATTGTATCGGTTAAAGATTGGTTACAAGAGCAGCCTATCCCTATTCAAGACCAAAATGAAGGAACGGATACTCCTAAGCAGATAGGAGCCTTGCAAAAAGGAAACTATGTGGGGAGTATGAAACCGCAATTGCTTTTTATAAACCCAGTTACAGGAATAGCAAGTCCGGTTCAAATTGGTAGTGATGTTAGTTTAATTTTAAACGAAATAAACCTTAGGCCACCACCACCAGATCAGGAAACCGATTTTGATGACTAGATAATACGGTACTTTGGACAATTCAATACAACATACAATTCTTGAATACGGTGTTTTTTCTTCCTATGGAATCGCCGTATTTCTTGCTTTTATATTTTACAAAAAGTACAGCCATACCTATCTTCGTTTTTTTCCTTGGTTGCTGTTGTATGTGTTTTTGAATGAAGTGTTTGCAGAGTATATACACGAAAAATTTTACACCAATGTAGTGCAATATAATTTATATAATATGATATTTTTTCTGTACTTCTATTTCGTTTTTTATAAAAACGCACAAAGAAAACAGTATAAAAAATATATTGCATTTGCCTCTGTATGTTTTGTGTTGGCTAGTATTATAAATCTATTTTATGAATCATTTTTATATGACCCACAACTGCTGGCCTATATTGTTGGAGCTTGCGTTTTAATATTTTGTATTATTTTATATTTCATTGAAATTTTATTCACGCCACAAATCTTAATCGTTAAAAGGGATCTTTTGTTTTGGGTAAGTATTGGCTTATTATTGTTTTACGTAGGCTATATTCCAATTAAAGTCACAAGACATTTTTTTGATAGTGATGCAGAGAATCCATTTATGATACTAATAACGGTTCATTTGCTTTTAGTAATTATTATGAACACTTGTTTTATTACAGGATTTTTATGGACCAGAGAGAAGAAATAGTTGCACTCATATCGGTAGTAATATTATTGGTTCTCGTAGCTATAATTATTACGTTAATTACCGTTTTTGTACGCCGTAAAAACAAGTTTTTGTTGGAGCAACAAATTACAAAGGAAGCGTATGAAAGAGAACTTTCTGAGATCCAAATAGAGATTCGTGAAGAAACCTTGCGAAATATAAGTTGGGAGCTACATGACAACATTGGGCAACTCATGACGCTGGCAAAAATACAAGTACAACTCACAAAGGAAAAGCCTGAAACTATAGATGAAGCTTCTAAAACGATAGGAAAGGCTATAAGTGAAATACGAATGCTATCAAAACTTATTAACCCGGAAGCAATAAAAAACTTAAGTCTTCCTGAAGCAGTACGACTTGAAATGGAGCGTTTTAACAGGATGGATTTTATTAAAGCTACCTATCATATAATAGGGTCTTCTTTTTCAATAGGTTCGGATAAAGAAATCATTGTATTTAGGATCTTACAAGAGTTCTTTTCCAATACCATCAAACATTCAAAAGCCACCACGTTGGACGTATCGTTAACCTATACCGAAAATGAATTGCTAATTAATGCCCAGGACAATGGTATCGGTTTTCAGGACGAAATAGATTATTCTGGAATAGGAATAAAAAATATGACCAATAGGGCAAAGGTAATTGGCGCAGATTTTAAAATTTCTTCTATGCCAAATGAAGGGACTGCCCTGCGATTGTTGTATACGTAAACTTTAAAATTCCATCAGCATTAAGCAGTTTACGAGTATTTGATTATAAAATTTAGTATAAAACAACCTAATAACTAAAATTATGAAACATTCAATTGTTGTAGTAGACGACCACACGTTATTGCTGCAAGCCATTGGAGGATTGGTGAAGGATTTTGATGAATTTGAAGTGCGTTACCTGTGTAAAAATGGACAGGAACTTTTAAATAAACTTAAAAACCCAGCCAACATCCCCGATATAGTGCTTATGGACATAAATATGCCGGTATTAAACGGCATAGAAACCACCGGAATTTTATCAAAAGAATACCCTCAAGTCAAGGTTTTGGCGCTGTCTGTAGAAGAAAATGAGGATACCATTTTAAAAATGTTACGAGCAGGAGCAAAGGGCTATCTTATGAAAGACACCAAGCGCTCTATTTTAAAAGAAGCGTTACTCCAGGTAATTGAGAAAGGCTATTATCATACCAATACGGTAAGTAAATTGCTAGTGAGTTCCTTGCACAAGCAAGCAGATGAAATTTGTCTAAAAGAAAGAGAGAAAGAATTTTTGCAATATGCTTGTACCGAAATGACCTATAAAGAAATTGCAGATAAAATGTTTCTAAGTCCTAAAACAGTCGAGGGCTATCGCGACTCCATCTACGATAAATTAGAAATTAGAAACCGAATAGGTCTCGTTCTTTTTGCGATAAGGAATGGTTTGTTTAAACCCTAGAATAATTCGGCAACTTCTTTTTTTACGTATGCCATAGCTTTTTGTGACGGGGTAATTTCTTCCATAAAATGGCGTAATAGGTATTCTCGTAACGAATCTGCACCATTTTCTTTTTCGTGCATGGCACCTTGTCTTATAAGATGAATGGTAGCATTTTTTGCTGCGCTAATTAGATTCCAACATTCTGGAGACACATAAATTTGTTGTGTTACATTGTGCTCAAATTCTTTTTCAATGTTGTCTATGAGTAATTTTTCATATTTTTCAACGTCATCTGCAAAGGGTTTTATGCGTATTAATAAATTGTTAGGATCTATGCGTTCTAGCAATAGTGTGAGCCGTTCATAAGACTGAAGCCGAGTGGGTAATATCTTATTCTGCGCTTCTTTCTGAATTAAATACCTGCGTCGTCCTTCTTCATTTTTGGTATGTCCTCTAAAAAAGAAATAGGATACTATCCCTACCACAATGGCGGGTAATAAGTAGGCAACATATTGTAACACTTGAGACATTTCTTCCATTACTACTATTTTTATACAAACATAATCGCTTTGCAACGATGCCACAAATTTACCACCGTACTTCTTCTTCTTTTTTGGCCTTTTTAACGGCTTTCTTTTCTTCTTTTATTTTATAACCACCCCCTAAATAGGGGCATTTTTGCATGTCTTTTATCCCAGTAAAGGGTACTGCAATTTTATGATAGGTAAATACTCTTGCGAGTTCTTTTATAAGGTTTTGATCCCCAACGGTTAGTTCTACATCGTCCATGGTATATTGTGAAGGATGTTCATAGCCTGAAGCGTGGGTCATTTCAAGAAATTCTTTCCTAAAGTTTTTAAAATAAAAATGGGCTCTGGTTGCTTTGTCGTCAATATTAATACCTCTTTGTCTCCATTTACTTTGTGTGGCCACACCACTTGGGCAGTGATTGGTATGGCAAATCTGCGCTTGAATACACCCAACAGACATCATTGCTTCTCTGGCTACGTTAATACAGTCTACACCCATAGCAAAAGCCATTACAGCCTTAGCTGGGAAGCCCAGTTTACCACTACCTATAAATACAGTACGTTCACAAAGATGATGGTTTTTAAAGATTTTATAGACTTCAGAAAAACCGTAAAGCCATGGCAAGGCCATATGGTCTGCAAAACTAGGAGGCGCAGCACCAGTACCACCTTCACCACCATCAATAGTAACAAAATCTGGTCCTTTGCCTGTTTCTTCCATGAGTTTCGCCAATTTTTCCCAATCATCCAGCTTTCCTATGGCGGCCTTAATACCAACGGGTAGTCCGGTATTTTCGGCAATAGCTTCAATAAAGGCAACCATTTCTTCTACATTGGTAAAAGCAGAGTGGGAGGGCGGCGATAAGACATCTTTCCCAACAGGCACGTGTCTAATATCGGCAATTTCCTGGGTGATTTTAGAACCTGGTAATACGCCTCCTTTTCCTGGCTTGGCACCCTGAGATAGTTTTACTTCAATCGCTCTCACTTGTGGATTTTCTTCCACTAATTTCTTCAACTTTTCCATTGAAAAATTACCATCGTCGTCCCGGACACCAAAATAACCCGTTCCAAAATGAAAAACCACATCGGCTCCTGTTTTATGATAGGGTGACAATCCGCCTTCTCCTGTATTGTGATAGGCGTGCGCCAAATGACACCCTCGATTGAGTGATTCCACAGCCCGTGCAGATAACGATCCAAAACTCATTGCTGAAACATTAATAACAGAGGCAGGTCTATACGGCCTGCGGCGTTTACTATGCGCTCCCATTACTTTAGCACACGCTACAAAATAAGGGTCCTTTGCGCTAGGATGGCCCGTAGTAATCCTAAAGGGCATCAACGCATTTTTTATAAAAATATAATTAGGTTCGTAAATATCTCGATCCGTTCCAAAACCTTCGTAGTTATTTTCGTTTTTTGCTGAAGCGTATATCCAACCTCTTTCTATACGGTTAAAAGGAAGTTCCTCCCTGTTATTGGCAACGATATATTGCCGTAATTCGGGGCCAATTTTTTCTAATAAATACCTAAAGTGCCCCACAATAGGGAAGTTGTGTAATATCACATGTTTTTTCTGAAGCACATCATACAGTGCAACAAGTACCAATACAATAAGAACCCATCCCCACCAAGGAATGTTTCCTAAAAATTCTAATATGTTATCCATAAAGTATAATCCAAAAATTAAATTTCAAATCCCAAATGCTTCTTCCCTTAGCAGCTCAAAATTTTATAATAAAAGGAGAATTTTAACCTGCGGGTAAAGGTAGGTGGGTTTTAGCGAAATTATTAATGATATAATGTATACGCCAAAACCGCTAAAACTCGGAAGGGTATTACTTTCCATTCAAATAATCTATTGCAACCTGCGTCATTGTTTTTACACCTAATAACATTCCTGCGTCATCAATCTTAAAATCGGGTGTGTGGTGCGGGAAAGCTTCGGAGTTTCCTGGGGTCATTCCGCCTACAAAGAAGTAAAATCCAGGTACCTTTTCTTGAAAGAAACTAAAATCTTCTCCACCTGTCGAAGCTTTCATTACTTGCACATTGTTGTTTCCCGCTATTTTTTGAAGCGTAGGTAACATTTGTGCGGTAAGTTCAGGATCGTTATAGGTAACTGCAGCATTATTCTGCCAATCTATGGTTGCTTCTCCGCCATAAGCCTTGGCAATATCGCGTGCCATTTCGGTCATTCTACGTATAATGAGTTCGCGCATTTGCGGGTCCAGGGTTCTTACGGTACCAATCATTTCTGCGCTTTCAGGAATAATATTAAAACGCAGACCACTGCTAATTTTTCCAACGGTAATCACTGCAGCTTCTTGCACCAAAGGTGATTCTCTACTAATAATGGTTTGAAATCCATCGATAATTTTTGCTGAAATTAAAATGGGATCTACTCCCGTCCAGGGAGCTGATCCGTGCGTTTGTTTCCCTTTTACGGTCACTACAAAACGTTCCACAGCTGCCATAATCCCACCAGATTTATATTTAATAGTTCCTACAGGAGTTCCAGAATTAATGTGCAAGCCAAAGATAGCTTCTACTTTTGGGTTTTCCAGCACGCCTTCTTTCACCATAAGTTTGGCGCCGCCTTCTTCACCTGGTGGTGGGCCTTCTTCGGCTGGTTGGAAGATAAATTTTATCGTTCCGTTTATCTTGTCTTTGTTTTTTGAAAGCACTTCGGCAACGCCCATTAAAATAGCGATGTGGGTATCATGACCACAAGCGTGCATTACCCCGGTTTCGGTGCCTAAAAAAGTGTCAGTTTTAGTGCTCTTGAAAGTAAGATCGTTGCGTTCGGTTACGGGTAGCGCATCAATATCGGCTCGGAGAGCAACTACTTTACCAGGTTTATTTCCTTTTAAAATTCCTACAACGCCCGTTTTTGCAATCCCTGTTTGTACTTCCATCCCAAGAGACTTCAGATGTTCTTCAATTTTTTTTGCGGTATTGAATTCGCGGTTGGATAGTTCTGGATTTTCGTGGAAATAATGCCGCCAGTCTATTACCTGAGATTCAATATTTTCAATGTCTTTTAGGATTTTTTTATCCATTTGGGCATGTAAGTTTGCAGTAAGCAGTAGCAGTAAGCAGTATGGAATAAATTTCATTGTAGCATTTTTAATGGCAACTGCAATTCGCAACTGCCGACTATAAGTTGGCTAAAGGTATTCAAATTTCAGTAAAGTAGAAATGAAAATGCAGCCCTTATTCAAGAATTGCAAACTATAAAAAAAGAGCCATCATTTTATTGATGACTCTTTAATCTAGCTGCTACTTAGAAATTATGTTTAAATTAATTGTTTAAGAATACTATTCATTTTTAATACAGCGACAGGAAGATCCATAAGTAGGCTCCACCTCAACACCAAATATAACATCCTCATTATCGAATATGCTTTTCACATAGCGTTGTTGAGAACTAGCTATGGTTTGTGATAGGAAGAAAGTACTATTTCCCATACCAGAGAAAAACCCAGTTTCGTGTCGCCAGCCCGCAGGTAAGGCAGTAAAACCACTACTGTTCGTTCCAGCTGGTGTCCAAGTAGTGACATCTTTTAATGCTGCCGAAGCATAATTGCCACCAGCATATTGAATAACGTCATTAAGTTCTTGAATGGTGGGAACACGCCAGCCGTCAGGACATAAGCCAGCAGGATTTGTAGCGGCTATCCCATTGTACAATTTTCCAAACGTATCTAAATTTGGATCATTGTCATAATTACTCCAGGCTCCTTGTGCCGTTGTAGCCCACTCTTGCTCTCCTTGAATATGGGCAATGGGATCACCGTTTTTATAGCGTGTTGTCCGCAGGTTTTCCTTCATCCAGCACATGGGACCTATATTTACAACCTCATACACATTGCCGTCAATATCTGTTACTGTATTCGGGCAATTTGCTGTAGCACCATCAATTACAGGTTCTCTGCACCCAGGTACATTGGTTAAACTAGTAATACGATTGTTGAGTAAATTATAAGCACCCGCATCGTAGTTTTGTAATTGTGCCCTTGTACCAATTTCATTTCGAAATCCATCGCCTCCCTCACGACCTATCCAATTAGATCCATACCAGATAGTAACCATCTCTGCAAAATATTCTTCTTTGTTGGTAGCAGCATACGTATTGTTCCATTTTCCAGCTGCCCGTGCATTGGTAAAGGTTGTAGATAGCGTGCCAACAAAGGAAGCATCTAATTCTCGGATTCCTCCAATATCTATCATATGCGCTAATTCGTGAACAAAGATATTACCTTCAGCTTGTCCGCTGCTTGCATCACATAACAGATTGACTGCTGGAGAAATAAGAAAGTTTAATCCGTTGCCCGGATTAAATAGATAGACTCCACCTGCCGTTGCTTGCTGATTCCCACCGCTTTCTGCCACGTCATTAAGAGTGAGCCCCTCTTCAAATAAAATAATATAGGCTCCACCAGAAATTAGTTTACTACGAACGGAACCGATCCCTGTAAGCATAAATTCTGTTGTTTCACTGGCAATTTGTAATGCTTCGTCAGGAACATTAGCAGAACCTATAACTGGAATTCCAGTACAGTTAATGTATTTAGTGTAAGTAGTGTTTAATCCCAGAGAAGAGGGCGTTGCAATAATGGAACAAGATATGTTATCTGAAAATCTGCCCGTAGTTGCGTTGGGGTCATCACCAGGGTCGTCTATACCCATATCGTCTGTGGAATCGTCTTTTTCGCAGCTAATGAACGTAATCGTGCAGGTGAAAAGCACAAGAAGTGCGATGCTAAATTTTGACAGTTTTAAAATCATTTGGTTCGTTTATTTAATTTATGTTGAAATTCAGGTGATTGTAAAAATTAATTAATTTTGGTAGCTACGTGATCACATTCTCCAGCCCCTACTACAATTAAATGATAGGATAACGTAGTGCCGTTTAAGTTTCCGTCACCAGATAACATACTTGTTTGTCCATTAGCCTCCACTTCTTGTAGAGGAATATCAAATTCTGTAGAACTCTTTAGTACAGCATTAAAGAAATACGTTTCTGGCTGGCCAGGATTGGCAATCCCTATGGCTATTCCGTTAACAACATTTGGAGTGGCTATAACGGTATATTCGTAATCTGTACCGCAAAAACCTGCTCCTCCCTCATAATCTCCAATAAATTTTGTAATCATAGCTTCGCAGGGATCCCCTTCAAACCACATTTCGCAGACTACTGCTTCAGGTTCTTGGGATGAATCGTCGTCTTTGTTACACGAAGAAAACATTGTTAGAAAAGAAAATAATACTAGTATTGTAAAAAAATATTTCATAATTGTTTTGGTTAGTTGCTGTTAAAAGCAAAGTTGGCGATAAATGTAATTTTTTATTTATTCTTACTTGCTTATTTTCAGATATTTATAGGTTTGATAGCTTTGTTTTTAATTAGTAAATGCGAAAATCTATACCCAATCATAGGTGTACCCTTGTTTATAATTTCTTCAATTTCCACAAGGGAATTCCTGTCAAATTCAGTACTTTTCAGCTTCTATATTTGACCTCGTTTTCGGGTTCAATTTCATTTTTAATTTCAGCATACTTGCAAGAATATTTAGAACAATTAAATGACGCCCAGCGTGCGCCCGTGCTACAAAAAGATGGCGCGATGATTGTAATTGCTGGCGCAGGATCGGGGAAAACCCGAGTGCTTACCTTTCGTATCGCATACTTAATGGATCAGGGCGTAGATCCTTTTAATATCCTGGCATTGACGTTTACGAACAAAGCAGCTCGTGAGATGAAAAAACGTATTTCCCAGATTGTAGGGAGTACAGAAGCCAAAAACCTGTGGATGGGAACATTTCACAGTGTTTTTGCAAAGATTCTTCGGTTTGAAGCAGATAAGTTAGGCTATCCAAACAACTTTACTATTTATGATACACAAGATTCACAAAGTGTGATTCGTGCTGTGATCAAGGAAATGAACCTGGACAAAGACGTCTATAAGTACAAGCAGGTGTATTCCCGTATTTCCAGCTATAAAAACAGCTTGATTACTCATAAAGCCTATGTAAACAACCCAGAATTACAGGAGGCCGATGCCATGGCAAAAATGCCCAGATTGGGCGATATTTACAAAAGCTATATTGACAAATGCTTTAAAGCTGGCGCCATGGATTTTGATGATTTGTTGCTAAAAACCAACGAACTTTTAACCCGTTTCCCCGAAGTATTGGCCAGGTATCAAAACCGTTTCCGGTATATATTGGTAGATGAGTACCAGGATACCAATCACAGTCAGTATTTAATAGTTCGTGCGCTTTCGGATCGCTTTCAGAATATTTGTGTGGTGGGTGACGATGCGCAGAGTATTTATGCCTTCCGCGGAGCCAACATTAATAACATCTTAAACTTTCAGAAAGATTATGACGATGTAAAAGTATTCCGCCTGGAGCAGAATTACCGTTCAACCAAAAATATTGTAAGTGCTGCCAATAGCATTATTGAAAAGAACAAAACCCGTCTCGATAAGATTGTCTGGACTGCCAATGATGAAGGTGCTAAAATTAAGGTAAACCGAACGATGACCGATGGTGACGAAGGGCGTTTTGTAGCCAGTAATATTTTTGAAACCGAAATGAACGAGCAGGCAAAACACGGCGATTTTGCTATTTTATATCGTACCAATGCGCAATCCAGAGCGATGGAAGACGCACTTCGGAAAAAGGACATTCCGTATAGAATTTATGGAGGTCTTAGTTTTTACCAGCGGAAAGAGATAAAAGATGTGATTTCATATCTGCGCTTAATCTTAAATCCGAAGGATGAAGAAGCCTTAAAACGTGTTATTAATTATCCGGCAAGAGGCATAGGGCAGACCACTATTGAAAAATTGACCGTAGCCGCCAATCATTATGGGCGTTCTATGTTTGAAGTGATTAAAGCACTTGGTAAGATCGATCTTAAAATAAACAAGGGAACTGCGACCAAACTTCAGAATTTTACGACGATGATTGAAAGCTTCCAGGTTTTGAATCAGACCTACAATGCTTTTGAAATTGCGGAGCACGTTAGTAAAAAAACAGGCTTGGTTACCGAACTAAAAAAAGACGGAACCCCAGAAGGAATTGCCCGTATTGAAAATATTGAAGAGCTGCTTAACGGAATGCGCGATTTTGTGGAAGAGCAAAAAGAAATAGCCGATACTACAGGATCACTAGCTGAATTTCTGGAAGACGTAGCCCTGGCAACCGATTTGGACAACGACAAAGGCGATGAAGATCGTGTAGCGTTAATGACCGTTCACCTGGCGAAAGGTTTAGAATTTCCGTATGTATACATTGTGGGAATGGAGGAGGAGCTTTTTCCCAGTGGGATGAGTATGAGTACACGAGCCGAGCTGGAGGAAGAACGTCGCTTATTTTATGTTGCTTTAACGAGAGCTGAAAAACAGGCCTATCTCACCTACACCCAAAGCAGGTATCGCTGGGGAAAATTGATAGACGCAGAACCCAGCCGATTTATAGAAGAAATAGACGAAAGCTTTTTAGAATACCTTACGCCCATCACAGAGCATCGGTACAAACCCTTAATAGACGCCGATATATTTGATGAGGTAGACCGCAGTAAACTCCGTTTACGGAAACCAACAACAGGTGCCCCACCCAAAGGACCTACCGACGAGCAACTAAGGAAATTAAGAAGATTAAAACCTGTAACTAGCAGTACCGATAAAAATTTTGATGCCACCAAGGCAAATCTCAATGTGGGTACAACCGTGGAGCACGTTCGTTTTGGCAAGGGAAAAATTACTAAAATTGAAGGCGTAGGAGCAGACACCAAAGCCGAAATAGACTTCGAAAATGGAGGTTTAAAGAAGTTGTTGTTGCGATTCGCGAAGTTGAATGTGTTGGAATAATAAATCAGCTTATCAAGTGGAGCTCATCGACACACTAAAGATAAACGGAAGTCGAAACTTTAGTTGATACTCCCGATTTAAAAAATTCCGACGATTTTTTATTAGATAGCTTCTGTTGTTCCAAAGGTGCCATCGCAAAATAGACTACCTTTAAATTCCACAATTCAAGCTCCAAGGAGACCCATTAAAGCATAAAAATCAGTAAAAAATAGTGCTGCTTTTTATGCGAAAGCAAACAAAAAAATGATTTCAGATATTCAAGTAAACAAGCCAGCGCCTATCAAGCCTGGAAATGCCATGGCAGTATTTACACGCACAACCGATGTGAAACCTACTATTGAAGCACTAGAAGCCAATAAGCAAGTGTTAATCACAGCGTTTTATAGTGATGGTTTGTCACTTCTTAAATCTTTAAAGGTTCATCTTACAAAAAAGTTTCCAAATCAATCTTTTAGGGAACAACGTGAGTTTCGTGCGGCATATCGTAAACTCTCTAATCGCATACTCTTAGAAGTTATAGATCATACTTTGGTGGTAAAAAAAGCCCCTGAAATTGGTTGGCTTAAAAAACTGTATCCAGAACACACTAATTTCTTATTATCCTTCCCTCAGGTACAAGGCTTGAATAGCTCTTGGCAATGGTACGAGAATGGGATTTCTATTCCTGTATTACGAAATAAAGTACATCCCTATTACGGAACCTATTTCCCTACACGCTTTGATCATTTAGAACTTTTTGATAATTGGTTAAAACGATATGAAGGCCCAAAAAAGACCGCTATCGATATTGGGGTTGGTAGTGGTATGCTTTCATTTCAAATGGTGCAACATGGGTTTCAGAAGGTTTTTGGTACAGATACCAACCCTAATGCCATAATAGGCTTAACCGAGTTTATGGGAGATACCAAGCTTTCCCGAAAGATAACGTTGGATGTGGCATCACTCTTTGGGAAATTTAAGCAGCAGACCGAACTTATTGTTTTTAATCCGCCTTGGCTGCCCCAAGCTCAAAATCTAGATGGTATAGATGAAGCTATTTATTACAATAAAAATTTATTCCCGGAATTCTTCGCAGCAGCGAAGCAACACCTATTGCCCGAAGGAAAACTAGTACTCCTGTTCTCCAACCTGGCAAAAATTGCTAATGTAGCAACAGACCATCCTATTGAAACAGAACTAGCCAAAGGTGGGCGGTTTCAATTAGAGCGATGTTTCAAAAAGAGAGTGAAGAATGCCTCAAAACACACAAAGAGAGACCAGCATTGGCGTTCTGAAGAGGAAGTAGAGCTTTGGGAGTTGGTTCATAAAGAGGGCTGAAAGAACAATTAATTTTTATGCCAATACGAACCCTTTGTTTACCGTGCGTTAATGTTTTAAAGGTCTCTTTTTTATCATACCCCCTTTTATATCTTTTATGCTGTTCATGACAATAAAAGCATTGGACTCAATTTTTTCTATTTCTGTATTTAATTTATTTAATTCCAGACGTGTAATTACTGTATAAATAATGTCCATATCTCTTGAAACACCATCTTTTACATATCCACCTTGGCCTTTATAAATAGTTACACCACGGCCTAATTTATCAATAATCATTTCTTTTACACGGTTGCTTTGCGAAGAAATAATAGTTACCCCTATATATTCTTCAATACCTTCAATTATAAAGTCCAAAGTTTTAGAAGCCGCAATGTAGGTTATCATAGAGTAGAGGGCAATTTCAATTGAAAGCATATAGGCTGCAAAAGAAAAAATAACGATGTTAATTAATATAATAACGTCGCCAATAGTTGTACTGAATTTTCGACTTAAGAAAATAGCGAGAATTTCAGTGCCATCTATAACGGCACCACCTCTAATGGAAAGACCTATCCCAGCTCCAAGAAAAAAACCACCGAAAATTGCCACCAATAAATCATCATCTGTAACATTAGGAAAAGGAACGATGGCGACACAAAGTGCCAATCCGATAATGGCTAAGGCTGTTTTAATAGCAAATCGTTTTCCCATGATTTTATAGCCAAGGATAACGAAGGGCAGGTTTACTCCAATAATAAGGAGGTATAGTGGGACTTCTGTAATCGCAGCGAGTAATAATGAAATTCCAGTGGCTCCACCATCTATAAAATCATTAGTTAATAGAAAACCCTTAAAACCAAAGGAAGCCGAAAAAATCCCTATGACGATAAGGATAAAATTCTTTATATTTCGTTTAATGGAAATTACAACTTGGCGGTATTTTTTTGCAATTTGATATTCAGAAGGATCTCCTTTAGGAGACATTTTAGTATCCTTAAACTTTTTAGTAGTTTGAATTATTATTTTTTTTAAAATCGAGTTCATTAAATTTTAGGATTTTTTTCTGCTTGGAAGGTGAATCGCAATAGGTTATAGGTGCCTGTTGGAGGTAATTTTTTTTTGTTGTTCAATATGCGTAATATACTAAATCAATAATTTTTCCCTGAAAGTATCAGATACTAATTCTATTACATTTAGTAATAAGTGTTCTAGTTCTTTATTTTGTGTGGGTTAATACTCTAAAAATAAAGGGCCGGCAATCCCGAAGAAATTACAAGAGCCAAATTCTTTATCCCGATAAAAACAAACATACGCTATTTTGTCATAAGTATCATACTTGGAATGATAGACAACCCTAACTAAAGTTCCGTCGTTTATATTATACGTATCTAGTTCGTACCGTTTTTTTATGAGTTTTAGGTCTGATGGATTTTTTATATCGTTACTATCTTCAATAATTTTAAATGTGTAGTCTCCTATAGTAATGATATTACGATCCGTAGCATTCCATTCTTCGATTTTTGAATGATAATAGGCTTTATTTTCTGAACCCTTATCTTTTGCTGTAAATAACGTAGTGTATTCACTAGATTGCACAGCTTCCCAAGCCTGATACATCATGGCATCTTTATGACAACCGTAGTCTAAGAATTCATTCTCTTTTTGTCCAAATAATATTCCAACATTTAAAAATGTTATCACTAGTATAATTAGTTTCATTTTAATATTTATTTGAAAGGTTATTAATTTACAAATATAGTTCCCAGGTTGCTGAATTATCTTCAGGTAATTTCAATCCGTTTATGTCAATTATATCTTCCCGGCTATATGAAGTTGATAAGCGGTTTTAAAAAAATTAATAATTCACATATACATATCCCAAATACGCCTCTGGATATTCAGGATTATTCAACTGTAACACATAGTAATAGGTTCCAACAGGCACTACTTTGTTTTGTTGAAGTAGCCCTGTGTTGGGAATAGCGTCCCAAAGGCCATCGTCATTACCGCCCTCATAAATTAGGTTTCCTTGTCTACTATATATTTTCAGGTTAAAATCTACATATATATTCAGTAAGCCCTCAATTTTAAACACATCATTTAGGCCATCGCCATTGGGGGAGATTCCCTGTGGGATTTCTGGTTCACAATTTATAGTGCGTACCACAAAGGAAGCCGTAGTAAAACAGATGTCATTTTCTAAGCGTACAAAGACCTCTTGTGGATCTGTAGTGTTTACAAATTGCTCTGGATCTTCAATAGGGTTGGTATTTGCTATGGCGTCTTCTTCGGTTAGAAAGTAGGTAATAGTATCTCCTGCGTTTGTGGAGATAAGGTCATTTAATTCTTCCACAAGGTTAAAGGTGGCCCTTTCAAAACCTTCGTTACAGGCTTCAAGATCTGGTAGTGGGCCAATAGGAGGGATGGTGCCAAAAATAACGTTCAATTCAAATTCGTTATTGGTATCATTCAATTCAAAGACAACTCCGTTCCCTGTGCCATCATCGTCTACTACCAAAAGTAAGGTAAAGTTGTTGGGGACATTTTCGGCTAAGGTGAGGATTAAAACACCTGGCTCGCTGCCTCCTTCTGGAATTATATTTTCAGTTTCGGCTTGTGCAACCAGCATGCCGTTAAGATAAAATGCAATAGGTGTATTTGCTGGAAGCGGTGCCGTACCTAACGTATTAAATACCGTGTACATAACAGGTAAGTCGCGTAAACGGCAGGCGTTAAGGGTATTGGTAATGGCGATAGTAGCATCTGGCAAGGGGCACACGATCACTTCAATTATAAAGCTATTGGTTGTATAGCAGTCTGGATTGGAGGCACGTACCCAAATGGTTTGCGGGTTGTCTTCGTTTTCGTATGCTTCAGGAGTAAGGATTGGATTTATATTGTCTTGCGAATCGTTTTCAGTGAGATGAAATGTAATGGTGTCTGCATCTGTCACAGTTTGGGTAGCATCATTCAGATTAAATAATTCGGTTCCAAAAACATCACATTGTTCCAAATCCTGAAGGTTTGAAGCATCTGGAAACACTTGTAAGTGAAAATCTACAGAAAAAAGATTATTACTTTCGTCTAGTTCATTTACGGTACTTACACCACCTCCAGAATCGTCAACCGAAGCTACCAACAAAAAATCTGCGGGAATGCCTGGTGGAATCGTAAGCGCTATAGAGCCACTTTCCGAACCATCAATTGGTAGTGTTGCTAGTGTTGCGGTTTGCCCAACAAGGGTGCCATCTGCATAAAAAGAGATGGGCGTGTTTGCCGGGAGCTCCCCCGTACTATTTATGTTAAACACTGTGTATTCTATGGTAATATCACGATCCCCACAGGCATCTGCCCCAAACGCATCGTCTATTACTATGGTAGCGTCTGGTAGCTCTACGTTCAGAACAGTAATAATATTATTTAACATCACAAAATCCTGTCCAGACGTTATTTGTATGGTAGCGGAGGTATCTCCTGGATTTATATTATTTTCAATAGCATAAAAATCCAAATCCATGTTAAACAACTGATCCGATCCAGTGAATGAGTTGGTACCATTAAATTGATTATTGGCCGGGTTCAAAGTTCCATTGCTTAATACATTTCCATTAATAGAGAGTGTTTCATTTACAGCAATTCCTTGATCGCCTTCCCAGGCCAAAAAGCCTATTTTGGCTCCTGCATTATCCAAAACGTTTAAGTTTTCTAAAAGAATATTTATTTCGGAATTAGATGCTGAAACGCCTTCCAGACCATCGAATAGTATAATTTGATTGAGTGGTAAGGTGAGGTCTTCGTAAATCACATACATGGCCCAACCACCAAAGTTGGTTGCTGTTCCACCATTTACGCTACAAAAAGGTAGAATGGCTTCGGTTAAGTCTAACTCTGAAAGGGTGTAGGTACCACTTAAGGCAGCACTTACTATGGACGTGACATCGGCATAGGCAGCAAAATAATTGTATACAGTAGTGCCATTATCAAACTCAAATCCAAATTCTCGTGTTGAAGTAACCGGAGTTCCGTTAAGTTCCACATCAAAATCTCCATCGCCAGAACCAGCCCAATACAGCGCGGCGGCTACTACTGTTTGTCCTGGCTCTAGTGTTAAATCTGCACTACTTTCAGTAAGAATCATACAAGCGGTATCTCCGTTTTCAACGAGATTCATTGTATTTCCAAGCCCGGTATAGTCATATTGACCATTGTATTGAGCAAATTGCCCTATTTGTTGCGCGTGGGTGAGGATAGAGACTAGTAGAAGAAATAAAAAAAAGCACCTTTTTTGCATAACTCGTGATTGGTAGCTAAATATAAGGAATATTTAGTACTCACGATACAGCAGCGCTTACAGGTTCTTCTAATTTATAAGTCGCGACGTTTTAAAAGCGCGTAACTCCAATACACAAATAGGAACGTCCAGGCACAAACAATGATGACAGGTACTAGTTGTACATCATAGTTTTTAGTAAATTCTTCGCCCAATTGGTTTGCGGCAGATTGCACACCTCCCAAACGTGTAAAAGGTTCTTTAATAAGGTTACTCATAGCGGAGAGCGGGAAGAATTGCGAAATGTTCTCGGCAATATCTGTTCCTTTAAAAAACTGCCATTTTAGTAAACCGTAGATAATACTTTCAGCAATCCACCAGACTACTAGAAATCCAATAGCAAAGGCGGAGCGTTTTACCCAAACGCCCAAGAAAAGACAGAAAGCAAAAAAGCCAACCAGTTTTATGAAGTACGCCAGAAGATATTCCATATCACTAAAAATGATGCTTACTTCTTTGTAATCTGAAAAACTAAGCCCTAAAATAAGCGAAACTATAAACACAAATAGTGTGGAAACAATGGCAAAACCAATAACAGTGAGAAACTTTGACAATACAAATTCTCTCTTACTCAACCCATCGATTAAATTTTGTTTTAAGGTTCGGTAACTATATTCGTTACTCATCATGGAAACAATAACGATGGCAAAGAAAATCTTTAAGATGGCTGCCATATAAGTGTTGAAATGCCAGACAAAAGGAAAGTTGAAAATCCCTTGATCTGCCACTCTGAAATTTACACTTCCAATATTAAATTCTATGGAAGCGATGAGTGCAATAAAGGTGATGAGCACAAAGTAAATAATAGATATTACCTTGGCAGCACGGTTGTATTTTAATTTTTGTAATTCTATAGAGAGTAATCGTAGCATGGCGGTTAGTTGAGATTTTTGGTAATTTCTAGGAATTGTTCTTCAAGGCTTTCTTTACGTTTCACTAAGTGTGAAAGTATAATCCCTTTGGCGTGCATTTGCTGGTTAAATACTGAAGCATCCATAGGTGCATTCAAATACGCAATAAGTGTTTCGCCTTCTTCTTTAACAGCACCAAAAGCTGGGTTGCTAGCTAATTCTGCTTGCAATTGTTGTTTGTTAGCAGCACCTACTACAAAGAAACCGTGGCTGGCGTTCATTCCTTCTACACTGCCGCTGTAGAGGCTTACACCTTTGCGTAAGATTACAACGTGAGTACATACTTTTTCAACTTCATCCAGTAAGTGCGAAGCCAATAAAATAGTGGTTCCTTTGCTGGCAATTTCCTTGATAATCCCTCTAATTTGATGAATTCCCTGCGGATCTAAGCCATTGGTAGGCTCATCAAGAATTAAGATTTCAGGATCGTTTAGTAATGCCGAAGCAATCGCCAAGCGTTGTTTCATCCCCAAAGAAAACGTACTGAATTTACTGTGCTTTCGCTCGTGTAATTCTACTACTTCCAACTTTTCATCAATTTTTGAAGGATCCACACCTTTAATCTTACAAACGAGTTCCAGATTTTGGGCTGCCGTCATATACGGGTAAAAGTTAGGTCGCTCAATAATGGCACCTACTTTTCTTAAGGCTTCGTGAGTAGAATGTGTTCCATTAAACCAGCTATAATCGCCACTGGTTTTGTTTACTACATTTAAGACAATGCCTAAGGTGGTAGATTTTCCACTTCCGTTAGGGCCTAAAATACCGTAGACGTTTCCTTTTTCAATACTGAAAGAGAGATCGTTTACAGCGGTAATGGGACCAAACTTTTTGGTGAGATTGTTTATCGTGAGAATTGTTTCCAATGGATTGGGTTTTGGAGATTAGCTATGAATATGACGAACAGGTTGTAGATTTGTTACAAACTAAAAAAAATCCAGACCCCAAAACCCGCTAAAGAGGACTTTTTGTGATTTGGATTTTGTGATTATAGCTTTAAAATTTTAGAACGTTAGCTCTTTTCTTCTTTATTAAAATACACCAAATAATAATACATCTGTTTTTCCTCGTCCCAGCCTTTTTCTACGAATTTTTCGGCACTTTCAGGATTTATAAAATCCAGTTTAATCTGAATATTTGTGTCTAAATTAATAACGTTCTTTATCTTTTTACGTGCGGCCGTTACTGCCGTGTTGGCAATTGGGAAGGTTGTAATATCTTCAATATTGTATTTTGGAGCTTTTTCACTTTTGTAATGTCTGAATTCTGGGATGAGGTCTGGATTGTCCAGAACTTCATTCATAAACGAGCTCTCTTCAAAATTGTCGTTTTTAGCGAAGTGATTCACTGCACGGTTCATAAACAACACCTCTTGTTTTTTGTCTTCCGCAGGAAGTACAACGTCTTTAGCAAAGTTTTGACAAAATTTTAAATACTTTTTTGTGTAAAAATTATCGTCGGCCAAGGCTTCAACACCTAAGAAACTTTCTAGCCAATACCGCGCATCATACCGGTTACTATCTACGGAAAGTATTTTATACCCCTCTTCTTTTTTAACATCAAAGATAATAGCGCCCTTATCCAGTTTATTGAGGCTAACACCTTCTTGTAGTACAGCGTCTAACTGGCTTTCACCTTCACGAAACTGAAGGAAATCCTGCTTTAACTCCGATTTAAAAATACCTATGGCATTTACCTTTTCATTATCCAACTGAAGGTTTTCCATATAGGTAATATACACCTCACCGCTTTTAATATGTGGGTGCATAGACTGGTCAAACAAATACTGAGTTATCTTTTTGCTTTGCTCGTGAATGGTGTCTGGATCTGCAAAAGCTTCAGAAACTAAGTTGAATAATTCGTGAAATTCAAGATCTGTTTCATTCTGAAAGTTGAAATAATTTTCTTCCTTATCCCGAAATGGTTTCAGGAAAAATTCTTTAAGCAAGGGCGTTAATTCATCATCCATTTCATACGGAGACGCCGAAAGTAAAATGCTTTCATTGCGGCTTTTGTTACCCACGCGGTGAATAGAAAGTGATGCAATATGTGTATTATATAGGTTTATCATTGTTGAGTTGGTGGGTTTGTTAACTAGTTAATTTGTGAATTGGTAAAATAGGGAGTTCTTGGACTGGGCTTATTTTAATTTTGCCTCTGCCTCTGCCTCTGTCTCTGTCTCTGTCTCTGTTACTAAATACTGCGAACTAAAACTAGTTCCAGTTCTCGTCAAAGTCTAGATCCTCGTAGTCGTCTGCGTCTAGATCAAAATCGTCGTCATCGTCGTCAATATTGCCTTCCCCGTCTATTTTTTCGGCAATAAATTCTTTTTCGGGGGCTTGCTCTGGAATTTCACCGTGGGAAAACATTAAATTAGGATAGGGCATTCCAGGTTCTGGGTCTGTAATTTCGGCCAATTCTACCATAAACGTCCACATACTTAAGAAATCGTACACATATAATAACCTTGGCTGATCTGCCCAAACGGTATCTTCAAGGATTGTTTCGCTCATAGTGCGAACAGAATCACCATCTTCGCCCATATCGAACAACGCTATTTCTTCGCCTTGTTCCCAAATTTCGTTACTCACATAAAACGATGCCATTTCCTGTCCTGCAAACCCAAAGGCTTGTGTAATAGCATTGTGGAAGTCTTCCATAGTGCTGGAAGCTTCAATTTCAATATCTCTAAAAACGTCTTCTTTGGTGTCTAGAATGGCTCTAAATCTATAAATCATTTCCTAAAATTTTGGAGGGCAAAGATACGGATTTTGGTCAGAAACTTTTTAAAGAAATAGACATCAATTATACAATTCAATGATAGTTGTTGAAAATAGAAAATAGAAAATTTGGGATTTGTTATTTGATTGTTTTTGGGATTTCCAACGAAGGTGGCTTTATTCATACCTCAAACTCTCAATAGGATCTAGCTTGGCCGCTTTAGATGCCGGATAAGAGCCAGCAATTACCGCTGTGACAAAGGAAATTATGGTAGCGCCAATCAAAGCACCCCAGGGCAGACTGAAAGCAAACCCCGTAAAAAAAGCAAAAAGCCACCCAGTAATAAGACCTAAAACAATACCTAAAATACTTCCTAGCTGTCCAATTACAATCGTTTCCATAAAAAATTGTGTAGAAATAGTTTTACGCTTTGCACCCAGTGCTTTACGCACGCCAATCTCTCGGGTACGTTCGGTTACAGAAACCAACATAATATTCATTAAAGCAATTGAGGAGCCTAAAATGGTTATGATGCTAATAATCCAGGCAGCAATCGATAGCGCTCCTGTTATGCTTCCAATACGGTTAATAAGGTCGTCACTACGCTCTAGCCCAAAGTTGTTTTCTTCAATAGGGCTTAGACCACGCACATTTCTGAATTTCACAATCGCTTCATCCTGCGCGCCCTGCAACATTTCTTTATCGTCTACCCGTATGCTAATGTTGTAATTAATATTTGGAGCGGTATAAAGACCCCGCGCTACTTGTATGGGGATAAGAACCTTTAAGTCTTGATTGTTTCCAAAAGTACTTCCTTTGGATTCCAATAGACCAATTACCTTAAATTTCACCCCACGAATACTGATGGTTTTATTGATGGGATTGTCGTTTTTAAAAAGACCTTTCGTAAAATCTGCTCCCAGAATACAAACTTTGGCGTTATTCTGAATATCAAAAATTGTAAAATTCCGTCCATTTTCAATTTTGGTACCAGTGTTTTCAAGATAATTTTCATTCACGCCATACACTTGTGCTTCCGGATCTGTTTTTTCGCTTTCAAATTTTACTTCGGCAGCGTTGGTCCCTACAAAGGACACCGAGGTCTGCGAAAAAGGAAACTGATAGGTGTCCACAAACTCTCTGATATTATCGTAACTAATAATTGGATTAATTTTTTTCTTTTCGCCACCTCGATTGCTGTTTACCGTAAATTCATACCGCTGAATATTGAAGGTATTTGCTCCCATAGAAGCAAAATCGCTGGAAATAGTATTTTCCAATGCCTTTACAGCACTTAAAATACCAACAAGCGCCCAAATACCAATACCAATAATGATGATGGTAAGAATGGTTCGTAATAGCTGACTTTTAATACTATCTAAAGCAATACGGATATTTTCTCGGAAGAGTGAAAACATAGGTTGGTAACTAAGGTTTGTAATAAGACTATTAACCGTCCATAAAGTTACAAGTTACAGCATATTTTAAGATATTTGCAGAAATTAACTGTCACCCTGAGCGCAGACGAAGGGCAAACCCCACTTATTTTGAAAAAACCAAGCATCCCAAAAGGCACCCGCGATTTTTCTCCTGTTGAAGTAACCCGTCGCACCTACATCATGGACACGATAAAGGGAGCATTCAACACTTTTGGCTTTCAGCCTATAGAAACCCCAAGTTTTGAAAACAGCGAAACCCTAATGGGTAAGTATGGAGAAGAAGGCGATCGATTGATTTTTAAAATATTGAATAGTGGGGATTTTTTAAGTAAAGTTCCAGACGATTTATATACTGAAAAAGATAGTGGGAAAATAACTCCGAAAATCTCCGAAAAAGCACTTCGTTACGATCTTACCGTACCCTTTGCACGTTACGTAGTACAACACCAGAACGAGATTACCTTCCCGTTTAAACGCTATCAAATTCAACCCGTATGGAGAGCAGACAGACCACAGAAAGGACGCTTTAGAGAGTTTTTTCAGTGTGATGCAGATGTGGTGGGGAGTACGTCCTTGTGGCAAGAAGTAGAGCTGGTACAATTGTATGATACCGTTTTCAGCAAACTGAAATTGGATGGTGTCACCATAAAAATGAATAACCGCAAAATCTTAAGTGGTATTGCCGAAATGATAGGTGCCGAAGATAAACTCATCGATTTTACCGTTGCTTTAGACAAACTTGACAAAATTGGCGAAGAAAAAGTAAAAACCGAAATGCTGGAAAAAGGCATTGATGAAAGTGCAATTAAAAAATTGCAACCCTTATTTTCGGTAGCCGGGAATGCTTCGGAAAAGTTAGCGACCTTAAAGAATCTGTTGTCAGTTTCAGCTATTGGACAGGAAGGAATTTCAGAATTAGAATTTATTGTCAACGCTTTGGAAACGCTTCAACTTTCAGCAGCTACGTTGGAGATAGACGTAACCCTGGCTCGCGGCCTCAATTACTACACAGGCGCCATTTTTGAGGTGGCTGCGCCACAAGGGGTGGATATGGGAAGTGTTGGTGGCGGAGGCCGTTACGACGACCTCACAGGAATCTTTGGGATGAAAGATATGAGTGGTGTTGGGATTTCTTTTGGGCTAGACAGGATTTATTTAGTATTGGAAGAACTCAATTTGTTTCCGGAAACGGTTACGGTAACGACCAAAGTATTGTTTATCAACTTTGGCGAAAAAGAAGCACTGTACGCCATGCAGGCTATTTTAAAGTTAAGAGAAGCAGGCATAAGTGCCGAATTGTATCCAGATACTGCAAAAATGGGCAAACAAATGGGCTATGCAGATAAGCGGGACATTCCGTTTGTAGTATTGGCTGGTGAAAGTGAAATGAAAGAAGGGAGTTACACCCTTAAAAATATGAAAAGTGGAGAGCAAGAGACTGTTTCTATGGATAGGTTATTTTCTAAAATTAAATAATCCAATTTTATCTTTGCATCAGGAAATATTTGTTTCTATATTTGCCACCGCAAAAACGGCGAGGTAGCTCAGGTGGTTAGAGCGTCGGATTCATAACCCGGAGGTCACGAGTTCAAGTCTCGTTCTCGCTACAAATCCCTTCAAATTCTGAAGGGATTTTTTATTTTTAATCTTTAAATCTCTTTCAGAAAAATACAGAGTTTAAAATTGTCCTTAAAAATTTTATTTTAGCCACTCAGTTTTAAAATTAATCTATATATTGGGCGGTAACTAACAAGCACTATGGAAGAGAAAGTTAAATACGAAATGGAGTTCCCAATTAAGGCTTCTCCCTCACTTTTATATCAATATATATCTACACCTTCAGGAATGAGTGAATGGTATGCAGATAACGTAAACTCTCGTGGTGAGTTTTTTACTTTTATCTGGGATGGCAGTGAAGAAAAAGCCAAACTTCTGGGTAAAAAGACCAATGAGCGTATAAAATTCCGTTGGATGGTCGATGAAGGAAGTGATTATTATTTCGAGCTTCGTATAGAAGTAGACGAAATTACCAAAGATGTTTCCTTAATGATTACAGACTATGCCGAGGATGATGAGGTAGAAGAAGGTAAAATGCTATGGGAAAACATGGTTTCAGAATTAAAACAAATCTTAGGATCTACCTAAACCTTTTCAAAACAACTTTCCATCGGGAAAGATTTATAATATCTTTGCGCCGTCCCACAAAAGGGACGGCTTTTTTATGATAAATCACAACGGACATTTACTTTCAGCAACCGAAACTACTATCTCTTTCGCTAATCGTGGATTGAATTATGGCGATGCCGTTTTTGAAACTATTCGTGTTTCTGCTGGAAAAGTCCTTTTTTGGGAAGATCATTACTTTAGGTTAATGGCATCTATGCGTATTATGCGTATGGAAATTCCCATGACGTTTACCCCGGAATTTTTAGAATCTGAAATTTTAAAAACAGTACAATCGGTTGGAGAAAGTAAACATGCGTATAGAGTGAAATTATTGGTATGGCGCAACGAAGGTGGGAAATACACCCCAACCTCCAAAGATGTTTCCTTTATAATTACGGGCGAAGTTCTGGCGACGCCATTCTATACCAGTAACGACGACAGATACGAAGTAGAACTTTTTAAAGATCACTACGTCACAGCAGGTTTACTTTCTACCTTAAAATCCAATAACAGGATTATTAACGTATTGGGAAGCATTTATGCCAAAGAGAATGACTATGCCAACTGTTTTTTGCTAAATGAAAAGAAACAAGTCGTAGAAGCTCTTAATGGAAATATTTTTTTGGTAAACGGCTATAAAATAAAAACACCTCCTACAACAGATGGCTGTTTAAACGGGATTTTACGCAAGCAAATTATTAAAATTTTGGGACAAGTACCGGATTATATACTTGAAGAAACATCGGTTTCACCTTTTGAATTACAGAAAGCAGACGAAATTTTTATAACCAATACAATTATTGGAATACAACCCGTTACCAAATACCGTAAAAAAGAATATGGGAATACTGTGGCTAAAGAACTGTTACAAAAACTAAATGTAAAGGCCAGATTGGGTTAAAACTTATTCTAGTTGTAGTTTGGGTTTTCTGGAGCGTTGGACCAAATAAGGTAATCACCACCAAATTCAATCATTTTTTCCTTCCAAAAATCGAAATAGGATTTTCCAATAATGTTATTTTCATACTCGTTGGGCGTCACCACCCAGCTATTCAATTCTAGTTCTTGCTCCAATTGTTCATGTTCCCAGCCAGAATAGCCCAAAAAGAATCTAATTTGATCTTCTTTTAGCTCATTATTTTTCAGCATATCTGCAATAGCGGCAAAATCGCCACCCCAATAAATACCATTGGATATTTCAATACTGCCAGGAACCAGATCCGGAATTTTATGAATAAAATATAAATTGTCCTGTTCTACGGGCCCACCATTGTATACTGTGAGTTCGCTTTTAATTTCGGGAATAAAATCCTTAAGCGTATATTCTAGGGGTTTGTTCAAGATAAAACCTACCGATCCTTCATCGTTGTATTCAGCTAAAAGGACTACAGAGCGATTAAAAGAAACATCGCCAATAATGGAAGGTTCTGCTACGAGAAGAACGCCTTTTGTCGGTTTTAAACTTATCATTTCAGTTAGTTTATTTAATTAAATCTAAACATTAATTAGTTAAAAAACAATTAAATTTAACTCTAAACAAATTTAATGCAAAAAAAATCCCGCTTTTTGAGCGGGATAAATTTTTATTACGACAGTTCGTAACTAGTTCACAGCACTAGATAGGTCAGATCCAGCTTTAAACTTTACTACATTTTTAGCAGCAATTTTAATAGTTTTCCCTGTTTGTGGGTTTCTTCCGTCTCTTGCAGCTCTTCTAGATACTGACCAAGATCCGAATCCTACTAGAGAAACACGGTTTCCTTTTTTAAGTGATTTTTCAACATTACCTAAAAAAGACTCTAATGCTTTTTTTGCTGCTGCTTTTGTAATTCCGGCATCTGCTGCCATTCCATCGATTAAATCTGATTTGTTCATAGTTTAGTTATTAAATTAAGTTGTCGGTTAAACATTTATTAAATTGCTTTACAAATTTAAACGGATTATCCATTCACGCAAGGAATGACGGGCTAAATTGGCGTATTTGTTGATAACTTCGACGGTTTGTTGATAACCAAACCCTATTTTAAGCTCAAATTAACAAGTTGAGCAAGGGCGGGGCTTACGTGAGCTTTGCCCCATTTTGAAACGAAAATCCATTTAAAAGTGATGCCGAATCCATTTTTCGCTTACCAGGAAGCTGCAGCTCCTTTATATATAGGTAGCCATTTTTACACGCAACTTTTAGTGTCTTTTTAGTAGTTATAATCGTACCAATACTTTCTATGGGTTGGACGTGTTCAATTTCAGTTGTATATAGTTTTATCTTGAATTGTTCGTCCTCTTGCTCTACATAGCACCAAGCAACAGGATAGGGGGAAAGGCCACGAACCAAAGCATCAATTTGCGCTACAGATTTCGACCAATCAATTTTTGTATTCTCGGGTGTTAGTTTTGGCGCTTCTGTAAATGTTTCGGTTTTGGGTTGCGGGGTGGTGGCTATGGTTTCATCTGCAATCGCGTTTACCGTCTTTACAACAAGTTGGCTTCCTAAGTCCATTAACCTATCGTGAAGCGTTCCTACGGTTTCTCTTTGGGCAATGGTAACTTCTTCTTTAAAGATGATTTCTCCTGTGTCAATTTTTTCATCTATAAAAAAAGTAGTTACCCCTGTTTTTTTCTCCCCATTTATAAGTGCCCAGTTTATAGGTGCCGCACCACGATATTCGGGAAGTAAAGAAGCGTGCAGATTAAAAGTTCCATATTCTGGCAATTGCCATACTACTTTTGGCAACATTCTAAAAGCGACCACAATTTGAAGATTGGCATCAAACGATTGTAACTCGGTTAAAAAATCTTCATTCTTAAGATTGGTAGGTTGTAAAACTGGTATTTGTTTACTTTCGGCATACTGTTTAACGGCCGAAGCTTGTAGCTTTCGTCCACGACCCGCAGGTCTGTCTGGCGCCGTAATAACGGCTACTATATTTTTATCGTTTTCAACCAGATGCTGCAACACACCCACCGCAAAGTCTGGCGTGCCCATAAATACAATTTTTAAGTCTTTCATTTCGTTTTTATCGAGGGTCCGTTCGAGCGCAGCCGAGAACTATTTATAATTGGTATGTATTAATGAAGGTTTCGACTGCGCTCAACCAGACACCGTACGTTTTATTTTAAATGATACCTGTTCCGAACTCCCAAACTTACTTTTTTACTATCCAATAAAAGGCGAAGTGTAGCGACGATTTCGGTTTCTGCAAAAGTAAGTTTTTCTGAAAGTTCGCGCGAGCTTTGTGGTGTTTCTTCCAAAAGCAACAATATTTTTTCTGAAAGTAATTTTCTTTCTTCTGCTGAAATTTTCTGAAATTCAGATTTGCAAACGGAACAAATACCACACTTTGTAGCATTTTCTTCCCCAAAATACCGAACCAATTGAAGGCTTCTGCACGTGGTGTCATTGTCAATATAATCTAACACGGCTTTTACTTGCGATTCCTTTTTTTCTTTCTGAAGGGCAATTTCTTTGCTTAACGGATTGATCGTTTTTTCATCTTCCCTAGGAATACTAAATGTTAAAACGGCATCGGTTACCTGAAGTTGAAGGGTAAGCAACGCATCTCGTTCCATTTGTTCGAGTACTTTAATAATGGTGGTAATGTTTTGTCCAGATTTGGTGGCAACATACTGTAAATTTATACTGGTAGCCGTTTCAAAAACACCACCGTACAATCGTAAAATAGTTTTTCCAATTACGGAAGCCAGCATATCCTTCTTAAAATACTCCAGCACCACGTTGGAAGAGGCCACAAAATGAACGATAGATTTTCTGCCAAAGCTTTTAGAAAGCTGCAAAACTCCTAGTCTGTCAAGAATTTGTAAGCTGTTAAAAGCTAACAATGTGCTAAGCTCATACGTTTTACAGAAGTCGGAAAAATTGAAGGGATAGGATGTAAATTCACCTTCGCCATAAGGAACCTGAAAATAATTATTCAGCTTTTTATAGATGTATTTTACATCTTTTGTAGTAGGGTAGGAGGCCACGAATTGGCGATGCACCAACTGCTTGTCATAATCGCTCCATAAAATAAGTGCTTTTGCCATTTTTCCATCCCTTCCTGCGCGACCGGCTTCCTGAAAATAAGCCTCTAAACTATCTGGCAATTGTACGTGAACCACCAAACGAACATCTGGTTCGTCAATTCCCATTCCAAAGGCGTTGGTGGCAACTATGTTCGGCGTGGTTCCATGTTGCCAGGAATGCATTCGTTCCGTTTTTCCTTCTGAAGAAATCCCTCCGTGATAAAATGTACTCGCAATCCCTAAAGAATTTAGCTGGTTGCTAATTTCCACACAGGAATTTCTACTCCGCACATAGATAATGGATTTGCCAGAACCGTTTTTTAATAATTGCTGAATGCGATAGAGCTTGTCTTCAATTTTAAAAACCTGGTAGCTAATGTTTTCTCTTGCAAAAGAAGCCTGAAAGATGTTAGGAAGCTCTAATTTTAGTTCACTAATAGTGTCTGCCAGCACTTTGGGAGTAGCTGTGGCAGTAAGCGCAATAGCAGGAACCAAAGGGTGTATTTCCCGTAAGATGGTGATGTTTTTATACGCAGGCCTAAAGTCGTTTCCCCATTGTGAGATACAATGTGCTTCATCTACAGCGATAAGGTTTACGGGCATTTGTTTGATGGCATTTTGTACCAGTTCCTGCTGTAAACGTTCGGGCGAGAGGTATAAAAATTTAAAGTTTCCATACTTCGCATTATCGAGTAACGCTTCTAAATCCTGGTAAGAAATTCCGCCAGAAATCTGTAGGGCTTTAATGCCTTTATCTTTTAAGGCATTAACCTGGTCTGCCATTAACGCGACCAGGGGAGAAACCACGATGCAAATACCATCTTTGGCAAGTGCGGGTACTTGAAAGCAAATAGATTTTCCACCGCTCGTTGGCAACAGTGCCACCGTGTCCTGTCCGTCCATAACCGATTGGATGATTTCTTCCTGTAGCGGTCTAAAAGAAGTAAATCCCCAGTATTTCTCGAGTATTTGAAGAGGTTCGGTCAAGTAATTTTTTGTAAGGTGTTTAAAATAAATTTTTTACGATCTTCAACCGTGCCAATGGGTATTTCAATAGTTTTGTAGCCGAAATTCTCGTAGCCTTCTTTTAAATAGGTATAAAGTTTTGTGGCTATTTCAAAACTCTCGTAACGCTCGTTGTCTTGCTGATAAATTTGCTCCCACGGTGTTAATAAAAATACAGTTTCATATTTGTTTTTGTGGCAGGTTTCAGTAAAATAATCTGGATACTCAGTTCCTAGATAATCCATATAGATGGGTACATCTGGCAGACCGCGGTCATAAAATAGATAGTTGGTTTCATACCTCTCAGCATCAAGAAATTGTTGTAATCTACCTTCCAGTAATTTTTGGCTGAATAAGATAGGGTTGGTTAAAAATAATTGTTCAACTCCTTCTTTTTGAGCTTCCAGAATGATATCTCTGGAAATTTCGCGCATACACGCGTAGCCATCCGCTTCCAGAGAGGATATTAAGGTGCTTTTACCCGTTCCTGGGCCGCCAATAATGGCAATTCTTTTGGGTATTGTGGCAGTAGAATTCATGTGAAATTTCAGTAAAAATGAACTAAAAACTTTTTATTTGATGAAACTTATTTTCGATAGGTATCTTTCTTCACTTCAAGTACTTTCAATTGAAATTGTATTGAGAAGTATTCAAATATCGAAAAAAAAGAGTCTCATACATCTCGATAAAAATTGAGACCGTTGCACTGACGCTTTATTAGTTTCCATCAATAATTTTAAGCATTCAAAAGTACAAAGACCGCTATAATTACTTGTTACAAGAAACCGTATCTTTGTTAAAAACGAAATTGTATGAGTACCGATAAGAAATCTGAAGAATTTTACAACCGTTTACGCGAGCAGTTAGAAGGCGATACGGAGTGGCCAGCACCTTATTTATATAAATTTATTGTTCCGGCAAGCAACGAAAAAATTGCCGAAATTGAAGCTATTTTTGACCGTACAGGAGCCGAAATACAAACCCGTGATTCTTCAAAAGGAACCTACACCAGCGTATCTATTAAAGTAACCATGGAGTCTCCAGATGCTGTTATTGAGAAATATTTGCAAGTTTCGGAGGTAGAAGGTGTGATATCGCTATAATTTTTAGTATTTTGCAGACATTATCACTTCAACTAGATTACATTTCCTAAACATACTATTTTGATAGAAGCTATAGAATACAATACGGAGCGCCCGCATCTTATTATACCTGAATATGGTCGCCATATTCAGAAAATGGTAGATCAGGCTGTTGCCGAAGAAGACCCCATAAAAAGAAACAAGCAAGCTAAGAGTATTATTGCGGTGATGGGGAATTTAAACCCTCATTTACGTGATGTGCCAGACTTTCAGCATATGATCTGGGATCAATTATTTATCATTTCCAAATTTCAGTTGGATGTAGAGTCACCCTACGATATCCCTACACCAGAAGAGTTATACGCCCGACCAGAGCCATTACCTTATCCGCAAAACTATCCCAAATATCGTTTCTACGGAAACAATATTAAGCGTATGATAGATGTTGCCATAAGTTGGGAAGAAGGTGATAAAAAAGATGGATTGTTACTAACCATCGCAAACCACATGAAGAAATGTTTCCTTAACTGGAACAAAGACACCGTAGAAGACGATGTAATCTTTAAACATCTCTACGAACTTTCTGATGGTAAAATTAACTTGAAAAATAGCGATGAAGATTTACGCGATGCTCAAAAGTTATTAAAGAGCAAGAAACGCTTTAATACCAACAGCACTAGTAACTCTAGCAACAAGAAAAATTACAAAAGTAACAACAACAACAACAACAACAATCGTGGCCGTAAGCGCTACTAATCTCCTCTAGTATTTTATGGGAACTTTTCAAATTGAAGGCGGCCACAAATTAAAAGGTGAAATCCGTCCGCAGGGAGCCAAAAATGAAGCGCTCCAAATTCTCTGTGCCGTATTAGCAACTCCTGAAGAAGTAGTCATTGAAAATATTCCAGATATTCGGGATGTCAACAAATTGATTGAAATCTTAGGAAATCTGGGTGTGAAAATTCAGAAAATAGGCAAAGGAAAATTCTCTTTTATTTCAGACGATTTAAAACTGGAGTATTTAGAATCTGAATTGTTTAAAAGTGAAGGAAGCTCGCTACGGGGATCTATCATGATTGTAGGTCCTTTATTAGGGCGTTTTGGAAAAGGATATATTCCTAGACCAGGAGGTGATAAAATAGGAAGACGTAGATTAGATACTCACTTTGAAGGATTTATAAAACTAGGTGCTACTTTCAGGTACAATCGCGAAGAACGTTTTTACGGTGTGGAAGCAGCAGACGGACTTACAGGTACCGATATGTTGCTAGACCAAGCTTCGGTTACAGGAACAGCTAATATTGTCCTGGCAGCCGTATTTGCGAAAGGTACCACCACAATTTACAACGCTGCTTGTGAACCTTATTTACAGCAATTATGTAAAATGTTGAACTCCATGGGAGCAAAGATCTCTGGTGTGGGCTCCAACTTGTTGACTATTGAAGGTGTGAAAAGATTAGGAGGTTGTCATCACCGTATTTTGCCAGATATGATTGAAATTGGGAGTTGGATAGGTCTGGCTGCGATGACGAAGAGTGAAATTACTATAAAAGATGTAAGTTGGAAAAATTTAGGATTAATTCCAGATACATTCAGAAAATTAGGAATTACTTTAGAAAAGAAAGGCGACGACATTTTTATTCCTGCCCACGATAACGGATACGAAATTCAAGGCTATATAGATGGCTCTACGCTAACGGTTGCAGATGCACCTTGGCCTGGTTTTACACCAGATTTGTTAAGTATTGTGTTGGTAGTATGTACACAAGCCAAAGGAAATGTATTGATACACCAAAAAATGTTTGAAAGCCGTTTGTTCTTTGTGGATAAGCTAATTGACATGGGAGCTCGAATTATTTTATGCGATCCACATCGTGCCACCGTAATGGGGCACAATTTCGAATCGCAATTGAAAGCTACTACCATGGTATCTCCAGATATTAGAGCTGGAATTTCCCTATTAATTGCTGCACTTTCAGCAAAAGGAACGAGTATTATACATAACATTGAGCAAATAGATCGTGGGTACGAAAATATTGACGAGCGTTTGCGAGCTATTGGGGCTAGAATTACGAGAATTGATTAGCCATAGTAGTAAAGTATAAAAAAAGCGTTCAACTTAGAAGTTGAACGCTTTTTTATTTGGTGTAATTCGTGCCTTAAACTTTTAAACTGGTACTGAAACTATCCTTGTAACTTCCTGTTTTTATTAATCTCGTCCTGTAATTTACGACGTAAATTTTGTTGTTCTTCAATACGTATTTGGCGATGTTTCTCAAATTCTATTTCGGTTTCGGCCAATTTTAATTGTGCTTCCCGGGTTACCGAATGACTACTTTTAAACTTGTAGACAAAAAAGGCTAAGGCTACAATTAGAATTCCAATGATGGACCACATAATGGTATTATACGTTGCTTTTTGAGTAAGAAGCCCTAAAATTTCAATGCCATTTTCTTTTTTCTGGCTCAGTGCTAAATCCTCTTCGGTTTTATTTAAATTTTGAGTAAGGGAAGCAATTTCATTTTTCTGGCTATCTATTTCAGAGTTTAATCCAGATATTTTACCGTCAAATTTACCAATAGTGTCCAAGATATTGGCGCGTAATTTATTTATTTCGGTCTTTTTAATCACCTTAAATTCTTGATAGCTGTTGGAACCATCTACTACGTCTACAAATTGGTTTTCAATAGTATTAGGAAGTTTTTCCTGCGTAGTATCCTGGGCATTGCTTAGGGAAATGCACAAGAATACGGCTATAACTGTTACTATAATTTTTTTCATTAGAGTTTTTGTTGGGTTTGTTATGAATTGAATAACACCGCAAGAGTAGAAAAATTGTATTAAACCTCCCAAAAATATGGATACATTACCATTTATTTAACAAGTACCCTTTTAGAATTGTAGCAAAAGGAAAGTGCTCCCGACGGACATTTTTTAATTTGAGATATCACTTTTTCGGTTGCCGCAGCTTCCAAATCTATCCATGGAATTACCGTTGTCCTAAAAACATCGGAAAGTCCTTTGGCACACGTATCTGCATGAATGCATTTTTTTGGTTCGTAGGTAACTGTGATTTCACCATTGGTGAATTCGTTTTCGTAAGACTGCATAGGCTAAATTTTGAGGGCAAAGCCGTATATTATCGATAAATATATACAAATAATCGATAAAAAACATAAATAAAGAATAATTTTATAATTAAATGTTAATTTATAGCTTTTTTATAAGTTTCTAAAGCCCGTTCTCTTGCTTGTTTATGCGCTACCATTTTTTCTGGATAGTCATCGGTTTCAAATTCTTGAATCCATTCTTTAATATAGGTTTGGTTTTTATCAAACTTTTCTATTTGAGTAGTGGGATTAAATATCCTGAAATACGGCGCGGCATCTACACCACTTCCAGCTGCCCATTGCCAATTACCTACATTACTGGATAATTCATAATCCAGTAACTTTTCAGCAAAATATGCCTCACCCCAACGCCAATCTATAAGTAAATGTTTACATAAAAAACTTGCCACTACCATCCGTACTCGGTTGTGCATATAGCCTGTTTTGTTTAACTGCCGCATTCCTGCATCTACCAAAGGATATCCTGTTTTGCCTTCTTTCCACTTTTCAAAGTCTGCGTTTGATTTTCGCCACGGAACTCGATCGTATTTTTTTCTGAATGCATGGTCTACTGTTTCCGGAAAATGCCATAAAATTTGCATAAAGAACTCACGCCAGATTAATTCTTGCCAAAAGACTTCGTTTTTTTCGGCAATTGCTTTTTTTACCATGCTACGAACACTTACGGTTCCAAACCGAAGGTGTGGACCTACTCTTGAAGTTCCTTCCTGAGCTGGAAAATTTCTAGTTTTCTCATATTGCTGAATTGTAGTTGGTGTAACGTCATGCTTAGGAACTTTAATTTTTGAAGGTTTAAAGCCAATATCCGATATATTTAAATTGGGTAATCTTGAGTGTTGGACAAGGTTGTTCATCACTTGTGAGGTGTCATAAATTTTTAGGTGTTTGTCTTCACGAAATGTAGCTTTCCACTTTTTCATATAGGGAGTATATACTACATAGGGGTCGCCATCTTCTTTTACGATTTCGTTTTTTTCAAAAATCACTTGATCTTTAAAACTAAAAAACCCAATTTCCTTATGTTCCAGAATTTTTGAAATTTCCGAGTCTCTATCTTTTGCATAGGGTTCATAATCGTGATTTGTAATCACATTTTGAATATTGAATTCTGAAATTAGTGCTTTAAATATAGTTTTTGGTGTGCCGTGATACACGGCAAGGCTAGATCCATTTTTTTGTAATTCATTTCTCATGTTTTGGAGTTCATCAAAAATAAAATTTACCCGGGCATCGTCTTCGGGCAGTTCATTTAAAATATTTTCATCGAATATAAAGATGGGTACCACGGGATATTTTCCCTGTAGAGACTTATAAAAACCTATATTATCATCTAACCGAAGGTCGCGTCTAAACCAAAATATATTTACTTTTTCAGCCATTTAATTACTATTTAATGTAGAGATGCCACCGTCTACACCCACTACTTGTCCCGTCATCCAAGAGGATTTTTCGGAGAGTAGAAAGATGGCTGCGTTAGCGATATCTGTTTCTGTACCCACACGTTTTAGCGGATGACGATCTCCCATTTTGTCTTTCTTCTCGTCATTGTTCAATAATTTTCCTGCCAATGGCGTATCGGTTAACGAAGGAGCAATAACATTTACCCGGAAGCTGGGAGCATATTCTGCTGCTAATGCTTTTGCAAATCCTTCAATAGCACCTTTTGCAGCAGCCACGCTGGTATGAAAAGGCATTCCTACCTTAACCGCTACGGTGCTAAAAAATACCAAACTGGCTTGTTCGGCCTTTTTCAATTGGGGCAAGATGCCGTGCACTGTTTTAACCAAGGCCATAAAATTAATATCCATGTCTTTCTGAAATGCTTCTGTCGATAACATTTTAAACGGTTTCAGATTCATACTACCAGGACAATATACAAATCCATCGAGAGTGTCTGGTAATTCTAATTTAGAAATATCATCTTTGGACACATCAAAAGTGATGTGTTTTATGTTGGATGGGATATTTTGTTCGGTTCTGGAGGCAATGATCACGTGGGATGTTTCGCTCATTTGCTTGGCTATTTCCAGGCCAATTCCGTAAGAGCCGCCAATTAGGAGTATATTTTTCATAACTTTAGTTTTAGATTTCTCCAAAGAGTTCGATTAACTTCTTTTTTCTGTAGTTGAAGATTTCGTCTAGTTTCGGTTTTACAAGAATAGGGTGTACTAACTGTCCCAACCAGCCAAAAGGAACCTTGTAATCTATAATATCTTCCATTGCTACGCCACCTTCAATTTCTTTAATAAAGTGTTTGTGATGCCATAGTGCGTAGGGACCAAAGCGTTGTTCGTCCACAAAGTAATCGTTGTTGTTAACGTGGGTAATTTCTGTGACCCATTTTGTTTTAATTCCCAGTACGGGTGTTACTATATACTGAATAATCTGGCCAGCAAACATAGGTTTCTCTGCACCTGAGAGTATGTGAAAACCCATATAGTCTGGTGTTATTACTTTTAGGTTTTTTGGATTGGATAGAAATTCCCACGCTTCGTTTTTTGAAATAGGGAGGTTTTGCTTGGAATGAAGTGTATAAATTTTCAACGTTTTTTTTATTTGGTTAAAAATACATTTTGTTTAAAAGAATATCATTAAGATTAAACAAAAATTAACAGTATCGTATTCGGTGCACTTTATAGATAGTGCTTTTATTTTGGTTAAACAATCTGTTTCAATTCAACTGCCAGCAATTAATTGCCTTGCATAAAATACTCAAAAAATACTCAAAGGATATGGATACAATTCTAAAAGGGAAATTCAGAAATTTATAAAAAGGATGAAAACGTATTAGTTTTTTAAAAACAAAAAAATCCTTTGAAGCTATCTTGAAGGATACTTCCAAAGGATTTTAGATCGAAGTTTAAAACTTACTTGCGTGGCGAAATCATACGTCGATTCATTCGCAATAAACGATATAAATCTGCATTTACTTTTGATTTTGTAGTGCGGGTAAATCCAAACAATTTTTTTAGTAGGCGTACCATAATTTTCTTTTTAGTAAAAATACGTCAGAAAAATAGTACGAGTCAATAGGCAATTAAAAGATTAACAGATATTTATCAATTTACAGTAATGATCTTCACTTTTCTAAAACGTATAGCATATTACAACTAAAAAAGGAGATAAGGTCCTGATAGTTTGTTCATTATTCATATTAAATGGGTATAAATAAACAGCTTATATAATAGCTTTTTAAGGTTTTGTTAACTGTTTTAAAATACCTGCATCGTAACTTCGCATAAACCATAAAAAAACAAACTAGTATCATGAAAAAAATATTCCTTTTCGTATTTGCTGTTGCCACTACAGTAGCTGTAAATGCACAACTTAAAACGCCTGCACCAAGTCCATCTCAAAAAATTGAGCAAACTGTAGGACTTACCGATGTTACCGTAGAATACTCAAGACCGTCTATGAGAGGACGTACTATTTTTGGCGATTTGGTTCCTTATGACGCAGTGTGGCGTACAGGTGCCAATGCCAAAACCAAAATAACCTTTGGTAATGATGTAATGATTGGTGGAAAAGAAGTGAAAGCAGGAAGCTATGCTATTTATACAAAACCAGGCCCACAAAACTGGGACGTTATGTTATATACAGACAGTAATGGCTCTGGAGTTCCTCAAAATTGGGATGCTAGTAAAGTAGCAGCGACCGTAAAAGCTCAAGTATATCCCATGCCAATGAATATTGAAACGTTTACCATGTCGTTTGACGATTTAACAAACAATTCTGCTAACTTAGGGATGATGTGGGAAAAAAGCTATGTTGCTTTGCCTATTACATTTATGACAGAAAAAATGGTTTCAGCAAATATTGATCAGGTTATGGCCGGACCTTCAGCAAATGATTATTACCAGTCTGCTGTATATTACTTAGAGTCTGGTCAGGATATTAACAAAGCAAAAACTTGGATAGACAAGGCTATTGATATGCGAGAAGAACCAGCATTCTGGATGCACAGACAACAATCTTTAATCTATGCGAAAGCAGGAGATAAAAAAGGAGCTATCAATGCTGCTAAAAAGTCTTTAGAATTAGCTAAAACTGCTAAAAATGAAGATTATATTGCTTTAAATACAAAGAGTTTGAAAGAATGGGGTGCCATGTAATTTGCCCTTTTAGATGCATAGAAACGCTCTCGATTTGGGAGCGTTTTTTTATGTCTTACATTCTGGTAAGTCTCTCATAAACTCGTACCGTTCTTCTTCATAATCGAGCTGGCAGTAGTAGTGTTGTAGTCCGTTGGTGACCATTAAATAGGTGGCGTCTGTCACTAAATTATACCGTGCAATCTGATCAAATGTATCCTGTGTAATTTTTATAGAAGGTGCTTTACATTCTACAATTAGGTGAATAGTTCCATCGGTATTAAAGACCACGGCATCGTAGCGTTTCTTGGTACCGTTTAGAAGTAATTGTTTTTCTACGTTAATATGAGATTTGGGATAGTTCTTTTCTACAATTAAATACTGCACCACATGTTGGCGCACCCATTCTTCGGGAGTGAGAACGACGAATTTTTTTCGGATTTCATCAAAAATCAGACGTTTGTTTTCGTTACTTTTGAAGCGGAAGTGATACTTCGGAAACTGTAATAGTTGCATGACTGTAAAAGTATAAAACCAGATCACTTCAGAAGAAAATTTCAGAATAATTTATGCCTCTAGAAAAAGCCAAAGCCATTATTAACGATATTAAAAAGGGAAACCTAGCACCTATCTATTTTTTAATGGGTGAGGAAGCTTATTATATTGATGGAATCTCCAATTATATTGAGCAGACGGTGCTTTCCGAAGAAGAAAAAGGTTTTAACCAAATGGTACTCTACGGAAGAGATGTAACCATTGAGGAAGTGGTAAGCAACGCAAAACGCTACCCCATGATGGCCGAACGCCAGGTAGTAATTGTAAAAGAAGCTCAGGATTTATCACGCACTATTGAGAATTTGGTTTCTTATGCCGAAAATCCACAACCTACCACGGTTTTAGTTTTTTGCTATAAATACAAAAAGCTCGATGCTCGAAAAAAGCTTGCTAAAGTGCTAAAAAAGGAGAAGGCTGTTGTTTTTGAAAGCAAAAAATTGTATGAAAATCAGGTGCCAGATTGGATTGTACGGGTAGTATCTGGTAAAGGCTACTCGATTACACCAAAGGCCGCTCAAATGCTTACCGAATTTTTAGGAAACGATTTAGGGAAAGTAAATAATGAGTTGGAGAAATTACAGCTTATTGTAAAACCAGAGCAGCAAATCACCCCCGAAGTAGTAGAGCAGAATATTGGCATAAGTAAAGACTTCAATAATTTTGAATTGCAAAACGCTATTGGTGCCAAGAATGTAAAAAAGGCATTTGCCATTGTGCAGTACTTTGCGCAAAATCCAAAAAATCATCCCATAGTAATGACGGTGGCGTTGTTGTACAGTTTCTTTTCAAAATTGCTAAAATACCACGCCATTACCAATAAAGCCGAAGCTCCCAAAATGCTGGGTGTAAGTCCTTATTTTATCAAGGATTACCAAACAGCTGCCCGTAATTATTCTATGAAAGAGGTAAGTGGCATTATAGCGAGTATTCGTGAAATAGATATGAAAAGCAAAGGAGTAGGAGCGGCAAATATGACGCCAGCCGATTTGTTTAAAGAGTTGCTCACGTCTATTTTTAAATAAGCATAAGATAGAAGACGGCTGGGAATCGAACCCGTCACACCCGTTGAGGCGCACAAATATAAACCTCTTTAAATTTGCACATATACTAACTGTGACCGTCTATTTTTTCAATATCCTGTAGGAAAATACACTTCAATTTTACAAAAATTAATGTGTAACGAAAATTATATTCGATAAACGGTTCAGTTTTTTATCAACACTTTTTTATGAGTGAATTGTGGGCTACTTTATTTCTTATCTACTGAAATACTTCCAGCTCCCATAAATGCAATTGCTATAAAGCTAAATAAGTAGAGTAAAGCGAGTTCTTTTTTGGCAAGTGGGTCTGCTCCGTGTACCATAAAAGCAGCAACTGCCATTGTAATAGCACTTGCTACGGCAGCAAATCTAGTTTTAATGCCTATAATGATGAGGACTGGTGCAACCAATTCTCCAAGAAGTACTAAGATGGTAGATAACAACGCTCCAATACCAATGGGATCGCCTACTACAGAGAGGTCACCACCTATAAAAGCTAAAAATTTCGGGATTCCGTGGGTAAGCATAAGGCAAGAGACGCCTATTCGTAAAACAAGTAAGCCTAGGTCGTAATTTCTTTTCATAGTTGGGGTTTTTAGAAGGGTTTAAAAGTATAAAAATTATTGAAGTTACCATTTCAATTCGTAAAGTTTACCAAAATTTAAACTTGAGGCAGGTTGAGGAGAAATGGCGCATGGCTGTTTAAATTTCCATACTTGTTTGGTAAAGCAATGGTTACATGGCTGTTGTAGTTTTACAGAAGCAAAAACTAACAATCGCAACGTTATCGTCAAGAGGTTACCTATGGTATTGTATTTGGTGTCTAATGCATAGGGAATAGCAAAATGACCTATTATTACGTAGTGTTCTAATGAAGTTAGAAGCCTTAAAACCACCTTTTGTAGGTGGCTTTTTCTTTTTTAGTGTATTTTTGGAATCGTTTAAAACATTCTTTTGTATGACTAAAGTTCGCGCTTGGATTTCTGCCGCTCGATTACGCACGTTACCACTTTCAATCTCTGGTATTTTGGTAGCTAGTGGTGCCGCTGTTAAGCTCGGTTTGTTTTCAGTATCTATTATGATACTAGCCTTGTTAACGACTCTTGGATTTCAAGTATTATCGAATTTTGCAAACGATTATGGCGACGGGGTAAAGGGAACCGATACTGCAGGTAGGGTGGGGCCTGCCAGAGCTATGCAAAGTGGATTGCTTACCGCAAAAGAGCTAAAATATGGAATGATTGTAACCACCATACTCACCTTGTTTTTGGCCAGTTTGCTAATTTTCATGGCCTTTGGGAACAAGAATTTTATACTTTCGGTAGTGTTCTTCAACTTAGGGATTGCTGCTATTGTTGCAGCTATTACCTATACCGTAGGTAAAAGAGCTTATGGCTACCGGGCGATGGGAGATATTTTTGTTTTTCTGTTTTTCGGTTTGGTGGGGGTTATGGGGTGCTATTTCTTGTTTACTCAGGAACTTTCAGAATTAATTATTTTGCCTGCTACCACCATTGGACTTTTAAGTGCCGCTGTTTTAAACCTTAATAATATGCGGGATCGCTTGGCAGATGCTAAAGTGAATAAAAACACCCTAGCAGTTGTTTTAGGAGAAAAACCTGTTAAACTTTACCACGCCATGCTTATTATTGTAGCCTTTGTTTGTGCTTTTGGCTATTTCTTTTTTAAAGGAACTTTCTGGCAACACTATCTGCCTTTGGTGGCTTTTGTGCCATTGTTTTTAAATATTATAAAGGTATTTAGAAATCAGTCGCCACCATTACTCGATCCCGAACTTAAGAAAGTAGCACTTAGCACGTTTTTATTTGCTTTGCTGTTTTTTGTGGTCGAACTATATTTAATTTGAAGTACTTAAACTCTCGTTGTCCCCAGCGACCGTGGCTTCAAAAGAAGTCATGTCTTTTTTGTCTAGCAGGTCTAATTCGTGTTTTATAAGCCTGTTTTGTATCTCATGAACATCTTGGGTCATTCTGGCAATTTTTAATTGTCTAAATGCGAGTATAATTAATAAGAGAACACCAACGGCTCCCAAAAAATATATAATGTTAAGGTATACGTTTTTTTCTTCCAAGGCTGCAATTTTCTCTTCGCGTTCATTTAACTTAAAGCGTAATTCCAGTTTTTCAATTTCATTTAATTTCTTAGAATTAAGAATGCTATCGTGATAAACCATCGCCTTGTTGGTAAAAAGATTGGCGTTCTCAAATTTCTTTTTTGTAGCATATACTTTAGAAAGTGTTATAGCATTTTCATAACTGGATTTTAGATCCCCTTCTTTTTCAGATAAAGCAAAACCTTTTAACGCCTGCTTTTCGGCTTCCTCAAGGTCTCCTAAACTATATAAAGTTTTAGAAAGATAGGTATACGCCTGTGGTGGGGTGTAACCAAGACTATCAAAAATATACTGGCTACTTTCAATAAGGAGCTTTGAGTGCTCATAGTCTTTTTCAAAAAATGAAATTTCACCTAAATTAAGATGCCCAACAGCTATTGATTTTGCATAGTGTATCTCATTGCCAATTGCCATAGATTTTAAGTGGTATTCTTTGGCTAATGTATAGTTTTTCTTTTGTGAATAAATAATACCAATATTTCTGTAGGCGGAAGAGACGCCTCTTTTATAATTTGCTTTTTCACTAAACTCAATAGATTTTTTATAATAGGCTATCGCATCATCCCATTCTTCCAGAGCGCCATAAATCATTCCATAATCAAATAGCGTCTGTGATTGCTGAAGTATAAGATCATTATTTTTTGCAAGTTCATACCCTTTCTTTATATAAAAAAAGGCACTGTCATAATAAATTTGAGCGTGGTAAAACTCAGATTTTATAGCTCGATAGATTTCTATTTTTTCTTCAACAGAAGGGTTTTTAGCAAGTTCCTTTTGAAGCCTATCAATTTTAGTTTCTTGAGCATTAAGAATGCCTATACAACTAAATAATAGAAATAAACCGAGGAAATTTTTGTGCATTGTTGGGGATTTTGGGGATGCTAATATAGAATTTTTATTTTTTTTAACAGTAAACTATATCCTGAAAGCTACTTTTATGAAAAACAATTTAATATGAAAATTACATTCTACGGTCAAAACTCTCTTACCCTACATATTGGCGGAAAACACATAGTGGTAGATCCTTTTATTACTGGCAATGACCTGTCAAAAAATAAAGTAGATATTATGAATCTTAAAGCAGATTATATCCTACTTACCCATGCCCATCAAGATCATATCTTAGATGCTGAAGCCATCGCAAAAAATACAGGTGCTACTATTGTGAGCAATTATGAGATTGCCAACCATTACGAAGCAAAAGGAGTTGAAGTGCATCCTATGAACCACGGCGGCACATGGAATTTCGATTTTGGAAAAGTAAAATATGTAAATGCCATTCATACCAGTTCTTTTCCAGATGGTAGTTATGGCGGCCAACCTGGTGGTTTTGTAATAGAAGGAGAGCACAAAAATATTTACATAGCTGGTGATACAGCATTAACGATGGATATGAAACTTATTCCATTGCATACAAAATTAGACCTCGCTATACTGCCCATAGGCGATAATTTTACGATGGGTGTGGAGGACGCTATTATTGCCTGCGATTTTATAGAATGCGATAAAGTGCTAGGCGTACATTATGATACCTTTGGCTATATTGAAATTGACCATGACGAAGCGAAAAGGAAATTCTACGAAGCAGGAAAAGATCTTATGTTGTTGGATATTGGTGAAAGTATTGAATTATAAAGAATCTAATCCCTTCTTTAGGAGATTTGGTAGCTAAAGCCTTATTTTTACTGTAATGAAAGCTACCTTCAAAAAATATATTCTCAACTTTAAAAATCCTGCAGGAACATCGCGTGGGGTACTAAAAACGAAAGAAACCTGGTTTATAAAAATAGAAAAAGATGGAAATTGGGGCATAGGAGAATGTGGTATGTTTCGCGGACTGAGCATAGATGACAGACCAGATTTTGAAGAAAAATTACAATGGGTTTGTACTCATATTCAGTTAGGTGAAAAAACTTTACTAAAAGAGGTAATCGAATTTCCCGCGTTGCAGATTGGGATAGAAACTGCTTTTAAGTCGTTGCAGGGAGAAGATGCTTTTGAGATTTTTACTTCGGAATTTTCACACGGAAATAAGACAATTCCTATTAATGGGTTAGTTTGGATGGGAGACACCGCTTTTATGAAAGAGCAAATTTCAGAAAAACTAAAAAGTGGTTTCAGTTGTATTAAAATGAAAATTGGTGCCATAGACTTTCAAACTGAAATTTCTCTATTAAAAAGTATTCGCAAAGAATTTTTACCATCAGAAATTGAATTACGAGTGGATGCGAATGGTGCTTTTTCGCCTTCCGAAGCTTTAGAAAAACTAAAAATTCTTTCAGAAATCCAACTCCATTCCATAGAGCAACCCATTAAACCAGGTCAAATTCAAGAAATGGCGCGTCTCTGTGAAGCAACACCTTTGCCTATAGCACTAGATGAAGAGTTAATTGGAGTATTTCCTTCCGAAGAAAAAAAGAAATTACTAAAAACGATACAACCTCACTATATTATTTTAAAACCAACCTTAGTAGGTGGATTTGAAGGTAGTGATGCGTGGATAGATCTTGCAGCGTCTATGAAAATTGGCTGGTGGATTACTTCAGCTTTAGAGAGTAATATTGGGTTAAATGCTATCGCACAATACACGGCGACAAAAAATAGTAATTTACCCCAAGGACTTGGAACAGGCAGTTTATTTACCAATAATATTGCAGCACCCTTGCAGGTTATCGATGGAACGCTTCGTTACAACAAAAATAAAAACTGGGACACTGCCCATCTAAAAGAACTTTTGTAAATTCCCAACCGATAGCAAAATGGAGAACAAAAATTTCCCTCATACCTAATCCCTAAAACCTCATACCTATAATGTACATAAAACAAGCATTTAATTATTTACACGATTGGTGGCGTTACGTCGTTGGAGTTATCATCATTTTTATTGCCTCACAAATTGGTACCATTCCTTTTGTATTGGCTGCTTTTTTTAAAGTACTGGCAGACGGTGGGAACTTAAACGATCTGCAAGACCAGAATACCCTAATGACTATTTTGGATTCTAATCTAACATTGTTCTTAATGTTGCTTGGTTTTGCAGTTGGGTTAGTAGGAGTTTATCTGGTAGTTAAATACCTGCACAAACAACCTTTTAGAACCGTTACTACCTCACGTAAAAAGACAGATTGGGGTCGTTTTTGGTTTGGTTTTGGCTTGATTTCTATCGTAACAGTCGTGTTAACTGTACTAGATTATTATGGTAATCCAGACGATTATGTTTTGCAATTTGAAGCGATTCCCTTTATCATTTTAGCGATAATAGCCATCATTTTTATACCGCTGCAAACGAGTTTTGAAGAGTACCTTTTTAGAGGGTATATCATGCAGGGATTGGGAGTTATTTTTAAAAATAGATGGTTACCATTACTTGTAACATCGGTTGTATTTGGTGGGTTGCATTTCTTTAATCCTGAAGTGACCAAACTAGGTCCTATTATTATGGTGTATTATATTGGAACAGGATTTTTACTGGGAATTATGACCTTAATGGACGAGGGAATGGAGTTAGCCTTAGGTTTTCACGCAGGAAATAATTTAGTAGGTGTCTTATTGGTGACGGCAGATTGGACCGTATTTCAGACCAATTCGATTTTAAAAGATGTTTCTGAACCTTCGGCAGGGTTTGATATTTTATTGCCAGTGGTCATCATGTACCCTATCTTTTTAGGAATTATGGCCTGGCGTTATAAATGGACAGGCTGGGGTGAAAAACTCTTCGGAAAAGTATCGGCACCTCCAGAAGAACCCACAGAAATTGAAATACCCTAACGCATTTTGAAACCAACCTCACTCACACTTCATCCTGCTTTTAAGCTTAACGGCCTCGATTTTTCTTCGCCCGAAGAAGTGTTGAACTTTACCGACGACCTTTTAAATGATGGAGACGAACAAGAAGTAAGCGTAGCCCAGTTTATTGAAAAATGGCTGGATTTTACAGAAGAAGTAATCGTAAAAACTTCGGGTTCTACAGGAAAACCAAAGAAAATAAAGCTCACCAAACAGCAAATGGTGAACAGTGCTAAGGCTACCGGAGCCTACTTTAAAACAGGAAGTGGTACCAAAGCATTGCTCTGTATCCCGGCCAATTATATTGCAGGGAAAATGATGGTGGTACGGGCCATGGTGTTAGGCTGGGATTTGCACGTTGTACAGCCTACAAAAGATGCTTTAGTGGAGTATGATAACGATTACGATTTTGTGGCAATGGTTCCGTATCAGGTGGCACATTCCTTGGAAGCATTGTCTAAGGTGAAAAAAGTTTTAATTGGAGGGGGAGCGATTTCAGCAACTTTGGAAGCGCAATTGCAAGACATACATGTAGAAGCATTCGCGACGTATGGAATGACCGAAACCATTACCCATGTGGCCGTAAGACGAATAAATGGCTTCGCAAAAAGCGAATCCTACAGTGCCTTGCCAGATGTAAAGTTTTCGCAGGATGACCGCGGATGCTTGATAATTCACGCCCCCAAAGTTTCAGAAGAAATCGTGGTAACTAATGATCTTGTAGAATTAAAATCACCCTCATCCTTTATCTGGCAAGGTAGATGGGATAATGTCATTAACAGCGGCGGGGTAAAACTATTCCCTGAAAGTATTGAAGCAAAACTTTCAGATACAATTGAACTTCCGTTTATTATTGCTTCAGAAAAAGACGAACAATTTGGAGAGCGTGTTATCCTTATTTATGAAGGAAAAGATAGCGACATGCCAGATTTTAAAAAAGCTTTCGAGGTCTTAGAAACCTACGAGCGGCCCAAAAAAGTATATCGCCTTTCCCGTTTTGTCTACACCGAAACTGGTAAAATTAAAAGGAGAGATGTCTTGCAGGTGCTTCAAAAGTATAAATAAAGTAGGTGTAGGGTGCATTTGTATTTAAATTCCACGCAACACTCACACTAATGTCTTTTCTCTTTCATCTTACAGCGCAGTGGTCTTTTCTCTTTATTTATAAATAAAACCCCTATTTTTGCACTTTAGTATGGCACGCATCTTAGCAATAGATTTTGGGACTAAACGAACAGGAATCGCTGTAACCGATGAGTTACAGATGATTGCTTCGGGTTTGACTACTGTGGCAACTGGCACCCTAATTAGTTTCTTAAAAGAATATTTTAATAACGAAAAAGTGGAGTTGGTTTTGGTTGGACAACCGTTACAAAAAGACGGGACTCCAAGTGATGTTGAAACTGAAATCAAAAAATTCTTGGAAATTTTCACCAAAGAATTTTCAGAATTGCCAGTAAAACGTATCGACGAACGCTATACAAGTAAAATGGCATTTCAAACTATGATAGATAGCGGCTTAAAAAAGAAACAACGAAGAAATAAAGCACTGCTGGACGAAATTTCAGCTACTATTATTCTTCAAGAATATCTTTACAATACGTAAGCTTTAAGGAATATGCTTGCTTTACATAGCGCAACCTTAAATTTTTATAACTAAAATGACTTAAATAGAGGCGAACCATCATAAAATTTGCCTTATATATTAAACCTTATACCTTTTAAATGATTTTACCAATTGTAGCCTACGGCGATCCGGTTTTACGAAAAAAAGCAACTGCTATTAGCGAAGACTATCCTAAATTGGATGCACTTATTGAAAATATGTTCGAAACGATGTATGGAGCACGTGGCATTGGCTTGGCTGCACCACAGGTGGGACTGGCAATCCGTTTGTTTATAGTAGATGCATCGCCTTTCGGGGATGACGAAGAGCTAACTGAAGAAGAGCGTACCCTATGTGCCGACTTTAAAAAAGTGTTTATCAACGCAAAGATTGTGGAGGAAGAGGGCGACGAGTGGGTTTTTAATGAAGGCTGTTTGAGTATCCCAAATATTAATGAAGACGTTTTCAGAAAACCAAAAATTACGATTGAGTACCAGGATGAAAATTTAGAGAAGCAAACCCATACCTATGACGGGATGGTGGCACGAATCATTCAGCATGAGTATGATCATATTGAAGGTGTTTTGTTTACCGATAAACTTTCAGTACTAAAAAAACGTTTATTAAAAACCAAGCTATCAAATATTTCCAAAGGGAAAACAGAAGCTTCGTATAGAATGAAATTTCCCCTGGCCAAAAAGAAACGTTAAACAATCAAAAATTTTGAGTTCTGAATTCTGAATTCAGAATTGAACAAGTATATTTGCACCTTCGTTTTCTGGAACACATCTAATTTATAAACGAAGAAAATAAACATTTGAAGTACTATCATTTATGAGTTTAGAAAAAATCCTTTCCATTTCTGGTAAACCAGGACTATATCAATTAAAAACACAAACACGTAATGGCTTTGTAGCCGAATCACTTATTGACGGTAAGAAAATTAGTGTAGGTGCTCGTGATAACGTGAGTTTGTTGAGTGAGATTGCTATTTATACCTTAACTGAAGAGTTACCATTGCGTGAAGTTTTTAAGAAAATTTCAGAAAAAGAAAATGGCGGGCCAACCATTAATCATAAAGTGCCTAAGGTAGAATTAGAAGAATTTTTCTTCGAAGTATTGCCAGATTATGATGAAGATAGAGTGTATCCTAGCGACATTAAAAAAGTGGTGCAATGGTATAATTTGCTTCAAAAAAATGGAGTAACAGATTTTTCTGAAAAAGCTGAAGAAGAAACCGATGCTACATCTGAAGAAGAATAGCAGTTCGTTCATAACCTATTCATAATTTAAAATTCATTTGTTATACTGTAGCAGATGAATTTTTATTTTTACCCAATATGAACTCAAGAAAAGAACAACTCGCCGCCTACGACCGCCTGCTTACCATTATGGATGAGCTCCGTGAACAATGTCCGTGGGATAAAAAGCAAACTATGGAATCGCTCCGGCATTTAACCATAGAGGAAACCTATGAGTTGGGGGATGCCATTCTTGAAAAAGACCTAAACGAAGTTAAAAAAGAGCTGGGGGATGTGTTACTTCACATTGTGTTTTATGCCAAAATAGGAAGTGAAACCAACGATTTTGATATGGCCGATGTAGCCAATGAAATTTGTGATAAACTTATTTCGCGCCATCCACATATTTATGGCGACGTAGAAGTTGCAGACGAAGACGAAGTAAAACGAAATTGGGAAAATTTAAAACTAAAAGAAGGTAAAAGTAGCGTTTTGGAAGGTGTGCCAGCATCCTTACCAGCGTTGGTAAAGGCGAACAGGATTCAGGATAAGGTGGCAGGTGTAGGATTTGACTGGGAAGAACCCCAGCAAGTATTTGAAAAACTGCAAGAAGAGTTAGCCGAACTACAACACGAAATTTCAGAAAACAACAAAGAAAAAATAGAACAGGAATTTGGCGATGTGCTCTTTTCCATGATCAATTATGCCCGTTTTCTAAAAGTAGATCCCGAAAATGCCTTGGAGCGCACCAATAAAAAATTTATCAAACGATTTCAGTATTTAGAAGGCAAAGCAAAAGAGCAGGGGAAAGCGCTTCGGGATATGACGCTAGCCGAAATGGACGGCTATTGGAATGAGGCTAAGAAGTTAAAAGGCTAAGCTATTTCTCTTTTTCAACCCTTACAAAATAATTAGTATTTACAGAAACTTCAGATATAGGACTACCGTGTGAAACAGATTGCCATTGGGTGGTGGGTTTTAATTCATTTTCAGTACCATTTATAAAAACTTCCAAGGGCATATTGAAACCCTCCACAGTAGTCTCATATTTATAGTCAAGAGAGCTTCCATTCATTTTATACACGAACGTAGGAACTTTAGTAGTACGTAGGTATTGTTCCCAAAAAGCAGTGAGTTCCAAACCAGATTTTTTAGCAATGTAGTTCTCAAGTTGTTTGCTGGTAATAGTCTGGTGACGAAATTCAGTATTAAGTCCTGTTAAAATGTCTCTCCATTTTTTATCGTCGTCTATCCAAGTGCGGAGTGTATGCAAAATATTAGCGCCTTTATAATACATATCGCTACTTCCTTCTTGATGGACATTGTACGTTCCAATCAACGGACGGTCGTTTCGGATGCTCCTTCGGGTTCCTATGGTGTATTCAGCTCCTGCTTCTTTTCCGAAATGATAGTCTACATACAAGCCTTCCGAATAAGCCGTAAAACCCTCGTGAATCCACATATCGGCCACATCTACGTGGGTAATATTATTGGCAAACCATTCGTGCCCAGCTTCGTGAATAATAATAAAATCGAATTTCAATCCCCAACCCGTGCCACTTAAATCACGTCCTAAATAGCCATTTTTATACTTATTTCCATAGGTTACACTGCTTTGGTGTTCCATTCCTAAATAGGGCACTTCTACCAGCTTAAAACTGTCTTCATAAAAAGGGTAAGGGCCAAACCAATGCTCGAATGCCTCCATCATCTGGGGCGCTTGTTTAAATTGCTCTTTTGCCTTTTCCAGATTATCACGCAACACCCAATAATCCATATCCAGAAAGCCTTTTAAACCTTCATATTTTTCTTTGAAATTCACGTAATCTCCAATGTTTATATTGATGCCGTAGTTGTTGATGGGATTCACTACGCTCCATTCGTACGTTGAAGTTTCTTTATTGTCACTATTTTTCGTCATTCTTCCATTAGCAACAGCAGTTAGTCCTTTTGGCACAGTAATTTTTACCGTTGCTCCATTATCGGGTTCGTCGTAGGCGTGATCTTTGTTAGGCCACCAAATACTGGCACCAATTCCTTGATTGCTGGTAGCGATAAAATGGTTGGCATTGGTGTCTTTTTTCCAGGACCATCCTCCATCCCAGGGTGCATTTTTGGCTTCCTGGGGTTTTCCTGAAAAGTAAATAGTAATTTGATAATCTTTACTTTTTTTCTGTTTTTGCTGAAGGGTTATAAAATGAGCGGCACCTTCCGAAGTAAATGAAAGCTCCTTCTCATTCTGGACAATTTTATCGATCCTCATAGGTGCCTGCAAATCTATCTGCATTCGCTCCGCTTTGTCTAGTACTTTGTAGGTAATCGTTGTGCTACCCTTAATAAATTTTTCTTCTGTTGAAACCGTTACATCCAAATCATAATACAGCACATCCCACCAAGCACGTTCCGGAGTTATACTCCCACGAAGGGTATCGGCACGCGTAAACTCCTGCGATTGAACAAAACCAAAACTAAAGAGAAAAACAATGAGGAAAAACTGTTTCATAAGAATTATAAACTTTATAATTTCTTTCAGATTCCCTTTAGGGCTAGGGTAAAAATGAAAGAAATTTTATGCTGTAAAATTGATTTGAAAGATACCGAGAATTTAGCAATTGCCAAAGTCATACCAAACACTAAAAATTAAAAAACAGTCCTTGTATGTTGCCGATTAGTTTCCGTAATTTGTGATAATGAAAGATACTTTTATACATCAAGGATTGCGTACAAAGTTGATGAAGACGCTTCAAAAAAAAGGAATTGTAAATTCCGAAGTGTTGGCAGCTATTAATAAAATTCCAAGACACTTGTTTATGGATTCAAGTTTTTTAGCGCATGCCTACGTTGATAAAGCGTTTCCTATAGCGGCAGATCAAACCATATCACAACCCTACACGGTAGCACGGCAAACTGAATTACTCGAAGTATCTAAAGGTGCGACGGTGCTGGAAATTGGTACAGGAAGCGGCTATCAAACTGCTGTATTACTGGAAATGGGCGTACAGGTATATTCTATTGAAAGACAAAATGAACTCTTTAAAATTACAAAACGATTCCTCCCAAAATTAGGTTACCGACCCAAAAAGCTCATTTTTGGTGATGGCTATAAAGGCTTGCCAGAAGCAGCTCCTTACGATGGAATTATTGTAACCGCAGGCGCTCCGTTTGTGCCCAACCCTTTGTTGGCACAATTAAAAGTTGGCGCCAAGCTGGTAATTCCCGTTGGAGATACCGTGCAAATAATGACAGTTTTTACAAGAACTTCACCCACTAATTTTGAAAAAGAAGAGTTTGGAGAATTTCGGTTTGTGCCTTTGTTGGAGGATAAGAATTGATGAACAGATGAACTCGAACTCGAAATTATTTTTTTGTTTTTTGGAATTTTCCGAAAGTTTTTAATCAATAAAATTTAAAAACTTCAGTCCAAAAACGAAAGCTCCATCACTACCACCATTGTAGTAAGACTTCACATAGTCTAGCCGAAGAAACCGAAATTTCCCCCAACCCAAATTATCAATCCCAATAGAAAGCTCCTGATAGGGTTTGTTGCCATCAATACTCAATAGGTGAGCACCAGCAACCAGATTAAAGTTTAACTGGTTAATTCCTGGAATTTTACCCAAAATCCATCCTTTAAAATCGTGCTCCACATGACCTTCAAAATAACTTTGATTGGTGCTTAAATCGTAATACGGAAGCAGGTTGAAAACATTGTTATACGTGCCCGAAGTTCCAACACGTGTCTGGTTCCCATTAAAATGCTGATAATCTACAAAGCTAATATCGTCACCGTTTAAGAAGGTGCCTCCTTTTAAATTATAAACAAACTCACCTTTGTTACCTGTATTAACACGTTGAGAGAGTCGCGCGCTTAGTTGGCTGAAATCATAGCCATCAATAGAACCGCCAAGGCCATTTTCAAAAGTCACAGAAAGAACAGGATACTTCTCGTTGCCCAAATTGTATTTTCCATCGGGATAGCTCATATATTTTTGCCCAAAGGTAATATTTGCCGTAACGGTACTTTTAAAAATGGAATGTTCTACCACGCCAGCATTGGTAAAGTCCTGAGCGTCTAGTGGATTGTTAGATGTATACTCCACATCGTCATTAGGGATGGTTACATAATCTGTATTGTTAAAGAGAGGTTTCCGTTTCTGGTAGCTGAAATTGGTAAACAAACGCAAACCGTTAAACAACTCCTGGCTATAGGTTGCACCCGCAAAAGCGAGGTCGTACACCTTCATATAATTTCGCTCAAAGAATAGGGTAGAGACGCTATTCACTAATTCTGAAATGGGTTGCGCACTATTAAATTGTTGCACGCGACTTCCGCCATATACTCCTAATCGCAAACGATTGGTACGATTAAAATTTCTGGTTACGCTACCTGTAAATCGGAGTCTGTCTTCGGCAATTCCGTAATTGGCATTTAAATTTGCAGAAAACCAATTGGTTCTGTTATCGTCTTTCCAACTAAAATAAGAGAGTCCAGCGCCACCATTCCAACCCTGCACGGTGTTAAAGTTTACTTTAGGAAATGGTCCCTGATAACCTAATTGCCATTTGTCGTAACTGTTCTTATAACTATACCCCGTAAATGGATCTAAAATTTTAAACGTGTTGCTCACTCCATCTATAGAATCTAAATAGGTTTCAGATTTTCGAAGGGTTTGTATGCTATCTTTTTTTATATAGTCGTTTAGCTCTTCATCGGTTAAAGGAACCGGGCGTGTGCCTTTCCAAAACAAACTGTCCTTTTTATTGGCTTCGGCTTCAAAAGAGAGGACTTCATTGGTGAAGGATTTTTTGTTGAAATTCGGTTTAAAATCGTAATTACTGTACACGGCAATAAATTTTCCGTCACCTTTAAACCCAAGGAAACTAAATCCAAAATCTATGGTTTGTGAGAGCTTCACCCAAAAGTCATTTTCGGGGTCGTATTTGAAGTTTTGTTTGAATAATAATTCCGTAACCATAGGAACTTGTATGGCTGCTCCTGTTGTGGTAAGTTCTACGCCATACAATTGCCAGTCGTCTTCAACTATATAAATAAAACCTTCCCAAACCCTGTCTTTTGGTCGTTTGGGTGTAACTTTAATTTTATTGATGAGTTTGGAACCTTCGTAGAACACACCGTCCAGTTTGTAACGATAGTACGAAAATGCACTTTCGGCAATAGGCGAAACGATAGAGGCGTTAATGTCTGTAGTATTTTCATAAAATGAAAAATTTGCATCCTGAGCACTATTAAAACTGAAGCCATTGTCATTCCCGCTCACTTTGCTGGCAATGATTTTTTCTTTGAAATCGTCTGGTTTTTGATAGGAAATCTCGCTTATGGTTTCAGAAAGATAAATAATTCCTGTTCTGGTAGAATCCAGTTGTCCGTCCAGATCTCCAACTTCCTGTCCTAATATTTTTTCAGGTAAGTCTTCTACGCGCCAGAGTCCGCGCGAATAGAAATCTGCTTTGTATTCTGAAATTTTATCCAAGTTAATTTTATGTCTCGCAATGGTTTCACGAATAATTCGATATGCAGGATCTTCAGAAGTGTTTATCACTACTTCGTCAAGACTTACAGATTCTTCAACTAAAGAAATATTCAGAATATGAGGAAAAGAGCTAATGGAAACTTTTTTGGTTACCGTCTTAAATCCTAAAAACTGATACATAATGGTATAATCGCCGGTTTCAGTAACATTAAGCTCGTAATTACCATCGTCATTGGAGGTAGTTCCTACATAGCTTCCTTCCAAATAAATATTTACAAAAGCAAGTGGCTCGCCTTTGGTGTCATTTATTTTACCAACAATTTGAGCTTGTGAAAAAGTAATAGAAAAGAAAAAGAGAAGGAGTAAAATTTTGTTCATACTGTGGGTGGTTTTGTATAGAGACGCTGTTTTTAGAGGAAATGTTGCCTCGAGAACAAAATTTTAACAGTTTAATTGTTGAAGTCTTTTTTAATTCGGCTTAAGTTTCTCTTGCTATCACGGTCTTTTATGGTCTCCCGCTTATCGAATTGTTTTTTACCACGAGCCAGTGAAATTTTTATTTTGGCCAAACCTCGATCGTTGGTAAATAATACTAACGGAACTATAGTTAACCCGCTATTTTTCACCTCTTTTTCGAGTTTTTTAAGCTCGTTTTTATTAAGCAGTAGCTTGCGTTCGCTCTTTGGATTATGGTTAAAATGCGTCGCGTGCGAGTATTCCTGAACCGTCATATTAATAACAAATAATTCGCCTCGTTCATTGAATTCACAAAAACTTTCAGCAATACTTGCTTTTCCTTCGCGGATGGCTTTAATTTCAGTTCCAGCCAAGACAATTCCAGCTGTAAAGGAGTCTAACAGCTCATAGGTAAACTTCGCTTTCTTGTTTTTTATTTTAACGTTTTTCTGAATGCTCATAGGGTAACAAAAGTACGATTTTAGAAGTACGAAGTACGATTGGAATGTTTAAAATTAATTTAAAAATAGATTCATAGCGTTATAATTTTAAGCTCCGTTCTCACTGCATCCAACGAAGAAAGTACGACTTAGAGAAATACACAGAAGGGCAGGGGACGAGGGAACATATCGACAACACGTTAATTTTCTGGCAATGAAACCCTATCATACTTCACAGGGCTATAGTCCGTTTGCAGTGCTCCGTTTACTAGCACTTTTTCAAAATAGCATCTTGCACCCGCAGCTGTCATTACGTTTGGACCGTCTTGAATGTGTAGATGTAAGTGTGCTTCACTGGAGTTACCCGAGTTACCGCAATTGCCCAGATATTGTCCTTTGGTTACTATGTCACCAGCTTTTACAGCCACAGTGCCGTATTCTAAATGGGCATACACAATATATTCATCATTAGCAGTTTTAAGCATCACGCTATTTCCTAAGGGTTGTGCGGGGTTCATAATGGAAGGTCGGTTGTCTTCCACACCTGTGTTTACTTCGTACACTTCAGCATCGCAAACGGCGAACAAAGGTTGTCCGAATGCGTAATAATCTTCGTTTCTTGTTCCGCTGCGTTGGTAGGAACTATTGTTTTTGCCAAGCTTTACGAAATCAAATGCACCTTGTTGTACTTTAACGGTCACGTGATAATTTTGCGCTTTTTTGGTGCCACCCCAATAGGTCATCCATTCGCCAGTAAAAGGTAGTCGGAGTTGTGTTGTATTTCGTTCAAACTTGGCAGGTTCGTTGTTTTCAACTGGTTTAAAGAGTAAGCCAGCGATTTTAGTATCTTCATCTACATAGATGCCAATGTTTTGTTGACCATTTTCGAAATTTCCTAAAAAGGTATCTCTCCCTCCTTGACTTTCCATAAAAATAAAAGAGGTAAAATTTCCGAAGTTTTTCTGAAAGGTACTTAGTAACTGATGCATTGCTGCGGCACTTACTTGCTGCTGAAAGCGCTCACTCAACATGTCGTGGACGGCAGCGTTATTGCCAGCGTTGTAATGATCCTGAAGCTTGGTGAGTGCCAGTACGTTTTTTTCGTTTTGCGAATACACAAACGTAGTCGTGAAGCTTAAAAGTAATAAAACAATAAAATTTTTCATTATGGATTTCTTCTGAAAGGTTTGCCAAATATTAGTGAGCTACTTTGTACATTTGTTACAAATACAACGTAGGTAATGCCCTTAATGTTTTATAACAAATAGGGAGATGAATTAATTGGGCATTCCATCTTTCACTTTATTAAATATTTACTGCAGATGAAAACTATTTCCATTTTAGCAATACTAGTGCTTTTTTTAAGTTGTGAAGAAAAACCATCGCTAACTGCCAATACCATTATAGACAAAGCGATTGAAGCTTCTTGTCAAGGCAATTGCGACCATGCTGAACTAAATTTCGTTTTCAGAAAAGTGAAGTACAAAAGTATTCGGGAAGGTGAAAAATACATATTTGAAAGAAACTTTATAGACTCCACAGGGAATGTACGAGATGTGTTATCCAATGACGGTTTTAAGCGTTATCGTAACGATTCGCTACAAATAGTTGCAGATACCACCGCTCACAAATATGCTGAAAGCGTCAACTCGGTTCATTATTTTGCACAACTACCATATGGGTTGAATGCTCCTGCGGCGAAGAAAGAACTGTTGGGTGAAGCAACAATTAAAGACAAAAACTATTATGAAATAGGAGTGACCTTCAGTGAAGAAGGTGGTGGAACCGATTTTGAAGATAAGTTCGTGTATTGGGTAGATAAAGAGACTTTTCAATTAGATTATCTTGCCTATAGTTATGCCGTGAATGGAGGTGGTGTACGATTCAGAGAGGCGTATAACCCAAGGGTAGTTGAAGGAATCCGCTTTGTAGATTATAACAATTATAAGCCAGCAAGTCTCGAAATTCCGTTAACCGACTTAGATTCACTATTTCAGAAAAACGAATTGGAATTACTTTCCAAAATTGAAACTGAGAATGTGGAGGTAACTTTGTTGAAGGATAATTAAACTGAATTTTTTTTCACAAACCACAAACCACAAACCACAAACCACAAACCACAAACCACAAACCACAAACCAACTAAACAATTAACCTCGTCGCTCGTACCTTGTACTTCTAAATTAAGTATTGCATACTCTTGGTCCCTAAAGTGTTTCGCTAAGCGCAAAGAAGCAAAGATTTAATGTTTACAAACAACTATTATTTTTTCTTTTTCTTTAGGTATTGCTAAATTTTGAATTTTGAACCTTGAATATAGAATCTCTACAACGCAACCATTACCTTTGCTTATAATCTATAATTAGTGCATAGCACACTAATAAATACTAATAGATTCCGCTTTAGCGGAAGAAATAAATACTATATGCCTGGATTTGAAATCTTTGGCGCTGAAGAGCGCAAACAAGTAAACGATGTATTGGAAACTGGAGTATTAATGCGCTACGGCTTTGATGGTATGCGTAACAATCACTGGAAAGCCAAAGAATTTGAAATTGCCTTCGCAGAACGTATGCAAAGTGCGCATTGCCAACTGGTTTCCAGCGGAACGTCTGCATTAACAATTGCTTTGGCCGCTGCAGGAATAGGTGCTGGAGATGAAGTGATTATGCCAACCTTCACATTTGTAGCAAGTTTTGAAAGCATTATGATATTAGGAGCAATTCCTGTGTTAGTGGATATTGACGATACCTTAACCTTAGATCCAGCTGCTGTTGAAGCAGCGATTACTCCAAAGACCAAATGCATTATGCCCGTACATATGTGTGGTTCTATGGCAGATTTAGGTGCTTTAAAAGCTATTTGCGACCAGCACAATTTACTGTTGTTAGAAGATGCTTGCCAGGCTATTGGCGGTTCTTATGAAGGCAAACCACTAGGAAGTTATGGTGATTTAGGTTGCTTTTCATTCGATTATGTGAAAACGATTACCTGTGGAGAAGGGGGTGGTATTATTACCAACTCTGAAAAATATAAACTGAATGCAGACCATTACCAGGATCACGGTCACGATCATGTAGGTAGCGATCGCGGAGCCGAAACACATCCTTTTTTAGGATATAATTTCAGGATTTCTGAATTGAATGCCGCCGTGGGTCTTGCTCAGTTAGATAAATTGGATGGGATTCTTAAAATACAGGAGCGCAATTATACCATTATGCAAGAAACACTTTCTACCATTGAAGGTGTTACTTTTAGACGTATTCCTGAAGGGGGCGTTCAAAATTACAGCTTTGTAAATTTCTTTTTACCAACGCCAGAATTAGCCGAGAAAGCACACAAAGCCTTAGCTGAAGCTGGTGTAGATGCTTGTTTTTACTGGTATAAAAATGCCTGGCACTATATTAACGGTTGGGAACACCTTCGTGATCTGAAAAGCTTAGGAAACCTTTCTTCAGAAGTAAAAGCACAAATGCAGGATTTGAATAGGACCAATTTCAGTAAAAGTGATGCCTGGATGGGACGTACCATCTCTTCTTTAGTTAAAATTGGTTGGACTGAAGCACAAGTGAGAGATAGAGCAGAAGCTATGAAAAAGGCAATTGAGAGCGTTCTTTAATACCCTACATAGTCAATAATCTCCAGACCATATCCAATCATACCCACACGTTTGGATTGTTCACTATTTGATAACAGCTTAATTTTGTGAATCCCCAGATCGTGTAAAATTTGCGCACCAATCCCAAAGTCTTTACTATCCATGGCAATGTTTGGTGCTTTCGCTACTTCACCTTCTTTCTGGCTTTCTTTTAGTGTTTTTAAACGGCTTAAAAGATTGAAGGATTGGCTCTGCTGATTGATAAAAACAATGGCTCCTTTTCCTTCGGCAGTAATAGCACTAAACATATCATCCAGTTTTTTATCGGCATTGTTGGTGAGCGTTCCAAGAATGTCATTATTCACCAAAGTTGAATTTACCCGAACCATCACAGGGTCGTTTTTTGCCCAGCTACCTTGCGTAAGAGCAATATGAACCTGATCGTTGGTGGTTTGTTTATAAGCCCTTAACCTGAACTTGCCAAACTTTGTATTAATGTTGAAATCTTCCTTCTTTTCAATCAAGGAATCGTGTTCCATTCTGTAAGCCACTAAAGCTTCAATAGAAACTAATTTTAAATCGAAACGCTTGGCAACATCAACTAAATGTGGAAGGCGCGCCATGGTCCCATCTTCATTCATAATCTCTACAATCACGCCAGCGGGTTGCAGGCCAGCTAATCGTGCAAAATCTATGGCAGCTTCAGTGTGCCCAGTTCTACGAAGTACGCCACCATCTTTAGCCTTTAGCGGAAAGATATGTCCTGGCTTGCTTAAGTCGTGTGGTTTGGTATCGGGATCTATTAAAGCTTTTACAGTTTTAGCTCGGTCTGCCGCCGAAATTCCTGTAGTGACACCATGTCCCTTTAAATCTACTGAAATAGTAAAGGCAGTTTCCATGGGATCGGTATTATTACCGGTCATCATTTCCAGCTGTAATTCTTTGCAATGTGTTTCGGTAATGGGGGCACAAATTAATCCGCGACCGTGCGTAGCCATAAAGTTGATAGTTTCGGGAGTTACCATTTCGGCCGCAGCCACAAAATCACCTTCATTTTCACGATTTTCATCGTCTACCACAATTATCACTTTGCCTTGTCGAATGTCTTCAATGGCTTCTTGAATGGTATTCAGCTTAATTTGTATGCCGTTTTCAGTAGTAATCATATCAATATAATTAGAGTACAAAGATACGGAATTGTAGGTTGGTGGAGTAGTTAAATGGTGAGTTGGTGAATTAGGTGTAGGAGGATGTTAGATGGTAGGAAGTTGTCTACAGATTCTCCAAATCATATCCCTTTTGCTTAAGTTGCTGTTTGGCAGCTTGGATTACTTCGTTGCTATAGGTCTCACCTTCGGTATTTTTTACGATAGCAATAAGCTGAGTGTCGGTTCGGGATAATACCAAGGCTTTTTCAGATTGTGTTAGTAATACTGCTTGTTCGCCATCTACAATGGCAGCATCTGTAGCTTTTTTTCCGAAGAGCCTTGCAATACGTTGGAAAAAGGTATCCATATCAAAAACACCTTGATCTGTGGTGGCTCTATAGGTGAGCCAAATACTTAATGGGAGCATAATGGCTGTACTTAACCAGGTTGCTATAAAGGGATGCATGGTACCGTCTTCTGCGCTATTTTTTGCAAAAATACCGATGAAATGATACGTAAGGAATAACACTATAGCGATCACCATAGGCAATCCCATTCCACCTTTTCTGATGATAGCGCCTAATGGTGCTCCAACAAAAAACAAGATAATACAAGCAATCGCCAATGCAAATTTTTCGTGAAAGGCTATTTCGTGTTTGTTAATACGCTTCGTTTTTACTTTAAACTCGTTTTTCTTAGCGCTTACAGATTGTAGCGTTCCTTTTACGCTATTTAAAGCCATCGTAATAACTTCATATTTTCTTAAGGGCTCAACAATGTCTAATACTCCCGATGGATTTTCTACAGTAATAGAATCTCTAACGTTCTCGTCGTTAAATTTTGTGATTCCAGTACGGAAATACATATTGTCTCCAAACGTAGTAATATCATTGGAGTAGGCATTGGAGAGTGTGTCAATTACTTTTACAAGTTCCTGTACCTGATACATGTTATGGCTATTAAGCTCATTCTCCTTGTCCACATCAATATTATTAATTTCAGTAAGATCAATGTTTAAAGCGTATTGTTCAAAATATGTTTTTGCAAAAGGTAAGAGTTCATTCTTTTTAGTGCCTTTTGTTTGTACATCTTCGTAATAATTTCCATTCTTGAGTAATAACGTTAGCGTATTGCTATTCTCTTCGCCAATCAATTCGCCAGTTTCGGCTATCATTACAATATAATTGCCATTTGGTTTTTCTGGATTTTTAATATGCATAATCACATTATCAAGAAATTGATCGTGATCTCCATGTTTTTTATCAACTTTTATATTGAAATCGTCACCAACCTGACTAAACTGTCCTTCAGAAATTACCATAGACGGGCTTAACTGTGCTATGTTACGACGAAGATTCTGCCATTTGTATTCGGACCAAGGGATAACGTTATTGGTGAAGATAAAGGCAATTCCTGCCAGCGCAATAATAAATACCATCAAGCTTCGCATGGCTCGTTGCAATGAAATTCCTGTAGATTTCATGGCAGCGAATTCATATTTTTCAGCAAAACTTCCAAATACCATAAGGGAGGCTACCAAAATGGTAAGCGGCAGCACCATAGGGATTAATTTTGGAGAGAAAAACCAAAGAAATTTCAGAATAATAGAAAAGGCGAGGTCTTTACCCGCCAGTTCTGAAATGTATAACCAAATACTTTGCAGTACAAAAATGAACATTAAAATAACGAAGACGCTCGTAAACGTCTTCAGATATGTAGTTAATATGTACCGGTCTAGTATTTTCACTAGTAAGTTAGTCTAGTTTGTTGATGTAATAGCCATCCTTCTTGTATTTGGCTTCATCAAAAGTAAACATTGCCTTGCTAATGGGCTGATTGGTTTTAAAAGAATTTACCGTAAGTGTGTACTTTGTTCCGTTAGCATCGGTCTGGATTAACTTGTAAATATGTTTGGTCTGGGCATCTATCCCTAACAAGATATCCTTAATTTCAGCTTTACTGTCTATCGGAATTAATTTTACGAACTGAATTTTACGCCCTTTTATAGTTTGGGTAATGTCCATTTTGTAGTTGTAGCCTTTTTCATAAAATGTAAGCATTTTGCTTGGCGTAATCTGCTTGTCTTCGGCAGGGTTGTATTTTGAAATGGTTACCTCTTCATCTTCTGGAACTACAGTATAAATGCTACTACCATCAAACATAGTCGTGGTACCCAGCATATTTAAAACATACTTTTCGCCATGAATAGTTACATCACCACGGGTATCTTGGTTAATGCCTTCTTTAGCATTGCTGAGGTTATATTTAAAGTCTATTAGTATATTGTCGTAGCCTTTCGCTTTTGCTGAAACTTCGCTCAATAATTTTTTTGGGTCTTGTGCTTGAGCAAACCCGAATGTTACCGTGGCTACTAAAAGTAGTACTAGATTTTTCATTTTAAATGTCTTCATTTTCTAACAGTTGATTTAATGCGTCTATTGTGGGAACGTTTACTTGTCTTGCTTTGCTTCCTTCAAAAGGGCCTACAACACCGGCGGCTTCTAACTGGTCTATAATACGTCCTGCTCGGTTGTATCCTAACTTCAGTTTTCTTTGTAATAAAGAGGCAGATCCTTGTTGTGCTATGACCAATACTTCGGCAGCTTCGCGGAACAATTTATCTCGTTCTTCTATGTTATTATCAATTGTTATGCCACCTTCTTCGCTTACGTATTCTGGAAGCATATACGCATCTGGATAGGCTTTTTGACTACCAATAAAATCGGTAATATCTGCCACTTCCGGAGTATCCACAAAAGCACATTGTACACGGGTTAAATCGTTCCCTTGTGTATACAACATATCTCCACGACCAATCAATTGATCGGCACCTCCAGAGTCCAGAATAGTTCTAGAGTCAATTTTACTGGTCACTCTAAAGGCGATCCTAGCGGGGAAATTGGCTTTAATAATACCTGTAATTACATTTACCGAAGGTCTTTGCGTAGCAACAATTAAATGAATTCCAATGGCCCGAGCCAACTGTGCTAATCTGGCTATTGGGGTTTCTACTTCCTTACCCGCTGTCATAATTAAATCGGCAAACTCATCAATTACCAATACAATATACGGAAGGTAATGATGCCCTTCATTCGGATTTAGCTTTCGGTTTTTAAACTTGGTATTGTATTCTTTTATATTTCGACACAAGGCATCTTTTAGTAAATCATAACGCTGATCCATTTCTATACAAAGCGAGTTGAGCGTATTAATTACCTTATTGGTATCGGTAATAATGGCTTCTTCGGTATCTGGGAGTTTAGCCAGGTAATGTCTTTCAATTTTATTAAAAAGCGTTAATTCCACCTTTTTAGGATCTACCAAAACAAATTTTACTTCGGCAGGGTGTTTTTTGTAGAGGAGGGAAGTAAGGATGGCGTTTAGACCCACCGACTTACCCTGTCCGGTTGCACCTGCCATTAACAAGTGAGGCATTTTTGCAAGATCTACGACAAAGGTTTCATTACTAATGGTTTTACCAAGCGTTAATGGGAGTTCCATTTCAGCATTCTGAAATTTTGGTGAAGCAATGGCAGAACGCATAGAAACAATACGCGGATTTTTATTAGGAACCTCAATACCAATAGTTCCACGTCCAGGAATAGGTGCGATAATACGAATCCCCAGGGCCGAAAGCGACAATGCAATATCGTCTTCCAAGTTCTTAATTTTTGAAATTCGAATACCAGCGTCGGGTACAATTTCGTAAAGCGTTACCGTGGGGCCAACGGTTGCTTTAATGTTCGAAATGCCAATTTTATAATTTTGAAGCGTTTCAACAATTCGATTTTTGTTTTCCTCCAGTTCTTCTTGATTTATCGTAATTCCTTTGCCTGCGGTATAATCTTTTAACAACTCTATAGTTGGAAATTTATAGTTACTCAACTCTAGTGTAGGATCAAACTGACCAAAATCTTCCACTAATTTTTTACTCAAATTTTCTTCTACTTCATCTTCTTCGGCTACCGTTTCTACTTGCATTTCTACATCGCTTTCCTGAATCTGTTCTTTTTGGATTTGTGTTTTAAGAAGGGGTTCTTCTATTTTCTCTTCAGGAGGAGTGATTATTTCCATGGAGGCCTCAGCCACTGGAGTTTCTTTGGCAATTAAGGTTTCAACTACATCTTTTTCATAATCTGTTTGATCTATTTCTCCGGAAGTAGATGCAAAGTCTTCTTTAATACCGCTTTTTGTTTTCTGAAATAGAACTGAAATGGTATCGGGTGTTATTTTTAAGCGAATCACAAAATAGACAATGGCCAGGAAGGTCATCACTAAAATAGCTCCGGTTAATCCTAAGTAATCTTGTAGATAATCATTACTTTCAAAACCAATTACCCCACTTAAAATAGTGGAAGTTTTTGTGAAAAACCCGAAAAATATAGAAACCCAGATCATTACCAAAATACCCCAAAACCAAAAGCGCTGCAGTTGTTTTTTGGTATAATCTAAAAAATAATATACCCCTGTGAGTGTGATTAGAAAAGCAAAAATAAACGAAGCAATACCAAATCCTTGATATATGAAAAAATGCCCAACGTTACTCCCAAACTTATTAAGCCAGTTTTTAGCTTCTGTTTCCCGGTCCAGGATGCCAATATCGCTTTGGTCTGCTTGCCACGTAAAAAAATAAGATGCAAATGAGATAAGTAAGGCTAGACCTAATAACGTCAAAAAACTTCCCAAGACAATTTTTTGTTGCCTGGAAACCGTAAAGTTTATTTTTTTACGCGGAGTGCTCGTTTTTTTAGGAGTAGTTTTTTTCTTTTTGGCCATAAATACTAGTATCGTCGTGCAAAAATACAACGTTACAAACTACATAAAAATTTTAAAAGGGGTAAAATGATATACCTGAAATTTAGGAGAAGTTATTCAACCGCAATACCAACAATTTTATAGGTGAATTCATCAAATTGAGATGCTATGTCTTTTGCACTATATTTTATGATTTTCTGTCCTTGTGTAATGGTTAGATAGTCCAGATTTTCCTCTAGTTGCTGCCGGTCATTTTTCAAAATAAAATTTCTGTCCACACCAATCCATAGTGCCTGTTTGGGTTGTAAGGTTACCATGATGTTAAGGGAATCTTTTATTTCAATGGCAACCTGTGTAGTTTCCTTTTTGCCAACATTCTTTAAGTTTTTGAAACTAGCTATTTTTGGTGCTGTGACAAAAGGATGGTATGCTTCAGTTTTTTTTGTTTTGTAGCTAATGGTAATAAGTTCTTCCGAAGTGTTGAAAATATAGAAATCTGTGAGGTAGGAACAGCCACTTAGGCAAAAGCAACTTAAAAAGAGTAGGAGCCACTTCATTTTAAAACTTAGGAATATAAATGATACATCCTACAATAACCGCAATTCCTGCAGCAAAAAATACAGCTCCAGCCGCTACATCTTTAATATAGCCAATTTTGTTGTGGAAATCTGGGTGTACAAAATTGGCGATTTCTTCGGCGGCAGTGTTAAGCCCTTCTATGCTAAGTACCATGCCGATAGCGAGCATTTGTGCCAGCCATTCTGTCGCAGAGATTTCAAAATAAAAACCTGCGCCAATCATAAGTAAAGAGATGACAAACTGAACCTGTATGCTGGCTTCATTTTTTACCAGCATATAGGCTCCTTTGGCAGCGTATTTAAAGCCTTTTAATCGTTTGCCTAGGAATGTATTCCACATTAACGCAATACTTTTAAAGCCGATTCATAATCGGGTTCTTCCCCAATTTCTGAAACTTGCTCACTATGGATAATGTTATTATTTTCGTCTAAAACAAGTACAACTCTCGAGTGTAATCCTTCAAAAGCTCCATTCGTGATTTCTAGTCCATTCTCTTTTCCAAAACTACCCTCTTTAAAATCACTTAACATTTCTACGTTGTTTAGACCTTCGGCAGCACAAAAGCGCGCCTGGGCAAATGGAAGGTCACGTGAAATGCAAAACACTTTCGTATTATCAAGTTTGGATGCTTCTTCATTAAATTTTCTTGCTGAAGTGGCACAAACCCCTGTGTCTACACTAGGGAAAATGTTCAGTACTTTTCTAGAGCCATCGTAATCACTTAACTTTTTAGTAGAAAGATCGCTTGCCGTAAGGCTAAAATTTGAAAGTTTAGTGTTCTGTTGTGGGATATTTCCTGAAGTTTCGGTGGGAGTCCCCCCTAGCGTTATTTGAGCCATATGTATTTATATTAGTTTTAATTTGAAATATAAAAATAGGCATTCAAAATTATATGCGATGGTAAAGCTTTCTTAAATGTATAAATAGGACAGTTTTTGGTAAAAAAAACCCGCTCTCATTGCTGAAAGCGGGTTACGTTTAACCTAACATATGTACTTAATTAAATAAACTAATACTTTGCAAGAATTAGTTTAAATGTTGTGAAAGATAGTCGGCAACACCTTCACGATCTGCATTCATTGCTGTAGCGCCTTCCTGCCAATTTGCTGGGCACACTTCACCATTTTTCTGAACGTGTGTATAGGCATCTATCAATCGTATAAATTCTGATGTATTTCTACCTAACGGCATATGGTTTACACTTTCGTGGAAAACTGTTCCTTCCTCATCAATGAGATAAGTAGCACGGTAAGTAACGTTATCACCGTCAACCAATACGGCTCCTGTTTCTTCGTCAAAACGTTCGTTGGTAATGTCTAGGATGTCTAATTGGTTCGCAAGATTGCGATTCGTATCTGCGAGGATTGGGTAGGTTACACCTTCAATACCCCCGTGGTTTTTTGGAGTGTTTAACCACGCAAAGTGAACCTCTGGGGTGTCACAAGAAGCGCCAATAACAAGGGTGTTTCTCTTTTCGAATTCCGTCATTGCAGCCTGGAAAGCGTGTAACTCTGTTGGACAAACAAAAGTGAAATCTTTTGGATACCAGAAAAGGATTACTTTTTTGTTCTCTTTTTGAGCAGTTTCAAGAATATTGATCTTACGTGTAACCCCCGTTTTATCGGTTGCATCTACGTTAAGATTTGGAAATTTTTTACCTACAAAGGCCATAAAATTGTGTTTTAGAATGTTACTTTTTTACTGAAAACAGTTAGCTTTTTAGCCCCTATTTTCAGAGTGCAAAAGTAGCTATTAAAACTTCAATCAAAAAGAAAGTGGAAACTGAATTCTTATAAAGTTCCGTTAAATAAAAATGCTTCAGAAATTCTATTTTCTGAAGCATTTTATTTTGAATTATATAGCGTTAGTTAAACCGTTTTTGGCTCACGCAGCATCTTTATTTTTATTCTGAAGGCGGCAAATAATAAGGTCATAAATGGGCTTAACCAATTAAAAATAGCATAGAAAAAATATTCAGCTACCCCAACGCCTAATACACCACTTTGGTAGGCACCACAGGTATTCCAAGGAATTAACACTGAAGTTACCGTACCACTATCTTCCAAGGTTCTGGATAAATTTTCAGGAGCTAATCCTCTATCTTCGTATGCTTTTTTAAACATTTTTCCTGGAATTACAATCGCAAGATATTGATCACTTGCTACGGCATTAAGTCCCAAACAGCTAATGACAGTGCTCGCAAACAAACCAAAAATACTTGTGGCCATAGCGAGTAACGATTTTGTAATTCTGGATAACGCACCAATCCCATCCATGATACCACCAAAAACCATGGCACAGATAATTAGGAAAATAGTCCAGAGCATCCCCAACATTCCGCCGGCAGAAAATAGGTCGTTTAATTTTTCATTTTCGGTTATAATGGCCGTATCTGTAAAAATGGCATTAGTAATAGCACTTATCTTAGATTCACCTAATTGTGATAGTATATCAGACTGAAAAATTATAGCAACAATTATTGCCGATACTACCCCCATCGATAAGGCGATAAGTGGTTTTGTTTTAAACAGAATTAAAGCGATAACAATTACAGGTACAATAAACAACCAAGGGGTTGTATTAAAAGTTGCGTCTATGGTTGCTAATAACCCGCTTATATCTGCATCTCCCGTAACTTCCATTGTAGCGCTTATAATTCCGAAGACAATCAGCGTAATGATAATAGTAGGCACCGTAGTCCATGCCATATATTTTATGTGGGTAAACAAATCGGTTCCAGCCATGGCAGGGGCTAAGTTGGTCGTATCACTTAAGGGCGACATTTTATCTCCAAAATAAGCACCAGAAATCACGGCTCCTGCAATCATTCCAGGATTAATTCCCAATGCGGTTCCAATTCCTACTAAAGCAATTCCTACCGTAGCTGAAGTAGTCCAAGAACTTCCGGTAGCTATAGAAATGATGGCAGCGATAATTACGGAGGCGGGTAAGAAAATTTCAGGACTCAATACTTGCAGTCCGTAGTACACCATGGCGGGAATTACGCCACTAATGAGCCAGGTTCCTGCCAGGGCTCCTACCAACAGCAATATCATAATAGGCACAAAAACACTTTTTAGGTTTTCCCAAACTTCAGCAAGCATAACGCCAAGCGATACTTTATTTAAAAACCCAACAATGGCTGCCACCATACCACCCATGAGTAAGATATACTGATTAGAATATTCCCCCAACCATTCTCCGTCTTTTAAAAAAATATTATACGCTAACAACGCCATCAAAATTACAACAGGAATAAGTGCTTCCCAGATAGAGAGCTCTTTGTTATCCATAATGTGTTGTTTTTCAATGTCTATTTCGGAGAGGTTGTCTTTTTCTTGCATATTTACTTGGTTGAAATGAAATGTAATGTTACGATTTTGTAAAAAGTTGTGCAAATTAAAAAACGTAAGAAGAACATTATAAAAACATTAATGTATTGTAATCTAAGGATTTGTAGGAAAAATATTAAATTTTATTATAAAATATAGAAAAACAGCGTAATTCATCGGGTAATTAAGATGTTATATCGAATAATTAATTTTTGGGTATTGCAGATTTACTAAACCGTATTAGGTTTGCACTCCAAATTAAATTAAATTATGAAAAAAGCTTACATTTCTACACTTCTATTATTTGTATCTCTTTGGAGTTTTTCTCAAGTTGGAATAAACACAACCCATCCAGATTCATCCAGTATTCTTGATGTGTCAGCCACAGATAAAGGGATACTACTCCCTCGTGTAGCACTTTCTGGAATTTCAGATACTACAACAATTTTAAATCCAGCAATTAGCTTATTGGTGTATAATACATCAACTTCAGGTGGACTTAGCTCAGGGTTTTATTTCTGGAGTGGTACTGAGTGGAATAAAATTTCTGATAGGGAAGCAGGTCCAACATCTCAGGGATGGGCTCTTGAAGGAAACTCTAATACTGATGGGGGTACCACAAATTTTTTAGGAACAACAGACAATAAGGCACTTGTGTTTAAAACAAATAATATTTCAAGAACTAGAATTACAACAAAAGGTCAAATTGAGGTTTTAAATACCGATGGATCTGTATTTTTAGGAGAAGGAGCTGGAGCACAAACGAGTGTTCGAGGAGCTTCTAATAATATATTTATTGGCTCAAATGCCGATTATGATGGTAGAGGGGCTTCGCATAGTATAGTATTGGGAAATGGAGCAAAAACAAGCTCCGATTATTCCATCAGTATAGGTGATAACTCGGACTCAGATAGTTCAAATTCAATTTCCATAGGGAGAAATACACAGTCCCAAGGAAGCAATTGGAAAATCATCACAATCTCAAGGAGAGAATTCAATTTCTTTGGGAGCAAACTCTTACACTTCAGGAAATAATTCTATAGCAATAGGTAAGCAAGCACAAGCACAAGGCAATAATTCTATTGCTATTGGATATAGTACATACAATGGCACTGCAAACAAAATTCGTTTAGGAAATTCTTCTATCACGATTATTGAAGGCCAAGTGGCTTTTTCAAACCCATCAGACGAAAGATTTAAATATAATATTACAGATAATATCCCTGGTTTGGAGTTTATAAAACGTTTACGACCTGTCCAATATAATTTTGATAGAGCTAAATATAGTGAGTATACAATGCAGTCTGAAATAGCAAAAAACACCAATAAAATGGAGTCAGGATTTTTAGCGCAACAAGTTGAAAAGGTAGCAAAAGAACTCAACTATAATTTTGATGGAATCCATACTCCGCAAAATGAATCTGATATCTATAGCTTATCCTATTCCACTTTTGTAGTCCCTCTCGTTAAAGCTGTTCAGGAACAACAAGCTCAAATTGAAAAGCAACAAAAAGATATTGAAGAATTGAAAGGTATGGTGAACCAACTCTTGAATTCAAAAAAATAAATCTTTTTTGTATACCCTACTAAAGAGCTCGTTACATCGTTCTTGTTTCGAGCTTTGTTAATTCAAAATCCCAATTTCTTTCATACACGCATTCATCATCTCGTATGTACGCTCAATATCTGCATCCAGCCCAATAGAGAAACGTATTAACCCGTCTGTTAAGCCCATTTCAGCTTGTTCTTCTTCAGGTATTTCCGAAGAGGTTGAAGAGCCTGGCGCGCTAAATAATGTTTTATAAAAGCCTAAACTCACGGCCAAATATCCAAGATTACGCTCCTGCATTAACTCCATTAATTCATTTGCTTTGTCTATAGAACCCGCATCTATGGTAAGCATTCCTCCAAAACCGTATTGAGGATTCATTTGTCTCTTCATTAACTCGTGACCTGGATGGCTTTTAAGGCCTGGGTACACGGTTCGTAAACCATCTGCTTCAAATTTTTCAGCTAAAAACAGTGCATTTTTACTGTGCTGTTGTATTCTAATATGAAGGGTCCTTAGGTTTTTTAAAATGGAAGCCGCCCGCAAACTGTCCATAGACGCTCCTAATAGCATGCATGCTCCGTCATTTACGTTGCGCAGGGTGTCAATTAATTCTTGAGTACCGCAAACAACGCCCCCCATAGTATCACTGGCTCCGTTTATAAATTTGGTTAAACTATGCATCACCACATCTGCTCCCAGCTTAACAGGGGAAATAGTAAGTGGTGAAAAAGTATTGTCTACCAATAAAGGAATATTGTGTTTTTTTGCTAGCTTAGAAAGTCCTTCAATATCTGCGATTTCAAGTAACGGGTTGGAAACACATTCACAAAAAAGCACTTTGGTTTCTGGGGTAATGGCAGCTTCAACAACCTCAAGTTTTGTAATGTCTACAAATGAAGTATGTATGTCCATTCTTGGGGCGAAATTCTTTAAAAATGCATAGGTTCCACCGTAAATAGTTCGGCTAGAAACAATATGATCTCCTGCCTGGCAAAACTGAAGTAGCGTAGGTGTTATCGCTCCCATACCACTGGCAGCTACATTCGCAGTTTCGGTACCTTCCATGGCTGCAAGCGCTTCCCCTAAATATAAGTTGGAGGGGGTAGAGTGTCTTGAATACAAATAGCATCCGTCTGCATTGCCCTCGAACGTATCGAACATTGTTTTTGCTGAAAGAAATGTATAGGTTGAAGAATCTGAAATGGAAGGATTTACACCTCCAAATTCTCCAAAGTATTGGAGGTCTTGTATATTGTTTGCGGGTTTAAAATCGTGCTTGCTCATGTGGTTTTAATTTTTACCAAAAATAGGTGCTCGTAGAATTTATGTCAATACTACCCTGCTAATTCAGTTTTAAAACTTATTATTTAGTAGTTTTACTGAAATATTTTCTGTGTTGCTTCTGTTTCGTAAGGACTTTCAGAAAAAAAATCGAAAAAAAGTGAAGTTGGATACTATAGACAGACACTTACTGAAACACCTTCAGCAAAATGCAAAACAAACCAATAAAGAGCTTTCTTTAAAATTAAACCTTTCGGTCACTGCTATTTACGAACGGATTAAAAAACTGGAAAGAGCCGGGATTATTAAGCGGTATGTAGCTTTGTTGGATAGTAAGCAACTTGCTTTAGGTTTTACGGTTTTCTGCCATATTAAATTGGTAAAACATAGCGAAGAAAATATTACTAAGTTTGAAACTATAGTGCGCCAACTTCCCGAAGTAATGGAATGCTTTCACGTAAGCGGCGACTATGATTATTTGTTGAAAGTATTGGTAAAAGATATGGAGCATTTCAGAGAGTTTATGGTGCGTAAATTAACCAGCATGGAGCATGTTGGGAGCACTACAAGTTCTTTTACCATTAATCAGGTTAAAAACACAACAGTCATAGAGTTATAAAAAAAAAGCCAGCTTTTTGAAGCTGGCTTTTTTTATTTTAAATTTTTTTAGAAAGCACAGCCGCAAAATTCTACGAACATGGCCCAGTTATTACCAGGAAAATCCATTCCTTCTGCCCAAGCTGTTTCACTTTGACCAGGTCTGCTAACTTCTGCATGTGCTGCGATACAACCGCAAAATGGGGTGCCATTTGTTTCCAAAACATATTCAAATTCAGTTGTACCGTTTGGAAGTTCTTGTTTAATTGGAAAATGACCTACTTTTGGATTGCCAGAACCGGTCATTGGTATTTCGTTGCAATCGCCTGCATATAGATGAATGGCATTTAACTCCCAATCACCTGTTGTTACATAGCGTAAAACTAAATCTCCAACTTCGTTTACTGCGATGGTAAAATCGCCTGCGTCATAATTCTGACCTGCAATAATATTTATGTTTACGCACTCTTGTATATTGCCTGTAGCTCCTGTATCGTTATCAATAAGGCGATTGGCAATGATACCGTTTTCTAGGGTGTTATCTTCAATGGTTTCTTTTGAACAAAAAGAGACCAATACAGATAAAATGGCCAGTAATAGTAATTTTGAAAGCTTCATATAGTGCCTATTTAAATTAGCATTATATTGTATTTTGACGACAATATATGCTTTTTAACTGATAAATGCTTAATAAAGTGTTAAATAAAGATTAATTTATAATACTAATATTGATTCAATATGAATAGAATTTTGATTTTAGGTGTAGAGTTTTTTATCCTTTTCATTTTGCTACCTGTAAGTTTGGCAATACCCTTCAATATTTGGGTGAAGGTAGGAATGGTGGTATTCGGGTTTATGTATATTCTCTTCAGGTTGAAGAAATCTGAAAATATCAACTTCCGCATAAAGAAAAACCTCTGCTGGAAATCGCTTTGGCGCAGGATTATGGTCACATTTATAGTGGTGGCTGTGACGACAACGGCATATGTTTGGTTTCTGGATAAAGATGCGTTGTTTTTTGTTCCTGTAAACAAGCCGGGATTATTTGTTGCAATTCTCTTTGTGTATACCTTCCTGTCTGTTTGGCCTCAGGAAATTATCTACCGTACTTTCTTTTTTGAACGCTACGAAGCGCTTTTTGAAAATAAAACACTTTTTATATTTATAAATGCCATTGTGTTCTCGTTAGCACATTTATTTTTCAGAAATACATTGGTACTTGTCCTCACATTTATTGGCGGAATTATTTTTGGTTATACGTATTTAAAATTTCGTAGTACAACCGCAGTGAGCATAGAGCACGCCTTGTATGGAAATTGGTTATTTACAGTAGGGATGGGGCAGATGCTAGCTTTTCCTGGAATGGAAGCTGGATAAATTTTGGTGTTTAGTTGCAATACGCAGTTTAAATGGTTAAAAATAATGTAATAATTTTATGTTTTTACGGAGAAAATTTCTCTTCTTTTAATAAAAGGGTCTTTCGTCTTTGCCGCATCCTACTATTCCTCAAACCAAAACTATAAAAGCGTTCTTATAATTCGTAATCGTACTTCGTAAATCTAAAAGCAAACTAGTACCTTTGCATTTCAATTCAAAAAAGCATCAAATATGTCTAAATACGACGTTGCAGTAATAGGTTCTGGACCTGGAGGATATGTAGCAGCCATTCGTTGCGCACAGTTGGGTTTAAAAACGGCCATCATAGAAAAATACAACACTTTAGGAGGCACCTGTCTTAATGTAGGGTGTATTCCCAGTAAAGCATTGTTAGACTCTTCTCACCATTACGAAGAAGCCATCAAACATTTTTCAGATCACGGAATTGAAATTCCGGGAGAGATAAAAATTAACTTCAAAAAAATGATCGAGCGTAAAGCTGCTGTGGTAGAACAAACCACCAAAGGAGTCGATTTTTTGATGAATAAAAATAAAATCGATGTCTTTACAGGTATGGGTAGCTTTAAAGATGCAACACATATTGAAATAGAGGGTGAGAAAAAACAAACTATTGAAGCAACGCACACCATTATTGCTACGGGTAGTAAACCTTCCACATTGCCATTTATTAAATTAGATAAAGACCGCGTAATTACTTCAACCGAAGCATTGACTTTAAAAGAAATTCCGAAGCACATGGTTGTCATTGGCGGTGGCGTAATTGGATTGGAATTAGGCCAGGTATACCGTAGATTAGGTGCTGAGGTTTCTGTTGTAGAATATATGGACCGTATTATCCCAACCATGGACAGCGCCCAGAGTAAGGAGTTAATGAAGGTGATGAAAAAACAAGGCGTAAAGTTTTACCTTTCTCATAAAGTTTCAGCAGTTTCTAAAAAAGGTAAGGAAGTTACCGTAACTGCTACCGATAAAAAAGATCAAGAAGTAACATTTACAGGCGATTATTGTTTAGTTTCAGTAGGAAGAAGAGCCTACACAGATGGATTGAAAGCTGAAAATGCCGGTGTTAAAATTACTGAACGCGGACAAGTAGACGTAAACGACCACTTACAAACCAACGTTAAGAATATTTACGCCATTGGCGATGTAATTAGAGGTGCCATGCTAGCACACAAAGCAAGTGAAGAAGGATCTTTAGTGGCCGAAATTATCGCCGGTCAAAAACCACATATAGATTATAATTTAATTCCAGGAGTGGTCTATACCTGGCCAGAAGTTGCCAGTGTAGGGAAAACCGAAGAACAGTTGAAAGAAGCCAAAGTTGACTATAAATCTGGTCAATTTCCTATGCGTGCCTTAGGAAGAAGCCGTGCCAGTGGAGATACCGACGGATTTGTAAAAATATTAAGCGATACCAAGACAGACGAGGTGCTGGGCGTACATATGGTAGGAGCCCGCGCAGCCGATCTTATTGCTGAAGCAGTTGTTGCCATGGAGTTTCGTGCCAGTGCAGAGGATATTGCTCGTATGAGCCACGCACACCCAACCTACGCCGAAGCTGTAAAAGAAGCAGCTTTAGCCGCAACTGCGGATAGAGCGTTGCATATATAACAACGTCAAAAATAATTTTTGTAAAGGTCTCAAAAGGTCAAATAATCAACGTGTCTGGTTGAGCGCAGTCGAAACCTACTTGGGCAATCCCGAAGTTAAAACTTTTACTGCACTAGCTTTAACATTTTGGTTGCCTTTTGAGACCTTTGCTTTTTTTCAATACCTTCGTAAGTGATGCGCGTAACCAAAAAAATTCCAGCCAAACTTACCACTACATTAAAGCAACAACTGTTGTCTTGGGCAAGCCAATTTGAAGAAGTGGCTTGGTTAGACAGTAATGCTTACGAACAAAAACACGGTTCTTATCAAGCTATTTTGGCCGTGGATGCCTTTACTGCCATCAAAACAGATTATCATAAGGGTTTTGAAAAACTAGATGAATACCAACAAATTACAAAGGATTGGTTATTTGGGTATCTGAGTTATGATCTTAAAAATAATGTAGAACGTCTTACGTCTAAAAATTACGATGGTTTAGATTTTCCGGATTTGTATTTCTTTCAGCCCAAGAAAGTGTTTCTTTTTTCTGAAACGGAAGTAGAGTTGCATTATTTAGGTATGGTAGATGATGAGATGGATAGCGATTGGGAGGCTATCCTTTTAACTGAAATTTCTGAAGTTGATACTTCTTCCGAAGAGATAAAAATAAAGCTACGCACCTCAAAAGACAGCTATGCCGAAAAAGTAGGGCAGATGCTTCAGCACATTGAGCGTGGAGATATGTATGAAGCTAATTTCTGCCAGGAGTTCTATGCCGAAAATACTAGGATTAACCCAGAACAAGTCTTTTTATCCTTAAACGAAATTTCAAAAGCGCCCTTTGCAACCTATTTGAAGCTACAAAATCACTATGTCCTTTCCGCTTCCCCCGAACGGTATCTAAAAAAGGAGGGGAATACTATTATTTCTCAACCTATTAAGGGAACTGCCAAACGATTACAAAATGCTATACAAGACAAAGCAATGGCGGCGGCTTTGGCTAAAGATCCTAAAGAACGTAGCGAGAATATCATGATCACAGATTTAGTGCGTAACGATCTCTCCCGCATTGCAAAAAAAGGAACGGTTACTGTAGAAGAATTATGTGCCATTTACAGTTTTGAGCAAGTACACCAAATGATTTCTACCATCTCCTGCGAAGCTGAAAGTGAATTTTCCCCTGTACGAATTATCCAGAATACATATCCCATGGGTAGTATGACGGGTGCTCCCAAAATAAGCGCGATGAAAATTATTGAAAAATTAGAAGATACCAAAAGGGGGGTATATAGTGGCACTGTTGGTTACTTTACGCCCACCGGCGATTTTGATTTTAATGTGGTCATACGTAGTATTTTGTATAATGAATTGAAACACTATGTAAGTTTTTCTGTAGGAGGTGCTATCACCGCCCAATCTACCATAGAAGCAGAATATGAAGAATGCTTGTTGAAAGCGAAGGCTATGAGAAGTGTTTTGGAATAAAAACTTATTTCGCACAGCAAGCCTTAAAGGGTCTCGCTAAAGCGCAAAGACGCAAAGTCTTCTTCAATGATGAGCTTTTAATTTGAAACTTGAGTTTTGTGATTTTAAATATTTATGTACTCCACACAACATAAACATCTTTTATGCACTCTAGACAACATAAATCTATTTTATGTACCCTGGACAACATAAATTAGTATATTTGTAAAAAAGTAAGACAGTGAACTATTCAGTTTTATCGGGTGATATTATATCTTCAACCAGCTTGGACAGTGCGGACAAGAAGATTTTAGAAGTGCACTTGGAGCGTTTATTAAAAGATCTTAAGAAACATTTTAAAAGCTATGGTCGCCTTATAAAAGGCGATTATATAGAGTGCGTCATTCCCACCGCAGGAGAGGCAATGCAGGCTTGTTTGGCGATAAAGAGCTATGTGAAGACCATTCCTATTTCAATAGAAACTTCTAAGTCTGAAAATAGAGCAAAGCTATTTAAAGAATACGGCGTGCGATTGGCTATTGGCTACGGAGCTTTAGACCGTTTCGAACCAGAAAACGGCGTGATAGATGGAGAGGCTATCTACCTTTCGGGACGTACCATAAATAGTAAATCTACACACGATAAAGAACGTATTGTGATTAAAAATACTTTGTTCTTTGCTTCCAAAGACGAAGCCATGAATAAAAAATGGACAGCTATTTTGGAATTATTGGATGTACTTTTTACCAAAGCAACCGAACGCCAATGTGAAGTGGTATATTTAAAATTACTAGGTCATAATGAAGACGCCATAGCCAAAAAATTAGGCATAGACCAATCTGTGGTAAATAGGCACTCCACCAATGTAGGCTGGAATGCCATAGAAACTGCAGTCACTTATTTTAATGAATCACTAACCGAGTAACTATGCAAATCCCAACGTTTTTACTGTTACAGTTTTTAGCTCACGTATTAGCCGACTATTTTTTACAAACTCAAAAAATGGCTCACGAAAAAAGCAGCATTGGGTTTAAGAGTAGGTTATTGCCCATACACGTGTTAATTGTTTTTGTGTGTTCCTGGGTGTTGTCGTTTCAAATTAAATTTTTTGTTGGAGCGGGGATTATAGCGATCATCCATTATGTAATTGACGGTTTTAAGGCAAAGGCCAACAAGCATCCTACGCTTTGGAAATACGCTTTTTTTATAGATCAGTTGTTACATATAATCGTACTTGTAGCAGTATCGCTATTCTTTGAAAAGTATCACGGCTTGCAACCTCTTTTTGAGTTGCCCGTTTCAGCCACATTTATCGCCATTGTTATTGCCTATGCACTCTGCCTAAAACCAGCAAATATTGTGATAAAAGAAGTGTTTAGGTCTTCACAAATAGACGTAGCTATTGCGCAACAGGAAAAAGCCGAAATTTTAGATGGTACGGACGAACTTCCAAATGCAGGAAAACTAATTGGTATTTTAGAACGTATTTTAACACTTACCTTTATATTAATTGGTCAATACCAGGCCGTTGGTTTTTTAATTGCAGCCAAATCTGTACTGCGATACAAAGACACAGATACCCTTAAAACAGAATATGTTCTCATTGGTACCATGCTAAGCTTTGGTATTGCCGTAGTTTTGGGTATTTTAGCAGGAGCAATTTAAATGCATGCGCTCAGAATTTAAACAACACATTTCAACCAACTTTCCGTTTTTAGAAAACGTCAAATTACTCGTTGCATGTAGTGGCGGTTTGGACAGTGTGGTATTGACTCATCTCTTACATACGCTAAAATATAATATAGCCATTGCTCATTGTAATTTTTCATTACGCGGAAAAGAAAGCGATGGAGATGCCCTTTTTACCGAAAATCTTGCAGAAACTTTAGGGGTTCCTTTTTATTCTGAAACTTTTGATACCAAAACGTTTGCCAAGGATTATAAGCTTTCCACCCAAATGGCAGCTCGGGAATTGCGCTACCAATGGTTTGAACAAGTTGCTGAAAATTTTGATTATACGTATATTTTAACCGCACATCACGTAGATGACGACTTGGAGACTTTTTTTATCAATCTATCTCGTGGCACGGGATTAAAAGGTTTAACGGGAATTCCAAAGCAAAACGAAAAGATTGTAAGACCCCTACTCCCTTTTTCTAGAGAAGACATTTTGAAGTTTGCTAAAGATCAAAATATGTATTGGCGGGAAGACAGCAGTAATGCCAAAACCGATTATCTGCGCAACCAATTAAGGATAGAGGTACTTCCAAAATATAAAAATGTATCAGATAAAACGTTGTTAAACTTTCAGAAAACACAACAACATTTAACGGCCTCAAAAGCTTTGATTGAAGATTATATGGCATTGGTGTACAATTTGGTTCTTACTGAAACCAAAGAGGGCTATAGTCTCAATATTGCTAAAATATCGGAGCTTCCTAATACCGAAGCATTGCTCTATGAATTACTCCACCCATTTGGATTTACTGCCTGGAATGATATTTTCAGGTTGTTACAAGCACAATCTGGAAAAGAAGTATTTTCGGCAACACATAGGCTTACAAAAGATAGAGAAGTACTTTTGTTAACTGAAAATACAACAGAAAACAACTCAATTTTTGAAATTTCAGCAGCAACTTCAGAAATAAAAAATCCACTTCATTTAACTTTTGATACCGATGTATCTTTTGAAGTTACAAATGCACATACTGTTTTTATAGATACAAAATTGCTTGAATTTCCACTTACTCTTCGCAAATGGAAAGAAGGGGATTATTTTTATCCTTTTGGAATGAAAGGAAAAAAGAAACTCAGCAAGTTTTTTAAAGATGAAAAGGTATCTTTGGTAGCTAAAGAAAATGTGTGGTTACTTTGCAGTAAAAACAACATTGTCTGGGTAGTTGGTTATCGCCTGGACGACCGTTTTAAAAGGACGCCACAAACAGAAAATTTATTAAAAATATCCCTTCATATATAATGAAAAGATTTCTCTCAGCACTTTTTTTAATTCTAGCATGCCTACAAACCATACAAGCTCAAAATGGTCTTTTAGATCCCGTAGAATGGAAGGTGAGCCTTGAAAAAGAGTCGGATACAGACTACAATATTTTAATTCAAGCGGAACTGGAAGCAGGATGGCATCTATACAGTCAAACACAGTTTGGTGAAGAATTTGAAGGTCCCATTCCAACCAAATTTACGTTTAATGCAACGCCAGAAACATATACACTTCGTGGAAAAACACAAGAACCTGATGTTCCTGTTGTTTTTGACCCTGTTTTTAACATAGATGTAAAGTTTTTTGAAGACAAAGTGATGTTTATTCAACCCATTAAAGTGATAAACCCAGAAGGCGTAAAGCTTGTTGTGGAAGTTTTTTACTCTGTTTGTGATGATGAACAATGCCTGGCACCTAACACCGAGATTTTTGAAATAGACCTTACCTCCGGAGCCGCTAAAAAATCTAATGCCGAAATTACGCAAGAAGACCTTGAAAAATCGGCCGCATTAACCATTGAGGTAGGAGGAAAAGAAGAGTTTAAAGACGAGAGTGAGAGTTCAGAAAAAAGCTACTTTACCATCTTTTTACTAGGATTTGTTGGAGGTTTAATTGCTTTGTTGACACCCTGTGTATTTCCTATGATTCCGTTAACGGTATCCTTTTTCACCAAGAGTGCGAAGGATAAAAAGAAAGGTTTGTTTAACGCGGTTCTCTACGGACTTTTTATTTTCTTGATTTATGTAATTCTGAGTATTCCATTTCATTTACTGGACTCGCTAGACCCGGAAATTTTAAATAATATTTCTACAAATGTCACGCTTAACATTATCTTTTTTGTCATTTTTATAGTCTTCGCATTTTCCTTCTTTGGCTATTACGAAATTACGTTACCACAATCCTGGAGTGCCAAAATGGACGATAAAGCCAATAGTATTGGTGGTTTCGTAGGTATTTTCTTTATGGCGCTAACCCTTGCTATTGTTTCATTTTCTTGTACAGGACCTATTTTGGGATCCTTATTGGGAGGTTCGCTTACCAGCGATGGTGGTGCGTGGCAGTTAACCATGGGAATGGGAGGTTTTGGACTGGCGTTGGCGTTGCCATTTGCCCTTTTCGCATTATTTCCAAACTGGCTCAATACCTTGCCAAAAAGTGGCGGTTGGTTAAATACGGTTAAAGTAGTACTCGGTTTTATTGAATTAGGACTCGCGTTCAAGTTTTTATCAAATGCAGATCTGGTAGAACACTGGGGAATTTTAAAACGTGAGATATTTATAGGTATCTGGATTGTTTGTGCGCTCGGGATGGTCTTGTATTTATTTGGTATTATTCGCTTTCCGCACGATGGACCCAAACGTAAACCGCCAATAGGAAATGTAGTTGTTGGTGTTGCCACTTTTGCATTTTTATTATACTTAATTCCTGGACTAACAAATTCCAGCTACGCCAATTTAAAACTGTTGAGTGGTTTTCCACCTCCTTTGTTTTATAGCGTTTACGATAAAGATACGGAAGCTCCCTTAGGACTGAATGCCTACAAAGATTTTGATGAAGGTATTGCTGCTGCAAAAGCTTCCGGGAAACCTGTAATGATAGATTTTACAGGTTGGGCATGTGTAAACTGTCGTAAAATGGAAGAGCAGGTATGGAGCCGTGAAGATATCTTCAGCACTATAAATGAAGACTACATCCTTATTTCATTATACGTAGATGATAGGAAAGAATTACCACAAGAAGAACGTTTCAACTTTTTGAAAGCTTCTGGGGATACGAAACCTATTAAAACGATAGGCGATAAGTGGGCAACCTTTCAAACTGTCAACTTTCAGAATAACTCGCAACCTTATTACGTGTTAATGGATGCAAACTACAACCTTCTCAACAAGCCTGTGGGATACACGCCAGATGCGGACGAGTACCTGTTTTGGCTGGAAGAAGGAATTAAAAATCATAAAGAAAGAACCTCTAAATAAACTAGTATGGTACGTAAAATTTCATTGGTAATCGCGCTGCTTTTTATAGCCATTACCTTCGCTCAGGACGAAAATTATGTAAAAGATAATTTCAACAAATCCGAAAGTTATATCACCATGCGGGACGGCACCAAGTTATTCACGTCTGTGTATTCCCCTAAAGATACCTCGAAGAAATATCCAATACTACTCTTACGCACACCCTACAGTTGCAGACCGTATGGTGAAGACCAGTTTCCTTCCAAAATTGCTCCCAATGAGTTTATGATGAAGGAAGGCTATATTGTGGTGTATCAAGATGTCCGTGGGCGTTGGATGAGCGAAGGAACCTATGATAATATGCGAGCCTACATTCCCAATAAAAAAGGAAAGCAATTTGACGAAGCCAGCGATACCTACGATTCTATAGACTGGATGGTAAAAAATATTCCAAATAATAACAGAAATGTAGGAACCTGGGGGATTTCATATCCGGGATTTTATGCTACCTATTCTTTGTTAGACGCACATCCTGCTTTAAAAGCAGCGTCTCCACAAGCCTGTATTGGCGATTTCTATTTTGACGATTTTCATCACAACGGAGCATATTTATTGAGTTATTGGAGAGCGACTTCGGTATTTGGGTATGAAAAGACAGAACCAACTAAAGAACCCTGGTATAGCTTCCCTGAACTGGGAACTGAAGATCAATACCAGTTTTTCTTAGATGCTGGTCCGCTTTCAAATTTGGACGAATATTACAAGAAAGACAATGTGTTCTGGACGCAATTAAAAGAGCACCCAGATTATGATGAGTTTTGGCAGAAACGTGGTATTATTCAGCATTTAAAAGATATTAAGCCTGCGGTCATGGTGGTTGGTGGCTTGTTTGATGCGGAAGATTTATACGGTCCTTTTGAAACCTATAAAACCATTGAAAAAAACAGCACAAACTATAATACAATGGTTTTTGGTCCGTGGAGTCACGGAGATTGGGCAAGAAAAACAGGACGGCAAGCCATTGGAAATGTGTACTTTGGTGATGATATTTCGGCCAAATACCAAGAAAATATTGAAAGCAAGTTTTTCCATCATTTCTTAAAAGACGATGGGAAAGGAAAACCAAACCTTCCAGAGGCATATATGTTCGATTCTGGATCCTTAGACTGGAAAGAATATACCGAATGGCCACCAAAAAATGCTGCAAAAAAAACCTTTTGGTTACAAAATAAGCAGCGTTTAAATCCTTTTGCTGAAAAGAGCTTCACGTTTGAAGAATTTGTAAGCGATCCAAAAAAGCCTGTACCGTATTCCGAAGATATTAAAATGGTGTTCACCCCAAGAAAATTTATGACAGACGATCAGCGATTTGCAGGGAGACGTCCAGACGTATTAGTTTTTGAAACGCCTGTCTTGACTGAAGATATGACATTGGCTGGAGATATTCTAGCAAAACTTAAAGTTGCAACAACGGGAACTGATGCGGATTGGGTAGTAAAAGTAATAGACGTATTCCCAGCAGACGCAAAGGATACCGAAGAAACGCAAGACCACCTAAAAATGAGTAACTACCATATGCTAGTACGTAGCGAAGTAATGCGTGGGAGGTACCGAAACAGTTTTAGCAAACCAGAACCTTTTGTGGCTAATGAAAAAACAGCAGTAAACATTAAATTACAAGATGTACATCACACGTTTAAAAAGGGGCATAAACTTCAAATACAGGTGCAAAGTACTTGGTTTCCTTATATAGATTTAAATCCGCAAACGTACGTAGACAATATTTTTAAAGCTACCGAAACAGATTTTCAAAAACAAACTCATAAAGTATATAACGATTCTTCTATAGAATTTACGGTACTACCTAACTAGAGAGGCTTTTAATACTTAAGTTTTGAAAAAGAATAACGTCTCCTCCTGTATCCGACGAGTCTCATAACCGACTCTTGAGGTACGAACGACAGGATGATGTAATCGAGAGGAATGTATAAGGGCGAAATCGCTTTTTCAGCGATTTCGGGTGAGGACAAAAAAAAGCGTCTCAAAATGAGACGCTCATAACAAACCTAACTTAGTGATCAATTAAGTTGTATAGCTACTCTTTTTATCCCCACAAAAAGAATAGTGATATACATTTCACTAATTCATTGTAAATATAACACGAGATTTTAGATTAGCATATACGTATTTACACGTATTTTTTATTTCGCTCTTTTAAAATTAACAAAAATTGAAGAGATTACTACCTGAAAACGTTATAGTTATTACATTACGAGAATTTTTAGAAAATTTAATTTTAGATTTACCATTGTGAAAAAATCCATAAAGAAAATTGCGGTACTAACCAGTGGTGGCGATGCCCCGGGAATGAACGCGGCCATTAGGGCTGTTGTTCGTTGTTGTACATTTCATGAGGTAGAATGTGTGGGAATATATCGCGGTTTACAGGGTTTAATTGAAAACGATTTCACACCGCTTGGTCCAAGAAGTGTAAAAAATATTATTAATAGAGGAGGGACTTTCTTAAAATCGGCTCGCTCCGAAGCATTCAGAACCAAGGAAGGAAGAGAAAAAGCACACCAAAACTTGAAAGCCTCAAGTATTGACGCCCTCATAGTAATTGGTGGGGATGGTACATTTGCAGGCGCTAAGATTTTTAATGAGGAATTTAATTTTCCTATCATTGGCATACCTGGCACTATTGATAACGATATTAATGGCACCGATTTCACCATAGGCTACGACACGGCTTTAAATACGGTTGTGGAAGCTATTGATAAAATTAGAGATACTGCAAATTCTCACAATCGCTTATTTTTAGTGGAAGTGATGGGAAGAGATGCGGGCGATATTGCTTTAAACGCGGGTATTGGAGCGGGAGCCGAAGAAATATTAATACCCGAAGAAGATTTAGGAAGAGACAGATTGGTAGCGTCTTTAAAAAGAAGCAAGGCTTCGGGAAAATCTTCCAGCATTGTGGTAGTTTCTGAAGGCGACCAAATAGGGAAAAACATTCTAGGACTGGCAGAATACATTCGTGAAAATTTAAATGAATACGAAGTAAAGGTAACGGTACTTGGCCATATACAAAGGGGTGGAGCACCAAGCTGTTACGATCGTGTTCTGGCAAGTAGGTTAGGCGTGGCCGCTGTAGACTCACTTATAGAAGGTACATGGGATGTAATGATTGGTATCCGGCACAGTAAAATTGTAGCGGTACCTTTTGCCGATACACTTGCCGGAAAAAACGAACTAGATAAAGATTTAATAAGGGTAGCAGATATTACTTCGCTTTAAAAATAAAATATATGATTAAAATAGGAATAAATGGTTTTGGAAGAATAGGAAGAATCGCTTTTAGAATCGCTTCGCAAAGAGAAGATCTTGAGGTAGTTGCAATAAACGATTTGCTGGATGTAGACCATTTAGCCTATTTGCTAGAGTTCGATTCGGTACACGGGAAGTTTCCTGGGGTGATTTCAGTAAAAAACGGAAACCTGATCGTAAACGGAAAAACTATCCGTGTAACTGCTGAAAAAGATCCGGCAAACTTAGCTTGGGATAAAGTGGGTGCTACCATGGTAATGGACTGCACAGGAATTTTTAAAGAACTAGACAAAGCGGAAGCGCATTTAAAAGCAGGGGCTAAAAAAGTAGTGATATCTGCGCCTTCTAAAACAGTACCTATGTTTGTGATGGGGGTAAACCATACAGAGGTTAAAGCAAGTGATGTTATAATTTCTAACGCTTCCTGTACTACAAATTGTTTGGCGCCCTTAGCCAAAATTATTGACGACGAGTTAGGAATTATTGAGGGATTAATGACTACAGTACATTCAGTAACTGCTACACAAAGCACGGTAGACCAACCCTCACGAAAAAACTATAGATTGGGGCGTAGTGCTTTGGCCAATATAATTCCAACCACAACAGGGGCAGCCGTTGCGGTGACTAAAGTAATTCCTGCTTTAGAAGGTAAACTTACGGGAATGGCGTTTCGGGTACCTACACTAGATGTTTCGGTGGTAGACCTAACTGTTCGTACCAAAAAATCGGCTAGTTATGAGGAGGTAAAAAAGCTCTTCAAAAAAGCTTCAGAAGGAGCCTATAAAGGGATTGTTAGTTATACTGAAAAATCTGTGGTTTCACAGGACTTTGTAAGCGATCCGCATACCTGTAATTTTGATGCAGAAGCTGGAATCGCCTTAAATGATACTTTTTTTAAACTCATTGCTTGGTATGATAATGAGTATGCGTATTCAGCAAAACTAGTGGAACTCACCGTCTACACAGCAAACTTGTAATATGATTTTATTCACAGACGGAGGCTCTACAAAATGTGATTGGGTACTTATAAATTCTGAAGGAAAAAAAATACTACAAACGCAAACACCTGGGCTAAATCCAACCGTAGTGCCTAAAGAAGAATTAGAAAATCGCATCGTATACAACCCGCAGTTGCGTGAAGTAATGATGAAGGTTACTCAAGTAGATTTTTATGGTGCTGGCTGTAGTACAGAAACACCAAAAAATATTTTAAAGCAAGTTTTGGAACTTTTGTTTGAAAATGCTCAGGTGACCGTTCGGGAAGATTTAGCTGCCGCTGTGTATGCCACAACTACTGCGCCAGGGATTGTATGTATTTTAGGTACGGGCTCCAACAGTTGCTATTTTGATGGTGCAACTATCCATACACCCATCCCTGCATTGGGGTACAGTTTAATGGATGAAGCGAGTGGTAATTACTTTGGAAAAAAGTTATTGCGGGACTATTTCTATGGAAACATGCCAAAGCACCTAGCTCAAAAGTTTGAAAACAGCTATACCTTAGATGCAGATGACATTAAGATACATCTATATCAAAAATCAAATCCAAATGCCTATTTAGCTTCTTTTGCTCAATTTATGTTTGCGGAAGAAAGTACCGAAGCCTATTTTAAATCGGTTATTGAAGAAGGGATTGAAAATTTTACACAAAGTAGAATCCTAACGTTTACCGAAGCCAATGACGTTCCTATTCATTTTATAGGAAGCATTGCCCATTTCAGTAAAAGTAGTATTGAAAGCTGTTTTGCTAGACATAGCTTACAATTAGGAAACATTGTGCAACGTCCTATGGATGGATTGGTCACCTATTACCAAAACAAATTGTTGCTTTCTCGGCGTGAAAAAGGCAGAAGCTAAGGAGTTGTAGGTTAAAAAATCTTTAAAACGTAACTAGCGTATTTCTAATTTCAATTTTCTATTTTCGTAATCACTAACTATACACAACAAACCATACACCTCACATGTCTTCAATGCCTAAAATAAATCCAACAACTACTAAAGCCTGGAAGGCATTACAGGCGCATTTTGAAGAAACAAAAAATCTACATATAAAAGATTTTTTTGCTGAAGATGGCAACAGAGGAAAAGATTTTAGCATTTCCTGGAAGGATTTTTTTGTAGATGTTTCAAAAAACAGAATTACACCCAAAACTCGCGAGTTGTTGCTTCAGTTGGCTGAAGAGGTTCAATTAGAAAAAGCTATCAAAGCTCAGTTTTCGGGTCAGAAAATTAATGAGACTGAAGAGAGAGCTGTACTTCATACGGCATTACGGGATTTCAGTAATATGAAACCAGAGGTAGCTGCGTCTCTTCAGAAAATGAAGGACTTTTCAGAAAAAATAAACAATGGTGTCTATAAAGGTGCTACGGGGAAGGCTATAGATACTATTGTAAATATTGGTATTGGTGGGAGCCATTTGGGACCAGAAATGGTCTATGAAGCGCTGGCACATTATAGGAAGGGGGTACAACTTTGTTTTATATCGAATATAGATGGTGATGCGGTACAAGCTACTTTAGATGCAATAGACCCAGAAAGTACTTTGTTTGTAGTGGTTTCTAAAAGTTTTACCACCAAAGAAACACTTGCAAATGCACAATTTGTAAAAAACTGGTTTATTTCAAAACTTTCTAAGAAAGCTATTACAACACATTTTTTAGCAGTTTCGGCCAATGCTACTAACGTAACTGCCTTCGGGATTTCAGAAGAAAAAACTTTTCCTATGTGGGATTGGGTAGGCGGTAGGTTCTCATTATGGAGTGCAGCAGGGTTTTCGGTGTGTTGTGCTATTGGCTATGAAAATTTCGAAGATTTATTGAAAGGGGCACACCAAATGGATGTGCATTTTGCCACGGCACCTTTTTCTGAAAATATCCCGGTGGCATTGGGGCTTATCTCGGTATGGTATACTAATTTTTATACTTGCGAAACAGAAGCGGTGATCCCTTATTGTGAAGCATTGCATAAACTAATTCCTTACTTACAACAATCCGTTATGGAAAGTAATGGCAAAGGGATAGATAGAAACGGTGAAGCCGTAAACTATCAAACAGGAGGGATTGTATGGGGTGCTACGGGTACGAATGCACAGCATGCTTTTTTTCAATTATTACATCAAGGCACTAAAATAATCCCAACCGATTTTATTTGTTTTACAAATTCGTTACGTTCCAACCTAGAATTACATGAGATGTTGCTTGCCAATTGTCTGGCACAAACGGAGGCTTTGGCTACAGGAAAACCCTATAGTGCAAAAGAGCCTTATAGCAGCTTTACAGGTAACAAACCAACAACAACTATTTTTATACAGGAATTAACTCCTAAAAATTTAGGGAGCTTACTGGCTATGTATGAACATAAAATTTACGTACAAGGAGTGGTTTGGAATATCTTCAGTTATGACCAGTGGGGGGTTCAGTTGGGCAAGGAAGTGGCAACTGCTATTTTGGAAAATGTGGCACTTCTTAATGGAGAACATGCAATAGAATACCTAGAAAAAAGAAAATAAATTCTTTTAAGGCCCAAATAGTTCATAAAAACACAAACTTTTGTTTTCTATATTAGGATTTCTTTAATATTATTGCAATTCAACATGTTTAATAAAAAAAAGTACTATGAAAAAGAACAACTTTTTGTCATTTCTTTTTCTGTTTTTTGTAGCCTTTGGGTTTGCACAAACAGATTCTGAACGACGTGAAATCACGAACAAATCTAATCTTACCACGCTAGCACAACTAGAATTACAATATGCGATTCAATTTGCAGCCGAAAAAGCGGAAGCATTAGCATTGGCAAGTATAAATGGATGGGAAGAATTCATTGAAATAGAAAATGGAGGTCAGGCAGAACTGGTTGGTGTATTTTCATCTGGAGAGCCTATCTATTATGCTACTGAAAATCCAGAAGGAGCTATTACCACACGTACCGATAAAGTACATACCGGAGGTGGTGCTGGTCTAGATCTTAATGGAGAAGGTATGGTTGCCGGAGTTTGGGATGGTGGTCGCGTACGCGAAACACACGAACTTATTGGAGGACGTGCTACCCAAGTTGATGGAACAACAACTATTAGTAGTCACTCCACTCACGTTGCCGGTACTATGATTGGGACTGGAACTGTTAATTCTGGTAATGCTAAAGGAATGGCACCTTTGGCTACTTTAGAGGCATACAGTTTTAATAATGATGAAGCAGAGATGGCCGCAGCTGCAGCTACTGGATTACTAGTCTCTAATCATTCTTACGGTATCCCTGCAGATGGCGTACCGCTATGGTATTTAGGGTACTATGATACCAATGCAAGAGATATGGATAATATCGCATACAATGCACCGTTTTATTTACCAGTATGTTCTGCAGGAAATGATCGCCAATCTGGTGCAAATACAAGTGATGGTGGCTATGACTATTTAACCGACAAGAGTGTAGCAAAAAACACAATTATTTGTGCTGCTACAAATGAAGTGCTAAACTATACAGGACCTTCTAGTGTTGTAATGTCTAGTTTTAGTAGCTGGGGACCAACAGATGACGGAAGAGTAAAACCAGATATTTCTGCTAAGGGTGTAAATATGCTTTCCTCTGTAGGAACGTCAAACACAGCGTACTCTAACTTTAGTGGTACTTCTATGGCAACTCCAAACACTTCTGGAAGTCTTATTTTATTACAACAACATTATAACGATATTAACGGAAACTTTATGCTAAGCTCTACTTTAAGAGGATTAGCATTGCATACTGTTGATGAAGCTGGAAGTAACCCAGGTCCAGATTACCGTTTTGGTTGGGGTCTATTGAATACAGAAAGAGCTGCAGAAGTAATCTCAAATAATGGGAAGACTTCTGAAATGAGAGAGATTGTGCTAGCACAAGGACAAACTTACACGTTAGAAGTAAATTCGGACAACATAAATGATTTTGTAGCATCAATTACTTGGACAGATCCTGCGGGAACCGTGCCTCCACAAGGTGTAGAAGATGCATTTATTCCTTCACTTGTAAACGATTTAGATTTACGTGTTACCGAAGTGGGTGGAGCAGGAACTGTGCACATGCCTTGGAAATTGAATCCAGCTAACTTTACTGCTGCTGCTACAACTGGTGACAATATTGTAGATAATATTGAAAAGATAGAAGTAGGTGGTGCCAGTGGTAAATATTTAATTGAAGTAACCCATAAGGGAACACTTACCAATGCTGCACAAACATTTTCATTAATTGTTACTGGAATTGTAAACGACTTTTCATTTTCTACTACTGAAAATGACCAAGAAATATGTAACGATGTAGCAACAGGAAGTTATGCTGTAGATGTAGATTTCATAGATACCTTTACTGAAACTGTAACTTTTACTGTTTCAGATGTTCCTACAGGAGCTGTTGGAATTGTTTCTCCAGCTACGTTAAATGACGATGGTCAAATTACTCTTAACCTTACTGGATTAAATAATGTTACGCCAGGGGAGTACTTTATGGAAATTACTGGAAATTCTATTTCGGCCACAAATTCAATTACATTGGCTTTAACTATTATAGAGTCAGATTTAGCAACTGTTGTACTTACAACACCTGCAGATACTGCGGTAGAAATAAATACCGACCTAACTTTTATTTGGGAAGAACTTACTTCAGATGCTGTTGAATATGATTTTGAATTAGCTACAGATGCTGCCTTTGCAGACATTGTTGTTTCTGAAACTACTTTTGTGCCTACGGTTACGGTAACCGATCTGGATGAAGATACTGAGTATTTCTGGAGAGTACGTGGAACCAATATTTGTGACGAAGGTGACTTCTCAGACGTTTTTAGCTTTACTACAACTGAAACGCTTGGCATAAATGAAAACGCTATTGAAGGTTTGGTAGTATATCCTAACCCAACTTCAAACGTATTAAATATTACAGCTGCAAAACAAATGTCATCTATAGAGATAGTAAATGTTCTTGGACAGACCTTGTTAAGTAAAAAAGTAGGTGCAACACAAATACAAATAGACCTTTCTACATTAGCTGCAGGAAACTATTTTGTACGTGTACAAGCCGAAAACGCTACCACAGTACTACAAATAGTGAAGAAATAAGCTAACCAATTTATTTTAACCGAAAAACCTTCGCCCAAAGCGGAGGTTTTTCTATTTTTAGATTCCAGGAATTAGGGAACTATAAATTATACTATATATCTAATTACCTAATTAAACAATTAACTAAAACCAAAAAAATGAGTGTACAAGACAAAAAAATTAGTTTAGCAACTGCAAAACAATGGACGCAGGAATGGCGCTCTGTAGAGAGTAGTTACAATAGTCACAATGAAGTTAATGCCTTTCTAATTCCAATACAGGATTTACAAGGCGTATTGGCAGAGATGGGTGATAATCCGGCAGATGATGCCTGCGTACGTGCTTATTTGGCCGTAAATCCAAGTACCAATGAGGAGAAATTAGTAATTGTAGGAACTCAGAAAGATAAGACTGGGGTATACAGAGATTTGCTTCCAGAAAATGCCGAAAATGCAGAGGGCAATGTAAACAGTGTTTGGGATTTTACGAAGGCTTGTCCTCCTATGTGTGACGACAGAAGTTCTTTAAATTAATTATAGGATGTCTGAGATTCCTATTTATTTAGGTGATATACAGGTTTTATTGTCCATAATACTATTTGTAGTATTTTTTATAGGCTTTTCCAAATACGGAAAAGCTTATAAAATTTTCACCTTGTATTTAGGGTTTATTGCCATAATCCAATTGATAACCTTTTATTATGCACTGTATAAGTGGAACAATATTTTCTTTTTTCATTTTTATTTTGTGGGGCAATTTGTTTTTATGTCATTGTTTTATTATGAGTTGCTAAAAAATAAGCTTCTCTGTATTATTCTTGGAATTGGGCTTGTAGCAATTGGTATTCAATTCGCAATCCAACCCAATATCTTTTTCGAATACCATACCTATGGGGTAAGTATTACACAAAGTATAATAGTTTTATACGCTATAACATATTATTATAGATCGTTGTCTGTTGCTAACCCTTTTATGCTTATAAACACAGGAGTACTGTTGTATTTTATGACAAGTATTTTATTTTTTGCTTCCGGAAATTTATTATTACATCTAGATATTCCAAATGAAACTAAAAGGTACATAGGACTCGTTAACCAATTTCTCTACTTTGTTTTTCAAATTCTGATTTTTGTGGAATGGTACCGTAACTATCGTGTCACAACCAAAAAAATTCCAGGGTAACTAGTTTGGCCTCTAATTTTAAATGAATGGAAATACTTGCAGTTTTTAATAATTGCCTTTCAATAGGAGCGATACTTTTAGCTATATTATACGGTATAGGCTTCACTAAGTTTGATAAAACGTATAAAATATTTACGTTGTATCTCATTTTTATTGCTGTTATTCAGATTCTATTATTTGTATACGCCTATAAAAAAGTAAACAACCTTTTTTTGTTTACCTATTATTTTATCGGACAGTTTTTATTTGTGTCCCTTTTTTACTTTTATCTTTTGAAGAAAAAATGGATGTGGATACTCACAGCAATCGTGATGATGGGTTTAATTGTTCAATACATCCTAAGTCCATCCAGTTTTATAAACTACAATAGTATAGGGGTAAGCGTTACGCAGAGTATAATAGTTTTTTATGCGCTCTTGTATTACTACAAATCCTTGTCCGGAAAAGCAGATTTCTTATATGTTAATGCTGGTATTCTGTTATATTTTATGACAAGTATCTTATATTTTGCATCCGGGAATTTACTAATGAATTTAAACCTACCCAAAGACACACAAAATTATATAGGGTTGTCTAATGACATATTTTACTTACTATTCCTAATTTTAATGTTTATAGAATGGTATCGTAAGTATCGTGTAAAAAAATAGATGATGAACGTTCTTCAAATTAGTAACTTCGCTGCGATGCAAAGCAACTCTAACCAAGAAATTCAAATAATCCCTATCCTCCTCATAGGGATTACATTATTGGTGATAATGAGTACTGCTATTATTCTGTTTTTCTATTTTTCCCGTAAAAAAATTGTAAAAACAGAGCTGGAACAAGCACAGCAGCAAATTGCCCATCAAAAAGAGCTGTTACAAACTACCTTGATGACTCAAGAAACAGAGCGCAAACGTATTGCTCAGGACTTACATGACGATATTAGTAGCAAACTAAATATAGTTTCTCTAAATGCTAGCTTAGTAAGAGAAGAGACTATAACCGTGAAAGAAGCCAATATGTTGGGAGGTAAGATTGTAGAAATAACCACCACAGTTCTGGAAAGCTCCCGTCGCATTGCCCATGACCTTTTGCCACCATCTTTGGATAAATTTGGGTTAGTAGCGGCTTTGGAAGAGCTTTGTGACCAAGTTGAATCTTCCAGGAAATTTACCGTACATGCTACATTTCAGTACAAAGAACAAACACTCCCAAATGACCATGAGTTACACTTTTTTAGAATTGTGCAAGAACTCATAAACAATACCATAAAATACGCAGACGCAAAAACAATAACGCTCTCCTTGAAGTCTACACAAAACACCGTACATTTACACTACCAAGATGATGGAAATGGTTTTGAGCTAGCCGAGGGCAAAAAGGCCAAGGGCTTAGGAATAAGTGGTATTGAAAATCGCGCTGCTATTGTAGATGCTACAACAACATTCCAATCTCAACCCCATAAAGGAATGTCCCTGGACTTGGTAAAGCAACTAAACTAACCAAAAACCAATTATTTTGATCATAAAAGTTGTCTTAGCAGATGATGAAGAATTATTTCGTGCCGGAATCGCACTTATCCTCTCACGCGACCCAGAAATTGAAATCGTTCACCAGGCCGAAAATGGCCAACAACTATTAGACTATCTAAAAGACCAAAATACGCTGCCAGACATTGTCGTTACCGATATTAAAATGCCCGAGCTTAATGGGGTAGAGGTAACCAAACTGCTCCATAAATTATATCCGGAAATTGGTGTGATAGCCCTTACAACCTATAACACAAAACCTTTTATCCGAAATATGATTAACGTTGGAGCGAGTGCTTACTTGGTGAAGAATTCGGCGCCTTCACATATGCTGCATACCGTAAAACAAGTATTTCATAATGGTTTTTATTATGACAAGTTCGTCATGGAAATCCTCAACAAACAAAACCTTACGAACGATGATACCAAATCTGTCTATGATGCCGATTTCCTAACCGAGCGAGAAACCGAAATACTAACGCTTATTTGCAAGCAATACATCACCTCCGAAATTGCCGACCAATTGTTTATTAGTCCACGTACTGTGGAAGTACACCGAAAGAATATTTTAGTAAAAACAGGGGTAAAAAATATTGCAGGCTTGGTAATATTTGCTCTTCAGAATGGGTTGGTAACTCCTTTTGAGGTAGAATAAACTCTTTTACATATAACAGCAATATCCTATTAAAATTCCAAGGGATGAACCATACGTCTTATACCTGGAATTTTAAATAAAACCGGGTCAATCCTTTTTTGTATCTTCACCCTACTACAACTCCCTTTCATTTTAATTTTACAACAATGCTCACAAAAGTATATGGGAGTGCTGTGTTTGGTGTGGAAGCAACCATCATCATAGTAGAAGTGAACACAGATATAGGCGTTGGGTACCATTTGGTTGGGCTGCCAGACAACGCCATTAAAGAAAGCAACTATAGAATTGCCGCGGCACTTCAAAATAACGGCTACAAAATTCCAGGTAAAAAAATCACACTTAATATGGCTCCGGCCGATATGCGAAAGGAAGGCTCTGCCTACGATCTTACGTTGGCGATGGGCATTTTAGTTTCTACGGGGCAGATTCAAGAACAGCAGCCACTTTCAGACTATATAATTATGGGCGAACTTTCTCTGGACGGTTCCCTGCAGCCTATTCGTGGTGCGTTGCCCATTGCTATAAATGCAAAAGAGCAAGGATTTAAGGGCTTTATTCTTCCCGAACAAAATGCTAAAGAATCCGCCATCGTAGAAGGTCTTGAAGTATACGGCGTTACCAATATAAAACAAGTGATCGATTTTTTTAATGCTGAAATTCCACTGGAAACTACCCAGGTAGACATGGAAGCCGAATTCTACGAACACCTCCAAAATCCGGAATTCGATTTTAGCGATGTAAAAGGACAGGAAAGTATTAAACGCTGTATGGAAATTGCCGCTGCTGGTGGTCATAACATTATTTTGATTGGCCCGCCAGGAAGTGGAAAAACCATGCTCGCCAAACGTTTGCCAAGTATTTTACCACCGCTAAGCTTATCGGAAGCCTTGGAAACTACAAAAATCCACAGTGTAGCAGGAAGAACAAAAGATAGAAGTGGTGGTATTATGACGGCGCGCCCTTTTAGAAGTCCTCACCACACAATTTCGGATGTCGCGCTTGTGGGAGGCGGCCAATACCCACAACCCGGCGAAATTTCTTTAGCGCATAACGGCGTTCTATTTCTTGACGAACTCCCGGAATTTAAACGAGGTGTGCTGGAAGTCATGCGACAACCCCTGGAAGATAGGAATGTTACCATTTCCCGCGCCAGATTTACCGTTACCTACCCAAGTAGTTTTATGCTGGTAGCGAGTATGAACCCAAGTCCGAGTGGTTATTTTAATGATCCTGACGCCCCTATGACCTCCTCTCCAGCCGAAATGCAACGCTATCTAGGCAAAGTTTCAGGTCCGTTGCTGGATAGGATAGACATTCATATAGAAGTGACGCCTGTGCCTTTTGACAAATTAAGCGAAGACCGAAAAGGCGAATCCAGTATCATTATAAGAGAACGTGTAACCAAAGCACGAAAAAGACAAACCGATCGCTTTACGGAATTTGAAAACATACATTACAACGCACAAATGGGTGTGCGGCAAATTAGGAAGTACTGCAAACTGGAAGATGCCTCGCTTCAGTTGTTAAAAACAGCGATGGAACGCTTAAATCTTTCGGCCAGAGCCTACGACCGTATCCTAAAAGTGTCCAGAACCATAGCCGATCTGGATGCTGCGGAAGATATCACAGGGAATCATATTTCAGAAGCGATACAATACCGCTCTCTCGATCGTGATGGATGGTTTGGATAAAAGGCTCCTGAGTGTTCCGCTTTTTTGCGGAATGTATCGAAGGAGATAGGGATGGTTGGTTTGGGTGAAGTTTTAAATGCGTTTCCCTTTTTTCCGGCTTTCAATTCTCTTCAATTTTACGGTCGAAAAATCCTATCTATGAATTCATATAGATGAATCAAATTATAGGAATATATGAAATCATACATTCTGATTATCAGGCTTGTAGATGAGTATTATAAAGCATAGTTTTAACATAATAAACTTTAACTTCTAAATACAAAACAATGAAAAAAAACAAATTAGTAAGGGTCTTAACCTTATTTGCATTGAGTTGCTGTCTTTTAATTTTCTCAGTTATGTTAGTTCACAATTCAAATGAAAATTTTGAAAATAGTACGGCCTATTTGGTTGAGAAAAGGTTAGCTCCTCAAATTATGATGGAAACCCAAGATGTTAATGACCTGGATTCAAACTTGAATATACTAATAAAAGACAAAGTACTAGTATATATGTGCAATGGCTGTAAAACAGATAAAATGGTTATGGTACCAGAAGCATCAGTAAAGATAGCAGATTGGGAAAAACTTGTTCTTGGTAAAGATGGTGTTCCAAATTGGATAAAAGGGATTGGTGCTATTCCTTATGCTAAAAATGTAGATTGTAAAAATTTACCCAATTTATACAATGAAACTATGTATGCTGCCAATATGTATCGTAATTACTCACGTGCTTTAAAAAATGGTGCTACACTGGTAATGGTTTCAAAATCTGGTTCTAAATCGTTTAAACCTGGTAGCAAAGAGCATACTCTAGCTGAGAAACAAATCTATAAGAATATGAATCTTAGTTATACAACTACCTCAGAAATAATAGAAAGAATGAAGAAGTTTAACTGTATAAAAAGTAAATAAACATGAAAAAATATAACATTTTATTGATGGTGATTTTATTACTGGGTGCAATTCAACTAAGTAACGCTCAAGTTGGAGAAGTCGTAGATTTTGGCGACTCAGGGATTGAAGTCGTAGTAGAACAAAAAGGTGAAGGCATGAAAACAGGTTGGGTTTATTGGTTTCCGTTTGACGAATGGGGAAAATTTCCACCCATGGTATTAGTTCCTCCAATATTTAATCCGCCTTGGAATGGAGGAGGAGGGGGAGCAAGACCTAATGAACCAGATTGTCAATGGTTAACAAATGAAATTATAGACCTTACAGTATACATAGAGTCCTTTGAAAACACCTTACAGGATTGGGACAGAAACGGCTTTGCTACAGATCCTCAGGGTAATACTTTCCCTAAAGGTTCTACGGGATACAACAATCTAGTAAAGCAGAAACAAGAAAAAGTTAACGATTGGAAAAAGCAAAGAGAAAATGCTTCCGATGCAATTAACGATGGTTGCTAAAGATGATCTTGCCTAATAAGCACTTTTATTTTTAAAGAGAATTAAATATATTAGACTAGTTAAACCAGTTCGCAAAACTTTGGTACTATCAAAGCAAAGCTAACTGGTTTTTTGTTTTATACTATAGTCTTCTTCATTCAACTCCCTAATATTTATAGACGAAGACCCAACCCCTTCCTGTATTCAAACCACGATTAAAACGCGGCCATTTTTTTAGGTTTCTACTCAAAATGTATTTAACACTTCTTTAACAGTAACCTTTTTCGTTGATTGTATCTTTGGTTTTCTAATAAATATAATCAACAAAATGACTTTTAACTACCTTTACAAAGGCTCATTCGCCTTGCTTTTTGCAATGAGTTTTAGCTTTATTTCCTGTGATAAAAAAGCAGATGAAACCGCACAAACTGAAGACACCAATTTTTCAATAGAGTTTGAAAAATACGAACTTGAAAATGGTCTGGATGTAATCTTACATCAGGATAAAAGTGATCCTATCGTTTCGGTTGCCATACAATATGGCGTAGGATCTAATCGTGAAAAATCAGGTCGTACAGGTTTTGCCCACTTGTTTGAGCATATGTTGTTTCAAGAGTCTGAAAACGTACCACAGGATCAATTCTTCAAAAAAATTCAGGATGCCGGTGGAACCCTAAACGGAGGTACCTGGAAAGATGGCACTGTATATTACGAAATTGTTCCGGCAAATGCCCTAGAAAAAATATTATGGTTGGAGAGTGACCGTATGGGCTTCTTCATTAATACAGTAACAGCTTCTGCATTTGCAAATCAGCAAGAAGTAGTACAAAATGAAAAGCGTCAGCGTGTAGACAACAATCCTTACGGACATACCAATTGGGTGCTAGACAAAAATATGTACCCAGCAGATCACCCATACAACTGGCAGGTAATTGGTGAGTTGGAAGACTTACAAAGTGCTACTGTAGAAGATGTACGTGAATTTTACGATCGTTTTTACGGGCCCAACAATGCTACCTTAGTATTGGCTGGAGATTTTGAAAAAGAGGATGCTAAAAAATTAATTGAAAAATATTTCGGTGAAATTAAGAAGCGTCAAGACGTAGCAAAATTGGAGCCACGTCCTGTGACTATTTCTGAAACAAAGCGTTTATACCACGAAGATAATTTTGCTACAGCGCCCCAATTAAATATGGTTTGGCCAACAACGTATCAATATACAGAAGATGCGTATGCATTGGATTTTTTAGCTGAAATTTTATCGCAAGGAAAAAAAGCGCCACTTTATAAAGTATTGGTTAAAGACAAGAAAGTAACCTCACGAACGACTGCCTATAACAATTCACAAGAATTGGCGGGAGAATTTCATATTATCATCACCGCAAATGACGGGGTAGATCTGGACGAAGTGGAAGCAGGAATTACTGAAGCAATGCAACTTTTTGAAACCGAAGGTGCTACAGATAAAGATGTAGAACGTATTAAAGCCGGTCTGGAAACAGGTTTTTATAATGGAATAAGCAGCGTTTTAAGCAAGTCGTTTCAATTAGCCAGCTACAATACCTTTACAGGAGATCCGGCATTTATTGAGAAGGATATTGAAAATATTAAAAAGGTAACGAAGGAAGACGTAATGGCTGTGTATAACAAATACATAAAAGGAAAGCCATATATAATGACCAGCTTTGTTCCTAAAGGTAAAATGGAATTGATTGCTGAAAATTCTCAAAAAGCCGAAATTGTAGAAGAAGAAATTAAAGAAAACGTTACCAAAACGGTAGAAGATGCAACAACAGAAATTGCTAAAACACCTTCAAATTTTGACAGAAGTATAGAGCCAATTGCGGGTGAAATTCCAGGGTTGAACATTCCAACAAGCTGGAATGCCGACCTTTCTAACGGAATGGAAGTATACGGGATTACACAAAATGAAATTCCAACAGTAAACTTTAGCCTTGTCATGGAAGGAGGACATTTATTGGACGATATGAATAAGAACGGTGTTGCCAACTTGATGACAGATATCATGATGGAAGGGACCGCCAATAAAACACCAGAAGAATTGGAAGAAGCTATCGAGTTGTTGGGAGCTAATATCAGTATGTATACTACCAATGAATCTATTGTAATTCGAGGAAATACACTGACAAGAAATTTTGAAAAAACAATGGACCTGGTGAGAGAAATTTTACTACAACCACGATGGGACGAAGAGGAATTTGCACGTATTAAAACGGCTACTGTAAACGGAATAAAACGCAACGAGGCAAATCCTAATGTAGTAGCAAGAAACGTGTATAACAAAGTGTTGTACGGAGATGATCATATTTTTAGCTACCCTACCAGTGGTACCGAGGAATCTGTAAACGCCATCACGATGGAAGATTTAAAAGCATTCTACAACAAGAACTTCTCGCCGTCAGTAAGTCGTTTTCATATTGTTGGGAAAATTGATAAAAGTAAAACGCTTTCAGCTTTAAAAGATCTTGAGAATGGTTGGGAGGCTAAAGAAGTTACCATCCCAGAATTTCCAATCGCTGTAAACCGAGATAAGGCAAGTTTGTATTTTGTGGATATTCCTAATGCCAAGCAATCTGTTATCAACATAGGGTACATCGCCTTACCAAGAACCGATAAAGATTTTTACCCGGCCGAAGTGATGAACTACAAGCTAGGAGGCTCTTTTAGTGGAAATGTAAACCTTGTATTGCGTGAAGAAAAAGGGTATACCTACGGAGCTAGTACAGGCTTTAGTGGAAGTAAAATTCCAGGAACCTTTACGGCTTCTTCAAGTGTAAGAACAAACACTACGGGAGAATCTGTACAAATCTTTAAAGATCAAATCGCAAAATACAAAGATGGTATTGCTGAAGAAGACTTAGAATTTACTAAAAATGCGATGATCAAGTCTAACGCGCGCCGTTTTGAAACACAATTCTCATTATTGGGAATGTTACAGGAAATGAGTAGTTACGACTTAAACCCTAACTATATTGAAAACGAGGAAGCTACCGTAAAAAGTATGACGTTGGAGCAACACAAAGCGTTGGCCAATAAATATTTAGATGAATCTAAGATGGCATATTTGGTAGTTGGAGATGCAGCAACGCAATTCAATCAGTTTAAGAAAATGGGCTTTGACGAAGTGAAATTGCTAGACAAGAATGCCAAAGAGGTGAAGTTGGAAGACGTAAAGCAATAAGTCGTTTCAATTTTGATGGTTGCCACAATAGACATCACAGAAGCAGGTAATCCTGCATAGCGTTAAAATAACAAGTAGAAAAGGGATACCAAATTGGTGTCCCTTTTTTCATGAGTCATGTCGACGATAGGAGACATCACACAAGTAGCTAATCCCAATACTTATTGAAACTCAATTTTTTAAATATACTTGATAAGCTATTAGTTAGCAATCAATTCTATAGAGTGCTATTTTCATCCAAATTCAATACCTTTAAATCTGAAAAACTAATCCCACACAACATCTTGAAAAAAGTATATTATCTCCTGGCACTTATTGTAGTAATTATAAGTTGTTCCGAAACCAAAGAAAATAAAGAAGGTATACTGATGGAAGCTGAAGCAACTTCAGCAATACAACAATTTCCAATCCCTGTTTTCACTATAGCCGAAGCCAATAAACTTATAGAGCTACCACTACACTGCGTCACTACAGAATATCCAAACAAACTAGGACAAACTATTGGAAGCGATACCGATTTACAAGCACCGCGAGTGTTGCATCCTACGTTTTACGGCTGTTTCGATTGGCACAGCGCCGTACACGGCTATTGGTCTATGGTTGCGTTGCTGAAAGAATTTCCTGAAATGGATAGGGCCAATGAGGTGCGTACCATTTTAATGGAAAATATCACCAAAGAAAAAATTGAACACGAAGTTGTTTATTTTCAGCAAAAACTGAATACTTCGTACGAGCGTACTTACGGCTGGGCATGGCTTTTAAAATTAGCAGAAGCCCTGCATACCTGGGAAGACCCAATGGCCAAAGAACTGGAAGCCAACCTACAACCTTTAACAAACCTTATTGCCGAAAGATATATTGAATTCCTCCCCAAACTAGTCTATCCTATTAGAGTAGGAGAGCACACCAACACGGCATTCGGACTCACATTCGCTTATGATTATGCTGAAACTGTACAACACACAGCTTTAAAAACAGCGATAGAAAATAGAGCTAAAGATTTCTACACCAAGGATGCCGATTGCCCCTTACATTGGGAACCCAGCGGCTACGATTTTTTATCGCCCTGTTTAGAGGAAATCGATATTATGAGAAGAATACTTTCCGAAACAGAATTCAAAAATTGGCTGGCCCATTTTATGCCTAGGATGGAAAAGAAAGATTTTAGACTAGAACCAGGGAAAGTAAGCGATAGAACAGATGGTAAACTCGTGCATCTGGACGGTCTCAACTTTAGCCGTGCATGGGTGCTGTACGGACTTGCTAATCAGTATCCAGAGTTTGCACATTTGAATAACGTAGCAAATGAACACGTAGCCTATTCTTATCCTAATCTAGTAGGAGATACCTACGAAGGTGGGCATTGGCTGGGGAGTTTTGCTATTTATGCGCTTATTCAATTAGATTCAAAAAAATAATTAAAATTTGTTTGCTTTCACGTGCCCTTTAGGGATAGGGTAAGTAGGGAAAGCAAACAAACCATATCAACATGAAAAACCCCTTAAAAAACATCGGCCCAGGAACCTTAGTGGCCGCGGCATTCATCGGCCCTGGCACAGTTACCGTTTGTACCTTGGCAGGTGTGAAATTTGGGTTCGAATTGCTATGGGCGATGGCGCTCTCCATTGTTGCGACCATTGTTTTACAAGAAATGGCAGCACGCTTGGGATTGGTTTCAGGTAAAGGGCTGGCGGCAAATGTAAAAGAACAACTAAAAACGCCCTGGTTAAAAATAGCTGCCATTATATTAATTGTTTCCGCCATCCTCATTGGAAATGCAGCCTACGAAGCTGGAAACATAAGCGGAGGCGTACTGGGATTACAAACCATTTTTAATGAAGCCTTTATAAGCATAGGCAATTTTCGGCTGAATTATTTGAGTTTGCTTATTGGTGTGATTGCCTTTGTCTTGCTATTTATAGGGAATTATAAAGTGATAGAGCGTAGCTTAGTCACATTGGTTATCCTTATGAGCATTTCGTTTCTGGTTGCCGCTATCATCACGAATCCTAACTGGATTTCAGTTTTAAAGGGGATTTTTACACCCACGCTGCCTTCAGAAAGTATTTTAACGGTTATTGCCCTCGTGGGAACTACGGTGGTACCGTATAATTTATTTTTACACGCTTCTTTGGTACAGGAAAAATGGAATGGTGCACAACACTTAAAAATTGCTCGTAAAGATTTGTATGTCTCTATTATTTTAGGCGGACTGGTTTCTATGGGGATTATTATTTGTGCGGCGGGCATCCAAGAAGGTGAAATAAACAATGCGGCAGACCTCGCTAAAGGCTTGGAGCCGCTCTATGGGTCGGTTTCAAAATATGTGCTGAGTCTTGGTTTATTTGCGGCGGGGATAACTTCTGCCATCACGGCTCCTTTGGCGGCAGCGTATGTAGCTAGGGACTGCTTCGGTTGGAAAAAAGAGTTAAAATCGGCTAACTTTCGGGCGGTATGGATGTCTATTTTGGTATTAGGCGTGGTATTTTCTTCTATTGGGTTTACAGCTATTGAAATTATCCAATTTGCGCAGGTGGCCAATGGATTGCTATTGCCCATTATAGCTGGATTTTTGTTGTGGGTGGTGAATAAAAAATCGGTTTTAGGGGATTTCAGAAATACAACATTACAAACCATTTTAGGACTTATTATTGTGCTGGCAACAGTGATTTTAGGCGCAAGGAGTTTATATAAAGTATTTTTTAGCTAATGAAACAAACCATAGACATAAATGCAGATGTTGGTGAAGGAGCTGGGAATGATGCGATCATTATCCCGCTACTTTCTTCCTGCAACATTGCTTGTGGCGGGCACGTAGGAAATGAAGTTTCTATGCGGAAGACCATACAGCTTGCTAAAAAATACAACGTAAAGATTGGAGCACACCCTTCGTTTCCAGATAGAGATAATTTCGGGAGGAAATTACTCACGATGACCAAAAGCGAGTTGACTGAAAGTATTCACAAGCAGTTGTTAGCCTTTTTCGCTGTGGCGGAAACTGAAGAAGCCTCCTTGCATCATATTAAATTACACGGCGCACTGTATAACTACGCCGCCAAAGACGCCCCCACGGCCGATGCGGTTGTGGAAGCGATTATTGCAACAAAAGTACGCCCAGTTTTGTATGTTCCAAACAATTCAGTATTGCATAGGAAAGCTCAAAATCTGCTGCCTTTGCAGTTTGAAGCGTTTATTGACAGACGTTACAATTCCAATGGTTCTCTGGTTTCCCGAAGTGAGCCAAATGCTATTATTCAGAACAAAGCAGCTGCCTGGCAACAATTAAAACAACTTGTGGAAGACCAAAAAGTGACGACGATTTCTGGAACTGAAATTTCTATAGTAGCCAATACCTTTTGTATCCACGGTGATCATCCCAATGCGGTTGCATTTTTAGAATATATCCATACGCAGATGAAGACGTCTAATTTTGAGTTACAAAAATGAAAGCTCCAAAACTCTTTAAACCGTCTCCTAAAACCCTGTTACTACAATGGGATTCGGTTATTTCGGAAGAAATTCAACAAGCGATTCGGCATACTGAAGCTTTGTTAAGGCATCATTTTTCCAACGAAATACTTGAAATCACACCCACCTATACTGAATTGGCTGTGTATTGTAAGAAGGACATTACCATTTCAGCATTTGAGAAAAAATTTGTGGAAGTATTTCAGAAAAAAAGCAAGAATGAACACACAACTTCCTCCAGGTTAGTGACCATTCCTGTTTGTTACGATGCATTTTTTGGACTTGACTTAGCCGAAGTCGCATTATACCACAAGCTCACTTCTGAAGAAATAATTGAACTGCATACCCAATCCCTTTATACGGTTTCATTTATAGGCTTTTTACCAGGATTTCCATACCTAACAGGGCTTTCAGAAAAATTATATACGCCGCGGAAACAAACTCCACGACAGCATATTCCTAAGGGAAGCGTAGGCATTGGCGGAAAACAAACTGGTGTGTACCCTAGCAATTCCCCAGGCGGATGGAATATTATTGGGCGTTCGTCGCTACCATTTTTTTCAGTAGAAAAGGAACGACCTTCGTTGCTACTAGCGGGTGACTGTTTACAATTTCAATCCATTTCAAAAGATGAATTCAATTTGATTTCTTTGGAAATTGCTTCCGGCGTGTATCAACTAAAAACCCAGGCACTATGATAGAAGTTGTAAAAGCGGGTTTGTTTACTACGGTACAAGATCTAGGAAGGTTCGGCTATCGAAAAATGGGTGTTCCTGTGAGTGGTGCTATGGATGCGGTTTCAGCTTTCATGGCGAATTCACTATTGGGGAACAAAAATGATCGTGCGGTATTAGAAATCACACTGCTGGGCCCTACGCTCAAATTTCATCAAGAAACCAGGATTGCTATCGCGGGAGCCCCTTTTGAAGTTTGGTTAAACACTATCGAAATAGACCTCAACCAACCCATTTTAATTCATAAAAACGATGTGCTAACGTTTGGGAAAGCAAAAAAAGGAATGCGCTGTTATCTGGCTGTATCAGGAGGGTTGCAAACTTTAAAAGTTTTAAATAGTCGAAGTTTTTATGCCGGTCTTACCGAAGAAATTAAAGTAAAGAGGGGAGATTTGCTACCTATAGAAACGTTTGCTGAAATTCCGGCTCTTAAAAGTTTTTCCGCAAATGCATCACCTATCGATGCGACTACCTTGGAGGTATTTCCTGGGCCAGAATATGCTTCGCTCACTATTTTTGAACAACAAGGGATTGTAGAGCAAAGGTTTACAATTTCGGCACAGAGTAATAGGATGGCGTACTTGCTAGAATGCAGTGGTATGCTATCGGCCAAGGAAATACTAACCGCGCCTGTACAACCAGGAACCGTGCAACTAACGCCCTCTGGAAAATTGCTTGTTTTAATGCGAGATGCGCAAGTTACAGGAGGCTATGCTCGTATCTTTCAACTTACAGAAAAAAGCATTACTATTTTGGCACAGAAAAGGGGAGGAGAAACCATAGATTTTAAATTAATAGGTTCTCCAAACTAATTTTTTTAAATAGCATGTAGAATACTTCAGATGGCTACGTCACTTTTTTTTATTCTGAAACCAGTACGTTACGTTTTATAATTTCACTTATTTTATTCCTATTCTCTGCTGAAAAATAAGATAAAAATCCCTCTCGAACGGAAGTTCATATAGGGTCTGAAACAACAAATATTTTTAAGATGTTTTCCAGTGTTAAACGTACATTTTTTACAGCGATAACCAGACTGTTTTCTGATTGAAAATGTAACGGAATATTCGTATGGATTTATACACTATTTTTCTATATCTTTAGTCCTGCTGAAATAGAATAGGGCAGTGGCATGCGGAAACTTATATTCCTGTATTTTACACAAAAAAACTGCACATAATAGCAATTACATCAATTTAGGCTTGTCTAAAAATATATAATTATTATTTATAAGTATCTTGTTTTCAGTTTTTAGATGATATTTATATAAACTATTGCTTTAGCTATCTTAAAAACTATATTTTTCTAGCTATCCTTTGTCTTGCCAGCAACTATTCCACTCGTTTCCTGCTTGTATTTGCTGTAAATTACAATGAGAACATCTAATTTTTAACTTCAAAAAAATAGAGAAAAGCAGGTCTTTGTTGTACTTTTTGTAGCCTTTCAATTTCACTTTTTGACACTCAATTTTCACGAATATTGTATGCTAAAATAGGCCCTGTATTTGTGTAGAAATTACCTTTTTTATTTATTCCAAAACGCACTTGTTTTTTTAGAATGAGGGGTGTTCTATTTTGGGGAAATTACACCATTTTAAAAAAGGGGCTTTTCCCTGTTTTTTTGCCATGCATTTTTTTCAAAAGCATTTTTTTGCTACTTTTCAAATTCAAGAACTAACTAATCTTAAAATTATGTCAAGACCAAAAAACTGTATTCCGGTTTCCGAAGCAAAAACGCTCCAAGAACGCTGGATGGATACCCGTGCAACAGATATTGAAGCAGTCCGTGGTTCCAAGGATGCAAGCGATTTTACCTTTAGCCTGAGTGATCTGGAAGAATTTGTAAAATACGTACGAGATGAATCTACCAAACAAAACGTTCAGGATCCGGGCATACGTGTCTATTTTGCAGCCTACAATGATGCAAAATCTACCAAAGCCACCATTTTCCTGGCACCCACAAAAAAAGTAGGTGTAGATGATCTTAACAATTACAATATTGACCCTTTGAATAGAGGAAATACGGGGTGGCCCCCCAATACGTACTAAGTTTGGAACTTAGCGATTTCTTATTAAATATGATTCCTGTCTTGTTCCTCGAGATACTTGCTGCAACCGCAGGAATTTTTTATTTAAAAAAAACAAATGCTACTCTCCATGAAAAGCTATTTGTGGTTTTTTTATGGTTTTCAGTAGGTATTGAAATACTAAGTAGTTATGCAGGATTTGCTTATTTTTCGGAGTATATGGTATTTGGCTTTGTAGAAGAAACCCCTTTCCGAAATAATTATTGGTTAAGTAACATTTACTTGCTGGTTAACAACCTTGTATACATTTACTTTTTCGGAGTACAGCTTCATAATACAAAGGCAAAAAAACTGCTTGTTATGTTAGCTATTGCTATGGTGATAGCTGTTATAATAGATTTTGGCACCAGTGATTTTTTTAATACACTTTCGCGTGTTTCAACTATTTTTGGAAGTTTGTTGGTCTTAATGACCATACTGTTTTTTTACTTAGAGCTACTAGTTTCAGAAAAGTTGTTAGCACTTAGATATAACCTTTCGTTTTATATTTCGGTAGTGCTATTAATCTACACGCTATGTATTTCGCCACTGGATTATTTGATCAACTATTTTAAAACATCAACGGGGAATCAATTATTTGTTTCGTTAAGGGTGAATACATTATTCATTTTAAATATCTTGCTTTACTTAACTTATACCTTTGCGTTTATACTATGCTCCAAAAAGAAGAAATAACGCTCATTATCTACGTACTGGTAATATTACTTTTTGTATGTGCTTTTACGGTGTTGTTTGTACTCTTTTTTCTGAAAAGAAAGAATATTTTACTACTAAAGCAACTAGAAGAAAAACAGCGCTTTGAAAGAGAGCTAGCCCAGTCTCAGATTGAAATAAAGGAACATACCTTGAAAAATATTAGCTGGGAGTTGCACGATAATGTTGGACAGTTATTGTCGGTAGCAAACATTCATCTTAATATGCTTCAGAACTTAGTGCCTAAGGAAGGGAAAGACCGTTTTGTAGAGACAAAACAAGTAATTGCACAAGCCATTCAGGAAATACGATCCATTTCTAAAACACTCAATAACGACATTATTTTAAAGAATGGCCTGGCCGCTTCCATACAGATTGAGTTGGAACGTTTTAACCGTCTCAACTTTTTGAAAGGCGTATTTAAACTGCAAGGCACCCTAAAAGAACTTGATGGTTCCAACGAAATTATTATCTTTAGAATGGTCCAGGAATTTTTTTCCAATGTTATAAAACATGCCAAAGCAGAAACGTTGGAAGTTGTATTACAGTATAATGCAGAAGATTTGTACATAAAATTACAAGATAACGGCGTTGGGTTTTGCACCCAAACAACCCCCTCTAATTCTGGCATGGAAACTATGAAGAGTAGGGCAGTTCTTATAGGCGCAACCTATACCCTAACATCACAACCCGGAGTAGGAACAACCTTAGAGGTAACATATCCTTATAAAATTAATGCAGCAACAAGCGTATAAAATAGCCATTGTAGACGACCATATCTTATTGGCGTCATCTTTAGAACAACTTATCATTTCCTTTGGAAACTGTCGGGTGTTGCATATTTCAAAAAACGGAAAAAACTTTCAGCATAACTTAATCAATCATGTAGAGAAACCAGATATTGTATTATTAGACATTAATATGCCTGTAATGGATGGTTTTGAAACGGCACAATGGATTAAAGAAACCCATCCTTATATAAAAATTCTGGTGCTGTCTATGGAAGATGACGAGGCCTCTATTATTAAAATGATTCATAAAGGTGCCAAAGGATATTTATTGAAGGATACCCAACCAGAGATGCTTAAATTGGCTATTGACGAAATAATGAGCAACGGCTTTTACCATTCAGATTTGGTAGCAAATACCTTAGTACAAGCTTTTAATAAAGATACTAACGCATCTGGACTCGGCTTAAAAAATACCGAACTTGAATTTGTAAAACTAGCCGCAACAGAGCGAACGTATAAAGAAATCGCTTCCATAATGAACTTAAGCCCCAAAACCATAGATGGCTATAGACAGGACGTTTTTAAGCGCTACCATCTCAAAAATAGAGTAGGACTGGTGCTTTTTGCAATTAAAAATGGTTTGGTCGACATCTAATTACAAAGGATACCTCAATCTAAAACATTACAAGCAAGCATCCCAAATAGGATCTTTCGGGAGGGGTGCAATAATCGTTATTTCTTCTTTTACAACGGGATGCATAAACGTAAGTTGTCTCGCGTGCAAATGAATGCTTCCGTCTTTATTACTGCGATCAAAACCGTATTTTAAATCGCCCTTTATGGGACAACCAATTGCGGCTAACTGCGACCGTATTTGGTGGTGACGTCCTGTTTCCAATTCAATTTCCAACACATAATAATTGTCTAATTTTTTGATTATCGTGTACGATAATACCGCACGTTTGCTATCAGGTACTTCGTTTGTATGCGCGTAGGATTTGTTTTGTTTTGGATTTCGTTTTAAGAAATGAACTAATTTTTCTGAAGTTTGTGGCGGACAATTTTTTACAACTGCCCAATAGGTTTTTTTGGTTTTCCGTTCTGCAAAAAGTTTGTTGAGTCGCGTTAAAGCTTTGGAAGTTCGCGCAAAAGCTACCACCCCGCTTGTTGGTCTGTCCAATCTATGGACCACACCCAAATACACTGCGCCAGGTTTGTTGTATTTTTCGGCTATATAACTTTTTAATATTTCAGAAAGCGGCTTATCACCTGTAGAATCGCCTTGTACTAGATCGCCCGCACGTTTGTTCACCACCAGCAAATGATTGTCCTCGTGGAGCACCTGCAGATTATTTTTGTTGCTGTGAGTAGGTTCGGGATTTTTTTTGGACATATAGGTATGCTAAATTCTGAAATTTAAAAGTACTTTAATTTTTGTACTTTTAAATAAACCAACCCTCCTAAATTATGAAAAATACTATTCTGGTATTTCTTTGTGCCCTAGCCTTCTTTTCCTGTGTTGAAAAGCATACTGAAACTTCAGCAGTAACCATTACTGTTCAACTATCTGAAGATTTGGATGTGGAAAATGTAGATGGCAGACTACTTCTAATGCTCTCCAATAACGAAGAAGCCGAACCAAGATTTCAAATAGAAGACGGTTTAAAAACACAGTTAATTTTTGGGAAAAATGTAGAAGGATTACAACCTGGTGACAAGGTAACATTTACGGAAGAAGATTTTGGTTTTCCTTTCGAGAGCCTCACAGATATTCCCAAAGGAGATTACAACGTCCAGGCCTTGTTACACGTGTATGAAACGTTTAACCTTTCCACCGGACATACCGTAAAACTTCCTATGGATAATGGCGAAGGCCAACAATGGAACAAATCGCCAGGGAATCTTTACAATCTTCCTGTAAAAGTTACCCTAAATACTACTTCGGAAATTTCCGAAGTCATCACCCTGGACAAAATTATTCCACCTATTGAAGAAGCTGCAGACACCGAATGGATAAAACACATTAAAATGAAGTCGGAAAAACTCTCCGAATTCTACGGAAGAGATATGTATGTAGGCGCTCATATTCTATTACCAAAAGGTTTTGACAAACACCCTGAGGCAAAGTATCCGCTTATGGTTTTTCAAGGGCATTTCCCAGCCGATTTTGGAGGATTTAGAACTACACCACCAGATCCAAATATGAAACCTGAATATTCCGCCCGTTTTAGTTTAGATGGCTATAATATTATTGAACAACAAGAAGCCTACGATTTTTATAAGCGTTGGACGTCACCAGATTTCCCCAGAATGTTGATTATTCAAATCCAACATCCTACACCGTATTATGACGATAGTTATGCTGTAAACAGTGCTGCGCAAGGTCCCTATGGAGATGCAATCACCTACGAGCTAATTCCGTTTATCGAAAAACAATTTAGAGGGATAGGTGAAGGTTGGTCTCGTTTTCTCTATGGAGGCTCCACAGGAGGTTGGGAGTCTTTGGCGGTACAAGTGAAATATCCCAAAGAGTACAATGGTTGTTTTGCCGCCTGTCCAGACCCCATAGATTTTAGAGCGTATTGCCTCACTAATATTTACGAAGATGAGAATGCGTATTATTATGAGAGCGATTTCAACACACTGGAAGTTCCTGCACATCGGGATTATTTGGGCAACATTTCCAGCACCTTAAGACGTGCCAATCATTTGGAATTGGTGCTGGGCGATAAATCTCGCTCGGGCCAACAATGGGACATTTGGGAAGCGACCTATTCGCCATTGGGAGACGATGGGTATCCGCAGCGTATTTGGGATAAATATACGGGCGATATTGATAAAGAAGTAGCTAACTATTGGAAAGAAAATTACGATTTGCGCCACATCCTGGAACGCGATTGGAGCAAGCTGGGACCAGATCTAAAAGGAAAAATACATATTTACTGTGGCGATATGGATAACTATTATCTCAACAATGCCGTGTATTTAATGGAAGATTTTCTGGAAAATACATCCGAACCGTATTATGATGGCGAAGTTGCCTATGGCGATAGAGCCGAACACTGCTGGAACGGAGATCCAGACTCCCCAAATGCGATCACACGGTTACGCTACAATACCATGTACGTGCCTAAAATTATGAAACGAATCGCCGAGAGTGCCCCAAAAGGAGCCGATGTAACAAGTTGGAGGTATAAATAGAAGGTAGCGGGTAGGACGCTACACTTGTAGTGGGTAGGATATTTTCAGGGTTAATTATCCCTCCCAATGGTAATAATAGCTCTTCTTCTTTCGGTTGGGAAATTGTATGGGCTATACGTATTACTTCGGTAATAGGGACCGTAGGTATTGTAAATAGGCGAGTAGTATTGTTGGTCTCGGTATACTTCGTTACGAACACGGGTTTTTCCATCGGTTTGATAGCCATAGATACGGCTATTTCCAAAACCGGACTGTAAGCGTTCTAACGAAACCCTAGCATTGGGTTGCCTGTTTTCAGTTGTGGCAACCATATCTACAGATTGCCAATAATTTTGCGAGGTAACTTGCTGATTTGTAAAATCTGAAAACAACGACTGTTTGTACATGGAGGTATGTACTTTTTTCTGAAAAGCAGAAAGTGCAGGCGTAGGCAATTCGGTTTTTGTGGTTGCTTCAATGGTAAAATACCTACTATCAAAATCGGATTGTCCCATACTGAGCACGGGAAATAAAAATAATAAGAGGAGTAGGTTTTTCATATAAATAAGTGTACAACAATCGCACCAATTATAAATTCAGTTTTTTGGCAGTTCCTTTTGGAACAGCATCTTTATGAACCGTTATGCTAATGGTCTTTAAACGCATATACGCTTCACTAAAGTATACATAACCGCCATTTGCATTTCTGGACGCGTCGGTTCCCCAACTGTTTTTTACTTTGTAGTATTTCGTACCGTTTTGATCTACTAAAGTTCCGGTAATGTGCATTAAATGATCGTCGGTGGTTGTAAAATTTTCAAACTCGTCCTGGCGGTATTCCTGGGTAACTTTCATTTCTGGATACACACCTTGCAACGCTTTTATCGTATTTTCTTCCTCCTTCGGAATCACAGCCACACCATCTTTACTGCTGAAGCTTCTTTCGCTTACATCGCAATCCAGCTCTACCGTAAATCCTTTGGCAAGGGCATTGTCAATACTCGCCATCATTTCGTCCAAAGGCACATTGTAAAAACTTCCGTAGCTCCAGTTATCAGGGATATTCAGTATAAATTCTGAAAAGAAAGGCGCTTGTGTAAAAGAGGTAATTGTGACATAATCCTTTGGTACAATTTTCATGGCATCCCGAAAGGTTTCCGGGGTATATTGCTTTCCTTCAAAGGTAAACTGAGTAAAGTTTTCCCCTAAATAGGTGTCTAAAACAGCTTCCGTAGCAGGCTTCCATTTCTTGCTTAGCTTTCTTGCGGGATTGTCGATATAGGTTTTTGCCATGGCTTCTAACACGGCTACCAGCTCTGCGTGGTTGTGATCGGTTTCACTTAAAAATAAGCCGCTATACGCTTCATTAGGCACCAAGCCATATTCAGCAACCGAATTCATCACATCGTGCGCCAATCCGCCTTCGCTAAATTGTGCTTTCCCTTGGCGCATCACGAAATTCTCTAATTTCTTCGGATAGGTATTTCGAACGGTGTACATTTCAGATAAGTCTACATTTTTTCCTGTAAGCCTAATAATTTCAGACTCTAAAAAAGAAGTACTGCTAAAACTCCAACACGTTCCCGTCCTGCCTTGCGAAATAACAGGCGTTGCCTCCAGGTCTATCTGCGTGGTAAATTTGTAGGCTTCCTGGCTAAAAGCTGTAAGAGTTGAAGCGAATGCGAGTGCAAAAATTAATTTTTTCATACGATGTGTTTGTTGTTTATAATTCGTGGTTTATAGGGGTAGTAATACCAAACTATAAACTCCAAACCACAAACATTTGTATCTTTGAGTAAAAATAACAAATATGCTGACACCCGACTGGAAAACTGCCAAAGAATATACAGATATCACCTATAAAAAGTCGCACCATGTGGCTCGTATTGCTTTTAACAGACCCGATGTGCGCAATGCCTTTAGACCAAAAACGACAGCCGAATTATTAGATGCCCTGCACGATGCACAGGAAGACACTAGTATTGGCGTGGTGTTGCTCTCTGCGGAAGGTCCTTCCACCAAAGATGGCGTTTGGAGTTTTTGTAGTGGTGGGGATCAAAAAGCACGTGGGCACCAGGGGTATGTAGGAGACGATGGCTACCACAGATTAAATATTCTGGATGCACAGCGAATGATTCGTTTTATGCCGAAAGCGGTGATCTGCGTGGTGCCTGGCTGGGCCGTTGGTGGCGGACACAGTTTGCACGTGGTGTGCGATATGACGCTTGCCAGTAAAGAAAACGCTATTTTTAAACAAACCGATGCAGACGTTACCAGTTTTGACGGGGGTTATGGAAGTGCCTATCTCGCTAAAATGGTAGGGCAGAAGCGGGCACGTGAAATATTTTTCCTAGGAAGAAACTATTCGGCACAAGAAGCGTACGAAATGGGAATGGTAAATGCCGTGATCCCTCACGACGAACTGGAACAGACCGCCTTCAATTGGGCGCAGGAAGTACTAGGAAAAAGCCCAACAAGTATAAAAATGCTGAAGTTCGCTATGAACCTTACCGACGACGGTATGGTAGGCCAGCAAGTGTTTGCGGGAGAAGCCACCCGATTGGCCTATATGACGGACGAAGCCAAAGAAGGACGGGATGCGTTCCTGGAAAAACGGAAGCCCAATTTTGATAAGAAATGGTTGCCCTAGACGATTTACGAAGTACCATTGTAGATTGAAATATTTAAATCGAAATTAACCATAAAGTTGAAAACGAGAGTAGATTAAAAATCACAATTTAGCTCTTTCCTCCAGTGGTTAACTATGGTTTAGTAAAGCTGGAAATGTGCATTCCGCGTATCGGGAGAAGATGTGTTTTTGCGGAATTTATCTAATAAAATTTAAAATTAGAAATCGCAAAAAATCGGAAGGGGGACGTTGCGAAAACGAAAGTAAGACTTTAAATAATTTTCATAATCACCAAATCACCAAATCACCCAGTTACCCAATTACCCATTTTACAAATGACTTCAGAATTACAATTTATACGAAACTATATTGAAGAAATAGCCCATATTTCGGACACGGATTGGGATAATTTTTCGGCTCGGTTGCAGAAGAAGGAGCTTACAAAGAAAACTGTTTTCTTAAAAGAAGGCGCGGTAGAAAATCATATCTCATTTATTCAGCAAGGGGTGGTTCGCTTTTATATTCCGAAAGAGTTTAAAGAACATGAAGTCACCTTCGGATTTTGCTTTCAAAATCAGTTTGTGAGCGCCTACGATTCTTTTCTAACTCAAAAACCCTCTTTGTATGAGTTGGAAACCCTGGCAGATACCACTTTGTACAGTATGTCGTATACCGATTTACAAGAAGTCTACAAAACTACTCAAATTGGCAATCTCATTGGCAGGCTAACGGCAGAACGCTTGTTCTATATAAAATCGAAACGAGAGCAATCCTTACTAAACGAAACGCCCGAACAGCGCTACTTAAATTTATTTAAAGAACGCCCGGAATTAATCCATGTAATTCCTCTTAAGTATGTTAGCTCCTACATTGGCGTCACCCCTCAGGCATTAAGCCGAATTAGAAAACGAATTACTTAACCTAAGTTCATTGTTTGGCAACATTGTTGCAAGTATCTTTGAAAAAAAAAGTTACCATGACAATTATTCTATTTATTATCATCTTGTGGTACGGAGGTTTGTTCTTTCAAACCTTTTTTCTTCACAGATATGCTGCACACCAGACGTTTACCATGTCTAATGTTGCAGAAAAAATTACCTTTATTCTAACCTGGTTTTTCCAGGGCTCCAATTATTTAAGCGCTTATGGGTATGGAGTGATGCACCGTATGCACCACGCCTATGCAGACACAGAGGACGATCCGCATTCTCCTAAATACGATGCCAGCGTTTTTTCTATGATGTGGCGTACCAAAACTATTTATAGTGACATAAACAAACAAAAGATTTTTGTAGAACCAAAATTCACGAAAAATGTGCCACAATGGAAACGTTTTGATGCCTTTGCAAGTTCCTGGGTATCTCGTTTGTCCTGGGCTGTAATATACATCGCATTCTTTGTGTTTTTTGCTACGGCCTGGTGGCAATGGTTATTTTTACCTGTAGCGTTGTTTATGGCGCCTATTCACGGTGTGATTATTAACTGGTATGCACATATCTATGGCTATGTAAATTTCAAATCGAAAGACACTTCTAAGAACCTTTTTAAGTTCGATTTTTTAATGATGGGCGAGGGGTATCATAACAATCACCATAAATACGCGAGCCGTTCCAATTTTGGTGGCGTGCGTTGGCATGAAATAGATCCTACGTATCAGATTATGAGAGTACTGAATTTCTTCGGTGTTATTAAAATAAAACCTTCTTTAGTGAAAATAGAGCGGGATTAAGAAAGCGTATAAGTACCATTAAAAAGAGCCAAAACAAATTGTTTTGGCTCTTTTTAATTTTATAAGTAACTAATCCATACGCTTTATTACACCACCTGAAATGCCTGTACGGCTTCTTCAATATTGGTTTCTCCTGTTAGGATTTCGAATGCCTGATTCTTGGCTACGTTCGTGTCCAGACTTTTTACCAGAGTTCTGGCAACATCCCAACGTGGAATCTCACCTTGCTCATTCAGCTTGTGCTGTAACTTAATTTTCCCAAGACCTTCATTGTTGTTTAAAGCGCCTGGTCTTACAATGCTAAAGGTTAAACCGCTAATATCCAAATACTGATCTGCATTTTGTTTGGCTTGTAAATATTCTTTTAGCTCGCCTTGCGGATTGTCTGCGCCCATAGAACTTAACATCACAAATTTCTCGATGCGATCCTTCTTGGAAGCATCTATCAATCGTTTGGCACCTTCCTGATCTACGTTATGAACATCTTTTCCGCCAGAACCAGCCGCAAAAATCACTTTGTGGATGCCTTTGGTGGTATTGGAGACATCTTTGGTTAAATCGCCCCAAACGGTTTCTACGCCTTGGTCCTTAAATTGTTTTTCTTGAGATTCATTTCGAACCATCGCCACGGGGGTGTAGTGGTCTGTATCTTTTAAGAGGTTGATCACTTTTTTTCCGGTAGTGCCTGTGGCACCTGCTACTAATATCTTTTCCATAAAACTAAGATACATATAGTATAGCTGAATTGAAAGGCTGTTAACGCTCTTTAACGCACGGATGCACGGATTTTGGGAGGGTTTAACAGAATGCTTAGGTTTCCTCTCTTTTTAGAAAAATTGTATAAGCGCTTTATGAGTTCTCCGAATCTGAAAGTCCCTCAAATTTTTCTTTCATAGTAGGATTGCCGTAAGTTAATTTTTTGATGGTGAGATCGTCTGCTTTATTATTTGCCAGACGTAAATTGTTTTCAGACGACAGCAAGGCATCTTTTGTTTTATTAAGATGACTAATTGTTTTATCGATTTCTTCAATTGCTTTTGTAAACTTTCTACTGGCCAGATCGTAGTTATAGGCAAATCCCTTTTTAAAGGAATCTATCTTTTCTTCAAAATTGGTAATATCGATATTTTGATTCCGCATTAAATTCAGTTCTGCTTTGTATTTCAGAGAATTCATGGCGGCATTGCGCAGTAGGGTGATGATAGGGATAAAAAACTGAGGGCGTACTACATACATTTTCTGAAACTTGTGCGATACATCTACAATACCCGTATTGTAAAATTCATTTTCCGATTCCAGCAGCGAGACTAAAACGGCATATTCACAATTTTTATCCTGACGGTCTTTGTCCAGTTTGGCAAAGAAGTCTTCGTTTCTTTTTTTGGTAGCCGTTTCATCATTTTCATTTTTCATCTCGAACATAATGGAGATGATCTCATTGCCGGCACCATCGGTTTCCCTGTAAATATAATCGCCTTTGGTACCGCCTTTGGCATCGTTGTCTTTTTCAAAGTAAGCATTTTGAAACCCGGTAGCCCGTAATTTGTTAAATTCGATCTCGCAGTGCTGCTCTAGCGTTTCGCCCACCATTTTGGTGGACTGTTTTTGTTTAAAATCCTTATAAAAAGCGATCTCTTCGTCTTTCATTTTGATGGTTTCTTCGCGTACCATAAGCTGGTTGGCGAACTTTTCCTGCATAGATTTTTCCAGCAATTGGGTTTCGGTGGCTTTAAGTTTTAGATCGTTGGAAAGCGTGTCGCGCTCTTTTTCTATCTGCTTAATGGCTTCTGCTACCTTAAGTTGTTCCGAAATAGATGCCTGTTGCAATTTGGACCGCATCTCGGCGATCTCACTTTCTTTGCCAGATAGCTTTGCCGCCAGTTCGCTCTCGCTTTTGGTTTTAAGCATACTGAGTTCGTGGTCTTTCTGAGCTAGTTTCTCGGCCAATTCACTGGCTACGCGGGATTTTAGGCTGGTGAGCTCGTTGTCCTTTTTTGCCAATTGTTCCTGTAACGTATGTCTCACAGTAGCCTCGGCCAGTTGTATGGCACTTTGTTTTTCCCGTTCTGCCAATGCCAGCCTGTTGTCCAGCTCTTCCTGAAACTGATGGTCCCGAACCTGCTTTAGAATGTCGGCAAAACCTGCTTCATCTACTTTAAAGGCTTTTTTACAGTTGGGGCAAATGATCTCGTTCATGGATTTCCTTTTCTAATTTATAAGCCAAATTAAAAAATTTGGCGGACTTGTACATACGTATTGACTTCGATTAAGCAACTAAATGCCTATGAGCTTTATAGTGTGTTAGGTGCAGGCTTTATTATTCTTTAATTTTCTAAATAATCAATAGCAAACTGTTCCCAATCTGTAATACTTTTATCAATATAGATGTCGGGTTGAATTCCGATGTTATCAATTGGGTACTGTGGTAGCCTTAAGGACCTATACGTTGGTAGTAACAGCTTATAATTCTCGCAAGCAAATTTAAAAAAATATGCATTTGCATAATCCAAAACTCCAGAAGTTGGTATTCCCATTACCTTAACTTTTTTGCTCTGTTTAGCTTTTAGTAAAAAATTCTCTCCCGCACTTGCCACATTATCGTTTACAAGAATAATAATTTGCTTTGGGCTTCTATCATTTATCTGCACAGAATCAATAGTAACATCTTTTCTGGAAAGATTTATAAATTTACCAAAATTCTCTTTGTAAATGGTAAGACGATTTTCCAATTCTTTTATTTCGTCTTTATTTTTTTCTGCGTCCTTTTTCATTAAACCATCTTTATAGGTAGTGACGCCATCAATTAACCCCTGAGTGGATAGAAGCTCTATTCCAATGTTTCTTATAGGATTGGTGGCAAGTAAGGGTAATAGTTTTGTGTAAGCATCATCTGTCCCACCTCCATTATTTCTAATATCAATAATAAGATTTTCGCTATTCTCAATTGCTGTTTTATTAACCTCAATTAATTTTCCAATACGTTCCACATAGGGATAATTAAAACTTGATATTTTTATTAAAGATGATTTTTCAGTTAATTTCTTGTAATAAAACCCATCTAATTCATTTACGCTATTTTTAACTTCTGCTGTATCTAATTTTCGGTCTAGGTTCTGTTTGATAAAGTTTGACTTCAAATTATTTATATAAAGAAGGTAATCTTCATATAGCTTAAAAGTATCTTGATATATAGAATGGTCTGAAAGATAATAGGTAATATTCTCTTTATTTAATTGAAATTTAATCTCTTTTGGTTTCCAATTTGGATTTGTTGTTTCAATAATAAATCCTGTATATTCATTTATTCCAGTTTTTGTGACCCCAACCGTATACGTTTCATCTTTCCATATTCCCTCCAGTTTATCTTTGGACTTTTTTATATTTCTTTTAAACGCCGCGATATTGATATTTAACTGTTTGGGTTTACTCATTACTTCCTTAATTTCATGGCTTTCTTGTTCATTGGGTAAAATCCAAATATGGCGATCTTTAAAGAATGTTGTAAATTTTAAAAGAACATCAAGACAATTGGAAGTATCTGTTTTTTTTGCTTCAGAAACTAATTGTTTTTTAAGGTTGTTGTAGAGCAAAGTGTCTTTTGTCTTTTCTTCAAAACCAGGATAATCGCTTTCAATTTTTACTATTACTTTATTTAAGGCAAGCGTGCAGTCACAAGTTGTTTGTGAATACATATTAAAGATACTCCCAACTAAAAGGATTGAACATAAAAACTTCTTCATAGTATATTGATTAAAAATTCCCACAAATAAAGGGATAACCAGAAAGACAAAATTGTAAGAATGGAAACTACGTTAAAAAAATAGCCAGGCAATTTCCTTGTTCGAATCTATATTTTTAAAAAACGAACTTGGTTTAATATTGGTAAGTGATTTAAATTCCTTTATAAAATGGGATTGGTCGTAGAAAAGACTTTCATAAGAAAGCGCTGTTAGATTTTTTACCTTTTGGAAATCTAGCAAGGCTTTTCTGAATTTATGAACCTTACGGTATTCCGAAGGTGTTTTGCCAAGATTTTTTTGAAAGATCTTATTGAGATATTGTCTTGAAATATTATGTTTTTTTGAGATTTCTGTAATACTAATTTCTGTTTCAACATCGTCAAGTATTTTTTCCAACCTACTTAACTCAATAGTATTTAATTTGGACAACCAATACATTTCAAGCCTTTCAATCTGTTTGTTTCTGTCTGCAATATCAAAGATTATTTGCATTTCCTCATTCAGATCATCAAATGGTTGAAAATCCATATAGAACCCATCACTAAAATAGTCTGAAATATTTTCTATAAAACGATTAAGGCCAAGAGGTTTAAATTTAATGGTTATCTCATTGGTGGGTTCCTCATACACCACTTCAAAGGGTTTAGTGTATCTTACCACCAAATCTGTAGTAATCCTTTTCTTTTTTGAAGGGGTTACAACAATCTTTTCCCGGCCTATTTTTACATCTGCATTTTGCGTAGTGCTTACAATACATAAATTATTAGGGAACGTGAGATAATGAACTGCTGATCCAGACTTCCCTTTTTCCATAAAATAATATCCATCGATATAGTTTCTTAAAATTCTATTTTTGGTTTTGTAATGCTGTATGTTCATTTTTTTCAGCTTACGAATAACGGGTTTGGGTTTGATACGGCGAGCCTTTGAGCTAGAAAAACAATAGCGCTACCACTACGATGTATCTGCTTGGCTAATTTTTTATAAAGTTAGGGAATTAAATGAAAGCCGAATGTGACCGTTGTATATTATGCGGTGTTGTTTACAGTGCTATTCCGCTAATTTGGTTTTTATTATTTTCCATTTACCATATTGATATTCCAAAATCAAAATTTGTTTCCATCTTCTAGAAGTATGTAAAGGATCACTGGCATAATAATCTGCAAATACAACAGCTTGATCTTCATAAGCATTTTCAAGCCTAACTTCATAAATTGTCACATAATCAATACCGCCATACGCATCTGTTGAAGAAAACCAACTATATCCACCATTTTTATTCCAACTTGGGTTATTTGTTAATGAGAATGCACTATAAAATTCTTCTTCGTCTAAATGTTTAAGAAAATTTCTTACAACTGAAGTTGGACCGTCAGTCTGTTCTTTATTTTCTATTTTGTTATCAGAGATTAAACTATTGCTCAAAAATCCAATGTAATATCCGTCATCAGCTTCTACAATTATTTTCGTCCAAGAACTATAAGTTGAATTATCAATAATCCTGATTTTATCATTTCGTTTAATTGTGGTCAAAACATTAGTAATTGTAGTCGGTCCTAATCGTAAATTTGCATCTCTTGAGGATACGTATTTACTTGGTAGCGCATATATTTTTGATACTTCTATGTCAAAAATTTCATTTACCGTGGCTTTGTCTCCTGTTTTATTTGAATATTCTTTCACGCCATTTTTTAGGCTTTTCATTGTAGAATTTTCGTTAATCGTAATAGTGTTTATATATCCAACTGTACCATTTGACATTACTTTATAAAAGCCATTCTGATATTCTAATACGCTGACACTAGTTCCTTTCTGAATTGGGCGAATTGCATCGTGTTGTGATGGTGTTCTCCATAACTGACCATAGGAGCTTGTAGTTGTATAAATATTTGTTGAATTATATGAATTATTTGACGTACTGGTTGAAGTTGTATTGTAAGTGGTTGTAGGGTAGGTAGTTTTAGTTGAATTAGAATAAGAGCTTGGTGTATATTTAGAAGATGTATTACTATCAGGTGTAATATATCCAGCCTGTCCTGTATATGGATTGGTATTTCCTCGTGTTGAAAAATTATCTCTATTAGTGCTATTTGGTGCGGTTCGATAATGAGGTTGGACATATGTGCCATTACTTCTGTAATATCCACTAACGTAAACGTGATTTGGATTGGTCTGTGCAAAAGAAAATAAAAAAGCGAAAAAAAATAAAATTGTAAATATATGTTTCATACTTCGATTGCTTTTTTGCATTACACACAACGGATTTGTATATGAAACGTAGTGCAGAAAATAGACAGTTTCGTTTCGGTTAAGCACAAGCCGAATTTTTAAATTTTACTGATTATCTTTCTTTTCCCGATTAGCCAAATTTAAAAATTTGGCGACCTCGCAAAAATGCCCGAACCTTCGTGTTAGCAACGGCTCGCACTATGTTTTATATATGTTGTTAGCCACTGGCTTTACTTTATTCTATATTGATATTTATTCTCTCGTTTTTTGAAAGCTTCAAATCCTCCTTCAAGTCCGATTAATGTTTCTCTTGTGTCTTCGTTTTCAATTGTCGTACTTTTTATTACCGTTGATTGGCTTGCTTCATCAATACTTAAAATATGAATTAATTCCGCATCACCATTAATTACAAAATTTGCATTGTGTGTTGCAAAAACGATTTGCCTACTTCTCTTTCTGTCTTTAATGACTTCCACAAGATAATTTGATATTAAAAGACTGTCGAGATGAGCTTCTGGTTCATCAATGATTATTGGGTTGTTTCCTAATAATAGTAAAATGACTAAAACGGCAGTACACCTTTGACCAAAAGAGGACTTTTCGATAGGTCTTCCATCATACTGGACTTTTACCTTTTTAAATTCAACATAATTTAAGTAAGTCATTTTTGTCAATAACTTATACGCCTTAAAATTTGAATCTAAACTGAATAACTCAATTAAAAACCCTTTTGCGTTAGAAGCACTTGGATAGTTTTTTAATGCTTCAATAAGAACTTCTTTAGTTGTAATGTCTTTTGGTAAAACACAAAATAAAATATCTTTTAAGACATTGTCACTTTTATAATTACTTCTCGCAATTTGTCCTTCAAACAAACTTTTGAAATCGCTAAATACCTTTTCATTTGCAGCAATTTCATCAAAGTCAAAGTTTAATGAAATAGGCTTAACAGATGTATTTTTTAGATTTTCAAGGATTTCACTAATTGATTTGATTTGAGTTTCAATTTCTGTTTGATAATCCGAACTAGCATTAATAGAAATGTTTTCATCAAACCCATCAATTTCCAATTGTAAAACATTTATGTCAACTTCTCTTTTTTGAATCTCAACTTCTAAAGAGTTAATTAAGATGTTTGCATTAGAAATGTCTTTTAAGTTTTCTTCTGTAAGCCCCTTGTCTGATAAATATTTTTTTAATTCCGCTTTTTTTAAGATTAACTGTGCTTCTAATTCGGACAATCTCAATATTGACTTTGAAAAATCAACAAGGGCAGTAGAGTCTGTAATATCTTTTAATGCCTTAACAATTCGGTCTATTTCTAATGCATATTCATTTTTTGGCTCGACTTGATTGTTGTTTTTTTGCAGTTCTGATAAGTCAGCAACTAATTGATTATACTTTTCCGTTGATGATTTAAGTTGATTGATTTCTACAGTTAAAGCTTTTAATTCGGCATTGATTCGTTTGTATTCTTCACTCGAAAATGATTCAACAAGTTTTTTATTAGTCGCTAGTTCTTTTTTCTTTTGTTCTAATTCTGCCTTTAAAGTTTCAATTCGTCTAACATTTATTATCTGCTTTTTGTAATTCGTTAAACATTGATTTAAGACTATTTCTTTACTAGTGATAAGACCTAATTCATCCCTTTTAAGAATGCGACCATAAACTGCACTTGTTAATTTATGATAGTCTTGTGCGAAATCTTCAATTTCATTTTGACTTAAAAATTCAATGTATTTTTCGTCAGCATCATTGTCAATATCAACGCTATTCTCTATTGAGAGCACATTTCCATTTGCATCACGAATTTTTTTGGTTGCGAAGAATTGATTTTCACCTGATTTTAATTTTTCGTGAATCAAATTTAAAATTGTGCTTTTTCCTGCTCCGCGACCACCAATAATACACGTAAAATTGGGACTTAAATTAATTTCATTTTTTCCTGACAAGCAAAAACTTTCATTCTCAAACATTGAGTCAGCTGGAAAATCTAAAACAATTTTATTTATCCTAATTGGAGGCGGAATAGGAGCGTTAGCTCCTATATGTATTCTGTATTCAGGTTCGAATAATATTTGTTTTAAACCTTCAAAAGTTGGTTGTGATTTTATCCAAAGATTTTGTTTAACTTGATAATCTGTGATATTATGGTTGTCAGAACAAATAATCATTGGAATTTGAGCTTTGATTGCAGGAAAGACAATATTCCTATAATCTTCTTGGTCTTTTTCTTGACCTAATTCTAAAATGTCAATATGATTTAAAACTAAATCTGTTTTCAAAGCCATTTTGTAAGGCAAAGTATTAGTAATGTTCTCTAACGTATTTGCTTTAGCTCCTGCGTGAACTGTTACTAAACCTCCCAAAGAATGTATTAAATGACAAGTATCTTTAAGGTCACAATGAATATATTGGTCACCGCCTTTGTCCTGAATATCTTTTTTTGTAATACCACAAGCCGATTGTAGTTTAATCCAAACATCTTCGATATCGCACTTTTCCGAAAAGATGCCTATAAAATGAATTGAATCGCTACCACCAAGTTCTGCTCTAAATTCAATCCCTGGTAATACCGTTACTTTCCCTTTTCCTAATTCTTGAAGATTTACAATTTTTTGAACGTCCATAACGTGATGGTCTGTTATGGCTATTACTTCAACATTATTAGCTACAAGGGTATCTATGATATCTTGGTCAGATACACCTTTGTTTTTGTAATCATATGATGTTTGAGTGTGGAAATGTAAATCCCACTTTCTCCATACATTTCCTATCATAGTTTCATTGTTCTATTTTTTTTCAGCTTGTGGCTAACTAGGTATAAAATACATCAAGATAAGACCAACTTTTAATAGTTATTACCTCGTAAAACTACAAAGAACGCATACGCCATACCACAGGAAAAACCCTGTTTTTTACCATATCCTATTGCCTTTTACATTTTGTCTCAACTCTGTAAATTTAAAAAAGAATCTATATGCCAAACCATACGTAAAAACCCGTACTTATCGAGGTATTGTACTGTACGTATGGTGTCTTTATATACGTTCCCGTAAACCTACAAATCATTGGTAACTTCCAGTTACGGGTTTCCGTAAGCAAATAAAAAACGCTACGATAGGGAGAAACTAAAACCCCAACTCTCAAAACAACTGTATTTTGAGAGTTGGGATTTGCACCTTTGGGATTTTATGAGTTAATTTAATTCGTAGCTCGTACTTTCAATAGGCTTCGTCATGAACATTGGCTACTGCCCGTCCGCTAGGGTCGTTCATGTTTTTAAAGCTTTCGTCCCAGTCTAAGGCTACCTGGCTACTACAGGCTACGCTGGGGACACTGGGTACCGTTAGCGCGGCTGCATCGCCCGGGAAATGTTCTTCAAAAATGGTTCGGTAATGAAATTCTTCTTTACTTTTTGGCGTTTGGATAGGGAAGCGGTATTGGGCGTTTTCCATTTGCTCGTCGGTTACCACTTGGTTCACCATTTCCTTTAAGGTATCTATCCAGCTGTAGCCTACGCCGTCGCTAAATTGTTCTTTTTGTCGCCAGGCAACTTCGGCAGGGAGCATATGGGCAAAAGCTTCCCGCAGCACCCATTTTTCCATGGCTTGTTTTTCCTGAGAGCCTTTTTTACCCGCGATAATCATTTTGTCTTTTGGGTTTAGGCGCATGGCTACGTCCATAAATTCTTTGTCCAGGAAGGGTACCCGGCCTTCAATACCCCAGGAAGCCAGTGATTTGTTGGCACGTAGACAATCGTACATATGGAGTTTGTCCAGTTTACGTACGTTCTCTTCGTGAAACTCTTTTGCCGAGGGCGCTTTATGAAAATAGAGGTAGCCTCCAAAGATCTCATCGGCTCCTTCGCCACTTAGCACCATTTTAATTCCCATGGCTTTAATAGCCCGTGCGAGCAGGAACATAGGCGTAGAGGCGCGAATGGTAGTGATATCGTAGGTTTCTACGTGATAAATTACATCTTTAATCGCGTCCAATCCTTCCTGTATGGTAAAGTGTACTTCGTGATGCACCGTATCCAGATGGGTGGCTACTTTTTGTGCCGCAGCCAGATCTGGCGAGCCTTTTAGTCCAATAGCAAAGGAGTGTAAGCGTGGATACCAGGCGCCTTCTGTATCGCCAGATTCAATTCGCTTGTCGGCATATTTTTTGGCCAGGGCAGAAGTGATGGAAGAATCGAGACCGCCAGAAAGCAGGACTCCGTAGGGTACATCACTCATTAACTGCCTGTGAACTGCGGCGTCCAGTGCGTTACGTAGCTCGTCCAGGTTGGTTTCGTTGTCTTTTACAGCATCAAATTCCATCCAGTCGCGGGTGTACCAACGTTTTAATTGGCCGTCGCTGCTGTGTAAATAATGACCAGGAGGGAAGAGCTCAATTTTTGTACAGAAACCTTCCAGGGCTTTTAATTCGCTAGCCACATAAAAGGTGCCGTCTTTGTCCCAGCCCATATAGAGTGGGATAATTCCCATATGGTCTCTGGCGATTAAATATTCGTTGGTTTCCACATCGTACAACGCAAATCCGAAAATCCCATTCAATTCATCCAGAAACGAAGCGCCTTTTTCTTTGTAGAGCGCCAGAATTACTTCGCAGTCACTTTTGGTCTGGAAGGTATACGAACCTTCAAATTGCTTGCGCAACTCCAGATGGTTGTAGATCTCCCCATTGGCAGCCAGGACTAGTTTTTTGTCTTCAGAAAACAAAGGCTGTTTCCCAGACGTAGGATCTACGATCGCCAAACGCTCGTGCGCCATAATAGCGCGCTTGTTACTAAAAATCCCGCTCCAGTCCGGCCCACGATGTCTCAGGCATTTTGCCATGGTTAATAATTGAGGCCTAAGGTCTTCGGCTGGCCTTTTAAGATCGAATGCACATACAATTCCACACATAATTATAATTTTTGTCATTTCCGTACTTCGACTACGCTCAGCATAAACTCCACCGGAAACCTATTAATATTTCAATTTTCCTATTTTGCTCCCTCTCCCTCTGGAGAGGGTTGGGGTGAGAGCAAAAAAAACCGCCAAGTTTCTTAGAAACTTGGCGGCTAGATATAGGGTACAAGTTTCTGTTACGTCTTGGCGTTATTATTAGAATTAGTATTGATAACTGAAGTAAACATGACTTGGTTTTTTTCTTATTTGTCTTTCAAAGATGGAACTAAATATTCAGCTTTCCAAATAAAATTTCGGATTAGTACTTAAAGACCAGCAATTCCTCGGGTAAATCCTGCTTCGGAATTTTAATGCCATCCACTGTATAATATACCATTTGCACCAGCGCCTGGTCTCTTACTTTTACCCTGTAAATTTCTCGTTTGGGATTGTACATGGTGATGAAATCGGCGTGTTCAATTTCATACATGTCAAATTCAGATCGGGTCTGTAAGATAATATTTGAAGGAATGGTATTGGATTCTAAAAACTGTGAATGGAAAAACAGCATGCCGTTGGGCAGGTAGGTTGCATACTCACTATTGGTACCTCCGGTATCACTAAAGGTAGCCCTATAGCTCACAGGCTTATCGTCACCCGCTGTAACACCACGGTCTATAGACCATGCTCTTACATAGCTGCTTGGAAAATTTGCTTCCTGAGATTTCCGTACAAGCTCAGGAACTTCTGCATTGGGGATGGGATCATTTTCGAGTAGTGTTTCTTGTGCTTTTATGGTACAGATAAAAAGGAGACAAGCAACCCATAAAGTAATTTTTTTCATAGCGTTTTGTATTTGTTTACCCTAAGGTACAACAATACCACGCTATATAACACCACTTTAATATTACCTTAACTTCGGAAAGTCGGCAGGATTTGCTTCGTGCATCATGGCATATACCTTTTCAAAAATATCTTCTGTAGAAGGTTTACTGAAATAATCACCATCGGTTCCATACGAAGGACGGTGTGCTTTTGCAGCCAGGGTTTGCGGTTTGCTATCCAGATGTTGATACCCATTCTGGTTGTCTACAATTTCTGAAAGAATGTATGCGGAAGCACCTCCGGGAACGTCTTCGTCTATTACCAATAATCGGTTGGTTTTTTTAACGCTTTCCACCAGATCCTTGTTTATATCCAAAGGAAGTAAGGATTGTACATCGATAATTTCGGCATTAATCCCTACTTGTTGCAGTTCTTTTGCGGCTTCCTCCACAATCCTAAGTGTACTTCCGTATGAAACCAACGTAATATCGCTTCCTTCTTTAATGGTTTCCACCACGCCAATTGGAGTTCTGAACTCTCCTAAATTGGTAGGGAGTTTTTCTTTTAATCGGTAGCCATTTAAGCATTCTACCACTAAGGCAGGTTCGTCAGATTCCAATAAGGTATTGTAGAATCCGGCTGCTTTGGTCATATTTCTGGGTACCAGAATATACATACCACGCAATAAATGAACTAAACCACCCATTTGCGAACCACTATGCCAGATCCCTTCCAGGCGGTGCCCACGGGTTCTTACAATTAAGGGCGCTTTTTGAGTGCCGTTGGTACGGTACCGAACGGTAACCAGATCGTCACTCATAATTTGCAGGCAGTACAGGATATAATCCAGATACTGAATTTCGGCAATAGGGCGTAAGCCGCGCATGGCCATGCCAATGCCTTGTCCAAGAATGGTGGCTTCTCGAATTCCGGCGTCACTTACACGAAGTTCGCCATATTTTTCCTGCATTCCTTCCAGGCCTTGGTTTACATCTCCAATAGCACCAGCATCTTCCCCAAAAATAAGGGCTTCCGGGTGTTTGCTGAAAATAGCATCAAAATTATCGCGCAATACCACACGACCATCTACTTCTTCGGCGCCGTCTTTGTAGGTAGGTTGAATTTCTGAAATGGTTTTCGCATTTTCTTCCGCTTCGGAATATAAATGTGCCGAATATTTTGGCTGAATGGTCTCAAAGTAATTGTTAATCCACTCCTGCAGTTGTCTTTTTTCTACTGCATCTTCAGCCACCACATAACGTAGTGCTTTTCGTGTAGAAGAAAGAATATCTCTACGAGAGGGCTCACTTTCAGCAGCCAGATCGCTTGCAATTTTTTGGATGAAATTTTTATTGGAAGAACTTTCCGCTAAATTGTTAAGTAGGGTAACAGCTTCCTGCCGTTCTTGTTTTTGAGGTTCCAAAAAGGCGGTCCAGGCAGCTTTTTTACCTTCACGTACTTGCTTTTTAATGTCTTTTTCCAGTTCGGCAAGCTGCTCTTCGGTAGCCATATTATTGGCAAGCATCCATTGGCGCATTTGTACGTTGCAATCAAATTCTCTTTCCCACGCCAGACGGTCTTCGCTTTTGTAACGCTCGTGAGAACCACTAGTAGAATGCCCTTGAGGCTGTGTTAATTCTTTTACGTGAATTAGAACGGGAACGTGTTCGTCCCTTGCAATGGTACCAGCTTTCTGGTAGGCTTCTACCAATTCCGGATAGTTCCAGCCGGTAACCCGTATAATTTCGTAGCCGTTCTCGTCTTCGGTACGCTGAAACCCTTTTAAGATCTCAGAGATATTCTCCTTGGTGGTTTGGTGACGTGCGTGTACCGAAATACCATACTCATCGTCCCAGACACTTATTACCATAGGCACTTGTAAAACACCCGCTGCGTTAATGGTTTCCCAGAATAAGCCTTCGCTGGTGCTGGCATTTCCTATGGTTCCCCAGGCAACTTCGTTTCCATTGATGGAGAAATTGGTTTTATTTTCAATCCCTTTTACGTTTCTGAAAATTTTAGAAGCTTGCGCCAATCCTAACAATCTAGGCATTTGCCCTGCCGTAGGAGAGATGTCGGCGCTACTATTTTTTTGTGCGGTTAGGTTTTTCCAGGAACCGTCTTCGTTTAAGCTGTGTGTTGCAAAATGACCTCCCATCTGGCGACCTGCGCTCATAGGGTCTGCGTCAAGCGTAGTATGGCCGTACAAGCCTGCAAAAAACTGCTGGATGGTAAGTTTACCAATGGCCATCATAAAGGTCTGGTCACGGTAATACCCGCTACGCCAATCGCCATTTTTAAAAGCTTTTGCCCAAGCTAATTGCGGTATTTCTTTTCCATCCCCAAAAATTCCAAACTTCGCTTTCCCGGTAAGTACTTCACGACGTCCCAACAAACTACATTCACGGCTGGTTACGGCAATTTTATAATCGTTTAAAACTTCCGTTTTAAAATCGTCAAAAGATAACTCGCTGTTGGTCTGTGGGTTTGTTTGCATATCGTATTTTATAGGTTGCAAAAGTACAAAAAATCGTAGGCAATTCAGAATTCAAAATTCGTAATCTGCACCTTGTAGTGTGGATCTTATAAATTGCAGTTCGTAAAACGTACGAACTTAATACCAGGCTCTGGTAAAAAGACCAAGAAGTGTCTTAGGACTTAAGGTTACGATAAACCTAATTTTTTCTTCGTAGTTAGGGAGTCCAGGTTCCCATCCCAGGTTTGAATACAGTGGGAAGTATAGCTCAAAATAATCTGCCAAAAGACTTAGTCTTATTCCGCTATCGTATACAAATTGGGGGTTTTGTGCACGGTTATCTACCAAACCGATATCTCCGTACGCATAAATCCATTTCCAGATGTTGGTACTGGCATTTACCGTGGTCATCCACGTATTGGCAAATGCAGGTTCCAGCTGACTTTTAAAGCCGCCTTCTGCAACAATAAGCTGTTGGCTGAAAATCCCTGTTTCTTCACTTCGCCCATAGTAGTTATAGTCGAATAAATAATCGGACGGTCTATCCAAAGCAAAGCTAAAATAGTCACTATTATTTCGGGTATCATTAAATATAAATGCCCCTGCAAAAGCCCTGATGTTGAGCTGGCGGTTGTTTATAAATAATTTTCGATATTCAAAAGTTGCAGAAATTTTGCTGAAATTTTTAGCAATCTGGTAATCTACCGTTCCTCTAAAATAGTTTATTAAATTAGGGTTGGAGTACACATATTGCGCATTAAAGACATTGTAATTGGGTTCCTGGTTTGGGTCGTCTGGATTGTCGTCTCTGGAAACGTTTATACTTCTAAGGTTGATGAATTGTTTTTCGTTATCGCGCAGGTCTTGTGGTCTAAAAGCAAAGGTGATATAAGGCGTAAATCGCTTATAGAATAAGTTTTCATCATAAGAATAATAACTTCCGGAAAACCCATAGCGCATAGAATACAACCTATCTTCATCCAGCCGTTGGGTATAGGAAATAGAGCCGCTCCCAATGATGTCTTTGGATTTTATTCCAAACTGTGGTTCAAATTTGTAGTGAATTCCCTTTGGAAGTACTGTTTTGTTATATAGTTTCATCCCAAAACTAAAACCGTCATACAAATTGTATTCAAAAACGGGCATAAAGAACAACTGGTTGTATTTGGAATCTTCCACATCCTGAAAGAGACGAAACTGTAAAGGTCTGTTTAATAAGCCCTTTACGGCCTTGTAGTTGTTACGTTGGTTAAACTCCGGAATAATGGCTTCATAATTAAGCGCTAGTTTTCTTACATTTTCTGAAGGCACTGTAATGGTCACTGTACTGTCAATGGGTTGCGTCCATTGCTTGTAGAGAACTTCCTCTTTATTGAGCCCATAAATAGAAACAGGCATCACGTTATCTTTTAAATTTTTGATGGTTACTTCCAGCGAGTCGCCTTTTTTCTTAACCTTTTTAATTTTAAAATCTATGGTGGTTCTTTTAGCAACATATTCGTCAAAAAACCAATTAATAGGGAGGGATGTGTTCTGTTCAATGGTTTTTTCGAACACGGCTGGCGTTACGTATTTTAATACATTTTCAGCATAAAACTCTTTAATAGATTTTTCTAAAACAGACTTTTCAATATAATCTGCTAAGTAGTTTAAGCCATCTCCCGCATAGTAATCGTTCGCTATATTTTTATTGAATTTCACTAAAGAATCTCTGGGGGTAGTTAAGGATTGGTGCAAATTATTACGCGCCATGTTTAAATACAAGAGAGGGTATTGGTCATTAAATTCAAGGTCTGATGCGTGTGCCCATTTAATAATCCACCAATTGCTTAGGCTTCCAATGAGTTTCATATTGGGGTAGTAGGTGTCTACATATTCCGTCATTAAATAAATTTGCAACGCACCTGTTAACCAATAGTCTTCCCGTGGGTTAAGCGCCAGTGTATTTTCAATATAATTGCGGGTAATGGTTTTAAGTTGCTCCATGTCATACTCAAAACCATCCGGAAAAGGACTGATAAAATTTGGCAACTGATTGAGACCATACACAGGATCTTTTTTATAAGCTTCCTCTGTAGTTATCATTTTTTTAAACGGATAGGCACCCAGTTTTCCATCCAGAAAATGAACAATTCTATCTACCGCCAGCGCTTTTATGGCCGGAGTTACTTTTTGGTCCTGAAGACTAGTAACAAGCGTTAGTTTGTCTGTTTCAATAGTTTCAAAAGAAGAATTTTTTTCAATATGAATAATGGCGTGGGTACGTTTTTTACCTTCCAGAGAAACCGTTGTCATACCATTTGCTGAAGTAAAAGAGTCTCCTTCATCAAAATTTGAAGTAATAACATAGCGGGTAGGCACTGAGAATTGTATGCTGAAATTTGACGGATTTAAAAATAAGTCGTCCGAGTTTTTATTGCTATAAGCTTTCCAGCCATCGTCGTACACCGCTGGCGAAATAAACCAATACCGCAATTTGTAATTTCCAAAATCGTCTACACCGTAACGTGTAAATTTGTCATCGGCAACGTGAACGGTATACTTTAGTAAAATAGTTACTTCTTCATTGGGTTGCAGCGGTGTTTCTAGAGCCACTTTTAAGATATCTGCGGCGCTCCCACGTTCCCAGGAGGTATTTTTTACAGCGCCATTGGTTTGTATGGAAATTTCAGTTATTTGGGTAAAGCCTCTGTCTTCTTCCTTTTCAAAATGAAAGGAATCGTTATAATTTTCAGCAAAACGTTTGGCCAGGGGAGTAGTTTTTGAAGAAAAACTGTTGGCCCAGTCGTTAAAATACAGCGTGTCCAATGCTTTTGTAGCCGTATTTCTAAAAGTAACTTCCTGTGCAATGGCAATGCTTTCTTCCTGAGGCATCAACTTTGCGTTTATAACAATATCGTGCTGTGCAGACGTTTGCACACCAATTATAAAAAGGAGAACATATAATAACCTGCGCTGTATCAAGAAGTTTTTAGAAATTTTAGGGGTTCAGTAGTAGGCAGATTGGTTTTAATATAATAGAGACCTTTTGTAAGGGTACTAATAGATACGGAAATCTCTTCGGAAGGGTTTTCGTTCCATTCCAATACTTTTTGCCCTAGGGTATTATAAATAGCAAAGCTAAAATCTGACTGTACTACCTGTGTCGATAGCAAAACGATTTCGTCTGTAACCACGGTGCTCTTTAGTTTTAATCCAATTTCAGCTATATTAAAATCGGTGCCAGCCAGCACAATTTCCTGATTGGTTTGCAATTGCAGTACCACAGGAAGGTGATCGCTCATACTGTAGATATTGTTCCGAAGTTCTTGTTGAAAAACTCCTGCACAATTTGGGTCGTTTACGTCCATATCGTAACAATTACCATTATTACCGAAGCTTTTGTAACTGTTTTCTACATACCGAAGTTTTGGATTGGAAACCATATTTTCAGAAATTAAGATAAAATCGAAACGGTCGTCCATGCCACCGCCAGCTCCCGCACCAAACCCTCCCGAACTTACGCGGGTACTTTGGGTATGAATACCCGCAAAAATAGTGTTATTATGCCAATCGCCAGGAGTATTTATGGGATCTCGCATAGTAATAGCATTGGTTGGGTCCAGCAATTCCTGGTAGGCAGGTTCGGTAGACGAATACAAATTAAGATCTCCCGCAAAGAGTACAAAGGCATTTTGTGGAATCGTTTCCAGATCTGCTGTGAATTTTGTTACCATATCCAAACGCTCCAGCTCATTGGCGCTGCCTTCACTGGATTTTAAATGGCTAATATAAATATAAATACGAACTGGATCTGCACTACCATTGGCAGTGTTTACTTTTAGTACATACCTATTAATATCACGGGTATTCGTATTAATAATACTGAAATTTTCTAAGGTGAACATATTCCTACGATAATACAACATTTGTTGTAGAGGCGAATCACCGGATTGGTTGGAAGCAAAGGGAGCACGTTCAAACGTGTAACTTTCACTATTGAAAGTAACATCGCGAATTATATTTGCTCCTTCCAACGATTCAATTTCGCAGGCCATAAAAATATCCGGGTTGTATTCTGAAAGGATATTTTTTAAAACTAATTCTCTGTTGGCAGGATTTGCAGAAGGGAATTCCAAAACATTATAGAACATGGTGTTTATAGTTCCCTGGGCACCTATGCTTAGGGAAGCTAAAAAACCGATGACTAGTAATGAAATAGTTCTCATAGTGAGTGCAATGGTAGCTTAAAAATTAGGACTGTGGTTAGATTTTTCGTAGAAATCGTTAAGGACCTGTAATACTTCATCCTCGGTATCTACAATGTGTACTAAATCTAGATCATCTTTGCTTATATTGTTATTTGCGGTCAGTAAGGTAGTAGTTACCCATTCCCAAAGACCACCCCAAAAAGCCTTATCCACCAAAATAATAGGAAATTTATCTATTTTATGGGTTTGGATAAGGGTGAGTGCTTCAAAAAACTCATCCAGCGTTCCAAAGCCTCCTGGCATAACTACAAATCCTTGGGAATACTTTACAAACATTACTTTACGGACAAAAAAGTAATCAAAATCGATGCTTTTGTCACTGTCTATATAGGGATTGTCGTGCTGTTCAAACGGTAAAGTAATATTTAGCCCAACCGATGTACCTCCAGCCAGGTGTGCTCCTTTATTTCCGGCTTCCATAATTCCAGGACCACCTCCGGTAATCACACCATATCCGTTTTCGGTAATTTTTTTAGCAATATTCTCTGCCAATATATATTTAGAATCGTCTGGCTTTGTACGAGCCGAGCCAAAAATGGAAACACAAGGTCCAATGCGGCTCATCTTTTCGTAGCCGTGCACAAACTCTCCCATGATCTTGAAAATAGCCCAAGAGTCGTTTGTTTTTACCTGATTCCAGTTTTTGCTTTGTGTATCGTTTCTCATAGTATAAAAGTAGGTAGTTGGTGGCAAATAGCAAGTATATGTACATTGGTATACTTGTCATTTTTGTTTTCTAGTATGGTTTTTCTATTTTATTTTCAATGTAACTCTTTTTTGAGAAATTTAGCGGTGAAACCTTTATTCTTCGCTACAATTTCTTCGGGAGTTCCTATGGCCATAACTTTCCCTCCTTTTTTTCCTCCCTCAGGGCCAATGTCTATAATATAATCAACGGTTTTAATGACATCTAGATTGTGCTCAATAATCACCACGGTATTTCCTTTGGCAACGAGTTTGTTTAGGACGATTAGGAGCACGCGGATATCTTCAAAATGAAGGCCTGTTGTAGGTTCATCCAATATGTAGAAAGTATTTCCGGTATCTCTTTTTGAGAGCTCTGTAGCCAGTTTAATTCGTTGTGCTTCTCCACCAGACAGGGTTGTAGATTGCTGCCCTAAGGTAATATACCCCAACCCAACATCCTGAATGGTTTTCAGTTTTCTATGGATCTTCGGAATATTCTCAAAGTAGGGAACCGCTTCGTTAATGGTCATAGCCAGCACATCGTAGATAGACTGTCCTTTGTATCTTATTTCCAGTGTTTCACGATTAAAACGTTTGCCCTGGCAGGTTTCACATTCTACGTATACATCTGGGAGAAAATTCATTTCAATAACGCGTAACCCACCTCCTTTGCAGGTTTCACAGCGTCCGCCTTTTACATTAAAACTGAAACGTCCCGGCTTATAGCCACGTATCATAGCTTCAGGAATCTTGGCAAAAAGGCTTCGTATTTCAGAAAAAACACCCGTATAGGTCGCTGGATTACTTCGCGGGGTTCTTCCAATGGGTGACTGATTGATTTCAATCACTTTATCAATATGTTTCAGGCCAATAACTTTCTTATAAGGCATTGGTTTTTTAACCCCGTTAAAGAAAAATGCATTTAAAATAGGGTAGAGGGTTTCGTTAATTAAAGTAGATTTTCCACTCCCTGAAACGCCCGTAATACCCACCATGGTTCCCAATGGGATAGTGATACTTACATTTTTTAAATTATTTCCAGTGGCTCCTGTGAGTGTTAAGAATTCTCCATTGCCTTCTCTTCGTTTTTTTGGGATGGCAATTTCCCTGGTTCCGTTTAGATAATCTGCGGTAAGGGTATGGTGTTTTAAAATTTCAGCTGGCGTGCCTTCACTCACTATTTCACCCCCGTGTCTTCCTGCGCCTGGACCAATATCAATAACGTGATCTGCTTGCTCGATCATATCCTTGTCGTGCTCCACTACAATTACTGAATTACCAATATCACGTAAAGAAATTAAAGACTGGATTAATTTTTCATTATCGCGCTGGTGCAAACCAATACTGGGCTCATCCAAAATATACAGCACCCCTACCAATTGAGAACCAATTTGAGTTGCCAGGCGAATACGTTGCGCCTCCCCACCCGAAAGTGACTTTGAACTTCTGTCCAGAGCGAGGTATGTTAATCCCACATCTATTAAAAAGTCCAACCTTGCCCGTACTTCTTTCAGTATTTCGGAAGCAATTTTTAATTGCGTTTCACCAAGATCTTTTTCAATATTTTTAAACCATTCTGCCAGCTCAATAATATCCATATGAGCAAGCTCGGCAATATTCTTATCGTTTACTTTAAAGTAAAGCGATTCCTTTCTAAGCCTGGATCCATCACACTCTGGGCAATTAACTTTATCCATATATTCTTTCGCCCAGCGCTCTAACGATTTGGATTCGCCCGCTTCAAAAGTATTCTGAAGGAAGGTGGCTACCCCTTCAAATTCAATTTTGTAATTTCTTGTAATTCCAAGGGTTTTAGATTCTATATCAAATTTTTCCTGACCTCCGTGAAAAATCATGTCTTTTGCAGCGGCTGGAATGCCTTCAAAGGCATCGGTCAATTTAAAATTATACCGGTGTGCAATCAATTCTAACTGCTTAAAAACCCAATTGCTTTTTTGAGGTCCGTGTGGAGCCAAAGCACCTTGTTTTATAGAAAGCGTACCATCCGGAACTACTTTTTTCAGGTTCACTTCGTACAACTTTCCAAGTCCTCTACAATGCGGGCACATTCCCTTGGGAGAGTTAAAGGAGAAATTATTAGGTTCTGGATTTGGATAGGAGATCCCGGAAGTAGGACACATTAAGGAACGACTAAAAAAGCGGACTTCGTTGGTGTCGTTATCCAACACCATAAGCACATCGTCCCCGTGATACATGGCAGTGATGATGGTTTCTGAAAGGCGTTTGTCGTTATCAATTTCTTCGCTAATAGCCAGTCTGTCCACCACAATCTCAATATCGTGGTTTTTGTAGCGGTCTATACGCATCCCTTTAATTATATTTACTACCTCACCATCTACCCGAACTTTTAAAAATCCTTGTTTGGCTATATTTTCGAACAGCTCGCGATAATGTCCTTTTCTGGAACGTACCACAGGTGCCAGAATGCTAACTTTTTTGCCTTTAAATTCTTCAATAATAAGGTTTTTAATCTGCTCGTCGCTATAGCTAACCATCTTCTGGCCTGTGTTGTAGCTATACGCATCACTGGCACGGGCGTACAGGAGGCGAAGAAAATCGTAAATTTCGGTGATGGTACCCACGGTGGAACGCGGACTTTTACTCGTGGTTTTTTGTTCAATGGCAATTACTGGAGAAAGGCCTTCAATTTTATCTACATCGGGACGTTCCAGACTTCCTAAAAACTGACGCGCGTAGGCTGAAAATGTTTCAATATAGCGGCGTTGTCCTTCGGCATAGATGGTGTCGAAGGCAAGAGAAGACTTTCCACTTCCCGAAAGACCCGTAATTACAACCAGTTTTTCTCTGGGTATGGTTACGTCTATGTCTTTTAAATTGTGGACACGAGCCCCATAAACCTCAATACAATTATCATTTTTTGCCATAGTTTGCAAAGGTACCTAATTGAATTGAAAATAGGTAGCATGCGTTTGAGGGGTTATTTTAAATTTAACGTTTTAACTTCGTTTAATTCTCAAAAAGTTGTATCTATTTTTTCATCCGAAGTATTTCCTGCTATTTTTAAACTTTTTTCATCATTTTCAGTGCTTAATGTAAAATCGCTCAGGCTTCCGTAATAGTCTCTTACCAGCGAAACAATTTTCACCATGGCAGATTTTTCACCTTTAAAAGTGAGCTTTTCTTCATTGGTATACATACACACGTTAAGTTGAAGATTAACACACGCTATTTCTGAAGTATGGGCTACTTTTGGATCTTTCAGCACCAAAAACTTAAAATTAATATCGGCATCGGTTAAGATTTTTTTGAGGGTTACTTCAGAAAGTTTTATTTCGGGTCTTTTGCTTTGTAAATAATAGATCATTGATTTTTCAGAATTTAAAAATGAAGTCTATGTAAAGTTATTCAACAAAACTTAAAAGGAAGACTAGAAGGGACTGCTTAAGTTAATTTTAACGTATGTCCCGTGTGAAACATCTCTTTGGTTATTGCGCACACTCACTTTACTATTTTCTTGGGTGAGTTTGTAAAAGAGTTTATACTACCTGCCTAATGGGTATGTTTCGATACTATTACTAATTTATTAGCTCGAAACTTCCCGGTGTAAAAATTGATAAAATGTAGTGGAAATAAAGAAAATAGTACTTACTACAAATGAAAAGCTAATAATTAATATAATAGCCGGAAGGCTGAATAATAAAAAAAACAGAGGCAACAGGACGCCAAAGAAAGCCATGGAAACGAAAATAGCATACAGATAACGCATCATAGGAGGTAACCCTTTACCCACATTATCTTGAAATTGAAATAGTTTAGGCACCACTTCTTTATTCATATATTCTCCCAGGCGAGAGAGAAATACTTCGTTAAATGAAGAGTCTTCAAAATGTTCGCTGTCTATAGAGTTGGCTAACAGCATAATTTTTTCCTGGTGTCTTTCAAAAACGGCTTCCAGGTCTAGTGCTTCTTTAAAAATACCAAATTTATACCCAAAATAATACCAAAGTCCAGACCCACATTTGTGTTCTAACCATTTGGACACAATGTCCTTAGAATAGGAAGTAGGGTAGGTAATGCTTTCAGGAATCCTTTTGTCTCTGGGGCTTGTCATTAATAAAGATTTCATCTCTAGATAGAGATTTTCAGTATCTTCAAAACTGTTGCTTTCCTGAAGAAACTCTATGGCGAGTTTTGATTTACCCTTATAAAATTCTTTAACCTCAAAGAAAGTAAGGCCTTCAAACTCTTCGTCTATATAGTCTTTAAGTTCCGGCAGCCACATTTTAGAACGATACAGTATGTCAATTATATTTCTAAAATGATGCATCTTTTGAGTGATACCAGTTAAATTATCTATAGCAGCATCTTTAACAGACTTAAGCCTCATGGTAGCGTTGGCCAAATACACCATAATAAGCGCTGCAGTAAAACCACTTATACCAATAAATAGCGTTGCTAGGTCTGAAAGTTGCGCTGCAAATCCTGGAGCGGCAGTCTCTTTTTGCTTTAGTAAAAAAATTAAAGCAATGCACAAAACACCGCTAAATACCAAAGGTATCACGGCATATACATCTTGTACAAGCGACTTTTTCTTCATGGAACATAAGCTACGCAGTTTGGGGGAACTGCCTTCCTACAATTAATAAATAGGTTGCTGGTTAAACACTTAATCCCTTTAGCAAATTAGATTCAAATTTGAGGAAAATGATAGTAAAGTGTAAACGTTTTTCATTTAACTATTAACTGTAAGTATATCAAAAATAGTATTTTTGAGACAGGTTTGTAGTAAATTACTTACAATTCGATATGTGGTGAACTATATTCGGTAAACAGCACACCATGTGGCACATATTAGAATTTAATATCCCTTTGCCGTATCATTTCCACGGGGATCTGCACCGCCTTCCAATTTGCCATTGGAGCGTATTAAGATGGCATCCACTTTACCAATAATTGGATCTACTTCGGTATTCTCTGGATAGCCTTTTTGAGCGAGTTTTTCTTTTACTTCTGAAGAAAATCGATCTTTTTCGAACCTAATAGCATCTGGCAACCATTGGTGATGAAACCTAGCCACATTTACGGCTTCTTGCATATTCATATCAAACTCACGAACATTCAAAATAGTCTGTAAAACCGAAGTAATTATAGTGGCTCCTCCAGGGGTTCCCACAACCATCCAAAGTTTTCCGTCACGCTCCACAATGGTTGGCGTCATAGAACTTAGCATTCTTTTTTGAGGGGCAATAGCATTTGCTTCGCCACCCACCAAACCGTAAATGTTTGGTTCTCCTGGTTTGGCGCTAAAGTCGTCCATTTCATTATTCAAAAAGAAGCCTAATTCTTTTACAAATAACTTCGATCCATACCCAGAATTAAGCGTTGTGGTTGCCGAAACTGCATTTCCAAAAGCATCTACAATAGAGTAGTGTGTGGTTTCTTCACTTTCATACCCTGGGATAATTCCGTACCCTATCGTTTTTGAATCGGTTGCTTTTTCAAAACTGAAATTACGCATTCTCTTTTTCAGGTATACATGGGACAGCAATGAATCTACAGGAATATCCACAAAATCCGGATCGCCCAAATAGTAGCTTCGGTCTGCATAGGCACGGCGTTCCGCTTCGGTGATAACCTGAATATATTCCACCGAATTATGGCCGTATTCCGAAAGGGAAAAGGGTTCCACCATTTTCAATATTTGACCAAGTGCTACACCGCCACTAGAAGGAGGCGCCATAGAAATCACTTTTAAATCCTTATAATCAAAAACAATAGGATCTCTAAATTCGGCTTCGTAAGCTTTTAAATCTTCCAGGGTAATAATCCCGCCCCGCCGCTGGATAAAAGTAACTAATTTTTTACCCAAGGTTTCTCCATAAAACGCTGTTATTCCTTCATCGGAAATGGCTTGGAGGGTAGTTGCCAGGGCTTCGTTTATAAAGATGTCGCCTTCGTTATAGTGTTGTGTCACGATAGAAGTTTCTCCGCTTACTTTTTCAAAAATGGGCGCGTAGTGGTTAAAACGTTCGGCTTGCGATGACGTCATTGTAAAGCCTTTTTTTGCCAGTTCGATCACGGGAGCAAGGATTATTTCCATAGGAAGTGAACCCAATTTTTCGTGTACAGCAAACATTCCTGCAATCGTTCCCGGAACCCCTACGGCCAAGCTTCCTTGCTGGCTCTTTTCAGCTTGGTACACGCCTTGAGCATCCAAATACATATTTCGAGTGGCCTTGAGGGGTGCTTTCTCACGATAATCGAAGCCACCCAACTCTCCGTATTGAGTTCTATACACCATAAATCCGCCACCGCCAAGGTTTCCTGCATAGGGATATACCACGGCGAGTGCCATTTCGGTAGCAATCATCGCATCAAACGCATTTCCTCCTTTTTGTAAAATTTCTACACCAATTTTTGAAGCTTCTTCCCGTGCCGAAACCACCATCGCTTTTTCGGTAATCAATCCCATTTTTGGTTGCGTTTCAGTACCTGAAACTTGGGTAGTTTTTGTGGTTTCCTGGCATTGAACAAATAGAAAACAAGACAATGCGATGGGGAGGAAGTTCAGTTTCATAATTCTATAAGTTTTTGTTTTGAGGCGGTAATAAGTTCAGCAAAAAAGGAGGTGAATTCAGTTTCAAATTCGGTATAAAATTCTTCTAGTTCGCGTACGGCAAAATTCATTTTCGATTGATTTTTTGTACGGTGGTTCATTTGTGTTAGAATGTTGCTAATTCCATCAATGCTCGCATAGCTAAGCAACCAGTTGTCCGACATCATATGCGGCAACATACGTTGGATTCTTGTGGGTAAAATTTCAAAATTGGCACGGAGCATTTCGTAAAAATTGTCTACATAGGTGGCCAGGGGTTGTGGATGATACTTATTCCAGTTTTTAGCTAAAAAATGATCGTATAAAATATCTACAATCACACCGCTATAATGGCTGTAGTTTTTATGAAGTCTTGCTGTACTTTGTCTCACCGTTGGATGGCTGTCTGTGTAACTATCGATAAAACGATGTAATAAAATCCCTTTTATAATTTTTGGAGGAAACTTTTGGTATCGCTTTCCTTTAATTCCATCGGCTATAAAGTTACCAATAGTGATGCCTTCGTCTTCGCCAGAAAGGTAGATGTGTGCTAGAAAATTCATTCGGACAATTTACGAAATTGCATCACATTTTTAGTGATATAAAGTATCTTTGCGGGAAAGAGGTGAGTGGTGAGCTTTGAGTGGTGAATTATGAGCTGAATAGTATTGTTTTTAGACGAACAATAATAACAATAGAAACAACAGTTTATGACTTTAATAAAATCTATTTCTGGAATTCGTGGTACCATTGGCGGTATACAAGGTGATAATTTAACCCCTATAGACGCTGTAATGTATGCAGCTTCCTATGGTACGTGGGTGAAACAGCAGCGAAATAAGGAGGACTATCGGGTAGTTGTAGGACGTGACGCACGTATAAGTGGCGAAATGGTGCAACAATTGGTAATGAATACGCTTGTTGGGATGGGAATTCACGTTATAGATCTTGGACTTTCTACCACCCCAACCGTAGAAATGGCTGTGACTATGGAACATGCAGATGGCGGGATTATTCTTACGGCTAGTCACAATCCAAAGCAATGGAATGCTTTAAAGTTATTAAACAACAAAGGAGAATTTTTAAATGCTGCGGCTGGGCAAGAAATCCTTGACATAGCTGAAAGTGGCGCCATTACCTTTGCTGAAGTAGATGATTTAGGAAAAATAACGATCCATGATGCCTACATAGATTTGCATATTGACGAAATTTTAGAACTGCCTTTGGTGAATGTTTCAGCCATTAAAAAAGCTGGCTTCAAAGTGGTGGTAGATGCTGTGAACAGTACAGGAGGAATTGCTGTGCCCCTTTTGCTACAGGCGTTGGGTGTACATCCCGTAAAGTTGTATTGTGATCCCACAGGTCATTTTCCACATAACCCGGAACCCTTAAAGGAACACTTGGGAGATTTAATGGAATTGGTGAAAAAAGAACACGCAGACTTTGGTTTGGTGGTAGATCCGGACGTAGATCGTTTGGCTTTTGTAGATGAAAAGGGCGAAATGTTTGGCGAAGAATATACGCTAGTTGCTGTTGCAGATTACATATTAAAAAATAATCCAGGAACCACGGTGAGCAATATGTCTTCTTCCCGTGCTTTGCGGGATATTACTGAAAAACATGGGGGCACCTATACCGCAAGTGCCGTAGGAGAAGTAAACGTGGTGCAGCAAATGAAAGACACCAAGGCTGTAATTGGTGGTGAAGGAAATGGCGGAATTATTTACCCGGAATTACACTACGGAAGGGATAGCCTGGTAGGAATTGCTTTATTTTTAAGTCATCTAGCCGAAGAAAAAATAGCGGTGAGTGAACTAAGAAGTAGATATACCAGCTACTTTATGAGTAAAAAGAAAATTGAATTAACACCGCAATTAGACGTAGATACCATCCTAAAAGAAATAGAAAACCGCTACAGTACCGAAGAAATAAACACCTTAGATGGCGTAAAAATTGATTTTGCGGAAAACTGGGTGCACCTGCGTAAATCCAACACAGAGCCCATTATTAGAATATATACGGAAGCCAAGAGTCAAGACGAGGCAGATGCGCTTGCAGATAGGTTTATTGGGGAACTAAAGGAGATTGCTGGATAAAATCCAAACCTCAAATTCCAAATTCAAAAAATTCAAATTGGCTCGTTTTTGTAACGGGTGCTTTTTTATAGCCAATTTCCATCACACAGCCTAACCCTAAAGGGGCTAGCGCGCAATGTTTTATTGAAAAATTGGAATTTATGATAGGTATTATTTAGTCTAATTTACTAGTTGTCCAAGTAACTAATTCACGAATCACTTTTCATACTCCTTCACCTTATCTTTGTACTTCCAGCGCTTATGGGTCCAGAGATAGTAAGCAGGTTCTGCGTTTATTTGGTCTTCTACCAAGTTTAAAAATCTATCAGTTATCTGATAATTTGGGAAGTCGTTTGGGTTTTTGGTAATGAGTTTTACATCGGCTGCGTAATGGCCTCTTTTTACTTTCCGAATGTCGAGATAGATCACTGCCATATCGAATTTTTTGGCAAGCATTTCACCTCCGGTAAGTACAGGTACTTTGATCCCCATAAACTCCTGAAAATGTTTCGCTTTCCAGTGTTTCGCGGTTTGGTCTGCAATGAAGGCTGTAAGCAGTAGTTCGTTATTGGCAATAGCTTTCCCTAATTTGTGAACGGTTTCTTTGGTATGGATGAGTTCGCTATTGTATCTGGCTCTAATTTTCCTTACTAGGGTATCAAAATAGTCGTTTTCAATGCGCTTGTAGACGGCATATCCTTTATGGTTTATAAAGCGCTGTAAGATTACGCTCCATTCCCAACTGGCGTAGTGGCCCATAAACATCAGGATATTTTGGTTTTCCTTCTCTAGTTCATGGATAATGCCTACGTTGCTAATAGTAAATCGCTTTTTCATCTGTTTTTCAGAAATTGTAAGCGATTTTATGGCTTCCAGCACCATATCACAAAAATGGACGTAAAACTTCCTCCGGATCGCCTTGCGTTCTTTTTCGGTTTTATGCGGTAGTGCTAGCTTTAAATTTTCAGCAACCACCTTCTTGCGATAGCCAACGATATAAAAGACAAAGAAAAATAATACATTGGAAATCCCATAGAGCATCCAGAACGGAAGTATGGAAATAAACCAAATAACAGGGTAAACTAAAAGATAAACTAAACGTTGCATAGCGATTGTTAGCACAAAACTAACTAAATTTATTGCTTCAAATTAAAAAACTTTATTGTTAGAATGCAGAACCTTAATATTACTACTATCGTCATTATTGCCGCGAATATATTAATCTCGATAAAGGGGTTCAACGATTTCTCTTTTTTTGAAAAATACAAATTCAATATTGCAGGCATACGGCGTGGAGAACAGATTAGAATGTTTACTTCTGGTTTTTTGCACGTAGATTTTACCCACCTGCTCTTCAATATGTTAACGCTGTATTTTTTTGCGCACGTAGTGATTGATGCGTTGGGATCTGTTCAGTTTGTACTTATTTATATGGCAGCTTTACTGATGGGCAATCTATTATCATTCTACTTTCATAAGGATGAATTTCATTATAGTGCCGTAGGAGCAAGTGGTGCTGTTACGGGAATATTATATTCTGCTATTTTATTTTATCCTGAAATGGGATTGTATTTATTTTTTATTCCAATAGCAATACCAGCCTGGATTTTTGGGTTACTTTACCTGTTATATTCTATCTACGGGATGAAAAGCAGGAAGGGTAACATTGGGCACGATGCTCACTTTGGTGGTGCTATTGCGGGCTATGCACTTACATTAGGCTTCGCCCCGGTTTTACTACAAACCAATTTGTGGATTGTTTTGGTGCTAGCATTGCCTATCGTTCTACTGTTTATATTGCACAAACTAGGTAAAATATAGAACCAGGGTAACATAGTGAAAGGTTAAAAAGTAACAAGAGTTTCTCATTAATTTTTAACCTTTAGTATAGAATTGTGCTTAGTAAGATGTATCAGGTAACAGCAACAATTGTAATGGTAGCCTTTTAAATCTTACTCCAACAAAGAAGCAATCTTGGCTTCTAGCGCGGGGCCTCGTAAATTTTTGTCTATAATCGTTCCGTTTTCATCCAGCAAAAATGTGGCAGGAATGGAGCGAACACTGTATTGTTTTGCAATAGGATCTTGCCAAAACATAAGGTTGGATACGTGGTACCAATCCATGTTATCATCGGTTATCGCTTGTTTCCATCGATCCTCTTGGCCCTGGCGGTCTAGAGAAACGCTAATGATGTTGAGCCCTTTGTCGTGGTATTTTTCATACACTTTTACCACATTAGGATTTTCTATTCGGCAAGGTTTACACCAAGACGCCCAAAAATCTATAATGGTGTATTTTCCCAAAGCATCACTCAATGCCAGGTCAGTACCCTCGGGTGTTTTTGCTGAAAACTCTGGAGCTTTAGATCCTATATCTGCAGCACTCATGTTTTCTACCGTGGTTCTAATTTTTACAGCTGTGGTAGATTCTTTCATCTTAGGATCCAAACCGTCTAGTGCACTTTTTGCTTCAATAGAAGTTAATTGCTTTTTGTTTAACATTTCAGAAATAAGCATAACAGAAAAAAGAGAACCACCATTTTCGGCAATAAAATTTTTCTTGTACGCAATTTCTTCTTCTAAAATTTTTGCATTCTCTGCTTGCAATTGCGTTGCCAACATCCCATCTTGCTGCTGTTGAGCTGTTCTATATTGCGTACCAATATCTTGTCTGCGGCGTCCATACTTCGTTATGGTACTTACAAACTCACGATACGTATCATTTTGAGGACTACCGGTTACATAAGAAGCTTGAATACTATCCTTATATAAGGTAACCTGCAAGTCTTTATTTTCCGGAAAGTATGCAAGAGTTCCCTGTTGTCCAACCGAAAGATAATTAACCGTAGCCATATCGTTTTTAGGGTAGCTGGCAGTAAACGTTCCACCAGTTATAATAATGGTGTCAATAACGCTAGGCTGATTGCTAACAGGGTTTATTTGGTTCACCATAATTGTGGTGCCATCTTCAAAACCTTGTGCTGTACCAGATATTGTATAGGTGTTAGACTCGCCTTGGCAAGCTATTAAAAATGCAACTGCCATTATAGAAAATAATACTTTCATAATACTTTAAATTTTCAACAAAAATAAAGGTATTTTCTTGCGAAAAAAAACGAATTATTTATAATAAAGTGATTTCTATTTTTTCTCTTATCTATACATACTGTATTTTCCTTCTAAATGTTGGCCTTTTTGAACGCCATAGTTATTGCTAAGCTTAAAAAATAAGTGTTGTCTGCTACAAACTACCCCAACGACAGCACAATAAAGCAGGTTTTGAGGGGTGCGGCTAGGTAGAAAAAGATCTTGGCTTTGACCAAAAAGATTCCATTACTTCAGGTGTTAATTCTATAATAATTGTAAACTACATCGTTTTTAATTGTATATTTTTACAAGGTAAATACTTGATAGTTAAAATGAAAGATACAGGAAGGGAATTTCCATTAGATATACGGATAAGCTTTAAAACGTTGTTTGAAACTTACGAAGCTAACCTCACTACTGGCAGCGACTTACAAAAAAGACGCGCTGAGGAAGTGTTGGCGGTAGCAAAAAAACACCCTATACTTTCTGAAGGTTTTACCACTCAAAAAGAGATTAAAAAAGTACAAAAACAAATAGATTTTGTGCTGGACGATATTTTTACTTCGGTTTTACAAACCAACGAAATAAAAATTGCAGGGGCACCTTTTCAATCCACTCCATTTAAAACCACCTCCAGATACGATGCCATTAAGGCTAATGCCGATAGCTCTTATGAACTACAATTAACAGATATGAACGATGATGAGTTCTATATTCTAGGATGTAGTTTAATCCTTAAGGGGTATTATGGCTATAATATAGATTTTAGACGTCCTTATTTTTATAACATTCCAGATGCAAATGGCGTTATGAAATCCTATAAAGTACTTTACAATGCAGACTTTGGGCAGATTGAAAAGACAGATGCTTCCGTAAATATTACCCAAGAAGATGTTTCAGAATTACTGGATAACTTCAATAATATAGAATTATGGAAGGAAAAGTTTCCTCCTAATTCCTGGTTGTACTCCGGATTTGTCATAGCCAATATGTATGATGCCACGGCCGATGTATCTTTATCTGATTTTAAAACCAGCTTACTCGCTAATGAGTCTGCCAAAGATGGAAACTTTATAGAAGAGTTTGCGGGAATCCTAAAGTCACTCTATTCTATTCAAGATTTAAAAGTAGGTTTTACTATTTTTAATGAAGAGCAAGATCTTTTTGAGCAACCTGGAGCGTTAGGTGAAAGTTTTGTTCTGGACGGGAAGAAAAAAGAGAAATGCGACACCGCACTTTGTGAAGCCTCTTATTATACCTTATTTAAACAAAAACAGTTTTATTGTATTTCGGAAGTAGAGCGCTATGCCAATCTATATCCAGAAAATATTTTATATCAAAAACTACTGAAACAAAAAGTAGCCAGTGCTATTATAGTCCCCGTAGTAGATAACGATAAATTATATGGTATTCTTGAAATAGTGTCTACCATTCCGCAGGCATTAAATTCTATAAATGCTAACAAACTACACGATGTGCTGCCTAATTTGGTAGATTCTGTAAAGCGTTCAAAAGAAAGAGAAGAAAACGAAATTGAACTAATGATTCAGGATGAGTGTACTGCGATACACTCCAGTGTGCATTGGAAATTTCATCGAGAAGCAGAACGGGTAATCAAAGCCCAACGCGGCGGACAACAGGCTTATTTTAAAGAAGTAGTTTTTGAAAATGTATATCCTTTATACGGACAAATAGATATAAAAGGTTCTTCTGAAGTAAGAAATGAAGCTACCAAAAAAGATCTTGTATTGCAGTTGGAGCACATTCAAAAAATTATAAAGCGAATTTATACCTTAGAAAAATTGCCAATTTATGAGCAATTGGAATTCAGAATTGAGAATTTCTTAGAAGATTTTAATACCGAAGAATTACAAGTAAATAGTGAACGGCAAGTACTTCAGTTTCTAAAATTTGAAATAGTTCCATTATTTAAGCATCTTTCCAAAAAGAGCGAAGCTTTAAAAGCTATGGTTGTGGAGTATCAGGAAATGGTAGAAGCTGGTTCGGGATTGGTCTATACGCATAGAAAAGATTATGACGAATCTGTAACACTTATTAACAAACGTATGGCTTCTATTATAGATAGAAAACAAAAAGAAGCCCAGGATATGTACCCACATTATTTTGAACGTTTTAAGACTGATGGCGTCGAGCACAGTCTTTATATAGGTGAATCTATAACCAAGGGAAAAAACTTCCACAAAGTATACTTGTATAATTTGCGTTTATGGCAGTTGCAAGTAATGTGCGAGATGGAGAATTCTTTTTATAAACTGAAAGAAAAACTTCCTGTACAGTTAGATGTGGCTTCTATGATTTTGGCATTTAACTCATCACTTTCATTACGATTCAGAATGGATGAAAAACGTTTTGATGTAGATGGCACGTACAATGCCCGGTACGAAGTTGTAAAGAAACGAGTAGATAAAGCGAACATAAAAGATACCAACGAGCGAATTACGCAATCTGGAAAACTCTCTATTGTGTATTCACAAAAAGAAGATGAGAAAGAGTATCTTAAGTATATCGCATTTTTACAACATAAAAAGATGTTGGATAAAGATGTTGAGTTGCTGGATGTTGAGGATTTACAAGGCGTAACAGGTCTTAAGGCTATTAGAGTTTCAGTATTATATGAAACAAATACCAAAAACGACCAAAAGGAATATTATACGTACGAGGATTTAATGTCGCAGCTTAAGACCTAGAAATTAAAGTTCTGTTACTATATTATTTGTTACCTCTTCAACTCCTACCGGATCAAAAATCGCAAAGGAAACCCCAAAAGCTATAATAGAGATAATAATACCTATTACAAATATGGTATACGTCCATCGTAAGATTCTGTATTTTCTATCTAACACTTTTCCCAGAAAATATAAATCTTTTGTAAGCGAAGAGTATACGTAGTCGCGGTCTTTAATTAATTCGTCTATCGCCCATTGAAACTGTGAAAGTTCCATACGGTGAAAATTTCCGAAGAACGTTAAGTTTACACTTTTATTCTTTACATCTTCCTTCGTAAATTCTCCTCTTGTTACATTGGGTCTGGTTGCAATAACCGCAAGGACCATAGTAATTGTACTGGATACTACAAATATAGCTGATGGAATTACAAGGTATGGATTGGAGTCAAGTTTCGATAGTAAATTGGAAAGTACTAACGAGATAATAATAGCATTTACAGAGAGTAGAATATTCGCTTTAGTATCGGCTATATCACTTAATTTAATGTGATTTCGCAGGGCAGTTCTGTAAAAAGTCTGAATCCCTCGTTCTGGGCTCAAATCTTTATACTTTGCCTTCATTTGGGCTTTGTATTCTTCTTTTTTAAATTTTTTCTTTTCTTTCTTTCTGCTTTTAAGAAGTTGGGCTAGATTGTTTTCCTTTTCTTTTTGCCAGTTTTTCAAGGCGTACTCACTGTAGTATTGGTGCTTTTCAGAAAGTACACTTATGTTTTCATCACGCCATTCTGTTGGGGTAAATTCTTCAACATTTTGCAATAGATATTCTTGTCTTAGAAATTCGCTTGCTTCCGGAAAATAATCCTTTCCAAAGTGTGATGCATCTGCATCACGCATCATTTCCTCTAAAGTTCCTACTGGAGTGCCTTTGAACTTGGTAGCCATGATGCATTTTTGAACTCCTTCAATAATGTCTTTTTCAACGTTTTCAGAAGTAAGAAATTCGGTAGCAATTTTTACACTTTCTTCTTCGTGACCTTCCCTTGTGTTAATGTAGCCTGTATCGTGCAGTAAAGCGCTTAAACGTAGTACTGTAGTATCTTTAACAGAAATTTGTGAGTGTTCAATAATTTCGTTTATACTTTTATAAACCCGTTTAGAATGGGTGTAATTATGGTAGGTAAACGTATTGGGCAGTTTCTCTTTAAAGAGGTTTAATATGAAATCGTCTGCCTTTTGAATAATGTCACTCATAGGGTGTTTTTAAAGAACCAAATTACTAAAAAATACTATCCTTTTTAATTGAACTAGCTAAATTAACAGCATTATAACTTTTATAATAGCTACTGGAATACTTGAAGGATTCTGTAAATTGCTCAAAAATATTTGTTTTATGAAGTTAAAGTTATTTCCGCTATATTTTTTAACCCTCTTGCTATGTATTAGCTGTGCAACTTACAACCCGCAATATAGAAATACCGAAACTTTATATACCTATCCTGCTGCAAAAACAATCGAACAGACCTTTTATCTGGTTGGAGATGCGGGGAAATCTCCCTTAGGCGGAATGAGTGACGGACTAACAGCCTACAATACCTATATAAAAGATAAAAACACCGAAGGTAATTTCACCATTTTTCTTGGGGATAATATCTACCCAGATGGTATGCCTCCTAAATCGTCTGAAGATAGGGAGCGTGCAGCATATATGTTAGATGCGCAACTTGCTTCGGCATCAGATTTTAAAGGACAGATTTTCTTTATTCCGGGCAACCATGAATGGTATAATAATGGTCTTGAAGGTGTAAAAAGACAACAGGAATACCTTGAAGAAAAGATGCAAGGCGAAAATGTCTTTCAACCTATGGATGGATGCCCGCTTAAGAGTGTTTCGGTTTCACCAAACATTCAACTTATCATGATAGACTCTCAATGGTATTTGGAGGATTGGAATATACATCCCACCATGAATGAAAATTGTGATATTAAAACCCGGGAGAAATTTTTTATCGAATTGGAATTAGAGCTTGAAAAGAATAAAAATAAATCTGTAGTATTTGCTATGCACCATCCCATGTTTACCAATGGGACTCACGGTGGTTTTTTTGGAGCCAATAAACATTTATACCCTACACAACGTAACATCCCATTACCAGGTTTATCTTCTTTAGTAGCACAAATACGTTCTCAGGGAGGTGTTTCGGTACAGGATAGATACAATGAGCTTTATAACAAGTTTATGAACAAATTAGGTGCTGTAGCAAGAAAACACGGCAATTTAATATTTGCTTCTGGTCACGAACATACGCTACAGCATATCGAGCAAGATGGATTAACACAAATTGTTTCGGGTTCTGCTGCTAAAAGTGGTTTTGCATCCCTGGGTAAAGATGGCTTATTTGCCTACGGCGGACAAGGATTTGCCGTGTACGATATTTTTACAGATGGTTCTTCGTACGTACGATATTTTGGTGCAGATGAAAGCAACAAACCAAAGTTGTTGTATGAGAAAGATATCTTTAAACCGAAAGACTCTTTTAATCTTAGTGAACTACCATCCTCATTTCCAAAAACAATTACAACACCCATTTATAAACAAGATAGTATTAACGAAGCACTTTTCTTTAAAACCGTTTGGGGTAAAAAATACAAAAAAGCTTTCGCCACGCCAGTAAATGCACAAGTTGGAAATTTAGACTCTTTGTATGGAGGACTAACCGTAGTGCGGGAGAACAATACCAACGATTATAAAAATTTACTATTACAAGATAAAGCGGGCAACCTGTATAATATGCGTGCGCTTCAAAAACAAGCGTTGAAGTTTGTAAATAAACGAAGTATCCTGAATAATGACAAACCAGAGAATCAGGATATTGACGATCCGCAGAATTCAGATTTTATAGCGCCTGAAGCATACGGATCAGAATTTTACACAGCTTCTCATCCCTATGCAGCGTTAGCTATCTCAAATCTGGCAGATAGTATTACTATATTTCAGGATAGACCTAATCTTATCTACATTCCAAAGCAGCGCGCATTAAAAAATTACAATGCAAACTTTGGTGATGAATTGTATTATATATCTGTAGCGCCTTCAGAAAACAATGAAGGGGATCGTATTTTTAGATATGCGAAAGATATTGAAACTACAGACGATATTCTTTTAAAGCTTCGGAAAGCAAACAATGTAAAAATTGACGAACAAACCTATATCAAAGCACGGTTGTTCGATATGCTTATAGGCGATTGGGATCGCGAACCGGATCACTGGCGCTGGGCATTGTATTATACAAAAGGAAGCGATAGTGTGTATGTTCCCATAGCGAGAAACCGAAACGATGCTTTTGCCAGTTTAGACGGTGATATCTTGGACGCTGCAAGATCAGTATTCGGAAGTAGTAACCAACGTCACATTTATACTGAAAATCTAACAGATTTTGAATGGTTTAATGCCGAAGGTCTTATCTTAGATAGAGCTTTATTACAAAAATCCAGTGTGGGACAATGGAAATTTGTGGCAGAACAAATACAATCTCAACTTACAGATGAGGTCATAGACCTTGCCTTTGAAAATGTTCCCATACAAACCAGAGATGAATCCTTGGAAGAAACTATTAAAACACTAAAGGCACGCCGTGATAATTTACTTTCTATAGCACAGGCGTATGCCGAATATCTCAACAAATTAAAAACCATTGCTGGTACAGATGACCGGAACTATTTTGAAATTAACCGGATGGATGATGGAAAAACAATCGTTAAAGAATATAACTATAGCAATGGAACCAAAGGAAAATTGGAAAAAGAAATTACATATGACCAGGATAAAATAAAACAAGTCTGGATTTATGGGTTGGATGGAGAAGATGTGTTTGAAGTGCTAGGGGAAGGGGAAAGTAAAACATTAGTTCGTTTAATTGGAGGACAAGATAACGATACCTATATCATTAAAAATGGACATCGTACCCGCGTTTATGATCACAGAAGCAAACCCAATACGGTCACAGAACGTAATGGAGCCGTAATAAGGTTTACAGATTTATATACCTTGAATACATACGATTATAGAAAACAAGTAGGTGGTGAGAGTAGTTTTGTAGCTACGATGGGCTATAATCCAGATGATGGCGGCCGTATAGGCTTACAGTATATTTACGAGGTGAATGGTTTTAGTAGAAATCCATTTTCTAAGCAAAATAGATTTAATGCTGGCTATTATTACGATACCTCTAGTTTTGATGTAGCCTACCAGGGAGAAATAGCCAACTTGTACAAAACTCTTAATTTAAGTTTTGGAGCACGGGTAACGAGTCCTAATTTTGTGCAGAATTATTTTGGCTACGGAAATGAAACCCCTAATCTTCAAAACGACTCAGGCTACGATGCCAATAGGGTAGAGATACAAACGTTTAGTGGGAATGTTGGACTATTAAGAAACTCCTTTTTTGGTAGTTTCTTTAAATTACAAGCTAGGGTGGAAGCTATTTCAGTACATAGTACCATCACCGGTTTAACGAATCCAAAAAACACAGCAATTTTAGACCAAACCAATTTCTTCGGTACTTTAGAAGGTATTTATAGTTACCGAAGTTTTGACAATGCAAGAAACCCAGCCAGAGGAATGTTGTTTGATTTAAACGCGGGAGTTACAGATAATTTTAAAGAGGTTGAACGATTTTTCGGCTTTTTAAATACAAGAATTGGATTTTACAATAGTCTGGAATCCAGCGAAAAATTAGTGCTAAAAACAAACGTACAAAGCCAATTTAATTTTGGAAACAGATTCGATTTTTATCAGGCTGTAAATTTAGGGGGCGCTAACGGACTTCGTGGATTTAGAGAAGAGCGATTTGCAGGAAAATCCAGTTTGGTGGGTAGTGCAGATGTACGCTATAGTTTTAACGAATTTAAAATTGAATTGTTCCCGGTTCAGATAGGACTTTATGCGGGAGCAGATCTAGGTCGTGTATGGACACCTTCAGGGAATTCTGAAAAATGGCACAACAGTTATGGTGCCGGACTCTGGATTAATGGTAGAGGAGGGTTTACCGCAACATCAAGCCTATTTCATTCTACTGAAGATACCCGCTTTGTATTTGGACTTAACTTTGGATTTTAAGCTGTTATGAAAAAAAATTATATCACGATACTCGGGTTGTTTTTTGTAATGGTATTTCAATCCTGCGCCATCCGCGGAATTATGCTGGATGAAAAACGAGCTGATACTGCTACGTACGATTCCACTAAAGTCGCAAATTCATTTTTTATAGCTGGAAATACGTATAAGAACGATCCGGCTTTTACTTCAGGTTTTAATAAAATAGTGCTGGGAAGTCCTTCTAAAGAAAAACGGTTATTGTTTATTGGTAACAATATTAACGGCAAGGATTCTCTTTCGGTAACAGCAGATTTAGATGCTAAAATTCAGCAAATTAAATTACTGAATGCCAAAACGAATATTATCCCCGGACATTTTGAATGGCGTTACGATAAACTGAATGGTCTCGAATTTATGGAGGATTATCTGGAAAAAAAACTACAATCTGAAACAGATTTTTTAACTCCTAATAATGGATGTCCGCTGGAGAGTATAGAGATTGTCGAAACTATCCAACTCCTGGTCATAGACTCGCAATGGTATCTAGAAAATTGGGATACCCATCCTAAATTTAACGATAAATGCCAGATTAAAACCCGGGAGAAACTACTTGCCGAAGTACGAGGGGAAGTTAAAAAAAACGCTAATAAAATTATTTTAGTGGCGATAACGCATCCTATTTTTACGAACGGATTTCACGCTGGTAGATTTTCGTTTCGGGATCATATTTTTCCGTTGCAAGGAAATATTCCGTTACCAGGAGTTGCTACATTATTGGCTCAAATACGTTCGCAGGGAGGGACTTCTGTGCAGGATAGATTCAATAAAAGATATAATGAATTGGCTTCAGAATTAAAAGATATCTTTAATGAGCCAGACCATAGGATTCTTTTAATTTCAGGACTGGAACAAAACCTTCAGTATATAGAACAAGATCCTTTTAAACAAATAGTTTCCGGCGGTGGTTCCGAAACAAAACCTGTAGGCATAAGTGATAATGGTATTTTCTCTTACGGCGGAAATGGGTTCGCAACCGTTGACGTCTTAGAAGATGGAAGCGTCTGGACCTCATTCTATGCTACTTCAGCTACAAAAGATGCCGAAGTACTCTTTAAGCACAAGGTTTTTGATGCGGTTAAAAAACCCGACTTAGATTCCATTCCGTCAAAATTTCCTGCCTATGTAGAAGCTTCGGTCTATGATGAAGAAGCAGTTAAAAAAACCGATTACTTTCAATCGTTTTGGGGACAACATTACCGCCAGGTATACGGTACTAAAGTGAAAGCCAGAACGGCTATACTGGATACGTTATATGGAGGTCTGGAAGTGGTACGTCCTGGTGGCGGGAACCAGACTAAATCGTTGCGGGTTGTTACCAAAGATGGGAAAGAATACAATATGCGGGCACTTAAAAAGAGTGCGGTTCAGTTTTTAGAGAATACCGCTTTTAAAGGAGTGAATGGTGAAAAATATTTTACCAATACCGTTCCCGAAGAATTAATTCTGGATTTTTATACAGCAGCGCATCCCTACGCAGCATTTGCGATCCCGGAAATAGCAAAGGCCGCTGAGGTTTTCTACACCACACCAGAACTCTATTATGTGCCTAAACAAGAGCTATTGGGGAACTATAATGAGGAATATGGCAACCAGCTTTTTATGATCGTAGAACGTCCTACCGAAGATTTTAAAAACCGAAAGAGTTTTGGGTATCCGGACGATGTAGAAAGTACAGACGATTTGCTGGAAACTTTGCGTGATGATGAAGAGTACACAGTAAATGAAGAAGCGTACATAAGAGCCCGTATTTTCGATATGCTTATTGGAGACTGGGATCGTCATAGCGATCAATGGCGTTGGGCAGAGTTTGAAAATGAAAATGGCAAAAAGGAATTTGTACCAATACCTCGTGATCGCGATCAGGTGTTTGCCAATTTTGACGGGAGTTTTTTAAATGCCCTTAGAAAAATTATGGGAGCTGCAAATCAGTTTGGCGTTTATGGCGACGATATTAAAGATGTAAAGTGGTTTAATGCAGCAGGGAGCAAGTTGGACCGGGCGCTAATTAAAAGAAGTGACAAAACCGTTTGGATGGAACAAGCAACCTTTTTACAAAATGCTATTACCGAAGAAACCGTCGACAAAGCATTTAAGAATATCCCGCCAGAAGTACAGGACACAACCATTTCAGTAATCAAAAATCACCTTATCGCTCGAAAAGCAAATCTTAAAAGTATTGTAGAAAGATATTATACCGAATTTATGAAGTTCCAAATGATCACAGGAACCGATAAAGATGATTATTTTGATATTATTCGTGCTGCAGATGGAACTACAAAAATTACAGCCTACAGGATTAAAGAGGGTGAAAAAGGAGCACAACTCTTTGAAAGAACTTTTAACAGCGAAGAAACTGAAGAAATCTGGCTGTATGGTTTGGATGATGATGATACTTTTAAAGTAACAGGGATAGCTAAAAAAGCAATCTTAATCAGGATTATTGGCGGACAGAATAAAGATACCTATGCTATTGAAGAAGGTAGAAGGATTAAAATTTATGATAGAAGAAGTAAAAATAACGACATTGTATCGAAGGGGGGAGCTCATTTTAGATTCACCAATTTTTATGAAGCCAATCTGTATAACTATATTAAAACACCAAAGGAAAAAAGTTCCTTTGCTATAAGCCTAGTAAATAACCCGGACGTTGGGAATGCCATTGGCTTAAGCTTCTTAAAAGACAAAAACGATTTTATTACAAATCCGTTTGGCAAAAGAACCGCGGTCACTATAAACTACCAAACCATTACACAAGGTTTAGCCATAGATTTTGAAAAAGGGTTTGCGGCTATTTATGGGGATATAAATTTGGTGCTGGGAGGCAGCTATACTTCCAAAAATTATACGGAAAATTTCTTCGGTTATGGAAACGATACCGAAAATTTTGACGAAGAGTTAAGTTTGGACTTTAACCGCGTAAATCTTAGTTATATCAATGGAAGCATTGGTTTGGAGCGGGATTCGGATTATGGGAGTTTGTTTGAGTTGAAGTTTGAAATAGAAAGTGTGGAAATATTTAGAAATGGAGATAATTTTTTCAACCAGCAATTGACCAAAGAATCTGGAGTGCGGCGGTATTTTGCAAAACCTAATTTTACCTACACCTATGAAAATTTCGATAATAAGCTTATTCCTACCAAAGGGATGTCTTTTATTGCAAATATTGGGGGCATGGATGCTTTTAACAGCGAAGACCTCACAGGGTTCTTAAAAAGTTCAGTTACATTTTATAACTCGTTATTAAGCAATAAAAGGTTGGTATTAAAAACGAATGCAAGTACTCATTTGCTCGTGGGAGATAATCCTATGTTTTATCAAAGTCCGCAACTGGGAGCTGCTACGGGATTACGTGGGTATAGAAACGAACGCTTTACAGGACAGCAAAGCTTCTTGGGTAATGCAGACATAAGCTATCGTTTTCAGCAAATGAAAACCTTCTTGTTTCCAGTTACTTTTATCGTGTATGGAGGATATGACATAGGTCGTGTATGGGTAGAAAATGATACGAGTACTAACTGGTATAGCTCTTATGGAGGTGGATTGTATGTACGGTGGACAGATGCTATTAAAGCAAATGTAAGCACTTTTTATGGAGACGAAGGAGTACGATTACAGTTTGGACTCGGATTTACTTATTAAGTTGAAATTCGTACACATTACCCCCTAAAATTCCATTTTTTTCATCGGCAATGTAGAGCGTGTTTGCATCTTTAAAAGAGATGCTTTCTTTTTGCGAACGATGCTTAAGGTCTATTTCCTCGATACTTCCGCTGAAAAAGTCATCTTTTTTATAATCTTTCAGCAGCCATAATTTAGCATTACTCAACAGCACAATCATTCCCGTTTCAAAATTTACCGTTGCGCTGGTTATGCGGCAATTGGTTTTATTGTCGCAGGTTTTATAGGTGCTTATAAGTTTTGCTGTATGGTGGCCTAGCGTATCGGGCAGCTTGTATACCTTTACAGTACCATCGAAGTGGGAGCTTCGGTTTTTGGTAAAAAGATAAAAGTGATTGTTGAGATGTATAAAACTTTCTACATCAAAATTGCGCTCTTTTTTCTTGGGTGGGAATTCGGTTTGATCTTCGTAGTTAAAAGTAGTGGTAAAGACTGTAATAGGTTTCTTTTCTTTGGTAATACTAGGAATTTTGTAAATAGCTAGGTCTTTTCGTTTGTTGTTATTGTTGCCAAAATCGCCAATGTATAGGTTGCCTTTAGCATCTGTAGCCATATCTTCCCAGTCTTTGTTTTTTATTCCGTGTAGAGGTATAGTTTCTTCAATAGTTTGAGACGTAGGATTAAAACCAAACAACGTTGCCGAGGTATGCGAATCTGAAATTGCCCAGATAAGATGGCTCTGCGGAATGGTCTCCATACCACTAATCTCTTCGAGGGAAGCAGACAAAGAAGCTACAATCTTCAATCTACCGAAGTCTTGACAACTGCTAAAAGTAACCGATAAAAAAAGAAGAAAAACGGAGTAGCGCATAGGTTGATTATAAATCCCTTTGTTATACTGAGCGCAGTCGAAGGGGGTGAGTTTTCTTATAGCATATGTATTTGACTGCGCCCAGACAGACCTCTAGGTATAAAGTCTTTTTTCTTTTTTGTAATGAAACACCAGAATTTTATTTCACTTCAGGATGTGTCTCGCTGGTTTGCATTGCCCAGGCGTCCAGCATCCAGCTTGTTTTTTCAATAGTACCTATATAGGCACCTATCATATCTATGGTTCCTTCATCACCTGCCTCATTGGCCTTTTTAATAACAAGTCTCAATTGTTCTAAAATGGCTCCGTGATCTTTTAATAAGGTTTTTACCATATCTATATCTTTCATTTCTGAAGGTGATTCCTTTAAGTTTGAAATTTTCAAATAATCTGAATAGTTACTTACTGGCTGAAACCGTAGTGTTAAAATACGTTCGGCTATTTCGTCTACCTTCAACTTTGCATCATCGTACATTTCTTCAAATTTTATATGAAGATCGAAAAAACTTCTGCCTACGATGTTCCAGTGAAAATTCCGAAGTTTTTGATAGTACAAATGGTAATCTGCCAGAAGGGTATCCAATTCTTTTGCAGTAGCTTTTATTTTATCTGTATCTAAATTTAAGTAATTCATATATAGTTATTTATAATTTTTATACACAAAGATACCCTGCCTTTTATTGACAGCCAACCTTTGTAGTGAGTTTGGATTTTTTTTAACTGAAATGGGAATGGTTTTAAGAAACAGCTAAGAGTTCATTTTTGGAACAGATGGCTCCCTTTTTTCTATTTTTAATAGTAGTTTTACGCCCAACAAAATTTAAGCTTTGAAAGAACTACTTATTACCGCTATAAAAGCAGCAATACAAGCTGGTAACGAAATTATGAAAGTGTATGCCACAGATTTTAATGTGGAGCATAAAGGAGACGATTCGCCATTAACCTTAGCAGATAAAAATGCAAACGATGTGATTAATTCATATTTGCTGAAAACCAACATTCCCATAATTAGTGAAGAAAATAAGCAAACAGACTATTCAACGAGAAGAAATTGGGACCAATGTTGGATTGTAGATCCGTTAGATGGTACTAAAGAATTTATTAAAAGAAATGGTGAGTTTACCGTAAATATTGCACTTATTAAAAACGGAAAGCCCCTTTTAGGAGTTATATATGTTCCTGTTTCTAAAGAACTTTATTTTACCAATTCGGTAGGGTCTAAAAGCCATAAGCATATTGTTGAAGATGAAACGATTCAGATTCGTGAACTACTTGAAACAGCCCAGGAAATAAAACCTTTAGAAAACAAAAACCCTCCCATAAAAGTTGTGGGAAGCAGGTCTCATTTAAACGATGACACAAAGAATTTTATAGCAACACTTCAAGGAGAGGTGGAGATTGTAAGCAAGGGAAGTTCTTTAAAGTTTTGTTTGGTAGCCGAAGGAAAGGCGCATCTGTATCCAAGGTTTGCCCCAACCATGGAATGGGACACCGCTGCAGGACACGCAATTTGCCAGGCAGTAGGGGTGCAAGTGCTAAAAACAAAATCTGGAAAAGCTTTAAAGTACAATAAGAAAGACCTGTTGAATCCGTATTTCTTGGTAGAATAATATGAGCGACACTTCCTATAAAAGGCATATAGCAAAAACAATCACTTGGCGCCTCATAGGAACCCTGGATACTATTTTGCTGTCGTGGTTAATTACAGGAGATGCATTTGTAGGTTTAAAAATTGGTCTGGTAGAAACTGTTACAAAAATGGCTTTGTACTTTTTTCACGAGCGAGTTTGGTATAAGATTAATCTCTCCAAAAATGGTCGTATTTTAGCGAGTAGAAAACGTCACCTTGCAAAAACATTCACTTGGAGAGGGGTTGGAACGTTGGACACCATATTAATTTCGTGGATTATAACTGGTAATCCGCTAACAGGTCTTAAGATTGGTTTTGCAGAAGTTGTTACCAAAATGGTCTTGTACTATTTGCATGAACGAGCGTGGTATACCATAGATTTTGGACTAGAAAAAAGAAGAAATAACGCCGCATGAAAAATATAGTTCCACATCATTTCAGTATTTCTAAGGAGCAAAGAACCCAACAAAAGGGTCATGGAGCATTTTTGATATGGTTTACGGGGCTTTCAGGTTCTGGAAAATCTACTATAGCCAATGCGGTAGAAGAAGCACTCTTTAAAAAGAACATTCATACCTATACTTTAGACGGAGATAACGTGAGAAAGGGATTAAACAATAATCTCTCTTTTTCGCCAGAGGATCGTACCGAAAACATTCGCCGTATCGCTGAAGTTTCAAATCTTATGATAGATGCAGGCCTAGTAGTATTAGCAGCGTTTGTTTCGCCCTATGCAAAAGACAGAGCGAATATTAAAAACTGCGTTGGACATACCAATTTTGTACAGGTATTTGTACAGACGCCTGTAGAAGAATGCGAACGCCGCGATGTAAAAGGATTGTATGCTAAGGCTAGAGCAGGAGAAATCACTAATTTTACAGGTGTAAATGCGCCATACGAGGCACCCGTTGCCCCAGACGTTCAAATAAATACTATTGAAACCACTGTTGAAGAAGCTGTTGTTATAATCATGAATTGTATTGCGAAAAGACTTGGTCGGGAATCGGGAATCGGGAATCGAGAATCGAATTAACAATTTAATATATACAGTATGGCTGGTAATTTTGAAGAATTGCATTGTTGGCAGGCCTGTTATAATTTGAAAATTTATTTGAAAGAAAATATTTTGACCAAGTTGCCAAAAACTGAAAAATTTGAACTTTATTCTCAAATTTTACGTGCAGCTCGTTCTGCAACTGCTAATATAGCTGAAGGTTGGGGGAGATACCATTATAATGAGAACATAAACTTCTTAAGATTTTCAAGAGGTTCCGTTGCCGAAATTTTGGATCACAGCATTGAAGCTAAAGATTGTAATTATATAGATTTGGAAACTTTAAAAGAGATTCGTTTATAGACCGAAAAGAGCATTCAATTAATTAATGGCTATATAAGATATCTAAGAAAAAGGAATGACGAGAAATAAACATACTATCAAGGGTATCAATTGAGATCAACAAGTGAACGAATCCCGAATTAGCAAATTAACAATACAATGGGTAAGTATTATTTAAATTATTTAGACGAGTTAGAATCGGAAGCTATTTACATCCTTCGTGAAGTATGGGCACAGTTTGAAAATCCTGTGATCTTATTTTCTGGCGGAAAGGATTCTATTTTAGTAACACATTTGGCACGAAAAGCTTTTTATCCGTCAAAAATTCCGTTTCCATTAATGCACGTGGATACGGGGCATAATTTTCCTGAAACCATCCAATTTCGAGACGACTTGGTAAATTCTTTGGGTGTAAAACTAATCGTAGGTTCTGTTCAGGAAAGTATAAACCAGGGACGTGTGGCCGAAGAACGTGGTAAAAATGCAACTAGAAATGCATTGCAAATCACAACCCTCTTAGATGCTATTGAAACAAATCGTGTGGACTGTGCCATAGGGGGCGGACGAAGGGATGAAGAAAAAGCACGTGCTAAAGAACGTTTCTTTTCACATCGTGACGATTTTGGACAATGGGATCCTAAAAATCAGCGGCCAGAGTTGTGGAATATCCTAAACGGTAAGCATTTTGAAGGCGAGCATTTTCGGGCGTTTCCAATTAGTAATTGGACCGAAATGGACGTTTGGAACTATATACTAAGAGAAAACATTCGTATTCCATCACTGTATTACGCTCATGACAGAGATGTGGTGTGGCGACAAGACTCTTGGATTCCTGTGTCAGAATTTCTGAAATTGGAAGAAGGCGAAAAAGTGGAAAATAAAAAGATACGTTTCAGAACCTTGGGAGATATTACCATTACCGGCGGAATTGAATCTGACGCCGACACCCTCGAAAAAATTGTAGCAGAAGTTTCAGCAATGAAACAAACCGAACGCGGCAACCGAAGCGATGATAAACGAAGTGAAACGGCGATGGAGGATAGAAAGAGGCAGGGGTATTTTTAGCCCCCTAACCCCCGAAGGGGGAATTTATACAGAGAAAATAAAAACTTTAGCGCACTTATAACTTTAGGCACTTTAAACAATGAAACTAGACACCAACCAATTACTAAGATTTACAACGGCAGGAAGTGTAGACGACGGCAAAAGCACCCTTATTGGGCGTTTATTGTACGATAGTAAATCTATTTTTGAAGATCAATTGGCAGCGGTAGAAACTACCAGTAAGCGTAAAGGTCACGAAGGAATAGATCTAGCATTGTTTACAGACGGCCTTAAGGACGAACGTGAACAAGGTATTACGATTGATGTAGCCTATAGATATTTTACTACCCCAAAACGAAAATTTATTATTGCAGATACGCCTGGGCATATTCAGTATACTCGAAATATGGTTACGGGAGCTTCCACAGCAAATGCAGCGCTTATTCTAATTGATGCCCGTCACGGAGTGATTGAGCAGACCAAACGACATGCATTTATAGCATCGTTATTGCAGATTCCTCATATTATCGTTTGTGTGAATAAAATGGATCTGGTAGATTTTTCAGAAAAGGTGTACGACGATATTGTGACGCAATTTGAAAGTTTTTCTTCAAAACTATATGTAAAAGATATTCAGTTTTTACCCATTAGTGCTTTATTGGGCGATAATGTGGTAAACCGAAGCGAACATATGGACTGGTATAAAGGAGCACCCTTATTGTATACTTTGGAAACACTGCATATAAGCAGTGACCTCAATAAAATTGATGCCCGTTTTCCAGTACAAACCGTTTTACGCCCGCAATCTGAAGACTTTATAGACTATAGAGGCTATGCAGGACGTGTTGCCAGTGGCATCTTTAGACCCGGTGATGAAGTGTCGGTATTACCATCTGGATTTACATCAACCATCAAAACAATAGATACTATTGAAGGCGAGCAGGAACAAGCGTACGCACCTATGTCTGTTTCCATTACATTGGAAGACGATATCGATGTAAGCCGGGGCGATATGATTGTGAAAAAGAATAACCAGCCAAAACCAGTACAAGAATTTGATGCCATGCTTTGTTGGTTAAATAACGGTGCTGCCCGACCTCGCGCTAAATACACCATTATGCATACCAGTAACGAGCAAAAAGCAATGATTAAAGAGGTGGTTTACAAAATTGACATAAACACCTACGCTCGAAATGAGGAAGACAAAAATCTTGATATGAATGACATTGCACGTGTAAAAGTTAGAACCACCAGGCCACTTATGTTGGACGAGTACCGTGACAACCGTATTACAGGTAGTTTTGTCCTTATAGACGACGCATCCCACGAAACCGTAGCTGCAGGGATGATTATGTAAGTTTTTGGGTATCTTGCGCCCAAATTAAATGTGTTGCAAAAGAAAGCAAACATCCCCAATTTATTTATTGTTGGCGCACCTAAATGTGGTACTACATCTATGTACCAGTACCTGGGGCAGCATCCTTCTATATTTCCGTGTCCGGTTAAGGAGCCACATTTTTTTAATTTTGACAGTAAACATAGGTATTATTCTGACTTGGATACGTATATAAACCTATTCTCTACTGCTTCTGGAGCCCATGATTTTAGGATGGAAGCTTCGGTTTGGTATCTGTATTCTGAAGTAGCTATTGCTGAAATTTTAAAACTGAATCCGAACGCTACATTTATTATATTGTTGCGAAAACCAGCGGAAATGTTCCTGTCACTACACCAAGAGTTTTTGTTTTCAGGAGCCGAAGTACTGACAAACCCAATAGAAGCTTGGATTGCTCAGCAAAAACGAGAAACCAGCTTTAAATCTCAAAAAATGGATGTTACTAGCAACATGCTTCAGTATGGAAAAGTGTGCAGTCTAGGTTGGCAAGTAGCACGAGCGCATAAGTTAATTCCCAAGAGGCAGTTAAAGATTATTTTATTAGAGGATATCATTTCGCGACCTTCGGAAATATTCGGTGCTGTCTTGGATTTTCTACAACTACCTGTCATCCAACCCAATTTTCAAATATTTAATAAACAAAAACAACGTAAGTCGATATTGCTCCAAAATGTGCTGAATCAATCCTCAAAAGCAAAATTAAAAATGGGTTTTACTAAAAGTATAGGAGTAGCAGGAAAGTTAAATAAATGGAATAGGAAACAAGGTAGTTCTATATCAGAAGAAACAAAAAGAACAGTATATGATACCATAGGCACTTATTTCAATAAAGATATTGAGCTATTAGAATATATAATTGGTCGTGAACTTAATGATTGGAAGACTTTATAATAGTATGAAGCAAAAAAATAAAATACAATTGGTTTACAAATCCCAGTTTGTAAAAAAAGTAGTGCAAGGAACCTTTTGGTTAACCTTTGGTTCCGTCATGGCAAAAGGTCTCACAGCACTAGCATATTTAGTCTTGGCACGCATATTAACAGTTAGTGCCTATGGAGAATATGGAATGGTAAAAAGCACCATAGATAACTTCTTGATTTTTGCGAGCATGGGCGTTGGTCTTACGGCCACAAAGTATATTTCAGAATTAAAAGATGAGAACAAGCAAAAAGCTTCCAATATTTTAGGCGCCTCATTGGTCGCTGTTTTTGTATTGAGCTTGGTTGTTTTTCTGGTACTCCTATTTTTTTCTAACACCATAGCAACCTCAATTTTAGAAAACCCATCTTTAACTATGCCACTTATCTTAGCAGGTGGAGTGTTGTTATTTATCTCTGTAAATGGCGTGGTAAATGGAGCTTTGCTGGGATTACAGAGATACAGAAAAATCTCGGTTATAAATATACTTCAGGGATTTTTGTTATTTGGTTTATTGTCCTTAGGAGGGTATTTCTATGGTGTTGTAGGTGCTGTGGGAGGAAATTTGATAGCGATGGGGATTGTTTGTGTTATTTCATTTTTTATGTTGAAATCCAGCGTACAAAAAATTGACATGAGCATTTCTCTAAAAAAGTTTAAAGAAAGTTTAAAAACCATATACAAGTTTGCCATTCCTGCATCCTTGGGAATGCTCATTGTTGCACCGACCATCTGGATATTAAATACGCTTTTGGTAAATACCACTAACGGGTACACAGAATTAGGTATTTATAGTGCTGTTTTAGTTTTTTCACTGGCTATTCGTACCGTAAACACCTCTCTGTCCGACGCCTTGCTCCCTATGTTTTTAGATAAAAATATGGAAATAACCCCCAAAAAAGAATTTTTCAATTATCACGGGGCTTGGATTATTTGCCTAGGAATATCCCTACCTTTCATCCTTTTTCCAGAGATTGCAAGTTATATATTGGGGCAAGATTATCCAAAAAGAGAGGTTGTTTTAATCCTAGAGATGTCGGTTTTAATGACGCTTTTTTTATCTGTAAAGCAAGGGCTTTCTAGGGATTTGATAAAGAAAAATAAAATGTGGCTCAGTGTTTTGAGTACAGGGATTTTTGCTGCTACAACATTTGTATTTTTTCTTTTTTTAAAAGAGGAAGGTGCTATAGGATTTGCTATTGCTTTTCTTGTAGGCCATGCGTTGAGCATGCTTTTGGCCATCCCATTATTTATTTATCTTAAAGTAACACACGCATATAACTTTAAGAGTATTTGGTTTATTGTAATATCCATTTTACTAGGTGTTTTAATAATGAACAGTGTTTATAATGAACATATTTTGGCACGTGTTGCAGTGTCTCTTTTAGTAGTAGTTTTATTGGTGCTTAGCCTTTTAAAATTTTATAGATCTATGATTAGGTATTCAGCTGCCCTATGATGTTTACTGTTGTTATACCACTATTTAATAAAGAGCAGTTTATTCGTACTGCTATCATTTCAGTTTTACAACAAAGCTATTCAGATTTTGAACTACTAGTGATTGATGATGGTAGTACAGATGGTTCAGGAGAAATCGTTAAAAATTTTACAGATCCTCGATTAAAATATGTTAACAAAGAACACGCTGGAGTTGCCGCAACAAGGAATGTTGGAATACAAATGGCAACATCAACAACCATTGCTTTCTTGGATGCAGACGATTGGTGGGCGCCTACATTTCTTGAAGAAGCCGCAGCCGCTATTGCTAAGTTTCCTACGGAGAAACTTTTTGCCACGGGCAGAATACATGTTCTTGAGGATGAAAGAAAGGAATATAAAAATATATTTCTACCAGATGTGGGTGAAACGGCAAAAATCAACCATTACAAAGTAATTTCTCAATACCTCCCAGCTATAAATATGAGCAATGCTGTAGTACTGAAACAACATGTTGAAAAACAGGGCTACTTTGCTGAAGGAATGCAAAACCACGAAGATCATGAGTTTTGGTTGCGATTGGCGGTTGGTACTGATATTGTATTTGTAAACAAGCCATTGTCTTTTTATAGAAAAACGAGTGCTGCGTCCCAATCCCATAAAGTTTTTACGGCAAACGATTTTGAAACGTATTTAAATACCTGTAGAGAAGTACAGCTAAAACTTTCAGAAAAAGAACAAAAATGGTTTCAAACCTATTTGAATAAATTTGTAGTGTTATCCTATATTAAATATAGAAATCAATACACAAAGAACGAAACGGAACTTTTGCAAACGAAAATTGAGGGTATACTCACAGGGTTTTATTCGGTACAATATAGAATAACCAAAAGCTTCCCTAACATTAATGTATACAGAATTTTAAAACGATTGAATGACTAGCGAAAGTAGAAAAGTAAATCTGTTTGTTTTGGGTGCTATGAGAGCCGGCACTACGTCTTTTATGGAATTTATTGGCAAGCATCCAGCAATTTATACTTCGCCTATCAAAGAGCCTCATTTCTTTACCGAATCGCTTCCTAAGGAAATTTTTGAAGCCTTGCCAACCAATCATTTGAAACACTATTTTAAAAAGGAATTTCCAAAACCAATACATCGTGCGCACGTTACAGCAATAGAAGAATACCAAAAGCTTTTTAAAAATGCCACGAATCAAAAATATTTGGCGGAAGGAAGTGTCTCCTATTTGCACGCACCGCATGTAGCTTCCGAACTTCAGCACTATAATCCTGAGGCAAAAATCATTATTGTTACCAGAGACCCATTGGAGCGAGCAGTATCGCATTACCATATGAACGTAGGATTGTTTAGAGAAAAACGAAGTTTTGAAGCAGCACTGCAATCAGAAATTGAAGCCTACCATAAAAACGAACTTCCATGGTATAGTTATTTGAATATGAGCTTTTATAAAGCCACTATTTCAAATTATAGGCAACATTTTGGAGACACTATCTTGGTTATTTCGTTAGAAGACCTTGTTGAGAATACCGAAAAGACAAGCACTCAAGTTTCAACGTTTTTAGAAATCTGTCCTTTTGAAACTCAAGCTCTACCTGCACTCAACAAAAACAAGAGATTACGATTTAAAAAAGTCTTTGGTGTATTGCACTATCTAAAGTTGAAAGAGATATTATTTTCCATAGTACCATCGACGAGAAAGAGTAGTGTAAAAAATATTTTTCTTTCAGACTGTGAAAACGAAGTTAAAATGTCAACAGAACTGCGTAAAACGCTACTTGCAATCTTTCAAAAAGAGTGCTAATACCTTTCAAAAGTAGTACCTTTGCACCCAACTTTTAAAAGATTAAAATTGAAGTATTTTGCACATCCAACGGCAGTAATAGATGAAGGATGTACTATTGGTGATGATACAAAAATCTGGCATTTTTCACATCTTATGCCATCCTGTACGTTAGGACAACATTGTAATATTGGGCAAAACGTTGTTATTTCTCCAAAAGTAGTTTTGGGAAACAACGTGAAAGTCCAAAACAATGTCTCTATTTATACAGGTGTGATTTGCGAAGACGATGTTTTCCTTGGTCCTTCTATGGTTTTTACTAATGTAATGAATCCACGTAGTGCTGTAATAAGAAGAGAAAGATACACTAAAACAGTAGTTAGGAAAGGGGCCTCTATTGGCGCTAATGCAACCATTGTTTGTGGAAATGATATTGGAGCCTATGCCTTTGTTGGTGCGGGTGCCGTAGTAACTAAAGAAATCCCAGCATATGCGTTAGTGGTTGGTAATCCATCCAAACAAATAGGTTGGGTAAGTGAATACGGACATAGACTTACCTTTGACCAAAATAATATGGCGGAGTGCCAAGAATCTCATCAAAAATATACACTGGAAAACAATGTTGTTTCTAGAATTGAATAAAAAATAAATGAAGAACTTTGCTTTAATAGGAGCCGCAGGCTACATTGCCCCAAGGCACATGAAAGCTGTAAAAGATACAGGTAATAATCTCTTAGCAGCTTTTGACCCTAACGATAGTGTGGGGATCATCGATAGCTATTTCCCAAACGCCGACTTTTTTGTAGAGTTTGAAAGGTTTGATAGACATATTTCAAAATTACAATTTGAGGAAATAGTAAACCTGGATTATGTAAGTATTTGTACGCCAAATTATTTGCATGATTCCCACATACGTTTTGCACTGCGCGAAGGAGCAGATGCTATTTGCGAAAAGCCTCTGGTAATGAATCCTTGGAATCTGGATGCACTGGCAAAAATGGAACAAGAAACTGGCAAACGTATTTGGAACATACTTCAACTAAGGGTACATCCAAGTATCATTGCTCTTAAAAAAAGAATTGACGAAGGTCCTAAAGATAAAATTTACGATATAGACTTGACATACCTAACTTCCCGCGGAAATTGGTATTATACATCTTGGAAAGGTTCTCAGGAAAAGTCTGGCGGTATAGCTACCAACATTGGTGTTCACTTTTTCGACATGTTAGGTTGGATTTTTGGAAAAGTAAAGGAAAATATTGTTCACGTACATACACACGATAGAGCTTCAGGATGTTTAGAATTAGAACGTGGACGCGTACGCTGGTTTTTATCAATTAACGAGGATGTTCTGCCAAAAGAGATTGTAAGTAAAGGACAACGTACCTATAGATCTATCACCGTAGAAGGAGAAGAACTGGAGTTTAGTGGTGGCTTTACCGATTTGCATACAGATAGTTACAGAGAAATTTTAAACGGAAATGGCTACGGAATTGAAGATTCAAGACAAGCTATCGAAACCGTTTATACAATTCGGAATACAACCCCTATTGGATTAACTGGCGAATACCATCCCTTTGCAAATAAAAAGTTGGCTACACATCCTTTTGCTAGAAAAGCAGACTAAAAATGATTCAAAGTTATAAAGATTATAAGGAATACTTGAGGGCTGACTTAAAGAGCCAGAATAAAAAATTAGGTTTTAAAACTTTCTTTTTTGATGTATTAGTTAGGTTTACCTTTCTATTGCGTTTTAATGAATATTTATTGAACAACAATAATCCAATGATAATTAGGTTTTTTTGCTTGTTATGGTATAAAAGACTGAGTATAAAATTGGGGTTTAGTATACCATTTAATGTTTTTGACCAAGGATTTGCTCCTGTACATTATGGATTGTTATTAGTTCATCCAAGATGTAAAATTGGCAAAAATTGTCGTGTACATACTGGAGTGACTATAGGTGGGTATTCTGGATTTGCCAATACATTTAAAGAAGGTGAGCTTAGACCTACGGTGATTGGGAATAATTGTTACATAGGTCCAGGTGCAAAATTATTTGGAGGTATTACCATTGGCCCTAATTGCGTTATTGGAGCTAATAGTGTAATAAGTAAATCTTTCAAGAACAACGGCGTTACTATTGCTGGTATTCCCGCTAAAATTATCGCAGAGAAAGGCTCGGAAAGATTTCTTATTAGAGGAGCGAAAATTGATTAGTATTTAAATGAAAGAAAAAATAGTTATAGACATTGTCATGCTATCTAACTTTGGTAAGCAAGAAGGAGGAAGGGAAACCTGGTTGCATAATTTTTTACCAGAACTTTTAAAAGACAATCGAATTTCTAAAGTTCATCTCTTTGGTTTTCGTACTTCCGATCAGCCAGATAACTCTGAGTTATTAATCGGGCTTGATTCAAACCCAGAAAGTCGGGTAATTCCAATAATTCTAGAGTCTGCTCCCACTAAATATCCTAAGTTTATCGCAATGTATAAGTTATTGCGTCGCACGCTTAAAACCAATTCATTTAAAACGCCTACATATGCTATAGCAGTAGGTGGCATGTTAGAAACTTTGATGCTTAGACGTATTGGAAGGTTCCAAAATACAACCCGGGTTGTATGGTTACGAAGTATTTTTACGCAAGAAAAAGCTTATAGGATTCCTTCCTTCGGAATGAGTACTGTTAAGTATTTTGAAAAAAATAATTTAAAAAAGACTGCCGATATAATTATTGTAAATGGCGACGACACCAAAAATTATTATACCCAGTATAATCTTTCCATACACACGATTAAAAATGCAGTGAATATAGAAAAATGGCAAATGCCAAGTATGCAGCCATCAGATATTTTGCATGTAGCCTATATTGGTAGATTGAGTAAAGTGAAAGGCATTGAAGCTTATTTTGATCTTGCGAAAAATATCAAAAATACTGAATTCGCTTCAAAGTTTGTATTTCACGTTGTTGGACAAGCATATAATTATGAAAGTGAAGTTATAACATTGCATAAAAATGGAACTATTACCTATCACGGGGGTATGAGTAATGAGAAACTTCCAGATTTTATGCGAGAAATTCATATATGTGTAGCGCTTACGTATGTTTCTGAAAAATTGGGAGGCGCAGGACTTTCTAATGCATTAATAGAGCAAATGGCAGCAGAGAAAATTATAGTCGCCTGGGACAACAACGCCTTCAATCAAATTTTAAGTGAAGATTGCGCCTATCAGGTTTCTCAATATGACCAAACACAATTATATAACACTTTTGTTGAAATACACAACAATCAAGGGGAAGCTTTGCAAAGAGCTTCGAAAACGAAGCAAGTAGTTGCTCCTTATACTATGGAAGCCCACGTTTTAAAATTTAAGAATGTGTTGAATTTCGATCATTCTAATACTAAAAGTACGTATTGAAATGAAAGTGCTTCACGTTATAAATTCACTTGCGGCAGGAGGAGCAGAAAAGTTGGTAGCAGAACTTGCAACTGCTCAGGCTTTAGAAAATAAAGTTACTTTGTTCAGTTTATCTTCTAATAATGATATTTTTCAGGAAAAACTAGGTGAAAATATAGAATTTGTCTCTTTTCCTACAGCATCTTTATACAGTTTTAAAAAGATGAAAGTCTTACATAAACTTATCAAAGAAAATCAAATTATTCACACGCATCTTTTTCCTGCGTTTTATTATGTGGCGTTTCTTTCTATTTTTAATCCTTCAAAAGTCTATGTGTATACAGAACACAATACTCATAACAATAGAAGAAAATCGATATTTTGGTTGTTAGAGAAGTGTGTGTATTCAAGGTTTACTATTGTAATATGTATCAGTAAAGGAGTAAAAGAATCATTAGAAAATTGGATAGGAACTTCGGTTCCAAAAAAAATAATTTCCAATTTTCTTGACATAAATAATGTTAAAAGTACAGAAACTCCGCAACCTTCTAAATTAGATCTCATTGATACTACTGGGATTCCATTGGTTATGGTTGGTAGCTTTACAGCTCAAAAAGACCAAGAAACGATTATAAAGGCGCTTATTGAACTACCCGAAGCGTTCGAACTATATTTAATTGGTGATGGTCCCAAGCGAAAAAATGTGGAATTGTTGGTAGAGAAGCTAGGATTAAAAAGGCGTGTTCATTTTTTAGGCATTCAAAAAAATGTAATTCCGCTTCTTAAAAGAGCAAAATACGGTATATTGTCTTCATATTGGGAAGGGTTCGGTATTGTCGCACTTGAATACATGGGGTCTAATTTAATTACATTGGGTACAAATGTTTCAGGATTGAACGAAGTCATCTCCATACAAGAAAATCGCTTTCCTATTCAGGATGCGCTTGCATTGGCAAATAGAATTATAGAAATTGAGAAAGAGCCAAGATTGCAAAAATCAATATTAGAAGATCAAAACAGGCTACTGAAAAAATATGATATAACGAATGCGGTTTCTGCGCATCTTGATTTGTATAAAATCTATATAGAATAAATAAAAGTTGGATGTTAGACGTAGGTGTCATCATAGTAGTTTTGTTATTAGGTTTCCGGTGTAAAAATCTTTTTAAAGAAACCTTATCTTCTTTCGATAGGAAGACGCTAAACTTATTGTGGATATATCATTTAATTTTTGCAGTCATCTATTACTTCTATGTAAATGTAAATAGTGGTGATGCAAAAAATTATTGGTTTACTGTAAAAGAGCAAGTAGACACTGGGTTATGGGATTACATACAATTAGGTTTCGGGACCTATTTTATGTATGCCTTAAATTATATTCCTAGTGCCATTATGCAGCTTTCATTTTTAACAGGCTCATTAATGTATGCGCTTGTAGGATATCTTGGCTTTGTTTATCTGTACGTAATATTTAAAGAGCGTATTAAGTATAACACCAATATATTTAAAATACCGCTTTTTCCTATATTATTGTTTTTGCCAAATATGCATTTTTGGACGTGTAATGTAGGTAAGGACACCTTATTATTTTTCTGTATTATGTTTATGTTCTATGGAATGAGCCGATCAAAAATTCATTGGGGAAAGATTGTTTTCTCTTTATTATTAGCCTATTTGGTTCGCCCGCATATAGCTGCATTCCTTGTAGCGGCTTTCGGGTTTGCGTATTTACTGGATGGTGATTTAAAGGGATATCAAAAAGCTTTTTTTATTATGGTAATGATAGCAGGATTTGCTTTAGTATATGAAAGCTTGATGCAGTATCTTAGGATTGAAAGTTTCGACCTTGACACTATTTCTAGCTATTCAGATGATAAAGTGACCAAGTTGAGTAGAGATTCTACAGGTTCTAGTGTCGATATGTCAAGCTACCCACTTCCACTAAAAGTTTTTACATTTCTCTACCGGCCTTTATTTATTGATGCTAATGGAATTTTAGGTATGCTGGCATCGGTTGAAAATTTTATCCTATTAGGACTTTCCGTAAAATTATTATGGCTCAATCCATTCAAAATATTTTTTAAAAGTAAAACTTTTTTCAAAGCACTGTCTGTTTTTCTAATCCTGGGTGCGATAAGTTTCTCACTTATCCTCGGAAATCTCGGAATCATGCTCCGCCAAAAAAACATGTTTATTCCGGCGTTGCTCTTTATCTGTTTATGGGCATTTTCCTATAAAACAGAAAAAAAAGTAAGCCTAATTCCGAATCCACCGTCTGTAAATAAAGACTAGCTTGGCTTTAATATGAAAGTAGTACACATCATAAACAGTATGGCCACTGGCGGAGCAGAGAAGCTGTTGTATGATGCCGTGCCTGAATTAAATAAGAAAGGAGTCCCTACAGACTTACTTCTGTTAAAAGGGGGCGAACATATTTTCCTTAAAGAATTACGACACCATAAAAATTTTAAAATTCATATAATAAGCGATGGCACCGTTTACAATCCGTTACTTATATTTAAACTTATGCGGTATCTAAAAAATTATGACATTGCACACGTTCATCTATTTCCAGCGCTATATTTTGTTGCCATTGCCAAAATTCTAAGCTTCTCAAAAATAAAACTCGTGTTTACGGAACACAGTACTACGAACAAAAGGAGAAATGTAGTACTTTACACTTGGACGGATAAATTTATATACGCTCGGTATGAGGTACTAATCACCATTTCTACAGAGGTAAAGTTATTTTTAAAGAAACATTTAGGGAAGACCCATAATACGTTCAGGACTATAAATAATGGGGTAAACGTGAGTTCATTTCAAGATGCTGAAAAAACACAACGTAGTGATTTCAGCATACCAGAAAACCACACGATTATTATACACGTGGCACGTTTTACGCCTCAAAAGGATCCCGCAACCCTAGTACGAGCTATTCCGTATTTAGAATATCCAACAACAGTTTTGTTTGTGGGCGAGGGGGGTGAACGGAAAAAAATAGAAACCTTGGTTTCAGAACTGGATTTAGAGCAGTCTGTTAAATTTTTAGGAATGCGTAACGATGTGCCAAGGTTACTTAAAATGGCCGATGTTGCTGTACTTTCTTCAAATCACGAAGGACTTTCGCTTTCAAGTTTGGAAGCCATGGCGTCTGGCACACCTTTAGTAGCCTCTAGTGTAACAGGTTTAAAAAATCTGGTACATGGGGCTGGAATTCTTTTTAATCATAAGGATGAAATAGATCTAGCAGAAAAAATAAATTTGCTCATAAATAATAAAATGCTTTACACCGAAACTGTGATTACCGGAGCCAAACGAGTTCAGAAATTTAAACTAAAATCCATGGTGCAGGCTCACATTGCGTTATACAACGAACTATGCCCAAACCAAAATTAGTACGTATTACAACCATTCCATTATCTCTCGAGAAACTCCTCGAAGGGCAATTAGCGTATATGCAAAATTACTACGATGTGATTGCCGTCTCTGCAGAAAAAGAACGATTGCAGGCTTTGGGGATGGCAGAAGGCGTGCGAACAAAATATATTGAGCTCACCCGTAAAATTACCCCGCTAAAAGATATTTCGGCCGTGTACACTTTGTATAAATTTCTGAAAGAAGAAAAACCGGAAATCGTGCATTCACATACCCCTAAAGCAGGAATTGTGGGAATGTTGGCAGCCTATTTTGCACGAGTGCCACATCGATTACATACCGTAGCAGGACTACCGCTTATGGAGGCTACTGGCTTAAAGAGAACAATCCTTAATTTTGTTGAAAAATTAACCTACAGCTGTGCTACAAAAGTATATCCCAACTCAAAGGGCTTAAAAGATTTTATAGTATCTGAAAATTTCACGAAACTCTCAAAATTGAAAATAATAGGCCAGGGCAGTAGTAATGGAATAGATACCACCTATTTTTCGAATGGTCAGTTTACTGAAATGCAAATCCTTCAAAAGAAAAACGAGTTGGACATTCCTGAAAGCGATTTTGTTTTTGTTTTTGTTGGACGCTTGGTAAAAGATAAAGGAATTAATGAGTTGGTAGAAGCCTTTGTATCGCTTCAGTTATTAAAATCAGATTGTACACTACTCTTAGTGGGCCCTTTTGAAGATGCCTTAGATCCCGTATTGCCCAAAACAAAACAGTGTATTGAGGAGCATCCAAAAATAAAAGCAGTGGGCTTTCAGCAGGATGTACGTTTATTTTTCGCAACGAGTGATGCGTTGGTATTTCCTAGCTATCGGGAAGGATTCCCCAATGTTGTATTACAAGCAGGAGCTATGGGATTACCGGCAATTGTAACCGATATTAATGGTTGTAATGAAATTATTACCAATGGAGAAAATGGATTGTTAGTTTCAGCAAAAGAAACGACTTCACTATCAAAAAGTATGCACAGGGTTTTAACAGATCAAAAACTTTTTGAAACCATGAAAATAAATGCTCGGAGTATTATAACAAAGCGTTATGAACGAAAAGAAATTTGGCAATTGCTGCTTGAAGAATACGAAACTCTTGAAACCAACACATAAATTTGTAGCGTGTATAAAAAATTTATAAAACCTTTTTTAGACTTTGTCGTTGCAATTATTGTGTTTATGCTGTTGTTGCCGCTATTTTTTGTTACTATGGTCGTACTATTTATTGCGCTCAAAGGTAATCCGTTTTTTACGCAACGCCGTCCTGGAAAAGATGAACGTATTTTTTATATTATCAAGTTTAGAACAATGAGTAATACCAAAGACCAAGCTGGAAATTTACTTCCCGACCACCAACGGTTATCAGGTTTTGGGAAATTTGTACGCTCTACATCATTGGATGAAATCCCTCAATTGTTGAATGTAATAAAAGGCGATATGAGTATGGTAGGGCCAAGGCCCTTATTGCCCGCATACCTGCCCTTATATTCTACAAAACAGAAAGAAAGACATCTTGTAAAACCTGGAATCACAGGTTGGGCACAAGTTAATGGAAGAAACGCTGTTTCTTGGCAAAAAAAGTTTGAATTGGATATATTCTATGTGGAAAGAATTAGCTTTGCACTCGATTTTAAAATATTGTTAAAAACGGTGCAAAAGGTGATCATTCGAAGCGATGTAAACAGCGATACGTCAGTCACTGTTCAACCTTTTAAAGGAAATGATATATGAAGGGAATCACCATATTTGGAGGCGGAGGCCATTGTTATGCACTTGTTGCGCTTATTTTGGCGAACGAAGAATACAAACCTATTGTTATATTAGATAAAAACCCCTCAGAAAAAGAAGTGTTAGGAGTCCCTGTGGAAAAGAGGAACGATGATGCTCATATTACTAATGCAGCAGCCATCGCTATAGGGAATAATACGATTAGAAAAAAAATTGCTGAAAGTTTGACGGTAAAGTGTCCTACTTTTATCCATACAACTGCTGTGGTGTATCCATCTGCTATTATTGGTAAAGGCGTTCAATTATTACCAAATGCTGTGGTAGATGCAGCTGTTACCATAGGGGATTTTACAATCGTTAATAACAATGCAACGGTTTCGCATAACACCATTGTTGGTAACTACTGCCACATTGCTATAAATGCTGCTATTTCTGGTGGCTGTATCGTTGGAGAAGGAACCCTAGTAGGAGCTGGTAGCATCATCTTACCAGAAATTACCATTGGCAAATGGGTGACGATAGGTGCAGGTGCGGTAGTTACTAAAAATATTCCCGACGGGGCAATCGTGGTTGGCAATCCAGCCAAAATAATAAACACATAAAATGAACCCTAAAATATACCTTTCCTCCCCACACATGGGAGGAACCGAACAGGACTTTGTTTCCAAAGCATTTGAAACTAATTGGATAGCACCCTTAGGACCCAATGTAACAGAGTTTGAAACCCGTATTGAAAATTATTTGGGTAATACGAATTATGTTGCGGCACTAAGTTCGGGCACCTCGGCCATTCACTTAGCCCTTATTTTATTAGGTGTTTCCCAAGGGGATGAAGTGCTGTGCCAAACATTTACCTTTTCGGCGTCTGCAAACCCTATCGTGTATCAGGGAGCGACTCCAGTTTTTATTGATAGCGAGCTAGAAACATGGAATATGTGTCCTATTCATCTAGAAACCGCCATTAAAGACCGAATTGCTAAAGGAAAAAAACCAAAAGCAATTGTAGCAGTACATCTTTATGGGATGCCTTGCAAAATTGAAGCAATTACTGCGATAGCACAAAAATATGAAATTCCGATCGTAGAAGACAGTGCCGAAGCCTTGGGAAGTAGTTACAAAGGTCAAAAATGTGGAACCTTTGGAACTCTTGGTATCCTGAGTTTTAACGGGAACAAAATCATCACCACGTCGGGTGGAGGAGCGTTGGTTTCAAATTCACTTCAGGTTAAAGAGAAAGCTATTTTTCTGGCAACACAGGCTAGGGATGAAGCGCCACATTACCAACACAGCCAAATTGGATACAATTACAGGCTTAGTAATATTTGCGCAGGAATTGGATGTGGGCAAATGGAGGTGCTGGATACACACGTTTCCTTACGTAGAGAAATGCATCAGTTGTATAGCGATTTGTTTGCAACAACTGAAGGAGTTACTGTTTTTAAAGAACCTAACAATGACTATGTTTCAAACCATTGGTTGACTTGTATTACGGTAGATTCTGATAAGACGGGATATACTTCAGAAGAAGTGAGACTTGCTCTAGCCGAAGACAACATAGAATCCAGACCCTTATGGAAACCTATGCATTTACAGCCCATATTTACTGAGGCACCGTATTATGGTAACACTGTAGCTGAAACCTTATTCAATATTGGACTCTGTCTACCTTCGGGTTCAAATTTGTCAGATACTGAAAAACAGAGAATTATGAAGTCTTTAAATCCTTTCGTATAGATGTTTTTGTATATTTACCATCAAAATTCCCCTACTTGAAATCTTCATCAAAATTTTTAAATAAATTATATACGGGCGACAATAAGTTGCTTCTAATGGACCAGCGATACCTTCCAAGATGGATCGTTGTTTTGTTGGATATATTTTTATGTAGTCTTGCTATGCTGGCTACTTATTTTATACTGAAAGGCAGTACAATCTATTTCCACAATGTGATTTCCGCACCCTTGCAAGGGATTATAGTTTTACTTGTAAATCTTTTATTTTTCTTCATATTTAAAAGTTACTCAGGTATTATTAGGCATTCTACATTTATAGACATTATTAAGCTTGCATTTACAACTGTTGCGACGATTGTGACTATCTTGCTATTTAATTTTATATTCGAATTTATTCAAGGGCAAAAAATATTTTTAACAACCTCATTGTTGTTATATATGTTTGCGTCTTTTACATTTTTATTGCTTTTCAGAATTTCAGTAAAGGAAAGTTATACCTTTCTAAAAAATGTTACTACAACTGAAGACAAAAAGAAAATTGCTATCATTGGAGTGGACGATCAAAGCATCTCTTTAGGTTCATCCATTTTAACGGAATCCTCTTTACCTTATACATTGGTTGGATTTTTAACACAGAATAAAATTTCAAAAAAGTATAAAATTTTAGGGAAACCTGTTTTTTCGGTTCGTAACCTGGCCGAAACCCTACAGAATATCGAAGCACAGGCCGTTTTGCTCATGAGTGATTCATTTTCTGGAAAAGAAAAAAATGAAATTGTTGAAAGTTGTTTGCTCGCTGGTGTAGAAATTTTAAATGTTCCCAATCTGCAAACCTGGAAAAATAAAGAAGATATACAGAATCAAATAAAGCCGCTTGAAATTGAAGATCTCTTAGAACGATCGCCTATTTCGGTAAATGATGCACTATTAAAAAAAGATTTAGAAGGTAAAACCGTTATGGTTACTGGTGGAGCTGGTTCTATTGGGAGTGAAATTGTAAAACAATTGGCGCAATACAATACCGAACTGGTAATAATCTTAGACCAGGCCGAATCTGCCCTTCACGAATTAGAATTATATCTGAGATTAAACCATCCAAATTTCAATTTTATAACAGAGCTTGCCGATATAAGTAATATGTACAGACTAGAGCTTATGTTTAATAAGTATCATATTAATTTAATATATCACGCTGCAGCCTACAAACACGTTCCTCTTATTGAACGGAATCCACATGAAGCCATTTATGTAAACCTATTAGGGACCGTTAATTTATGTCTTCAATGTTTACAACACCAAGTAGAGCGATTTGTAATGGTTTCTACAGATAAAGCTGTGAACCCTACTAACGTGATGGGGGCTTCCAAACGAGCTGCCGAAATGTATGTACAAGCTTTGCAAAATGAGGACAAGGTAACGACTAAGTTTATAACTACTAGATTTGGAAATGTACTAGGTTCTAGCGGATCTGTAATTCCGCATTTTAAAAAGCAAATTGCACAAGGCGGTCCTGTTACAGTGACACACAAAGATATTATCCGATATTTTATGACTATTCCGGAAGCCTGCCAATTGGTGATGCAAGCTGGCACGATGGGGAAAGGAGGAGAGATTTATGTATTTGACATGGGAGATCCTGTGAAAATTATTGACTTGGCAGAGCGTATGATTAAACTTTCTGGTTTAGAACCCTATCAGGATATAGATATAAAAATTACAGGATTAAGACCTGGAGAAAAATTGTACGAAGAGTTGTTAAACGACACATCCACGGTATTACCAACTCATCATCCAAAAATTATGATTTCTAGTGATAAGGCAGGATCTTTCAAAGAAATTAAGGAAAAAGCCGAGCATATTATTCGTTCAGCAACCCAGCATGAAGATACTAAAGTAGTAAAACTCCTTAAGGAAATGGTGCCAGAATATAAAAGCGAGAACTCCAGCTTTGAGGCATTGGATATTTCTAAAGACAAAGCCTTGACAAAAATATAGGGAGACTGCACTATATGGGCTATATTTGCACCCAATTTATGAAACATACTATTTGCTTTATCGTATTGAGCTGTTGCCTTTTTTCCTGTGCAACCAAAAAAGAAATTCTCTATTTTCAAGATGCTGAAAAATTAAACCAACAAAAAACCGCACAGTATTTTGAACCTAAGATAGAGCCTAATGATATTTTGTATATCTCTGTCTCTGCTTTAGAGGAAACACTAATTAAACCTTTTCAAAAAGTTACAGGTTTACAAACCGAAACTAGGGACGAACAATTGCAGGGATATTTGGTTAGCCCAAATGGAAGTATTCAGTATCCAGGATTGGGTGCTGTAGCTGTAGTTGGAAAAACTAGGGTAGAAATTATTTCCGTCCTTACCAATAAACTGTCTGAATATGTTAAAGATGTTGTTGTTGATGTGCGTATAATAAATTTTAAAATTACAGTCTTGGGCGAAGTAGCAGCCCCCGGCGTGTATACCATAAAAGATGAACGTGTTACAATCCCACAAGCTATTGGGTTGGCAGGAGATTTTACAGTAGATGGGAAACGAGAAACTGTTACCATAATACGAGAAGAAAACGGTACACAAAAAGTGACAAAAGTGGATTTTACAAAAACCGACTTTTTTAGCAGTCCGTATTACTTTTTAAAACAGAACGATATTGTTTATGTTGAACCGTCGTTAAAAGGTGTTAAGAAATCTGGTTTTATTCCAGATATTCCTGCTGTTTTATCTGTAGTCACTATTATACTAAGTGCCGTAATTTTAATTACAAGATAAACGTATGCAACCAGCACCTGTTCAAAAGGAAGAACAAGATTTTAACTTGAAAGAAACTTTAAAACGCTATAGCCAAAAATGGTTTTGGTTTTTACTTTGCGTTATTATTGCATTGGTAGTAGCAAAAGTTTATTTACGGTATACCATTCCCTCATACCAATCTAAAGCTTCAATCTTAATAAAAAATGAAGCCTCTAGTGGTAACTTTGGAGGTATCTCACCATTTTCTGAAGCCGGATACTTAGGAGGATTACAAACTAATAAAGTAGCCAATGAGCTAGCTATTTTAAAGTCTAAGCGTCTAATTTCAGAAGTAATAAAAGAATTAAATCTACATATTAAATACGATAATATAGGGTCTATTATTACTTCTGAATTATATACTAACAGGCCTTTTATTGTACAGTATTTGTCTTTTAACGACAGCGTGCGAACTCCGTATGTTCCCAAATTATTTCTTACTATAAATTCTAAAACTGAATTTACTATTTATACCGAAAACAAATCTATAGATGAAGTCCATAGTTTTGGAGAATCCCTAAACCTTCCTTTTGGTAAGATAACAGTAATACCTATTTTCGACAATGAATTTTCTTTTACCGAATTTATAGGGAAAACTATTTCAGTTAGTTTCGCTTCCGTAGAAAACACAGCGTTGCAATACCAAAACAGAGTTTCTGTATTAAGTGATGATAGATATAGCAATGTGATTAACTTTTCTATGCAATCTCCTGTGCGAGAAAAAGCCGAAGATTTTATAAATGAGTTAATCTTTCAGTATAATAAAGATGCTATAAACGACAGAAACCAGGTAGCACAAAAAACATCCAACTTCATAGACTCTAGACTAGAAATTATTACTAGAGAGTTAGATTCTGTAGAACAAAATAAAGAAACCTTTAAAAGTACCAATAGACTCACAGATATTGAAGCGGAAGCACAGATTATACTTCAGAATGTGAGTGAGTTTGACAAGAGACAGTTAAACGTAGGTACCCAGCTTGAGCTTGCCAATACCATGGTAGATTATATGCAAAATTCTGGAGCTAATGACTTGTTGCCAGCAAACATAGGCTTGCAAGGAGACCAAGTTGCCTCTGCTGTTTCCAATTATAACCAGTTAATTCTGGAGCGTAACAGGTTACTTAAAAATTCTACTGTAAAAAATCCTGTCGTTATTAATTTGAGCAACCAGATAGGACAAATTAGGACAGGAATTCTTAGTAGCTTAGAAAATCAAAGAAATAGTTTGAAAATTTCTTTGCGGGACTTAAATTATAAAGAAGCTACACTGAACTCACAAATTGCAAAAGTTCCAAGAAAAGAAAAATTGTTTCGCGAAATTAACCGTCAACAAGGTATTAAAGAGCAATTGTTTTTATTTTTATTGCAACAAAGAGAAGAGGCTTCTATTTCTCTTGCGGTAACAGCTCCTAAAGCTAAGATCATAGATAGTGCGTTTAGTAGTAAATCGCCCGTAAGCCCTAATCGAATGTTTATTTATTTGGGTGCGCTATTGGCAGGTTTATTACTACCTTTTCTTATACTATACCTTAGTTTCTTAGTTGATACTAAAATTAAGAATAGGAGGGATGTAGAACGAATTATGCCTCACCTAAATTTTCTAGGTGAAATACCTAAGTTGGGTAAAAATGAAGAGGAACTTGTTCAAAAAAGCGATAGAAGTATGTTGGCCGAATCATTTAGGATTTTACGGACCAATTTGCAATTTCAAGTATTGAATAGTTTAGATGCTAATAGGGCTAATAAAATATTTGTTACTTCTACTGTAAAAGGTGAGGGTAAAACATTTGTGGCATTTAACTTGGCACTCACACTAGCACTTACCGGAAAAAAAGTGTTATTAATTGGTGCAGATGTAAGAAACCCACAACTGCATAGATACTTACCCGAAGGAAAGAAAAGCCAGAAAGGTCTTACCGAATATATAGTTGATGAAAGTGTTACGGCTAAAGAACTAATGCAGCCAAGCAATTACGACGAAAATCTAACCATTATCCACTCAGGAGTAATTCCTCCAAACCCTGCCGAGTTATTAATGAGGCCAAGAACCGAAACCTTTTTCAAAGAAGTAGAAAACGGATTTGACTATGTTATTGTCGATACTGCTCCGGCTATGTTGGTGACAGATACAGTATTAATTAATAAATATGCAGACGCATTACTTTATGTGGTTAGAGCAGATCATACTGATAAAAAGCTTCTTGAGTTTTTAAAAGATTCTATTATAAGTAAACGCTTATCGAAAGTATCTTTAGTGCTTAACAACGTTTCACAGAATAATTTTGGGTATGGTAACAAATATGGTTATACGTATACTACAGAAGAAAAGAAATCATTTTTTGGCAAATGGTTCTCATAATTTCAATGCTATGAAATGCTATTTATTTGGAGTTTTTATTTTATTTACTCACTCAGCCGTATGCCAATCCAATTTTAGCTTTGGAGGTACCGTAGAGACTTCGGGATTTGTTAGTACGAGCGATAGTTTACCGTTGTGGTTTTATACAAATACTTCAGCAAATGTTGGAAGACAAAGTAACATCTCGGGTCTTGCGGAGGGCGAAATAAACTATGAGCTTACAGAAAATAGTGAATTCTCTGGAAGAGCAAGTTCTTATTATCGAGATAATGTAGCCCATGAATTTCAAAGAAAAGAGATGTATGTTCAGTTTAAAAATTCTTGGCTTGCTGTGACTGCAGGAGCTCAGGAACAACCCGAAGTCGCTCAAGGACTCTCTGCTACAAATAAAAATTATCTCTGGTCCAATAATGTGAGACCGTTACCTGGTCTTAGAGTTTCCTCATCTGCACCTTTAAAAATATCGAATATCTTTAGTATAGATGCAGCAATCGCTCATTATGAGCTTAATGACAATAGGTATACACGAAACGCACGCCTGCATTACAAACATTTGGCTTTAATTATGCAATTTAACGAAAATCATAAGTTTACAGGAAAAATACAGCATTTCGCACAGTGGGCTGGAACTTCTCCAGAATTTGGGAAGTTAAAAAGTAATTTTAGCGGTTTTGTAGATGTTTTTACAGCACGCGAATCTGCTGAAATTGGAGTAGATGGAGAGATTTTTAATGCCGTTGGTAATCATTTAGGTTCTTATTTATTTGATTATGAATTTACAAACTCGATTGGAACCACTTCGGTCTATCACGAGCATCCTTTTGAAGACGGAAGCGGAACGGGATTTTCTAATTTTCCAGATGGGGTGTGGGGTGTTTACTTTCAACTCAAAGAAACAACTTATATTTCAGGATTTGTGTACGAGTTTATCACAACAAAAGACCAAAGCGGAACCGCGGCAGGTGGGAGCGGTTTTGATAATTATTTCAACAATAGTGTTTACAGAAGCGGTTGGACGTACGAAGGAGGTAGCATAGGATTGCCCTTTATGATTACAGCAGCTGGAACTACATTGGATGAAAGTAAAACAAAATTTATAAGCAATACACTTTCAATGCACCATTTTGGGATTTCTGGAACCTACAAAGTGATAAATTGGAAATTAAAATCTTCTTTCGTTAAAAATTTTGGAAGATTAGCAAACCTTTTTCCAGAAGCTCTTACCACAACACATCACTATCTTGAACTTGCCTATCCTTCAGATACCTTCGGGACCTTCAAATTACTCACTGGTTTTGACACAAGTTCCACTTCTAATTCAATTTTTGGAGCAGGTTTACACTATACATATTTATTTTAACTAGTAACTCCCTCCAATAATTCTGCAGCCAAAGGCTCATCCCCACGGGTATGCAAAACCGAAATATCTCCCGTTACTTCAAAAACCACAGCACGTACTTCTTTTAATTCTATAACATTTGCTTCGCGAAGTTTCCCGTACAAATCGCCTTTACTTACATTGGCTTTGGCAAGATTCTCGTTTAATATTTCCCCATCTTTCATTAAGAGTAGGGGCGTGTTGGTGGCTATTTTTTTAAAGAACTTAGATTTACGGATGCCAACTGAATAAAGGGTTTGAAGTAAAATAATAATTCCTAAAGCTACAGCTCCTTTTAAGATAGAATAGTCTGTACTTCCTATTACATCTGCAAAAATAGACCCCATAGCGATGGTGGCAGCAAAGTCTACGCTCGTCATTTTAGCAAAAGTTCTAAGCCCAAATATTCGCGAATAAAGTAAGATAATAAGGTAAATTGCCACAACAGATGCTGCGCTTTTAATAATAATAATTTGGTTTGCAACGAGCCAATTTTCCATGAGATACATATTTTAGTACAATTTACACAGCTCCTGATTAGTTCTGTATCTTTTCTGAAATTTTTAATAACAATTTGTGTGTAGATGGTTTTAGATAGCGTTAATTTTGCAAACATCTAGTAATTTGAGCCTTGGTTAAAGAAACAATTTTTACAATTTTATGGAGCCTTTCTCCTTTTGGGGAAGCCAAGGTGGGGATTCCCTATGGCATTGCCAATGGATTAAATCCGTTTTTTGTTTTTTTAATTGCATTGGGGGCTAATATTTTAGTGTATCCTATGATGCTGTTTTTTTTAGAATACATAAATTCTTCATTATTGCGTTGGCGTTTTTATAAGAAAGCAGCTATTTGGGTAGCAAGACGCGCTAAGACTGGCTCTGGCGATAAAATTACGAAATATGGGTTTTGGGGCCTTATGTTTTTTGTCTCTATTCCTTTACCAGGAACAGGTGTTTATGCGGGTACCATAGCGACCTATATCTTTAAAATTGAACGCCAAAAAGCTTTTTGGGCAAACGTCTTAGGAATCACTATCTCATCTATTATTGTTTGGGTAACCACCTACCTTACTGTACATGGAGTTGCTTAACATATTCTTTGGGTAGACCCTCTAATCATTCCTGCAATTCATAATTCCTGTTGGTAACTCTACCAATTTTTCTACTATATTAAATTAAGATCTACAGATACAAATGTAAGAGAGGTTAAAAACAAAAAAGCCCCACAATTGTGAGGCTTTAATAAGTAAAATAACCCTTAAATGGGCATATACTGTAATCTATTCTTCAACTTTCTCAACAATAGTTTTGGTAGAGTCTGCTACTTCAACAGCAGTTTCAAGTGCCATTTCTTTAGTTTCTTCAACAACTGGAGTTTCTGTGGTTTCTTCGATAGTTACTTCAGTTTTTTCTGCTTCATTACGGCAAGAAGAAAGAGTTACTACAGCTGCTAATGCGAAAGCGCTAAAAAGGATTTTTTTCATTGTATAAATAAAAATTAGTTGCGTTTAAAATGCGTGCGAATTTATACTATTTTTTGACACGGAAATTTTTCTAAGGCAATTTTTTTTCACTGAAATTGAAAATAATTTAATTTCGATTTCAGCAAATGCTAACGATATGAAATATAATTGATTATAATATTGATTAAACTAGTTATGCTTATAAAAAGCCCAGATATAAACGGCTACCGAAAGAACAACACCCACAATCAAAAAGCCATAGGTAATGTTTAATAATCTGAATTTTTTATCCAAGACCTTTCCCAAGAAGTAAAGATCCTTAGTGAGAACCTTGTAGATTTCCTCACCTTCTTGTTGCATATGTTTTACCGCCCATTCATATTCTTCCAATTTCATTTTGTGGAAATTTCCGAAGAACGACAAATTTACTTCCATGGCTTCCACAGCCTCTCTGTTAAAGGTTCCGCTTGTAACCTTGGGAATAGTTGTGATAATGGAGAGAATCATCGCTACCAGCATAAAAAGAACAAAGATAATCGTGGGAAACAATAAGTATTGATCTCCAGTTTCTTGTACAAACTTCAAGCTATTGGTAAGAATAGCCGAAATTAACAACGCACATACAGCAAGAATAAGATTAGCTTTCCGGTCTGCCATACCACTTAACTTTATATGGTTCTTTAAGGCAACCATATAAAATGTTTGTACAGCAAGCGCAGACCCTTGTTTCACCGTGTAAAGTGGAATCTTTGATTTGGTTGCTATATGGGAATCTTGTGACACAGGATAAAAGTACAACCAAAACTATTGGCAATAATTTTTTTTAGATATTTTTTAAGAACATATTACTATTTCTGAAACTCGGAATACCTAAAAAAGGAATTTCAAGAACCTAACTTCTGCTTTCTAAGCCAAGTACCTTTCTTCAAAAAGGGTTTTTCCTATAGAGATACTTCTTTTTAATGCAATTCGATAAAAATATATCGTAAAAGCCTTCGTATGGAAGAAGAAATGCCATAAACTCTAAATTACACTATCTTTACAACAATGACTAACTTAACTACTTTGCATATTTCAGAAAAAGAACGGATTGATTTTCTCAATTCGTTAGAATTACTAGATACGCTACCAGAAGATGAATTTGACATGCTTACTCAAATGGCATCCAAATATCTTAACGCGCCTGTTTCACTATTTAGTCTTGTAGATGGTACTAGGCAATGGTTTAAATCTAGGGTAGGTATGGATGCTTGTGAAACCCCTCGGGATATTTCATTTTGTGCTCACGCGATCAAGCAACCAGAATTGTATGTAGTTGAAAATGCAGATAAAGATCCGCTTTTTGCAAATAATCCATTAGTTACTGCAAAAGAAAAAGCTATAAAGTTTTATACAGGAGTTCCCATTATTATTGAAGGGAAATATACCATAGGTACTTTATGTATCATAGACTATAAGCCAAGAGTATTAACTGATGAAGAAAAAGAATTACTTAAAAATTTAGGGAAACAAATTGAAAAGTTGATTGAACTTAGGTTACTTAACAATAAAGCAATAGCCCAACGAAAAGAACTGCAGGAGCAACACGAACGGTTAAAAGAATTTGCTGGGGTGATTTCTCATGATATGAAAATGCCATTGGCAAACCTTATTATTACCAGTGATATTTTAAAAAAGAAATACAGCGCCATTTTAGATAATGACGGGATAAATTATTTAGATTATCTTAAAACCAGTTCTCTTACCCTAAGCGATTATATTAGTAACATTCTGAAATATTATGAAAGTGACGGACTCGCCAAAGAGTCCAAGACTACATTCGATATTTTTGAACTGCTGGAAGAAATTATTGAAATCCTACATGTAAATGAACAATCCGGGATACATCTTCCAGATCAAAATCTTATTCTTCATACCAATAAGCCAGCACTGGAGCAAGTATTATTAAATCTTTTCACAAATGCTTTAAAATACAATGACAAAGAAAGTGCTGAAATAAAAGTGGATTGTTATGAAGATACTAATTTTTATCATTTTTCAGTAGAAGATAATGGAAAAGGAATCGCACCAGAAAAATTACACCTTATTTTCAATCTTTACGAAACCTTAGATATCATAGACAAAAAAGGAAATAAGGGTCACGGCATTGGCTTATCTATGGTAAAAAAGATTTGTGAAAGTTTGGGAGGTACTATTAAAGTATCCAGTAAGGTTGGAAAAGGCACCCGTTTTGACTTTTCTATTGCAAAAGAACAAATCTTAGACTAATCATTATATTTCAAAATCTTCAATTCTTGCCAAGCCTATTTTTAGTGGGTGTTTAAATGCCCTTCAAACAATTTAGGTAGAAATAAATTTTTAGTACTCCTAAAACCAACTTTGTTTCTTTGTATTGTTACGTATAAAATTATAAACCAATGAGTAGAGGATTTGTAAAAGAAGACGATCAGGAAGAAAAACCCATCATTCCGCCAAGGGCTGCGCTTCCCGCAGGTGTTACCAATTACGTAACTACCAATGGGCTTAAAGAGCTAAACGAAGAATTACAATTCTTAGATACTACCATTACAACTCTAACTGAAACAGACGAGCGTGAACGTCGCGTAGCTTTAAGTATATTAAATGGAAAACGAAACTTACTCTTAGAGCGTATCAACAGCGCAAGACTGTTGGATAGTATTAAGTCCAAAGAAGAAGTGCGTTTTGGTGCATTCGTTACCTACAAAATTGAACCAATACCGCAGGCAGTAACCATTCAATTAGTAGGAGTAGACGAAGCCAATGTGAAAAAACAAAAAATAGCCTTTGTGGCACCTATTGCAAAAGCACTCATAGGAGCTAGAGAAGGGGACGTTATAGATTTTAAATTGGGGAATGAACAAAAGAAGATCACAATTATAAATATTACCTACAAGTCACACTAGTTTATGGAAGTTTGAAAAATGCTGTTCAATCACAAAAAAGTCCGTTTTCAAGAACTTCTAATGTTGGGATATCGAAATCCATATTGGTTTAAATACTAGTTTTTATTCCCAAGGACCCTTGGTTGTTACATTAACTATTCCTGTTGAATTTATAGAAAACAGTCCGCCGGCACAACCCATCCAAAGGATTCCTTTACTATCTTTCATAATACTCATAATGGGTTTGGGTACCTTATAATTTATAAACGTTGTTCCGTTATATTTATATACGCCATTGCTTAAGGTGCCAATCCATATGTTACCTAAATTGTCCTTGTACATTTCGTATACGTCATTTTCATTAAGACCTTCCACTTCGGGATAATGCGTAAAGTTTATACCGTTATATTTTGTAATGCCTCCGTCACCAAACCTTTTGTTTGAATCGGGATTGTCTTTTTCAGCTACTCTTGTCCCAAACCAGATGTCACCATTGGTACCTTCTACAATTTTCTGAACGTTATTTGAGTAAAGGCCGTCATCTTTTAAATAATGAACAAAAGATTTTCCATCATATTTACAAGCGCCATATCCATCCCGACCTATCCAAATATTTCCTTTAGAATCTTCCAGCAGTGTGGTCACCCAATTTTTAGTATCCTCATTAGGTTGAGTTTGTATTGGAGGTATTGGGATTGTAACGTAGGTGAATTTAATTCCGTCAAATTTATAGACACCGCCCCAGGTTCCAATCCAAAAATTACCTTTGCTGTCTAATAAAATAGTGCTTATTCTGGTATCCAGAAGCCCGTGTGTTGTATTGAAGTTGGTAAAGGTCTTCCTATCATATCGTGATAAACCAGCACCCGTACCAAACCATAAGTTACCTTTAGTATCTTCAATAATACTCACTATTCTATTGCTTGGCAACCCATCTGTAGTTGTGACATAGGTGAGGGTTTTTCCATCATATTTTGCAACTCCTTTCTCTAATGTTCCAAACCAAAGTGTTTTTTTGGAATCTTCAAATGTTTCCACAACATACTCTCCAATTTGATCTTGTAGATCTTTGGTTAGCGTATGAGGAATTATATCATTTTTTATTTTTGAATCTGATTTTGACCCGCAGGAAATTAGAAAAGATGTTGCAAAAATTATGAAACAGATTTTTAATGATTTATATAAAGTATTCATTAATAGTTTTTTACAAACGTATAATGAAAAACGTTATGATAGCAGTATCGAATGTAAAATTATATCAAATAACTGTCAATTTTTAGTGTTGTAATCCATTTGGTGATTGCTATGACGCAAGTATTTATATACAGTTTCTTTATGGTACTTCTAGACGAATGGGTCTAAACATATATTCTCTAGGAACAGTTTTAAAACTAGGTAAGGTTGTATTCTCTAATTATTATAGTAACTCTGGTGTGTTTTAAGGAAACGTCTGCAGAATATGTAAATGCATACCTATGTGATAGATTTCAAATAAAATTATAAGTGAGTCTTTCACATAGCGCTTATTAAAGGGTTTTTGCTATTTCAAATCCAAGTAATATTTTCTCGTTTCCTTATCAAATTTCTCAATGGCATACCGAAGTGTAATTCTTGGCATTTCAGTGGCGTGTTTATTTAGGAAATTCTTTAATTTTTCTTCATTCCGCTTTCCAGCTTCCCGAATCCAACTTCCTACAGCTCTTTGAACAGATTCATCTGTATCATTCACAAGAATTTCAGCAATTTTAAAGGTATCCTCTATTTCATTTTTTCTAATGAAATAATAGGTGCTTACTATAGCACTTCTACGTTCCATCGGATTTTTGGATTTTGCTAAAACATATAAATCCTTTTTATCCTCGTCGTGCAAATATCCACCCACTACATACGGTGCAGCCCTATCTACCAGGCCCCAGGTGTCAATCCATGAATGATTGTCGATATACGCTCTGTAAATTTCTTTTTTTTCTTCTTTGGAAGTTTTCTTACTTCGGGCTTTCCAATCGAATATGGATACTGCTCCAAGTCGATGATTCTCATTTTTATCTTTTAACAATTTCACAGCCTCAGCTACAGGAATTTGCTGATATTCTTTTGCCAAGGAAAATAACTCTCTTTTCGGAATTTCTCCTGTATACTCTTGAGCTATTATCTTTAAAGTTTCAATAAATTCTTTAGCAGTCATGTGTTGTAGCTTTCAGGTTATTTGTTTGATAAACTTATGGTATAGTTGGTATTATATGAAGATAAAATAGTTAAAATACTTTTTGTTTTTTTTATATTCTGAAATGATATGGTTATAGATTAGTAGCTTCTATGCAAATGCATTAAAAATATTCTGGCGGTGTGAGGGTAGTTTTATAAGGTTACTTCCCAATACAGAAATTAGCAAAGATATTGCCCAGCAATTCATCATTAGAAATCTCCCCGGTAATCTCTCCAAAGTGATACAAGGCCTGCCGTATGTCTATCGCCAAAAGGTCCCCACTTAGGTTGGCATGAATCCCTAGTTGTACTTTTTGGATTTCTTCCAGTGCTTTTAATAGTGAATCGTAGTGCCGCGTATTGGTCACGATAGTTTCATTATTGCGCAAAGCTCCCGTATTTACAAAGTCGAGTAGGGTGGTTTTCAACTCTTCCACACCTTGTCCTGTCTTGGCCGAGAGAGGTATGAGGTGTGAGGTTTGTGGTGTGAGGTGCGAAATCATTTGAGACAAATCTTTTTCAGAAAGTGTGTCAATTTTATTAGCAACTACCACAAGCTGTTTCTGTGGGTACTTATTCCGAATCTTCCCAACCTCTAGTAAAACGGATGAATAGTCGTCCCCTTTAGTGGGAGATGTCCGCAGGACAGAGGGGGTTGCATCCTGTAACGAAGTAGGGTCAAAAAGATACACCACCACCTGCGCTTGCTCAATTTTTTCAAACGTCTTTTTAATCCCCATCCCTTCAATCGTATCGGTAGTTTCTCTAATTCCCGCCGTATCAATAAAACGAAAACCAACACCACCAATCACGATTTCATCTTCAATAGTATCACGGGTAGTCCCTGCAATGTCACTCACTATGGCGCGTTCTTCGTTTAATAACGCATTGAGTAATGTAGATTTCCCCACATTGGGTTCGCCAACAATAGCAACGGGGATTCCATTTTTAAGCACATTTCCAGTGGCAAAACTATCTATCAGGCGTTTCAGTACTTGTGTTATCTTGGTAATTAGTTGTTGAAAATCATCTCTATTGGCAAATTCTACATCTTCTTCGGCAAAATCTAGCTCTAGTTCAATTAAAGAAGCAAAATTGAGCAATTCTTCCCGAAGTTGTTTTATTTCGTTACTGAAACCGCCTCGCATTTGCTGTATGGCTAGTTGGTGTGAAGCTTCTGAATCACTGGCAATAAGATCTGCCACTGCTTCGGCCTGACTCAAATCCATCTTAGCATTCAGGAAAGCGCGTAAAGTAAACTCCCCAGCTTGTGCCATTCTACAGCCTTTCCGAAGACACAACTGTATAATTTCTTGCTGAATAAAAGCACTTCCGTGACATGAAATTTCCACTACATCTTCACCTGTATAGCTATTAGGATTCTTAAAAACTGACACCAATACCTCATCCAGTACGCGTTCCCCATCTTTTATATGTCCTAAATGAATGGTGTGGGTTTTTTGATTCGAAAGTTTTTTGGCAGATACTGAAAAAAAGATGGAGGAAGCGATGGTAATAGCCTCTTCGCCAGAAAGACGAATAACGGCAATGGCACCTGCACCCGCAGGGGTGGCAAGTGCCACTATGGTATCTGTGTGTATCATGGTTTGCAAAGGTAAGGTTACTTTGGCAAACTTTTAAATGATTGTCCAAGTGGAACAGCACGAAAAAAAGGACAGTACAAATGCGACCCTTTTGGCTAATTACATATTTAATTAATAAGCAAAATCTTTAAAGGTACCCATCATTGTAATGGTTGGTCCTACGCCTGAAGTTGCCGTAATAGTAAAGTTCCCAGAGATCAACCGGCCATCTTCGCTATCAGGATTTTCACGGTTCTCCAAGATATTTATCTCTCCTATTGTGGCGTCGTAAGTAACTTGTGCAGCTTGATCCCTAATAACTACATTAGTTATAAATCCGTTGCTATCCTTGTTTCCAATAACTTTGGTGATTCCACTTCCAAACCCTCCTGTCTCATTTAAAAAAAAGCGTACTATGTTTGTATTTTCATCGGTTATTGCGAGCGTTAGGCTGTTGTCATTACTGTAATCACTAGAATAAAAGCCTAGCTTAGACTCGTAATTGTCTCCAAAACTACCCCCCTTTATAGTGGCGGTAAATTCAGCTTGGGCAGGATTTCCGCCATCGCCGTCATCATCCTTTTTGGAGCAGGCACATACTGTAAATACTAATGCGATAACAAATAGGTTTTTAAGGTTTTTCATGATAAAGTAGTTTTATGGTGTTTACCACTATATCGATATTTTCTTTTTATGTCATCACCTTATATTCTGAAATATTCTGAAGAAATACTAGGTTCTAATTTACGTACTCATTAAGTAAGATGTGTAACAAGAATCCTCCCACAAGCTTAGGTGAATTCCATTTAAAAAAAGTGATGCGCACTAAACCTTCCGTCAAGCTCAAAAAAACTCCATTAAAAAAGAAGTGCGGCGCACTGAGCGGAGTAGAAGTGTAACTTTTTTAGTATTTTCACTACCTATACCTTAACACGATCACCTTACCTATGGAAGAAGAAAACAAAAAGAAAGATAACGGACTCAAAAACCTACTCATTCCATTATTAATATTTGTAGGAGTTTCCATAGCTGCGTTCTTAATCACAACGTTTATCATTAAAGCCTTTTAATAATCTTTAAATCAATCAACATGCAAGTAATTAACGTCACACAAACAGGAAAGAAAACCGACACCAATTTATTGGTTTTCACACAACTCTCACAATTATTAACCTATCTAACTGGTTTTGGAGGCTTTGTAGTGCCATTAATACTCTGGCTCGTTAAAAAAGACGAAGTGGAAGGAATGGATATGCACGGAAAGAACATTATCAATTTTCAAATTACCATGTTCTTGATTGCGCTAATTAGCATCCCAGGTATCTTTTTATTCGGGTTGGGAATTTTATCTCTTATTTGGGTTGGCGTTGTATCTTTTGTAATGCCTATTGTAAACGCAGTAAGAGCAAGTAATGGTGAGGCGCCTAGTTACTTTAGTACCATTCGGTTTCTAAACTAAAAAGTGTAGCCCAGAGCAATACTCCCATAATAGTTGCGGGCATTTCCGGGATAAAAATATCGCGGCTCGTTATTGCCAAAAGCAGAAGCATTAATTAAGATAGAAGACGCATACGTAGCATTGGTTATATTATTTATACCGCCCGAAACCTTTACTCTTAGTACCTCTGTAAATAACATTTCGTACCCCGCTTTTATGTTACCTAATGTATAGGCATCACTGTATAAACTATTACTATCGGTAATAGGTTGGCTTCCCACGTGCAAGAGATTCCCTAACAAAAACCATCCAGAGGTATGTTTAAGTTCAATACCAGCTGTTATTTTTCTATCAGGTACTCCGGTTAAATCATTTCCCGAAAAATCCTGATCACCATCTACAAAATCTAAAAACTTATGAAAAGTAAATTCTGCGTTTCCATAGCTGTAAACCGAGAGTTGTGGAAGTAATTGAAATTTATAGAGTATACTCAATTCAATTCCTTTGTGCTCTGTCTTACCTGCATTCCTTCCTATAAACTGATCGTCACCCACTCGTTCTGCTACCAACAGGTCTTTTATAGAGAGTAAATATGCAGTTGCTTGTATGGTTAAGGATTTCTCAAAAAAATCTGTCACAGTTCCCAACTCATAATTCCAACCAATTTCAGGACCAATATTGGGGTTTATAACACCTTCGGGAGTTAAGGTTTCTTCAATACTGGGATAGTTAAAACCACGACTTATGTTTCCAAATAAGCTCCAAGCAGGAGATGCTTTGTAAAGCACATTTAGGTTAGGTGCCCAAATGCTTTTAAAATCGCGTGAAGCACTCTTATTGTCCACACCTGTAGTAAAGGCATCGGTATAAGTATAGCTAGTGGTATTGTAGTTAATTCCCACTTCGGTGCTTAGCTTCTGGGTGAGGGGTAAAATAGTGGTAGCAAAAACATTCAACTGGTTTCGTAGCTCTTTGTTTCGGCTTAAAACAGCACCAGGCAAACTTCCGTTACCTTGATTTTCCTCATATCTATTTTCAATGGTTTTCCAGCGGTACTCATCGGTATATCCTTCAGCACCAAAACTAACCGTGGCATTTCTTTCACTGAAATTAAATTCTTTTGCGAAAATGGTGCGCGCTCCGTAACCGTTCGTAATCTCATCTAAAATATTGAAAGGCCTGGGCTCATAATGATCTAAATAGCGGTAAAAAATTGTAGTGGTATTGCTGAAACTTTCTGTTATTTTATTCTGAAAGCGCAACCCCACCAACGTTTCTCTATTATCTTCAAACCCTTGCGCTTGTGCCCAGGTAAAAGCAGCCTGGGTAGGATTTTCAGCAAATGCCGTCTTACTTATAGAACTAGCTATTTGTGCAAAATTGTTAGTATGCTGAAGCAATAGTCCCAACGTAAAAGTTTCAGTAAATCTGTAGTCTGTATTCAGGACATACCCATTTCTATTGTACGTACTATTCTCTCGATATCCCTCCAACGCTACGTGATGATAGTTAAAAGACAAACTTAACTTTTTATCTTTTACCTGAAAATTGACGCTGTTTTTCAATAACCCAAAAGATCCAACTGTAAAAGTGTTTTGCGTTGTTATGCCATCGCGCTGGAATTCTTTTGTAGATAAAATGAGCGTTCCTCCCAAATTGGTGCCGTATTGGGTAGCTTTAGGGCCTTTAACAATCTCAAGATTGGAAATAGTAGTTGGGTCGTAAAGGTCAATATTGGTTTCGCCAGCTCCATTGGTAATAGGGATACCGTTATAATATGCTCGAATTTTATTAGTCCCGTACAACGTGCGCGATCCCACACCACGTATGGTGATACGATTGGTATTAATGGCTCCATTTTGAATATACACTCCGGGCGTTTGATTTACAGCATCAACCAAATCTACTGGGGTAAACCTCGCAATCATTTCTTCTCTAATCGTTTCGGTAGGAATTAATACCCTGCTCTCTCTTTGATACGTGGACGAAAGTAATACCGTATTGAGAGCATTGATTTCTAAAATCTTGGTGAGTTGAAACACTTGGTCATTTTTACTGAAAAGAACTTCTTCGGTGAAATAACCAGGATGTGACAGCAAAAGCGGAACCGGAAAAGATATTTCTTTCGATAGCTTAAAAATTCCGTTTTCATCAGTAATCGCAACTATCGAATCGTTTTGCTGAATCTGTACAGCTACTACAGGGATCCCATTTGCTGAAACTACAGTGCCCTTTATTTGAGAAGTGCAGATACACCAAAAGCACAGACATAACAGGGTGAATACGGTTCTTTTCCTATACAATAGTTCTAAAAAATTAGTAGATTTTTATAAAATGGTCCAGCCTCTTACAGCTTATTGCGTGTAACGTACCCTCCAGATAACACCGCCCGTGTCATCGTTTACTAAGAGATCACCGGTAGGGGTTTCGGTAACACCCACGGGTCTTCCATATACTTTAGAGCCATCCCCTTCAGCTATAAAACCAGTAAGAAAATCAACAGGCTTTGAAGCCGGTACTCCATTTTCAAAAGGAACAAACACTACTTTATACCCAGAAAAGTTAGCTCTATTCCAAGAGCCATGCTGTCCTACAAAAGCACCGTTTTTATAGGTAGCAGGAAATTGATCTCCCGTATAAAATGTAAAACCAAGGGACGCTGTGTGTGATCCAACGGAAACATCGGGGATAATTGCCTTGTTAATTAAAGAGTCGCCTCCTTTATCCATCATTCTTGGATCTTCTATATTTCCAAAATATGAATAGGGCCAACCGTAAAATCCGTTTTTTTGTACGCTGGTAATATAATCTGGAACCAAATTATCTCCTAATTTATCACGTTCATTCACTGCGGTCCATAATTCACCATTCACAGGGTTCCAATCCATACCCACTGGGTTTCTAAGTCCGCTGGCATAAATTACTTCACCGCTACCGTCTAAGTTCACCTCAAGAATATTCGCTCTTCGTATCTCTTCCTCCATACCGTGTTCCGCAACATTGCTCGCAGAGCCTACAGAGATGTAAATTTTATCTTTGGTGGCATTGGTAATGATATTACGCGTCCAATGGTTATTATACCCTCCTGCAGGCAGTGAAACTAACTTGGTACCTTCAACGTCCTTTAAATTTGTTTGACCAGACCGATAAGGATATCGAAATAATCCATCGGTATTGGCAACATAGAAAGCATCTCCTATCACCAACATTCCAAAGGGTTGGTTAAGGTCTTCTAAAAAAGTCTCTCGTATTTCAAAAGTTCCATCATTATTGGCGTCTCGTAACAATGTAATACGGTTAGCGCTTTTTCTGGTATTAGACTCCACTACAAAAACATCCTTATTAGGGGCAATATAAGTCCAACGCGGATTCTCAAAACCATCGGCAAACTTTGTAACGGTAAAACCTTCAGGTGCTTTTGGCATTGTATTTTCTGGCCAAGGTTCTAACTCAGATAGTTTTGCAGTAGATTCAGTAGCATAGGGGGCAGGCAATACTAATGTTCCAACAGCCGTTTCTACAGTGCTGGAAGCATATTCTTTTTCAGCCAGATCACTATCTGACTTTGCTTTAATTTTAGCCAATTCATTTTTACAGGAAAATAATAAAAAGCTGCATACTAGTAATGTGATGTAATAGTTGGTTTTCATAATATTTTTTTTTGAACACCTAAGTTACTATGAAACACTACAATTGAAGGGACAAATAGAGAGTTTAGAATATATTTAACTATTGGCACGCTACTTTCTTAATGGGTTTCTAAATAATAAAACCCACTCTAGGAGTAGGAGTGGGTTTTAATCTATTTCAATACTATAATATGTAGGTTGAGCGGAGTCGAAGCTGAAGCTAGTTATTCAACATCACAGGCATCACCAACATAGTGACTTGCTCACCTTCATCCAGTCCGTCAACAGGAGTAAGAATTCCTGCGCGGTTAGGTAGACTCATTTCTAGTGAAACATCATCACTTGTTAGGTTGTTTAGCATTTCTGTTAAGAAACGTGAGTTAAAACCTATTTGCATATCGTCTCCTTGGTAATCAAAAATTAAACGCTCTTCGGCTTTATTACAAAAAAATACTTACACGATGTACACTATTCAAAACTGATTGCGATCATATGTAATTTATTCGGATACGCTTATGGAATTATTGCCTTAAAATTCGGATAGAATTTTTAATATTTTACTTGTAACCCCTTAATAATTATTTCAAACTCAGTATTACATTCATTAACCTTATGAGTTAACTTCAACTTGTCTTCAGGCTCTAGCTCTAGCATTTCTTTACATTCTTTCAAAAGATCACTTAGGGGATCCGCTTGAATGTAGTATAAGGACATGGTGCTTTTATGGATCAGGTCAGATAATTTTTTTATTTTTTTATTTTTAATTGCGCTGTTAAAATCTTTGCGGTAGCTAATCATGGCATCAAGAGTGCTCGCCTTAAATTTGTTGAGATATTCTATTTTATTATTGGCCATTTTTTCGTAGCGAAGCAGGTTAAAACTTTCAATAGCTATCTCATCAGATTTCGATATATCCTTTTCTGTTGGTTCAGAAGAGGCAAGTTTTTTAATGGGTACGGCTATTTTGGTTTTCTTTGAACCTAAAAAGGATCTAGATAAAATTTCAAATAATTCCTTTGGCTGAAAAGGTTTTGAGAGATAATCATCAATACCAGCTTCTTTTAATTGTTTGTCTACTTCTCCTCTTGTAGAGGCTGAAAAACAAACTATGACAGGGTTCTTCTTTAATTTCAGGTTCCGAATTTCAATTGCTGTTTCATACCCGTTCATTTTTGGCATTTGCAGATCCAATAAAATAAGGTCGAAACATTTTTTATTCAATATGGAGAGTGCTTGCTCACCACTTTTGGCCGATTTATATTTTATATTCCATTGATCAAGATATTGTTCTGCTATAAAAATATTATCCGGATTGTCATCAACTATAAGCACCTGCATTTCTTCTAATTTGTGCTTTTCTTTTTCTGAAATGCTTTTAACTTTAGGGATCATTTCATTAGAGGTCTCATACCAAATTTTAAAACTGAATTTTGACCCTTTATTTAATTTGCTCGTTACCAGTAAAGAACTTTTATGCAGTTCCAACAGTTTTTTGCTGATTGTTAAACCCAGTCCAGTTCCTCCAAATTCAACGCTAACATCATAACTTGCTTGAGAAAACTCTTGAAAAATCGATTCCAGTTTTTCTTTCGGTATCCCAATTCCGGTATCGGCAACCGTAAATTGAATACAAACTTTGGAAGACTTTTGTTGGATTGCTTCAATACTAAGCGTAACAGCCCCGTCCTTTGTAAATTTTATAGCATTTCCAATCAAATTGGTTAAAATCTGTTTAAGCTTCAATGGATCTCCCTTAAAAATACGAGGCACATCGTCACCTATATCCATATGAAGACCAATTCCTTTTTCTTTCGCTTTTACTAAAAAAGTGTGCTTTAAAACATGAGAAAGATCGAAAAGGTCAAAAGGAACCCTTTCAAGAACAATTTTATTAGCTTCTATCTTGCTTAAATCCAGAAGATTGTTCACAAGACCTAATAAATGCTCCGAAGAATGAAGGAGTAAACGCGCGTATTCTTTCTGATTTTTATTTAGCGAAGTTTCATGAAGCAGATTTCCAATACCAAGTATCGCATTTAATGGTGTTCTAATTTCATGACTAATGGTCGCTAAAAATTCAGCTTTGGCTTTAGAATCTGCTTCAGCCCGCTTTTTTGCAATTAATAGTTCTTCTTCGTAATGCCGCCTGTCTGAAATATCTAAAATTGTAGCCTGATAGGAAACCGGATTATCGTCATGCTGCGGAATTTCCCTGACATTAATTAAACCGTGAAAATTTGTATTGTCTTTCCTAACAATATCAAAATAAACCTCCTTAATAAATCCTTGCATTTTTATAAGAGGAAAGAAATGAGTTTCAAAAAAAATCTGACCGCCAATTCTAAAAAGGCTAGGTAAATGACGTTTTAAAATTAATTCTTCCTTCGAATATCCTAGCCAAGTAGATAAGGTCTGATTTATGTCGAAGATAAGACCGTCATTCGTAAACGAAACAGAACCGCAGGGCGCATTGTCATAAAGTTCAAGTGCGGCCTTTAATCGCTTTGTGTCAATATGTTCGTTATTTTTATCTTTAGCCACATTACAGGTATAAAAATTTTTGAATTGCTTTCGCTGTTTCTTCCGGAGCGCTCAAATTGGGACAATGCCCTGTTGAATTTAATATCTTTAAAGAACCATATTTTAATGCATTAGCAGTAAACGTTCCTACTTCAATGGGCGCAATTATATCTTTTTTCGACTGTATAACTAAACAGGGCACAGTAACCAATTTAAGGTCTTCACGATTGTCTGATAAAAAAGTGGCGCGCGCAAAATTTTTGGCGATCTCAGGATCGGTACTACAAAAACTAGTGCTTAATTCTTCACCTAACTCAGGACGGTCATTATTTCTCATAATCATAGGTGCCATAGTAGTTGACCAACCTAAATAGTTGCTATCTAGCGTTTCTAATAATTCTTGTATAGCAGTTTCATCAAAACCTCCCTTGTAATTAGTATCATTTATATAGCGCGGAGACGGCCCAATTAAGATCATTTTAGAAAACAGTGAAGGCGCTTTGTTCGAAGCTAATACACCAATCATAGCACTTACCGAATGACCAACAAAAATTACATCTGTAAGATCAAGATGGTTGCAAACTGTAATCAGGTCCTCTGCATATGCATCTAAAGAGCTGTACTTTTCATGAGAGTAAGCAGTTATGTCTGAATTTCCTGCACCTACGTAATCAAACAGAATAATTTTATACTCTTTTTCAAAATAGGGATATAAGAATCGAAACATGTTTTGATCACATCCATATCCATGAGCAAATACCATAGCTTGATCACCATTTCCTAACACATTAATGTTAAATAACTGATTGATATTGGGACTAGAGGAGGAATTCATATCTCAAATATTAAGGTTGTTAAAGTTACTAAAAATAAATGGTTGCAGAAATATTGAAAAGCTAAGTCCAGCAAGTATCCTATTTCAATATTTTGAATAAAAAAATCACATCGATAGATGTGATTTTTAGATACTTAATGTAATTTATTATACCTAATTGTTTAACATCACAGGCATCACCAACATAGTGACTTGCTCACCTTCGTCTAATCCATCTACAGGAGTAAGAATTCCTGCGCGGTTAGGTAGACTCATTTCTAGTGAAACATCATCACTTGTTAGGTTGTTTAGCATTTCTGTTAAGAAACGTGAGTTAAAACCTATTTGCATATCGTCTCCTTGGTAATCACAGGTGAGCCGTTCTTCAGCTTTGTTGCTGTAATCAATATCTTCTGCTGAAATATTCAACTCCGCACCAGCAATCTTCAAACGTATTTGGTGGGTAGTTTTATTACTAAAAATACTTACACGACGAACACTATTCAAAAACTGATTGCGATCAATACTTAATTTATTCGGGTTCTCTTTTGGGATTACCGCTTCGTAATTAGGGTATTTTCCGTCTATTAAACGACAGATCATGGTTGTATTTTCAAAACTGAATTTAGCGTTACTATCATTATATTCAATAGTAACTTCTTCCTCGCTGCCTCCTAAGATGCTCTTCAACAAATTGAGCGGCTTCTTCGGCATAATAAATTCGGCTGTTTGTGAGGCTGCAACGTCTTCACGGGTATATTTTACCAATTTGTGCGCATCGGTGGCTACAAAAGTTAATCCTTCCGTAGAAAACTGAAAGAACACCCCACTCATCACGGGACGTAAATCGTCATTCCCACTGGCGAAAATAGTTTTGCTAATGGCAGTTGCCAAGATATCTCCTTGTATTTTGGTTTCTGAAGGATCCTTCAATTCCACAGCCGTTGGAAATTCTTCTCCGGCAGCATACGCCAAGGCGTATTTACCGTGGTTACTGCTAATCTCTACAGTATTATTTTCTTGCACCGTAAAAGTAAGCGGCTGTTCTGGAAATGTTTTTAAGGTATCCAACAATAAACGCGCAGGAATACAAACGCTCCCGCTCTCATTGCTTTCTACATCTAATTTTGAAGACACCGTAGTCTCCAAATCTGAAGCAGAAACTTTCAAAGAATTTCCATCCAGATCGAAAAGGAAATTATCTAAAATAGGAAGGGTGTTATTGCTATTAATAATACCACCAAGCACTTGCAATTGCTTGAGTAAATAGGAGCTGGAAACTATAAATTTCATGTAAAGTTATTTTCTTATTCGTAATAAAGGCTTTAATACTTTTTACTTAGCAAGCTAAACTCATACCCGAATGTAATCAAAAAGATCGGTCTAGGGTTGGTGAGCTTGTCGAACCACAAATATATCCTAAAAACGACGGTTTGTAAAACTAACTTATTAACAGTTATCGGGTATATTTTCGTTTTCTGAAGTAGCTGTAAAGAAATCCGAATAGCGCCAACAATACCAGTGGTAGCAAGATATTAATCACTTGCCATTGGGTGCGATCTGTACCTGTTTTTTGTGGGTCCAGGAACGGAACTGCTATTTTCTTGGTGCGTATGTTTATAAGTCCGCTATCGTCCAGCATATAATTCACCGCATTCAGTAAAAACTCCTTATTTCCGTAGAAAGAATTTGTCCATTTATCAAAACCTAATTCCAGAGGTCTCCCACGCTCCAACTGATTTTTAATAACGTCCCCATCGCTCACTACCAGCATTTTTGTAGGAGCGGAGCTGGTCTTATCTTCTGAAATTTTAAAAGGTTTTACTCTGTTTGTAAAAACCGAAGGAAACTCACCTTCCAGCAATACTGCCATAGGAATTTCTCCAGCAGTAAAAACTGCAGGATCTGGCCCCTCATTAATAACTTGAAGCGCATACGGAATTTCTTTGTCAACATCAATTTCAACAGGAGTTCCTTGAATTCGGGTAATAGGAGAGGAGCTTAGTAAAACTGTTTTGGTAAGGTCGTTCGGAAGTAATTCAATCTGGCTGGCATACTCAAACTTAACGGCTTCAATATTATTTACAATAGGATGCTCATTTGCGCTAGAAGACAGTGGGTTGTACAGCCAAGGATATTTGTTGTATTGTGAATCTTGTTCTTCTCCCGAAGCCAGCACAATAGGCGCACAATACACATCTTTCACCAAATTGGGATTAATTCTAACGCCATATTTGAAGAAGAAATCGCCCAGATTAATATCTAGCGGAATGGCAGCTGTAATTCCAGACTCGGGGTCTTGCACAATTTCGGTAGCGTCTACCAGCCAAATAGAAGCGCCGCCTTGCATGGTGTATTGATCTAAAATATAGCGTTCCGAATCTGAAAATTTCTCAACGGGCTTGGCAGCTACAATCAAATCGAAAGTGCTTATTTGTTCTAAGGTTTTCATCGGGGCCACTGCAGCCGAATCTAACGTAAAGGGAGCAATAAAATAGTTGTCACGAAGCGTGCTGAAAAGATCTGCCACATAGCGATCGTCTAATTCTCCATTACCTTTTAAGACGGCAATTCGTTTGCTTTTGGCATTCACCAATTGATGAAATCCATCGGTAAAAGCATACTCCAGATTTTGAATAGAATTGTTTACGCGCTCTTCGGAAGTAGCACCCAACGTGTTTTTAAGTAACGGAATTTTAACCGTTTTTTCCTGATAGGAGGCGATTGCCCAAGGATACACCACTTCGGTAGAAACCTTTCCGTTTTCCCTTACTTCCACCTGCGCACCTTTTATACCACGACTTATAAAATCTTGTTGCAAGGCTTCGGGATTATCACTTTCCAGCGGATTTATAAATTCGAACGTGATATTGGGATTATAACTTCGGAATTCTTCAAGCAGTTGTTCGGTTTCCACCTTCAACTTTTTAAATTCTGGCGGAAAAGTACCTTTTAAAAATAGATCTATTTTGATGGGCGAATTTACGGTTGCTACGGTTTCTTTGGCAGCTTCAGATAAAGTGTAGCGCTGGTCTTGCGTAAGATCGAAACGTTGGTACACTTTACTAGCTAGGAAATTTACTCCTATAAACAGAAGTAGTGCGAGGATGATATGTTTTAGGTTTTCTTTCAACTTATTCTTCTCCACAAAATTCGTTATAAAACTCTACTATGGTCTTAATATCCTCGTATTTCCATTCTTTTTCTTTAATATACCCCGCAAGTTCTGGACAATCTTTAAACCATTCCTGCGCCTCTTTTCTGAAATTTAACTTTAAGTCCTCAACAGTTGTATCTGCCTCACGCTTAACAAAAAATCGGACTTTTTTACTAAACAGTAAAGTTCCAAGTACTTGTTGTGGAGAGATTTCTGCTAATGGGTCGTAGGGAGAACCTTGGATATCTATTCTATTCAAAGTAGCCCGTTCATATTGATCTAGTGTTATCTGGTCGTTGATGGGCTCATCAAATTGTGCGTATGCAGAAACTTTACCTTCTACAATTTTTTGAAGTAACTTATACCTATTCTTATAAAAAATATATTCAAAGACATTGTAAGGTGCTACATGAAAAATTATTCTTTTTATAACATATCCATCTAACGCTTCAATTTCGTCCTCTTCGGAAATTTTAAACTCAACTTCTTGTTTTCTGTTGAATTTTGCTAAGCCAGAAAATTGTCCACCATCATAAAAAGTAACGGTTGCTGGATGAAATTTTTCTTTTGCATCCGCTGAAAAGCAGATACCTAAAACGGCAAGTACGATTAGCAATTTCTTCATTTCTTCTTCAGTTTAAAAACGGTTAAAGAAACAAACAGCGCAGCCACACTCAAGAAATAAATCACATCCCGCGTATCTATCACGCCTCGAGAAATAGATGTAAAATGCGCTTTTAACCCTAGATACGAAACGTCAAAAGATGAACTAATAGACGCCAAGCCTTCAAATCCGAAATACAATGCAAAACACAAAAAGAGCGCAATGATAAAAGCCACAATCTGGTTTTCGGAAAGTGTAGAGGCGAAAATACCAATTGCTGTATATGCCAACACAAGGAACAAAAGTCCTAAATAGGAGCCAAGCGTAGAACCAACATCCCAATTGCCGGCAGGATTGCCCAGACTGGAAATGGTGACAATATAAAGTAGCGTAGGGAGTAATGCCAAAACGATTAAGAATACGGCTCCAAAATATTTTCCCAAAACGATAGAAGGTAAGGATATGGGTTTGGTAACCAATAGTTCCATAGTGCCTTGTTTAAGCTCGTCACTAAAGGCACGCATAGTTACGGAAGGGATGAGAAACAATAATATCCAAGGTGCTAATTCAAAAAACGGACTGAGATCTGCAAAGCCAGCGTCTAAAATATTGTAGTCGCCACTAAAAACCCAAAGAAACAAACCATTCACTACCAAAAATAATCCAATGACCAAATATCCAATGGGACTGGCAAAAAAACTAGTTATTTCTTTTTTAATGATTGGTATCAAAGTAAATTTCGTTATTCGTTATTCGTTATTCGTTATTCGTTATTCGTTATTTCATCAGCTTCATCCACACTCCACGCTGCGGCTTTAGAACGAAATTTTGGTTTTGTTGTTGCCCAAACACCTTTAAAAAGGTCGCTTTTTCGGTAGGCTTCTAGATCGGTTTCATCTTTCCATTTGCTGTAAGTAAAAAAAATGGTGGGATCATTTTTATCGCGTAACAATTTTAAATGCATACAACCAGGAAAATTTCGAATCTTCGATTTTACCGTATCAAAATTAGCCAAAAAAGAAGCAATCGCTTCTTCCTTAAATTCCATCTTAACAATTCTTGTAAACATCATTTATAGTTTAGTTACTAAGTGGAGAAGCAATTATTCTTTTTAAGGAGTCAGCGCTTCAAAATTAACCGACACCGCATCTCGAAATTGCAACCCAAATAATGAGGAAGCACTCCCCACCGTCATTGGATTGCTTTTATAAATAGCCAACTCCAAATACCCCGAAGAGTTCCAAATAGCTAGCTTCTTTCCATCTTCTTCACGTCGCTCTTTTGGTATATCAAAATTAATGGCATCGCTATATTGTGAGTATATCTCGCTAAAATGTGCGCGTCTGGCTGTAATTTTAAAGGGTCTTCCTTTGCCAATTTCTTCAAATAATACTTTACTAATGTTACTCACCACGTTTCCGTAGTTGTCAATATATATAACATTGCCAATGATCTGGCTGTCCTCTCGGTTCACTACAGGTTTAATACCAACTAATTCTTTAATTTCGGCAATCGATTTTCCAATTACGTCTAAGGTGCCGCCTCGTGCTAGGTGACAGGCTACTTTTACGAATACATCTAATACTGGAAAATTGCTTATAATCCTATCGTGGATATTTATTTCAACAATCTTTTCAGGATTTATTTCTGAAGCCAACATAGAGATAATCCCATTATTAGCACAGATAAAATAATGACCATCTAATTTAACAGCTATATGTTGATTTTCGGGGTTTAGCTCACTGTCTATCCCTATAATATGTATAGTTCCCGGAGGAAAGCTTTTATAGGCATTCTGAATGATATAGGCGGCTTCCGTACTGTGGAAAGGTGAAATACTATGTGAGATATCAACAATTTTAGTGTCTGCCAATTCGCTATAAATAGCACCTTTTACGGCACCCACAAAGTGGTCTTTCTCTCCAAAATCTGTTGTGAGGGTAATGATGGGCATTTGGCTAATTGTTGATATGTTGTTGAAATTACTCCTACAAAAATAAAGTACTTTTAGAATAGGAAAAACTATATTTGAATATACTTTATAATGTTATAAACAACTGCGCTTTTGAACGAACTTATCATAGAACTTACCGAAATCAGCCCTAGAGAATTCTTTGGGCTTCAAAATGCAAATATTGATTTACTAAAAAAGTATTTTCCCAAACTGAAACTGGTCGCACGTGGCAGCAAATTAAAAGCCTACGGAGACGAAGAAGTTTTAGAGGAATTTGATCGCCGTATTACTATGCTGTTGGAGCATTTTGCTAAGTATAACAAAATGGACGAGAACACTATAGAACGTGTTTTGTTAAGCCGTAGCAGAGAAGATTATGAAACTTCGTCAAGTAGTGGCGATGTTTTGGTACACGGTGTGAGTGGTAAATTGATTAAAGCCATCACAGCAAACCAGCGAAAGTTGGTAGATTTAACCATTAAGAATGATATGGTGTTTGCTGTAGGTCCCGCAGGAACTGGGAAAACCTATACGTGCGTAGCTTTAGCCGTTAGGGCACTAAAAGAAAAGCAGGTGAAACGTATCATCTTAACGCGTCCAGCAGTGGAAGCAGGAGAAAATCTAGGATTTTTACCAGGCGATTTAAAAGAAAAGTTGGATCCGTATATGCAACCGTTATACGATGCATTGCGTGATATGATTCCACATGAAAAACTGGAAAGCTATATTGAAAAAGGCGTAATACAAATTGCCCCTTTAGCTTTTATGCGTGGGAGAACCTTAGATAATGCTTTCGTGATCTTGGATGAAGCGCAAAATACGACCCACGCGCAAATGAAGATGTTCTTAACCCGTATGGGAAAACACGCTAAGTTTATGATTACCGGAGATCCCGGACAAATAGATTTACCACGCCGTGTGATTTCAGGTTTAAAAGAAGCATTATTGGTGCTAAAAGATGTAAAAGGTGTAGGGATAATTTTCTTGGACGATAAAGACGTTATCCGTCACCGCCTCGTTAAAGAAGTAATCGCTGCCTATAAAAGTATTGAAAATCTAGACTCTTAGACCTCGAACTTGAAGATGAAATTTTTAATGAAATAAATACAACTCCTTCCCCCAGCGGTTAAAAATTATATATCGAACAGAAGATATCTATTCCGCGTGTTGGGGGAAGAGCCTGCCCCGATTGTTTTGCGGGGTGGATTTCGGCATTATTAGTATCGAGACTAAACATAGTTTATCCGAAATTCGGAAGGGGGTCTTTCGAAATCTAAAAGAAAATCAACATGAACAACACCATAATAGACACCAATTTTAATTTCCCTGGCCAAAAATCGGTTTACAAAGGAAAAGTTCGCGAAGTATATACTCTGGAGAATAACCAATTGGTCATGATTGCAACCGATAGGTTAAGTGCCTTCGACGTGGTCATGCCAAAAGGGATACCTTATAAAGGACAAATTTTAAATCAGATTGCCACTAAAATGATGCGGGCTACCGAAGATTTGGTTCCCAATTGGTTAACAACTGTTCCGGATCCAAATGTTGCGGTAGGGGAAGCCTGCGAACCTTTTAAAGTTGAAATGGTGATTCGTGGCTATATGAGCGGTCACGCAGCTCGTGAATACAAAGCAGGAAACAGACTATTGTGCGGTGTAACGATGCCAGACGGAATGAAGGAAAATGATAAATTTCCACACCCTATTATTACGCCTGCTACCAAAGCAGAAATGGGCGATCACGACGAAGATATTTCCAGAGAAGATATTATAAAACGAGGTATTGTGGCTGAAGAAGATTATCTAATTCTAGAAGATTATACCCGTAAACTCTTCCAAAGAGGAACTGAAATAGCCGAAAGTCGTGGATTAATTTTAGTGGATACCAAATATGAATTCGGAAAAACGATGGATGGAAAGATTGTTTTAATTGACGAAATCCATACCCCAGATTCTTCTCGCTATTTCTATGCTGAAGGCTACGAAGAACGGCAAGACACTGGTGAAGCTCAAAAACAACTCTCCAAAGAATTTGTGCGCCAATGGCTCATCCAGAATGGTTTTCAAGGTTTGGAAGGACAAAAAGTTCCTTTTATGAGCGACGACTATATTGAAACGGTTTCAGAACGATATATTGAACTGTACGAAAATATTACTGGTGAAACCTTTGTAAAAGCCGATGTTTCAAATATTCAGAATAGAATAGAAAAAAATGTTTTGAACTATCTCTCCTCTTAACGGAGCGGTTTTAATAGGTGTGTTTTTTTAATAGTTCAACAAGTAGCTGAAAAGTACGGCCTTTTTAAAATTGAGTAGTTTTATAGAAAATTACAGTTCCTTATCAAACGATTTCCTTATCAATTCAGCCTTACTATTTATTTCTAATATGTTGTAGATGTTTTTAATATGACTTCTAACCGTATCTAAAGACACAAATAAATCTTCAGCAATCATTTTATAGCTCTTTCCTGCAATAATGCCATGTACAACGTCCATTTGCCTATTGGTTAAAAGACGTTCACTAGCTTTCTTTGGCATATAGTATGTCGCTACATTTCTAGCAATTGAAGGCGACATATACGAGCCTCCTTCACTTACAATACGAACCGCTTCCCCTATTTGTTTTAGCGGCACACGTTTAGAGGTGTACGAACACGCCCCATTGGTTAAGGCCTTAAAAATAATAGACGTTTCTTCAAGGGTAGTGAGCATGATAATATCAAGATCTGGACATGCTTTTTTAATAAAAGGAATACCGTCAATACCAGACATGCCAGGCAAATTAATGTCTAGCAGTAAAATTGTAGGTAATTCATTAATAGTATCGATTGCGTCTAAAAAATCTTCAACAGAATACGAAGCTATCGTAACTGTTATATTTATTTGTGATGCAAAAAACTCACACAAACTATCGTGTACTGTTGGGTCGTCTTCTATTATGGCAAGGTTTATTGCACTCATGATAGTATTCTATAAGATTATAAATTTACTGGAGTATAACTTCAGTTTCAACCACATTAACGTGTGGTTTTATAACTTAAAAGGTAATTTTAAATGAATTTCGAACCCGTTTTCTGTACTAAAGTACAATATGGCATTCATTTTTTCTGCACGTCGCTTCATATTTACAAGTCCAAACCCTGTAGATTTGATAGTTTTTTTAATGGAACCATCATCTTTAATGACCATAGTGCCAAAACCATTTTGATTGGTAAACTTTATCCATACGTTTTTGGCGTTAGCGTGTCTTAGAATGTTTGTTATTGCTTCTTTATAAATGAAAAATACATGTTGTTTGGCGGTAATCGATAGTTTCTTGGTAAGATTTAGGTCGTTTTTTTCTATATGAAAGCTAATATTTTTAGGCAACAAAAGTTCTTCAGCCACTTCTTCCATACGCTCTAGAAGGTCTGAAGTACGCTCTCTTCTGTTGTCTATGCTCCACACTAAATCTCTCATTTGTGAAATCGCATCGCGGCTTGTTCTGGCAATTTTATTTAACTTATTCTTATTCTCTTCTTTGGCATTTGCTTCTAATAATTCAGATTGCATAGCAAGGCCAGACAATAAGGATCCTAGATTATCGTGCAGGTCACTCGAAATTTCTGTTCGTAATTCTTCTAAGGCCAATAATTGTCTTACGCGAAACTGAAATAAGCTATATACAATCGCCAATAGAACTAACCCACATAACACTATAAACCACCAAGTTTTATAGAATATAGGTACTACTGTTATGGGAATCCTTAATGTGTTTTTGCTTTCTGCACCACTAAAATCGGCCCCTTTTACATTCAATATATAATCTCCTGCAGGCAATTTATTATACCGTACATACGGGTTTGTGCCTTGAGAAAACCAAGTGTTTTCGTAACCTTCTAGTTTTGTGGAATATTGATTTTCGCTATTTTTAAAATAATTGGGTATGGTCCAGTTAACCTGAAAATATTGATCGTAAGGCGAAATTGTTATCTTAGTAGTTGTTGTATAAGAGAAATCGGTTTTTTGAATATCATTGCTTTTACTATTAAAGCGCATAAAAGACGAAAAAAGTATCGGGTTTAGCAGGGGATCACTAGTTAGATCGTTAGGATTAAATATATTAATCCCGTTCATGCCTCCAAAATAGTACTTCTCATTGCTGTCTTTAAAAAAAGAAGTATAGTTAAATTCGTTGTGCGTAAGGCCGTCTTCCTCAAAAAAGTTATGAAAACGCTTTGTTTTCGTATTAAAAAAAGAAAGCCCGTTATAGGTACTTATTAAAAGGTGCTCATTTTTATAAGGCAGGATACCCACTACATTGTTATTGGCTAAACCGCTATAAGTATCGTATACGACAGCCTCTTTTTTATCTGGTGTTAAGTGAATGAGTCCTCCTCCAAAAGTCCCTAACCATAGGCTCTCGTCATTGTTTTCATGAATAACCATAATATTATTCTTGTTCAACGGTGGATCTGAATTAACATGATAGCGTGCTTCAATAGTTCCGTTCAAATTAATTTTTAAGAGTCCATCATTTACAGTCCCTACCCAAATAGCTCCAGGAGTTTTACTTTCTAAAAAATACCTAAAATGCAAATAATCTTTTTCAATAGGATTTTTAAAAACCAACTCACTTTCTCCTGTCGCAGGATTGTATAGGGTTAATTTAGCTAGTGTAAACCCAAATAACAAGCGTCCATCGTTTAGTGTTATTATAGGGCTCGATCCCGTAATATTAAGTCGGTTTGCAAATTCTGGAAGTAATGTGGTATAACCATCCTTTAGCCTTATTTTAACTAAGGATTCGTTAACGGTGTAAACATATTCCTTATTTAAATCCACAGTAAAAAAACGTGCTCCATCCAAGAGGTTTGTTGTAGCACCAAAATCACCCCATAATTCAAATTCTTTTCCTTCAGTATCGTTTTGGGAAAACACCATAAGTTTCTTGTCCCGTTCGCACATTGCTATGATGGCACCGTCTTTAGTTTCAAATATGGTTCGCATGGCATTTCCCCAGTCATTTTCATTAGATTTAAACAACTGCTTAAAGGTTCTAGGTTTAATCCTGAGTTTTAATAGTCCATTATCTGTAGCAATCCATAGCAGACCATTTGTATCAACAAAAAGTTGTGAGATCCGGCTGAAATCTAATTGCTCTTGGGCAGTGCTTGAAAAATTGGTGAAATTACCCAAGCGATCCCTTCTGTATAAAAATGTATCTCCAGCAAACCAAATATTCCCTTCATTATCTTCTATCGCATGATATATACTAATGAGTTCATTTAGAACAGATTCCCATTTGGCATTCGTTGCATTATATTGGTTAATTCCCTGATTGCTTGGAAAATAATAATGTTGGTTTTTAGTATCAAAAAAAGAAGTTCCTCGGAAGTGAAATTCGTCAACATTCTCATAACTAATTAGCACATTATTTTGGAGTCGCTTTCCTTTATCAGTGTACTGTATAGCTCCTTGGGTTAGGGTAGACCACCAAAGGTTATTATCACGGTCTGAAGCTAATTTTGTAAATTCGCGATTTCCTCGCCTTAGACTGTCCATGACTTCAAAACCATGCGTTTCATCATATTTTTGAAGGTATTGATAGGTGTCTTCTTGTTTAGAAATCCAGTGATTGTCTGTAACTATCCAGACTTGTTTTTTATGATCAATGTGAAGCTCAATCACATCTCCTTTAACACCCTGTTTTTTAGTGTATTCGAAAATACTATCTGTTTGTATATTTAATTTGAACAAGGTGTTATTTGCTGCAAACCATAGGGAGTTTCTACCTTGATAAATTGTGTTGTGTTCGGTAAGCTGCTCATTTTGTATAAAATTAGGGTTATCCGGATTGTTATTATAAATTTTAAACGAGTAGCCATCATACTTAAGGAGCCCTTGTGTGGTACCAAACCACATAAACCCTAAACTATCTTGCGTTACAGACTTTACATCTCTAAATGGTAATCCGTTATCTGTTGATAAAACTTCAATTTGAGATAAAGTTTGTGCTGTTAGCGGTGTGAGGGATGTACAAAACCAAACAACAAGAACCTTACATAACCGTAGCATACCTAGGTGGGCTTTCAAATGTATGTGTTGCTGTTTTAATTTTTTCATGTAAAGCATTTCAGAAACTCACTACCCGACGATGTATTTGACGCTTCTCTTTCTTAAAACCGATTAATTAATAGGTGTATTCAAATTTCAGGATACCTAAAGCTTCTTGGCGTGGTGTAAATTAAGTAAAGAAAATGAACCAGAAAAATTAATAATATATTTCGAATATAGACAGAAATAATACTAAATCACACATAGTTCTTAAGACATAAAAACCACATTAAGATGTAGTTGACAAGTTCCTACTTTGCTTTTAAATTAGCTTCAAGATTTTACGTTACTAACCGCTAATCAATATTTATTATGAAAGCAAAAAGGAATCCGCTTGGCTCAACACTAGTTATCTTACTACTCATTTGTACTATGGCCCTGCAGGCACAGTCTCCAAAACGAGTGATACAACAAAACCTTGTATCTCAAAATGACACTGCCAATACATTTAACTTTAATACAACGGGCACAAGATTCTTACAACAGCGCGTGTTGCCAAGTGATGCTAACGCTATGGTAGCAGCGCCAATTTCCACGTCTATAACGGCATTAGGCATTGATACTTGGTCTAAAATGTCAGGAACACAACCAAAAGTTGTCGTGCCTACGGCGTCTCAACTTGCAGAAGCAGACAAAAAGGTAGCAATCAAGATAGCAGCCCTTAAGGCACAATCCAACACTTCTTTCGTATTGGATACGCACGATAACGTTTCCTTACGCTATGATGCAAGCTCTAATAATATCATTCTGTCTTCATTAGAAAGTAAAAGCCTGATTTTAAAGAAAGTATCCAAATCGTCTTTGGAAAATGTGTTAATAATTCAAGGTAATGACAAGGACAATAATTTAGTGGTAGATAATACGATTCTAGATTTAGGCATTGATATAGTATATGATGGAGGTGGTGAACATACCACTACGGGTGATATTCTTACGGTTATAAATAGGGGTTCGGCTTGGAAAGACGTAGTGTCTACCGCTTTTAATAAAAGTTCAGGACGCATAGTTGTAGATAATAAAAGTTCGATTATGTATACCGGTTTAGAGCCCATTATTCTCTTAGATGCTGGGGGAGCAACATTAACACTTAATTTGCCAGATGGTCCAAATCCGGACGTAGTAATTGAAAATGCTCCAACTCCAAACTTCACCCTTATCTCTGGAAGCACTTTTGAAAACGTTTCTTTCAATGGGTACGACGCAGTTGTTATTAATGGTGGTACAAGTACAGATAATGTATCCTTTCAAGGATTGGATCCTCTTGATACTATTCCTGTAACCTTAAATTTTGACACAGACGATATTGTTACATTTGAAACCACAGAAACAAACCTCGGGTCAGAAGACCTTACGGTACATACAGGATTTCTTATAGTTAGTGCAGCTATTACCACGTCAGGAAGTATAAATCTGACATCTGAAAGGAATACGCTTATTACAAATGCTGCAGTAGTCCAATCTACCGATGGTAATATTACTTCGTTGGCAGGAACAAACCCAGTGCCAGGAGACGATTTTATTGGGGTACATATTGAAGCAAATGCCGAGGTTAAAACCACGGGTATTGGAAACATAGCTATTACAGGAACAGGAGTATATGCAACCAATAATTTAAGAATGGGAGTTGCCGTTCTTGGAGGTGGTAAGGTTTTAGCAGATGGTGCTGGTAGTATATCAATAACCGGTACAGGAGGTAATGGTACCGAACGAAACTACGGTGTGGGTGTTGAAGAATTAAATTCTACAGTTGAAAGTAACGGGGGAGGTATTACTATTACGGGAACGGGAGGAACTGGGACTGCAGATTTTAACTCTGGAATATACGTGCGGTTTAATTCATTAGTGCAAGATCTAAATGGTGGTGACATCATTCTGTTCGGTGAAGGAAATGGCGCGGCAACATCGCGAAATTCTAGAGGAATAGTTGTTAGTGATGCCGATGTACTTACCAATACAGGCGCAATTAATATTACAGGAAATGGAGCATTTAATACAGCCTCATACGGGGATGGAATATTATTTTTACTAGATTCTAATATACAGTCTGTTGAAGGTAACATCACCATTATAGGTACTGGTAATAGTGTTGTAGAAGATGGCAGTATAGGAGTGTCACTCCAAGGGAAGGTTGAGACAACAGGTACTGGAACTATACAAATTGAAGGCATAGCTGGAGATGGTGAAAATATTGCTTATGGAGTTGCTACAAATAACTTTGGAACTATAAAATCTAACAACGGGGCTATAAATATAATAGGGCAGGGAGGCAACCTAGGAAATGTTGTTGGAGGTTTTTCCTTAGGAGTTTTACTTACTGAAGGAATTATTGAATCGGTCGGTTCAGGAAATATAACAATACAGGGAACAGGAGGAGATGGAACAAATTTTTCAGGAACTAGTGGCGTATATTTACAACAAACAACTAGAATAACTGCCAATGAAGGTTCCATTGCTATTACAGGGCAGGCAGGTACGAGTACGGGTATGTTTAATAGTGGAATAGTTTCGCTGGAATCAAGTATCGAGACAATGGGCACCGGAACTATGACCCTCAATGGGATGGGCGGTAGCGGTTCAGAATCAACTAATGGGATTGTCTTGCAAACTGGAATGTTATTGTCTAATGACGGTGACATTATTATAAACGCTACTGGAGGTGTTTCAACTGAAAATTTTGCTGAAGGAATGGCTATCGCTGGAGGTACTATAAGAAGTTCTGGCGGTGGCGCTATTACTATAAATGGAACAGGAGGAACTAGCTCATTAAATAACGCTGCCGGAATTCAAATGTTACCATCGGATACAAGTACAACTCTAATTGAAACCAATGGAGGCGGAATAACATTAATAGGGACGGCCGGCACATCTAATGGTTTGAGTAGCAATGGGGTTTTAATCGCTTATAATACGCTTATTCAGGATATAGGTGCAGGCTCAATTTCTATAACAGGTCAAGGAGGTACAGGAACTACTTTAAATAACGGTGTTGTTTTAATGAATAGTTCTAGAATAGCTTCCACTAGTGGGGACATTGAAGTGATTGGAAGCACAAATGGTACAAATAACCTCAATAATGGAGTTTTTATAGAATTGGCGACCATAGAGTCTATTTCGGGAAGTATCACTTTAAATGGTACAGGAAGTATCGCTTCTAATGGCGATGATAACAGAGGGGTAGTTGTTTCGACGGCAAGACTTCAAACCGCAGCGAGTGGCATTATTAGTATTACGGGAGTTGCTGGAAATGGATCTAGTAATAATTCAGGAATAGATCTAATTGAAAGCATAGTAAGTGCTGCAGATGGTAATATACTAATGGATGGAACTGGTGGCGCAAATACCTCGGGAAATCAAAATTCAGGAATCCAAATAGCAACAAATTCATTTATTACAACCTCAGGTTCAGGTGATATCGACCTAACAGGTATGGGACGCAATGGAGCAGGGGTTTTTCATATTGGAATTGCATTGGGGAATGCAGCTAGAATTGAAGCGCTAGGCGCAGGCGCTGTAACTTTAGAAGGCACAGGGGGCGATGCATTTAGTGGTAATTATGGAGTGTTTATGGATACCGCGAACCCTATGGTAACTACCAATGGAGGTGGCATTTCAATTACTGGTACTGCTGGTAATGGAGGGGGTAATTTAAATGTTGGTATACGATTAGGTGGAGCTACTATAACAGATCTAAGTAGTACAGGATCCATCTCATTAAATGGAACTAGTGGTTCAGGTTCTGGGTCAGGAAATGAAATAGGGGTAGCCCTTTTTGGAAACACTATTGTATCAAATGGTGGTGGAGTAAGCATTACGGGTGCAGGTGGTTCTGGATCAGGAAATTATACTGCTGGAGTTGTTTTGGAAAACTCAACTATTAATGATACCGCAATGGGCGATATTAATTTTACTGGAACAGGGGGTAACGCTGGAGGAAGTATTGCTGCTGGTTTATATTTTACTATTAGTTCAGTAACAACCCTAGACGGGTCTATTTTCTTAAATGGAACAGGCGGAACTGCTTTAAGTGAACAAGCCATGGGGATAGCTTTGTTCTCCTCTCCCTTAACCACATCTAATGGTGATATTCAAATAACGGGTGAATCCACCGATACAACAGGTGACTTTAACGATGGAATAGACTTTATTGAAAGTATAATAGAAGCTACGAACGGTAATGTTGCATTAGATGGTACTTCATCAAGCGCTACGTACGCTGGAATAATAATATTCTCAGCCAATGTTCCCATAATTGCTGGAGGCACAATTACAGCAACTACTGCTGTAGGACCTTTAAACACTCCAGAGGGTATTCTAGCTACTGCAATATTTGAAGCTCCTACTACTTTTATTAATGGGGTATTTAGTCCTGGAGACTACACCGAATTTAGTATTGGTCAAGCCACTATAACTGGTGATTTTGACTTAACTAGTGGCTTGTTGGAAGTTAAAATAGATGACATTACTACGCCTGGTACAGACTATGACCAAGTTGTAGTTAATGGAGTAGTGGATGTTGCAGGTGCAACCCTCACCTTGGTGAACAATTTTGTGGGTACACTTACCCAGACAGACGAATTTGTCATTATCGATAATGATGGTACAGATGCTATTGTAGGAACTTTTGATGGGCTTCCAAACAATGCAGCAATACCTTTTAATGGTCAGTTTGTATTTATTCACTACGATGGAGGTGATGGAAATGATGTGGTATTGGTGGTAGATTCAACCCCTACTGCTATTTGTCAGGATTTCACTGCACAATTAGATGCTACAGGTAATGTTACTATACTACCTTCAGATGTGGATGGAGGATCTTTCGATCCAGACGGACTGGTAACTTTATCGCTTAATATTGATTCTTTTACCTGTGCCGATGTTGGAACACCTGTAATTGTTACCTTAACAGTAACCGATAGTACAGGAAACACAACTACATGTACAGCTACAGTAACTGTTGAAGATACTATAGCCCCATTGATAAACTGCCCAGCAGATATCACCGTGGGAACCGATATGCCACTTTGCGGTGCCATTGTACATTTTGCAGGCCCAATCCCAGTAGATAATTGTGGTATTGCTTCAGTAGTTCAAACAGCAGGCTTACCAAGTGGTAGCGTATTCCCTGTAGGCGTAAGTGTTGTAGCATATACAGCAACCGATGTAAACGGAAATACAACACCCTGTAGCTTTACTATTACGGTGGTGGATGATGATGCTCCACTAACAATATGTATGGATATAACTATACAACTTAACGCTGCTGGTACTGCAACAATCGTCCCCGCAGATGTGGATGGCGGTAGTACAGATAATTGTGCTGTAGATACTTTAAGTATAGACATAGACACCTTTACCTGTGCAAATGTAGGACCTAACAATGTGATTCTTACCGTGACAGATCTAGCTGGAAATATGGCTAGTTGTACCGTAATTGTAACAGTAGAAGATGTAACACCGCCAGTCGCGGTTTGTCAGGACATTACGGTTGTTCTTGATGCTACGGGAATTATTGTCATAGATTCTTCTTTATTAGATGGAGGTTCAACAGATGCTTGTGGAACAGCTAACTTTACCTATACCGCAACACCAGACACCTTTACCTGTGCAGAAGTTGGCGACAATACAGTAACCTTGACCATAACAGATGAAAACGGAAATAGTGCAACTTGTGAAGCAACGGTAACGGTAATAGATGATACTGCGCCTGCATTAGTTTGTCAGGATATTACTGTTCAATTAGATGAAAATGGGATGGTAAGCATCCTACCTGGCGATGTAATTGCTAGTTTGGACGATGCGTGTGGTATAGATACAACAGGATTAGACATAGACGACTTTAGCTGCGACGATATAGGAACACCTGTAGTTGTAAACGTATTTGCAAGTGATGTAAACGGAAACATAGTTACCTGTACAGCAACTGTAACAGTAGTAGACGAGTTGGCTCCAGTGCTTACGTGTCCAGCAGATCAAACTGTTGAAATAAACAACGGCACACAATATACAGTTCCAGATTACTTTGCAACAGGCGAAGCGATAGCGATAGACAATTGTACAGATCCTGTGGTGATTACTTCTCAAGATCCTGCAGTTGGAGCAATGCTCGACCCGGGTACCTATACAGTGACTATTACCGCTGAAGATGCCTTCGAAAATGAAGCTTCTTGTACCTTTGAGCTAACAGTAGATGAATTGTTAGGAGTGAGCAATACTGGTTTCGATATGGCTAGCCTTACGATGTATCCTAACCCAGCAACAAACTTTGTCTTGTTAAACAACCCACAAAACATCCCATTAAAAGATGTGAGCATTTATGATGTGACGGGAAGGCTTATCAAAATAGTAGATGCAAGCCAAGTAACTTCAGAAATGACAATCGATATTTCAGAGTTGGCAAGTGCCACCTATATGGTATTGATACATACAGATGCAAGTCCAGTGACCAAGCAGTTGGTAAAAGAGTAACTACAGGTATATACTACTAGAATTAGAGCCTTTCACTACTGAAAGGCTCTAATTTTTTATGAAGGAAATGAACAGACCTAATTTTTCTCGATATATTATTCTGAAGGCTATGAAGCCCATCAACAAAAAGGGGAAGCTCAAAAACAACACTCCAAAGAATTTGTGCGCCAGTGGTTAATCCAGAATGGTTTTCAAGGTTTTGAAGGGCAGAAAGTTCCCTTTATGAGTGATGCCTACATTGAAACCGTTTCAGAAAGATATATTGAACTGTATAAAAACATTACGGGTGAGAAATTCGTAAAAGCAGACGTATCTGATATGAATGCGTGTATCAAAAAAAATATGATGTCTTTTTTAGAATAATTCTCCTATACCTGCTTTTTTTAATTTTATTTCCTCAATCCTTGTAGTCCTTTTCTGTAAGAAATTAGCTTTTTTTATAAAGTACCATTTCATTTTTAACAAATTGTGTTAAAGGGTTTTACGATAATTTAGTTAAGGTTTTGTAAAAACTTTATTTTAAGTGTATACATCTTTTACACTTTTTGTCTTCTTAAATTGTTAATTAACAACCCATAAAGACCTTTCATTTTTCTTACATAAAATTGTAAATATCTGTAATACATTAATTTTCAGATAATTTAACATATTTTAAGAAACCGCCCCCCTACTACTCTACGTAACTTTATTGAAATCTACCTGTTCATAAAGAATGGAAGATATAACTAACGTACCAAAGAGAATGATAACAACACTACATTGCAATTATATTTTGCGGAAGTATTACGTGCTTACTAAAGCTTGTAATACTTTTTTTATGTTTTGTCTTCTCCTTAGTATATAATAAATAGTATCTAACTAAATAAATTAATTATGAAAAACAAAACTACTCGAAATTGGCTGTTGCTGGTTTCAATTTTATTAACGACCTCACTGTCTTTCGGGCAGTTTTCGGTATTAAACTCAAATGACAGTGGTCCTGGATCGTTGCGACAAGCAGTTTTAGATGCCAACGGTACAGCTGGAGCAAATACAATTTCAATAGGATTTGTAAGCCCTGTTTTAACTACGGGAGCTATCACTATTACAGACGAAGTAACAATTTCAGCATTCGGAACTACTGTTGACGCGAGCAACATGGATCGGGTTTTCACAATAACAAATGCTGTTTCAGTTACCATAACGAACGTAACATTTATAAACGGGGTAGCTGCTAACGGTGGTGCCATATTTAGTGAAAATACAAACCTGGATATTAATGGCTGTACATTTAATGACAATACGGCAAATGGAACACCTGGTAGTGGAGGAGCAATTTTCAACACAGGTACAGGTATTCTTGACATTAATGGAGGTTCATTTAGAAGAAACTCTGCAAACAGAGCAGGTGGCGCTATTGAAGTTCAATCTACTGATAATTTAATTGTTACTGGAAATACAGTTTTCCTGAACAATACAGCCACAGGACCTCCAGGTAATGGGGGAGCAATTCATATTACTGGTGCTGCGTCTTCAACGCTTTCAGCAAGATTCTTAACCAATACGGCTGCCAATGAAGGTGGTGCGATATGGAATGGTACAGGAACAATGACACTTTCAGGTTGTGATATTGATGGCAATATCGCGAATGGAACTTTAGCTGCTAATGGTGGTGGAGGTATTTTTAATAATGGTGGGAATTTAGTTATAAACAATCTTTTGGTTGGTTTTGTACCTAGGATTACACGAATTATAAACAATGTTGCTAATGGAGCCGCTGGTTCTGGAGGTGGTTTGCATAGTAATGGAGGATCAGTTACCATTACAAGTAATGGAACACTACCAGCAAATCGTATCGTATTTCGAGGAAATCAATCAGTTCGAGCAGGTGGTGGTATCGAAATTTCTGGAGGTACATTAGATATGACCGATGTTACACTAGATTCTAATGATACAGGTGTAGCTTTAGGTGCAAATCCTGGAAATGGAGGAGCACTTCATATTAGTGGAGCTTCAAATACCAATATTATTCGCGGTATCGTTTTAAATAATATTGCTGCCCAAGAAGGTGGTGGTCTTTGGAACGGAACAGGAGTCATGATTGTTAGCGGAACGGCTATAACAGGAAACGAAGCGCAAGGTGCAGCCGCAACAACTGGTGGTGGAGGTATTTTTAATAATGGAGGAACCCTTACCGTAAATAGCGGAACTACCATCTTAAGCAATATGGCTACAGGAACAGCAGGTTCTGGTGGAGGTATTATGAGTAATGCTGGAAACGTAACTGTTTCAGATATTGGAACATCAGTTTCCAATAACAGTGCTAACCGCGCTGGTGGAGGTATCGAAATTATAGACGGTACTCTTACAACCAACAATATAGATATGAACGCCAATGATGCCGGCGGAGCAGCTCCAAATCCAGGAAACGGTGGATTCTTACACGTTTCAGGTGTAGCAACGATAAATATCAATGGCGGAAATATGCAAGACAATATAGCTACCTCTGAAGGGGGTGGTGTGTGGAATCAAGCAGGTAGTACAATGACCCTTGACAATCCAAATATGATTAATAATACCGCTAGTGGTAATGATGCCGATAACGGTGGTGGTGCCATATTTAATAATGGTGGAGCTGTTATAGTGAATAATGCTGTAATTGATGGCAATACAGCTGATGGAACCCTAGGTTCTGGAGGTGGAATCTTCAATGCGACTCCAGGAACATTAACGTTAAACAACGTAACACTACAAAACAATACAGCAAACAGAGCTGGAGGAGGAATTGAAATTCTTTCTACCCCAGGCGAACTGTATACTTTTACAGATGTAACCTTGCTAAATAACACGGCTACAGGTATAGCAACCGCCCCAGGAAATGGTGGTGGATATCATATAAGTGGGGGTGGAAATACTACGTTCAACAATGTGGTTGCGAGAAACAATACCGCTGTAGAAGGTGGAGGTCTTTGGAACGGAACAGGAACCATGACCATACCTGGAACTAGTGAAATTAGTAATAACACTGCAACTGGTGACGCCCCTGAACAAGGTGGTGGAGGTATTTACAATGAAGGTGGTATCTTAAACGTACAAGGTGGTTTATTCACTGGTTTTGCAGATATCTTTGGAAATATAGCAACGGGAACTTCTGGTTCTGGTGGTGGTATTTTGAGTACTGCAGGAACTGTAGACATCACTGGAGCATTTCTAACAAGTAATTCAGCTAACCGCGCCGGTGGTGCAATTGAAATTATTGATGGTGTTGCAGATATTATTAATGTGAATATGAGTAACAACGATGTTAATGGAACTGCAGGAACTGCCAACCCAGGAAATGGTGGAGGAATTCATATTACTGGAAATGGAGCAACCGTATCTTTTAGTGGGATTGCGCTCGCAAATGCTGCCGCAAGTGAAGGTGGTGCATTATGGAATAGTGCTGGAGGTACCTTGAATATCTTGACTCCCGCTCCTGGAGGTTTATTTGCAGATACTTTTATTGATCAGAATAGCGCTTCAGGTGATGATGCTACGAATGGTGGAGGAGGAATCTTTAATGACGGTGGTACATTAACAGTGGCCACAGGAACAAATATTGTAAATAATAGTGCTAACGGAGCCGCTGGTTCTGGTGGAGGAATTCATAGTACTGGAGGTACTTTTACGCTGAACGGCGTTATCATTACTGGTAATCAATCTGTAAGAGCAGGTGGAGGTATTGAAATTGCTGCCGGAAACCTTACTATGATTGACGTAACATTGAATAATAATGATACGGGAATTGCATTAGCTGGAACCAATCCTGCTAACCCAGGAAATGGTGGAGGACTTCACGTAGGTGGAACCGCCAATTCTACAATTACCGGTGGTACAGTAGACGGAAACGTTGCAGCTGCTGAAGGTGGTGGACTATGGAACGGTGGCGGAACCATGGATGTAGTTGGCGTGCCAGTTACCAACAATACTGCTAGTGGCGCTGCAGCCGATAATGGTGGTGGAGGAATCTACAACGACGGCGGAACATTAAACGTAGATGCTGCTACCTTAGTAGATAGTAACATAGCTGACGGAGCCGCAGGTTCTGGAGGAGGAATTTTATCTACTGGAGGAGCTGTAAATTTAACAGGAACAACCATTACTAACAACCAATCGAACCGCGCAGGTGGAGGGATTGAGATTGCTGGAGGTACATTGACTTCTACAGATGTTACTTTAAATACAAATGATACAGGTGTTGCTTTGGGCGCACCAATGCCAGGAAATGGTGGTGGACTTCACGTAGGTGGAACCGCCAATTCAACCATCACAGGTGGAACCGTAAATGGAAACGTTGCTGCTGCCGAAGGTGGTGGATTATGGAACGGTGGCGGAACCATGGATGTAGTTGGCGTGCCAGTTACCAACAATACTGCTAGTGGCGCTGCTGCCGATAACGGTGGTGGAGGAATCTACAACGACGGCGGAACATTAAATGTTGACGCTGCAACTTTAATAGATACAAACATTGCTGATGGAACCGCAGGTTCTGGAGGTGGGATTTTATCAACTGGAGGCGATGTAAACCTAACAGGAACAACTATTACCAATAACCAATCGAACCGCGCAGGTGGAGGGATTGAGATTTCTGGAGGTACATTGACTTCTACAGATGTTACTTTAAATACAAATGATACAGGTGTTGCTTCGGGCGCACCAATGCCAGGAAATGGTGGAGGACTTCACGTAGGTGGAACCGCCAATTCTACAATTACCGGTGGAACCGTAGACGGAAACGTTGCTGCTGCCGAAGGTGGTGGACTATGGAACGGTGGCGGAACAATGACCGTAGACGCTGTACCTGTAACCAATAACATTGCCAGTGGTGCCTTAGGCGAGAATGGTGGTGGTGGAATCTACAACGATGGTGGAACCCTGGATATTTTAGCAGGATCGACCATTAATAATAACTTAGCGAACGGAGCAGCCGGATCTGGAGGAGGAATTTTATCTACCGACGGAGCTGTGACTATTGCCGCAATTAATATTTTTCAGAATAGCGCCAACCGCGCAGGAGGAGGTATAGAAGCTATTGACGGAACCCTTACGCTAAATGGAACTACGGTAGCCTTAAACGATGTAAACGGAACCGCAGGAACCCCAATGCCAGGAAATGGTGGAGGAATTCATATTTCTGGAACGGCAATGACTGTTATCAATGCCGGACAGATAGGAAGTAACCTTGCTGCAAATCAAGGAGGAGGACTTTGGAACCAGGCAGGAGCTACGATGAGTATGTTCGATACGATGGTAGATCTTAACACAGCAGTAGCTGGTGCTGGTGGTGGAGGAATCTATAACAACGGAGGAAATGTAAATATTTCTAACGGAACGTTACAGAGCAATACCGCTACAGGAACTTCAGGCTCTGGAGGAGGATTATTATCTACCGATGGGAATATAAATATTATTGGTGGGATGATAGATGGAAACTCAGCTAACCGCGCAGGTGGTGGTGTAGAGATTGTAGATGGATTTTTCAGTAGCACAACAACAACTTTTATTACCAATAATGTGAACGGTTCAGCAGGAACGCCCAACCCAGGAAACGGTGGTGCATTACACGTTACAGGTGTAGCAATAGTAAATATTATTGGAGCTACTATTACAGCTAACAGTGCTGCTAGTGAAGGAGGAGGACTCTGGAACCAAGCAGGTAGTACGATGACTGTTGATGGAAGTACCCTAGACACGAATGTAGCTGCTGGAAACGACAGTACCAATGGAGGAGGAGGAATCTTCAATAATGGAGGTACTTTGAATGTAGTAAATGGAACCGTTATCAACAATAATTTTGCAACCGGAACCGCTGGTTCTGGAGGAGGAATTCAAAATGTTGAAGGAGGAACTCTAACTGTAAACAGCTCTTCTATTACTAATAATTCTGCCGTACGTGCAGGAGGAGGAATAGAAGACAATTCGTTGGTAAGCGCAGGAACTATTTCTTTAACAAATGTAACACTGGATATGAATGATGCAGGAACAGCTCCAGGAAATGGAGGAGGAATGCACATTACAGGTCCAGGAAACGCTACTGTAACAAGTGGTACCGTAAATGGTAACACAGCTGCCTTAGAAGGTGGTGGCTTATGGAACGGTGCAGGAACGATGACTGTAAATGGTACAACCATAGACAGCAACACGGCAAGTGGTGCCATGGCCAATGAAGGCGGAGGAGGAATCTTTAACGATGGAGGTACTTTAAACGTAATGGCCGCAACCATTAGTAACAATGTAGCCGATGGCGCTGCAGGTTCTGGTGGTGGAATTCTGAATGATATGGGAACTATTACAGTAACCAATACAGAAATTTCAGGAAATACATCTATAAGAGCAGGGGGTGGAATTGAAGTTGCCTCAGGTGGGGGAACAACAACCCTTACCAACACAGATTTATTAAATAACGCTACAGCAGCTGCCCCAGGAAATGGAGGAGGAATGCATATCACCGGAGGTGATGATAGTGTTGTTACTGGTGGAACTATTTCAGGAAATACAGCAACCCTAGAAGGGGGTGGCTTATGGAATGGAGCTGGAACTATGACAGTGGATGGAACTACGATCGATGGAAATACAGCAAGTGGTGCCATGGCCAACGAAGGTGGTGGAGGAATCTTTAACGCTGGAGGAACGCTAGATGTGAATAATGCAACTATTAGTAACAATGTAGCCAATGGTGCTGCGGGATCTGGTGGTGGAATCTTAAATGACGAAGGAACTCTTATGGTAACTGGAACGACGATTTCAGGAAATACTTCTTTGAGAGCAGGTGGTGGAATTGAAGTTGCTTCAGGCGGCGGAACAACAACCCTTACCAACACAGATTTATTGAATAACACAACGGCTGCTGCCCCTGGTAATGGAGGCGGAATGCACATTACAGGAGCTGATAATAGCGTTGTTACTGGTGGAACTATTTCAGGTAACACTGCTTCATTAGAAGGTGGTGGCTTATGGAATGGAGCAGGCGCAATGACTGTTGATGGAACCACTATCGACGGGAATACAGCAAGCGGAGCCATGGCCAACGAAGGTGGTGGAGGAATTTTCAACAATGGAGGTACCTTAGATGTTAGTAACGCAACCATCACGAACAACGTAGCTAATGGTGCTGCAGGATCTGGTGGAGGTATCTTGAATGATTCAGGAGTGCTTTCAGTAACAACATCTATCTTATCTGGAAACACAGCAGTGAGAGCTGGTGGTGGTATCGAAGATAATAGTGTTGCAGGAAACATCCTTATGTTAGACGATGTTGATCTTACAGGAAACATAGCAAGTGCAGCTCCAGGTAATGGTGGTGGACTTCATATAACCGGTCCGGGAGATAGTAGTATTACTGGAGGTACTGTAAGTGGAAACACAGCAGCCTTAGAAGGTGGTGGTCTATGGAATGGAGCAGGCGCAATGACTGTTGATGGAACCATTATCGACGCAAATACAGCTAGTGGAGCGATGGCCAACGAAGGTGGCGGAGGAATCTTCAACAACGGAGGTACCTTAGATGTTAGTAACGCAACTATCACGAACAACATAGCCAACGGTGCTGCAGGATCTGGGGGAGGTATCTTAAATGATTCAGGAGTTCTTTCAGTAACCGCAACTACCTTATCTGGAAACACAGCAGTGAGAGCTGGTGGTGGTATTGAAGATAACAGTGTCGCTGGAAATATCCTTACCTTAGATGGTGTTGATTTTACAGGAAATACAGCAAGTGCTGCCCCTGGAAATGGTGGTGGATTACATATCACTGGTATGGGAGACGCAAACATTACTGGAGGAACAGCCACAGCTAACGTAGCCGCTGCTGAAGGGGGTGCGCTATGGAATAGTCTTGGTGTCATGACAGTAGATGGTATGACTATAGATGGTAACACGGCTCAAGGAGCAGCTGCCGACAATGGTGGTGGAGGAATTTTCAACAATGGAGGTACCTTAAATATCATTAACACAACAACTATTACCAACAATCAAGCAACTGGAGCCGCAGGTTCTGGGGGAGGATTGTTAAGTGTAGCTGGTGATGTAACGGTAACTGGAATTACATTGAATGGGAATGCTGCCAATAGAGCAGGTGGTGCTATTGAAATAATTGAAGGTACGTTAACCTTGGATACCTCATTAGTAATAAACAACGATGTAAACGGAACGGCAGGAACTGCTGCCCCAGGTAATGGTGGCGCACTTCACGTAAGTGGAAACACGGCAACTATCGATATTACAGAAAGTACTATAGATGGAAACAGCGCTGCCAACGAAGGTGGAGGTTTGTGGAACCAGGGAGGTTCAACAATGAATGTCTTAACGTCTACAGTATCTAGAAACAGTGCTGCTGAAGGTGGAGGAATCTACAATAACACAGGTGCTATTACCACGGTAACAAGAAGTACTATATCAGGTAATGAGGCCACTACAAATGGAGGAGGAATTACCAACGACGGTGCAAGCTTAGATCTGAATGCTGTTACAGTAGGCGCTAATACCGCTGCTGGAACAGGAGGAGGAATCCAGAGCAATACAACAACTAGTCTGAAGAACACGATTGTAGCCTTAAACACAGCAGGATCTGGACTAGATGTAAGTGGAACTTTTACTTCTAACGACTATAACTTAATTGGTACAGACGACGAAGTTGCGTTCCCGGAACAAGCCAACGATGTGGAAGAGACAGACCCAATGTTAGGGCCCCTGCAAGACAACGGTGGTACTACAGAGACACACGAATTATTACTAGGATCTTTAGCTTACAACGGCGGAGACCCAGCAGATACATTCGATGACCAGATTGGACAAGCTGTTTTTGATGGAACACGTGATATTGGAGCTTTTGAAGCACAAGACGTATTGTTAGCAGTAGAAGATATAGCAACCAACGGAAGTGGCATCGTAGTATACCCTAACCCATCACAGGGAACGGCGAACATCGATATCCCACAGACTTTTGGAACTGATATCCGTGTTACTGTAATCGAATTAGGTTCAGGAAAAATTGTAAAGGACTTTGTAGCGAATGCTGGAAACAACCAGGTACAATTTAATGGAATGGCTAATGGCGTTTACATTATACAAGTAGTATCTGAAACAACAAGCTCAACCCACAGGTTGATCTTAGCGAAGTAAGTTTCAGCAATACATAAGAAGTGAAAGCCCCTCCAGCAATGGAGGGGCTTTTTGTTATGGAGTATTTTAGAAAAAGTGTATGGCGTTACTTTTTATATCTTAACAGGATACCAATTACTATAAACATCTTATTTCCTGATTTGTTTAAAGGATAGGAATAATAAAAGGTTGTATATTATGAGTTACCCACAAATAGCAAATCCAGACTACGTACGTAATTTTGAAAATCTAAATAATGTCAAATAATAAAAGTTACCCCAAATCATTTTCACATATTAGAATTACAGTTCCAAATATAGGTGAAGCAGTAAAGTTTTATTCAGAAGTAATGGGTTGGTACATACTCATGCAACCATCTAAAGTCAAAAAAGAAAAGGAAACTGCTATTGGTCAAATGTGTATTGATGTTTTCGGAGATGATTGGAATGAATTTGAAATCGCTCATCTAGCTACCTCAGACGGAATTGGAATTGAATTATTTTCATTTCCAAACGGAATAAAAGAAGCTCCTGAATTTAATCCGTTCAATACAGGTCTTTTTCATTTTTGTGTTCAAGATCCTAATATTGAAGAACTAATTGATAAAATTTTGTCTTATGGAGGAAAGCAAAGAATGCCAATTAGAGAATACTATCCAAAGGATAAACCTTTCAAAATGTGCTATGTTGAAGACCCCTTCGGAATTGTTTTTGAAATTTACACGCATAGTTATGAATTGACCTATTCTTCAGGTGCATATTCGAAATAAAAACCTAACTTAGTAAAGCGATTACATACCTTGGGCGGCCCCAATGCTAACCAAATACTGCGCCGTTGCTACTTGCATTTACGCTTAGCCGATGCAGCCGCTAAAGACGGCCGTATCATATGTAAATCCGTTACCTACAACACCACTCAATTCCAGCCATCCCAGTACCCCCTCCAAAAGATTCACGTATTCTTGTAACCAATTTCGGATGCTAACGTCATACAGAAGAGTACCTTAGTAATAAATTAACAAAACCAATCCACATGAATTTCAATCAACACCTAGTAAAAGGATTCTTTCTGGTCCTTTGCGTTTTCTTTACTGTAACCAGTGTAGCGCAGAATTTAGAAAAAGAAATCAATGCCTATATGAGTGAAAAATATACGGCAGACACCCCCGGATTTTCGCTTCTTGTTGCTAAAAACGGACAAACCATTTATAAAAACGGATTTGGAATGGCCAACCTGGAAGTGGGTGTACCCGCAGCACCTAAGCATGTGTTCGAAATTGGCTCCATTACTAAACAGTTTACAGCAGTCTCTATTTTAATGCTGGAAGAACAAGGTAAACTCAACCTTCAGGATGAAATCACCAAGTTTATCCCCGACTACCCAACGCAGGGGAAGACCATTACCGTACACCAGCTATTAAACCACACCTCTGGTATTAAAAGCTATACCAACATGGCAAGTTTTATGGGCCTTGCACGTACCGATATGACTCCTACAGAGCTCATAGACAAGTTTAAAAACGAAGCTATGGAGTTTGATCCCGGTACTGCTTTTAATTACAACAACTCAGGCTATATCCTTTTAGGACATATTATTGAAGTGGTCTCAGGAAAAAGCTATGCCGATTTTATTCAATCCAATATTTTTGATACAGTAGGCATGACAAATTCTTACTACGGAAGCATGCCTCAACTCATTCCTAATCGAGCCAGTGGCTATTCTGAAACAGAGACGGGATATAGAAATGCAAACTATTTAAGTCTCACCTTACCCTATGCAGCAGGTTCTATTATGTCTACCACTGAAGATTTATTGAAATGGCAAAATGCAATTAGTGCCAATACCTTGATTAAAAGAAGCTCCTTAGAAAAAGCGATCAACGGTTCTACCTTAAGCACGGGCGAAAAGATTCCGTATGGGTATGGCTGGAGTGCGGGAAATATAAACGGCTCCAAAACTGTGGAACATTCTGGTGGAATTTTTGGCTATTCTACCAATGGTATTTTTCTTCCAGAGGAAAACGTTTACGTGATTGGATTATCCAATTGCGATTGTGGTAACGTACAAGCCATGGTTTCTAATGTGGCTGCCCTAGCCATTGGGAAACCTTTTCCGAAGAAAGAAGATGCCATTTCATTAAACAAGGAGCAACTAGCTACATGGGTAGGTGCTTATGAGTTTGATGGTAGTGTGGTACGTCATATCACCCTCCAAAACACCCAATTATTTAGTCAGCGGGAAGGCAGCGACAATCTGGAAATCTATCCTATGACGCCTACCAATTTTATTTTTGATGGGGGAGATACTTCCTATGAATTTTATATGGAAAATAACAACCGAATGACTAAAATGACGGCCAGTGGAAATACAACGGTAGGGAGAGGTATTGATAAAGCCCCTCCAGCAGAGCGTGTAACGATTTTATTAGCTCCAGAAATACTGGCCGACTATATAGGAACCTACGAGCTACAACCTGGTTTTAATCTTGAGATTAGCGTAAGAGAAGGGAATATATTTGCCTTAGCAACGGGCCAGGGTGAGCTAGAGCTGTTCGCAATGGAAAAAGATAAATTTTTTACCAAAGCCATTGCTGCTGAAATTCATTTCACAAGAAACACCGCGGGAGCTGTGGAAAGCTTAACCCTTTTGCAGGGCGGACAACAAATTTCAGGTAAAAAGGTAGAGTAGCCTGTTCTAATTTATAGTATTGAAAGCCCTTCCTGTAATGGAGGGGTTTTTAATATTGAAAATTTTACTGAAATATCATGGAGCCATTTTTTATATCTTTACGAGATACCCGTGATACAGATGCATAGATATCCAGTATATGTTACGGGATGATTTTGATACATATCATCCTATGCCAAGCTAGCAATTATTAGAACAAAATCTGTAACCTAATCAAAAATAAAATCGTCTTAAAAAAGAAAACAGCATATGCGTAAATTTTTAAAAATTATAAAATGGATTCTGATTACAGTTTTTTCAATTGTGGTTTTATCCGTTCTATATCTTCGCTTTTCAAGATTTTCAGATAAAATGATTTATCAAACGAATGGAACTGACTATTCAGAATTTCAATCCACACTGAATTATGAAGAATTTTATTTTGATGTAGATGATGATATAAAATTACACGGAGTACTTTTTAAACCGGATTCAATTACTTCTATTGGAACAATTTTTCATTATTCTGGAAAAGGAATGCATCTAAATTCCTCTATGCAAGAGTCCTACAAACCTTTATTGAATAAAGGGTTTCAGATTTTTTGTTTTGAACGTAGAGGTTTTGGAAAATCAAATGGACAAGCAACGAATACGATGTCTTTAAAAAAGGATGCTCTTTTAATTTTTGATAAAATAGTTGCGATGGAAAGCGTCTCAGAAAAACCTGTCATAATTTGGGGTCAATCTTTAGGCGGAACTTTTGCTACAATGAACGCAAATCAAAGACAAGATAAGGTTAGTGGATTAATTTTAGAAGGTACTTTTGGCTCCTTTCCTGACATTGGAAAAGTATATGCGAATGCACTAAATTTAGAAAATTTTAAATGGATTGTTCCTCTAATAATGAACAACGATTTTCCAGCTAAAGAAGAAATTAAAAAGTTAACAATCCCAACAGTAATTATTCATAGCAAGACCGATAAACAAGTTCCGTACGAATTAGGACAGCAAATATTTGAGGTATCCAATAAAAGCAATACGGAATTTTGGGATATTGATAGTAAACATATTAAGGGAATTTATGATTATGAGCGTAAATACGTTGATGAATTTATGAAAATAATACGAAAATAACTATTACTAACAACGTATGTGAAATATAGCTATTACAGGCTTTTCAAATGGTTTTTACATATTTATAAGGTCCGCCAAATTTTTAAAATTGACTTTTGAGAAAATATAGATGAAAAGAAAAAAATTAAAAAATTCGGCTTGTGTTTAATCCAAAAAGTAATGCCTTTTTCACACTATGTTTTATACACAAACACGTTGACAAAAACATAAAATATTTTGAATACCAACTAATGTACGATAAGCTACTAGATCATATCAAACAAATTGTTCCAGGTACTATGATGGACAAGAAAATTCTAGGAGACTATTTTACACCAAAGCTTTTTGAAAAAAAAGAACATTTCTTAAAACAGGGCTACATTTGCAAACTTGCTGGTTTTGTTATTGAAGGCTGCTATAGAAATTATATGCTTTCTACCGAAGGAAAAGAAATAAATACCGGCTTTGGTTTTGAAAATTGGTGGCTTGGGGATGTTAGTAGTTTTGTAAACCAAACGCCTTCACTAATAAATACACAATTTCTGGAAAATACCACGCTGCTAACAATTACAGCAAAGAACCATTTAGATTTATTAGAGACATCTCAATGTTTTAGAGAATACACCTATAAATTACGCTCAAAAGCAACGATGGCTTCAGTATTAAAACTTTCCGAATTATCTGAATATGCCAAAACCCGCTACAGGGTATTGCTTGAAAAATATCCAAATATTCAACAAAGAGTTTCACAAAAACACATTGCTTCATTTCTCCAGATAACCCCAGAGGCACTCAGCCGTTTACGAAAGTCCGAAATTTCGTAAAGTCTTGATGTAGGTCAAGGCTTTTATGTTTTAAATGAATGTCCTTTGGTATTCATTTAAAACTATACGATTATGGAAACATTCACAAAAGTAAAAATAGACCCTTCCAAAATAATGCAAATTGGCATGGGATTTTTTGCATCTAAAACAATGCTAACCGCAGTCAACATGGGATTGTTTACACATCTGGCAAAAGCAGATTTAACAGGGCAATCCATCAAAGAAAAATTGGGGCTACACAACCGCGGTCTGTATGATTTCTTAGATGCATTGGTTGCTTTAGGCTTTTTAAAAAGAACAGGAGTAAAGGAAACTGCTGTCTATAGTAATGCCGAAGATGCAGATCTATTTCTAGATAAGAATAAATCAAGCTATGTTGGCGGCATGCTTGAAATGGCAAATAACCGGTTATATCCTTTTTGGAACCACCTAGAAGAAGGATTAAAAACAGGTAAACCTCAAAATGAAACCAAAACAGGTGACGCGCCCATTTTTGAAGCGATCTATGCAGATAGGTTAAAATTAAAAGAATTTTTAAGCGCTATGGGCGGTATCCAAATGGGTAATTTCATGATGTTTTCCAAAGAGTTTGATTTTACCAAGTACCATACTCTTTGTGATGTAGGAGGTGCAGGTGGCTATCTTGCCACACAAGTAGCCATGAATAATGAACATATGCGCTGTATTACATTAGACCTGCCACCGGTAGAAGCTGTTGCCAGAGAAAATATTAATTTGATGGGATTAAGTGATCGGATATCTGCACAATCTGGTAATTTTTTAACCGAAGACCTTCCTCAAGCTGATGTCATTACTATGGGAAATGTGTTACATGATTGGGGAACAAAAGAAAAGAAAATACTCATTAAAAAAGCATATGATGCGTTACCACCAGGTGGAGCATTCGTTGTTATTGAAAATATTATTGATGATACTAGAAGTGAAAATGCTTTTGGTTTATTGATGTCATTAAATATGAATATAGAAACCCCTGAAGGGTTCGACTTTTCCGCAGCAGACTTTAATGGCTGGGCAAAGGAATGTGGTTTTACACAAACATCGGTAATGCCATTAACAGGACCATCAAGTGCCGTAATAGCTATAAAGTAAAACGTGTTACTAACAACGTGTACTATAAATTACTTCTGAATTTCCTAAATGGAAATCCCTCGAAATTAAGTAACTTAGTTCTAATTGGAAATTCATAGTTTATTTTTCAGCAACTAACCATACACAGGTTGGCAACCTTTGTGAAAATTTAAAACTACAAATAAAATGAACGAAAACGGTAGAATAAAACAGGCAATTATTGACTTTGTAAAAGGTGGGGATAGTAGTGACGTAGAGCTTTTGGAGAACGTCCTTCACAAAGATTTTCGAGTTACAAATAATGGATTCATGGGAACTTCAGGAATTACTATAATTGATAAAAAAGAATATCTGAATAAGATAAAAAGTGGGATTTTTGGTGGTGTGCCAAGAAAAATGAAAATTGAGGATCTTAACCAAAGTGGTATTATAGCTTCTGTAAAACTGCGAATAGAAAGTTCGGAAAACGATTTTATTTCCTACAATTCACTTATTTTAGATTCTGATAATGAATGGAGAATAATTAATAATCTTGCTGTTGTTAACGCGAAAAATTAAAGTATTTCAAAAATAAAACTTTCAAAAAAGATATTGCGGAACTTTTCTCGAACGGAGAATTCGACAAAACAATGAATCATTTGAGTGACGGTATTGTTTGGAATATTATTGGTGAAAACGTTTTTAATGGAAAAAACGAAGTAATGGAAAATTGCGAACAGATATCGAAATATTTTAAATCTGTGCAAACCGACTTTAAAGTGGAAAAATTAATTGAATCGGATCATACAATATTTGTATTAGGAACTGCCGAATTTAAACGAGATGGAACACGATTGAATTTTATTTCTGCCTGCGATATTTATGAATTTAATAATGAAAACAAAATTGAAAAAATAGCTTCCTATTGTATTCCCGAAAAAAATAAATAAAAGCAAATCTTATCTGAAAAGTATAGAAAAACAAAAATCTTACACAACATCGTGAATAATTAATTCTAGCCTGCTTAAGAAAATCCAAGACGATTTACTATTTGGGTATTATTTGCGAGATCAGGTTCTGAACTACGTGAGTAACCTTACACAACTATGTTAAGTTTCAATATCGCTAGCTGCTTGTTAATACTACAATTCTTTGAAAGAATTTTTATAAAACCTACGTATTGAAAATATATAAATACTCAATTTAATCTGAGATATGTACACAAAAAAATCCCGCAGTTCATTAAAACTGCAGGATTTTTTAATTTTGTATAAACTATAAACTATAAACTATAAACTATAAATGAATCACTTCCCCATACGCATCTGCTACAGCTTCCATAACCGCTTCACTCATAGTTGGATGTGGGTGTATCGTTTTTAAAACTTCGTGTCCTGTGGTTTCTAATTTTCTTCCAAGGACAGCTTCCGCAATCATATCGGTTACGCCGGCACCAATCATATGGCAGCCTAACCATTCGCCGTATTTGGCATCGAAGATTACTTTTACGAATCCGTCTTTGGTTCCTGCTGCGCTTGCTTTTCCACTTGCTGAAAAAGGAAACTTACCAATTTTAAGCTCGTATCCAGCTTCTTTGGCTTGCTTTTCGGTCATACCAACACTGGCAATTTCTGGCGTCGCATAAGTACATCCTGGAATGTTTCCGTAGTCGATGGCTTCCACGTGCATTCCTGCAATTTTTTCTACACAGGTAATTCCTTCCGCAGACGCTACGTGAGCAAGGGCAGGACCAGGGGTAATATCGCCAATGGCGTAATAGCCTGGAATATTGGTTTGGTACCAATCGTTCACCATTACTTTTCCTTTGTCGGTTACAATACCTACATCTTCTAGGCCAATCCCTTCAATATTTGTGGCAATTCCTACAGCAGAAAGAACTATTTCTGCTTCTATAATTTCTTCTCCTTTTTTTGTTTTAACGGTAGCTTTTACCATTTTTCCAGAAGTGTCTACTTTTTCAACGGAAGAGTTCGTCATCACTTTAATTCCAGCTTTTTTAAACGAACGTTCAAATTGTTTTGAGACATCATCATCTTCCAGAGGAACAAGGGTTGGTAAAAATTCAACAAGGGTTACATCGGTTCCCATGGCGTTGTAGAAATGTGCAAATTCTACACCAATGGCGCCACTACCTACAACTATCATAGATTTTGGTTGCTTCTCCAGCGTCATTGCTTCACGATACCCGATCACTTTTTTACCGTCCTGCGGAAGGTTAGGCAATGCTCTGGAACGTGCTCCTGTTGCCACAATAATGTGGTCTGCACTGTATTCTTTTCCGTCAACGTCTACTTTTTTGCCTGGTTTTAGTTTTCCAAAGCCTTCAATAACGTCAATTTTATTTTTTTTCATTAAAAACTGAACACCTTTGCTCATGCCATCTGCTACACCACGGCTACGTTCAATTACTTTCGTGAAATCTTTATCGGCTCCTGTTACGGTGAGTCCATAATCCTCCGCGTGATTTAAATAATCGAAAACTTGTGCACTCTTTAAAAGTGCTTTGGTTGGGATACAACCCCAATTTAGGCATACACCGCCCAAACTTTCCTTTTCTATAATGGCAGTTTTAAAACCTAATTGCGACGCGCGAATGGCGGTTACATACCCTCCAGGGCCACTTCCAAGAACAATGATATCGTATTTACTCATAAAACTTTTTTTCAGATTAAAGTAAGAGTTCAAATTTACAAAATGCAAGTTTAAAAATCTCAAATTCCAAAAACCAAATTCCAAAAGAAAATCCCAAACTCCAGTAATTTGGAATTTAGGATTTATTTTTTTTGAATTTGAGAAAAATTATTTTTTCTCAAGATCTACTGAAAGTGAATTTACACAATAGCGTTGTCCCGTTTGAGTTGGCCCATCGTTAAAAACGTGCCCTAAATGACTTCCGCAGGTGGCGCATAAAATTTCGGTACGCATCATTCCTAGCGTGCCGTCTTTAATATATTCCACAGCGCCGTCTATACTTTCGTCAAAACTTGGCCATCCACAACCACTATCAAATTTGCTATTGCTTTCGAATAAGGGTGTATTACAGGCGCCACACGTGTAGGTTCCTTTTTCTGCAGTGAGATTGTACGCACCGGTAAAGGGTCGTTCAGTTCCTTTTTCTCGAAGGATTCTGTAGCGTTCCTGGCCTAATTCTTTAAGCCACTCGTCTTCTGTCTTTGTGATGGGATACTTATTCAATGGCTGGAAGTTTTTCTCCTTTCGGAATAAAGTTTAACGATACACCATTAATACAGTGACGTTTTCCGGTTGTTTCTCGTGGGCCATCGTTAAACACGTGTCCTAAGTGACCACCACAAGTTGCGCAATGTTCTTCTTCACGGCTATACCCTAATTTGGTGTCAGATCCAAAGGCAACGTTGCCTTCAATGGGTCTGTCAAAACTTGGCCAGCCAGTTCCGCTGTCAAATTTATGTTCACTTTCAAAAAGAGGCGTGTTACAAGCGGCGCAAATAAATGTCCCAGGATCGTAAATTTTATCTAATGGGGAAGAACCTGCACGTTCGGTACCTTCTTCTCGAAGCACATAATATTCCATTTCTGAAAGTTCTGCTTTCCATTGGGCTTCTGTTTTAGAAACTTTATAGGTTTCTTTTGCGGTATCTTTTTTTTCCTGTGCTGGACTTTTACAGCTAAAAAGTGTAATTGCAGCAAGTAGTAGGGTGATCTTTTTCATTTTTTTTTTAATTTCCTAATGTTGTTATATCTGATGGATCTATCTGTAATCCATCTAAAAGTTGCGTCATTGACAAACCATCCTGAGCAAATTCTGAAGGTACTACAGCAATCCTGAAAATTTGGTCGTTTGTAAAGTCGAAACCTAACGTAGATAGATTGAAATTTCCGTCAATGAGTAGCTCAACATCAAAGAAGGTATGATTATAAACATATTGAATAATATCTCCATTGTCTAGAAAGAAGTTTTGGGGTAACGGACTCCATGCATCTGCATTGCCATTTACCACTTTTTCTAATCTATATACCAGGATCACATCGCTTTCAAACACTTCAACATTAGTAGGTATGTTTACTAAAGCTTCCTGTAGCCCAGTAGTGTTATTAAACTGAAAATCTACATTTACTTCAAAAACCTGTCCCAATATATTAACTCCAGGTAAACCTTCTGGCCCTGGAGGTCCTGGGTCGCCTTCACAAGCTACAAAAAATAGAGAAACGGAAACGGCTAATAATAAAAGTACTTTTTTCATAAGGTATAAATTTTTGTTAATTGAAATTGGTTGCTCCCAACTATAAAATCTGCTCTTTAATCTTTATTTAAGAGCGATTATAGTGGTATGATTTATGGATTATAAAACAAAAGTCGTTCCAATTTTACAAGTTTGCTAGGGCTTATATAACTTTTCTTTAAGAATGAGCTATTTGGATATACACTATCTTTAAATTTATAAAACACTATACTATGAAATTCAAAACTATTTTTTCTTTAGCAATTGTTGCAGCTTTTGCTGTAGCGTGCGCTACCAATCCATTTACAGGTAAACGAACACTTGCGTTAGTTCCTAACTCGCAAATTTTCCCAATGGCTTTTCAGCAATATGATCAGTTTTTGGGGGAAAGCAAAGTAGTTAAAGGTACGGCAGATGCAAGAATGATCACCAATGTTGGGCAAAAAATTGCAGCGGCATCTGAACGATATTTAAGTGCAAATGGGTATGCTGGCTATTTAAGTAATTATAAATGGGAGTATACCTTAATTGACGATCCATCTGTGAACGCTTGGGCTATGCCAGGAGGTAAAATAGCATTTTACACAGGGATATTACCTATCACACAAGGAGAAGCAGGTGTTGCTGCCGTTATGGGGCACGAAGTAGCACACGCACTTGCCAATCATGGTCAGCAAAGAATGAGTGCAGGTCAAATTAATCAATTAGCAGCAGTAGGCGTTAGTGTAGCGTCAGCTAGTTCAGAAAATGCAGCAATCTATAATCAGGCCTATGGATTGGCATCAAATGTTGGGGTTATACTTCCTTTTAGCAGAAATCATGAAAGTGAAGCAGATAAGATAGGATTAACTTTAATGGCTATTGCCGGTTATGATCCTATTGAAGCTGCAGACTTATGGAGAAGAATGCAGGCAAATGCTGGCGGAAATGCACCACCAGAATTTTTAAGTACACATCCATCTAGTACAACACGAATTAATAATATTACAGCTTGGGCAGCAGACGCTAAGGCGGAGGCTCGTAAATTTGGTGTAACTTCATTTAAAAAATAACATTCAAGTATCCCTATTTTTTTAGTACTTTGGAAGCTGTCAATGTAACATTGGCAGCTTTTTTTATTAAAACCATATAATGAAAATGAACCTACCCAAAGGAAGTAAAAAATTATTAAACGCCTGGGCTTTTTACGATTGGGCGAATTCGGTGTATAGCTTAGTGATAGCTTCGGCCGTATTTCCTATTTTTTATGGAGCACTTTTCAGTAAAGCAGGAATGGATACTATTGAAGTATTTGGCGGTGCCATTCGTAGCACTCCTTTAATAAGCTACACAACGGCTGCTGCCTTTTTGGTGGTTGCTTTTATTTCCCCTTTGCTTTCTGGTATTGCAGATTACGTAGGAAATAAGAAACGTTTTATGCAGTTTTTTTGCTACTTGGGCTCACTTTCCTGTATTTCTCTCTACTTTTTTTCATTAGAAAATATCTATATAAGCTTGTTGTCTTATTTTTTTGGACTGATAGGTTTTTGGGGAAGTTTGGTTTTTTATAACTCTTATTTACCGGACGTAGCTTTTAAAGAACAACAGGATGCGTTAAGTGCAAAAGGATACTCTTTGGGATATATTGGTAGTGTTGTATTACTGCTCTTCAATTTAACTATGGTGATGTTTCCCCAATTTTTCGGTTTGGGTGAAGGAGGGGAGGCAAGTATTGAAGCTATGAAGATATCGTTTATTACTGTGGGACTCTGGTGGATTGGTTTTAGTCAATATAGCTTTAAATATCTTCCCAAAGGAAATAAAACGAAGCATAAAGTAACTAGTAAAGTTATTTTTAATGGCTTTAGGGAACTTAAAGGTGTTTATACATCTTTGTCTGCAAACGTATCTTTAAAACGTTATTTGATTGCTTTTTTCGTGTATAGTATGGCAGTACAAACAGTAATGTTAGTAGCCACGTATTTTGGAGAACAAGAAATAGCCTGGGGTGGGGATGACGAAAAAACATTAGGATTAATAGGGAGTATCTTACTCATTCAATTAGTAGCAGTTTTAGGCGCAATTATTACATCAAAAGCTTCGGCGAAATTTGGAAATATTCCGTCATTAATTGGAGTAAATTTAATTTGGGTAGTTATTTGTGTAGTTGCATACTTTGTGGTAACGCCAACTCAGTTTTATATTACAGCAGCGTTTGTAGGTTTGGTTATGGGTGGAATTCAGTCATTATCACGATCAACCTACTCCAAATTTCTTCCAGATACCGAAGACACAACTTCCTATTTCAGTTTTTATGATGTTGCCGAGAAAATCGGGATTGTTATCGGGATGTTACTCTATGGTTTTATAGATCAAATTACTGGAAGTATGAGAAATTCTATACTGTTTTTAGTCTTGTTTTTTGGAGCAGGGGTTATTTTGCTTTTCAGAGTGCCAAGAAAATAGTCTAGATATACAAATTTTACTTATGTTTGCTTTTAGTTAGCTAGCAAAAATATATTTATGAAGAAATTTCAACATCTAAGCCTTATTCTACTTGCTTTTATAATAACAGTTTTTACAAGTTGTGACAATGAACCCTTAGAAGGTGAATTTCAACAAGAAGATCCATCTGGAGCAGCAGCAGAAGGTCAATTTATAGCAACGGTTGCTGGTGAATCTTTTGTTGCTGAAAACACACAGGTAGTGTTTTTTAGCGAACGTAATATTTTATCTATTACAGGTACTAAATCTAGTACAGGAGAAGTAATTACCATGGCCATAGAGAATCCTTCGGTTAGTTCCTTCGATCTTACGCAACCTGTAGGATTCCAGGTAGGGGCTGCATATTTAGACAATGATGTCGTTCCAAACCCTTACGTTTCTTCGGGAGCATTCGGAGGAGCAGGTACGCTAGATCTTACTGTATACGATACAGATGCTTTAACCGTGAGCGGTACGTTTGCTTTTACAGCAGCCCGTATTCAGATAGACGATATGGGTATGCCTGTTCTGGATGATTCGGGTGCCCCAGTAATTGAAACCATAAACATTAATGGAGGTGCTTTTAATACCATTCCATATACCATAGACAACTCTATGGGCGGCGAGGATCCAGCTCCTAATAACGATACAATTTTTGCGAAAGCAGATGCTGTAGATTTTATTCCTACAAACGTAGTTGTATCGCAATATACGGTTGGAATGACGCCAATGATTCAAATAATGGCCACAGATTCAATAGGAGCTAGCCTACGTTTGGATATTCCGGAAACATTAGCAATGGGAACGTTCGACCTTTTTAATGGTATTTCAGACGGTTCAAATCTCATAGGATATTACAATCCCAATAATGGAACTGAAACACTTTCTTCAAATCCCGGAACCATTACCATTACCGAATTTAGTTCCTTCTCAGGAAAATTAGTGGCAAGTTTTGAATTTACCGCTAGAGATCCTTTAGGGCAGGATCCAACAGTTATACCGATCACCGAAGGGAACTTAGACGTAACGTTTGTTCCAACCCCCGGAAACATCACTGCAGCTTTTGAAGCCGATGTAGATGGAACTAATTTTATCGCTGAAACCGTAACCGTAGAAGCTACTACTTTTAACGGAGTTTCAATGCTTACAATCACAGCAAGTATGGCGGGTGAGACCATTCAATTGGATTTTCCAGTAGCTGCTACAACAGAAGGTATGTATGGTATGAGCCCAGCACTGGTTACTGGTAATGAAATTGTAGGAACGTATCTCCCTACAAGCGGGTCAGAAATATCGTTTACTTCAGATCCGGGAACGTTTACCGTTACAACATTCGACGAAGTTGCAAATGTTCTACAAGGTACCTTCAGCTTTACAGCAAAGGATGCTTCATTAACAGATTCTACGGTCTACGAAATTACAATTGGAACCTTTTTAGTGCAATTGTAACCTTTATATAAGAGCTTTAAAAGGATTTTAAAAATTTATATAAAAAGTCGTCTAGCGATATGTTAGACGACTTTTTATATTTAAATACTACTACTTTAATTGTAGGTTTTTAACTTTTAAAAGTTACGAAAGCCATCCATTTCTGGAAGCTCCTTTACTATAAAAATACAGAAAAATAGAAATTGTAATTACTACCAACGGCATAATAGCTGCGGTCATTCCTAATACGGTCATTACCTCTGTTCCAAATAGCCAATAGCCTTGTGATACGAGCACAGTAAGTAGTGATATACCAAAGAGCCCAACGGTAACTTTCTTTCTCAAAAGCATCGTAATACATGCCAACACGCCACTAAAAACGGCGATCCCAAAAATAACCAGATACCAAGTAGGCATCCCTGTATATAAATCGGCCTGTTCCTGAGGAAGTGCGGCAACCACAGCCTCTAATAAAATAGTGGCTGAAAAAAATTGAAAAATCCCTATTAAGTTCCAGAGTAAGGCGAGGATTGTAATAACCCAAAAGCTAGTGGGCGGTTTCATGTGTGTAGACATACTAAATTGGTTTAAGGTTATTCCTATAAATATATGAAAATTAAGGTATCTTTAGTTTTCAATTAAAATAGTATGACCCCAGGAGTACCAAAATCATCTTTAGAATTTTTAGCTAAACTTGCCATAAACAACACTAAAGATTGGATGGATGAACACCGAAAGGAATATCAATCCAGTGAAAAAGAACTCAAAAAGTTTTACGCCGAAATTGAAAAAGGCCTAAATATAACAGATGAAATTGCCAAAGTAAAGGTCTTCAGAATAAACCGAGACATACGGTTTTCCAAAGATAAAACACCGTACAATATGCATCGCAGTGCTAGCTTTAGCAGGGCAGGAGTACAGCGTAGGGGTTCATATTATCTGCGCATAGAGCCTGGTAATAAGAGTAGGCTTGGAGGAGGTTTTTTTGGACCCGAACCAGACGATTTACTTCGAATTAGAAAAGAATTTGAAATGGATGCTTCAGAAATTAGGGCAATTCTTTCAGCTCCTAAATTTAAGAAAATATATGGTGGCGTTTTTAATACTTGGAATGCCGTAAAAACTGCGCCAAATGGTTTCAGTAAAGACGATCCTAATATCGATCTCATTCGTTTAAAAAACTTTGTCGTAACCCACAACTTTACAGATTCCGAAGTAGTAGCTCCCAATTTTGCTGAAATAGTTATTGAACATTTTGAACTTCTGCGACCTTTTTTCGATTATATGAGCGACGTATTAACCACAGATCTCAATGGAGCTTCTATCCTACCATAAAAAAAGTCCTTCAACCTAAGTTGAAGGACTTACTTATTAAATAGGTATATACTTATTTCAGTTTAAAAGTAACTCTTCTTACAAGTTGTCTTGCTTGAGCAGAACCTTTTTCTACTGAAGCATCTTCACCATTACCAGTAACGGTTAATCTACTTTCAGCAACTCCAGAAGCAACCAGGATTTCTTTCACCTTGTTTGCTCTTTTCTCCGAAAGATTTTTGTTGTACTCAGCGTTTCCAATTTCATCAGCATATCCAACTAATTCAGCATTAGCTGCTGGATTTTCGTCCATGTACTTTATTAGGTAATTGATGGCTTCCAAAGAGTAAGTCTCTGGCGTAGTACTATTAAATTTAAAATAAACGTTTACATAACCTTTATCGAGTAGTTCTTTTACATTAAGACCCCCTTGATTTTTTACATAGTCAGATTCATTTACATACCGGTTGTCTAAAGCTGGCTCTAACTCATCTGGAATACCATTTTTGTTTACATCTACAGCAATACCTTTAGTGTTTACGGCTACACCAGAAGTAGTATTTGGCTCTCTATCCAAATAATCCGGCACTCCGTCTTGATCTGTATCAATAAGATCTGTTTCTACTTTAACCAATCTGTCTTCCAATTCTTCAATTTTAGACTTTAAGGTCGATTCTTCAGAGTACCAGTCGGCATGAGTACTATTACTTCCTAAATATATATTGAAACCTGCAGATACGTTATATAAAAGACCGTCGTCAATTCTTCTGTTTGCAGTTTGAATAATTTCAGTCCCATCCCAAGAGCGTTCCATTCCAACATTTGGAATTAGCGAAAAATCTGCATAGAAAGCAATTCTTTCAGAAATTTTAATCTGAGGTGTGATTCCCAGAACAATGTTAAAAGCAGAATCTTTTTCATCTAATTCAACAGGAGCTTCATTATTTATTAAAGAAAAACCACCCCCTGCGTGAAACAATAAACCAATGGAGTTGGTCCATTCTGAAAATTCTAAAATATTTCCAAGGTTAGAAACACCCTCTACGGTTGCTCTATAGTAAGAAGTTTCAAAAGGAAGACTTCCTTCTTCTTCTGAAAGGCTAGCATATCCAAAATTGGTGCGAATTCCAAATTTTTCATTCATCATGTAACGAACACCAACCGAAGCTTGATAAGGAGCAATCCCTCTAACGCTGTATCCATCTGCAAATGGAGATGACGGTTTTACAAAACCACCTCCAAATTCGATAGACCATTTATTGTACTCTGTATTTAGTAAGGTTTCTTGCTCGTTTTGTTGAGCCATTGCAACAATTCCAAACAGGAACATTGCCATAAGTAGGGTACTTTTTTTCATAATAATTTCTATTTAAGTTTGTACAAAAATAGAACCCTATTTATTCATAATGTAGAGAAAAAACATATTTAAAGAAAACTTAACATGTTGTCTTAACGTCTATAAATGCTAGCTTCTTTTAGTTTATTGTCTTTCAGATTTGTAGAGAATATTATTGCTTTTTCAGGCAACAAAAAAAGCAGCTTGGTCCAATAACATCACATTGCTTTTTAATCTTTCCTTAACAATATTCATCATTCGTTTGTTCAAAGCAGAGGAATTTTGAATATATATATCGTATTCTTCCTTCGTGAATTGGCCAATTATCATTCCTTTCAAACTATTACGGAATTTCATATCCTTATGGATTGCGTTTTCAATATAATCCAAACGTTTTTCAATAGAGATATCGTAAAAGACATTTTTATGCTTTCGGCAGTAATTCTGAAATACCGCAACGAACAAGTCATTCTGAAGCTTGGCAATAGGACGTAATGTTTTATTCTGAAAATATTCTTCCGTAGACATTCCAGGAAGCAATTTTGCCGAAGGAATCTCAGGGCGTAATTCTAACAATACACTATCTCGTGAATTCATAACTATTGGGTTTTACTAAATGTAGGAAAATGTATACTTAAAATTCTATCCCTTAGTGATAGTTATAAACGCTTTTTCAACAGGGCAGTCGTTAAAATAGTCTTAATCCATCGCCGTATGTATGTGCTCTTACGTACTTTTAAAAGAAAAATAATGAGCACTATTATTTCTACAAATCCATATTCGGGAACAGAAATTGAATCTTTTACGGCACATACTAAGAAAGAAATTACCGAAATTTTAGAAAAAGCAGACAAACGATTTTATGCTTGGCGAGAGACTTCTTTTGCTGAAAGAAAAAAACTGATGCTGGCAGCAGCTTCAGAATTAAAAAAAAACAAGCAGGAATATGCAGAAAAAATGACACTGGAAATTGGCAAACCCATTTCCCAATCCATTGCTGAAGTGGAAAAATGTGCCTGGGTCTGCGAGTACTACGCCGAAGAAGCCAAAACTCACTTAGCGAATGAAGTTATTAAAACAGACGCTCATAAAAGTTATACTAGTTATGAACCTTTAGGAGTTGTATTAGCCGTGATGCCTTGGAACTATCCATTCTGGCAGGTATTTCGGTTTGCAGCACCCGCGTTAATGGCAGGAAATATTGGAGTGTTAAAACATGCCTCTAACGTATTTGGAAGTGCGCTTAACATTGAACAAGTGTTTAAAAGAGCTGGTTTTCCAGATAACTGTTTCACGACACTATTGGTAGGAAGTGATAAAATTGAAGCCATTATTGAAAATCCTATAGTAAAAGCGGTAACCTTAACAGGGAGTGGTCCCGCAGGAAGTGCGGTTGCCGAAACTGCTGGTAAAAATATTAAAAAATCTGTCCTAGAATTAGGAGGGAATAATGCCCTTGTGGTGCTGAAGGATTGTGATATTACTAAGACTGTAGACGTGTGTGTGCAGGCACGATTTCAAAATACAGGACAAAGTTGTATCGCTGGGAAACGTTTAATTATAGACCATAGCATTGCTGAAGAGTTTACCGAAAAATTATTACGGAAAGTGAGAGAACTAAAAAGCGGCGACCCAATGGACGCAGAAACGTACATTGGTACCATGGCAAGAGAAGACCTTGCATCTGAATTGGAAGACCAGGTTGCTAAATCTATTAAAGAAGGAGCGAAACTTTTAATAGGAGGGAAGCGACAAGGCGCTTATTTTGAACCTACCGTCTTAGGAAATGTAACGCCAAAAATGACCGTTTTTAAAGAAGAAACTTTTGGGCCAGCATTATCCATCACCACCTTTAAAACAATGGATGAAGCTATTGAATTGTCCAACAATTCAAAATTTGGTTTGGGCGTTTCCATCTTTACCAAAGACATTGAAACCGCCGAAAAGCTAGCTTATAGATTTAACGAAGGTGCTGTTTTTATTAATGAACTCGTAAAAAGCGATCCAAGATTACCTTTTGGAGGTGTAAAGGAAAGCGGGTATGGTCGTGAATTAAGCAAACACGGGATACGGGAGTTTGTGAATAGGAAAACGGTTTATATTAAATAACAAATCTCAAAAACCAAATTCCAGAAAATATAAAAACCTGTCAGTTTTTTTAGAACTAACAGGTTTGTTTTTTGGAATTTACCTATAGGCCTAGCCTACAAGTTACTTGTCTGATAAGAATTCTTCTTTGCTTTCTATCTTCAGTTCCATTTCATTCTTTTCCAGAAACTTTACAAACTTTTTACCTTCTTTGTTTTTGATTTCTTCAAAACGTTGTTTCTCGTTTTCGAATTCCTCTTTGATCAACTCGTAGTTTTGCATTTGCGCTCCTGTAACGCGATCATAACTTCCAGCTATATTTGCATACAACTCACCCATACGCTCTCGTAATTCTGGCTCTGCAGAGGCTACGTAGTTATCTCCGGTTGTAACCACAAGGTCTGTACGCAAACTTTCTAAAGCATCATGTAATTCCTGCGCTACCTTTTTGCCTTTTGGGTTGTTGTCTATCACATCTTTGGCTTTTGTTTGCATTTCACCAATTTCATACACCACATAGGCCAAGTCCTCCACCATATTAAACATGGTCTCTGTCATTTTCTCCTGGTTTTTTCTGTCGGCAATTGTTGTGATAGCCGTCTCATCATATGTAGTTTCAATGATGTGCTCATAGGTATCTTTTCCTTTTGTTAAAACCACTTTATATGTTCCTGCTGGAACTCTAGGGGATGTAAATCCGCCAAAGGAAAGTGTTTTGGCCGCAGCCATTTTTGGATTCGTGGTGTTGAAACCCCAATCTACTACGTTTATACCTTTTGATTTTCCAGGACTTAATTTGGTTAAGGTATTTCCTTTCATATCTTGAATTTCCATCGTCATCTTTCCGAAGGTATGACGCTTTTGTAAATAGTAAATAATTCTAGCGGAGGTTGGCTTATTGCTACCAACAAATTGCGTTTCTGCTCCAAAACCTCCAGAAAAACCACCTTGTTCTACCATGGTTACGGGCTCTGTTTTAAAGAAATGTACATCTTTTGAAAGTACCTCTTGATTTACTTCACGCAACGGACTAATATCATCTATAATAATAACCCCACGACCGTGTGTCCCCATCACGATATCGTTAGTGGCCTTTTGCATATCGATATAATGCACTGCTACTAAAGGCATATTATTGGTAAAATGAGACCAGTTAGCACCACCGTCTACCGTTACATACAATCCAAATTCGGTTCCTAAGAATAGTAAATCTTCATTTATATAATCTTCTTGAATGTTTCTTACGAATGCTTTCGCATCGATATCTTCTGAAATAATATTTTTCCAAGTTTTTCCGAAATCGGTTGTTTTTAATGCATACGGCTTCATATCGCCACTGGTGTGACCTTCAAAAACAGCGTAGGCCGTTCCTTTTCCGTGTACACTCGCCTCAATGTGATATACCCACGTATTTGCAGGAATTCCAACTAAGTTTGCCGTAACATTGGCCCAGGTTTTACCACCGTCTTGCGTTACTTGTACATTGCCATCGTCTGTTCCTACCCATAATACGTTCTGGTCTAATGGAGATTCGGCGATGGTAAAAATCGTGGTGTGATTTTCAGCACCACTATTATCTACTGAAAGCCCACCAGATTTAGACTGGTCTTGTTTCATTTTATCGTTCGTAGTTAAATCTGGAGAGATAATGGTCCAGGTATCTCCCATATCATCAGATTTATGTACAAACTGGCTTCCCATATAAAAACGATCTGGCATGTGTGCACTTACCGCCATTGGGGCATTCCAGTTAAATCGTAATTCTGCATCCCCTTTTTTCGGTAAGGGTTGGATGGTTTTTGTTCGGTTTTTATCTACATCGTAGCGCCAAACATTTTCGGCACCTTGCATTTCAGAATAAATAATATTTTTTGTAGGATGTTTCAGCACACGGAAACCATCTCCGGCACCAACGCTGTTCCAGTCTCTGGCTTCTACACCGCCTGGAGAAGAACTAGGTCCCCACCAGCTACCATTATCTTGTAAACCACCATACACATTGTAAGGGGTTTCATTATCTGTGCTAATATGGTAAAATTGAGAGAGTGGAAGATTTTCTACAATTTCGAAAGTAGAACCACCATTCCAGGAGCGGTATACACCCCCATCGGTTCCAGAATACATAACGTCACTATCATTTATATGAAATACAATATCGTGAATATCACTATGCATATTCCCTAAATTTTTAAAGGTTTTACCACCGTCACGGCTAATAGATCCGCTTAAACCACCTTTGAGAATGATGTCCGGATTCTTAGGGTCTACTGTAATTCTGGCAAAATAGAAGGGTCGCACTACCAAACCAAAATCATTATTTAAATGCTCCCATGAGCTACCTGCATTTTTAGAAACCCACAACCCATTTTTTGATTTGTCTTCGGTTTCTAATACTGCGTACAATCTGTTGTTATCGCTTGGCGCTATTGCAAGGCCAATACGGCCAAATTTACCTTCTGGGAAACCATTATGGATTTTATTCCAGGTTTTACCGGCATCTATAGATTTGTAAATGGCGCTATTTTCTCCTCCAGAGTTAAAGCCCCATCCGCTTCTTCTGAATTCCCACATAGAAGCGTAGAGTACGTTAGAATTTTTCGGATCCATAATCACGTCACCAGCTCCTGTTGCAGGGTTTAAGTATAATACCTTGTTCCAGGTCTTTCCGCCATCGGTAGTTTTATAAACGCCTCGGTCTTGGCTATCGCTCCATAAAGCCCCTAAAACACCAACATATACTACATCTGAATTTGTTGGGTCTATCACAACAGAAGCAATTCGCTCACTGTTTTCAAAACCTGGAATCTCTTGCCAGGTTCCACCTCCGTCTGTAGAACGGTATAAACCATCACCTACAGATACAGAGTTACGTGTCCATGTTTCTCCAGTTCCTACCCAAATTACCTGATCTGGATTTTTAGGGTCTAACGTTACAACCCCTATAGATTGTACGTGATCGTCAAAAATAGGAGCGAAGGTGGCACCACCATCACTACTTTTCCAAACACCACCACCAGCTGTACCTGCATACATAATTCTGGAATTCGTTGGATGTAATTCTAGATCGTTAATACGGCCACTCATAAGTGCAGGGCCAATGTGTCGCGCTTTCATATCGCCAAAGAGTTCTTTACCTTTTAGCGTAATTTCTTGCGCTTGTGAAGTTACAGGCAACAACGCTATTGTAAAGATTGCTAATAGTAATTTTTTCATGATAAGTTGGTTTAGTTAGACAATAAGTGGATTGATGAATTCCATATTCATTCAAAATTTGGTAAAAAAAATCCCCGACAAGCAGGGATTTTACTATTTTTTGGGAAGCTTACTTCTTCTCAGGAAAAGCAAACATCTCGTCAGTTACTTCTGGATTTAAAACAATCTCTTTAATTGTAATATTTTGTCCAACCATTCCCATATCAAACGGAAAGTACAAGCCATCAACTTCTTGATAATCGCTCATAGTATTGGTTGCCATTTGGCCGTTTGCTTCAGATTCTGATGAAATGATTACCATATTTTCAGTATCGAAGTAGTGGTAAGAAATATTATCTTCTTCTATACCATCTTTCATTGTAGGCTTTTGGGTTAATTTTATTTTGTAGGTTTCAGTCCCTTCTTTGGTTTCTTTGCCTAACAATTCTACCTGGTAGCCGCGGTCTGCGTAGTTATAAAAAGGATTAGGGAAGTCTCCAGCTGTTTTTTTCATGTTTGCTGTAGTTTCTGCATCACTTTTTTCAGCTTCACCTGTCATAAAGTTTGTAGTCCACATGGTTTCTCCATCAAAAGCAAATTGAGTGATTTCTTGTCCTTGTAAATTGATTTTTACCATCTGTCTACCATCTTTCATCTGAATGATATCCACAGGAATTTCCATTCCTTGAGCATTGGCAGTAGCTGTCATTTTTATTCCTTCCAACTCTCCCCAAGCATCCATACCACCAGTGTTTTCAAAGTATGAAGTAATAATCTCATCGGCCGTTTGGGCTTGTGCTATTGGAGCGATGGCTACCACAAGTAAAGCGATGATTAGTGTTTTTAATGTTTTCATTTTTAATATTATTAAGGTTTATCGTAAAGGTAAGACTCTCACAAGTGTTTTTTGTTACAAGGCCGTAATATTTTTTTTTGAATTTAACATTTTTTGAATGTTTATCTTTACTGAAAAGAACCACAAATTATGAATTTTGGAAAAGTAGACAATCCTGCCGACATAGATTTTACATTGCCACCAGACCATCCTGATACTAAAAAGCTGTTAGAAAATTATAAGAAAGCAACTAAACCAAACCTTTACGTAGGCTGTGCCAAATGGAACCGAGCCGATCTAAAAGGATTTTATCCGCGTGGTACCAAAGATGAATTAGCGTATTATTCGACGCAATTTAATAGCATTGAGTTAAACGCAACCTTCTACAGAATTTTCCCTGCAGATGTCTTTGCAGGTTGGTATGAAAAGACTCCGGCAGATTTTCGGTTTTTTCCGAAGGTATTTCAAGGCGTTACGCACTGGAAGCGCTTAAACGATTTTGAAAATTATTTGAATGAATATATACTAAACGCTTCCAATTTGAAAGAAAAGTTAGCAATGCCTTTTGTACAGTTACACAACAATTTTTCTCCTAAGGATATAGACAGGTTGCCCCATTTTTTCGAAGCCATTCCTAAAGACATGCGCATAGCCATTGAGTTTAGGCATACAGATTGGTTTAATGATACAACTGTTGCTACTGAATTGTACGATATTTTAGAGAAATATAAAGTTACAAATATACTCGTAGATAGTGCAGGAAGAAGAGATTTGTTGCATATGCGTATGACGTCGCCTTCAGCATTTATACGGTACAATGGAGCTAACCACGAAAGCGATTATACACGTTTGGACGATTGGATTGATAGGTTGGCACTTTGGATAGAGCAAGGGCTTCAGGATATTTACTTTTTTGTACATCAGAATTTGGAGAAGGCATCGCCGTTACTTTCGGCACACTTTATTAAAAAGGCGAATGAACGTTTTGGAACTTCACTGCATATCCCACAGATGGACGATCCTAAGACGTTATTTTAGTAATCCAATTCAAATTTTTCCACGCCATTTGCTTGTTCTTTAGCACGTTTCAGCTCTTTTTCGGTAGGCTTTTTAGGTTTTTGCTCATCTTTTAGGGAAGGCTCAAAACTTAATTCGGTATAGGTAGGAAAATGATCTGAATTTATATCTGAACCTACTTCTATATGCTTTACCCTAAATTCCGAAGAGATAAAAACGTGATCTAAGGGCCATCGCATAAAAGTACTTTTTGCACTAAACGTGTTAAAAAAACCACGCCCTTTTCTAGGGTCCAATAGTTCTCCTACATTATGGAATAAACTTGTTGTTGCAGACCAGGCAACATCGTTAAAATCACCCAAAACCAACACAGGATATTTAGATTCCCTGCTCATGTTGGCAATTTTCATCATTTCTGCATCACGATCTGAGGAAGTTGGATTGTGCTGCGGCATGGGTGGCGTAGGGTGAATGTTATACATTTGCACTGTATCTCCAGATCGCAGAATTACTTTGGTCGCAATAGATGGAATACTATCATCTACCAAATATCTAACTTGTGGATTCACTAGCTCAAGCTTGGAATAAAGTAACATCCCATAGGTGTTATCCAGAGGCACTTCAACTTTATAAGTATAGGAAGTTGGCAACACTTCCAGAATTTTATTTTGCCACGGTTTGTGAGCCTCCAGAAACAGTAGAATATCTGCATCTCTAGCAATAATTTCTTGCTGAAGTTTTTCCGGTTTTTTATTTTTTTGATACACATTGGCAGTATAAAGCTTGAGGAGTTCGCCTTGATAGTTTGTAGAGCTACTTTTTGCTTCCTCTTTGGCATAGGGTGTGTAGGCGTGTATTTTTGAATACTGAAAACCTAAGCACGCTATTAGCGCTGTTACAAATATATAATCCTTCCATTCTTTTATTTTAAACCGCATAAAATAGGTTATAAATGCTGTAAATGTAAGAATGGTTAATTGAATGTGTGGAAAATCGAAAACCCTAATCCACCAATAATCTATTGCCAATAACGGCAAAAGAGTTAATACAATCGCAAGGCCTGCAAATAGCTGAAGAAATAATTTTAGTTTCAAAATGAGGTTGGTTTACGTAAAGATATAATCAGCGTCGAAAGTATCTTAACTGTTTAAGGAAATTTTAGCTAAATCCTTCCCGGTAGGAGATTCAAAAATTTCCAGGCCAAAGTAAGGAACGGCAGCAATAAGATGGTCAAAAATATCGGCTTGAATGTGTTCGTAGTTTTCCCAAGTCTTATCGTAACTAAAACAGAAAATCTCTATTGGAATTCCTTTGTCGGTTGGCGCAAGGTGACGCACCATTAAAAATTGATCTTTATTAATAGCTGGATTTTCGTGTAAGAATGCATCTGCATATTTTCTGAAAATCCCCAAATTGGTCTGGTTTCTACCATTAATAGACAGGGATCTATCGGCTTCCGTAAGCCTGTTATATTTATTGACGTCTTTCTCACGATGCTCGATGTAAGGTGCAATAAGCTGAATTTTTTTCAAATTTTCAATCTCTTCTTCCGTAAGAAATTTTATGGTGTTCTGCTTTATAAAAATGGATCGTTTTATACGTCGCCCTTCAGATTCCTGCATGCCACGCCAGTTCTGGAAGGAGTCTGAAATTAAGCTATAGGTAGGAATGGTTGTGAACGTATTATCAAAGTTTTGAACCCGGAAGGTGGCCAGATTAATTTCGGTCACGTATCCGTCTGCACCAAATTTGCTGAAGGTAATCCAATCGCCTATACGCACTATATCGTTTACTGAAACCTGAATACTCGCAACAAATCCAAGAATAGTGTCTTTGAAGATTAGCAATAAAACTGCAGAAAAAGCTCCAAGCGTAGTGAGACTTTTTAAACTAAAGTCTGTTAAAATATTAACTAGCAAAAATACACCAACACTCCATGCGAAAATCATTAAGACCTGAGAGTAACTTTCTAAGGGCTTATCGCTATATTTTTCCTTACTGTGGCGTAGAAAATTATTGGTAGTTCGTAAAATACTTCTGAAAACTAAAATACACAGTAATACTAGATACAGCTGAGCAATTTTGTGCATACCACTTTCTACATACGGAAAATCCTGAAAAATAGACGGTATGAGATACCATACAATTCCTAAGGGTATAAAATGAGCAATGAATCTGGGAAAATTACTCTTCACCAAAAAATTATCAAAGCTAGTTGTAGTCTTATCGCTAAAGGCCTTAAACAGTTGCACAATAACTTTTCTACACAAAATATCCAAAAAAGTAGCCAGCACAGCAATAATAATTGCATTTACGGTAACATTTAAGATAGCTGCCCAGGTTTCTCCCATCCCTAATTCGAGAAGGTATTCGCGCAGCAAACATGCATAAAGATTTAGTGTATCTCTTTCCATTTATAGGTATTTACGTTCAGCATAAAATGGGCCCAACGGCAAAACGGAGCACAGCATTACAATAGCTAGTGTTCCCCAAGACCATTTTAATTTCTCTTTCATAAAATAAGCGCCAATAATGTATGCAATAAATAAGATTCCGTGCGCCATTCCTACAAAACGAACCATCTCTGGCATATCCCAAATGTACTTTAAAGGCATTGCAATACACAGCAATACCAAAAAAGAAATAGCTTCTAGCGTGCTTATAATTTTAAATGTTTTTACTGAAGTATCCAAGAGTGAAAGATTTTGTGCAAAGATAGAACAACTGCAACGCACAGCCACAATTTCAAAAAGTTTTATTAAGAGTTGTTTGTAAGATACGAGGTTGTTGTATCTTTAAAATTATAACGAAATATATGATTCCACTGATACAATCTTCTACCGATACCATTATTAATGCTGCCGAAAATTACTATGACAAGTTTTTGAATTTGTTGCCAAGAATTGCCATGGGAATTTTTGTAATAGTCGCGGGGATTTTAATTGCCCAACTCATCACAAGCTTTTTCAGAAGGAGAATCATGAAAAAAGCGCAAGATCCTTTAATGGCAAAGTTTTTAACGCAGGCGGTAAAAATTATTCTTATTCTTATTACGATTATGATAGCGCTGGATGTAGCAGGCTTACGAGGAGTCGCAACGGGTATTTTAACGGCTGCTGGCGGTGCAGCTATTGTTTTGGGATTTGCATTTCAGGATATTGGCAAGAATTTTTTGGCAGGTATTATTTTAGCATTTAATAGACCCTTTGGAGTAAACGATACCATTATGGTAGATAGTCACTTCGGGAAGGTGATGGCGCTTAATTTTAGGTACACTCATATTAAAACAACAGATGGACGGGATATTTATATTCCTAATAGCGATGTACTCACAAAACCAGTGGAGAATTATACCGCAGATGGGTTTTATAGAGTTGAATTTGTTGTGGGAATAGGCTATGAAGATGATATTGAAAAGGGGAAGGAAATTATTATGGAAATTCTTAATACGAATACCGAAATTGTTCATGATGAAACGCACGAAAATTTTGTTATTGAAAACGAATTGGCTGCCAGTACGGTAAATCTAAAAGTTTTCTTTTGGATACATACGGTAGATTATAGAAGGGCTTCCAGACAATTACGAGGTAAAATTATAAAAGAAGTAAAAGAGGCGTTTATTGCAGCAGAATTTATAATGCCTGGAGATATTACTGAAATTAAATTATACGGAGGTCAAAAAGATATCCCACTTCGTTTAAAATCTGATCCGCCAGACAATAATTTGAGTACTTCTTAATTACAGGGCAAAGGTTCGTTTAGTGTTGGAAAGCTCCAGTTTTTACGGTAACTGTAATGCCACCATTCGGTGCGTACCGTTCCAAACCCGAATTTTTTCATGCCTTCTCTCAATAATTTTCGGTTCGCTAAAATTTCCTTGCTAAAGTTAAAATTATCTATGTGGCTCTCTCTTCCGAAGAAATCATAGTCACTTCCCATTTCCATATAGCAACCTTCCAGCGTTACGAGCGTAATGTCCACAGCAGCACCTTTATTATGAATACTCCCACGACCATAAGGATTGGCTACATAAGTGGGGCGGGGTACTTTTTTCCACATTTGTTTTTGAACATCTAGGGGACGGTAACAGTCGTACAATTTTATGCGATAGCCTTTTTCACAAAAGTATTGGTTGGCTTCCAGAAGCGCTTTAGCAACTTCAGGTTGCAAGAGACATACGGAACAATCATAGAGTGTTTCACCAATAAAATTGTCTGGCGTGGCATACCGGACTTCGTATTCAAATTCTGAAGGGTACTCGGCAATATTTACCAGTTCTTGTGTAATTCCGAAGAAAGGGAGGTTTAAAAAAATTAAAAGTAGATAGAATTGTAATCGTTTCATTTTGAAGAATAGTGATAATTTTGAAGTTCTCGTTTTTAAAATTAAGGATTATTTAATACTTCCTGATACTTTCAAACTGTAACTTTACGAAAAAAGAAACTCATGCAAAATATACAAGGAAAAGTAGCCTTAATTACAGGAGGCACCAAAGGAATAGGATATGGAATAGCAGAAGCACTCCTTAAACAAGGTGTGAGTGTTGCTATTACCAGCCGAAGTCAAGATGCTGCAGATGAAGCTGCGAAAATGCTAAATAAAAAAAGTGAGACTAATGCCCACGCTATTGGAATAGCAGCAGATGTACGTTCTTATGAGAGCCAGGAACAAGCTGTTAAGGCTACTGTAAATGAATTTGGAAAACTTAACGTGGTAATTGCCAATGCAGGTTTAGGACATTTTGGTAGTATAGAAGACATGAGTATAAAGCACTGGAATGAAGTGATAGATACTAATTTAACCGGAGCATTTTATTCTTTAAAATCTTCCGTAAATGCTTTAAAAGAAACCAAAGGATATTTTATTTCTATTTCCAGCCTGGCGGGAACCAATTTTTTCGAAGGGGGAACTGCCTATAATGCTAGTAAATTTGGTGTAACAGGCTTTACACAAGCGGCAATGTTAGACCTTAGAAAACATGAAATTAAAGTAAGTACTATTATGCCAGGAAGTGTCTCTACCCATTTTAATGGTAACGAACCTACTGAAGAAGGTGCTTGGAAGATACAAATAGAAGATATAGGTAAGTTGGTGGTAGATTTATTACAAATGCACCCCAGAACGCTACCAAGTAAAATTGAAGTAAGACCAACGGTACCTCCTAGTGCGAAGAAATAATAGCTTCTTTTAAAAAAAGGTTCTAGACCAATCGACAGCTTCTTGTAGCTCTTCAAAAAAAGCGAAATTTCTATTGAAATGATTCTGTTCTTCCATGGCTCTTTCGCGAGCTTTGGGGTGATTAGACACAATGCCAAAACCTATAAAATTTTTTAAAGTAGCCTTTTCAAAAACTTCTTTATCTATGGTATAGTTTTGAGTTCTATGAGCGATAAGAACAAAATTTTCAGAATTAAAAAAAGATTTTAATTCTTTAAAAGTATCTTTTGCTTTTTTCAGGCATACGTGTTCATTCTTAAAGATTCGAAGGATAGCATAGTTTTGGTGTAGTTCTATTTCGCCGTGAGGGAGTACCAGTTTTTTCATAGTCTTAAATTTTAAATGAGGTACAACCTTTGCGTAAAAGTTTTCATGTGCTTACTCGAAATAAATGTAATGAAAAAAATACAACAGAAACGCATTTCCTAAAAAAGTGATGATTTATTTCGAAGATACCCAATCAATGGCATCTTCTAGGGAATTGAAGGTTTGGTAGGTAGATTTGGTAAATATTTTTTCTATTTGAATACTTAAAAGGCCCTTTTCTTCATACGCAACTATAGCTACACGTGCGACCGTATGACGCTCTTTATAAAATTTGAGCCAATCCTGAGCATTTACAGAATATGAATTTATTCGATTGGATATATAATTAATCTTACTATCGCTAGATCCAAAAAACGTGTGGACCTTTTCAATTAAGCTCTGTGCTTTCTCCCAATCAAAATGAACACCTTCGGTTATTTCACTAACTATAAATGTATTAAAAATATAAAAATTTCCAAAGGGTTCGGAAATTTTCAATAAGCAATCTTTACTGAATTCAGAATTTTCTAGTTTCATAAAGGGGGATACTAAAGATTTTTTGCGAAGTGAATATACCAAAGAAAAATGCAACGCTCTATCACGGAGCGTTGCATTTACATAGTTGTTTACTTTCAGTTTATTAATTGGCAGAAAGTAGGGCCAAAAATTTATCTAAGTTAGGAAGTATTACAATACGTGTACGTCTATTGGTAGCACGACCTTCTTTACTATCATTTTCTGTAAGTGGGTGAAAGCTGCTACGTCCAGCGGCAATCAATTTTTCTGGAGCTACGCCGTACTTTTCTTGCAATGTTCTAATTACAGCGGTAGAACGTTCAACACTTAAATCCCAGTTATCTTTAATATAAGAACCAGATTTTACAGTTTGAGCATCTGTATGCCCCTCTACCATTACTTCAAGTGCAGGCTCACTATTAATTACATTTGCCAAACGTTCTAATAATGGATTTGCTTTTGGATTTACTTTATAACTTCCGGAGTTAAATAATAATTTATCCGAAATAGTAATCATCACAACCGTCTCGTCTATGTTAATTTGTATATCGTCTTCTTCACCTTCAGCAATTAAGCTGGAATCTAGATTCTTTTTTAGATTGTGTGAAATAATTAGATTCATACTATCTTTTAGGGTTGTAGCTGCAGCAAGTTCTGCTGGATCTACATTTGCCAAGGCAGCTTTCATTTTGTCCTTGTCGTTTTGTGATAACACAACCCCTTCAAATTGTTGTAATCTATCGTTGTTACTGTCGGTTAACGACTGGATTTTTTGATTGTAACTTGCTACACGATCCTCAATTTTGGCCAATTTTGTTTCGGCTTCTTCTTTTTCAAGTTGGGTTTTTGCTAAACTAGAACGGGTATCATTATATTGTCCTTCCAATTCTACATACTTTTTTTTAGAAACGCAAGAGGTAAATAAAATAGCTCCTGAGAATAGTGCTAATGCAATTGATTTTTTCATGGTATTTAGTTTTAGGTTTGTTATGTTTTTAATTCTGAAGCAAATATAGGTTGGGGATTCTCAAAAAAAATAGTTAACAAATGTGACAGTTTTGTTAAAACGGGATGTGTTTGTGTAGAATTCATAAAAATGAAGGTATTCTGTATAATTATTACACGGAAAACACGCTGAAATTTTTAAACCATCTCTAGTGCTATGGATACGATGTGAAAATACCAAGAAATGGGAAGTAGCTTTTGAAAATAATATTTCATTTTTACCAGAGATTATTTTTCATCCAAGAAAACTAAAATGGAATGTTTAGGTGTTTAATATATATCGCACTGTTATAGAGTTTTGTGGAATTGATTAAAAGTAATCGTTTTTATTCCATCGTTCAAGGTTTTTGAATCTGGTCATCAAAAGTTTTTTAGATAACCACCATTTCTTTTTAACTTCTTTCTTTTTAATTTCCAAAAACTCTTTTTTCGTTAAGTTGGGTTCTGTAAATTTCCCTTTCTTATAACAGTCTTTACAGAAAGCGTTACTTTTTGATTTATTTTTTTCTGTTCCGTATGGCTTCATTGAATTAAAGTTATATCCACAACTCTGGCAATACCTATATATTTTTTCATTTTGTTTAATTGGTTTTTCAACGGGAGTAATGTTATCAAATATCCAAGTTGATATTCCGAGAATGAATAAGATAAATCCTATTCCTAAAAAAGCTCCATAAAAATCTTTTTTACCATCTATGATTTCTTCTTTTTCTTTAAGGTTTTCTAATTCAATTTCTTGTCTTTTCGTGAGGATTTTTAGTGCTGCTTTTTTCTCTACATAACTATCCCAATATTGGTCAAGTGAATCGGTAACAATTTTTTTGTCTTTATTACCTGAAAAAGTTCTGGTAAATACCATGGATGAATCCACATAATAAACAATTGGGTTTTCAACTTTATATGTTTCAGATAACTCCTCTGATCGTTGGAGTAACTTTTCCCTTTCTAATTCTATCGTAAATGTCCTCAATACTACCGAGTCTTGAATTTTATCGTATTTATCAAAACGAGAAGAATATTTTTCTGATAGTTCTTTATCTATAAAAATTCCAAAAGCAACTCCAATAATCCCTAATAGGATCAAAAGTTTCGGAAGACTATCTGGAATGTTGATGCTCATATATTATTTGTATTAAAAATGCAACTTTTTAAAACTGTAAGATATAACTAATAGAATTTTAGCGCAAATTTAGCGCTTTAAATTCCCGTATCACCAGTATTCTCTGGATATTAGCTAATATCCAGTAAAATTAAAAATATGAATTTTCAAGATTTATCAGCAGATTTTAAGAAGTTATCTTACAGAAAACAACAGGAACTAATAAGTCTTTTGTCAAAACAAGTTATTGATTCAAGACCGATATTAAATCATAAAGAAACCCCAACCGAATGTCCTCATTGTGGTTGTAAGAAATTATACAAACACGGAAAGTATATCAATGGCGGTTCAAGGTTCAAGTGTAGAGATTGTAATAAGACTTTCAACGAATTAACAGGAACATCGATCCATAATATTCAAAAGACGGAAGAGTTCAGAGAATTTATAGAACAGATGTTTGAGGGAAATAGCATCAGACAAATATCGAAGGAAGTTGGAGTTTGTATGAAAACTGTGTTTGATTGGAGACACAAAGTATTGAGTAGTTTCAGTAAGATATTTACCAAGAAATTTAAGGGAATAGTTGAAACCGATGATGTGTTTTACAGATTCAATCAGAAAGGACGGGTAAATGATTTTAAGAAGTTACCAAAGAGAACACAAGGTGTTAATAACAAACATCAAGTGTCTGTTATGTTCAGTTTGGATAGGTATAAGACGGTTGATTTGAAATTGGTTAGTCTTGGTAAGATTACTACTGAAAATCTTTACAGAGAGATGGATTTATCGAAATTTGGTGATGAGAATATTATTGTATCGGACAAGTCGAGAGCGTTGGTAAAATTCTTTGATGTGTTAGGATTTGATCATGTTACATTTAAATCAAAAGAGAAAGTTCATCCGATTGACAGACAATTTCATGTCAATAACTTGAACAATTTTGCTGGTCGATTGAAGAGGTGGATAAAGGAGAATTTTTCTTCGGTATCTACGAAGTATTTACAGAACTATTTGAACTACTTTTTGATGTTGGAAATCTTGAAAGATGATAGTAATATGAAAGATAAGTGGTGGAACTTTATGTTGAGTGATAATGAAACTTTTGGACGCAACAGAAAGTCAGAAGAGGAGTATCAGGAGTTTTTGAGTTATTAATTAAGATTGGTTGATTTTCTTTATGATATTTTCATAATCGGATAAAACCCTTATAATCAACTTATATAATGATTTTAATTCACTTTCCATTAACATATACAAAGGTTGAGAATCATGTTCTTTATTACCATTATAATAATATTCCCATTCAAGTTTCCAAGATCCAAAAGTATTACTCCACTCTAAACTTATAAAATAGCAACAATTTTCACCATTACCGAATACGATTTCTCCCTCTAATTTTTTAGAATATTTTTCGATATTATCAATATAATATTTATTTAAAATGTCTTTTATTAATTTTAGAGTTGGCTTTCTTTCTTCAATGTTTTCAACAATGAATTCACCATATTTTTTAATTCTTCCCATAGGGTATATATTAACTTTTCTCATGTGAATAACCGTGTTGAGAACTCAACCCTATAACTCCATATAAATCAATAATATCGATGTAGATTTACCAAAAATGTAAGTCTATGTATATTACTATTAAAACTAAAAAGTTAGAGACACAAGGTTATATGAAGTCAGGAATGGGTGACGATTTAATGAACGCTGATGTAAATTTTGTGATTGATCTTTTTATTGATGAAATTAAACCTTCTTTGAAGAAAGAAGTGTGTCCTAATCACGGAGTAAATTCAAAAGGAACTATCATAGTTTCTTCTAACTCCAAAGGTAAAATCAAAGTTGAAAAAACCCACTTTTGTTGTAAAGAGTTTAGTGATTCAATTGATTTTGGTAAAAGATAATTCGATACCATATTCTTTTAACAAGATACTGTTTTCGTCAATCAATTTAATTGCGGCAGCCACCTTATCCAATTTACCTTGGTATAATTCTAAAATTTTTGAATAGTCCATCGTTTCATTATTTTTTCTTTATACCATAATGTCATTACTAAGTTTAATAATCACCTTAAATAAAATAATAAAATGAAATCACACAAGGAATACCTACAAGAGTTGGAAACTTACTCTAAGGGTATAATATCATCAACGAAAGTTAGATCAACAAGAACAAAAGGAACTCTTGGAGGGCTTCAATCTTTTTTAGAAAGTTATGAAACTGAAATTAAGAATGTAAGTGATAAGGTTTCAAGAAAAGCATCCGACCTACTTAACGAAAGTAAAACAGATACTCAGATTGATAGTAGTAAAATGAAAGAAGATCTTACTAAGAAAGCGAATGACTTATTAAGGGAGTTTGGCAATAAAACAAATAAAGAGATTAAGAATGGGTAGATTATAGAGTGATTAAATGTATGAAATAATCGCCCAATTACATAAATATTTCCAATCTACAAAATAATAAGTGTTAAATTTGCGAGTATGCTAAAAATTTAGTATATTCGCGTCGGTTCAAAACCACGCTATGAATAACGTTCATTTCTTATTGAAAAGGGAGTTATGAATGATTATGAAAGGTGAGAACCGAAACCCTAAATCTCTCAGAGAGATATGGGTTAAATATGAATGGATTGTGAGATCCATCATATCGTGGGCTATTATTATAGCTGGACTTATAGGATGAAAATTACTATAAGCGTTGATTAGAGAGAAGGAGTGTATGTTTTAGCGGACTGCACTCTTTTTCGTTTTACAAATATAATACACAATGTTGTATAAAACAAATATTATACAACATTTATACCATATATAGTATTATATCACCTTCATTATCAAAAGTTTAAATACCTCATACATTTATCTTCCTGAGAACACCATCTACACCAGAAACTTTGATTAATAACTTATATACCCTTTCTTGAAGATGCTCTTGGTTATTGACTTTATAATCATAAATAGTATCACTATCTCGATTCTTTACATCAACACCAATTTCCCAAACATTTTCCTTTATAATAAACCTATTGAACTTATAGTCAATCAAAACCATTGTATCATCACTATCAACAATCATATCATCTGATAAATGAACCCCTTTGAGTTGCATCTCCATATTCTTAAATGAAATCGGATGTCTGTATATATCATTCAAAAGTTTGTTGAGTTCCTTCATGAAAATAAAGATACTCAGACAATTTATATATACTACATGAGATATCTAAAAAGTTTCAATGAAGGTAAATCAGTTATTGGGTCTAAACCAAGTCGTGATAAGAAACCTAAACAAAATCTTGAAGAAGTTTTCTTTGATATGATCCTTGATGATATTAAAGGTCATTATGGAAGTAACCTAGAAGACCTACTTGAAGATATAAATAGTTGGGGAAGCCTCGATGATTGGATATACTGGATACAGAAATTTACAATGGACGACACCAAAAGATTTATAGGTGGATACTTTCAAAAATATTACTTCTATATTAAACGAAATACCGAACAGAAAACAAGATTAAAGGAATATATACAAAAAGAATTACTTAACTATGTTTCAGATAATATGTAAGTTTGAGCATGATTTAAGTTTTTCCACAAAACTCTATAACAGTGCGATATATATTAATGAAAACTATGATGGCTGGTTTAAAACAAATCTTAATTACTTTAGCTTACTTTTTAAGTTTCCTTTACCTACTTTAACAAACTTTTATTAAAAATGCTAGTAACTACAGTATCTCAGTTACTAATCTTAGGTAAGATTCTTATACTTTTACATAAAATACGTCCCACGCGTTGAGCACCGAAAAACCTGTCATAAAGAAAACCCCGCCAAAAACAAAAAAGCGCTTTCGCTGGTTGCGTATTATCGCGCGCTGTGTGCTGGGTATTCTTATTTTTTTATTGTTATTGGTTGCTTTTATTCGAAGTGAATGGGGACAATCTATTATTGTAGAGAGAGCTGTTACCTATGTTTCAGATAAAACAAATACAAAAGTAACACTGGAGCGTGCTTTTGTAGGATTTGATGGCGATATCATACTTGAAGGCTTATTTCTTGAAGATAAAAATGGCGATACTTTAGTATATTCAAAGTCACTGGAGGCAGATATTCCATTATGGCCTATTATTAAAGGGAGTGGCATAGGAGTAGATGCAATACACTGGAAAGGCCTGCGAGCAAATATCCATAGAGAAGATACTATTACCGGATATAATTTCCAGTTTCTTATAGATGCTTTTGTAACTGAAACGAGCGAGCCACAAGCATTGGATACATCGCAAACACCTCTGGAAATTAGTATTGGCGAGGTAACACTAGATGATATTGCTATAGATTTTAACGATGCTGTACTCGGCATTGAAAGCAAATTTGTAGTAGGTCACCTCGAAGCTGACATGGAAACAACAGATCTGGAGAAGATGATTTTCCGGGCAGATGAGCTGTTGGTTGAAAACGCAACTATTAGCTATTTTCAACTTCCAATACCTCTAGATCCTAATGGAGCACCTGTACCTCTCCCAATTCTTAGTGCAAATAAACTCACCATAAAAAATACAAAAGCATCCTATAAAGCCTATACCGAACGAATTGCAGCAGAACTTGATATTCAGGAATTCTCGGTAGCATTACCAAATATCGATTTAACCACAAGTACTTTTGAGTTGGATGAAATGTATCTTTCAAATAGCAGTATCCTCATAAATACAGAATTTGAAGATAATGCCCTAACAGATAAAGTAACCGAAGTTATTGAAGACGTGAAAGAAGATATAATACGTTTTGAGTGGCCCGATATACGGTTTACTATTCCAGCATTCGAGATTGAAAATTCAAACATTACCTATCGCGTTGCGAATGCAAAAGTTAAAAAGGGAACGTTTAATCCTAATATCCTGCAATTAAATGACCTTACTATAAAGGCTTCAAATATTGGGTTAGGTGATAAAGCTTTGACGGCAATTATTGAAAATACTACCTTTAAAGAAGGTTCTGGATTTCAACTTAAAAATCTTGGCTTCGATGCAAAAATTACAGACAGCAACACTTCTATTACATCGGTTCATGTAATACTTAATCAAAATCGCATTACTAACGGTAGTTTAAAAGCTAAGTATCCAAGTATAAAAGCACTCATTGAGCAGCCAGAAAACTCGAGCTTGGATGCAAATATTCCAAGTTTCCAGTTGGATATAGCCGAAATATTCCAATTTCAACCCTCATTACGAGAAAACGAATACTTGGCTACACTAAGTAAAAAGCTGCTCACCGGAAACCTAAAAGCACATGGAGTTTTAAGCGCTATTACTATTCCGAATGCAACCGTACAATGGGGTAAAACAACAAAGATCTCAGCAAATGCCCTGATAAAAAATGCAACAGATCCAGATAATTTAGCTTTTGAAGTTCCGCGCTTTAAAGCAAACACCATAAAAGGAGACGTACTGAAATTTGTAAGTGAAGAAGAAATAGGCGTTAACCTCCCAGAAGTTATAGAATTAAAAGGAAACCTCTTCGGAAATTTAAATGCTGTGAAAACAGATGCTATGGTAACAACCTCTCAGGGTATTGCCACATTGAAGGGAAACTTTGATTTTACAAACAATATTATTTTTGATGCAAACCTAAAGATTGACCATTACAATATAGGCGCATTAATGCAAAATGCTGAAATAGGAAAACTAAGTTTAACCGTTGACACAAGAGGCTCTGGAAGTTCTATCAACACATTGGATGCAACATTAGAAGCCGTTGTAACAGATTTTTCATTTAGGGATTATGCCATTAAAGACTTAAAACTGGAAGGAAATTTTAAAAATGGCGAAGGAGAACTCAAATCAAAATATAAAGACGAAAATCTAAATATCGATCTCTCTTCTGAAATTTTATTGGATAGTGTTGCTACAAAAGCATCTATTTATTTAGATGTCATAGGGGCAGACTTACAAGCGTTGGGAGTAATGAAGCGAAACGTGCGAACCGGATTAAAAATAGCCGCAGATTTTAAAGGAAATCTAGACGATTTTGATGTAGTTTCTACCATTGGTGATGGTGTTTTTGTGTACGACGACAAAACATATTTGCTGGGAGACGTATTGGCAACCGCGCACATTCGCAAGGATACAACTTCAATTTGGGTAGATAATAAGTTACTTAATCTCACACTGGAATCTAATAGCAATCCGCAGCAATTCTCAAAAGCATTGCAGGAACATATCTTTAGTTATTTTTATAGAGATGTTACAGTTTCAGATACGCTGGCAGCTCCTGTAAATTTGTATGTAAAGTCAACCATACGGCAAGCACCAATTTTGAATGAAGTGTTCTTAGTGAATTTAAAAGACCTTGATACGGTTTCTATTGATGTTGCTTTTCAACAAAAGAAAAGAAAATTAAAAGCTTCTATTACTGCACCCCATATTAATTATAGCGGGATGGAATTGGATAGTCTCGTCTTTACCATGGACACAGATGCAGATGCGATTGATTTTAACCTTGGCTTTAAAAATATAGTCGCTGGTCCACTAAATATCCAACGAACTATTTTTAAAGGAAAACAAACTAATAATGAATTAAATCTCGACTTTATTGCTTTTGAAGATAAAGAGAAAATGATTCAGATAAGTTCCAAAACCACGGGTAATAGTGACCGCTTGCGTTTTCATATTTTGCCAGATTCGCTGCTAATTCAAAAACAAAAGTGGCAAACTCCCGATACTAATGAGATTATTATCACAGATAAAAAGTTCGATTTCAATGATTTTAATTTCAGCAATGGAGAACAATCGGTGGCTTTTGTAGACGATTTACCACGTTCTAAAGACCACGTAGCAGTTAATTTTAAAAACTTTGAGTTGGCAGAGATTTTAAACTACCTAAATCCAAAAGAGCAATTTGCCGAAGGTACTTTAACAGGGCAAGTAATCGTGGAAGAACCTTTTGGTAACACAGGCATTGTAGCAGATTTTGATATTTCCCGATTAAAAATGCTAGACGTCGCTTTAGGCACGCTAGCAGTTGATGCAAATGCTGTGGGTGGAAATACATACGATTTTAAGGCTTTGCTAAGTGGTGGCGAAATAGATCTTGCTATTACGGGAGATTATTTAGCAAATGATGAAGCAGGACAAATAAACCTGGATTTAAATATCAATACATTTAATATGAGTGCGCTGGAAGGTTTTTCACTCGGTACTATAAAAGAAACGAAAGGGAGCTTCAGCGGGACATTTAACATTAACGGCTCTATTACAGATGCAAAATATGATGGTTCTTTAAATTTTAAGCAAGCAGGCTTTAAAATAGCCGCACTAAATGCAGGTTTTTTATTGCCCTCAGAAACCTTACGTATTACGAACGAAGGTTTGAGGATGTCGAATTTTACAGTACAAGATGAAAACGGTAATACTTTAATCGTAGACGGAAGTGTAGGAACTGAAAGTTTGGTGAATCCAACATTCGATTTAAATATAGTAGCCAATCAATTCCAGGTAATAAATGCTACCAAGGAAGATAATGATTTAGTGTATGGACAGGCTCAGTTTAATGCAAAGGCTTCTATAAAGGGAGATCTACAAATTCCAATTGTAACTATTGACGCAAGTATTGACGAAAATACGAATATAACTTACGTAATGCCTTCTGCTACTGTAAATCTGGAAGAACGTGACGGCATTGTCATATTTGTAAACCGGGAAAACCCAGATGCGATTTTAACACGCCAGGAAGAACAAACAGCAACCTTTGCCGGTTTTGATATTAAAGCCTTCATACGTGTAGGCGATGCTGCTAAAGTGACAATTGTGATAGATGAAAATACTGGCGACAATTTTAATGTCTACGGAAAAGGAGATTTTGTATTTACCATGAATCCAAATGGCCGTATGACTTTAACCGGTGCGTATGATGTGAGCGGCGGGCATTACGAAATGAGCCTTTATAATTTAGTGAAACGAAAATTCCTATTAGATCCTAGTAGCCGTGTAAGCTGGGCTGGCGACCCCTTTGATGCAAACCTTGATGTACGTGCTGTGTATGAGGTAGAAGCCTCTGCGTCGCCTTTAATGGCTGGAGGAGGCACGTCAAGTTTGAGTCCACAAGAGCAGCAACGATTTAGACAAGTGTTGCCGTTTTATGTATATCTTAATGTAGATGGGGAATTAACAAAACCAGTGATTAATTTTGAATTGGATATGCCGGAAGATGAGCAAGGAGCCATTGGCGGACAAGTGTATGGCCGTGTGCAACAAATTAATCAGCAGGATGGCGAATTAAACCGTCAAGTTTTTTCATTACTTGTATTAAGCCGTTTTTATCCTGAAGGAAATAATGATGGAAGTAGAGGGGGCGTCGCTTCCATCGCAAGAGACAATTTAAATGATGCTCTAAGTGATCAATTAAATTTATTTAGTGACAAATTACTGGGAAATACAGGAGTTGAGTTAGATTTTGGATTGGATAGCTATACAGATTATCAAGGAGAAACACCACAAGAACGCACCCAATTGGAGATTGCTGCTCGTAAAAAGTTATTTAACGATAGGCTAATTGTAAGCGTGGGAAGTGATGTAGATATTCAAGGCAGTAGCACCACAGATGAAGCCACCCCATTAATTGGAAATGTAAGTTTAGAATATATTTTAACCGAAAATGGTCGGTACCGTTTAAAAGGATTCAGAAGAAACCAATTTGAAAATGTAATTGACGGACAAACCATTGTAAGTGGGTTGGCTTTAATTTTCACACAGGAATTTAATAAGTTTGATGAATTATGGGATGCCCTGTTGCGCTCAACAAAGAAAGCTGAAAGAGAAGAAAAAAGAAAAAAAGAAGAAGATAAAAAGAAATTGGAAGAGCAGAATAGTAATGAAGGCTTGAAAGAAAAAGAACCAGCTCCCAATAAAAAACAATTCTAGATTTTGAATATGCATACACATATATATATTGGATTAAAATTCATTTTGATCATTGGATTTGTATTCATCTTGGCTTCTTGTAGTGTTGAAAAATACATTCCTGACGATGAGTTATTATACACAGGAGCGAGCTTAGAAATTGCATCAGATTCTCTTATAAAGAATGTTGCTGGATTAAAGGTTTCTTTGGAACAAACGTTTAGACCAGAACCTAATTCGAAATTTTTAGGGATGCGACCTGGATTGTTTTACTATTATAAAATGCAACAGGAAAAACCAGGTTGGTTAACTAAGTGGTTGTATAAACAATGGGGCGAAGAACAACCCGTTTACAGAAGTGATGTAGAAGCCTATGAAGTTGAAAATTTATTGTTAAACAGACTAGAGAACAGAGGTTTTTTCTACAGCAAAGCGGTTTCAAAATTTGAAGAAGACACCCTGCACAAAAGTGCATCTGTAAAATATACTGTAGATGTTCCCACGCCATATCTCTTAAAAAAATATGAGCTAGACACGCTACCGCTACCTATCTACAGGGAGTTGCAGAGCAGTGTAGCCAGTTCAAAAATAGTTCCGGGAATGCGTTTTGATCTTTCAAATATGAAACTGGAAAGAGAACGAATTGATAACGATTTAAAACAAAAAGGCTATTATAATTTTAACCCCGGATTTTTAATTTTTGAAGCAGATACCAATCAATATGACAATAAACAATTCGATTTATTTCTGAAACTAAAAAAAGATGTTCCGGAAAAAGCGATCCTTCCTTATACGATTACAAAAGTAAATATCCATCCTAATTACTCTATTCAGCGGGATAGTTTTCAGCTGGATACAGTTCGTTTTAAAGAGAAGAATTTTATACAGGAAGAGGCGTTTTTTAAACCGAAATATCTGGATCCCTATGTTTTAATAGAAGAAGGACAGGTATACGACCCCGTAATTTCAAAAAATACAGCAAGGCGTTTATCGACGATTGGAGCCTATAAATTTGTGAACATTCAGTATAAAGAAATAGATAGTTTACAAACCGATAGCACTGGAGTTCTTGAAGCGACTATTTATTTGTCGCCATTAAATAAACGAGCCGTAAGAGCAGAATTACAGGCAGTAACTAAATCGAATAATTTTGCAGGTCCAGGCATAGAATTAACCTACTCAAACCGAAATTTATTTAAGGGAGGAGAAATCCTTAATATTATTGGAAGTGGTGCTTATGAAGTACAAGCCGGCGGTGGCGGTGGAAGCGGATTAAGTAGTATTCAATTAGGTTTAAAAGGCGAGGTAGTGTATCCCCGTTTGCTATTTCCTTTAAAAATTAATAGTGACTTTTTTAAATATGACATCCCAAAAACCAAAACAAGTTTAGCGATAGATTATTTGAGTAGAGGACAATTATATACACTTCTTTCTGGGACTGCACAGTTTGGTTATACGTGGCGCGCCAATAGGTATGTGACTCATGAAATTATTCCTATTTCGGTAAATTATACGAAGCTTTCAAATACTACGGCAGAGTTTGATGAAATTTTAATAGATAATCCATTTCTAGCGAGAAGTTTTGAACAGCAATTTATCGCAGGACTCAATTACGCCTTTACGTATAATGGGATGGTAGATACACAAAAAAAGCATCAAATTTATTTAAGAAGTACTTTTGATATCGCTGGAAATACGGTGGGTCTATTTGGACAAGAGCAAGGAGAAGGCGAGCCTAAAACATTTATAGGCACAGAATATGCCCAATATGCAAAATTGGATGCAGATGTGCGCTATCACTATAATTTCGGAAAAGAACAGGTAATTGCTACACGGTTGTTTGGGGGGTACGGATATGCATATGGGAACAGTACTGTATTACCATTTATTAAACAATACTACGCTGGAGGGCCTTATAGTGTGAGGGCTTTTCGAATAAGATCTTTAGGGCCGGGAACATTTGCAGGAAATGTAAACGAAAATGGAACTGTTTTCGATCAAATTGGAAATATACGGCTAGAAGCAAACATAGAATATCGTTTCCCTATTTTTTCCTATTTAAAAGGAGCACTCTTTGCAGATGCAGGAAATATCTGGATTTCCGAAGAAAATGCAGATTTACCCGGAGGGAAATTCACATCTAACTTCATAAATGAATTGGGAATGGGAGCAGGATTTGGTTTACGAGTAGATGTTCAGGGGTTTGTAATTCGTTTTGATCTCGCAGCACCTTTCCATGACCCTAAACTACCAGAAGGTGAGCGATTGGATTTTAGAGTTGATGAACCTGTTTTTAATTTTGCTATTGGCTATCCATTTTAAGTATCCTACTAAAGAGATTCTATACTTAGCAAACTAGTACGTTCTGAAACCTTACGTCCGCCGTGTAACTATTGGTGTAGTTTCGAATATAATTTAGTGCAATGCTCCTTTAATATTTGTGTTTTAGCCCAAAATAACCCGCCTGCTATTCTTGCAGAGAATTAGATGTACACCACAGAGGTATGGATACAAAAAATAAAACGAGTTCTAAAACAAAAAGACACCCGTGAAGCTGTCTTTTATAATTTTCAATTTGGTTGAAGTTATTCTTTTTTGTCTGAAAGAACCGTAAGGTTATTCTTCCCAAAATCCAAAGTGCGTATAGGGAATGGGATGTTAATATCTGCTTCATCAAAGTGTTTCTTGATGGTTTTTATGGCCTTGTGCTCGTGCATAAAATTCTCTTTACCATTACCACAATCTGCCCAAAAACGAACTAAAAAGTTAATAGAGCTATCTCCAAATTCAGTATAGAAAAATTCAATTTCTTCATTTCCATTTTGTTTAAACGCCTCACCAATTACCTTTACGGTTAAGTCTTCTACCATTTGTAAATCGCTTTCATACCCTACACCGCAGCTTACGATTATTCTCGACCTTTTATTAGTAGTATAATTAGTAAATGGATTGTCTATAAAAGTAGAATTAGGAATAATAGTGTAGTTGTTGTCTGGACGTTTAAGAGTGACGTTTCTAAGGTTAATTTCAGTCACAAACCCTTTTTCACCATTCGTCTCAATCCAATCTCCAATGCTTATTTTAGGCAAAAACGATAAAATAAATCCTGACACAGTATTGCTTAAAGTTCCCTGTAATGCCAAACCAATTGCTAAACCTACTACACCAGCACCCGCAAGAACAGAGGTAAGTACCTTGTCAAGATCCATGACACCTAAGGCCACAAAAAATCCTATAAGGATGATTAAGGCAAAAACCATTTGCCCAATAATTTGTTTAACAGACTCTTCTTTAACTTTTCTAAGAATAAGCCTTTTAACCAGCTTACTTACTCCACGAGCAATAAAATAGAATAGTATTAAAACAAAAACTGCTATTATAAAGTTGGGGAGTTTTAAGATTAAAGCATCTAACCAACCATCCAGTTTGTCCCATAGCTTGGATACGGCGTCTGTTGCCCCTATTTTAGATTCATTTGCTACGTCTTCAATATCATTTTGGATCATATATAATTTTAAGTTGGTTTAATTTCAAAATTAGGCAAATAAAAAACACCCTTGTAATAAGAAAATCTTAAAACAAGGGTGTTATGGGGAGATTTAAAGCCTATCCAAGGTATTTCTTAAGGATATGGCTCTTAGATTCTTTGCGCAATCTTCTAATGGCTTTCTCCCTAATCTGGCGAACACGTTCTCTACTTAAATCGAACGTATCACCAATTTCCTGCAACGTCATTGCTGGCTGGTTGGATAAACCAAAATTAAGTCTTACCACATCTGCCTCACGAGGAGCCAAAGTATCTAAAGCACGGTCTATCTCAATTTTAAGAGATTCGTGGATTAAGGATTTGTCTGGATTTGGTGTTTCACCAGAGCTAATCACATCGTATAAGTTGTTGTCGTTTTCCCCTTCCTGGAAGGGCGCGTCCATAGATAAACTACGGTTTGCATTTTTTAACGATTGCTTTACGTTTGAAATAGTCATATCCAGTTCTTTTGCAATTTCTGCAGCAGAAGGCTTGCGCTCGTGCACTTGCTCTAAATGGATAGATGCTTTTCTAATTTTATTAATATCTCCAATCTTGTTAAGAGGTAAACGAACCACTCTAGATTGTTCTGCTAACGCTTGGAGGATAGATTGTCTAATCCACCATACCGCATACGATATAAATTTGAAACCACGGGTTTCGTCAAAACGCTTGGCGGCTTTCACCAAACCAACGTTTCCTTCATTAATAAGATCTGGTAAACGCAACCCCTGATTTTGGTATTGCTTAGCAACCGATATTACAAACCTAAGATTAGATCGCGTCAACTTGTCTAATGCTCGTTGATCTCCTGTTCTAATTCTTTGCGCTAACTCTACTTCCTCTTCGGCAGTAATCATGTCTATCTTGCTCACATCTTGCAAATAGCTGTTTAACGACTTAGTTTCCCTGTTGGTAACTTGCTTTGTAATTTTGAGTTGTCTCATATATTCTCTAGGATTTTAAATTATAATAACCCTCCATAGTAACTCCAATATTTGACAAATCCAAATACTTAACACTATTTGTTAAAAAAAAGTGCATTTTTGTGCGATTTTAGTATTTTAGGGTCTAAATTTCGTTAGCTATGAACCGTAAATTTTTTATTTCATTGAGTATAGTAGTAGTTTTTGTCACTAATACATTAGCTCAAATACCTACCAATTTGCCAAATCCAGACGATAATACGCCTATAGATTTAACTAAAACAGCAGATATTCTTATATATATCGTTTTACCAGTGATAATATTGTTATTGTTGTTTTTACGAGTCAGAAATAAAAAAAAATAAATAGGCTACATGAAATATTTCATTCTTATCATATCCTTGCTTTCGCTGTTTTTTCAGGCATTGGGACAATCTAGTATGTATTCTGAAGTGAAAATTATTTTAAATTCAGTCGAAGAAATACAAGAACTCGTACAAAAGGGGTATGCTATAGACCATTATCAGGGAAATTGGAAAGACGGAATTCGTTTTTTTGTGACACCTTCCGAATTACAGGCACTTCAAAATGAAAAATATGCTCTAGAAATAACCATTCCCAATTACAAAGAATACTACAATACCTTACAGCAAACCGATAGAAATAAAAATCCAAACCCAGTAAAATCTGAAAATGTTGCAGCGGGTTTTGATCTTGGTTCTATGGGAGGTTTTTATACGTATGACGAAGTTGTAAGCAAATTGGATGAGATGAGAACAAAATACCCAAATCTAATCACTGCAAAAAATAGTATTGGTGTTACGGAAGAGAACAGGGATATTTGGATGGTTAAAATTAGTGATAACCCAGATGTAGACGAACCAGAACCTACTGCTCATTTTGATGCCTTGCATCATGCACGCGAACCGTTATCTATGGCAACTACTATAAACTATATGTTTTGGTTGTTAGAAAATTATGAGACAAATACTTCCGTAAAATTTTTAGTAGATAATCGGGAAATATATTTTGTTCCCGTAGTAAATCCAGATGGTTACGTGTACAATGAGACTACAAATCCAGATGGCGGCGGCCTATGGCGTAAAAACCGAAGCCAGACCATCGTAGGTTGTTTCGGGGTAGATTTAAATAGAAATTATGGGTTTGGGTATGCAACCGATGATAGTTGTTCTAGTTCAAATCCTTGCTCCGAAATCTACAGAGGCTTTGCAGCTTTTTCTGAACCAGAAACCAAAGCAATTAGAGATGTATTGGCATTAACGCAACCTAAAACAGCTTTCTCCACCCATTCTACAGCAGGAACGTATTTAATGCCCTACGGGTTTGATACGTCACCTCCAGCATTCGATATCTATTCTGAATGGGCTTCGGCTTTTTTAGATGAAAATGAGTACAGTTATGGAGTCACTTTTCAGATGTTAGGGTACACTTCCTGCGGCACAACCAGGGATTATATGCATTCTGAAGCTATGTATGGATGGACCCCAGAGATTGGTGGAAACGGATTTTGGCCACCAGAAAGTACCATTTTCGATTTAGTGGCAGAAAATGTGCGCCCGTTTATGTTCCAGACTTATATCGCGGGCGCTTATTTGGATGTTCAATCGTATGAAATTTTAGGTACTGTGGCGCCTGGAGAAAGTTTTGAGTTGGTGGTTGAAGTAAAAAACATTGGAGTAGGAGCTACGGCAAACAACGTTAGCGTTGTAGTACAAACCGATGCTACAGGTGTACTATCGCCAACGGCAAACAGTTTTGGTAACATTCCTGTAAGGCAGAAAAAGGATAATGCTGCTATGCCTTTTCAGTTTTCGCTGGATCCTCAATTTGAAGGAGGTGCTTTTACCATTACGGTGACCACAATCCAGGACGGTATTCCTAATGAAACCCTGGAAATACCTGTATTTGTAGGTGAGAAAGAACTCATTTTTAAAGATAATGCCGAAAGTGGTGCAGCCAACTGGACCGCTAGTGGAACTGGAATTAATTGGAGCATAAATACAGACGACTCTTTTAGCGGCGCACAATGCTTTGGAGATAGTAGCAATGCAAATAGTGAAAATAATACAGAAAATTATTTTCAGCTTAATGAAACTTTCAATTTAATAGGGTTAGAAGGACCCTTGGTACAATTTGCATATAAGCATTCGCTCGTTGGAGTGGATAGTGTATCCTTTCAAATTTCTACCAATAATGGTGTCGACTGGTTTTCGTTGCGTACCTATCAGGAAAATGAAGACTGGACCGTAGCATCTATTAATCTTTCCGGCTTTTCTGAAGCTGAAAGCGTACAATTTCGTTTTGCAATGGTTACGGATGGAGCAAGACCTGGTGACGGATTTTATTTTGACGATTTTCAAATTTCAAATTTTACAGGAGGTATTTTAGCGGTTTCTGATAGTTCCAAAAACGCTGAAATTTTAGTGTTTCCAAATCCGTTTTCTGAAACAATCACCATTCAACACAGTCGTTTACAAAACTTTTCTGAAATACAATTGTTCGATATTCAGGGAAAGAAATTGAATATAACGGTTTCAGAAGAAACTATACAAACAACAATAACCAATGTGGCTACCTTACAAGCTGGCATTTATTTTTTAATGTTGAGAGACGCTGCTACCGGAAAATCCAGGATCAAAAGAGTCTTGAAAAACTAAGTCTTTTGGCGCAGTTTTTGAAATATAAAAATTAAAATTACATAATGAAAAATTTCCTTTTTTGCTGTTTAGGAATACTCACTACCCTGCCAGTCTTAGCGCAGTTGGATAGAAATATCCCAAATTCTATTAAAATTGAAGCAGACGAAATCATTTCAGAAGATCCTAGGGGCATCACACTTCCAGCTTCAAAAAAGCCAAGTCTTACCAATATTGACACACCCAACAAGTATACAAATTTAGGTAAAGAAACGCCAGAAGACTTTGATATTACCAAAGGTGATGGACTAAAAACCTACAATAGTGGCAGTACCCCAAAAGCATTTATAAAGGATAAAGCCGCTGCAGAAGGTCTTGGGAATGATCAGTTTTTAGGAGAAATACGGGTAGGTACTGTCTATGTGAACATAGCATATAGAGATCACGAATTTGTAGATGGTGACCGTATCCGAATTTATGTAAATGGGGATGTAGTAAGAGCCGATGTGATGTTAAACGGAAGCTTTGATGGATTTGATGTGCCGCTTCAAAAAGGACCTAATAAGATTGTGTTTCAAGCCTTAAATCAGGGATCATCTGGTCCCAATACAGCCGAACTACAGGTGTATGATGATAAAGGCAGGTTGGTATCTGCTAAAGAATGGTTGTTGCTAACTGGCAAGCAGGCGACCATTATAGTAATTCAGGAATAATTTTTTCAATTTTCAGTCTGAAAATTTTAAGTATTCAAAAATGTAAAGTATATTTGTCATATAGGAAATTAAACTTTCCATTATATCAAACAAACTAATCTTTTAATATTTAGCACAATGGGTTTAAAGTCTATAAGAGAGTGTGAAGAAAGGAATTTAGAAAAGTTACTGAATTATAAACTTCCTCATTTCTGGAAAAAAATAGGGTGGGGACTATTTGTAGTAGCGATGGTATGTATACTTTCTCTGAAATTTTTTGTGGGAGAATTCGAGCTATTAAAAGATATAATTAGGCAGGTTATTTTGCTGTCATTATTTATAGTGGTGCTTTCGAAAGAAGAATTTGAAGATGAACGTGTACACCATTTGAGAGCTAGATCCTTTGGAATGACCTTTTTATTAACTGCGCTCTATATTTTATTCCAGCCCTTAATAAACTTCGTAGTAGCTTCTGCGTTGGGTAAGCAAATGGAATTATTTCAAGACTTGGGAGATTTTGTGATTCTTTGGTTTATGTTGATTATGTATTTGGTGTTTTTTTATTTTTCCAAAAAGAAGCAATAATGAAGAACACATTAAAAGTAGAGCGCGCCATTCTTAACCTTACTCAAGAAGAACTTGCAACTTTAATTGGCGTTTCCAGACAAACTATAAATTCTATGGAAGCTAATAGATATGTGCCCTCCACTGTGTTGGCGTTAAAGCTATCTAGTATATTTAAAAAACCAGTGAATAATTTTTTTTCCCTTACTGAAGATGATTAAAATAATGGCGCATTTGATAGGAGTAGGATTTTTACACACCTTAAGCCAGATTTCAGAAAGGAGGGTCTGTTAAGGATATAGTTGGATGAAAAGGCATTACATCGCCAGACTGCATAGCTTCAATAGTTTCAGTTCCAATGCGCACTCTAACCAACCGAAGTGTTGCAAAACCTACGGCCGCTGTCATTTTACGTACTTGTCTAAATTTTCCTTCAGTAACAGTAATGGAAACCCAGGAAGTAGGACCATGCCTGTCGTCTCTTATTTTTTGATGGGTTTTAGGGAGCACCGGATCCTCAATTAATTTTGCTTTGCAAGGTTTTGTGAGATATTCTAGGGAATTTACCGTAATAGTAACCCCTTTTTCTAAGGTTGTCATAGCTTCGTTGGTCATAACACCATCTACTTGTGCGTAGTATTCTTTTTCAGTATTTCCCTTATTTATTGTATTGCTAAAGGCTCCGTTAGTAGTTAAAAAAAGCAGTCCTTCACTTTTTTCATCCAATCTCCCTACAGCCATGGTACTTTCTGGAAAATCGTATAACATTCCTAAAAACTTTTTACGCTTTGCTTTCCTATCGTTGGTCATAAACTGACTCACATACCCGTAAGGTTTATAGATTTTGAAATAGAAATGTATATTTTCACTCATAATGATAAAATTGTGCAAACCTAACAATTCTATATAAGATAAAGTATCACTAAAATTTAAAGTACTTTTGTTGAAAATAAGAGAAGCATGGCACTTACCAATAACGATATTATGAAAAAGTTACGCGTAGCCCATAAATTAAGGGATGACGAAATCGTAGCCATTTGCAAGCTAGTAGATTTTAACGTAACAAAAAGTGAGATAAACGCCATATACCGAAATCCCGAGCACGCAAAATTTATGGAATGTGGGGATCAGTTTCTGCGTAATTTTTTAAACGGCCTCATAATCCACCTACGCGGTCCCATGCCCGAAAAGGCAAAAAAACCGAAAGCAACAGACTAGATTGTACAGTTATATCGTGTGCGATTAAACAGGAGGTACTTCATTAGCTATTAAAAGTTGTCTTTTTCATTTATTAACATGGGTAAAAGGTTTCTTTCGCTACTATCTGCGTTCCCATTCCGACCTGGCAAACCGGGAGTGGGAAGTGATCTCACAATCCTTTTACTTTTGAAATAGGTATGGTAATCTGAAAAAATAATAACAATATATTGGTGATGTCTGCCATAGTTGCAGCATTGATAGCGGTAGGTTTCTTAAAATTCTCATAAGCTGAAGGTGTAGATACCCTACAGCAACTTCAGAAAAAATGCGCTATCTTTTACCTTCAAAAAAAGGACGTGACGAAATTTCTATCTTTAATTCAAAAACTCCCTGAAGGCTATTCAAAGGTTCGGTATTCAGAAACAATGTATGGCGTTACGAGAACAGATTTTAATCAAGGAAAAAGTATAAAACTGTATGCTGAAGATGTATCCGGCACTAATTTTATTAGCTGTAATTTTTATGTAGGTATTACCAACGGATTAAAACCGTGTGAAATGCCTGTTGAAAAGGTGCTTCATTTTCTAGAAAATTATGAGTCTATTGAAAACTAACAGTATAAAAATTGCGTTTGGCGGCGGTTGCCATTGGTGTACTGAAGCCGTTTTCCAATCATTAAAAGGAGTTGAAAGAGTGGAGCAGGGGTATGTGGCGTCTGTAGGAGAAGCACGGGCATTTTCAGAAGCTGTCATTGTTCATTTTAATGCGAATACAATTCTGTTGTCTGTGTTGATTGAAATTCATTTGTACACGCATAAAAGCACGGTTGCTCATAGTATGCGACAGAAATACAGGTCTGCCATTTACACTTTTTCTGAAGCACAAAAACAGACCGCAATGGAAATACTTCAACAATTACAATCTCAATTTATCGAAAGGCTCGTAACCGAAGTGCTCCCATTTCAATCGTTTAAGGCATCCCGGGAAGAAATAACAAATTATTATTTGAAAAATCCAAGCAAACCCTTCTGCGAACGTTTTATTGAACCTAAGTTGGCTTTGTTGCGAGAAGAGTTTTCGGCTTTTACCAAAAAATAATTCAAACAAATCGCCAAGCCACTACACGGGTAATTTTGTTGCCGTGCTGCATTTCTAGCGTTTCATAGGTAGCGCCTACTTTTATAAGTAGTTTATATAACGTAAGCAAAGTTTCACTTTTGGAAACCAAGGTCGTAAACCAGCCTACTTGTTTTTTAAACGCAACACTTTGTTTTACCATTCGTTTAATAAACAAAGCTTCACCGCCATTACACCAAAGCTCATTTGGGCGACCTTTAAAATTGCGCTCTAACTCCAGAACCGATGTATTGGGGTTTAATTTCTTCAATTTTCTAAGCGTACTTTTATTGGCGTCTTTCTCTGAAGCATAAAACGGCGGATTGCATATAGTAGCGTGGTAAAATTCGCCAGGGAGGATAATTCCTTTAAAGATATCGGCGTTATTGGTTTGATGGCGAATCTCAATTTTTTCTGAAAGTCCTTTGGTAGCTAGTATATTTTGCTGTGCTGCAGTTACGGCAATAGCATCTATATCGCAACCTGTTATTTCCCAATCAAACAATTGTGCAGCAAGCAACGCGTAAATGCAATTGGCGCCAGTCCCAACATCTAATACTTTAATAGGTTGTAAAGGTTTGTTTTCTTGAAGTAAATCGTTCAGGTAAAACAAGTAATCTGCACGCGATGGAATAGGAGGATAGAGGTACCCTTCTGGGATGTTCCAATCTGCGATTTGGTAGTGGTGTTTTAGTAAAGCTTTGTTAAGGTGCAAAACTGCTTCTGCTGCTGAAAAATTTATGGTTTCTTTTCCGAAGGAATTTATATGTACAAAACCCTGCAAGGGAGGATGCGTTTTGCAAAGGGCTTCAAAATTATAGGGGGCATTATGTAGATTGTTGGGATGCAAAGGATGGGTTTTTTAAAAAATAGTTTACTCCAATTGGATGGTTGCAAAAGGCTGTTAGTTGTAAAAAAAACCTATAGCTATTTACCTTCCAGTTCTAGCTCTTTTAATTTTTCTAAAAGTGCACTATAGGTAACAATATCTGTATATAAAGCACCTCCTAAACTCATAATGGGCGTAGAAATAGTGTCTATAGTTGGGATGGCACGTTTTAAAACTTCGGCAACATTTGGTTTCTCTGATAAGTGCATCGTCTTAAAAAGATAGGGCCCTGCCGTTAACGACTTAGAAATGGTATCGCATTGCTTACAAGCAGTTGTGCTGTACATTAGGATTGGTGTATAGGGATTGATCTTTATTTTTTCGGCAGCTGGTCGCAACGCTCTGCGTGATAGGCTGTCCGTAGTTTGTAATGTATACTCGTACATTGGGTATTTGTCACGTTCTTTAATAATACTTTTAATCTGTACCCTGGAAGTTGCAGGAACACGAACAGGTCTTTCTACGCCGCCACGTTGTTTAAAGCCAATGCCTGTAACGGTTAATACAACATCAATATCTTGTAAGTTTTCGTTTATAGCGTAAAAGAAAATTCGGTTATTCTCTCTTTTTTCTTCAATAGTAATAGGTTTCTTTTGTGCAATTCCATTCATTGAAAGGAAACAAAAAAAGATAAGTAAAAAGGTAGTTTTTTGCATGGTTGTGTGAGATTTTATGGGCAACAAGGTAGCAAATTACCTAGTATTGGGCACGAAAAAATTTATTGTTTTATGAATTCGTTAAGCGTAAACCCATTGATTTCCTTGTAGTTTTGAAAAAAACAAAATAATGAAGAAGTATTTCTATTCGGTGGTGTTGGTTTTAGTAGTTACTGCAGTAAGTTGTCAAAACAACAATGAAAAAAAGAAAGATAAGGAAAGCAAAGCACCAGAGGCTGTTCAAGTGGCTTTTCAAACAAAATACCCAGGGGAGAATGATCCAGATTGGCATCTAGATGCCCATGGGAATTACGAAGCAAATTTTAAGAAAAAAGGAGAGAAATACAGAGCAGATTTTAATCCTGATGGTACCTGGGTAGAGACTGAAAATTCAATAAAAAAGAAGAACTTACCTACTAGCATAAAAGATAAAATTGAAAAGGAATATTCCGAGTACGAAATAACCGAAGTAGAACGGGTAGATCACGCCACCAAAGGTGTTTTTTACGATGTAGAGTTTAAACAGAAAGGTAAAAATAAAGATGTTATGTTTACAGAAGATGGAACGGTAATCCAATAAGGAGTACGTCGTTTGAACTACACCGCACCTTAAAATCGATTTCATATCTCTTAAATTAAAATAAATCCCTTAAATTTGTTCTCTGAATACAATTCAGCATTTCTCTATGAGCCAAAAAGTGTTACTCAACGCAACCGAAGTACAAATAGCGCTTCACCGTTTGGCTTGTCAATTAATAGAAAATCACGATACTTTTAGTAATACTGTACTCATAGGCATCCAGCCTAGAGGTATATTTTTGGCCGAACGTTTGAAAAAGCTCCTAGAAAACGAGTACAACATAAAGAATATTTCGCTGGGTTGTTTGGATATCACTTTTTACAGAGACGATTTTAGAAGAAGTGGAAAACCCTTAGAAGCCAATACTACTACCATAGATTTTATAGTTGAAGACAAAAAAGTAGTCTTTATAGACGATGTATTGTACACAGGAAGAAGCATACGTAGTGCCCTTACTGCGATACAGTCTTTCGGGAGACCCTTGGAAATTGAACTCCTCACATTAATTGATAGAAGATTTAGCCGTCATTTACCCATCCAGCCAGACTATCGAGGAAGGCAAGTAGATGCTATTGGCGATGAAAAAGTAAAAGTATGCTGGAAAGAAAACGAAGGAGAAGATGCGGTTTATTTGGTGAAAAACTGAAATTCAGTACGCAGTACTAAGTATGCAGTAGTCAGTTAGAGTTGAATAAATAATAAAAAATACGCTTGCAAAGCAACGTAATAAACAATAAAATGAGCGAACTAAGTGTAAACCACTTACTAGGAATTAAGTACATCACCGAAGACGATATTCATCTTATCTTCGATACGGCAGATCATTTTAAAGAAGTGATTAACCGTCCCATTAAAAAAGTACCCTCGCTACGTGACATTACCATTGCCAACCTATTTTTTGAAAATAGTACCCGCACCCGCCTTTCTTTTGAGTTGGCCGAAAAGCGTCTCTCCGCAGATGTGATTAATTTTTCAGCAGCTTCTTCTTCGGTTAGTAAGGGGGAAACCTTGATTGATACCGTAAACAACATCCTCTCTATGAAAGTAGATCTGGTGGTAATGCGACATCCCAATCCGGGCGCAGGCGTGTTTCTATCTAAGCACGTTAACGCAAGTATTGTAAATGCAGGCGATGGCGCACACGAGCATCCTACACAGGCCTTGCTGGATTGTTATTCCATTAGAGAAAAACTGGGAGATGTGGCTGGCAAAAAAGTAGTCATAGTTGGTGATATCTTACATTCCAGAGTCGCTTTAAGCAATATTTTTGCACTAAAAAAATTAGGAGCAGAAGTGAAGGTTTGTGGTCCCAAAACACTCATTCCAAAATTTATAGAACAATTAGGAGTCACCTTTGAGCCCAACTTAAAAAACGCCTTACAATGGTGTGATGTTGCCAATATGCTTCGGGTACAAAACGAACGAATGGACATAAGCTATTTTCCATCTACTAGAGAATATACCCAGCAGTTTGGAGTGAATAAAGCATTGCTAGATAGTTTAAAAAAAGAAATTATAATAATGCACCCGGGACCCATAAACCGAGGTGTAGAAATTACCAGTGACGTGGCAGATAGTAAACAAGCCATTATTTTGGATCAAGTTCAAAACGGAGTAGCCGTGCGTATGGCTGTGTTGTATTTACTGGCATCAAAAATTAAGCATAATGAAGATTGAAAATAAAGATAACTACGTCATACTCGCAGACGAAAAAGATGACATTGCAGACTTTGCTTCTTTCCTAGAGTATCAAATCCCTAACAAATTTAAAGGACAAAATGTTGTATTGAATCTGTTGGATTACACCAACCTTTCACTGGAACAATTACTCTTATTATTGAAAGTTTCAAACCTACACAGAAAAACGAAACACTCTTTTGTCATCATAAACAAAACCATAAATCCAGACGATATTCCCTACGAAATGGTGGTAGTGCCCACCATTCAGGAAGGTGAGGATATTATTGGAATGGAAGCAATAGAGCGGGATTTGGGCTTTTAGCTTCGATATTATTTTTCTTTTGCTTTACCGTAAAAGAAAAATCACTCAGCTACCTTTTACTGTAAGTTTAAATCAACAATCGTAAATCGTAAATCGTCGTTCGTTTTTCGTACCTCTTAACTCGTATTTTAAATGAAACTAACCATCCTAGGCTGTCATTCTGCTACTCCGCGTTGGGATGCGAATCCTACGTCTCAGATTCTGGAAGTGAAGGGACATTTGTTTTTAATAGACTGTGCCGAAGGAACGCAAGTTCAGTTACGCCGCTTTAAGGTGAAATTTTCACGTATAAAACATGTATTTATTTCACACTTGCACGGCGATCATTTTTTCGGATTGGTGGGGCTAATTTCAACATTTAGATTGTTAGGCCGTGAAGCCGATTTACATATTTATGGCCCGAAGGGAATTAAAGAAGCCGTATTACTTCAGCTGAAATTAGGAAAAAGCTACACAAATTACGGTTTATACTTTCACGAACTGGAAAGCAAAGATCCCCAGCTTATTTTTGAGGACGATACAATTACAGTAACTACCATTCCACTAGACCATCGCATTTATACCAACGGATTCCTATTTCAGGAAAAACTCGCAGAACGTAACTTGAATATTGAAAAAGCGCGCGAGCTTCATATTGAAATGAGTTACTATCATAAAATAAAAAAAGGAGCAGACGGTATTACCAAAGATGGAAAAACCGTTCCCAATGCGGTTATTACCTTAGATCCTCCAACCCCCAAAAGCTATGCGTATTGTAGCGATACAGCCTATTTCCCCCAGATCGTTCCGCAAATCGCCAACGCGACCGCACTGTACCACGAAGCCACCTTTCTGGAACAACATCACGACTTGGCCGAAAAAACCAAACACAGTACCGCTAAAGAAGCCGCTGTAATTGCAAAGAAAGCCGAAGTGGGAGTCTTAATCCTTGGACATTATTCAGGACGCTATAGCAACCTTGAAAGTTTCAGAAGTGAAGCACAGGAAGTTTTTCAGAATGTAGCGTTAGCTGAAGACGGGAAGGTGTTTGAATTTTAGTTGAGTATAGGGAAATTTATTGATTTAGGTGGATAAATTTACAACTGCACAGAGGTCACATTGAGCGCAGTCGAAATGTATTTGACTTCTGGAATTATGAAGAGTCTTCGACGGTGCTTAGACTAACCTATAGAAACATACTTTTATGTTTCTTCAATGTAATTTAAAACTTCTTTCCGTGTAAATTGCTATCTTTCAACAACCTAAAACCAACCTGTATGATACCAAATATATTAATAGTGGCACTCGCGGCCCTCGTTCCCATAGTTGTAGGATTTTTATATTATAGCCCCATAGCCTTTGGAAATGCTTGGATGAAAAGCACAGGACTTACCAAAGAAAAGCTAGAAAAAGGTAACAAAGCGCTCATCTTTGGCGTCACTTTGGTACTTAGTTTTATCCTTTCTTTTTTCTTGTTCACGTTAGTGGTACACCAAACCGATTATTACTCACTTTTTGTAGCAGAGCCAGGTTTTAACGAAGAAGGTTCTGAGATCATGACCCAAATAGGTGCTTTTATGGACCAATACGGAGACTATTACCGCACTTTTAAACACGGCGCACTTCACGGCGGATTAGTGGGTGGTTTTGTAGGATTACCTATTCTAATGATCAATGGTCTTTTTGAAACCCGTAGTCTAAAATATGGCTTTATAAATGCTGGCTATTGGGTGGTAACTCTCTCGTTGATGGGCGGCATTTTATGCCAGTGGGGGTAGAGGATCATTTATTAATGGCTTACTGAATATTTATTAGAACTACTTAAATGTATTTTTTTTATTGACTTTCCAAACTTAAAGATATGAGGCTATGTTTTTAAATTACCCTATTGGCCTATCGAAAATTTATCGTAAAATTTGAAATGAAAGAGCCGTTAAAAATTTTAGGCTGTTTGAGCAAGACTAATTCTTAAACCTAGAATAATCGTTAAAGCGAGTTCCTAAAATTTAGGCACCGAATGATAAATTTAGATAAAGTTTCGTCAGCCTAGACTTTTTTGTTTCTTTTTTTTGCATCCGACGAGGGAGGTACGACCGAGAGGAATGTATATGCAAAAAAGAAAAGTAAATAATTTAGTTATAAAAATCAGTTTTAAAAGGTTTCCGAAGGGCAAACTCACTTGGAGTAATTTTCTCTAAGATAGGTTTCAATAAGGCATTTTTAAATTTTGACGTGTGCTTGGCATATAACGTCATGTGCTGCGGTGTGGCGCCTAAAGCACTTTTTATGAGTTCGCTGGTACGTCCTAAATGTAAGAGCGTTGCGTTATGCAGGATAGCTTCCTCCACATAATTATAGAGCAAGCGTTCGTATAACGCATACTTAGTGTTGTACGTATAGTCTATACCAACATAACTCGCTTCCAGCGTCGCGCCATTTATAAAAGCAGTGCTAAAGCCAATGAGCGTTTCGCCCAGGAAAGCACCTTTGCAGATAAAAAGTTCCCCCAGATTTTCTTTTAAGGTTTTAAATGCTTTAGGGTAGTTTTCACCGTAGCTATATTCAGATTGTTGCTGCACGGTGTTAAACAGTTCCAGCAAACGATCTTCGTATTCTTCAATTTCTGAAACGGAAAGCGAAACGAGTTGTAGTGCCGAAGCCTTTTTAAAAGCACTTTTCACCTTGGTTCGGTATTTGGCTTTCATACTATCCAAATAGTGCGGAAAGGTATGCCAGGTCTCGTGAATAGGAAGCACCATGGTAACATCTGCCTGAAAGGAACGGTATTTAAAATCATCTAAAACACCTAGCTCAGAAGCCGAAGCCGCATTAAAATCTTTAAACAATTGTATAGAAAAGGCCTCCTCATAGGTTTTCATTTTCCCAAGTTGCTTGGCAGCGGAAGCCATTAACTCTGTAGCGGCTTTAAAACTCACGTCCTTGCTATATGCATACCCGTGTGTTCCCGTGGCAAACATATTGCCACACACCAAACCACGGATGGAAACACTATCGTCTTTGTTTTTACAATCCTGAAATAATTTTAACAACAGATTGGTCTGCGCGCCTTTTTTATAGGTAAACGTAGCGATTTGAAAAACCCCAGCCACGATCGGTTTTGTATCTGCATATACCAATACATACACCCATGGCATCTCATGAGAGAGCGCTAGTGACAATGCTTCCAGATATGTTAATGATAAAAAAAGATCGCTGTTCGCTATAACTTGGTTCCAGTCTTTGGTGGGAACTTCGTGTGTTTGCGTGTAAAAGGTAAAGGGTTCTTTTTTCTGTGACAAAGTAACTTTTTATGGAATGGTGAAATTACAAAATTTTAGGAGAGGGGGTGTATGCGTAAACGCAATGAGGAAAACCGTACTTGGGGAATTGTGATTTTATTTATATTTACAGGATAACAGCTATAAAAAATGGTTGTTATCCTGATTATGCCAGGGGATAACTACTGTGAAATGTAGTATATTACCCGTTGGCCATAATTTAAAAAAATTGAACAAAAAAGATATAATATATATTGATTGGAATTTATATTCGATTCTGAAGGATCCTAAATTAGAACCTCATTTGATTTTAAAGGATTTTTTACAACAAAATTCAGATTCATTTGAATTGGTTTATTCAGACGCTCATCTCGGCGATTTAGCTAAAACAGATGAAAATAAAGAAAATCAGAGAATTTTAGATCTTCAATATTTATCTAGAATAACTAATGACCAATGTATTGTAAAATATTTTGGTAGAAATAATGTAGAAATTGACAATAGAAATCCTGTAGAATTTTTCAATACAAATAAAGCAGACAATCAGTCAGCAATTTTAGCTCCTTTTGTGAAAATTTCAAAGCAAATGACTGATATGTATGGGCCAACTCGAGATGATATTATAAGAGTTCATTTTAATACAGATCCAAAGAATATTTGTAATTTTTCTGTTCTCCAATTAGATGAACTTGTTCGTAAAATAGGTATAAGTAAGTCATTAGAAGATTTTCTTGAATTGGGATTAAGTTTGAGAGGAGATACAAGAAATAACCCAATAACAAACATTGATTATTATACAACAGCTTATATGAATTTAGATTTAATAGGTTTTTACCCAGATTCTATGAAAGCAAAAGGCGATTTCAATAATTTATTAAATGATTCAAAGCATTCTGCATATGGATCTTTATGTAAAGCTTTTATAACAAATGACAATAAATGTTATCTCAAATCGAAACTATTATTCGAATATTTCGAAAGTCAATCAACTCTAATAAGAACCTGTAAACTAAAAAATAATATGGATGAATTTAAAGAGTCATTGAAAAGTTTAGTTTAGAAACTATGGCTAACAAAGAACTGAGGTAAAAAACAACCATTTTCTTCCTTAAATTTTGACATTATTTTTCTATGGCAAGAACTTCTCAATTTAAGTTTTTGCCTTTTTCATTTGTATGTAACTCAGGTTATTTTTTTAACACTGAAACAAATTCTTGGTCATAAGGCAGTCCTGATTTTGCAATTGCAAACGCCTGCCTTAATAACTTGTTGGCAACAGCGATTAACGCAAGCTTTTTACTCTTCCCTTTATTGACCAAGCGTTCATAGATTGCCCTACACCCTTTATTATGTTTGCAGGCATTGAACGAACACAGGAACAATAGGTTTCGCAGCTTTTTGTTGCCTACTTTGCTTATCCTACTTCGACCCCTAACGCTACTTCCAGACTCCCGTATGGTAGGTGTGATGCCTACATAACTACATAACTGGGAGGCATTCTCAAACTTGGAAAACCCATCGGTTACTACTATTAAGAACAATGCCGTCTTCATTCCTATTCCAGGTATACTCGTTAATAGTGTCAATTGGTGCTGTTGTTCTTTCTTGACCAGAGAGAGGATTCTTTCTTCGGTGGCTGCGAGTTCCTTGTCCAGGTGCTTTTTGTTTCTCTTCAAAGAGCGGAACACAGCTTTGGATGGTATACCCAGTGTTTCTTCACCGTGTATTTTGTTCTTGGTGGCTGTACGATGTTTGATGTAACTATCCATCAACCTAAAGAGTTGTAAACATTCGCTCTGGACTTCTGTCAAGGCATTATAAAGCGGGACATCATTGATAAGACCATAGTCACAGATGGCTTTTGCATCGCTCTTATCGGTCTTTACTTTAGCCAGTTTCATCTGTATGAACCTTTTGACCGACAAAGGATTAACAACAGACACTTCTACACCATTTTTGTAAAGAAATTGTGCGAGCCTGTAATGGTAATAACCCGTTGCTTCCATAACGACCAGTGCCTGCTGTGGTAACGATTTTAAAAAGGTCTTAAAACCCTTTTCATCATTCTTGAACTGGTTGTGGCCACTACTGCTCCCGTGAACATCGAAGACATCTTTACTAATGTCAACTCCAAAAGTTTCATTATATTTATTCATAAGAATTGATTTATGAAAGAACTAGCTACTCTACTCACAGCAACTTAAAAACGAGATCTCAAGTCTCATAGAACTGATCGTGATTTAAGTAGTAAAAGAGAGAGGATTATCAATGTTGTCGAAGTCTAAAGCTTCACCGCATATAGTAACCTTAATTCTCTCTTTTGTTCTTTCTGATTATATAACTAAATCTAGTTATTTTAATAAAAATCAAACTTAAGCCGCATATAATACAGCGGGTTACATTCGGCTTTAATTAAATTTCCTAACTTTATAAAATAATTGGTACAGCGGATACATACGTAGTGGCGGCGCCACTGCCCACGGCTGATTCGCACGCTGCGCTTCCAACGCTCAGCCGAAGCTGCCGCTCAAGACCCGCCGTATCATATGCAAACCCGTTACCTGCAAGCTTAAGCCAACGCGCAGTCAAGCACATTTTATTTTTATCGTGCCTCAAAAAATAAAAAGAGCTTGCCTTTTTCCAACGCCACAGAAAACATTGGTTATCCATAAAATGTTAATATATTTACACAATATGCAATTAATATGAGTGAAAAAGCCAATATTAACCGATTGAAGGTTGTTCTAGCTGAAAAAAAACTGAGTAGTAAATGGTTAGCTGAACAATTAGAAAAAAATGAAACAACAGTTTCTAGATGGTGTACAAATGATGTTCAACCACCGATAAAAACATTTTTAAAAATTGCTGATGTATTGGATGTTAGACTAACAAATTTATTCAACGACTAAATGGGAACTTTAAACCAAAATAGAATTCCATTTAAAGTCTCTGCTAGAACTGCTAGATTAATTGGGCGAGAAAATATTGCTACATCGAAAGGAGCAATAATTGAGTTAGTAAAAAATGGTTATGATGCTGATAGTAAAATTAGTATTGTATATTTTGATAATAAATACTCAACATTTTCAAATGAAATTAGTGAACATCACTTTAATGAACTTATAAATAAAGGAATTCAGGAATCTTTAATTCTAGAAATATATGATTTTCAAGAAGATGAAGAGTTATATGTAATAAAAAATGAAGTTGACGACACCCAGAAAAGTAAGTTTAAATCCTCAATTTCTAAATTTTCTACACTTTATATAATTGACTCTGGAGAAGGAATGACTCAAAATATTATTCGTGACCATTGGATGACTATAGGAACAGATAATAAAGCGAATAACATATTTACAACTTCAGGTAGAGTTAAATCAGGTGCTAAAGGTATTGGTCGTTTTGCACTTGACAAATTGGGAGGCAAATGTGAAATGACGACAATATTTAACCCAGACCCTAAAATTCACGAGCCAGACACAGATGTTGATGGGAATCTTACTGGATATAGTGGTTACAAATGGTTAGTGAACTGGGAAGATTTTGAAGGAGATTATAAAACAATAGATTCGGTTGGTGCCATATTGACTGGTTTAAATGATGGTAATTTAAAAGATGAATTATTAAAAATAATTCCCGAATCATTCTTATCTCAAATTGAATCAGAAACTCAATTTGAGTTTGGAACAATACTTAAAATTGATGATTTACGAGATAATTGGGAAGATTTCTTTGTTGACCAAGTTTATTCTGATTTAGAAGTTTTAGTTCCACCTAAAGAAAGCGGAGGTTTCGAAATATATGTTTTCAGCTCTTTACTTCCAGATAAATATGGCGAAGTATTAGGTTCAATTTGCGATGATTTCGATTACAAATTAGTGGCGACAGCTGACGAAAATCAGAATGTAAAAATAACCGTTTATAGAAACGAATATAATATTGAATTAATTCCCAACGGCTTTTTCGAAAGAGAAGCGATGCAAAAAGAGAATTATAGAAAATCAGACTTCATTAAAGGCTTTTGGACTAAAACCACAACTTTTTCAAATTTATTAAAAGGGTTTAAAGAAATTGATGAGGATAATATATTTGATAATATTGGTCTTTTCGATTTTACATTCTATTTTTTAAAAAGACAAACAAATTCAAGTGATGCAAAAAGATTTTTTAATAGAAACTTTATGTCACACAATAGAAAAGATTGGCTAAATAAATTTGGGGGAATAAAATTATTCAGAGATAATTTCAGAGTAAGACCTTATGGAGAAGTCAATAATGTAGCCTTTGATTGGTTAAGTTTAGGTAATAGAAAATCCACAAGTCCAGCTGGTATTGCAAAAAAAGATGGTGGTTATAAAGTTGAACCAGAAAATGTTGCGGGAGCAATAAGTATCTCCAGATTAACCAATGTGAATTTTGAAGATAAGTCTAGTCGTGAAGGTTTGCAAGAAAACAAAACATTTAAAATTTTCACATTATTAATTGCAGAAATTATTTCTGTCTTTGAAAAAGACAGGTCTTATATAGCGAGAGAGATGGATGATTACGATGATGTTTTGTATGGACCACAAAGAGATAGAGAAAAAGCAGAAAAACTTAAAAATGAAATAATCGCAAAAAGTAGGGCGAAAAAGGAATCAAGAGATAATAATTCTAGTGAAAACAATTCTCAAGAAGAACCTCAAACAGAATCTGATAAGGAAAAAGAAATTCTAGCAAGTGAACTAGAAAGACAAGAAGAAGAAATCGAGAAACTAAAGGATGAACAAAAAATACTTAGAGGATTAGCAAGCAGTGGAATTGTGCTTGCTTCTTTCAGCCACGATTTAAGTAAACTAAATGATGTCCTAGCTTCTAGAACTGAAAAGCTTAAAAATCTGATGTTAGAAAAAATTTCAGAATCAGATTATTTAGAAATTAGAGATAGTAAAAACCCATTCAAACAAATTGAACGGATTAAAAAACAAGATGTAAAACTTCAAAACTGGTTAAATTTCTCATTAGGAGCAACAAGGAAAGATAAGAGGAAACGCAAACAGCTATTTCTTAAACCTTACTTCGATAATTTAAAGAGTGATTGGGATACAGTATTTAGTGATAGAGGTATCATAATGGATGTTAGTGAAATCGAAGAGCTTGACATGAGAGTATTCGAAATAGACATAGACAGCATTTTTAATAATTTGTTGGTTAACTCTATTGATGCATTTATTATCTCAAGAGAGGAAAGAAGTAGATTAATTAAAATAAAGGTTACAAGTAGTTCAAAAGGAATTGTAATAGATTACTATGACAATGGTCCTGGTTTATCTAATGATATAAGTGAACCAGAAATTATTTTTGAACCTCTTTACACAACAAGAAGAAACCAACACACAGGAGAAGAAGAAGGAACGGGACTGGGAATGTGGTTAATAAAATCAATAGTAGAGGAAAATGATGGTAAAACTCAACTTCTATATCCAGAAATTGGGTTTGGAATCAGAATAACATTTCCAATAAAATATAAACGATAAAAAATGTATAAAATATTATTTATTGATGAGGAGAAAGATACTTTGGATGACTTTGAAGATTTCGTAGAAAATTTTACTGCCAAAGAAGAATTGAAGCCAATAACAATGTTTCCTTTAGCGGATATAGAAGAAATGATTGAGCTGATTATTAAAACAGCACCAGATGCACTCATAGCTGATTTTCGACTAAATGAGATGAAAACTGATATTGATTATAATGTTCCTTATAACGGTGTTGAATTAGTTGAAGGCTTTCAATCGATTCGTCGTAATTTTCCCTGTTTCATACTTACTGCTTTAGATGATGAAGCTGTAAATCAAAGTGATGATGTAAATATAGTATACGTTAAGAATATTCTTCATAATAAAGAAGAAGGAAATGCGAAAGCAAAGTTTCTAGATAGAGTTCTTAGTCAAATTGAACATTATAAACAAAAAATAGAGAAATCAAAGAATGAATTAGTGGAATTAGTTAAAATTAGAGAAGCAGGCGAGGCCGATATTGAAGTGGAAAACAGGATAATTATTCTTGACGATTTTATTGAAAACTCGATTGATGCACAAAACTCTATTCCAACCGAATTTAAAACATTATCGAACTCAAATAGACTCGATAGCATTTTAAATAAGGTAGATGAGTTACTAAAAAAGATTGATGATAATGCCGAATAAATTTAGGAATACTAATCCAGAAAGGACTTTTACAAAAGTTTATAAGAGATATAGAAGTTACAAGAAATATTTAGCTTCGGATTTTAATAATCGATGTGGTTATACTGATTGTCCTGACTTTTGGTTTGGAGGAAAAAACAATTTTCACATTGACCATTTTAAACCATTTTCTAAAAATCCAGATTTGGCTACCGAATATTCTAACCTTGTTTACTGTTGTTCTTACGTAAACATCTTAAAGTCAGATGATGAAGGAAGTTATCTTGACCCTTGTGATGTTGATTTTAATGATCATTTTGACAGAGGAGCAAACGGTGCAATTTTACCAAAAAACAGTTCAGTTGAAGCTAAATATATGTATTCTAAACTCAACTTAGGTCTTTCCAGGTATAGCCTAATTTGGAAATTAGACGAAATTAACGATAAACTTATAAAGCTTCAAACAGAAATTGCGAATCCAAAAAATCTAAAAATAAAGAATGATTTAAGAATAGTTCATAGCGAACTGGCAGAAGAGTTTATTAATTATTTGCAATATTTAAAAGTAAATCAATAATAAAGTGAAACAACAAGTTTTCAAATATTTAAAGTCCTATTCTACCACTCCAATTGACGTGGATAGACTTATTGTTTCGGCTTTTTTGAAAATAAACTGCATTAAAGTTGTGCAAAATTCATTTGTAAAATCTCTGATAATAACAAACGAAAATTCTGAAGAGTTTAAAAACTTAAATAATTTCATTTTAGTAATTAAATCCGAAATACCGAAATTTGATTTGGAGGCTTTGATAGAATTGTTTGAATTTGTCATTTCTCCATCAGATAGGATTGTAAATGGTGCCATTTACACACCGAAATATATAAGAGAATATATCACAAATCGTGCATTTTACGCTGTGAGAGGTAAATTTGACAATATTACAATTGCCGATATTTCTTGCGGTTGTGGAGGGTTTTTACTGACAGCAGCCAAGAAATTGAAAAAAATCACAAAGCAGTCATATAAAATTATATTTGAAAAAAACATTTACGGTTTAGATATTCAAAGTTATTCGACTAAGAGAACGAAAATACTTTTATCAATTTTAGCACTTTCCGAAAACGAGGATTCTGAATTTTTATTTAATCTTTTTACAGATGATGCATTAACATTTGACTGGAACAATAACTTAGAAGATTTTTCAGGATTTAGTATGATATTGGGTAATCCTCCTTATGTCTGTGCCAAGAATATGACTAAAAAAACAATCGATAAAATTCAAATGTTTGAAGTTAGTAATTCAGGTAATGCAGATTTATACATTCCATTTTTTCAATTGGGCTTAGAAAATCTAGCAGAAAACGGAGTGCTTGGTTTGATTACAATGAATAGTTTCTACAAGAGTTTAAATGGTAGAAATCTTAGAGAATATTTTAAGAATAAAAGTTTAAGTTTTAAGATAATAGATTTTGGTACAGAGCAAGTTTTTAAGTCTAAAAACACTTATACCTGTATCTGTCTCATTGAAAATAAAACTAAAAATTATATCAAATATTGTAAACGAAAAAGTCAATTTCTTCCAAAAAGAGAGAAAGAATTTGATAAAATTCCTTATTCAATGCTTAACTCAAAAAATGGTTGGAATCTTAATGATTTTGAAACTATTTCTAAAATAGAGTCAACTGGTGTTCCTTTCGGTAATTTATTCAATACCAGACACGGAATAGCAACATTAAAAAATGATGTCTATATATTCAATCCTGTAAAAGAAGATGATGATTATTATTATTTGCAAAATGGTAGTTTGTTTCAAATTGAGAAAGGAATTTGTAGAAATATTATAAATGCTAACAAATTAAGTCGCACTATATCGCTAGAGAATTTAAAGGAAAAAGTAATATTCCCTTATGACAATAAAAACAAACCAAATTTACTTGATGAGGCTTTTGTAAAAGAAATATATCCTAAAGCATATAAATACCTTAAAAAGAAAAAGAAAATACTAGCTGGTCGCGATAAGGGAAAAGGTAATTATGAAAATTGGTTTGCTTTTGGTAGAACTCAGTCATTAGAAAAAATTGAAAATAAATTGTTTTTTCCAAAAATGTCAGATAGAGTTCCAAGTTTTGTGATGGAATCTGATGAGAATTTGATGTTTTATAATGGACAAGCAGTCATAGGTCATACTACCCAAGAAATGATTTTAGCTAGAAAAATTATGGAATCCAAACTCTTTTGGTATTATGTAAAAACTACGAGCAAACCTTATACTTCAGAATACTATTCATTTAATGGTAATTATATTAAAAATTTTGGTGTTTGTGATTTAAATAAAGACGAAATAGATTTTGTTATTAATGAAAATGATAGAGAAACCTTGGATAAGTTTTTTGAGAAAAAATATGAAATTACAATAGCAGAATGAAATTGCCGATGCTGAAAGCCATACACATTTACAGTCGCTCCATCCAAGCTTCACCCAAGCTGTAAAAGAGTATGACTTTGCCAACGCTAGCAAGTTTGCGGAATAAAGCCAGCAGGTAACAACGTATCCTATGAAAAGCACTAGCTCAGTTCTTCAAATTTAATATTTTATTTTTAATTACCTCATAATGATTATTTTGGAGTGTTTAAATGTTGGCAATCTTCTCCTTGATGTTGCTTGATTGTCAACATTTAAATACTTATAACTTGCTCCGCATCCTATATGTGATCCATCGTCTTTGCGCGGTCACCAGCATCTGTATGATTATAAGTTATAATAAACCTGGCCACTTGCTATAAATGTGTGGTCCAACCATAAAGGCAGCCACCTACGTTGTTTTGTGGTACAGGTAAATCTACTTCTTTGTGAGCTTTGTTATCTATCTATTATTCTATCACTCCTATTGCATAAGGAGTTTCTGTTTTTATGACTGCTAAAGTTCTGCTCAATAGTTTACGAGCCACTTTAATGATGATTGACTTTACATTCTTCCCTAGATGTTTGCGGTAGTACCCTTGCATTATCGGATCTGTTCTAATGGCCTGCCAAGATGCTTCTATAAAATAACTACGCATCAATCGGTGTGCTCGCATGGTAATGCCCGTGCTCTTCTGGTTGTCGCCACTTTGGTGAATGCCTGGAGCTAACCCAACATAACCCGCAAGATGTTTTATACTATTAAAACGTCTTAAATCGCCCAACTCGCATATAATCCCACAGGCTACAATACCGCCTATCCCCGGAATACTTTTCAATAAATAATAATCCTTCTTGTAATGCTTTCGACAGTAAGCACGCATCTTTGTTGAGACATCACGTAATTCCTGGTCTATAAACCTAAAACTGCGCATCCTGCTATCAAGCGTCTCACGGGCCGATGGATATTTGAAAGTAACTTCGTCTACCCATCCACGAAATTTATGGCTCCAATGGTCGTTATCGAACTCATCAGGAATTGCTATCCCGAAATAAAGCAATTGCATTTTTATAAAACTCTTCACACGCCTGAAATCCTTTACCAGATCATTACGCCTTCTAAAAAGACTTCGCAACTGCTCACGTTCAACATCTGGAATGTGGATGCTCTCTAGCCTCCCGTCCTTAAGTTCCCTGGCTATTAACTGCGCATCTATCTTATCTGTCTTGGTATATTTTTCTTTTCCCTTGCGATGGATATCGGCAGGATTAACTACTAGAGAGTGCCAACCAAAACTCTCAAAACTACGGTGGGCATAATACCCGCAGCAACCAGCTTCGTAGGCTGTAGCTACTTTATGTTTTGGAAAATGTTTACGAATATAATCACGTAACATTTCTGGTTTAGGCGCCATAGTGAAGGATTTGCCCGAAAACAGGTCGGTAGCGCAATGTATCTTCCAGCTTCGCTTGTGAATATCGATTCCAATGTATAACTTTGGTTGGGCAGTGGGTCTAGACTCCATATCTTATTGTTTTAGTGAACTTTAAAGATACTGGACTTACTGCTTTTTCATTGATGCTAAAAATAATAGGGCAATTGGTGCTTAACCCAATGTTTCAGGCACTTTTCGAAGTAGCCAAATTTTTTAATTTGGCTTATTGAAAAGAAAAGGTAATAAGAAAATTAAAAAATTCGGCTCGTGCTCAACCGAATAGTTATCGCTAATTTGCACGCTACGAGCCATATACAAAACCGTTGTAGCTAATTCTATTTACATGAAAATTCACGCTTTATTTATATTATTATTGATATTCTCCCAAGGAATTTATGCACAAGATCTCACTATTGATGAATGGAATAATTTTGAAAGTAATATAAATTATACTCCACCTATCATCTCTGGCTGTACTTCAAAGAAGAGTAATGATGAAATTAATTCTTGTTTAACACAGAAATTTCGAAAACGACTAGAACGAAAACTACGAATCGATGTTTTTAATTCAAATAATTTAGAGGTAGGTAAACATACAATTAATGTGTTTTTCAAAATATCAAATAAAGGTAGAATTGTTGACATAAAAGTTAGAAACGGTAATTTGAAAATTGTAAATGAGATCACAAGAGCTTTTAAAACCTTCGGAAGAATTAAACCTGGGAAAATAGATGGTAAGCCTGTAGGGGTGTATTTCAAAATACCAATTTATATTGAGATATATAAATAAAACTAGCCACAACAACACATCCTATGAAAAGCACTAGCTCACTCCTTTTTCAAAACCAAAGCAGGCAACTGCAACTCCTCATATATCTTATTATACATTGCCATTTCAGTAGTTATAATCGCATCCCGTTCCGTTTTATAGGTTTGCCAGTCTTTTTGTAGATCCTGAAGACGTTGTTTGGAGCCTGCAGTTACTTGTGGGATAGGACTGTCTATAAAGTCCTTTAAATACAATACTTCGCTGTTCAGTTTGTTGTTAAAATTAATTACATCCTGAAAGGTTTTTTGCTGTGTCTGGATCAGGTTTTCTTCCCAAGAGGTAATGCGTTTGCTTAAAGAATCGCCTTTTTTAAGAAGTTCTTCTGCTTTTTTAGTGTCTTTCAACAGGTGCTTGTAATGGGTTAACTGTGCCTGTACCGAGCGCATTTCATTCACAGATTCGTGAATTTCGGTAATCATTCCTTCCAGTTGTCCTAAGATAGCTTGTCGTTCTGCAAATTGGGCAGGGGAGGTGTCCAGATTAGGATTTGGTTTAATGGTGACTGTCGTTTCGGTAGTGGTCTCGTCTGCCGTTAAGCGCAAGGTATAGGTGCCTGGTGCCACGGTCGCGCCCTGGTAATCTCCAAAGACAAATACGTTGTCTACGGCGGGAAGACCTTCTTTCCTAAAATCCCACGTAAAACGATTAAAACCTTGTTTGGCAGGAAGCACAGCAGGTTGCGAAGGGCCGCCCGTCCACGTTTTAAAATCTTTTGGAGGTTTGTTTGTAAACGTTCGGATCACGTTTCCGTTTTGAACTATTTCTAATTTTAAATCCAGCGAATCTTTAACTTCAGGAAGATAATAATCCAGCGTTACGCCAGAGGCAGGGTTTTCACCTAGACCATTGCCAGCAGGTGCTTTTCCGCCAAAAATTAGATAGGTATCTTTAGGTTGTACTATACTCAATTTGCCTTCGGAAGCGGCTTTGTTTTGAATCGCTCCCAGATCGTCCAGAATCCAAAAAGAACGTCCTGCTGTGGCTGCTACCAGATCGTTATCTTGTATCACCAGATCGTTAATAGGCACCACAGGTAAATTGAGTTGGAAGGGTTTCCAATCCTTTCCGTCATTCCACGACACATAAAGCCCTGTTTCGGTTCCTGCGTATAGCAAACCTTTCTTTTTGGGATCTTCGCGCACCACGCGTACAAAGGTGTGATCGCCTGTAATGCCGTTGGTGATTTTTGTCCAGCTTTGTCCGTAGTTGTTGGTTTTAAATATATACGGTTTCAAGTTCATAGACTTATAACCCATCACAGCGATATACGCCGTTGCCTTGTCGTGTGGGGAAACATCGATACTGTTTATAATGTAAGCTCCAATTCCTTTAGGAGTGATGTTTTCCCAGGTTTGTCCGCCATTTTTGGTCACATGTACCAAGCCGTCATCACTTCCTGCGTACAATACGCCTTGTTCCAATGGAGAAGCCACTAAAGACATTAAGGTGTTGTAATTCTCGCCTCCCGCAGCTTCGTTGGTATAAGGGCCACCGCCTGGACCGTGTTTGTCGATTTCATTTCTTGTGAGATCTGGGCTCACGGCTGTCCAGCTGGTACCGCCGTCCGTAGTTTTAAACACACGATTTCCACCGTGGTAGATGGTTTTTCGGTTAAAAGGGTCGCTTATAATAGGCGCATTCCAGTTAAAACGGTATTTGGCATCTTTGGGTGCTTTGCTCAGGCCTTGTTCAGGATATTGGTTAATGATTTTAGATTGAGACGTATTTTTCATCCAGCGTTCTATAATTCCCTGATAGCAACCGCCATAAATTTCAATTGGATTGTCTGGATCAAAAGCTAAAAAAGCACTTTCACAGCCAGCAACACTGTACCAATTTTTCCAATCGATTCCTGCGCCGTTGGTTCTGCTGGAGATAGCAATAGCGCTATTGTCCTGTTGCCCGCCATATACATTGTAGGGAACCAAATTATCTGTAATTACTCTATAAAACTGAGCCGTTGCCTGATTTTCCTGCGTACTCCAGCTTTTACCACCATTATTCGAAATATTGGCACCACCGTCGTTACTGTTAATCATCACCTGGTTGTTTTCAGGATGAATCCATAAATGGTGATTATCTCCGTGTGGGACAGAAACATTTTCAAAACTTTTCCCACCGTCTATAGATTTCATCACGGGTGCGTTTAACACATAGACTACATTTTCGTCCTGGGTATCGGCAAATATTTCCATATAATACCAGGAACGAGTTATGTTCACGCGGTCTTTGTTAATTTGTTTCCACGATTTTCCAGCGTCGTCACTTCTATAGACCCCTGCTTTGTCACCTTCGGCTTCTATAACCGCAAACACACGATCTGGATTGGCACGAGATACTGAAATCCCGGATTTCCCGAAAGCATCAGGAATTCCTTCTTTCATAGGTTCCCAGGTGTCACCACCGTCATTCGATTTGTATAAACCAGAAGTCTTGCCACCACTTTCCATCGTCCAAGGATAGCGACGGTGTTGCCACATTGCCGCGTATAGGATCAGCGGATTCTTAAAATCCATCGTCAAATCTGAAGCGCCTGTGTTTTCATCTACATACAATGTTTTTTTCCACGTTTTTCCACCGTCTGTAGATTTATAAATTCCACGTTCTTCGGAAGGGCCAAATTGCGCTCCTTGTGCCGCCACAAATAAAATATCTGGGTTAGTAGGATTTATAATTACATCTGAAATATGACGTGTAAAGTCCAGTCCAATATGTTTCCAGGTTTTTCCTGCATCGGTAGATTTGTACACACCGTCTCCCATAGAGGTCATCACCCCGCGGGCAGCGTGTTCGCCCATTCCAACCACAACAATATTCGGGTTGCTTTCTGAAACTGCAATGGCACCTACCGTTCCGGTTTTAAAGAACCCGTCCGATATGTTTTTCCAGGAGATACCGTCGTCTTCAGTTTTAAAAACACCACCGCCTGTACTTCCCATATAATAGGTCATAGGTTGCCCCACCACACCAGAGGATGCTACAGAACGCCCGCCACGAAAGGGACCAATATTGCGCCATTTTAATCCGCTGTAAAGCGTATCTACGCTAGTGGTAGCTTCTTTTTTTTGAGCTGAAACCGAAAGGGATATAAAAAGACAGAGTAGGGGTAGTGTAAGGAAGCGTTTCATGGTTGATTGGTTTTTTATAAAGTTATGGAAATCTAGTTGAATAATTAATGAACCAGTTGATGTGTTATAAATTCTTAAATTCCTGCTCTGTTATAGAAATTGCACAAATGATATTTTATAATGGCTCTTTGCTAAACGCACAACAATCTCTTTGTGTTCTTCGTGCCTTTGTGGTGGTATGCAGGATTATGAATCACCACAGAGGCACAGGGGGCACAGAGAAAATAATTAATGTAAGATATATTTTTTATCGTGTTAAAAGTATTGATATTTACTTCAAAGCATTTTCTGAAAACACACGCTATTCTCCATCCCAACATATTGGCCATATAGCGGTATTTCTACATAGTTGTTTTTCTTGTAAAGTGCAATGGCATCTGGTTGGCGTTTACCCGTTTCTAAAACACAAGATGTAAACCTAAGCTCGGTTGCCCAGGCTTCCAGCTGTAACAATACTTGCGAGCCTATTCCTTTTCCCCGATAGTTCACAGTTGTAAACATTCGTTTTATTTCGGCAGTAGTAGGGTTGTATTTTTTAAGTGCACCGCAAGCAATGGGTGTTTCTTCGGAATAAAATACCAACACGTGATGTATATTTTCCAAGCCATTGTACTGGTTATAAAAATCGTGCAAGTCGCCGTCACTTTTGGCAAGGGAGGCGTCCAAATGTTTTACCAGTTCAAGAAATGCTGGATTTGTTCCGTTGGTTCTTCGGAAGGTGATATTTTTCAAATGCTACAGTATTATTTTACTAAAAATTTCAAGGTTTGATTTCCGCTATCGGTGCTTAGATTCAGAAAATACATTGCTGTGGGCAAGGTTTGTGCTATGGAAATTCTAGATGAAGTTACTGAAATGGTAGTTTCAACTAATTGCTGCCCCAACTGATTATAAATTTCAGCAGTGATAATACTTCCATTAACAACCGAAGAATCTACAAGTAGTTCAATAGTTTCAGCAACCGGATTGCGCACTAACTGAAATGCTCCAGAAAATTCATTTTCAGAAACACCTAAAGGTATTTGTAAGATTTCGGCTAGTGCAAAAGCTACATTTTGAGCTGTTGGTTCTACGTGACGCTCGTTCGTATTAGGGATATGAAAATTCACAAAGGGAGAATCGTTCAAATCCGGAAGAGCAAACCAATCGTTTTCGGTTTCTAGTGCCAAGGCGCTTATGGTAGGGATGAAAGCGAAAGCATCTTGATCTAACGCATCAATAAAATCCTGAATAGCAGGATTTCCACCGCCGCCACCTAAAGCGTTTGAAATAAAGGATACGCCTCCTGGTGAAGCATCAATCCCGTCAATAGTTGGTTCACTTTGCGCGTCTGCATCAAAAGAGTCTATTGGGAAACCTGCGAAAAAACTGTCAAAAGAAGTTACATTAATAGTTGTATTGGCTTCTGGCGCAAAATGTAATACCACATCTGCGGTAGCTCCAGAACCTAAATCTAGGGTAGTATCTACAATTTGAATACCTGGCATTCCCGTTGTAAGTCCGTTTCCAGCCCCATTGATCATCGCTACATTCCGCACGTTTTGTGGAAATCCCAAAGCATCTAACTCTGCCTGAAAAGCATCTCTGAAATCTGGCGCTCCAGCGGGCAACAATTTGGTTGGGTCTTGCTCTGTAGGGGACCCAGCCAGCAAATGTCCTAATAAATGATCGTACAGCATTTCTTTGGCCGCTGGAGCGTTTAAAACTTCGTCTACAATGGCTATGGCCTGTGCATCGCCTACTTCTTGTGCCAAATAGTTAATAAGGTATTGTAAACTAATAGGAATATTCGCACCTTTATGTGGCGAATCGAAAGAGATATACAGCCTAGTTTCGTGTGGCATACTGTTCTGTTCCATAAAAGCTAGTCCGTATCTTGCGATAAGGCCTCCCATACTGGGTCCTAGCACTACCAATTCTTCATTTCCCACTTTTTCTTCATTCAGAAAATTAATAAGTTCAATTAAGACCATAGCATTACGCTGGATAAAATCTCCTCCGCCGTCTATCTCTTTTCCGCCTGTGGTATACACTGGGGCATTGAGCACCACAATATCATATCCTTCATCACGAACAAGGTCTGCCAAATTCTCACCACCAAAAGCCAGACTATTATACAGCCCATTAATATCTCTTGCATCTCCTGGGTCAAAACCATCTAATAAAATAACGGGTTTGTCTAATATACCATCTACTGTATCCAGGAAAATCTCATATTCACCCTGTCCAAAATATTCCTGTGTTTCATCGTATCCTTGATAGCCAAGAGTAGCGCTAATTTGGGTTACGGCAGCTTTGTTGGATATTTGTGTTGTGTTTTCTGGCGTATACTGAAATGTGCTTTGCCCAAAAACAGCAAAAGAGAAAAGTAATGTAACTAAAAGCGGACCATTTTTCATAAGAAGGAAAGGTTTGTAGGATGAATTAAATAACTCTAATTCGTTAAATATACACAAAACAGTCCAATTTCCTGACTAAGCAATAATGTGTTACATTTGAAATAACACAATAGTTGTATCTATGGATAACCTATCTACTTTCATCCTTGCGGGAGCACTTTTTATTATTATGCTGGGCATGGGACTTTCTTTACAAATGGCCGATTTTAAACGAATTGTCCTATATCCAAAAGCCATAGGTATTGGGCTCACCAACCAATTAGTTTTCTTACCTCTGGTAGGATTTTTAATTGCAATTTTTATTCCAATGCAACCAGAAATTGCAGTAGGAATTATGATTCTTGCGGCATGTCCAGGAGGTCCCACCTCTAATTTAATTTCATTTATGGCAAAAGGAAATTTGGCTTTGTCTGTCTCGCTCACAGCTATAAGTAGCATTATTACTATTGTTACCATCCCTTTTATCGTGTCTTTTTCTTCGGAATATTTTATGGGTGCAGGGCAGGAGGTCCAATTAAATATTTTTCAGACCATCGTACAGATATTTGGAATCGTAATTATTCCTATTGCTATTGGGATGTTTATTAGGCGTATGCAACCTGCGTTTGCTATTAAAATGGGAAAACCTGTACGTATCGCTTCCGGAGTGGTGTTGGCGTTAATCATTATTGGTCTTGTACTTAAAGAGCGGGCTAATTTTGGAGCCTATTTTCAGCAAGCAGGAATCGCAGCTTTTTTACTGAATGTGATTACTATGTTTTTGGGTTATTTCTCGGCAAAATTGTTTCGTTTGTCTACACCTTCGGCTATAAGTATTTCCATAGAGTCTGGCATTCAAAATGGGACTTTAGCTATTACCATTGCTGTAATTATGCTTCAGAATACATCTTTTGCCATAGCACCTGCGGTATATAGCTTGCTTATGTTTATTACGGGAGGGGTGATGGTTTTCTTTTTTACCAGAAAAAAATAAAAAAAAAAATGATCTGTAGAATACAGATCATTTTAAGTCTTAACCTTTAAAAATATATGTACTTAGTTATCGTCGCTAGATTCTATAGCGATTACTGTTTTAGCCGTAGGAACTAGCGTCCTTTTTTCTAAATCTAAGGCACCAGAGTTAGACAATAGCACAATAGAAAACATCTCAATATTTGTAAAATTGTTTTCGGCAATCATTAATTCTTTTAAGTTACTGTTGTTTGCCAGTTGAACAGGAAGTGAGCCAGCCAAATTATTATCAAACACATTAAAAACTTCAAGTTCCGTTAAATTATTGATCGCTGTTGGTACATTTCCAGTAAGCTTATTGCTACTTAAATGTAATTGTTTAAGATTGGTAAGATTGCCTAAAGAACCTGGAATAACACCTGTGAGGGCGTTGCCGTTAAAAGCCAATACTTCTAAGTTTTTTAAATTCCCTAAGGTTTCAGGTAAGGCACCCTGTATTTTATTAAACGATAATTCTAATGTTTTTAAGTGAACCAAATCTCCAATAGAAGCAGGTAACTCTCCCGCTACATTGTTAAAAAGAAGGCTAATACCTGTCACCTTATCATTTTCAACAGTAATGCCTTGCCATTCTGAAACTGGCGTGTTTATATCCCAGGACTGAACCCATTGGTCGCCTTGTGTTTCAATATAAAAATCAAGCAATGCTTGCTTCTCTTTAGGGGTTACTTGTGCAGTTACAATAACACAAAATAAAGCGAGAACGGAGGTTAGTAAAAGTCTTTTCATCAGTTGGTTATCAGATTATTCTTACAATTTGAAGTAAATTAAAGCTATAATTTGCTGAAACGCAAATATTTTCGATGAAATACACGGTTTAACGCACCTTTTTTTCTGCTAAACGGTTTATAAAAGGGATGTATACCTCGTGAACACCTTTAAACACTGTAATGTCGAGACGATCTCCAAAAATTGAATTTCCTTTTAAAATTTCTTCGGTTTTCTTGGCTTCAGTGATGTATGGATCTTTATCGCCATATAAATAAGTAACCTTGCAACTTTCAGAAAGATACTGGAAATCGTTTTTATTTAATTCTTTCGGAATACCACCACTATGTAAGACTATAGCATCACATAGAATTTTTCTACTAGCCAACCAACGCATTGCGATAGAAACCCCTTGAGAATATCCTAATATAATAAAACGGGGAAGTGTTTTAGGTTTTTCTTCTTTCCATACGGCGTCTATATAGGAAAGAACATTTTTAGTGTCTTCTACAGTGTTTACTTTGGTAAGCCAATTAGCTCCTACGTGACGATATTCTTTCCCCAAATAAAATTTTGAAGGAGCCTGCGGAATGATAACGAAATTTTCTTCGGAATCTAATTCTTTAAAATACTTCCCAAAATAGGTGCTTAAATAGCCCATTCCGTGAAAAACCAACCAAACGTTTTTTGTTTTGCTTGTATAGGAATTTAAGGTAGTGTAGGTATTGGATGTGGTGTAGGTTACTTGTTTTTCTTTCATTTGTATTGGGCTTCTTTTGTACTTTTACAAAGGTAATTTAATTGTTATGATAAATTCGAAAGAAGAAATACTTGAAGCTTGCAGGAAAATGTGTGAAAATACACTCATGGAAACCTTGGAGATTGAGTTTATAGATGTTTCCGAAAATAAGTTAGTTGCGCGTATGCCTGTGACGTCAAGAGTCCATCAACCAGATGGTGTACTTCATGGGGGCGCTTCTGTCGCTTTGGCAGAAAGTGTTGGGAGTGCGGCCGCGTTTATTTTTTTAGATGCGAAAAATGTTGCGATACGAGGTATTGAGATTGCAGCTAATCATGTAAAAAGTGTACGAGATGGCTTTGTATATGCGCACGCCACGGTATTACACCAGGGAAGAACCACCCAATTATGGCAAATACGAATAGTGAATGAGGAGGGCCAACTTGTATCCTTGGTAAAATTAACGACCATTACGTTGCCTAAATAAATAACGTTTTATTTTAGTAGTCTAGCTATTAGATGTACTTTTAAGTAACAAATAAACGTATTTTTTTGTACCTATAAACGAAACCGAATGCAGTACCCTCAACTCGCTCAAAAAATAGTGTTTCATTTTGAAAAAAACCTCCCCTTTGTTCTGTATTCATTACCAGACAGTGCTGAAATTGTAGGCATATTCCAAAGGAATGCCAACCTTATTACTTCACAATTATTACAAGAAAACGGTTTTGTTTTTGCACCCTTCGATTCAAAAAACAAAATAGTACAAATCCCAATGGATCTCAGTGAAATGTTTGTTTGCGAAGGCATTCCAGAGATTCCAGATACCACAAACGCCTCAGTAATTACAGAAAACTCACAAGATAAAAAGAATCATCTTGCCTTAATCTCAAAAGCTATAGCTAAAATTGAAACGGGTAGGGTTCAAAAAATTGTAGTTTCAAGAAAAAAAGAAGTAGTTCTAAAAAACTTCGATTTAAAAAAACTTTGTGATTCGCTCTTTTCCCAAAATCCAACCGCCTTTAGATATATCTGGTACCATCCTGAAACATCTCTTTGGTGTGGTGCTACGCCAGAGGTGCTTATAAAAACCAACGGTGCTGCATTTTCAACAATGGCACTTGCGGGGACACAAAAAATAGAAGGGCAATCTATTATTTTTTGGGAAAATAAAGAAAAAAATGAACAACAATGGGTGGTAGAAGCTATTGTGGAAAATTTACTGGATAAAACTACAGTATTGAATGTTTCCAAAACCAAAACACACATCGCAGGGAGTCTGGCGCATTTACGAACCGACATACAAGGAGTGCTTAACACTAATAAATATGCGCTTCAGAAGGTTGTAGAATCGATACATCCAACACCTGCAGTTTGTGGTACACCAAGAAAGACAGCTCAAAGTTTTATTATGGATACTGAAGGTTACGACCGAGAATTTTATACTGGCTTCTTAGGTGTAACGAACAGTGAGGTAAACAAAACCGAACTTTTCGTAAACCTGCGATGTTTTAAAATTAAAGACAAGATAGCCACCCTCTACGCAGGTGGTGGTATTACCGAAGATTCCAAACCCGAAGCTGAATGGCAAGAAACCCATAATAAGTTACAAACCATGGCCAAAGTATTGCAGCCGCTTCTTTAAAATTTCATTCGGCAGTTGTACCTTTGTACTAATGAAATTTAGCAATAAACCACTCTCACAAACGGTCACACAATTATGCCTAGCCAAAGGGATAGACCACATTGTAATTTCACCTGGTTCACGTAACGCTCCTTTAACCATTGGCTTTACAGAGCACCCCGATTTTAAAAATTTTAGTATTGTAGACGAGCGGTGCGCTGCTTTTTTTGCATTGGGTTTGGCACAACAACTCCAAAAACCGGTAGCGGTGGTGTGTACTTCAGGATCTGCTTTACTTAATTATTTTCCTGCCGTAGCAGAGGCATACTATATCGATATTCCCTTGGTAGTGATTAGTGCAGACAGACCCGAGCACCTGGTAGAGGTTGGCGATGGGCAAACTATTCAGCAAGAAAATGTGTATGGGAACCATATTTTATACTCCGCCAATTGTAAAGAAGGGCAGGAGCATCAGGTTTTTAATGAAACTGAAATAAATATTGCTCTAAACACAGCTATAGAACTCAATGGTCCCGTGCATATAAATGTTCCCTTTTCTGAACCGTTGTATCATAGCGTTCCAGATCTTTTAGTACGTCCACAACACGTTCCCGCACGCCAACAATTTTCAGAAAAAATTGAAGAAGACGCATGGAAAGGGTTTTCTGAAATGTGGAATACTTCTTTAAAAAAGATGGTATTAGTAGGTGTGCTCAAGCCAAATAGTATTGAAGCACAACAAATTAAATCTCTTGCCGAAGATGAAAGTGTTGTGGTGTTAACCGAAACTACCAGCAACGTACACCACCCAAATTTTATTCCAGCGATAGACCAGTTAATATCCTCACTTACCGAAACAGAATTTGAAGCCCTGCAACCCGATGTTTTGCTAACCTTTGGCGGCTTGATCGTTTCAAAACGTATCAAAGCTTTTTTGAGGAAATTTCAACCCAAAAAACATTGGCATATAGATTCTAAAAAAGCGTATGATACTTTTTTTGCTTTAGACTATCACGGCAAAACCTCACCCAATTTTTTTCTATCTGCGTTGTATGAGAACTGTGATTCAGTGAAAAGCGAATACCAACATCATTGGTTACAGGTGAGACAGCATAGGCTTTCCCAACACGAAAATTATTTGGCTGAAATTCCTTTTTCAGATTTTAAAGTATTTGCAACGCTGTTTGAAACGGCTCCAAAAAATATTCAGCTTCAATTGGCCAATAGTGCCACGATACGCTACGCACAACTCTTCCAGATAGACCCAAGTTTTGAGGTGTTTTGTAACCGCGGTACCAGTGGCATAGATGGAAGTACCAGTACGGCGATTGGTGCTGCTGTGGCTTCAAAAAAACAAACCGTATACATTACCGGTGATCTAAGTTTTTTCTACGACAGTAATGCATTATGGAATGAATATATTCCATCTAATTTTAGAATTATCATCGTTAACAATGGGGGTGGCGGTATTTTCAGGATACTTCCCGGAGATAAGGAAACCAAGAACTTTAAGACCTATTTTGAAACAAAACACCAATTGAATGCGTCTCAATTATGTGATATGTATCAGTTGGATTATGTTTCAGCAAACACTATAAGCGAGGTTTCTTCAGCTTTAAAAAGGTTTTATACTGAAAGTGAACGTCCAAAAGTCTTGGAGGTTTTTACGCCTTCCGATATAAATGATAAAATTCTGCTTGAGTATTTTAAGTTTATCGCGTAGTCAATTCTTTTTTAACTTTATTAGATTACAACCCTTAAATCGTACCTTTGCTATTATGCTGAAATTAGGAGAATATCAAGAATTATACATAGTAAGAGACACAGAGCCAGGTCTCTTTTTAGCCAATGCCGAAGAAGATGAAGTCTTGCTTCCCAATAAATACAAACCTGAGGATTTTGCTATTGGCGAACCTATGGAAGTATTTGTGTATCTGGATTATGATGAACGCCCTGTGGCTACAACGTTACATCCTTATTTAACGCTTAATACATTTGGATATTTGCATTGTGCAGATGTAAATGAATTTGGTGCTTTTATGGATTGGGGTGTGCAAAAGCAATTGTTTGTACCTTTTAAAGAACAGGCAAGACCTATGAAGGTTGGTAATTGGTACATAGTGTATTTATCTTTAGACGAAGTTACCAATAGGTTAGTAGGCTCTAGTAAAACCAATAAATTTCTCGATAATTCAAATCTAGAGCTTGAAAAGTATGATCAGGTTGAAATTTTAGTCACTCACTTAACCGAAAAAGGTGCCAATGCCATAGTAAATGGAAAGTACCACGGCCTCATTTATATAGACGATATTTTTGAAGACATTCGTACAGGTGATAGGATGAAAGCTTTTATTAAAAAGGTGCGTGAGGATAATAAAATAGATATAGTCTTACAACACCCAGGCTACCGAAGTATAGAGCCTAATGCGAATTATGTATTAGATGAATTAAAAGCAGCTGGCGGATTCTTACCGCTACACGACAAAAGCGATCCCGAAGCCATTAAAAATGAGTTGGGACTGAGTAAAAAATCGTTTAAAAAAGCGATTGGAAGTCTTTACAAAGACAAGCAGATTACCATTAAAGAGGATGGAATTGAGTTAATTGATAATTAGTGATGAGTGTTGAGTGCGCTTCGCTTTGAGAGGTAAATTTGGTATGTAGATTGGATTTTGCTTAGGTATAAAAGTCGTGCATCAAACCATCAATTTTTCTCCTGTATTGTTTTCGTATAAACCACACAATGCTTAAACCTGTCATCCCCAGTAATTAAAGGGTGTTGTACGGTTCCTATGTAGTGCATTCCAATTTTTTTCATCACTTGTTCTGAAGCTTTGTTAGTATCGGTTGTAAAACTCAATACTTCCTTAATTCCAAATAATGAGTAGGCATTTTCAAGACACGCTGTTGCTGTCTCGGTCGCATAGCCTTTACCCCAGGCCGATGTCTTAAAGCGATATCCAACATCTATACAAGGCGTAAAGTCGCTTTCCCAGGTTTGGTTCTTTAAACCGGCAAAGCCAATAAAATCGCCCGTTTCTAATTCGTCTACAGCAAAATACGTATACCCAAACTCCTTAAAATGGTCTTTTAACCTGGCAATTAGGTCTAAAGTCTCTTCCGCTGAAAGTATGGCTGGAAAATGTTGCATAACTTCAGGATCCTGACACATTTCAATAAAAGGAGTGGAGTCACTTGGGAGCCAGTTGCGAAGGCCTAGGCGGGTGGTTTTTATGATGTACTTGTTCATTTTACTTAGGATTCACCATCAATCAAAACCTCTAAAATAGCAATGGCAGCATCACTAATCTTCGTTCCAGGGCCAAATACAGCTACCGCACCCGCATCAAACAAAAATTGATAATCTTGTGGCGGAATGACTCCCCCAACAATCACCATAATATCTTCACGACCCAGTTTTTTCATTTCCTCGATTACTTGAGGAACGAGTGTTTTATGACCTGCGGCAAGACTGGAAACACCCAAAATGTGTACATCATTTTCAATGGCTTGTTGCGCGGCTTCTTTTGGGGTTTGAAATAAGGGGCCAATGTCTACATCAAAGCCAACATCGGCATAGCCCGTAGCCACTACTTTGGCACCACGATCGTGACCGTCTTGTCCCATTTTGGCAATCATAATACGGGGGCGACGCCCTTCCTGCTCGGCAAACGTATCTGCCAGCTCTCTGGCTTTTGCAAACTGCGGGTCTTTCTTTATTTCTTTACTATACACGCCACTAAACGATTTAATTTGTGCTTTGTACCTACCAAATACTTCTTCCAACGCATCGCTAATTTCTCCCAGCGTGGCTCTTTCCCGGGCGGCCTCTATGGCTAAAGCTAGTAAATTTCCATCACCTGTTTTGGCGCATTCGGTTAATTTTTTTAAGGTAGCAGAAACTTTTGCTGCATTTCTTTCTGTTTTAATGCGTTCCAATAGCTCCATTTGTCCTTTGCGAACTTTCTGATTGTCTACATCCAATATCTGTAACGGATCTTCTTTCTCTAACTGAAATTGATTCACCCCAACAATGATATCTGTACCACCATCTATTCTAGCTTGCTTTCTTGCGGCGGCTTCTTCAATACGTAGTTTTGGAATTCCTGCTTCAATGGCTTTGGTCATGCCACCTAACTCCTCAACTTCCTCTATAAGTTGCCATGCTTTTTCTGCAATGTCATTCGTTAAGCTTTCTACATAATAACTTCCTGCCCACGGATCTACCGTTCTATTAATTTGCGTTTCTTCCTGCAAATAAATTTGTGTGTTTCTCGCTATTCTTGCTGAAAAATCGGTTGGCAACGCAATGGCTTCATCCAGTGCATTGGTATGTAAACTCTGCGTTCCTCCAAATGCTGCTGCAGCTGCTTCAATACACGTTCTGGCTACATTATTAAAAGGATCCTGCGCCGTTAAACTCCATCCACTTGTCTGGCAGTGGGTTCGTAACGCAAGCGATTTCTGATTCTTCGGATTGAACTGCTTTACAATTTTTGCCCATAACATTCGGGCAGCGCGCATTTTGGCGATCTCCATAAAATGATTCATCCCAATCGCCCAAAAGAAGGAGAGGCGAGGAGCGAAGGTGTCAATATCCATTCCGGCTGCAATCCCAGTGCGAATGTATTCCAATCCGTCTGCCAAGGTGTACGCCAGTTCAATGTCACAGGTGGCTCCTGCTTCCTGCATATGGTAACCCGAAATAGAAATACTATTAAATTTCGGCATCTTTTCTGAAGCAAATTCAAAAATATCACTGATTATTTTCATGGAAGGGGTTGGCGGATAGATATACGTATTCCGTACCATGAACTCTTTTAAAATATCATTTTGAATGGTTCCTGCCAAGGCTTCAGGAGAAACGCCTTGCTCTTCGGCAGCTACAATATAGAATGCCATAATGGGTAAGACGGCGCCGTTCATGGTCATAGAAACACTCATCTTGTCCAACGGAATCTGGTCGAACAAAATTTTCATATCCTCCACGCTATCAATGGCAACACCTGCTTTCCCAACATCACCCACCACACGCTCGTGATCGCTATCATAGCCACGGTGCGTAGCCAGATCGAATGCCACGGAAAGTCCTTTTTGACCTGCTGCTAAATTTCTTCTGTAAAAGGCATTACTGTCTTCCGCAGTAGAAAAACCTGCATATTGGCGAATGGTCCAGGGCCGCCGTACATACATAGTAGAGTAGGGGCCGCGGAGGTTGGGAGCCAGACCCGCTACAAAATTTAAATGGTTTAGATCTTTTGTATCTGTTTCTGAGTAAATTTTCTTAACTGGAATATCTTCAGCAGTTTGAAAACTTTCATCGTGCGATACGTGTCGTGCTTCATTCGTGCTTTTCAGCCTAAGATTTTCAAAGTTCTTTCTATTCATGATCCAATCGTTCTTGTTCTACTTTTTCTGCTAATCTCCTGGCGATGATAGGTATTATTAGGGTTTTACGCATATTTGTTTTTACAAATGGGTACAGTTCTAAATCGTTTTTCATTCGGTCTGCATCGTTAGGATATTTATTAGTCCCTACTAATATCAATTTCCCCTGGTCGAACCATTGCTGCTCTTTTGTCGCGCTTTCTTTTATCTTTTTCTGAAGGGTGCCGTTCTTTAATTGAGATACCAATCCGCCGCCTTTTTCAATAGATTTAAAGATGTCCAATGCCTGTTCAGCCAATTGTTGGGTAAGCGTCTCAATATAATAACTACCATCTGCCGGGTTTGAAACAGCATCGAAATAGCTTTCCTTTTTTAGGATTAATAATTGATTGCGAGAAATACGTTCGCCAAACTCATTGCTTTTGTGATACAACGCATCATACGGAAGATTACAAACGGTATCGGCGCCCCCTAAAACTGCGCTCATTGTTTCGGTGGTAGTTCGTAACATATTTACATTATAATCGTAAAGGGTTTTATTTCTTTTGGAAGGAGTGGCGAGTATGTGACAGGTTTCTGAAACGTTGTATTCAGAAGCCAAACTTGCATACAATAACCGAAGCGCTCTAATTTTCGCGATTTCGAAAAAGTAATTGGAGCCCGTTGCGATTTTGAAAGTTAGCGAGATAGAAGCACTTCGACTGCGCTCAGTGTGACAGTAGTGATTTAGATATTCATTGGCATGAGCCAGCCCGTAAGCAAGTTGTTGTACAATAGTAGCACCTGCATTTTGATACACCGAAGTATCCACAGCTATCAACTGCTTCTCTGAATATTTTTGATGAAGGGAATCGAGAATTTTGTGGTCGTTTATCTGGTTTTGAAACCAATTTCCAGTTTTGGCAAGATGTCCAAGCAGGTCTATATTGTAAGATACCGCAGCTTCTTTTTGAGTTAAATATTGAATCAATTTCAATAAAAAAGCTTCGTCTAAAAACTGAAATTCAAAATAAATGGTCGCTTTTTCAAAAGGAAAATTGGCGAACGTTTTCTCAATGTCGAAGGTGTTTTGTGCAGTAAAGATGATGGCTTCGGCACCTCTTTCAATGCTATTGTGTGCTAATGAGTTTGCTATTGCTTCGTCATCTATAAAAATATCCTGAGCGATGTTCCAGTGCTTTGGATGGCCTGGAATTTGTGGGGTTTTAATAGTATCGTCGGCATGGTACGTGGGGCGTACGTGAATGCCTTCCAAGCTTTGCCAAACAAGTGTGTCGTTATAGTCGGCACCTTTAAGGTCCATTTGTATTTTCTGTTTCCATTGTTTAGCAGAAACGGGTTCGAAATCTTTAAATAAATCAATACTCACTTTTTGTGATTTGTTTTTTATAATTTGGAGTTTTACTGAAGGCTGTCTTCATTTTCGATAATAAAAATATCCTCTCCTTCTTTTTTAAGATAGTACTTTTCCCGGGCGTATTTCTCAATCTCGTTGCTATCATTCATCTTATCTAGAAATACTTTATCTTTTTCTATTTCAGCTTTATAAAAATCCTTGTTTTCTTCAAGTGCTTCAATATCTTCAGTCAATTCTTTATGAATGAAATAGGAATTGGTGTCAAAAAAAATCATCCACACGGCAAAAAAGATCAGGATAAGTATGTACGTACTTCCCAAAATCTTAAACCAGCGTTTTTGTTTTAAGTCTTTAAATTTCATTTTCTAATTTCTGCTGCACGATTTTTCTAATTACATCCACAGCAACGGTATTATACCTGTTATTTGGGATAATAATATCTGCAAACTCTTTTGTAGGCTCAATAAACTGTTGATGCATAGGTTTGAGCGTAGTTTGATACCGGCGCAACACTTCATCCAAATCTCGCCCGCGTTCCGCAATATCACGCTTTAATCTACGTATGAGACGTTCGTCACTATCTGCGTGTACAAATATTTTTATATTGAACAACTCCCTGATATCCGGATGTGTTAAAATTAAAATACCTTCTACAATAATCACCTTTTTTGGACGGGTGGTTACCGTTTCTTTGGTTCGGTTATGCTCTTTGAAGCTATATACAGGTTGCTCAAACGAATTTCCTTTTTTGAGCTCCTCCAGGTGCTGTACCAATAATTTAAAATCGATAGAATTAGGGTGATCAAAATTAATTTTCACCCGCTCTTCATAAGGCAAATGACTAGTGTCGTTATAGTAGCTATCTTGTGAAATCACACATACCTCATCTGCAGGTAATTGTGCTACAATTTGATGTACTACCGTTGTTTTTCCACTTCCGGTACCGCCACCAATTCCTAGTATGAGCATAGTTTAATTGTTTATCGCAAAGGTAGGAAATCTGTTAGTTTGTTATGGCTATTCTTCAATTTTAGCAACTTCGGCTTCTGTGACCATTTCTTCTTGAGTATTTTCCCATTTGTTCATTACATAATTCATGACATCTGCTACTTCTTCATCACTTAAGCCCATGGGAACCATAACACCGTTATAAGGTTTTCCATTCACTTCAATTTCACCTTTTTGACCAAATTTTACGGCTCGAATGCTTTCGGTTCTTTTATCCTTCAACCAGTTAGAACCAGCCAAAGGCGGGAAGTTGCCGGGAACTCCTTTCCCATTGGCTAAGTGACACTGCATGCAAAAATCGGTATACACCAAACCGCCACGCTCCATACTAGCTTGGAGGGGATTTTGGTCTTTTTCAGTTTCTGAAACTTGCACAGCACCTATTTTAATACTTTTCTTTTTTTCTGAATCGTTACACGCCAATAGTGCTAGTGTAACCGTTATAAGTAGGATTGTTTTTTTCATATTTCGACTCCGCTCCATATGCGGATGGTTTAAATTTAATTTTTTCTATATAAATATTTAAGGAGGTTTGCTGCGTCTGCGACATCTAGCAGCATCAGATTGTCCATAGTGTTAATCAGGAACCACTTTATAAATACCATCGCCTTCTACGGCAATGTAAATATAGCCATCTGGCGCTTCTTTTACATTCCGGACGCGGCCAATATCTTCGGCTATTTTTTCACGGTCTATAACTTTGTCTCCATTTAATTTTACCAACTCTACATAATTAAATTTTAGTGAACCTACCAGTAAATGTCCTTTCCAGTCTGGATATTTGTCGCTGGTTACAAAGTCCATTCCGCAGGGAGCAATCGAAGGCACCCAATAATAAATGGGCTGCGTCATTCCTTCTTTTTCGGTGATTTCAGTGAATGAGGTACCGCTATAATTAACTCCGTAGCTAATCACTGGCCAGCCGTAGTTGTTTCCTTTTTCGATAATGTTTATCTCGTCACCACCTTTGGGTCCGTGTTCGTGAATCCAGATTTTCCCGGTAGTTGGATGAAGTGCCATTCCCTGCGGATTTCTATTTCCGTAGGTATAAATAGCGTCTAGCCCATCTGTACCTACAAACGGGTTGTCTTGTGGAATACTACCATCGTCATGTAAACGATATATTTTCCCTCCATCGCGGGTAATGTCTTGCGGATTTACATCTCTTTCGCCACGTTCGCCAACTGAAAAGTAAAGAAAACCTTCGTTATCAAATTCAATTCGGGAACCAAAATGTTGCCCACGAGTGGTATTTGGAGTTGCTTTGTATAAGTCTTCTATGCTCACTAGGGCGTCACCGTCAAGTTTCGCTCGGCTTACCTTTGTATTGCCTCCTTTTCCTTCACCTTCTTCGGAAGCGTACGTAAAATAAATCCAGCCATTTTCAGCATACTTCGGATGTAATTCGATATCCAGTAAGCCGCCTTGTCCACGGTTATATACTTTCGGTACATTTTGAATGTTGGTCTTTTGTCCGCCTTTAAAATGAATAAGCTCACCACTTTTTTCGGTAATAAGCATACTGCCATCGGGAAGCCACGTCATTCCCCAGGGATTGTTAAGGTTATCTACCACTTTTTCTGTGGTATAGCCACGCTTTGGCTCTGTAGTTAACGCAATGTCATTCTTTTTTTTTGGAGCGTTACAGGAGGCAATCAGTAAACACAGTAGGAAGGAAAAGGGTGCGATTTTCATAAGATAATTTCTTTCTGAAAAGATACATAAAAATTGGAAGTTTCTAAAAAAGTTTAACGATGGATGCGTTACAGGATTTGTATTTATAAAATATAATATCCTTTTGAATCTGTGACGGGTACTTTGCAGCCTACCTTCAAAATTGTATCTTTAGCACAACATATATTATTGTTGCTATGGAAGAAAAATTTAAGGTTATTGTAAATCAGTCACTTGAGTTTTCGTTGCTAAAAAGTGATGCAGAACAGCTGGATATTGTAACCGATAGAAATACGATTCACGTTGTGGATGCGGCTACATCACATCATGTAGAAGTTCTTGAACATGATTTTCAGAATAAAACCTATACGTTGAAAGTAAATGGAAATCGGTTTTCAATAAAAATTGAAAATGAACTCGATTTCTTAATTGCAGAGATGGGACTTTCCTTAGGGGCCGATTCCTTCGAAAATAAAATCCATGCGCCCATGCCAGGACTTATTCTGGAGGTACATGTATCCCCAGGACAGGAAATTAAGGCAAACGAACCTCTGTGTGTTTTGGAAGCGATGAAAATGGAGAACTCTTTACTGGCGCCTTCAGACGGGATTGTGAAAGCTGTTCATGTGAAAACGGGGGAAACCGTAGAAAAAGGAGTGTTGTTAATTGAATTAGAAGGAGAATGATAGAAAAAATAGTAGTGGCCAACCGTGGAGAAATTGCTGTTCGCGTTATAAAAACGGCCCGTAAAATGGGAATTAAAACTGTGGCTGTGTATTCAGAAGTTGATAGAAATGCACCCCATGTAAAACTGGCTGATGAAGCAGTTTGTATTGGGCCACCACCTTCTTCAGAATCGTATTTAAAAGGAGATGTCGTTATTGAAGTGGCCAAAAAACTACATGCAGATGCCATACATCCGGGGTATGGTTTTTTAAGTGAAAACGCTGCTTTTGCTGAAGCGGTAGAAAAAAACGGACTTATATTCATTGGGCCAAGACCTCATGCCATACGTGTGATGGGGAGCAAACTTGCGGCGAAGGAAGCTGTAAAAAAATATAATATCCCTATGGTTCCGGGTATCGATGAAGCCATCACCGATGTTGAAAAAGCAAAACAAATTGCAGCGGAGATAGGCTATCCCATTCTTATTAAAGCATCGGCAGGCGGTGGTGGGAAAGGAATGCGCGTAGTAGAAAGCAAAGAAGTGCTGGAAGAGCAAATGAAACGCGCTATCAGCGAAGCAACATCTGCTTTTGGTGACGGCTCTGTTTTTATTGAAAAATACGTGGAGTCGCCTCGGCATATTGAGATTCAGATATTAGCCGACACCCAGGGAAATACCGTACACTTGTTTGAACGCGAATGTAGTATACAACGCCGGCATCAAAAAGTGGTAGAGGAAGCACCTTCAGCAATATTGACGCCTGCACTTCGTGAAGCGATGGGACAGGCTGCGATTAAAGTAGCAAAAGCCTGCGATTATGTAGGGGCTGGAACCGTAGAGTTTTTGTTGGATGAAAAGAACAATTTCTATTTTCTGGAAATGAACACTCGTTTGCAGGTAGAGCATCCTGTGACGGAACTCATTACAAATTTAGACCTGGTAGAACAGCAAATAAAAATAGCAAATGGCGAGTCGCTTGCTTTTTCACAAGAGGACCTTTCCATACACGGACATGCGCTGGAATTGCGTGTGTATGCCGAAGATCCTCTCAATGATTTCTTACCAAGTGTAGGAACTTTAGAAGTGTATAGACCGCCAAGCGGAGAGCATATTCGCGTAGACGATGGTTTTAAAGAAGGGATGGAAATCCCTATTCAGTACGATCCAATGCTTTCAAAATTAATTACGTGGGGTAAAACCCGTGAGGAAGCAATTCAATTAATGATACAAGCAATACAGGATTTTGATGTAGCTGGGGTACAAACAACCTTGCCTTTCGGAAGCTTTGTTTTTGAACATAAAGCGTTTCGAAAGGGTACGTTCGATACTCATTTTGTAAAAAAATACTATACCAAAAAAGGTGACCAACAACAAGTAACAGCAGCAGCTGAAGTTGCTGCAAAAGTTGCTTTGCATGTACACCTTCAAGAATTAAAAAAATTGAGGCTTTCAAAATAAAAGAACGATGAGCGATACGAATACGCAATTACAACAAAAAATAGCCGAAGCTAAATTAGGTGGCGGTGAAAAACGCATACAGAAACAACACGATAAAAAGAAATTAACGGCTAGGGAACGGGTTGAGTATTTACTAGACGAGGGTTCTTTTGAAGAAATGGGGATTCTGGTAACACACCGAACGACCGATTTTGGCATGGATAAGCAATTGTTCTATGGAGATGGTGTAGTTACTGGCTACGGTACTATTCACGAAAGATTGGTATATGTATTCGCACAGGACTTCACTGTTTTTGGAGGCGCGCTTTCTGAAACCCATGCCGAAAAGATTTGTAAGATTATGGATCATGCCGTACGTGTAGGCGCACCTCTTATTGGTTTAAACGATTCGGGAGGTGCTAGAATTCAGGAAGGGGTTCGCTCTTTGGGAGGGTATGCAGATATTTTTTACAGAAACGTACAAGCGTCTGGCGTAATCCCACAAATATCTGCCATTATGGGGCCTTGTGCAGGTGGTGCGGTGTATTCACCTGCTATGACAGACTTTACGATGATGGTGCAGGATAGTAGTTATATGTTTGTAACGGGACCCAATGTGGTGAAAACGGTAACCAATGAAACGGTAACTTCAGAAGAATTAGGAGGGGCTCGAACGCACGCAACCAAAAGTGGGGTAACCCACTTTACAGCGAGTAATGATATTGTTTGTTTGGAACAGATAAAAACTTTGTTAGGATATCTTCCGCAGAACAATAAAAGTACTACAGCAAAATTACCTTTTGAATTAGGGGATGAAATTAGGGAGACTCTGGAAGACATCGTACCAGATTCTGCAAATAAGCCCTACGATATGCACCATGTGATTAATGGGATTATTGATACAGACTCCTTTTTTGAAGTACATAAGGATTATGCAGAGAATATTATTGTAGGTTTTGCACGACTGGGAGGCAGAAGTATTGGTATTGTTGCCAATCAGCCAATGAGCCTGGCTGGCGTACTGGATGTAGATAGTTCAAAAAAAGCAGCGCGCTTTACACGATTTTGTGATGCGTTCAATATTCCTTTATTAGTATTGGTAGATGTACCTGGGTTCTTACCAGGAACAGATCAGGAATGGAATGGCATTATCTTAAACGGAGCCAAATTATTATATGCGTTAAGCGAAGCGACCGTACCTAGAGTAACCGTAATTACGCGAAAAGCGTATGGTGGAGCCTATGATGTAATGAACAGCAAACACATTGGAGCCGATATGAATTTTGCGTGGCCTACAGCCGAAATTGCGGTGATGGGAGCAAAGGGTGCCAGTGAAATTATTTTCCGAAAAGAAATTGCAGCGGCCGATGATCCAGCATTGAAACTTTCTGAAAAAGAAGCCGAGTATGCTGAAAAGTTTGCGAATCCTTTTAAAGCAGCACAACGCGGATTTATAGATGAAGTGATTCAGCCCCGGGAAACGCGTCGTAAATTGTTAAAGTCGTTTGCGATGCTGGAAACAAAAACGGTAGTTCGCCCTGACCGTAAGCATGGGAATATTCCGTTGTAATATTCTACTTTAAGAGAGGTGTTAGTTTTATTTACAAACAACTAAAAGCCCAAATACTTTAAAGTATTTGGGCTTTTATGGGATTTAAATATTCTTCTGTCTTTATATTACTTTATAATTGTTAAGCTTATTCCTAATTTATTTACGAGAAAATAACAAACTTAGCTTTTATAATTTTACTATTTTTTTGGTTGTACTGTTTCCTTCCATATCTACAATTTTAAGAAAATAAATCCCTGCTGAAATATCTGATAAAGGAAATGTAATTTTATCGGAACCTGAGACATTTTTTAACATCAACTCACTGCCTAGTTGGTTGTATAGTATTATTTTATTTATTGAAGTGTTTTGCATGTTAACAAGAATTTTGTCAAAAGCTGGATTGGGATATACTGTTACACTAGTTGTTATTTCTTTATTAACTGAACTAGTATCTAGTATAAAATCATTTTTAAATATATATGCAGATCCAGCTCTGTCTATTTCCTCGCCTCCTGTAGCATCATGATCTTCCCAAGGAGCTCCAGAGATTATTTGATCATCATACAAAGCTACATTCCAGCCAAAAAAATCTTCGCCAACGGTATCCTCCCCTTGAATAATATTCTCTCTAACCCATTTATTTTCAGCATCTCTTTTATAGAAATAAACTTCTCCAGCTTCAAAGCCATACGCGTGAGGCGCGCTTATAATCACCTGATTTTCTTTTATTTCAGTACACCATCCAAACTGTGCACTTTCTGAAGTTGGTGAACCTGTTAATTTCTGAACCTCTTGCCAAGCTCCCGAACTATCTTTTTGATATATATAAGCTGCGCCAGCTTCTCCATTTGTTCCATAGGCTCCTATGACTAACTGATTTTGGTCTATACTCACTGAACTCCCAAAAAAAGCATCTGAAGTAGCATCTGATGCCATTAATTGTTCTTGATATTCCCAAACTCCGTTTGAACTTTTTTCATACATATAGACAGAACCTTTACGGTTATCGGTTTCGTTTGCTCCAATTGCCAAAACAGAACCGGAAATAGACACCCCAATACCAAAAGTTTCATTAGGTTGTGCATTTGGGCTTACTAATTTTTGCTTTTCACTCCATGTACCTGCTTCTTTTTCAAAAACATAGACAGCTCCTGTCCACCCTGAATCTCCCGGTGCTCCACCTACTATTGTTAGGCCATCTGCATCTAATGAAGTAGGATTCATACCTAGTTTAGCATCAGAACTAAAATCCCTTGCGTGTAGTTTCACATCGAATTCCCAAGTATTGTTATTGCTGTTGTAACTATAAATATATAGCGATCCAGCTCTAATTATTCCTTCTACATCTCCTCTCCCAGAAGCCACCACTAAGTAATCGTCACCAAACTTAGAAGCGCCTCCAAATTCAGCCATTTCTTGCGCGTCAAAAGCAGTTAGCTTCTGCGTATCATTCCAGATACCTTCGTTATTTTTTTGATATACATAAAGAGCTCCTGCTGCAATGTTCTCTCGTGATGCTCCTACTATGGCAAAATTTTCTTTAATATCTACCGAGGTTCCAAACTCTGCACGACCTTCTCTATCTTTACCTACCACTTTTGCTGTTTGCGTAATTTGTGCCCAAGTTGAAAGCATAGGAGCTAACAAGCACATTGCTAATAGCAAGGTTTTTATCTTAATTTTTGTTTTTATCATTTTACAATATTTTAATTATCAAACTAATTTGCCTTGATTAAACTTTTAGAAATAATTCCTTCTGATGTTTGTACTTTCACCACATACATTCCATTTGCTAATTCCGAAATATTGATGTTTGTAGATATTCCTTTTAGGTTTTTGATCTCTTGACCCGCCATATTGTAAATAAGTATGGATTCAATATTATGAGCGCTGTTTACTGAAAAACTAGTGGTTGCTGGATTAGGATATAACATAATTTTATTTTCTTCTAACATTTCCGAATTTACAGCTAGTGTTTCCAGATTTATAGTATACTTAAGGAGTCCTAAGTCTTGTACTCCAAAATATACATCGACTGTGTCTTCAGTGAAAATGAAAGTAGAAGTTTCAGAAACGGGATACCTTAATGTTTCTGAAGAAATTTCCTCCCAAGTTTCACCTGTATCTTTACTGAAAATAATTTTTGCCTTTGACTCTGGTAATGGAATATTAAAACCGTCAGAATAATGTGTAACTGCTACAATAGCACCTTCAGTTATTGTTGAAAATGCAATATCATTCGTGTATTCAGAAGAAATACGATTCCATGTATCGCCCTTGTTTTCAGACAAATAAATACCTTTAGTTGTGGCTAACATTAACTGAGAAGCATTTAGAGGATTTTGCTCGATATCTAATATTAAATCCGCTTCAGCGATAAGATCTTCTAAGCCTGTAGTGGCGAGCTCCCAAATAACCCCGTCATTAGGCGACTTATAAAAATTAATGCCTTGCGTTATGTAAATGGTAGTTTCATCTTCACGGTCCACCTGTACGGCAGTAACCACCTCTCCGGTCTGAGGGACTGGAACATTAGTGTCTATAATATTCTCCATGTCTGTGAGGTCTATTTTGTGTGCTTCAATACCAGTAGATAACCAGCTAATATTCGGATTAGTTACTGATGTAGAAACATCTTCCAGAATTAGAAAAAACATAGAGCTTGCAATCAATTTTGAATCCTCTCCGTGTGCTGCACTTACATTTAAATAGGAAGTATTTGTAACTCTATTGTTACTAAATATACGTCCCGCAACTACAGGATCTGCAAATACTTTAATTGGGGAGCCAAATCCCTGGTTTAAAGATTGTAAACCGTAGTCATCTTCTGTACCTGTTTGAAAATTTTTGTGAATGTACCCTGAGCGTAAACCATAATATAAATGGTTTTCATTTTCTGAAGTAAATGATGCAACAGTTCCCGATGAATTAATAAACGGATTTTCTAATTTCGTTACTGTAGTCCCCCCATCTTCCGATAGGAAAGGGTAAAAGTTAGTGTTTATTAATATTTCGCGAGAAACAAATGGATTATATGACGCTGATAAACCATAGTAGTAAGTTTCCGGGTCAATTCCTGTATATACATTGTTTTGCCAGGTCACACCATTATCTGAAGAAAGTACAATTTCATTCTCTTCAAGTACTATAATTTCATTTGTGTTAGAAGGGTTAAATGTAATAGCGGTTATATTATCTTGAGACATTGTTGTCCATGTAATAGGAACTACATTCCAAGTATCTCCACCATCTAACGAACGGTATAGATTTTCCCTATGGGTTTCATAACCATATCCTGTACCAACTAATATATCGTTTGCATTATCTGGATTAAAAGCAATTGGGTCGTACATATTTCCACGTATTTTTTCTACCCAGGTTTGGCCAGCATCAGAAGATACAAGTAAACCTCCAAATTCACGGGTTGTTGAACCGCCACGCATTAAGAATAACTTTTCACCATCTGTTGGTGAAATTGCTACATTATTTATAGCAATTCCATCATTTACGGGACTATAGTAAACAGGAAACCAGTTGGTTCCTCCATTGCTGGTATAAAAGACTTCGTGGGTATAGGCACCTCCTAAAGAATAGGTTGTATGCATGAGTGCTATGTCGTTATTTGAACTCAGAATATCATACGATTCTATTAAGATATCGGTCTCAAATGAGTTGGGAGGGGAATAGGTGCGCGTAATTGTTTCGGTAGCAAGATCAAATAATTCGATGGTATTGTAATTGGTTCCTTCTGCTGACACTGTAAAGCTTAAGGTGGTTCCATTATTTATTAACTTTAAGTCTTTCAGGGTTGCATACCTATCTAAAGGTTCAGCATATAATATTTCCCAAGTATCGCCCGCATCGGTTGAAGATACAATATGGTTGGTAACTGTACGCGCGTAGATAACATCTTCTTCGGTTTCGCTATAAGTTACATCATATAGTTGTCCGTACTCTTTGGCTCCTTCAAGATATATTTGAGCGATACTATTTTGTATTGCTACTATATAGAAGATAAGGAATAACAGGGTAGTTGATTTTTTCATTGTATCTATTTTTAAAATTATGTGATAAATATAGATACAAGGAGTTTTGAATGGGGTGTATAGGGCGTGACATTTTGTGACATGTGCACTTCAATAATGTGACATACCTGCTAAATATTTGATAGATAAGCATGAAGCGGAATTGTATTTGAAACATCCATTTTTTTAGAAATTCGCTCTTTTCTTTTTCTACAGGATTCTGGAGTAATATTTAGGAGCGATGCAATTTCTTTATTGCTTAAATTCATATATAAATAAGTAATAAATCTAATATCGCTAGATGTGAGTTTACGGTGTTTATTTTTGAGTCTATCTAGAAAGCCTTGATTAATTTCTTCAAAATGAGTAAAAAAGCTATCCCATTGGGTATCTTTTTTAAGGTGCTTTTTTAAATCGTTAATCTGTTTCTTTAACTGTGTGTTGCTTGCAATTTCAGTATGCTTAGATAAGGATTGCACCACTTCTTCAATAAGTTCGTTTTTACTGGAAAGGTATAATGCTTTCGCAACAAGTTTCCTGTTTTTTACTTCCAGTTCATTTTTAAGGCGTTCTTGCTCTAACAATGCCAGGGCTTCTTTCTCTCGTAATTGTTTTTCAATAAGTAAGTGATCGATTTTTTCTTTTGCCAATTCTAATTCTACTATCTTTTTTCGCTGTTTATGCTTTATTAAATTACTTCTATAGCCCCATAATATAAAACCCATAGATAGGAGAGCAACTCCAATGATACTAAAGAAGAAGCGACGTTCTTGTTTTAGCACTTCTTTACTTTCGGAAAGTTCATGTTGATAATTCTGAAGCTGAAATTTTACTTTTTCGTTTTCGAATAACTTTCTGTTTCTAAAAGTATTTAAGGAGTCGGAGGCAATTAAAACAGAATCTTTATACGCTATTGCTTTTTCATATTCTCCAATTTTACCATATATCCCGGATAAATAATCGTATACTTCGGTACGGTTCTCAAATCCAAGCTGTGTTTTACGTGCTTCAATAGTATACGCCAAAGCTTTTTTTAAATTATTTTGCACTTCATTAATTTGGGCTAATACTAGTAAAATAAATACTTTATTTTCTACTTGAGATACACCCTGAAGCTCTGGCAATATATTTAAAGAAATAGCTTCAGCTCTAGCGTATTGTTTTTTTAAAAAATACATTTCAGCTTGTGCCATTTTCCCTTGTAACAAAACATTTGGAGCATCTTGTAATAGTGGCAAGGCTTCTTGAATGTATACTTGAGCAGAGTCTATCTCCTTCATTTTATTAGATACCAAAGCTAAATTGACTGCATAATATCCAACTTTAACCTCATCATTAATTTGTGTTGCTTTTTGATAGGCTTTAAAAAAATATTTCTTTGCCTGTAGAAGATCTCCTTCTTGAAAATAAAGAATTCCTATATTGTTGAGTACCGTCATTTCTTGACGGGAGCCTAAATGTGTGATCGCTATTTGGTAAGCCTGTAGGTAATATTGAAGTGCTTCCCCATAATCTGACAGCATATAATAATTAGAACCAATATTAAGAGTTGCTCTAAAATCTTGTTCATACCATTGATTTTTTTTAGCTATAGTTTGAGTTTCTACCAAAATTTCTAAAGATTTGGCGTGTGCTTTTTGAAACATTTGCTCAATCCCTTTTTCAATTTGGTCGTCTGCTTGAATAGGGGTATTAACTTGTGCAAAAAAATTTATGGAAAATAACAATAATAGCACTATTGGAATATGTGCGTTTGTAAGCATATAATATAACTTTTCTTAATAAGTCAAAAGTAAGGAAAACGTATCTATTTTTTTTATAAAGCGTCTTGCTGTAAAGACTGTTGTAATAGATGATTAACCATTTAACTATAAAAATAATGTGCGAATTGGTAATTATAAGTGATGGGTTGCAAACTCTAAGATAATTATAGAAGTGTTTTTAGTATTACTCACGCTATAGATTTTTTGTTATGACAGGCTGCACAGCGAGGGTTTTATTTACAAGGTAATTCAGCCGAAGGATACGCGTCCTAAATTGCTAAAGTCGTTTGCGATGCTGGAAACAAAAAGGGTAGTTCGCCCTGACCGTACGCATGGGAATATTCCGTTGTTACCTAAAAGACAGTATTGGCAAGCAATGTATGTTTGTATTCTTATTAAGTATTCTATAAAAATTTCATCGACTAAAATTAATCCAGTCACCAAAGTGATTGGATTTTTTGTTTCGTAACGCTTTTGAATTAAGAATGACTTTACCCATTATATACGTTTAATTTACTGAGGATTAAGTGGTTCTTTTTTAGTGATTATATTATTCTATCTTTACGTACCCATGGAGCTACATAAACTTATATCGTATTTAAGATTGTTGATTTGTAGTACAAATTCAATAGGTGAGCATGTAATAATTCAGGAAATTGTACCCATACCAAGTTTAATGCTTCATCGGGGACAGAGGTTTCAATATGTATTTTTACCACTTCTTTTGCTATTTTCTAATATAATCTGTTCACAAGAGGCACTTCCAACTAAAACAGGTATTTCGCCTACAGAAATCTGGAAAGCAGGAATACCCTATATAGAAAACTATTCTACCACCGATTATAAAAGCAGTCCTCAAAACTGGGCTTTTATAGAAGGAAACGATGGGTTTATGTATTTAGGAAATACGGATGGGGTGCTACAGTTCGATGGTACTTCATGGAACCTAATTAAGCTGAAAAACAAAAGTTTAGTAAGATCGTTAGCGACAGCAGAAGATGAAAAGATATATGTTGGAGGTGTGCAAGAATTGGGTTATTTAGAGCCAGATGGTTTGGGTGAAATGAAATTTAACTCACTAAAGTACTATTTGAATAGTGAGAATCATGATTTTATGGATGTGTTTGCTGTAGAAGTAACAGGGAAGCAAGTTTTTTATTCTTCTGATAAGTATCTTTTTAGATGGGATGGAGAAGCGTTTAAAGTCTGGAAACCAAAAGAGCGATTTGGAAGTGTGTTTAAAGTAAATAACACATTATTTATTGATAGTAAGGGTGTAGGACTACATAAAATTGATGGTGATTCTCTCACCTTAATGAAAGGAGGAGATCTTTTAATAAATGAAAGATCAAAACTAGAAGGGATGCTTCCCTATGCAACTAATGAGGTTTTATTTATTAACGCAAGTCGCGGTCTTACCGTTTTCAATGGAGAGAAATTAACTCCGCTCAATCTAGAGAGCAATGAAGTGTTTCAAAAAAATAGAATTTACAAAAGTATTCGCTTGTCCGACGGAGATTATGCTATGGCTACACTTTCCTCTGGATTGTATATTGTGGATGGGAAGACTGGTGAGATTAAGAAAAAACTAGGAAAAAAAGAAGGTTTAAGTAGTGATGTTTTATATAGTGTGTACCAAGATCGTTTCGGATCTATTTGGGTTGGAAGTGATAATGGGGTGTCCAGAGTACATTGGACATCTCCTTTTAGAAGTTTTAATAATTTAAATGGTTTGGATGAAAGAGTTCGATCTGCGAGGTATCACAACGGCAATCTGTTGGTTGATAGTAAGGGATTGTATCAATTAGTTAGGCCCACAGGAGAAAATGAGCTAAACGGCCCTAGCTTCAAAAAAATAGAAGGTATAGAAAACACTATTAAATTTATTGTTCCTTATAACGAAGAGATACTTGCTTTTAATGCTGGATTCGCTTATATAATAGACAAGAAGAATACCATTCAATTTGTGAAGCGGCATGATTTTACACTTACTTCAATACTGAAATCTAAGGTTGATAGTACCAAGATATATGCAGGTACAATGGATGGTAAATTACTTGAAAGTGAATTAGAAAATAAGGAATGGAAGGTAGTTTCTGAACCTCTTCTTCAGATAAATGGTGGAATAGAAAGTATTACCGAAGAACCAAATGGAAATTTATGGCTCGAAACATATTTAGACGGACTTTACTTTGCTGAAAAAGTATCGGACAACCGGAACGAGCGTATCAGATTTGAACTCACAAAGCATGACACCTTATCTGGACTCCCATCTATGACATATAACAAGCCCTATCTGTTAGATGATAAGCTTTTTATTACTACTGAAGATGGTATGTATACGTTTAACCAATTAGATAAACGGTTTGTAAAAGACAGCCTTCTAAATAATCAATATGATAAAGCTGTGGATACGTATGGTTATTTAGGACTAGCTAAAGATGGTACAATCTGGCAAACGGTGAGAGCTGGATCCGAAAATAAAGTTTATACCTATACTGAAGATATACTAACCGAATTGCAGGCGTACAAATTGTATTCTGACTTCGATACGTATAGCATGGAATTCTTAGAAGATGTGATTCTTTTTTTAGGACCGAAGGGAATTCTAGCTTACCATGAAAATGCTGTGAAAACGCTCCCTCATAAATTGAACACCAATATCAGAAAAGTTTGGATTAATAACGACTCATTAGTTTTTAGTGGATCCAACCTGAGTAAAAATACGGGCGAGAACATTGAGTTTCCATTTACTCAAAACAGCTTAAAATTTGAGTACACGCTTCCCTTTTACAGTAATTCAAAAAATAATGTGTATCAGTCTTTTTTGGTAGGGTTCGATACCCAATGGTCATCATGGTCTTCAGAAACTAAAAAGAATTACACCAATTTACCATCTGGAGCATATACGTTTAAAGTCCGCTCAAAAAATATTTTCAATCAGCCGGGAGATGAAGCGTCTTATATGTTTACGATACGAACCCCTTGGTATAGCACGTGGTGGGCATATCTATTGTATGGTGTAAGCCTGCTTTTCTTAGTGCTAGTTATTATTCGATGGAGATCGAAAGAATTAAAAAAGCAAAATAAAAAACTAGAAGAGACAATTGCCCAAAGAACGCTCGAAATTCAACATAAGAATGAAATCTTAAACCACCAAACGGAGAAACTGGTAGAGCTTAATGAGGTAAAGACGCGCCTTTTTTCAAATATAAGCCACGAATTTCGAACACCGCTTACCGTTATTCTTGGGATGACAGATACATTGAAATCTGATTTTGACAATCAAATTTTTAAGAATACCGAGAAGTCGTTGGAGATGATTCGGCGAAACGGCAAAAATCTTTTGCATTTGGTAAATGAATTGCTGGATCTGGCAAAGATAGAAAGTGGTGCTATGGAACTGGAATTAGTCCAAACGGATGTTGTTCCCTTTATAAAATATTTTAGTGAAAGTTTTCACTCCTTAGCAGAAGCGAAGAACATAAACTTAACGGTCTATTCTGAAATTGAGGCGCAGTATATGGACATAGATATAAATAAGTTAGGTGCTATTATTTCTAACTTACTTTCAAATGCAATAAAATTTACGCCAGAGAATGGTAAAATTATTGTGCATCTCAATAAAATTGAACAACAAGAAAAACAGTTTCTAACCATTAAAGTAAAAGACAATGGTGAGGGAATGACCGAAAAAGATCTGGTTCATGTATTCGATAGATTTTACCAAGTCGCAAATAATTTACAAGGCCATCAAATAGGGACGGGGATAGGGCTTTCCTTAACCAAAGAGTTTGTAGAACTCATGAACGGTGCTATTTCTGCTGAAAGTTCCATCGGAAAAGGAAGCACGTTTACGGTAGAAATTCCTATAACGCATACTGCGGTTAAAAATGAAAAGCCTACAAACACTCTAGAACCTGCGTTTAGAGAAGCTCCACCCACAAATAAGAAAGAACTGTCGCTGGAAGCGTCCACTTCAGATTTGCCTCTTTTATTGATAATTGAGGATAATATAGACGTAGCGTTGTATTTAGAAACCTGTCTTCAGGATAAATACCAAACAATTCATGCTTTGGATGGTGCTATAGGAATGAACATGGCCTTCGAGAATATTCCGGATATTATAATTTCGGATGTAATGATGCCTAATAAGAATGGATATGAAGTGTGCGCCGACTTAAAAGCAGATGAACGCACCGATCATATCCCTATTATTCTATTAACCGCTAAGGTGACTACAGAGGACAGATTAACCGGGTTAACCCACGGAGCCGATGCTTATTTAGGAAAACCATTCAACAAGGAAGAGTTGTTTACACGGTTAAATCAATTGATATTGGTTCGGAAAAAACTGATTCGTAAATTAGAGCAGCTTGGATTTTCCAGCGTCCTAAATGAAAAGGTAGAAAACCCGCAAACCAAATTTGTGCAACAAGTTATAAAAATTGTGCTTACTCACTTAGATGATGTTACTTTTGGACCTACGATGCTCGCTGCCGAAATGCACTTAAGCGAATCTCAAATCTATCGGAAACTAAAATCGATTACCGATACCTCAACCGCTGTTTTTATCCGTTCGGTTCGATTACAAAAGGCAAAAGAGTTGTTACAAACCTCCAATAAAACCGTATCCGAAATTGCTTATGAAGTAGGATTTAACGATCCTTCCTGGTTTAGCAGGTCGTTTAAGGAAGAATTTGGTGCTCCTCCAAGTGATTATTCTAAATAATTGACATTCAGTGTATTAAAATTATTTCTGCAAGAATACTCCATGCTTTTTTAGACATATTCACAAATACTCCATGGGAATGAATGAATAGTAAAAGCATACTGTAGAATTCAAAACTACTTTAGCCCTAACTAAAAATAGGGTTATGAAAAATATTCAAATAGTTTGGAAAAAAAGTAAAAGGCTTCACGTAGTCATTTCATTAGTAATTGTTTTTATAGTAACAAGTTGCAGTAAGGACGATAGCATAGAACAGGATCTACAACAAGAGGATGGTATTGCACAAAGCGGAGAGAATAGAATCACAAGTTTTGTTTTTCTGCTTACGAACAATCCAATAGATGTAAATGTAATTGCAACTATAAATGATTTGGATAAAACCATTACAGCTTTTGTGCCTCCCGGAACCGATGTTACCGGTTTATTACCCGAAATAAAAGTATCTCCCAAAGCTCAAATAAGTACAGAGGTCGTTCAAAATTTTACGAATCCTGTTTCCTATGTGGTCACTGCTGAAGATGGTTCGGCTGTGACGTATACGGCAACGGTTACCATTACTATTTCTCAACGAGAGGTATTGCAAGCAATTTTAGATGCGAATCCAGGTCATACGCTAGACTGGGATTTAGCGACAACAGAAAATTTAGGAGATCTCACGGGAGTGACTATAAATGTGCAAGGACGTATTATTGAATTAGAATTAGGACAAAAAAACCTATCTGTAATTCCGCCCGAAATAGGACAACTCACTAATTTAAAGACATTAAGTTTTAGTGAAAATAGCATAAATGTATTACCAAACGAAATATTCGGGTTGACCACGTTAGAGACATTAAGTTTTGCTTTCAACAGAATCACTTCCATTCCAAGAGCGATTGAAAATCTTGTAAACTTAAAAAGTTTTGGTGCGAATTATAATAGCATCACTGTACTTCCTGTTGAAATAACTAAACTTTCTAATTTAGAACGTTTGTTGATGGAAGAAAATGATATTACTGTGCTTCCGCCGGAAATAGGGCAATTAACTAAACTGAAAACAATTGGTTTTTCTAATAATAAGTTAGTAGTAATCCCGCCGGAGATTGGTGAGTTAAAAGGATTAACGAACTTAAATTTAACGTTTAACCTGCTCAATTCTCTACCTAAAGAAATTGGAGATATAACCACTCTAGAATCCTTGAGGCTAAGCGAAAATAAGCTTACAGCAATTCCTAAAGAAATAGGGCAATTACTTAATTTAAGAATATTAGAAGTAGCCTCAAATCAACTTACCTCTCTCCCTAAAGAAATAGGGAACTTAACAGCTTTACAATTATTTAGGCTAGATAATAACAATCTAACATCCATACCCGCTGAAATTGGATTCCTTCTCAACCTATTAACTATAGATATCAGAAACAATACGATTACCGGCATCCCTAAAGCTATTTGTAATCTTGAAAACTTCAACAATCTCACAATACATAAGAATTTGAATGTAAGTTGTATCACCGAATCAATCACCGGTGTACTAGTTCAAATATACAGTGCTAATCCAGGAAACACTTTAGGGTGGGGAGTGGATACGTATCCTGGAGTTAGGTTTAATGCTATTTTCAATCCAGTTGAAATAACCATGAACAATAGAAACCTAACCAGAATTCCTGAAGACATAAATGTATTTGGAAATTTAGAAGTTCTAAATATAAACAGTAATAGTATTTCAAGTTTTCCAGAGGTGTCTACCAATTTACTCAAACTTACGGTAATTACTGCCGCCACGAACAACTTGACTACCGTCCCTGAGAGCTTTCAGGAGCTAACCAACTTGGTACTACTTAGCTTAACCAATAATCCTATCAATAATATACCACAAGGGGTTTGCGATTTGCGGGTAGGGAATGGTGGTGTTTTAACCATACTAACCGATCCTGGAGAGGGGTGTTTATAAACCCTTGTCAACGAACCATACGTAAAAACTAAATAATTAAAACTAGAATATCATGGAACTAAACGAAGAAAAATTACACGCATTACTAGGACAAGTTGTTACTGAAATGGGAGCAGCTGCCAATGGACCTTTAATTACAATTGGAGACAAACTGGGGTTGTATACCACGTTATCTGAATCAGGTATGTTAACTTCAAGTGAACTGGCAGAAAAAACCAATACAGCCGAAAGGTATGTAAGGGAATGGCTGTCGGCACAAGCCGCTTCGGGGTATGTAGAATACAATCCTGAAAGTAAGCAATTTTTTATGACTCCTGAACAAACGATGGTTTTCGGAAATAGAAAAAGTCCGGTCTTTATGACGGGTGCTTTCTTTGCCATCTCATCTGTATATCACGATGAACATAAAATAGAAGAAGCCTTTAAAACAGGAGAAGGTGTTTCTTGGGGAGATCATAATTCTTGCTTATTCTGCGGAACGGAAAAGTTTTTTAGCCCATCCTATGAAGGGAACTTAATTGCTAACTGGATTCCTTCCATGGAGGGAGTAGTGGCGAAATTGGAGACAGGGGCTAAGGTAGCCGATGTTGGATGTGGTCATGCAGCTTCTACCATTATAATGGCAAAAGCATTTCCGAATTCAACTTTTATTGGGTTCGATTTTCATGCAGCATCTATCGAACAGGCAAAGGAAAGAGCAACAGCTGCTGGATTAACCAATGTATCGTTTGAAGTAGCTACTGCCAAGGATTTTCCTGGAACGGAGTACGACTTTATTACCTTTTTCGATTGTCTGCACGATATGGGAGATCCTGTAGGCGCTTGTGCCCATGCAAAAGCAGCTTTAAAACCAGACGGTACGTGTATGATTGTTGAGCCATTTGCAAAAGATTCTCTGGAAGAAAACCTAAACCCAGTAGGGAGAGCATTTTATGCCTTTTCTACGATGTTATGTACTCCTTGTTCTTTAAACCAGGAAGTAGGATTGGCGTTAGGGGCGCAAGCGGGAGAAAAACAGTTAAAAGATGTTATCCTTACAGGCGGATTTACAAAGTTCAGACGCGCTATGGAAACTCCTTTTAATTTAATTCTGGAGGCAAGACCTTAATCGATTTTCTGCTTAATTCTTCAGCAAATTGGGCTTTAAAATGGTTTGGATGAAAAAAAGCAAATATTCTATTGCAGGGTGTTTGCTTTCATATTACTGCTGGAATTCTATAGGTGCTACTAAGAACGGTCAAGCGATTTGACTTACTTCCGATGGATACTTGGAAGTTTCAGCACCACCTTAATAAAAAATATTCACACATACTAAAATCAACACTTATGAACTATTCAAATAGGTACCACGTCAATTATAAGAAACTTAGAGTAAGCCTACTTTCCGCTATCCTATGTATTACTTCTTTGCTCATTATGAGCTGTAGCAGTAATGATGATGCTACTGAAACAAATAACAGTATTACTGTCCAGGATCTAATTACTATAACCATAGACGAGAATGCGCAACCTGGGCAGTCTATCGGCATAATAAATGCGATTTCCAATCGTTCAATGACCTTTACCATCTTGGAACAGGATTTCACCAATGCCATAGCTATACATCCTAGTACGGGCGCGCTGACAGTTGCTGATGCCTCGATTTTTGATTTTGAAACAAATCCAGTTATTCAGGGTGTTGTAGAAATTAAAAATGGAATTGAGACGGCTACAACCAGCGTACGTATTGAGTTAAACAACAACGATGATATTGCATTTTCTTTGACCGCGTCTAAGCAAGCGTATCTAAATGCCGAAGCGGGAGACTGGATAGAAATTACCGTGGCGGAATACGAAAAATTGAATGAGGTACTAAATGAGGTTACTAATTTTGGACCCGTTTCAGATGGAACAAGTAATACACCCTCTGTAAACGGTGTAATCACCTTAGCCAACTTTGATCAATCAACTGGAAGTATAAACTCTATGCCGAACCGCAGTTTAGTATTTGCCTTTAAATATTTTGCAGTTGAAACACAACTCAATTCAGATAGACATCGTGTAAAACAATCGAGTAGTACCAACAGTACAGGCTTTGAAAATATTGGAAATCCATTGCCTGCACACGAAAAGATGAATGGTGACGTTTGTTTTGTTTTAAAAGGAAGTAAAGACGCTATTACTTCCAATCAGGGTTTTTTAGGATTTCAGAAGTCATCTGGTAGCACCATGGGTTTGATGCCAAATAACGGAGTACTGTTGTTTTCACTAGGTGAGGCATCCAACCTTAATATGGAGTCCAATGGAGTTAATGCTGCCTATTATGGCTTAAGCACTACTGTAAAACAATGGGATTAATTAAAGCAAAAAAAATAAGGACGAGTTCTACAAGAGTTTTATATTTGCATTCCAATTACGGGATGTGGCATTTCAACAAGCTCAGGATAAACTGCACCACTTTTAAGTGTAGTTAAAAAATATAAATAAGTCCAGCGCTTAGAATCGGACTATAATCTACCATCGGGATGTGGCGCAGCACGGTAGCGTACTTGGCTGGGGGTCAAGTGGTCGCAGGTTCAAATCCTGTCATCCCGACAAAGTGGGTGTCAACAGACACCAATAAATAGCTAATCTTATGAAAATCAATGGTTTCCATTTTTTTTGAAATCATAAGATTAGCTATAATATCAATTGAACGGTTACCTATTCGGTTACCTAAATAGTTGCTAAATTTTTCATACATTAGTAACACAATAGCGTTCGACTTTCGCTTCGATTTGACTTTCGTAACACAAATCGAGTATTCACGTAAAGCGACTAGTTATGCAAACTTCAAGAACTTTTTCTATTCATTTTTGGCTTAATTTAGCCAAGAAGAAAAATAATTTAGCCCCTATTTATGCACGTATTACTATAGATGGAAAACGTGCAGAAATCAGTTTAAAAAGAGAGGCAACGGTTACCTATTGGGACACCCAAGCTAAAAGAGTAAAACAACGAATTCCAGAAGGGCTACATTTGAATCCTTATTTAGATAAGGTGTATACTGACTTATTAGAATGTCATACACAACTTTCTTCAGAATATAAGTTGGTTACCGCACAAGGAATTAAAGCTCGATACCTTGGTGAGGATGAACAGCACAAGACTTTATTAGAGCTAATACAATACCACAATTCAAATATGAAAAGGGTTCTAAAGCCAGGGACGCTCAAAAATTATTTTACTACAGAAAAATATATCAGAAAGTTTCTGCTCACAAAAAAAAGGACTAGTGATATTTATTTAAATCAACTTTCCTATAGCTTCATTATAGATTTTGAAAATTTCCTGAGAAGTAATTCGGCCCAATTGCAATCCAGACCATTGGCAAATAATGGAGTAATGAAGCATTTGGAACGGTTAAAAAAATTGATAAATCTGGCTGTGAATTTGGAGTGGATCGATAAAAATCCATTTAAAAGATTCAAATTAAAATTCAAGAAATATCAAAGAGATTTTTTGTCCAAAATAGAGCTTGAGAAATTAGAACTGTTTAGTGGTTTGAGAAAAGACCATCTTCGAATTACTCGTGATATTTTCATATTCTCTTGTTATACTGGTTTGTCTTATTCCGATGTAAAATCTCTTTCCGAAACAAATATTGTAAGAGGTATTGATGGAAAGTATTGGATATTCTCACATCGGCAAAAGAACGACCAACCTATAAAAATCCCACTTTTGGATAAAGCACTTTTTATTTTAGAACAGTACAGAAAGTTTTCAAATGATAATAATATCACTTTATTCCCTGTCTATTCCAATCAGAAGATTAATTTATATCTGAAGGAGATTGCTGAAATTGTAGAAATAAATAAAAAACTCACATTTCATTCTGCCCGACATACATTTGCCACTACGGTTACACTTTCTAATAATGTACCCATTGAATCCGTGTCAAAATTACTAGGGCATACAAAACTATCGACTACTCAGGTTTATGCCAGAGTTATGGAACATAAAATCAGTGATGACTTTAATAAATTGAGGACAAAACTTAATGAAACTAAGAAAACGTCCAATCCTTTATTGAAATTTAACCGATAGCAACTAGAATAAAAAAAATATTAAAAGGTTGTAAACAATAAGCTAATACCCCGAAGGTCACTGGTTCGAATCCAGTTCCCGCTACTAGTAAAGGCAAGCCTTCACAGAAATGTGAGGGCTTTTTTTATGGCTTGAGTACAACATAGGTACAATAAATTGATGTTTTGTGTATTGCCAATACTATTTGATTGAATATAGTTTTTTGGTATGCCTGCTAAAAATATCTTCTCTATCTAAATTATTTTGTCTTCACAGAAGTCAGAAAATCTATTCGAACTTTTAATTTTTTAAATATCGGAAACACGAATCTAAAGTCTATTGCTTTTTCATTTGTAATTAAATTATACCTCCAAAAATAATATGGCATCCTAAAAAAGCTAATACTGATAGGATAATTCCTATTAGAAATACGTTAAACGATTTTCTAAGTAATTTGAACTTCCTGTTAATTGTTTTACCTAAATAGAACGTGTCTTTTGCGATAGTTTTATATAACTCATCTCCTTCATTCATTAAATTGGTAATCTTATCTATGTACTCACTTTCTTCCATATAATGAAAATTACCGTAAAACATTAAATTTCTTACGTCACTTTTTCCATGGACAAGTTCTGGACGCGTAGCAAAAACAGCATAGGCAATTGATGCTAGATTGGTAATTAAAATCATAACGACCGGATAAATGAGATGGGGATCGTTTCCCAATTGACTCATTACAGTCCCAATTATAATTGATAAAATTAAAGCGTTTATCGATATTAAAATATTAGACTTTCGGTCTATCATTGTATTTAATGTATACTGGTTTTTTGATAATAACCTAAATAACGTTTCAACACCTCTTTCAGATCTTGGTGAAATTTTTGCCAGTTTCTTTTTTAATTGTTTTAGTTCTTCTTTGTCAATATTTAATTCGTTCATTAAGTATTGATCCTTTGCCTTTTCTATTTGTTTTTTTGCCATAATTATAAAGTAATATGAAATCTCTCTGATTAATTTGTCCTCAACCGATATTAACTATTCTTTGGTTTTGACGTTATACAATCAATTTGGTTTTTTAGTTTGTACTAAGATTTTAGTCGTAAAGCTTTTTAACAAAGCGGCCTATACTTAAACCTTGTACAATGATTGAAAATAACACTACTACATACGTAATATACAAAATCAACACTCCCGACATAGTATCTGTTAAACTCAAGGCCAAGGCAATTGAAATTCCACCACGCAACCCTCCCCACGTCAATACGGCTACGGTTTTTATTGGCTTTTCAGCTTTATGCTTCAATAGGGAATAAGGTAGTATCACAGAAATAAAACGTGCTGCCAACACAATTACAATTGCGATAATCCCTAATAATAAATGTGTGAGATCGAATTCTAATAAATGAATTGCCAAACCAATAAGTACAAATAAAATTCCGTTAAACACATCATCTAATATTTCCCAGAATTCATTTAAAGCTATTTGAACTTTACTTTTTTCAGCAGCAATATTAATTTTATTTCCAATGAATATTCCAGCTACAACCATTGCTAAGGGACCTGAAACATGGAGTAAGGAAGCACCTGCATATCCACCCATCACTACCGCCAAACTTATCATAACGGCTAAATGTGGATTATCTTTTACAGAACGAATTAACTTTAGTCCAAGATATCCCAGGAGTAATCCAAAGACGATTCCACCAACAGCTTCTTCAAGAAAAAGTGTTCCGATCTCTATTCCAATTTCTTTCTGAGTAAACTGGCTCCCAGCTGTAGCGATTAATAAAATTCCAGAAAACACAACAACTCCAATTCCATCGTTGAATAAGGATTCACCCTCAATTTTAATCCCCAGACTTTTGGCAATATTCGCTTTCTTTAAAATAGACAACACTGCAATGGGGTCTGTTGGTGAGATTAAAGCACCAAAAAGTAATGCGTGGATAAAAGGTAATTGTAAACCCAAAAACTGGGCAACAAAGAAAATTAGTCCGCCAACAATAAAAGTGGAGATTAATACGCCTAGGGTAGCAAATAAAAGGATGGATTTTTTTTGCTTGGCGAGTGCTCCAAGGTTTACGTGCAAAGCCCCGGCAAACAGTAAGAAGCTTAAAATACCATCTAGTAAGAGTGTTTTAAAATCTGCATTAATTATAATATCACAAAAAAATAGGTAAAATTCAGGTACTATATTTTTGCTTAACCATATAGGAATTACCAACACTAGGCTTAAAATCATTAAACCGATTGTGTTGGGTAGTTTTAACCATTTATAATTAATGTAATTGAAGAAAACTGAAAGCGTAAAAATAATGCTGAATGATTCGAACATATTATTTGGGTTTTTGGTTAATATATTTCCCTACAAAAACACCGATAACAATAGCAAGGTAAAATTGTCCAATGATATTCATAACAAGAGTAAGGGATTGTGCAGGGGCTGTAAGTGGAGTGATATCCCCATAACCAACAGTAGTAATACTTATAAAACTGAAATAATAATAGCTAAAGCCTGAAAATCCTTTGATTAGTTGAAATGAACCGGCATCTAAAAAATCAATTGTTTCAAAAAGGATTCCTCCTAGGATTCCTAAATAAAGAAACCCTAAAATAGGTCCGAGAATAAATTGAAGATTAATTTCTTTAATATTCTTAAGTTGTCTCACTAGAATAATACAGAGTAGTAAAAACAATAAAAACGAGAATAGTAACCTACAAACTAGAATCGAAGTCGAATTACTATTAGAATACTCTAGCCATATACTTGCAAGTGTGATTACCCCAAGGATATAAGTACTAATTTTCCCTCTTTTTACCGTTGCTAATAGCGATCCACTAATAATAACGATTGTGTAGTTTACTACAACAATATGGGCAGGACTAAAGCCACTTAAAGCTATATGAATTGGAGTCAATAAAAAATTGAACACGGTTATAAGTGCTATCAAGTACTTGTATTCGCTTATTTTATCCAGTGTTAGCATTGTAGTATATTCTTATTACTTTGCAAAATTCGCTTCTAATACGATGACCTTTCCTCTTCTTAAAATCTCTATAAGCACTTGGTCTCCCTCCTTCAGGTTTTCTATTTGTTGTTTTATATTTCCTAAATCATGGGGTGCATTACAGCTAATACCTTGAATACTCAAAATAATATCTCCTCCAAGCCATAATTTCTGACCAAAAATTTCGCTTTGAATGATGCCAGGCTTCAATCCTATTTTATCAGCAAAGGAATTAGGGGTGATACGCTGTACAAGCACGCCAGAACGTTGAGGCGTGTTTAAGACTCCTGCCAGCCCTTCATTTAAAAAAAGACCATCAAAACCTGTCCAAAAGCTATTTACATCAAACAATACTTTTTTTGCTGTGTCAATATCTGCAGCAAATCCCAATCCTTCAAAGCCTCCACTTTGAGAGAGTATAAAACTGACAATACCAATAAGCTCACCTTTTAGATTAAACATAGGACCTCCAGAATTTCCGCGATTAATAGAGGCATCTGTTTGTATAAAACCTGCCATTTCTCCATTTGAAATAACGTTTTTATTCATCTTACGGCTTATATGACCTACAGATAGTGAATGTTCCAACCCAAGTGGCGCTCCAATTACAATGATCTGTTCGCCTATTTTAGCGGTGTTTGAATTCCCGATTCTGGCAGGTTTTAAATCTAATGGTACCGTCCTTAACTTTAACAGCGCTACATCTGCCGCCGTTGAGCTCGATAAAACGTCGGCTTGGAATGATGTTCCATTATGAAGCTTTACAGATACTTCATTCGCAAATTCAACGACGTGTGCTGCTGTAATAATGAGTCCTTCTTTGTCTATAATTACACCAGAGCCCAATCCTCCCGAAGAGGTTAATTGCCTTTCCTTTACTTTATATTCAATTACTTCTATAGTCACTACAGATGGGTCTAGTTCTTCAAAGAGGGTCGAAACATCCTGTGCGCAGGCACTAGTGCATAGGCTTAGGAACATTACTCTTGCCAAGTTCTTAAATTGGTTCTTTATAGTTTTCATAGGCTTCTTCTTTATTGTTTGCAATTGCTAAACAAGGTGCTGCAACCCCAGGCGAATACACTCTGGAAAGGTCGTCTGTAGTATTCACTTCAATTTTAGAAACTACTTCAATCTTTCCCTTGTGTTTTCTATGAAGTTAAAGTGATTCGCAATTAAAATCGTGATTTTCATTAGCTATTCATTCTTGACCATTCGATATCAGCCAGACTTCTTTTAACTTTTGGGTCTTTAACCCATTGTCTCTTTGCATCAATTATTCCGAAAAGCATACGTGTAAAAAAGTATAATTTTCCATCTCTAATTTCCCAACTTTTAGGATTCGGAATTATTTCTTTGCCTTCTGACATGGCTATGGCGCAAAATCCGCCATATTGGGGTACAAATGCTTCTGGCGATGCCTCAAATTTCTCCTTATTCTCCAATGATGAAAAATGATATTTTGCACCATCATAATTTGAAGCATAAGCCACATCTCCTTTATTAGGGTTTCCGTTAAAGAATGACACAACATCATATCCTTGCGCACCCACTCCGTTTTTTAAGTTTTGTAACATTTTTTTAGTTTAAATTAAATTTACATCTGTTATGACTTCCAACAAAGCTGGACCGTTATGTTCATTAAGCTTCTTCATTGCTGGAAGTAAATCCTTCAATTTTTCAACACGAATCCCCAACGCACCACAGTTTTCAGCATATTTGGCAAAATTGGGATTGCTCAATGAGGTTTGCCATACATCTACTTGTGATGCTCGCTGTTCTTTTGAAATTTTTCCTAATTCGGAATTGTTCAGTACAATATGTTTTATATTCATATTATACTTTACAAGCGTATTTATTTCAGCTAAATATTGGCCTAATCCTCCATCTCCTGAAACAGACCAAATAGGTCTTTTATCTCCTTCTGCTGCCCAAGCTCCCATAGCTGCGGGTAATGCAAAACCAATAGAACCTAAATACCCAGACATTAAAACTGCTTGATTTTTTGGCTCAAAATAGCGTCCAAAGGAATACGTGTTATTACCTACATCTACCGCAATTACAGCATTGTCTGGGGTAATCTTATTCATGGCGTCAAACACGGCAATTGAACTCAACGCATCGCCACAGTCTTTTAATCTACTTGCTTTTTCTGCTTTCCAAATGGCCCAACGAGCAGCGATATCTTTTCGTTGATTTTCGGTTTTGGTTTTTCCTTCTGTTTCAATCGTTAGCAATTGTATGGTTTCTGAAATTTCACCCCACAACGCCACATCTACTTTATTAAACTTACTCAAAGCCATTGGATCAAAATCGACTTGGATTGTCGTTTTTTTCGGGGTGATTCCCGTATGGTTCGAAAAGGAAGCTCCAAAAACTAGCAGCAAGTCACTTTCATTCATAAACCAGGAAGCTATGGGTGTTCCGCTTCTTCCTAATACACCACAGCCTAATTCGTGAGTATCGGCAATTAATCCTTTTCCTTTAAATGTAGTTATTACGGGACAATCTAAAGTTTCAGCAAAAGCAATAATGGCCTCCATTTGGAAACGAGCGCCGTGTCCTACAATAATTACTGGTCTCTTAGATTTTTTGATCAACCCAACCGCCTTCTGGGTCATTTCCTTGGGTGGTGTAATATTGAAAGGAGTAATTCTATCTTCCGGCGTTTGCGGATTTATATCTTCTGAAACTTCAGAGAAAGCCACTTCGTCTGGGAAGGTTAAATGCACGACATCTCTTTTAATAAGTGCCGTTTTAACAGCTAAAGACATCAGTTCGCTATAATTTGAATTTGCATGCACGGCATGATTAAACTGTGTTACAGATTCAAATGCCTTTACCAAGTCAACTTCCTGGAAAGCTCCTGTCCCTAACACCTGGGTATTGATCTGTCCTGAAAGAGCAATAAGTGGAGCTCTATCTACTTTGGCATCCCACATTCCAGTATACATATTGGTAGCCCCGGGGCCTGCAATTCCAAAACAAACAGCCGGTTTCCCAGTGAGTTTTGCATAACCAGAAGCCGCAAATGCCGCAGCACCTTCATGACGTATTCCAAAGTATTTCAGTTTGTTCTTCTTTTCCAATCTGCGCATCGCATCGGCTACAGCGAGATTACTGTGACCCACCATGCCAAAAACTGTATCGACGCCCCAATTTACCATCGTTTCCATCATTACATCGGAAACCGTTTTTTTTTGTGGCTCTTCCTCAGGTATTCCAACAAAAATGGCATCATTTTCCTCTTTTACTTCGAAAGTCAACATACCGTCGTCAAAGCCTCCAGGAGATTGACCTGTACACGGATCAAAATCCCATCCGTGCCATGGACAACGTAATAACCCGTTTTCAATGGAACCCTCTCCTAAAGGACCCCCTTGATGCGGGCATTTATTATCTAATGCCGAAAATTTCCCTTTGAAATGCGTGAGACAAATATCTTGATATCCTGCAATAACGGTTTGAACCCGTCCTTCAGGGAGTGTATTTCGATTATCTAGTACTTTGTACCATACTTTGTTTTTATCGCTCATAATTTTTTAGATTAAGGTGTATAGCATAAATGCTCCTACTAGTATAAATAGGAATGAAATAGCTACCTTCATTTTATCTGCTGGAATAATCTTTTGTAATTTAGGTCCTAGTTGACCGCCAATGACTACGCCAGGAATAGTAAATATGATGACATTAACTACTTGGCTCATAACGTCGCCACCTTGCTTAGCGAACTCATAAAAATGTCCTACTGAAGCAATCAAAACTGTAACAACTACTACAAATATGGATGTGGCAACAGCAACACGTGTTGGCACCTTACATTTCGCTACCAAATGATATTCCTGTAATTCTGCAAGTCCAACAGATATCATTCCCAAAAAGGCACCACCAACAGCGGCAAACATGCGCCCCATATTTTTACGACAGACTGTATAATTGTGAACGTTTCCGTCTGAATCTGTAAGGGAACGTTCGTAGTTTGTTTGAAACTCTTTTTTATGTTCAGCCTCCAATTTTTCCTTTTCTTCTTGACGCCAGGATACATACAGTTGATACCCAATAAATATAATCCCTATTCCAAAAATGGCTTTCAATGCTATTGGTGGAACTAAATCGCCATAAACGGTACCTAATATGGCAAATGGAATTGAGTAAAGCAAGAGGTTAAACCCTAATTTAAAATCAATGAGCTTTGCTTTCCAATAGGCTTGTAGTCCAGAACCAAATCCAAAAAGTTCGGTAGCTAATGCCGCACCAATTGCAATATTGGGCTCTAGGCCAAGACCTATCATAAATAGTGGAGAAAAGAAAACCGCGCCTCCAATTCCCGATGACATAGCTATGGTAGCAATTACGATTGAAATGGGCAGTAAATACCAAAATTCTAGGGTTAGTTCCATTATGTAAAGTGTTTAAGATTGTAATTATAAAATTCACTAAATTTTAAATTCAGCGTTGATGGTCCTGAGCGCACATAGAAATATTCATTATTCTGAAATAGAACAAACACAGGGCTATTCGATTTAGAAACTTCAACCCGTAAGATTTGTTCGTTTTGAATATGGACAATATTAAAATGAACAAATCCTAATGTTTTCTCTCCAATTTTATCTCTCAATAAATTTGTAAAATGAAGCAATAGCTTGTCCTCATTAGTGAAATTATCTAACGATAGCCCATTAATAGTCCCATCATCAGCAACACCAATAAGCAATGTTCCTCCTGAAGTATTTAAGAAGGCCGCAACAGTTTTTAGAGCACTTAACTCTATGTTACTGTCCATCTTTTCACTCATTAGGTTGAAGCGAAGTGTAGATTTAAACTCTACAAAATCAGATTCACCTTGTTGGATAATTTCTAATGTGCTAAAATCTGAACGTCGAAGTTTTAATGAACTGTGTTTTTTTGCAATTACCCTCGTAATTTTAAGTGCTATTTTGCTTGGTATAATCGCATCGTTATAGAGTGCTTCCGTATTTAACTCTAAAATAGAACAAGTTGATCTTGCTAAAGCGGTACCCAGTCTTACTGTGTCGTTAATAACCGCAATTTCTCCAAATACATCGCCACGTCTCACAAAAATGGTGTAGTTGCCAGGAATGGTGAGGGTAACACTTCCTCTTTCTAAAATGTATATAGAAGCAGCACATTGTGACTCTGAAAATACCACGTCTCCTTTTTTAAACTCTTTTCTTTTTAGAATAGCAAGAAGTAGGCGCTTTTCAGAATCCTCTAGAATCTTAAAAAAAGAGCTAAAATGCAATGTGGTATGTAGTGTCTCTGTATTCACTTTTATTTAAAATAGTGTCTTACTCCATAACTAGCCAAAACACCTTCACCTGTTGCTGCGGCTACTTGTGCAATCGCGCCTTCACGACAATCTCCAGCTGCAAAAATCCCTTCAAGGCTAGTTTCTCCTAGTCCTGTTGTTGTAATAAAACCACGTTCATTAAGTTCAATTAAGTCTTTAATACTAGCTGTATTAGGGATCAACCCAATAAAAATGAAACTACCATCTGCGTACAGTTCTTCTACGTCATTGGTTGTTCTATCCTTTACTTTTAGGCCTTTAAAATTTCCAGTAGCATCTTTTAAAAAAGCGATAGCATCTTTATGCATAACCACTTCAATGTTTTTAATGGATGGTAACTTTTCAATATAAGTTTCCGAAGCAGAAAATGTTTTATCTCTCGCGACTATGGTTACTTTTTTACAAAATGACGCAAGGAAAATACCTTCTTCCAAAGCGCTGTTTCCACCACCAATAACTATAATTTCTTTATCTCTGTAAAATGCACCATCACAAGTAGCACAAAAGTGTATGCCAGCACCAATTAACTCTTCTTCATTAGGAATTCCCATTTTTCGATACGTAGATCCTAATGCTAATACCACTGTTTTAGATTGGTATTCACCCATATTCGTAGCAACCGAAAAAATATTTCCAGTTTTCTGAATCGCTTTTACCTCGACTCCAGTTTCAATTTTTGCACCATAGGTTTTGGCTTGGTCTGCCATTTTTTCCATTAATTTTGACCCCGAAATGTTGGTGAAGCCCGGATAATTTTCAATTTTTTCAGTTAAAAAAGCATTCCCGCCAATATTCTTTTTTTCGAGAATTACGGAACTAAATCTATCGCGTTGAATGTAGATTGAAGCCGTTAACCCAGCTGCTCCTGCGCCAACGATGATACTGTCATAAATATGTTTTTCGGCTTCATGTCCAATGTTTAAAACATCTTTTAAGACAGAGTTATCTGGGTTGGTGTACGATTTCTCATTGATAAAAATGGTTGGAATAATTCGTTTTCCATTATTGGTTTCTTCCACTAGTTTTGCCGCCCAAGGGTGTTTATCTACTTCGATGAATTGAAAATTGATTCCGTTATCCTGAAGATATGATTTTGCTCGTTGACAATCGGGACACCAGTCTGCACCATATAATTTAATGATACCTTTTTTGTTAATTCCAAGAATATTTGCTAAGACAGCATTGTCTGGATTGGTATACGATTTGTCATTTACGATTATGGTTGGAATAATACGTTTTCCATGATTAATTTCTTCAACTTTAGCCGTCGCATCTTTATCGATATCGACATCTATAAAATTGAAATCAATCTGGTGTTTTTTTAAATATGCTTTTGCCCTTTGGCAGTCTGGGCACCAATCTGCGCCGTAAAAATCTATTGTATTCATGATTATTTTGTTATTAGTTTGTCAATAGCCTCTTGAAAAAATGCCACACCTTCAGATTCGCTAATGTCGTTTGTAGTAAGGATGGCGCCAGTAAATCCATCAGATTTCCATTCTCCAGCCGATAATTTTGCTAAGCCCGAAGGGTCTATGATACTATTGTTTTTGTATCCTGAAAGATATAAATATGGGTCTTTAGAAACGGTATCGGCTATTGCTAAACCCAATCCTATTGAAATTTCAGTAGTAGGGATAGCACTATAAATTCCAGTGTCAAAATGATGTGGCCAAATTCTAATGGATGAATTCAGATTATAAAGCGTATCTATCTTTTTAAGAACAAATTGCGCCAAAATACGTAGGTGCATCAGCTCAATTAAATTGCCCACATTTAACAACTTGTATGTGAATGTATCATCTATCTTGTATGGTAATTCATAATGAAGCTTATACTCATATTTTTTATTTAAAAAGGTTTGCGAGGTATCCGATATCCATTTTATAACTTCCTTGTGCGTAGCACCATCCAATCGGAACGATGTTGTTCCTTGATTAGATCTCCATTCCAATGAAAACCTTTCATAATCTAAACATAATTTATCGCCATTTTCCGAAAGTGTATGTGTATAAAGACATCCATTTTCTGTACTAAACCCTAGGTTTGTATGACTATCATCTGGTTTTTTTTCTAAAAAACTGATTCCCGCTGCGGCTAAATATTGAGCCGCTAAATGCATTTGCTTTTCCATAGTGTTTTATTTTATTCCTGCGTAATTAATTCCTGTTAGTTTGTGTATATCATGGTCGTACGTTGAAAGGTCACTGTGTTTAAATTTTGAAACATCATCGTAACCACAAGCCCTCGCAATCACTTTTATTAAGCTGTTTGTAGCATCAAAAAAGTTGTGTAATTGTTGAGCCGAAGAATCGATAATTAAGCGACTCCGCAAGGATTCTTTTTGAGTCGCAATTCCTACTGGACAATTATTGCTCCCACATGCTCTCATGCCTAAACATCCTATCGCCTGCAATGCTGAATTTGCCACAGCAATGGCATCTGCTCCCATCATCAAGGCTTTAGCAAAATCTTCAGCAACACGCAAACCACCAGTTATAATCAATGTGACGTCTGTTGCGCCAACTTTGTCCAAATATTTTCTGGCTCTTGCAAGTGCAGGAATGGTTGGCACATTAATATGATCTCTTAAAATAGTAGGAGCAGAGCCTGTTCCGCCGCCACGACCATCGAGGATAATATAATCCACACCAACATCAAGAGCGAATTGAATATCTTTTTCGATATGACTTGCAGCTATTTTAAATCCGATAGGAATTCCTCCTGTGCGTTCTCTTACTTTTTCAGAGAAATCTTTAAAATCTTGTACTGTATGGAAGTTTGGATTTGCAGCAGGCGAAATTGCAGTCTCACCTTCTTTTAGTCCACGAACTGCAGCAATCTCTGCACTTACTTTATTTCCTGGTAAATGACCCCCAGTTCCTGTTTTTGCGCCTTGCCCACCTTTAAAATGAAAGGCCTGAACATGATCTAATTTATCCCAAGAGAAACCAAATTGTGCTGATGCCAATTCGTAAAAATATCTTGAATTGCTTGCTTGCTCTTCTGGAAGCATTCCGCCTTCACCGGAGCAAATCCCTGTTCCTGCTAATTGAGCTCCTTTTGACAACGCTATTTTAGCTTCACGTGATAAGGCTCCAAAACTCATATCGCTTACAAAAAGTGGCATATCTAATTCTAATGGCTTTTTTGCTCGTGGGCCAATCACAACTTTAGAAGCGACTTCTTCATGGTCCAATAGTGGTCTTGATGCTAATTGTGCTGGTAAAAACTGAATGTCATTCCATTTTGGAAGCGTATTTCTATCCACGCCCATAGATGCTGAAAATCCGTGATGTCCAAGATTTTTTAATCCGTTTTGTGCTAATTCTTTAATATAACCAGTATACGGTTCGGTTTCTTCGGGATGCGTGTCGGCATAAGCGCCCAAATACGCATCGCGATTAAAGGGCTGTGGACTGTTAACTAAATAGGCATCAATTTCGAAAGCATCTATAAATAAATCATCTCCTTCAATTTTTGTTGAAAATTTATGAAGCACTTCTTTATTGTTGTATTCTGAAACGCCTGAATCAACCCGATAATCCCATCCGTGAACTCCACAAATAAGGTTGTGACCATCTACATGGCCGTCAGACATTAGAGCTCCTCTATGCAAACATCTTCCGTAAAGCACAGAGATGTCTTCGTCAAATTTGACAATTACTAAATCCAATCCGTTTACGAGCGCGTGCTCTGGTTGTTTGTTTTTTAAGTTACTTACTTTGAATAGTTTGGTTGGTTGTTTCATTTGGTTATTTTTAAAAAGCTAAACTTAATAGTATGTTGAGACGTCCACCTTCATCGGAACTAAAATACCCAAGGTTGGCGGTTGTAAATCCTGCAATGTTAAAATAAAGCCCTCCACCAGGGGTGGTGTGCCATTCGGAAGAGTTATCATCATCTACCCAAACTCTACCGTAGTCAAATCCGCCATACACACCGAAGGAGATTGGAATGATTGAGTTTCTGATTCTTCCAAGAGACAAGCGTAAATCGGAATTTTGATAGTATGATCTTTTCCCGCTAAAACGCTGTTGTCTTAAACCGCGTAACCCATCTCCATCACCGATGGTTGCAGCTTGGTAGAATTCAAATTCATCACTTAAATTGAAATGCGCTTTAAGTTTTGTAGCGTACACTAGTATGCCTTTTTTATCAATTTTTGATGTTAGGCGAAGTTCCGGTACAACATACGGGAACCCTCTGTCTTCATCAAAATTTGCTTTATATCCGGCAGCGACTTTAAATTGAATACCCGATTTTGGCTGTGTTTCATCATCAAAATTCTTGTATTCGTAGGAAACTTCAGCACCAAAGAAATCTTGTCCTTCAAAAACCATTGGATTAACAGCAGCAGTTTCTATAAATCGACCTTGCGTTCTTTCTGCCTCAATATTTTCATAACTCAAGCCAAATTCAAGTACGCTTCCTTGGTAGCTTCTATAAATTAAAGAAGGCGCGAAGAACAGTTGTTGTAATCGAACCCGATTGAAATCTAGACTTAAATCCAATTCGTCTTCAGGATTTATAGTTTCGTTACCAAAGCCGAAAAAGTTATTCGTATAACTTGAACTTGAATATCCTGCATTAATCCCTAAATTCACATCGTTGAGCACGTTTGCGAATTCACCGGTATACTCGAGTTCAATACCGGATGTTTCGGTGACATATATGGCGCTCAAACTATGTTTCGCCGTAAATGGATTTCTACGTAATGACATTTTTGTATAATTAAAAAGCGCTCCTATTTTTAATCCGTCATCTGGGTTTGAAGCAATAATTGGAAGGATATTATGTAGGTCTCTTCTGTTCTTTTTGAAGTAATACGTATTCAAATCGTAATTGTCCGAAAGTGTTTTAGCAACTGGCGTTTCAAAGGTATTAGGATTCGATTTTTGATCAAACACCCGAAGGTTTCGCTTATTTTCGACACGATATGTATCATTATTTTGGCCTCCAATGAGTTTTATTTTAATGTACTTATCACCCTTCCCAACTACTTCAAAAATATCATCATCGTCCAGCCCATAGACCCATAATTCGTTTGTTACCTTTTTATCATAATCGACATCCCAAAATTTCGTGCTCATTTTTCCATCTTTCATTCTAAACCCTGAAACATTGGTAATGCCATCTGGTTTACGTGTAATGACGAAATGATCTTTTTTATCTGTTCCGGTTATGAGTACACAAGAGCGCAAATATTCGTAAAGATTGACGGCATTTTCCTCAACTTTTGCAACACGCTCTAATAGTGCTTTTTTAGTTCTTGCTACCTTTTTCTGGTCAATTTCCTTTGGAAATTTTTTAAACGCATTATCAATGACTTCTTCTGTAAGATTTTCTTTTATAAATTTTGCCTCTCGTAACCAGTCTTCCTGGGTATGGTTTATCAATATAGCAAGATCTACATCGTCACCAGCATCATTAAACCAGTTTGTATAATTATAAGTGCCATCATAGCGTTGCATAAATCGCATAGGTGGACTTAAGGCTGTTACAACGCCTAACATAAAACCATCAAAATCTGAAAACATTTGGTCTCTATCCCTTGGAATAGGTTCATATAGATCGACACCGTTTTCTTGTTCTTGTACTGCCCATTTCCATTGGTCTGCGTGACGATCCCAATCACCAATAATATTGTCAAAAAGTCGTGTACGGATATACAAGGCCTCATTGATGGCAATTTTGTCTTTGTGGCGTAATTCATCTAGCAAATCCAATGTACTCTCGATTTTATCGGTACTTCCTAAACTTTCAACATCGCCCAGACCATCTGAGAGGCGTTCTTCAATAAAATAAAGTTTATCTCCGTAATCTTCATTGTACTTACCAAGCGTTTTTTGCTTCGGAATAAAGTAAAGTTCGGTATTTGCGTGATAAATATTTAGTGCATCAGACAAGTCTCCAACGGTTAAAGAAGCATAAGGATTTGCAGTGGTCCAGTAATCCTGTAGTAATTGTATAAAGTAGGTGTCTTCAACATCAGCTTCGAGATAGTTAGTTTTAAAAACGAAATATTGAATAAAACGCAAGGCACTTTTCTTTGCCGAACGCATCGCATATTGCTTCCCATTTTTGTCTTCTAATCTAATTGAATTTGTTTGGTGACCTCCCCCTTTACGCATGACAGTTAAACCCCCATATAAAGTATCTAAGAGTGCGGATTTGACTTCAATTTTTTGTTCATAATCTTCTCTGAAATGTTCACCCCAAAGTGCTTTATAAAAGCCGGAGCGTTCTAATTCTTCCGGTTCGTAAATAGATTTGTTGACAAAGGCTGGCGTATTGTTTTCATTATAATTGGGTTGTGTGGTTTCTACTTGAGGAGCTATAACTTCGGAAACAAATAATGGTGTTTTAAAATTATTTGAAATACCATAAAAACTTACCCACATAGCTCCATCCTTGAAGGCTGTTAATTTTGAAAAACCAGGTTCATTGCCGTGAAATAAGCTCTTGCTACCTCCTTGGGCATTGCTTATTTTCCCTCCAGCACCGCTAATGACTATTGGTATTTTTTTATCAATAATGTACTGCATATTTTTTTCGTGACCGGAAACAAATACAACATTTTCAGATAGTTGAGCAATAGTTAACATCCGTTGGCTAAATTCTTTATAGTATTTATTGTTTATACTTTCAGGGTTAATACCGAAAGCATACGGATTTCCAAATTGCCCATAAGAAGCAATAGGATGATAAGTGGCAATTAAAACTGTTTTTCCCTGGCTTTTAACAATCTCTGCTTCGACTTCTACATAGAAATCGTTTTTGTTTTTAATGTCACAATGGTCATTAATGTTTGGAACTTTATCCCAATCCATTAAAGCCCATTGCGAATCGATTAGCAATAGATCGATATCACCATTTATTTCCACCTTTTCAATCGGACACCCTTTTTCGGGTTGAAAAACGTTTTTATTTTTTAAAGCGCTTTCTAAATAATCTTCCTGATCTTTTAGCCCCTTTAATCCCGATTCCCAATCTGAACTTCCTGGAATGAAATACAAATTGTTTGAGAATGGTTTGAGTGTATTGATATAGCTATCAAGGTTTGATTTTCCTATACTTTTCTTTTCTGAAAAGCCTTGATTAGAAGCATTATTACCAAGAAAAAGTACCGTGGCATTGGAACCTGCTTTTTCCATTTCAGTAGCTAAAGCATTCACTACTGGATTGTTTTGATTGCTGTCTTGATTTCCAAGATTACCTGTGGCATAAAAGACGTGTGAAACTTCTTTTTCTGGAAGTGTATTTGTGTCTTGCGCATAAGAGACAAAAACAAACAACAGGGATACGGATAAATTAATTATTAGAGTTTTCATTTTTTGGTTGTTTTATTAGTTTTATAAGAAGTGTTTTCAGTGTAATTAAGATTAAAAACAGGACAAATGACAAGTAGCACATAGGTATACCACTATCATGCTTTGGGCATTCCCCCAGTCCGTTAAATTGCATTGCTGATGCTATTATTGCAATGATGAGCGCAAGACCTGTAAACAGAAAATAAATGGTATTATATTTTTTTAAAAGGTGTACGATTAGGGGAATTAGAAAGCATAACATTACAATCACGCAGGCTGGAATAATCCAAATTTTCGGACACCCATTACCCGTTTCAATTTCATTCCATACCAATCCTCCTGATCCATAAAGACCAATGATAAGTAGTATGGTAATTATGATATGGAGTATCTTTTCTAGTTTCATTTTATTATTACATTGAAATTATCGAGTTTTTGTTTTTGTATGGGTAATAGCAAATTGTTCTATTTGTTTCTTTCCATTTTTACATCAACAATTGAATTTATTTTTGGCGATTTTATAACATCTGTTTTTCCATTTGTATACTCAATCAAAACAGATTTCACTTCAGTATCATTGTCAAGACCAAAGTGTAGTAAGGCCGTTTGATCGCTCGCTAAACCTTCTCCAGTGACTAACCATTCATACAACGTTCTCGAATTTGTTTCAACGGTTACTTTTGCGCCTATTGCTTGCGCATTATCTTCCAAATGTATTTGGATAAAATGGTTAGTTCCACCTTTATTTAAATAGGCTAGTGATGGGCTGTCAATATTCACCCAGACCATATCTAAATAACCATCTAAATTAAAATCACTTACTAAGGCTGTAATACCAAAATGTGGATTTACTACGCCGCTTTCTTCCTCGGTTGGCGCAAATGTGCCATCTTCTTTCTGGACTAAAAACCTGCTTTTTAATCTAAATAATTTGTTAGGTGCTAAATCCACGTAATTTTCGGCAACAATAAGGTCTTGAAGCCCGTCATTGTTCATATCGGCAAAGGTGCATCCCCAAGAAAATTCGTAGTCGGCAACCTTTGTTTCGGTTGCAGTATCTGTAAATTTAAAATCACCATCATTTCTAAAAAGCAGCCACTTTTCAGTAAAAAGAGAAGCATCTTTAATATCTCCTTTGGCTAAAGCCCTTGGCAAGGTGCTTCCAGTGTTAGAAAACATAAAGTCTACCAAACCATCATTGTTATAATCGCCAATAGCCAAGCCCATTGGATAGGCAAATTTGTTGGTTAATGGATTTTCTTTCATTGTGAATGTTAAGTCGCCATTGTTTTTATAGGTGCGAACTTCACCCGTATCGTGTACAACAATCAGGTCCAACCAAGAATCATTATCAATATCAATCAATCCTCCTTGAAATGTGTTGTGTATATAATCTAAACCTGCCTCTTTTGTAATACTTTTAAAAGTGTTATCCCCATTATTTAAGAGTAACTCACTTGTAGAACCATAGTTGGGGTCTTCAAAAATGGTTTGTCCTTCCATCAATTCTTTTTTGATGTATGTTCCCAAGAAAATATCTAAAAACCCATCTTTATTAATATCACCAACGGTAAACCCCGATGGTGTAGATTTCTCATTCATTGGGGTATCAATAAGAGTTTCGGTAAAAATTCCGTCGGTATTGTAATACAGATGTAAGCCGTCTTCTCTACCGACCATTAGGTCTGTGAACCCGTTGTTATCGAAATCGGCTGAAACAGCACCTGTTGAAGTTGTGGTCGTTCCTTTTTTTGGTAGGTGTACTTCCGATGAAATATCCACAAACCTATTATTTCTAAAAGCAAATATGGCGTCTTCTTGATCCATACCGCCACCTAAAAATACTTCATCAATATTATCGTTATTTATATCAATAAGGGCAGATGGGGCAATAGGCAACGATTTTTCACCATTGTATTCATGCTTAAAATCAATAGCTACCTCTGAGAAAATAGGAACTTTATTATTTTCTATAGTAACATCATATTTTTCTGAAGTGGCATCGTTCCAGAAAAACCATAGCACGAAGAGTACTAATGCTACTATTAGTAAGCCTATTACTATAAAAGTTTTTTTAAATACGCTTACTAAATTTCTTGTGTTTTTACTTAACATTTTGAATGGTTTTAGAATGGTTATGTAGTTGATATAGTGATAAAGAGAATAGAATAAAATGGGTGACGTTCATTAATATGGGGAGCATATGTTTGCCAATGGAAGGCACCATTTTTCCTATTAGAACCAATAGAATAAGAATGACTATAGGGCTAAAAATGGCCATCCATTTTTTGTAAAAAGTACCTCCTTTTATAATCGCAATACTAAATACTACCGATAGGGTAGCAATTACAATTCTCAATGCTTTTACAAGAATTTCTAGATGATTGGTATAATGATCCAGTAAGGTTTGGTATGTAACAGTATTTATTGAATCCTTTAAGTGAACAATGTTTCCTATGGAAGATCGAGAACCTATCCAAATACCTCCAACTGCAAATGCAATAAAACCAATAGCTAAAACTACGCTTGCTAAGGTTTCGCTACCAGAGCGTAGCATTCTGTAAATATGAACATACCCTGCAAAATAGAAAGGCAATCCTATAACTGCTAGAAAATGACCAATTGTTAAATGTTGGAGTGAAACAAATTTGAAAAACTCATAATTTCCAGCAAAGTCTAATATTTGAGGTGAATAATGCAGAAAATACTCTCCAAATCCTACAAGAAGTGAAGCTATAAGTCCTAAATATCCTAATGTTTTGGTTAGTTTCATTTAGATGGTTGGTTTTAAGTCGAGTGTTCTATATTTTTTGTTTTAAGCTTTTCAAAGTATGTTAAAACCTCTTTTAGTAAAAAGTAAAGCACTACACCTAATGGTATTGCAGTTAATGCCCAGCCTACAGTTCCACAGAGTAATTCAAAAGACAATGCCTTCGCAGTAATCCAAAAATCTGAATCGTAGCTAGCCTTTATAGCTTCAAAAGTTAACAGTGAATGTTCAGTATTAAAAACACTTGCTCCTAGATTGATAAATGGAATCAGGACTAAATATTGTACTGGACTAACAATGTAACTAATGGCAATCATTATTGGTAAATTGAGTCTCAATGGTAGCGCTATAGCAGTTAAAACTATAGTACTAATTCCAAACATTGGAAAAATTGTAACTAACGTAGAGACCACTATACTTATGGCTAATTGCTTTGGCGTTAAACCCTGCTTAAGTAGTGCTTTAAATTTCTCCCATATTTTAACAAGTTTAGATTTCATTTAACTATTTACTGTTAGAAATAAATTGAACGTCATAATCAATGACACCATCTTTTCGCATAGTACTTAATACGTTGCTTACCGTTTGTCTTGATGTATTTGTGAGGTTCGCAATATCTTTATGTGATAACAGGTTTTTTGCAACAAGGTTTCCTGCTTCATTTTCCTCACCAAATTCTTCTAAATAATCTATAATAAAGTCCTTGATTCTTTGCGGACTGTCCTTGTATATTAAATCTTGAAGTCTTCTCTCTAATTTTTTTATTCTTAATCCGTAAATCTTTAGTACTCCGTTTTTCAAGGATTTATGTCTTTCCATAAGCGCTTCCATGCGCTCAAATTCTATATAGCATATAATACAATCTTCAAGAGCATAGGCGACTTCCTCTTTTGCAGTTTCTTCATCATATAAAACAAGTTCTCCAAATATGTTCCCGCGTTTTACGACATACTTTACAGTCTGATTTGAGGTATTTACAATTTTCACTGTCCCTTTTTTCAAAAAGAAAATGCTCTTTTTATTTTTATTAACTAAGGAAATCCTAGCTCCTTTATCTATGTTTACCATCTCTAGGATTTCACACATTCTCATCATAGTTAGCATACCTAATTTTTTAAAAAGATTGAAATCTTCCAAAAACCAATATTTTGTTAATCCATTCATAACTAAAATTGTAAAATGTTGATAATGTATAGGTTAAAAGTACTGTAAAAGAATAATGAGAAATAGTGAAATTTTCAAAGAAGTTACTTCACACGACACAATTAAAATATTCTTATAATGGAACCGACGCTGTAATATCCAAACCTGACAAATCGAAAGAAAATTTTTGAAACTATTTTCGGAATTAGTTATTATGAGTATCAAAAACAACTTATTTTTAAACAAGTTACTTCACACGACAATAGGGTTGTAAGTACGGTAAATATGTAAGACATACGCTTCAAACATATTTTGTTATGAAGCGTACTATTGTTGTCTTATTTTTCTTATGCCTTAGTAATTTGGGAATTTCTCAAAATATCCTTAACTCAATTGGTAGAAAGGGTGAGTTCTATTTTTACTGGGGTTGGAACAGAAGCTGGTATGGTAAATCGGATATTAATTTTAAAGGAAAGGATTATAATTTCACCTTAAGTGATGTTAAAGCAAAAGATCGCCAGACACCATTTAGTTTCGGTAAATATTTAAATCCAGGAAATGCAACGATACCACAATATAATTTTAGAATTGGCTATTATTTTAAGGACAATTATAGCTTTTCTATAGGTATTGACCATATGAAATATGTAATGGTCCAAAACCAACAAGTTTTAATAGATGGCACTATTAGCAATTCCTCGGCAACTTATGATGGAAGTTATAATGATGAGCCGATAACACTGATTGAAGATTTTTTGCAATTTGAACATACGGATGGCTTAAATTACTTGAATATTGATATTCGAAAACATTTCAATTTAATTAATAATACTACTACATCAATTGCTATTGATGGTATGGTCGGAATAGGAGTAGGCATTTTAGTACCCAGAACAAACACTACCTTATTGAATAAAGAGCGCTATGACGAATTTCATGTATCGGGTTATGGATTAAATGGACTAATAGGTGTAAAGACAACGTTTTTTAATTGGTTTTTTATACAAGGCGAATTAAAGGCAGGGTACATAGGCATGCCAAATATTAGAACAACAAAATTTACGGAAGATACTGCAAGTCAGGATTTTATATTCGCACAGGCAAATATCGTTTTTGGCGTTCAGTTTAACATTGACAAATGAAACGGAATCTAACATTAATGTTTTTACAGTTGGTTGTCAGGATTTCAAAATAACAGCGTCAGTTTATTGAACATTAAAACCACAATAAAATGAAAAAATATATTTTAGCACTACTATTTATACCCTTTGTATCTTGTGCAAACAATGGAAATACAGTCACAGATATAACGTATAGTTCCAATTCAGAAATTAGTGATAATGCAACAATAATAGACCACCAAGAATGGAATACATTATTACAAAAACATGTCTCAAGCACAGGGAAAGTTGATTATATAGGATTTAATAATGATAGGGTAGCACTACAAACTTATTTAGATATTTTGGCAAATAACCTTCCTAAAGAATCATCGTCCAAAAATGTAACATTGGCTTATTGGATTAACGCTTACAATGCATTTACCGTGAAATTAATTTTAGATAATTATCCTATTGAAAGCATTAAGGATATTAAGAATCCTTGGGATCAAAAATTTATTGTTTTAGAAAACAGGGAGTATAGTTTAGGGGAAATAGAGCATAAAATTTTACGGAAAATGAACGAACCTTTAATTCATTTTGCCATTAATTGCGCCTCCTATTCTTGCCCTAACTTATTGAATGAAGCTTATACTGAAACTAATATTGAAAAGCAGTTAAAACATACGGCAATTTCTTTTATTGATGATAAAACCAAAAATAGTATTACAAAAGATACAATTGAGATATCAAAAATATTTGATTGGTTTTCTGGAGATTTTAAAAAAAATGGAAGCCTTATAGATTTTTTAAATAAGTACTCAACTGAAACAATCAATCCGAAGGCCAAGATTAAATTTAAAGATTACAACTGGAATTTAAATAGTTAAAAATTTCTTAAATTGCAGAAAAGACTTTCATGCAAACCATCCATAAAAATCCTAAAAAGGAAATAGAAAATTGGGTTAACCAATACAGCGATACTCTTTTTTCTTGGGCTTATTATAAAACATCTTCCAAAGAAAACGCTGAAGATTTGGTGCAGGATACGTTTCTCGCTGCCTATCATAAATTTGATTCTTTTAAAGGAAATAGCAAACCTAAAACCTGGCTATTTTCAATTTTAAATAATAAAATAATTGATTACTATAGAGTAAGCGCAAAAACTACCAAAAAAACTATTAGTTTATCAGAAGATAGGGCTCATGAAATTACAGAAGACTTTTTTAATGAAGCCGAAAATTGGAAAAACACCTCTATAGACCCTATATGGAATCAAGACGAAGAGTTACTTGACAATCCAGAATTTAATAATGTATTTAAGTTTTGTATCGAAGAATTACCTCAAAAATGGAATTTTGCGATAACCTCAAAATATCTAACAGATAAAAAAGCTGATGAGATATGTCAGGATTTAAATATTACTGTGTCTAATTATTGGCAAATCGTTCATAGAGCTAAACTCGTTTTAAAAAAATGCTTAGAAATGAAGTGGGTCTAATTTGCTTTAAAAATTAAAAAAATGCTATTTAAAAAAACAATGGATAAATTGATGAATTCATGTAAAAAAACAACAGAGTTAATTGATAAAAAATTTCTCACATCCCTGTCATCAAAAGAAAGAGTGCAATTATTCTTTCATACGTCTATGTGTAAAACCTGTAAATCTTATGAGCATCAATCTAAATTTTTAGATAAGGCAGTCGCTAAACTATTTAGTGGTAAATCTAAAAGCAGTATTGATTCGTCTGAAGAAAGAAAACGAAACATTATGGATAAAATAAACAAGTCTTAAATTAATAGTTAGTTAGCAGTACTAAAGGCATCACAAGAAATTGTGGTGCCTTTTTTTGTTGGTACCAATAAATTTATGTCCATCAACGAAATACGAGTGTTTAATTAAAATTTTCAATTTAATTGTCAGGAATTAGTGGAGGCAAAGTCTGTTCATTCAGTTAAGCAAAATTTTAAAACCAACTTTTAATGACTACAAAAAAGAAAATCTTAATTATCCTATTCACAGGAATATTGGCTGCAGTGGGAATAGTATTATATCTGTTTAATGAGCCAGCCAGAGATGTTCAAGCTACTCAAACAGATTTTAGGTATAGCGCAAGTGCTATCGTGAAAGAATATCTCACAGATGCTAACCTGGCGAATGCAAAATATCTTAACGAGGAGGGTAATTCTAAAGTTTTAGAAATCACAGGTATTGTTGCCGCTATTACTGAAGATTTTAACAATCAAAAAGTAATACTTCTCAAAAAAACTGGAGATAAAGCTGGTGTTAGCGCAACCTTCACTAATGAAACTAATGCGCATACAAATACAGTTAAAATTGGTGACGAGATTACCATAAAAGGAGTAATCCGTTCCGGTGCAGCCTACGACGCTGATTTAGAAATGTATGAAAACGTACTAATAGATAAATGTGACATCGTGTCAAAATAAACAAGTAAATAATAATTAATTTAAATTTTAGAAAAATGAAAAAAGTAATTTTAACAATGATCGCTTTAGTGACTATTTCACTAACAGTTTCTGCTCAAAAACAAGTGAGTACAAAAACACACTTTAAATTCTTTTCTTCGACACCTGTTGAAGATATTGAAGCAAATAACTATGCTTCTGTTGGAACCATTAATCCTGCATCTGGAGATATTGTATTTTCTGTGCCAATGCAGAGTTTTGAATTTGAAAAAGCATTAATGCAAAAACATTTTAACAGTGCAAAATTTTTAGATACCAAAGCAAATCCAAAAGCAAAATTAACTGGTAAAATAGCTAATCTCGAAGCAATTAATTTCTCTAAAGATGGAACTTATGAAGCAGTGGTAGCCGGAGAACTAACAATAAATGGGATTACAAAGCCTATTACTGAAAAAGCAATAGTTTTTGTGCAAGATGGTAAAGTCAGCCTTAATTCAAAATTTAATATCACTTTGGCAGATTATGAAGTTGCCTTTGAAAAAGGTAAGCCATCCACAAATATTGCTAAAACTGTAGAAGTTACTGTAGAAGCACATTATTAATCTAAAAAACAGATATAAAACAATCTTGATGATTACATCAAGATTGTTTTATAATCATCAAATAACTATGACACTTTTAAAATTAGAAAACAATACAATTTCACCAAGTTCTCAAGAAATTTTAGATAAAACACAAAAAGCACTAGGTTTTATTCCGAATATGTATGATAAAATGGGGAATAACCCTGCTTTATTAGATGCCTATACCTACACATATAATTCGTTTAGAGTTAACTCAGGCTTTAATTCTGTTGAGCAAGAAGTGGTTTTTCTATCAGTAGCCTATGAAAATAATTGTGAATACTGTATGGCAGCTCACAGTTTTGTGGGCGATATGATGAGCAAAGTTCCTGCTGAAGTCACAAACGCAATTCGTGATAATAAACAAATTCCCGATGCTAAATTAGCAGCATTATCAAAACTTACGCGCTCGCTTACTGCAAACCGCGGCATGGTTTCTCAAGCAGAAGTAGATGATTTTTTAACAGTAGGTTACACCGAAATTCACGTGCTTGGTATTATTGCCGGAATAGCGGTTAAAACTTTAAGTAACTACTCAAATCACCTTACGAATCCAGAAGTAGACATTGCTTTTGCAGGCAGAAGCTGGAAAAAATAAGTTTTTTATATATCAAAATTCGATTTCAGTAAAACAAAAAAAGACGTTTGTTTTTTAAAACCAACTAAAAGTGGAATTAATTCCATATATAAAAACCTCAAGACGAGTTCAAACATCTATTTATACCTAGTTGAAATAAAAAAATGATGTATTATGGAAAAAGCGCTTTATTTTATGCCAGATATTAGTGGATTTACAGATTTTGTAAATAACACTGAAGTAGAACATAGTATCCATATTATTTCCGAATTGCTTGAAATTTTACTCGATAATAACACTATACATTTAAAATTAGTTGAAGTTGAAGGAGATGCCTTGTTTATGTATACCACAGATATTCCCAATTATGAAGAATTGACACAACAAATGACAACTATGCACGAAGCATTTCATAAACACACTCAAAGTTATGATTCTATGCGAATTTGTAATTGCGGTTCCTGTATGACAACCACAAATTTAAAGCTAAAGTTTTTTGTGCATTTTGGAGGTTTAAATTTTATTACAGTTAGGCATATTGTAAAACCCTATGGTAGTGAAGTGATAAAAATCCATAGGTTAATAAAAAACACTATCCCTTCAAATGAGTATATATTATTTACCAATTCTATTTATGAATTATATAGGGATGACATAGGTGAAGACTGGAACAAAAAAAAAGAAATTCACGATTTGAAAAGCATCAATTTTTTTTATAAGAATTTAGAGACTGTAAATGATACAATTAAAATTGAAAACACTTTTTTAGACAAACAAATCGAAAAACCAGTCGTTTCAATTGAAAAAGAATTCAATGCCAATGCACAAGATATTTATACATATTTAAGTGAACTTAAATACAGGCATCTTTGGGATAAAGAGATAAAAAGTATAGAATATGATGCTAATAAAATAAATCGTGTAGGCACAGAACACAACTGTGTTTTAAATTTAGGTAATTTGAAATTTGAAACCATAAGCCAACCATCTTCTGGTAGTTTAAACTATGGTGAAAAAACCAAAGAAATGCTATTTACAAAGTCATTCTCATATCTTATTAAGCTTTATAAAATAGATCAAGACACCACCAAAGTTGTTTTAAATATATATATCACTTTTTCAACCGTTGGTGCCTTTATGAAAAACACCATTCTGAGAAAGGTATCAAAAATGTGGAAACTCAAATTGGCGCAGTTGGAAGAACTTTCAAAAATTAAAATTTAGCTATAACTTTATTTAACAATAAGTTCAATCTCACGATAAGATGATGCCCTTGTATAGCCATTAATTAGTGTCAAAAAGTTTCACTACAGCTTTCAGGAAATGTTTTTTTATAACATCTACAGAATTTGGATTACTTGCCGTTAGGGTAGTTGTTGCAATGGGCTTGTCCTGTGTTGTGGTGCCAATATCATACACGGCTGCTTCTATAATGTAAGTCATTATTTCTTTAGTGTCATATTCAAGATTGTCATCACGGTTGCTGTCTAATTTTAGAGGTTCTAAAGAGTTCATATAGTTGTGAAGCGATTTTGTACGTATAGTATCTACCGAAGTTGATTTTTGTGAAGCGAAAAGAATTCGGTCTATGTTTTTCTCTTTACATTCTAAAACAAATTTATCAATCTCTTTATTTGTAAGCTCTTTTTTATATTTAACAAGAGGAAATATTTCGTGCATTTTTATAGGAGAAATCCCTTTTTTTGTTAACACTGCAGCAGTACTATTTTCGAACTCTTTTTGAAGTGCAACATCTTCGGTGTTGGCAAAAATCGACTATATGTAAAAGAAAGGTTGTAGAGCCCCTTACGACCAAAATGAAATAACATAAAAAATGATGAAAAAGATAATCGTAATCCTAATGATGCTTCCACTATTAGCGTTTGCACAGAACCATTCAGATAAAGTTGTCAAGAAAAACAGACCAAGTGCGTTGAATAATGGAAAATTTTTCAGCGAAGACGGAAAAAAAATGCTCTACGGCGGTTCGAGCGAATCGCAACATTTTGATATTACTGATATTTCACTAAAAGAAGAACAGTTTCATTATGGTTTGGGTCGAGAGGCGTTTCCAGCCTTATTGGAACCAGAATTTAATTCGGTTGAAAAAGCGGATGAAATTTGGGCTGATGATGCCCGATTCTTAGTAGCCTATTCTGGAGATGAGGTAAAGGCCTATTCGGTCAAAGACCTGACCCGACACGAAATCGTAAACGATGTCCTTAATGGTGAACCTATTATGGCGGCCTATTGCATTTTGGCAGATTTGGGCGCTATTTACAAACGAGATTATGGTGGTGAGGTGTTAACCTTCGGCGTAAGCGGATACACCTATTTTGATCCCGAAATCTGGAATGGATTGGACGCCTTTATCCTCTGGGATAGGGAAACAGAAAGCCTGTGGTGGCCATTGGTCGAAAAAGCGGTTTCTGGACCGCTAAAAGAAGTAAAACTTATGGAAATGGATAAGAGCAACTGGAAAGATGTAACTTGGAAATATATAAAAGAAACCTATCCTAAGGCGCAAGTGCTCAAATCCAATCAAGACTTTGAAAGACCCAAAGGATGGGATAAAAAGGTGGATATTTCTGAAATTAAAAAGAACTACAGATGAAGAGCTTCGGCCAACAAGAACGGTTGGATAAAAAGTTATTCGATGAAATCTATGCAATGGCATAAATTAAATAAAGGTTCCTCCAGTACCTAACTAAACTGGATTTTTTCATACAGCACTACTCAACCTCATTTCTTGATTTTTGAAATAACCAATCCTTGGTTCAATTTCTTTGAAGTTGAATCTTCAGTCGCCAAAGCAATCGCTTTTTCTATCAAATCCTTTACTTCTTGATTTTTAAAATCAGCTTCTTTTTCAATAGGGATATGGCGAATCCATTTACCAGTTCCTTGAAGTAAGTTTTTCGGGTCTTTTAAAAGTGTGCCTTTATTAAAACCAAGATTTAAATGTTTGGTGTAAATGGGAATCATACAAAAGGCATCGCCCATTTCTTCTGAAACGGAATATAACGAAGTAAGAGCGTGAGTATGGTATAAAAGTTCGTTGCTTTTAGGATGAATGCCAAGGATATAATCCCTAAGATTTAGGTAAAGGTCTATTAACCCTTGCTCTTTGTGTTTTAAGTATTTCAAAAAATCCGGATGTACTTCTCTAGTTTCTGACATTTGTTATTAGGATTGATTATGATACTGAACTGCACAAACGATATTACCTTCGGTATCTAAAAACTTGACCAGCCAGCCCACATAGGGAATTTCGGTTTTTGGCATCACTATCTTTCCATTATTGGCTTCTATTTTGGATATGATAGCATCAATATCCTCAACAGCAACGGAACATTCAAAACCAATAATCTTTTCGTCTATAGGACTATATTTTCTTGATTGTAAAGCACCAATCAACTTGCTGTCATCATCAGAACTGTCTTTTATTTGAAGGAAATCGTCTTGCCCATAACTGTTATAGTCCCATCCAAATAAATTGGAATAGAATGACTTGGCCCGGTCAATGTCGTCAATATTAATGGCGAAGTGTGAAAGGTTGTTTTTCATGTCAATTAGTTTTTTTGTTGTTCTGGTCTTAGTCTTTCTATAACCTCTGTGCTCACCCAATAAATATTAGCCAACCCAGGCTCTATATCTCTTTCGTCCCTTCCAAAAAATAAATACTTACCATCAGGACTGATACTTGGTGTTTTTTCAGAGAAATTGCTATTTATTGTAGTTCCAAGATTCATAGGTTTCGACCATGTTCCATCTTGATTCTTGAAATAGACATAAATATCATTGTCTTTTCTGTTTTCTACTTCATTATTCCTAGCAGTCACCAATAAATAATCATCGTTAGGCGAGATAAAAGCATGATGCCCCATATCAATTTCAACTTCTTGTGGTTCTGTAAATTTACCATTTTTGTTATGAGCGTAATAGGTTTTAAATTTTGACAAATTGAAATAATAGAGTCCGCCATTCCTTGCATGATTTGCAAAAAAAACTTTATCATCATTTGCTGAGGAATTTAGTTTAATAGCATCACCCCATGAATTCTTTAAACGGTTAACATACCATACCCGCTCATCTGAAAAAATAGAGTCAAATGCGGTAAAATAAACTCGTTTACCATCAGGACTCACGAATGGGTGCATTTCTTCCTTTTTATTTCCTTTAGTAAAACTTGCTTTTTTAATTGAGGTCCAAGCACCATTGACAAGTTTAGAAACATAGATTTGAGACGCTTCGCCTTCATATTTAGCATCAAAATATAGTTCTTTTAAATCGGGAGAAAATGAAATAGTGCTTTCAAACCTTCCGTTAATTGACACTACACCAGGAGCGAAAACTTCTGGTATTGAACGAGGTGGTTTTTGAGCAAGATAAAAGCTTTCTTCTATTGAAGAATCATTCTCTTTTGTATCAGATTTCTCAGTTTTACAAGCACCTAAAAACAGTATAGATACTAGTATTGAGAATTTAATTATGTGGTTTTTCATTGTTCAGTATGTCTTATGTTTGAATCTGCTTTTCTAATCTAAACTGTTGTTAGTCCATTCCTTTGCAGTAGTTGTCTTTTTTTTATTCTGGTCTTAGATTTTCCAGAACCTCTGTACTTACCCAAAAAATGTCTACATTCTCATAATTTTTTGACCCCATATTTCTATTGAAGAAAAGGTACTTTCCATCTGGTGTAATGCTGGCACAAGCTTCCCAAGCTTTTGTGTTTATTTTATCACCTAAATTAATGGGATTACCCCAAGAACCGTCTTGCCTACGAAAAATAATGTAAATGCCTGAATCACCATATCCGCCTTCTCTTTTGCTATCAAATATTAAATAAGATTCATCTGGAGCGATAAAGGGGTGAAAATTTTTCCCAGTATTAATCTTTTTATTGAGTAGTTTGGGTTCTTCATATTTACCATCTACAATTCGTGAATAACGAATATCGCCAGTAAAGTCTCGTTTGAATTCATCAAAAAAATAGGTGCCTTTAGAAGAAACTGTAAGACGCATAGTTGGTAAGCTGTCAAAAGGAGCATCGAGGTTTTTCAATTCAGACCAACCGCCTTTATTGGTACGTTCCCTATACTTTTTACTCAAATACATTATTTTTCCATCGGGAGAGATAAAAGGTGTTCCCACTCTTGGAGAGACTACGGATTTTTGCCATTGGTCATTGTTGTTTTGTACAACCACTAATTCCGTTTTACTTTTCCCATCTTTTTCTTCAGCTTTTCTAAGGAAATAAAATTCTTTTAAGTCAGGAGTGAAACTACCATTATATTCCCAACCACCTGTCGTAACTAAACCAGGGGCGAAAGGTTCTGGCATTAAACCAGGAGGTTTTTGACCAAGATAAAGACTTTCTTCAGTTGACAAATCACTTTCTTTTGCGTTCGTTTTCTCAGTTTTGCAAGCACCTAAAAACAGTACAGATACCAATACTGAGAATTTAATTATGTGGTTTTTCATAATCTTACTTTTTTAATAGGCTAACGCCAGTAATTACCAAACCGATAACAGAACACCAAACACCCCAATCAGGATGGTTGCTGAAGCTCAAAAAACCAGTTATAATAAATGTATTACCTACAGCAATCCATCCTTTACGTTTTTTTATTTTTTCTTTTATTGATATCCAAGATATTGTTTTCATTTTCTAAATGTATTTCTCTTTGATAATATTTATATGATGTATCTCGTGCCCGATAATTGATTTAAGAAAATCCTCTAAGGTTATTTCATATTCATTCGCCATTCCTTTTATTTTTAGTTGATTCTTTGACAACCCGTCTATGAAACTAATACTCGCTTTCCTTACATTTTCAAAGTCAAGAACCAAATGCTTAAAGGTCAACTCATCAAAACGACTTTTTTCGACTAAAGAATTTTGGTCATAACCCCATAACCGTAACGTTTCATTTCTGCTGAGAAGATGTGCACGAGACATCTTTATCCTCTCGTGGTCGGTCATATGCCCTACTATCTGTTTGATATTCCATTTATCGCTTGCATATCGATGATTTGCTTTTTCTTCATCAATTGATTCCAAGAATTCAAATATGGATGCAGAAGAAAAGAGTTTTTGACAACTTACATTTCCTATAAGGCTAAAGTAATATGGAAAACCATCAGAAGGGGTATAGCTCATATTTGATACGATTGAATTTGAAAGTTAAAATACATAAAATCAAAAGGTTTTTAGTTGATTGCCTCAAGAAATGAAATAACTGCATTCCAATATTCCTCAGCATCCTTTTGTCCTGTCCACAATGCCCTTGAACCGTGAAATCCTTCGGATTCGGGAATGAACTGCAATTGCCTTTCGCTTAACTTCACATTTCCGATAAGCGTAGTCAATGCTTTAGATTCTTCTTTAGATGACGTTACCAAGAATGGTATATCCGCTTTCGCGAAAGCTGTACTCAACGAAGGTGCGTCATCGCCAAAATAATCACCTGGACTAAAGGCAATGATAGCTTTTACTTTATCATTTGTTACACCTTCAAGCAATGCAAGACTTGAGGAATACGAGCTTCCCCAAACAATTACCTTTTGGTTGTACTTTTTGGCTAGAAAGTCAATAGCAGCCTTAATATCCTGCTGTGCATCTACCATTTGGTTCTTCAAACCTTCTTTATTAGCACGTTCCGCTGTAAGGTTCTGTTTTCCTGCAAAGTTTCCGCCTGAGCGTAAATCGACTGCCAAACAGTTATAGCCCATTTCGTTGAGCTTTGGTGCTATATCTGTATACTCAATACGGTTATAACCAGCTTGATGGCATAACAATATAACGGGTTTGTCCTTTTCAATATTATAGAGATTGCCATTTATAGAAAGACCATCTGCTGCCTTGAATTCAACTTTTTCAGGTTGATATTTTTCACCCAATGTTCCAGGGCTTGGTAGTTGCACACTTTCCTTCATTTTTTTCTGTGCTTCCATTTCCTGCTTAATTAGGTCTTCAATCAGCTCGATACGTGTAAACTTGCCTTCGGTATCAAAATATACATGGGATTCTCGAACACCCAATCCTACAAAATCGTACTTTACTTTTGCCTTGCCTTCTGAACTTTCTAAAATTGTCATTGAGTTCAACTTTGGAAGGTTGCTGACTATATTAGTAAGAATTGCAGGTGTATTTGCCACAGGAATTGGGTCAAATTTCAGTTCTGCACTGACATATTCCTTCAAAGGGGTTACGGATTTTTCAGAAAAACTTTGTTCAAAAGCATTAATCTGTTTGGAATAGTCCTGTGCTAAGGCACCAAGACTCGTACAGAGCATTAAAAGAACAACGGTTGCTTTGTTGGATGTGTTCTTTCCTTTAAACCGTTTAGTGATAAAAGGTAACAATACCAGAAAACCGCCTACCAGAAATATATAGTTCGGTAGGTCTTCTTCGACAAAATGGTTTGCCTTCAAAACATTGAATATCTTGGCCAAGGTCATTGCGCCTGCAATAATTATCAGGATGTAACCTATTTTTTGGATGATGCTATAATCTTTAAATTTTACTGATGTATTCATTTCTAATGTGTGTTATTTACTGGTTATACCCAATTCGTTCTTTAGTTGCTTCCACTTGGTTGATAAGAAGAGTCCCAGCCCAATATTGAAAAGTATTACTTGATAGTGCCAAGGAAAATGGTCTGGAATTAATGGGAAAGCCAAGAGCATTATGAGTACCCCTGCTATCTTCAAAATCTTTTTAATCATAATAGACATTTTCGTTATTTATCTAGTACGTTAACAAAAGGAAGCAAGAATTACACTTTTACAGGATTATTTTTCATTAAGGTCTTCCAGATTGGATTTCAATTGGTTCAAATAATTACCAAATTTGACCTTTTGTTCATAGCGGGATAAGAAGTAGAAAACAACAGCACTAATAATAATGACGAATAAGACTAAGAGCGTTACTTCAAAAGTCCCTTCAATAAAACCTTTCTTGTTGTTCAAGAGATAGGCAATCCAACCAAAGGCGATGGAATTGAACGTAACACCGGAATAGACATTGAGCTTTATTGTCCTTCCCATTATATGAATGAATTTTTTTAGAGATTCTTTGATGGTTGTTGCCTTCGTTTCAAAACGCTTGATTTCCCGAAAGGCCTTAAAGTTCCAAGAGAGCATTGCAGACATAAAGACAATAATGGTAGCCAAAAAAATTCGATTGTCCGTTAAATCGAATATGGCTTCATAAAAAGTGAATTGTTCTGGGTTAATGAAAGACCCTATGAGCATCACGAAACTAACGAGCAAGGAAAGACCACCCAGCGAAAATTTAAAATACATCACTCTTCTTATTTTGGCCAATACTGACTTTGAATCCTTCTTGATGGATTTCTCTACCACAAACTCATCAACATTATCCTTCGAGATGGTTTCATCAACCACCGCATTCCAAACTGATTTTAATTCTAATAGTTCCATCTTAGTTCTTTTTTACGGTTTTTGACAATTTTGTTTTTATTCTGTTCATTTTTACACGCACGTAGTTTTGGGTAATCCCGACGATTTCTGCAATTTCATCATTCGATTTTTCATCCAAGTGCAACATTACAATGGCTTTTTCCACTTTATTCAGTTTGGCAATGGCAGAATGCATTAGCTTAAGTTTTTCACTTTCAACTTCAGATTTCTTTTCCTCGGAAGTGTCCCTGAACTGATTGGTCTGAAAAAAGAGCAGTCGCTTCTTTTTGGTCTTTCGTAAATCCTGAATGGCCACATTTATAGCTACACGGTACATCCAAGTGGAAAATTTGGAATCGCCTCGAAACGATTGATAGGATTTCCAAAGCTGTATCAATATTTCTTGAAACAGGTCTTTGCGGTGTTCTTCGTTATCGCAGTACATCCTGCTTACTTTATGGATAATGCCCTGTGATTCCTTAATTCGCTTGGAAAATTCTATTTCTAATTGCTCTTTGCTCAATAGGTCTTTTGGTTTTAGTTTTGTTTTATCAGTTCAAGTAAGAATTGGGTTTCTTCAATCAATCGTGTGTATAAATCTTCTTGGAAATCGTAGAGCTTTAAACTCTCTGCAAAGGTGTTGTTCAATATCCTAAACTGATTGGAATTGAGGTTATCCTTCCAATTAAGAACAGTTGGATGCTGTTTATTTGAGTAGCCGTTAAAAAATAACAGGTCGGTGTTCTTTTTCAGTTCCAAATCGTACAGGGCAATATTTTCTATGGTCTGTGTCTCATAAGTAAAATACCGCTCTTGAAGGTTCTTTAATTTCAAAATAGCCTGTTTTTCCTGCTTAGGAAAAAGGGAAAGATTTCCAGTAGTGATTAAATCCTCGATAGTATAGGTACTGGTGTAGAAAGCACTTTTAGACCAATTGATGCTATCTATTTTTTGAAGTAATATGGTGGTTTCGGGATTTTCCGTATTGTAATAGTCCACATAATTAAATATCGATTTTCGCTTTCGCGAAAGCACCTCTTTTAAGCTATTAAGATTAGTAACGTTTTGCCTTAATTCTTCGGTAAGACTTGTCCGATAGGTTTCTAACTGAGTATCAAGTTTTTTCTGCTCATTCCTATTGTTGATGGCCACCGCAATCAGAATACCGATGACCACCAACAAGATTTCGCCTATCGTATACAGGATGTATTTGCCAACTTTATTTTTGATAAGATGTTTCTGTCTGATCTTACGGAATAACTGAATCATATTTTAGAGGTTAGATAGAGTAACCACTAAATATGTTAAAAAAATCTGTTAATAATTACAGTTTTCCTAAACTTTTTTTGAATTTTACTCTAACTCTTGTTTTACTAACAAGGAATGAATCTTATTAGGTTTAGCCCATTCCCCTACATTCCGCGAAAAGCTACATTACGGGAAAAGAGATTCACTCAAAAAGATATTGAACACAATCACAAAGTTAATACTTAGATTGTAGGCACTTCAGTAACTATTTGATACCTAGTACTATTAATAGAATAGACAACTTTGCAATAGCGTTCGCTCAGCAAAAAGATCACCCCAACCTTTTATTTCACAAAGTTTAAAATTCTTCCCGAGACGAACTGCATAACCGTTCGCCCGCTCTCTTTTATAAGTTCTTACTCGTTCATAATTTTAGTTCCTGTTACCGAAAAGGTAACGGCGAGAGCGCTATGGGAAGTAAGTGAATGAAATTGAAATGAACGCTAATCTGTATCATTTTGCTACAATTAAACTTGGTAATTTTTGCAACACATAGAATTCAATATCAAAAGAAAAGGAAAACGCTCAAGATATAATAAGTATGTGATTTTAAAAGGGAAAGTATGTCAAATTGCATCACATAAAACCAACTAAAATGGATATAAAAATTAGTTTATTTATATGATTGTCAGCTGTTTGAAAATAACTAACTTTACTTTATTACTAAAAATTAATGGTATTGAAAGTGCCGAAATGGCTTTTCAGCATTCGTTGAAAAGTATAAAGATCCTGAAATGAAATGAAGGAATCGAATAGCAAGAGGGTAACACGCGATGCGATGTTACATATTTTTAAAACACTGAAAATCAGTATTCTAAAATGATTCGATTAGGAGCTTTAATTTTATTTTTTACGAAAAAACTTCGCCAGCCCAACAAAATCAACAATTTTTTTCAGAAAAAATGGATAAAGGATATGAAAAAGAGCGATTTCAAAGCCTGGGAATTAAAAGCTCCGTGGCGAAGAAATTTAAAAAATATTGTAGGTCGATCTCAAAATCGCAATCTATGACGTTGCTACTGATGTTGGATTTTTTTGAGAAAAATGGACTCTCCCCAGAAGATGATTTGAAACCAAACTTAAAGGCAACCGAAAATCTCTTCAAAAAAAGAATCAATGCGCTTATTGCAATTATAAAAGATATTGAAAAAACCCAAACCAAACCGACTTTAGCAATGTTACAATCACTATTTGAAGTAGCTGAACCGAAAAAGAAACCTTTGATTTTGGAAAAGAAGTATTTCAAAGAAAAGCTAAACAATGATACTCAAGAAAACTAAATATAATTAATCATTTTTGTAATTACAACCTTGAGTGCATCACTGATTTATCCAAAATCATATAATTTATATTCATTTAAAAGCCTTTGAGTTAAATTTTTTTTATTATTTTTATAGAGGAAGTAAAATCAATTAGAAAGTTACCTATTCGGTTACCTGTTTTGAAAAATACATCATAACTATTTGAAATTTAATTAGATATGGATTGACGGTTAGTTCTGTCATCCCGACTTAACCGAAAATGAACCAGTGTAACTGGTTCATTTTTTAGTTCCAGAAGTGTCAAAAGAGTAACTTTTGTAAGCGTATGGAACTAAAAAATGAGAACGCGTTGAGCGTTCATTTTCGATTTGCATTGCGGGTTTATTAGGATTCTGCAAATCCTTTAAAGAGCAACTTTTGTAAGCGTATGGAACTAAAAAATGAGAACGCGTTGAGCGTTCATTTTCGATTTGCATTGCGGGTTTATTAGGATTCTGCAAATCCTTTAAAGAGCAACTTTTGTAAGCGTATGGAACTAAAAAATGAGAACGCGTTGAGCGTTCATTTTCGATTTGCATTGCGGGTTTATTAGGATTCTACAAATCCTTTAAAGAGCAACTTTTGTAAGCGTATGGAACTAAAAAATAAGAACGCATTGAGCGTTCATTTTCGATTTGCATTGCGGGTTTATTAGGATTCTATAAATCCTGTCATCTCGACGTACCAAGATCACTAGGAATAGTGAATAGCACTGATATATATATTGAACTTCATTCGCCAATGAAAATATTTTAATTTTTAGAATTTTTCCAGAATCATTTTAACCAATTATAATAAACTGTAAAGTAAATATTCAGCAGTTGTTTTATGCCAATTTTGATGTAAAAGTATTTAGATGCTAAAGGCTTAGACGGGTTTGTCAAGATGTAAACAATTCTTTTTTTACTATATCATAATAACTATCACTCACAGGTATTTGCTTTTCTGATAGCAATAAATCTCTCCCTTTTAACCCCGTAACCTTGTGTTTGTTTACAATATAGGATCTATGAACTCTCAAAAAATAATCTGGTAAGCTGGCTACTAATTTACTCAAAGACTGATTGGCCATTATTTTCTTACCATTCTCAAAGTAATAATTAACGTATTCACTATCACTTTCAATATATAGTATGTCAACCAGTAAAACTTTGTGCAAATCGTAACCAGATTTTATGACAAGGTAATTATCTGTCGCAATCTCACTCTTTGGAAATTTTTCTACTGCGCTCAAAAACCTTTTAAATGTGATTGGTTTTACCAGATAATCCAACGCATTCAGCTCAAAACCTTTCAAAGCATATTCTGAATAGGCTGTGGTAAATATGATACGGGTTTCTGTTGTATCTATTAGTTCGGCAAATTCGGTACCCTTAATATCGGGCATTTGAATGTCTAAAAATAATAGATCTATTTTAGAAGATTTTAATACCGTGAGCGCTTCTAATGGACTCTCAAAAGTTGCTACACATTCTAAATATTCTAGTGTATCGATGTAGGTTTTAATGAGTCCTCTGGCCAATTCTTCATCATCTACTACTATACATTTTAATTTATGCATCTGCGTACAATTTTAAAATTACTTTATAGGTGGAATCATCTTCAATTAGTAACTCGTGCCTATCTGGATACGATATTTCCAAACGCTTTTTAGCGTTAGTTAGTCCAATTCCGCTATTTTCATCTTTATTAATTTTCTCTTTAGGCAGGCTGTTTTCAACACTTAAAATTAAGGTATCGCTGGCAGATTCTAACGTAATATGTACAAAAGAATCTCCTCTTTTTTCAATGCCACTATGCTTAAAGGCATTTTCAATAAAAATAATAAAAAGCATTGGAGCCACTAGGGTTGTGGTATTTTCCAAATTATTAGTAAAATTAATATTGAAGGATTGGCTACTTCTCAACTTAAATAATTCGATATAATTTTCGATATATTTCAGCTCTCTTTCAATAGGTACTTTAGGTTTTTCACACTCATAAATTACATAGCGTAACATTTCAGAAAGGGAATGAATACTCTCTGGTGTTTTTTCTGAATTTGAAATGGAAAGCGCATAAATATTATTTAAAGAATTAAAGAGAAAATGTGGATTGATCTGCATTTTTAAAAACTTAAGCTCACTTTCTACAAGGGCTACGGTTTGTTTTGCCATGGCTTCTTCTTTCTTCTGTGCAAAGAGAAATGTTTCTGCCAAAATGCTTAAAATATAACTTACCGAAATAAGCAATAAATGAATCACAATAGGAGATGGAGGGCGGTGTGCTTCAATAACATTAGGTCCTGGAGTATGTGGACTTATCATAGCTTCAGAAGAAAGAAAAGCACTTACTACTAGTGATGCTACTGAAATAAGTATAAATGAAACATACTTTTTTTGGAATAAAAACCGTGGCGCTACAAAATAGGAAGCCATTAATACCATTAGAACCTGAAACCCAAAAGCAAAACTATTTGCCGGTAGAAATTTTGTAATATCCCTTTGGTTTAGCCCTATAACAACCCATACTAAAGCCCATAATACTAGTTGAGCGACTATGTGAACTCTTATTTTCATAACACAAATAAAGCACTAATTTTTATCTTCCTAAGTCGAAAACCTTGATTTTGCCTACTGAAAAATCACAATTCGCTGAACGATTTTAATGATTCACTGAAAAGAGGAAGCCTTCTACTGAAAACTCAACGTACGAATAAAACTTAGTACAACCTTTGTCGTCTTATTAGTGTAACATAAAAACAAAAATTATGAAATGTATGAATTTAAAATCGGTAGCATTTGCAGTAGTATGCTGCATGGCAGTTGCGGGAGTTTCAAACGCTCAGCCACACCAAAACAACGAACAAAAAGAGCCGCCAACATATGCAGCGCTATTAAAACAAATGGACAAAAATGACGATGGTAAACTTTCAAAGTCAGAATTAAAAGGCCCTTTAAAAAATGACTTTAGCAAAGTAGATACAAACGAAGATGGCTTTATTACAAAAAAAGAATTTGAGAAAGCTCCAAAACCTAAAGGGAGAGAACGTAAAAATTAAAGATAAAAGTAAATTTTAATAGTTTTTCATGATTGGTTAGTTGTTTGATTAAGGTCCCGCAAGTAATTGCGGGACTTTATTTCCATTAAAAATAAAGAGAAATGAAAGGAATAAAAAATCTAAAGTATACAGGCATAATCATCCTTGCTACTATTCTTACAGGATGTAAAAATCAGAATACAACAGCTTTGCACAGTCACGATGCGAACAGCCATACCCACGAGCAACAGGATTATTTTGATTCATACACACTGGAAGATGCTCTGTACGGCACCAAAACAGTTGTGACTGTAAAAGGCACTACTCGCACGATGGAAACCAATGCGTTACCAAACCATAAAACAGGGACATTCCCTAATGACGGAAACCCCAACACCATACAACCACAAAATGTAACGTACGCACTACCTGTAAACCCTACATATAGTGGGGAAGCACTATGGGTACGAGAACCAGGTGTAGCCCTAAATGGAATTAAATTTGAACCGCAGACTGCAGAGGTGGTACTATGCGAAAGCGGAGAGAACTATCGTGTGGAGGCTAAACAAGACTTGATAGATATGGGTCTGGATTTCAATAATGCACATGTGCAGCCTACGGGTGCTTACCACTACCACGGTACACCTACTTCGATGATAGAAGCGTTTGATACGGGTGAAGATTTGGTGCACGTAGGGTTTGCTAAAGATGGATTTGCCATGTACTATTCTAAAAGCGGGGTTTATACTCCTAGTTTTCGGCTTTATGATGAGAATCGTGAGGGTGAAAACTGCGCTTATGACAGACCGGGGACTCACCTGGATGTTCCAATTCAAAACAGTGATCCAGATGGCACTTTTGTTTCAGATTGGGAATATGTGGAAGGACTGGGTAATCTCGATGAATGTAACGGTACAATCATAGACGGAACATATGCCTATCTGGTCACAGATACCTATCCCTATATACCTCGCTGTTTGATGGGCGAATTTGAAGAAGAACGGCACGGTCCACCGCCTGGCGAGAGACTACCCGGCGGAGAGCGACCGCAACATGACCACTAAAAAGCATGTTAATTAGAATTATTTGGTTTGTTAGTCAGAGGCTTCGTGAGCGATTGCGAAGCCTTTTTTATGTTTACTGAAGAAAAACCATCATTCACAGAAAGTAGTCCCTGGTTGGTTGATTACCAAATTTTACTGTATTCAAATGCACTAATTTTAATCCATAAAATAAATTTTACTATAATTTTAAAATGCCTAATTATGAAAAAACAAACAAAATTTAGATTCAAAACGTTGACATTTATTTTTTTAATGTCCTCTTTCGTATTCGTTGCTTGTTCTAGCGATGATGATGACACTATAACCGATGAAGAACCCGCTGCAACAGAATTACACGCCGCTTTCGCTGCATTTAATACTGAAGCTACCACTATTTATTTAGATGGCTCAAATGTGGTCATAGAAACCACAGGATTACCAAATCACGAGACTGTTTATTGGGGAGACGGAAATCCGCTATATAGAGACGAGCCGGATGTTGAATTAACACCTTCTATTATTTCGAGTAATAATAATGCGACGACTATAACGGTAGATGCAACACCTAATTTAACCGGAAGTACGGTCGCTACACAATTAGGCACCATTGGTATTGCCGTAAGTGGGTCCTCAATATTTAACGATCAGGAAGGCGGTGGTCCATTAGATCAAGCTGCTGCCAGCTTAGACTGGACAGGAGCACACATAGGCCCGGGAGTATATCATTATCACCTAGAGCCTAAAGCGTTTACAAATGATGATGAAAACTTAGTCGGGATTTTATTGGACGGTGTATTTCTCTATGGTAGAAAATGTAATGCTACCGGAACGTATCCAACAGATCTAGACGCATCAGGAGGACACACAACGACCACGCAATATACTGTAGGTGAAGAAGAATATCATTATCATATAATTAATGAATTGTATTCAAACACAGGATCATATATAGCTTTCACAGGGCCGTATCAAGGATATTAAACTAGCTATGAAATCACTTCTTATACTACTTGTAACCATCGTCTTATGTATCAGTTGCAGTGATATTTCATTGAACAACAAGGAAAATGATCTTGCTATCCTTGAGGAAAAGATACTTGTAATAAATACTACTGAGATACTAAAGGAAGATTTGGTTCTTAATCAGTTGGAAGGTAGGTGGTATTATAAAGACCAGCTCTATTCAGGATATTCTTTACGATACTATCCTAATGATACCTTGGCGGAAAGAATAGGGTATCACCTGGGAAAGAGAGAAGGTATTGCAAAAAAATGGTCAGAAAATGGGGTTCTTAGAATAGAATCCCATTATAAAAATAACAGGTTGCATAGTGACTATAAAAGTTGGTGGGAAAACGGAGTGCTTGCTGCACAATCTAATTATGTAGATGGTATAAAGCAGGGAATAGAGCGGGAGTGGTATGCATCTGGACAACTGGCGAAGAAACGCCAATTGGTGGACGGCAACGAGCGTGGATTACAGCAAGCCTGGTTAGAAAATGGAAAATTATATGTTAATTACGAAGCTAAAAATGGACGTATTTTTGGTATGCGAAAAGCAAATTCGTGTTATAAATTAGAAGATGAAACTATTATTAGAAATTAAAGGAGTATTGATATTTTCACTTATATGTGTCATTTATATAAGTTGTAAAAACGAGGTGAAGAAGGAAAACACACAGGTAGTAGAAACCAGTAGAACCGACCATTTACCATATTACAATGAGGAGTCGTTTACTCCCAAATGGGTAACACCAGGTACTTCGGAAGAACAAAGTTTTCATAAGATCCCAGATTTTAAGTTGTTGAATCAATTAGGGGACACTATCACTCAAAATACTTTCGAGGATAAGATATATGTGACTAATTTCTTTTTTACAGTGTGCCCGGGTATTTGTCCGCAAATGGCAGATAATATGTTTAAACTGCAGGAGGAGTTTAAAACTGATCCTGAAATACTACTGCTTTCACATTCAGTAATGCCCACAACAGATTCAGTGCCTGTTCTAAAAGAATATGCCAAAAATAATGATGTAATAGCTAACAAATGGCATTTGGTTACTGGGGACAAAATAGAGATTTACAGTTTAGGTAGAGACCAATATTTTGTTGAAAATGATTTGGGTGAACCAAAAGAACTAGACGATTTTCTACATACTGAAAACTTCCTTCTCATTGATAAAAACAAACATATACGAGGCATTTACAATGGCTTAAATAGAGCTTCCATAGCACAATTGATTACAGATATAAAGACGTTGAAAACTGAGGAATAATGAATTATATTATTTAATAGTATTTAAATAACTCATATCCTCCCGACTTCAAGAGATCACTACTAATAGTGGTCTTTTTTTTGCCCCCATCCTTGGGGTGGAAATCAATGTATGTCCAAAGCAGTTCCATTTGTTTGCGTATTTTTAATTTAAAAGTTTAAATCCTATTGAAAGTGAGGCTTTTGTAGTTGTATGATAACAAACCATGAGAACGCAATAAGCGTTCATTTTGCATGTGCATTGAGATGCGGCTCTAGCTTCCAAACCCATATCATCGATCCATCTATGATGGTCAATATAAGCACTATAGATAGCTGTCTTTCTATAGTTAATATTCATACTAATTTAATAGGTATGTTAACTCCTCTTTGAAATCAGTTAATTATTTCGTTAACTTATGTTAAACATAGATTTAAAAACAAATTCCTGATATAACTTCCCAACAACATTTAGCATCACCTCGAGTAAAGGTGAACTATTAACTATTAAAATTTAAAATTATGAAAAGTACTGAATGGGAAGTTATCAAAGCAGCGAAAGAAGCAGGAATTCCAGATCCGGGATTTGAAATTGACAAAAATACCGCGATTGTAATCACGGATCCTCAGAATGATTTCCTGAGATCTGATGGGGTTGCATGGCCGATTGTAAAAGAGAGCGTAAAGGAAAATAATACCATAGAAAATATGAGCGAGGTTTTTAAGCTCGCACAAGAAAATGGCATAAAAGTCTTTATTTCTCCACATTATTTTTTCCCAACAGATAAAGGCTGGAAATTTGGTGGGGCTTTGGAAAAGTTCATGCATTCTAAAGAAATGTATAAGAGAAAAGGAATGCTGGATATGGAAGGTTTTGAAAATTCTGGTGCAGATTTTTTAGATGAATTCAAACAATACTTAGAAAAAGACAATATTATTTTATGCAACCCTCATAAATTATATGGGCCACAAAATAACGATCTTAGCCTACAATTAAGAAAATATAAAATTCAAAAGGTGCTTATGGCTGGGATGTCTACAAACCTATGTTTAGAATCACACACCCGCCAACTACTAGAAGAAGGTTTTGAAATTGCAGTAATTGCCGATGCTAGTGGTAGTGCAAAGTTACCTGGCTTAGATACATTTCAAGCAGCTCTAATGAATTTAAGAATGATCACCAGCCATATATTTACAACTGAAGAATTCAAAGAAGCTCTTTCTAAAGCTAAATTATAAAGGATCAATAAAATTAGTTATATCTTTTATCTCGATTTGCAATTCTATTCGTCTTTTAGAGATTTTCTATCGGCAAAAATATAATACAAGGGGAGGGCTATTAGCAAAGTTCCGCCTATGATATTTCCAAGAGCAGCGGGCAGGATGTTCCATAAAATTGCATCTGCCCAAGGGGTAGCGTGACCCATTGGAATAGCGATTGAAAAATAACCCATATTTGCAGGGCTATGTTGAAAATTTGCGGCAACAAATAAAGAAACAGCCAAAAATATAGGCACATACTTTCCAACAATGGTCTTCCCCATTAATGCCATAACCGCAGCTACACCTACCAGCATATTTCCAAACATTCCGGAAATAACAGCTTGTAACCAACTTGCACTAGTTCGCACCTCCGCGTAATGCATTTTCTTTTCGATGATATGGAAAAGTTCTGCTTGCACCTCTTGCGGATATTCGTGGGCGAAATTTATGAGCCATCCAGTTAAAAGGGCACCCACTACGTTACCCACTATGGTTATGCTCCAAAATTTGAGTACGTTCCCAATGAGTTGTTTCGTTGTACAATTAAGAATGGAGGTAGGCAGTACCACATTTGTTTCAGAAAACAGTAATGCACCAGTCATAATCACCATAAAAAAACCAACTGAAAATCCAAAACCCTGTAACAATAGTTTCGTTCCCAGCGTTTCCACTCCAGCCGAAATCAGAATTGAAAAGAGTGCTCCAAATGTAATAAATGCACCTGCCAATACCGAAAGTACAAAGATCCTGAAAATTGATAATTGCTCAATATTATTTTTTGTTTCCTTAAACATTTCATCGGCAACCTTGCCGATATCAAGAAATTGGTTTTTCATATGTATAGGATTTAAAGGTACTGGTTTGTAAAATTCAATTTAATTAATCAAACCATCCTTTGAGTTCTTTTTTCAAATTATCCCATTGGCCTTTATCTCCAGAAATAATTTGCGCGACTTCTTTTACTTTTGAAGTGCCAAAACCAATCGCTTCTTTAAAACCAATATGCGGCGGAAGTGCCAGTTCTCCGCTATTAACTACTGCATCTATAATAAAAGGCTTCGTACTTCTTTTAGCCTGGATGATGGCATTCTCAATATCTTTTGCGTGCTCCACACGTATTCCTTCGCCGCCACAAAGCCGGGCATAATCTGCAAAGTTTATATTTTCTTGCTGAAGCGCATCTAAGGTAGGCGTGAGGCCCACCTGTTCCATTTCGAGCTTTACAAAACTCAATTGTGAATTATTAAGAACTAAGATTTTAACTGGGAGCTTATACTTGACTGCTGTAATAAAATCCTGCATACACATATTAAACGCACCGTCACCCGAAATAGCCCACACTTCGCGGTCTGGGTGTGCCATCTGCGCACCCATAGCAGAAGGAAGCCCAACAGCCATACTGCCGTGATTGAATGATCCTAAAACCCTCCTCCCAGAATGGAAAGAAATATGGTTCATTGCCCAGATGGCAGAAGTACCAGTCTCAATGGTAAAAATGGCGTCGTTGGATGCGTGCACATTAATTTTATCCGCAAAAATTTGAGGATGCAGGGGTTCGTAGTCGCGTTCTGGTGATGCTTCTTCTTTTTTGTCTTCTTTGTAGTTAACAAAACTCTTCTTCAATTTGTCTAGAAAATCGGTATTGGTTTTTTCATTGACCAGCGGTAGTATTAAGTCTGCAAATGCTTTTATATCGCTGTGTATACCAATTGCAACGCTGGTTCTGTTTCCAATATTCTCTGCCCTTATATCTACCTGTATCGTTTTTGTGTCGTGCGGCAAGAATTCCGTATAGGGAAAATCTGTAGCGAGCATTATGAGAAGATCACATTTCATAACAGCATTATACCCTGATGGATTTCCTATTAAACCTGTAAGTCCCACTACATTTTCTGTATCGTGATCAAAAATATCTGCTGCTTTAGTTGTATGGGTTATGGGGGCTTTTATTTTACGCGAAAGGTTTAACACCTCTTCACGGGCTTCTCTACATCCATGACCGGCGAGAATACCTATTTTGGTTGCACTGTTTATGGCATTTGCCGCTTCTTGAACTTCAGAAATGTGAGGTACCAAAGTCGCTAAGGAACGCTTTATAGGATGAACGTATTCTTGACGTTCGGCTTTCATTTCAGCAACATCTGCTGCAACCTCAATACGACACACGGTTCGATTATTAATTGCTATTTTAATTGCCCGTTGTATTACAGATGGTGCTTCTTCAGGAGTTCGAATAATAGCTTGATAGTCACAAATCTCGTCAAAAACTTTTTTCAAATCTACTTCTTGAAAATAGTTTGTTCCCTGCAATTCTCTAGGTATTTGGCCCGTAATAGCAATCACAGGTGTTCTCTCTTTTTTTGCATTATATAAACCATTGATAAGGTGGAGAGCTCCGGGTCCTACTGTTCCTGCACACACCGCCAGATTGCCAGTTGTTTCACTCTCTCCAAAAGCCATAAAAGAGGCATTCCCTTCGTGCTTACAGCCTATCCAATTTACATCGTCTCGAGCCTCAATGGCGCTAACAAAAAAATTGAGCGCATCTCCCGTGACACCGTATATATTTTTAACTCCAACATCTACTAAGATTTGAAGCAATTGTTCAGATACATTCATATGTTTTAAATTATAATATAAGCGCCACCATTAGTAGCAAGGATTACTAGTGCCGCCGCTAAGAAAATAACATCATAGTGCCAACCGTAGCCTTTTTCAGCATAAAAACCAGTATTCCAATCAATTAGTTTCATTTTTATGGCACCTAGCATTGTGAAAATAATAAGGAGCGCCCCGATTTGAGAAAAAATACCGAACGCTATCATAAGCGCTGCGATGATTTCCAACGCACCAATTACGACAGTTAGTGATGGCGACATTCCTAGACTTTCTCCACGTTCCTTTGGTTTTGTTACGTGTGATTTTCCACTAGAAAAGAAAACTATGGCTACTATAATGCGTAGTGCCAATAAAGCTGCTGGAGTTAAAAATGTAAGATCGAGTAACATATTTAGAGGGATTGGTTAAAAGTGTTAAATGCTATTGGATACAATAGAAAGATATTCACTATCTGTACTCTGGGTTTTCAAATGCCCAGTGTGTTCCATCGTCCCAGTCCTCCCTTGAATTTCCATAGTTAGAATAACCACCTATGTCCTTCAAAGCTTTTGCAAGATGTAAGAGATTGTAGGTCATAAAGGTTGTGTTTCTATTTGTAAAATCTGAATCAAATCCTTTAGGTGTGTCAAACTTCTTTCCTCTGAATTCTTTATCGCCATAACTTGGACCTGGGCCAACTTTACCAATCCAACCACAATCTGCTTGCGGAGGAATAGAGTATCCTACGTGTTGCAACGCATATAAAATGCCCATGGCACAATGTTTTATACCATCTTCATTTCCTGTAATAAGACAGCCTCCCACTTTACCATAGAAAATGTATTGCCCTTTATCATTCGTCATACTGCTCATTGCATACAGACGTTCGATAAGTTTTTGAGCTTCTGAAGATTTTTCACCTAACCAGATAGGGGTGCCAACAATTGTAATATCAGCATCCATTATTTTTTTGTATAGGGATGGCCATTCATCGGTATCTGCACCGTGCTCGGTCATATCCGGGTAAATTCCAGTAGCAATGTCTAAATCTATAAATCTGATTTCTTCAAACGAAACACCTTCTTTCTTTAAAATATTTTGTGAAACTTGCATTAAGGTAGAAGTATGGCTAGTTTCGGGAGATTTTTTAAGGGTGCAGTTAATATAGATAACCTTGAGGGTACTGAAATTTGGTTTAGACATTATATTTATTTTAAAAGTTTATTCTTACAAGATACTAGACCTGTGCTTTGCAAGAGTAGGTTTTACACCAATTTTAACAAACTTCTAAGTCAAAAATGAAGTACTCAAGTGTTTTTTGGGATTTTTGTCGTTTGAAGTACCATTTTCTATACCATCCAGAAAGATATTTCTCTACTAGTTATCCTATCCTTGAATACGCTTATACCTTGAAAGCACTTACCAATTATTGATTTTACTTTTTAGCGATAAGAGCGACTATAATACCAAAAACAATATGCCCTACAAGACTACCAATAGCTAATAGAATTATATTACCATCAGGCTGTGGTACATCCATCACCATACCCATAAGCGCCATAGACACCTGAGCGATAACAAAAGCAATAATACCGAAGACCACACCCTTTAAAACAATATTCCCAATTTTTATTAACCAACTAGAAATTATATAGACATACATTAAGGCAAAAATAATCCCAATTACAAAATGCAGTATCCAACCTACAACTATAGAAGCTCCCATCATTCCTGATAACATTTCTGGTGGACTCATTTTGGGCATTCCTATCATTGCTGCTATCATCATAAAGATGCTCATAATTAGGGTCGCAACGATTCCGGCTATTATACTTTTTGTGAAATTTTTCATTGGTATATATTTAAGTTAATGTATGTTTTTAGATTCTGCAGTTATTTTTCCATCTGTATTCATTTGATGTATTGCTTGTTCTACACCCCTTTCGCTAAAGGCGAGAATGGTAAGAGCTGGATTGGGGCCTAAGGATTTGGGGAGTATAGAACCATCCAGTACCATAAAATTATCATATCCATACATCCTTCCGAACGTATCTACGACGCCTTTTTCTTTTGAAACGCCCATAGATGCTCCCCCAATGTTATGTGGTACTTCTACAATTTTAAAAAGAGCTGCAACACCATTCGGAATATAGAAGCTCTTAGCTTTTTTACTGAATAATTTTCCCAATTTATTCAAGTGTGCGTAGTAGGCATCATTTGCTTTTAAATTATAATTAATTTTAGCTTCCCCTTTATCATCTAAAAAAAAATGTCCTTCTGCGTCATCCCGTCCCATCATTAAAATAGGGATAGGCCAGGAGCGTTGAATCAACTCAAAAACAGGGATATACTTGCCCATCCAATTCACCGTATCACTTATAATTTTATAGCTTTTAGGCTTAAAATTCCCTGTTAGACTCAGAATGATAGCTGTTATGGCTTTTATAGGAGTAGGATAGCGTCCACCTTCTATATAAACACCTTGAGCACTTCCATCTCTATGCTTAAACCGTATGTAATCGCTATTGGTGGTTCCTTTATCCGGTTCTGCTTTTTTTCCAGAAAGAGCCCATCCTAGTATATATAAAATAGCAAAACCAAGAGCAAATACATAATGTCCAAATATAAACGTTGCTAAGGCTCCAACCACACCAATCCACGAAATTAAAAAGCCTCTTTTTGGTAACAAAAAAGTTACAAAATCACCATTCGTAAAGTAACCATTTCCTAATGTTTCAGAAATATTGGGCAATGTTTTATGGATTGCTTTATTCTGAAGTAACAGCTGGGTACTTCCTATAGCTCCAGCACCACAAATTAAAATATCACACGAAATCATTCCTGTTTCACGACTGTCTTCTTTTGGATTGTTCCAATGTAAATTGTAACCACCTCCTTCCAAAGGTTCTATTTTGGTTACTTCCCTAAAAGGAATAATTTGAGCCCCTTTTTTTTGAGCTTCAAATAAATAGTTTTTATCCAGCGTGTTTTTCACATCTATCTCTCCACCCAAAATCTTCTGTTCTTTAGGATCTGAGTAACGCTGTTCTGCGCCGTATGAATTTATAAATTTTGCCCCAGGTATTCCGTTTTTAGGTGCATAAGAAATACCTAACAAAATATTGCCTTGCTTCTCAACAATATCGGGACGTTCTTTGGAGAGTTCCTTTTCGGCCTCTCTAAAAATACAATAAGACGGCAAGTTGCTGTAGGGTGGATATTCTGGATATGTAACAGCTTGCATCATTTTCTCAGCCCTTTCATAGTAGGGTGTCATTTCACTTGCTGAAATATTTCCAGGGAAATCATCAAAAAAATCTCTACGTTTTAACGTAGCAGCATATACGTGAGAACCTCCGCCTACTCCGGCACCCAGCCAGGGGATTATATTTTTCCCTCGCATTTTAAAATCGTTCATACCATAGCGTCCATTTTTGGGTTGCCATAACATATCATCATCTGCTTCGAAATTTTCACGTGTAATCCAACCCCCACGTTCCAAAATAGTGACCTTTTTACCTACCTCAGCAAAACGTAGTGCCGCTACTGAAGCTCCAAATCCAGAACCAATGATTAAAACCTCTGTTTTATGTAACATCTTTACGCCTTTCTTTAATTTCGGAAATGATACTTGATTTTAAATCCTTCCATTCTTTGCGCAGAGCTCCTGTTTCATCTCTTATGCCTTCATTTATTTTTTTACTGAACTCCGTAATCTCAAAGCCATCTTCTTGAATAATCTCAAAATGCATCTTGCCTCCGGTTTCAGCATCATTATAAATACGTAGTGACTGCGTTTCATTAGAGTCACTAACAAAAAGTATCGAGGCACCTATTACAGGCGTTACGGCTCTTGGCAATACCCATCCCCCGGAGTTGTAGAGCGTAAGTTTTGGGAAGTGGTCTGTTGTCGTTTGTTTTTGAAAGGGTTTGTGGGTATGGCCCCAAATAAGGGTTACATCTTCACCAGACCAACCATTTTCACTCAACGTTTCTGAGCAATAGGTGTTTAAATAATGTAACAACCCTTGAATGGTTTCGTCGCTACAGGTTACACTTCCTTTATAACGCTCTCCACGAACTTTTTCTCCGATGTTTTGCAAAAGTGTCTTCGCCAATTGTTTCTCTAACCAATCTGAGGGTAGGTAAGGGAAATCAACATTTTTGGCTATATTTTCTGCCATCTCATCAACGCGTATTTCAAATAATTCCTTATTACTTAACGTACTCATTAATTTTTCAAAAAAATGACCCGCTTTACCACTTCTACCAAGTTCACTAAAAGCAAAATCAATAAAAGGTCCATTTTGTGATTCCAATTCTTCTAAATTTTCAGGGGTTGGGAGTTCAGGGTAAATAGTTTGCAGAAATTTTGAAACAAAATAATACGTTTTTTCAGAAAAATGTCCGTGATGAAATAATAAATAGGGGCCACCTTGCTCGGGCGGAGGTACCATAAAGTTGGGATAGAAAATTTTAAAAGTAAGAGAATCGTTCCCTATTCTTTTGGCAAAAGCGTCGAGAAAATTACTACTAAAACCATCTGTAAATGTTGGTGGGGTAACACTGTGTAGTGCTTCAATTTTATTTAAGTTTGTATTCTCTAAACCTTTTAAAAAATGTCCTTCTTTGGCTAGATTCCATATATGGTGGTCGTGATTGCCTGGAATATAAATTATGGTATCGCATAAAATATTTTTAATGGTACACGCCTCTATGAATGCCTCAAAAATTTCAAAGCTATGGACATAGTCGCTAAAAGATAATCCTAAAATATCTCCATTAAGCACCAGTTTAGGTAAGCTTTCCTGATTAAATTGACTTATAAGGTCTGCTAAAGCCTTACTAAAAGCTTCTATAATTTGAAAACCGCTTCTATTACGAGGTGTAAACAAACTATTGGCTTCACCTAAATGAAGGTCTGATACTACAATATAAGATAGGTTTGATTTTATGATATAAAATTTAACACTCTAAGATACCTTAAAAAAAGTATCACCTTCATAAATTTGACACAAAAAATCAGGATTGTTTATTTATAGTAGTTTATCGTAAATATTGGGATTTATATCTTAGTTTACATTGATTGCAAAGTAGCCAGCAAAAGTATTCTCATGATTTAAATTAGGTACAAGGGAATTTTAATGGCCAAAGTAGGGCTCAAACAGCACAATTGATCACAGTACCTCAGTAATTTCTTTTACAGTTTGTCGGGCGGTTTTTCCAACACCGTAAATGGTAGCTGAAGCAAATCCTGTCCAATTACCATAGCCAACAAGCCATAAGCTAGGTTCTTTTACTGAACGTGTATGTAGGGTCGTTATTTTTCCATTTTGAATAATACCTAGTGATTCTAAGTGTTTGAGGTTTGCTCGAAAACCTGTACACCACAGTACTGCATCAAATGCTTCTCTCGTTCCATCCTTCCAAATAACACCGTGTTCGTAAAATTCTTCAAAAGGTCGAACTGCGTTTAATATATTTCTACTTCTCGCTTCCTTTACACTTTCAACCATCACTATGTTGGATAGGGAAATACTGAAATCGCCACTCGATTTTTCTTCTGATTTTCCTAAAAACTTTTGTGTTGCTTCATTAAATAGATAACGACCATCCATAGTATCAGGCAAGAATTGCGGTTCTTTTAAAGTTACCCATTTAGTTGTTGCCACTTTAGAAACTTCGGCTAAGATCTGTGCTCCAGAATTCCCTCCTCCAACAATAAGAATTTTTTTACCTTCAAAATCAGTTGAATTTTTATAGGTGGCGGAATGAATTTGAACTCCATTAAATTTAGCACTTTCAGGATAGGTTGGAATGAAAGGATTTTTTGCTGTGCCTGTAGCGCTCACCAATGTTTTGGAGTAAAAAATTTCAATATTTGTAGTGATTTTGAAGAGCCCATTTTCTTTCTCTACCTTAAGTACTTCCGTTTGTTTTTGTATAAAAAATTCATAGCGTTTTTCATACGCCGATAAATAGTTAATAAATTCTGATTTTGTGGGATATTCATTAGTACTTTTTGGCATAGGCCAACCTGATAAGGAACTGTAGTTTGACGGTGAAAATAGTTTTAAACTATCCCAAGTATGGTTCCAGGAACCTCCAGCTTTCGCCTGTTTTTCTAATATCAAGTAGCTTAAATTACTTCTTCTTAAAAAATAAGCAATGGATAAACCCGCTTGTCCACCGCCTATTATTATAACATCATGTAGTTTCATCTGTATAATATTTTTTTCGGAGCCAAAAAGAAACACGAACCAATAGAATCAAAGCTGGAACTTCAACCAAAGGACCAATAACTCCTGCAAATGCTTGTCCGGAATTCAGCCCAAAAACAGCAATAGCAACCGCAATTGCTAATTCAAAATTATTTCCTGCTGCAGTAAATGCAACGGCTGTTGTCTTATCGTATGCTGCTCCCGTAGCTTTGGTAACAAAAAAGCCAATGATAAACATTAGGGAAAAATAGATGAGTAATGGAACAGCAATCATCACCACATCCATTGGTATTTTAACAATTAACTCTCCCTTTAATGAGAACATTATGGTAATCGTAAATAAAAGAGCTAGTAAGGTTATTGGGGAAATTGTTGGTATAAATTTTTTAGTATACCATTCTTCACCTTTTAATTTTACTAAAATGAGCCTGCTTAGTATTCCCAACAAAAACGGAATCCCCAAATAGATGGCGACACTTTCAGCAATGGTTGCTATTGAAATATCTACAATCGCACCTTCAAAACCGAAATAGGGTGGAAGCACAGTAATAAAAAGCCAGGCGTAAAAACTATAGGCAAACACCTGAAAGATACTATTTAACGCTACCAAACCTGCGCCATATTCACTACTTCCTTCGGCAAGATCGTTCCAAACCAGAACCATCGCAATACATCGCGCTAAGCCTATTAAAATAAGCCCAACCATATATTCGGGGTACTCCCGTAAAAATGTGATCGCTAAAATAAACATCAATATGGGACCTACTACCCAATTGAGGAGTAACGAAATGGAAAGGATTTTTGTGTTTTTAAAAACTTTGGGCAATAACGCATACTTTACTTTGGCCAAAGGTGGATACATCATTAAAATTAAACCAATGGCAATGGGGATGTTGGTTGTTCCACTATTGAACGAATTGATGATATTTGGAAACGTAGGAATAAAATATCCAAGTCCAACGCCAATAGCCATGGCTACAAATATCCAGAGCGTTAAATTTTTGTCTAGAAAGCTTAATTTTTTTGCTGCCATCTTTATAAGTTAATTTGAGAGAAAACGTAACATAATTCAGTTGCAATTTGCAGGCTTCTTTCGGTATATTTTTCTACTTGTTGTGGTGTGTTGTCAAAGGCTTTCGGGTCTTCAAAAGGAATTGAAATACGCTTTTCAGCACCTGCAATAAAAGGACAATCGCTATCGGCTTGCGAACAAGTCATAATTGCTGCAAATTCAGATTTTGGGTTAAAATCATTAGCTAAATTTTTTGAAAATCCTAGTATTGGATGCTCGTTTTCCGCATATTTAATACTGTAAATGGGGTTCTCGTTTTTTGATAAGGTTGTTATCTGAAAACCAGAATTTTTTAAAACTTCAGCAACCATAGGGAAAAGCGCCGTAGCTTCTGTGCCACCTGAATAGCAGAACACATTTTTAATAGAAAAGTAGTGTGCCAGGGTCTGTGCCCAAACTTGGGATAAATGACTTCTTCGAGAATTATGAGTACAGATAAAGTTGATACGAATTTCTTGACCTTTTAAAATTTTTGACTGAATAAAGTCAGTTAGCGGTTGTAAAACAACTTTTCTCTCTTCTGAAATGGTTTCGGGTTTTAATTCCTTAATTAGTAATATGATTTCTGAAAATAGGGTTGGTTGCGTTGTCATCATTAGTTTGAAGTTTTAGTTGTATACTAATTAGCAACAGTTACCTTCTGGTGAACAACAAGATTCATTGTTTAAATTGGCTAGCTGCAGCTTAGGTTTTTCTACAGGAATACCACATTGGTCTTTTGCTAAACAGTCTGTATGCTTGCTAGTCAATAAAAAATGTGTTCCATCAAAATCCAATCCGAATTTTCCAATCGTATCGGCTTGATATTCCACTTCTATTTCTAAATCTTCAATACTTAAAATCTTTTCTGAAAGCGATATAATGTCTAATAGTTTTTCAGGATGCAACCTGTGATCGTAGTCGTTTGCATTCCAAAGTTGAAAGTTAGCTACTTCTTCTTTACGGACGGTTCCACCACAATCAATAAAATGTTTCGAAATTTTTCCAACCTCTGTAACATGAAAATGATTCGGCACCAATTCTCCGTTAGGTAACTGGAATGAAATGGTTTTTAATTCATTCAATTTGCTTTTTACTTCTGATAGTTTCATAGCTTATTTGTTTAGTGCGATTATACGATTAATTAGTTCAATTTTTTTTAACAACATTCTTCTGTTTTTGAAATATCCTGATTTAGAAACTGCAACATCATTTCTTTCATAGCGGTCCAGTTTTCTTTATTTATACAATAACAAACGCTTGTTCCTTCTACGTTTCCTTTAATTAATCCTAAATATTTCAGTTCTTTTAAATGCTGTGATATGGTGGGTTGAGCCAGTCCTATTTCGGTTACTAGATCTCCGCAAACACAAGAGTCAATTTTAAATAAGTATTGTAAAATGGATACTCTTGCAGGATGACCAAAAACTTTTGCAAACCGTGCAATTTCATTTTGTTGATTGGTAAACATTTCGGTTTTTGTGACTCCCATTATATTCTTTTATTAATTTATTGCAATATTACGATTAATAGTTGACTCTACAACTTCAAAACCACATTGTTAGTAAAAGTTTCTAATCTGATGGAACTATTTTACATTTCATTTTTCTGAGACTATCCAAAGGGCTCGATTTTAATAAAGGAATTTTATATTCTTATTCTAAAGGGTTTAAGAATACAAGCTAAGTATTGCCAAGTATGAAATTCTTAAGTAAAAAAGCACTCTATTTAGTAATACTCATATAGTTTGGCACCCTACTGAAGTAACACATGATTATTGAGGTAGTAATGCTTCGTATTTATAGTTAAAAGCGAATTTTAGATTTTATAGAAAAACCTAAAATAACATTTTTAAAATTTTAAATACTACAAAAGCTTATTGTAGTAAAAGTCTTACAGTTATGTGCGTTTTTAATACGCTCAAAATATTATTTTTGATATATGTTTAAATTTTATCGTGTATAAAAGAGATATTTTTTTTCTAGTTATTCAGTTTTTACTTTTCGCATTCTATTTTATGGATTGGGGATGGTTGCAAATTAATTTGCCAAATTGGATTATATATCCATCCCTGGTATTTTGTATTGTAGGCTTGCTCATAATAGTGTGGGGAATTTTAAGTATGAGTGACAATCTAACACCGTATCCAACGCCAAAGAAAGATTCAAACTTGGTGTCTACAGGTGTTTATAGCTATATAAGACATCCTATTTATTCTGGTATTTTACTTTCATTTTTTGCTTTTGGAATCTATTCATTCTCACTTTTTAAAATTATCATTGTCATTTTACTTGCTTTGGTACTCTATTTTAAATCTAATTTAGAAGAAAAGTTGTTGTTACAGCGGTACCAGGAATATTCAGCATATATAAAGAAAACAGGCAGATTCTTCCCGAAAATACGCTCATAAGCGTAGGTGATAAGCTCATTATAATTCTTAATAACTTTTGGACTAGGGTTTTCTACATTCTTGCTATTTTTACATTCTAAAATTTTACAAAGACAATCCTATTATGAGTGATACAGTAGAAAGAATAAAATGTTTGATTATTGGTTCCGGACCAGCAGGATATACCGCCGCTATTTATGCAGCTAGAGCAGACCTGAAACCTATTATGTACACAGGAATGGAACCTGGCGGCCAGTTAACTACCACTACCGAAGTAGATAATTTCCCTGGATATCCGGATGGTATTGATGGTCCCACCATGATGGTGCAACTACAACAACAAGCAGAACGTTTTGGAACCCAAGTGCGTATTGGAATGGTAACTGCCGTAGACTTTAGCGACGAAGTAGGAGGGATTCATAAAGTAACTGTAGATAATGCTACTCAAATAGAAGCCGAAACAGTTATTATATCAACTGGGGCAACTGCAAAATATCTAGGATTACCTAGCGAACAAAAGTTACGTGGCGGAGGCGTTTCTGCCTGTGCCGTTTGTGATGGATTTTTCTATAAAGGGCAGGATGTAGCTATTGTTGGAGCTGGAGATACCGCCGCTGAAGAAGCTACGTATCTCGCAAATATTTGCAATAAGGTAACTATGCTAGTGCGAAAAGATCATATGAAAGCTTCTAAGGCGATGCAACATCGTGTTACTTCTACCAAAAATATAGAGCTACGTTATAATACCGAAGTAGACGAAGTGCTAGGAGATATGGTAGTTGAAGGTTTGCGAATGAAAAATAACGAAACGGGTGAGAAAGAAGAAATAGCAATCACTGGGTTATTTATCGCGATTGGTCACAAACCAAATACCGATATTTTTAAAGGACAATTAACCATGGACGATACCGGGTATCTAATTACCAAAGGAAAATCCACAAAAACCAACAAACCAGGCGTTTTTGCCAGTGGCGATGTACAGGATAAAGAGTATCGTCAGGCTGTAACTGCAGCAGGTACAGGATGTATGGCTGCATTGGACGCAGAACGTTATTTGGTAAGTATCGATAGCGTTGAAGAAATTAATACACCAATGTATTAAAACCATTTTTAAAATAATAGTATAAAAAAGCCGCTATCTAGCGGCTTTTTTTAGTATTAGCATCAATTTTATAAATTAATTTGCTGTCTTATGGTCAAAGCTAAACACTCTCTTCAGCTTCCAGGCATCGTTTTGTAGCTCGTAATAGGAACTGAATTTTGCATACCCCGTTTTTAGTAGTTTCTTGTCTGTTTCCTTCCGAAAAAACTCGTGTTCACCGTTTACATATGCACCGTAAAGGATAGTGTTATTTTTAAGTGGAAACACTTCTAAACTTCCCTTAATTAACTCCCGTGTTAGTTTTCCTGAAGGATTTCCACAGATATTTTTTGCTATGGCTTCCATAAATTCTGCTTTATCTTGAATGCCACCAATATCATGGTAAAATTCTAAATCTTCCGAAAGTATTAGCTCTAAGCCTATTAAATCGCAGTTGTTGAAACCAGCGTCAAAAACAATACTGTCCATCTGCTTCATTTGCAGGTATAATTCTGAAGTTTTTTCAACCTGGGCAAAACAGGTTATGGAGATGAGTAGGACTAAAATTTGTAGTATATATTTCATAAGTTGATGTTTTAAAAAAATCCGTCCCGATTCAATACACAAACCAAGACGGATCCGGCTATTATAGCCGATAGCTTCTTTGTTACATTTTACGTACGCTTCCAGACTTACCGCTGTTATTTTTCACGGCAGTAGGGTTTCCATAGTAATTTACATCACCACCGCTGGAAGCGTCTACTTCCAGACTTTCTTTTACGTTTACCGTAATATCTGCTCCGCTGGAAACTTCGGCTTTGCAGTTTATTACTAATAAGTCTTTAGCGTTAATTTCGCTGCCGCTAGAGGCATCTGCCGTAAGTTGTGATGCTTTTCCTGAAACTTTAATATCTGCCCCGCTACTACAATCTATATACAGTGTTTTTGCAAATACTTCTACGTCAAGATCTGATCCACTGCTGGAATCTAAGGTTAAATTTTCTGCTTCCAGAATACCATTTACAACAACATCTGCTCCGCTGGAAGAGGCTACTTCGTCTAAAGAAACATAGGTTATGTATACTTTTTTCGCTTTGGCTCTACCAATATTATGATGGTCACTTGTTGTAACGTGAAGCTTTCCATTAGTGATTTCGGTTGAAATTATTTCTTGTAAATTTTCATCTGCTTCTACTTTAATGCTAGCTGTAGTTCCTTTTGTAAGGTATACATCCAGCCCTGCACTACCACGAACTTTAGTAAAATCTTCGGAGACGTTTCTGGTTTCAGTGGTTACATTTCCGTTGCCATCGGTCTGGCCAAAGTTCATGTCGAAATGACAAGAGGTTAGAGTTACGGTTGCTATGGTGAGCAAGATTATTTTTAGAGTTTTCATGATTTTGAATTTTTGGTTGTTTTTAATTTAAATAGAATCAGTCACTTTTACTGGAATAGATGTTTTCACACTATCAACTTTTATTACTTTTATTTCAGTTTGCGTATCGTCTGTGAATTCTTTTTCAACATCTTGTTTCCAATCTCCTGTAGCTGAGGTATCCATTTCGTTAGAATCGTCCATTATTTGATCTTCCGGACAGTCCAGACATTGGGTTTTGTTTTTCAGAATTAAAAGCGATTTACCTTCCATGCCATTGTGCAGGATATCGTTGTGACGTGAGTCGTTTCTATGATAGGAGTAGGTGTTATCTTCAGCAACCAGAATGCTTCCTTCTGGTAAAAAAAGCGTGATTTCTATCTCCTGGTCACGGTATTTATTTTCAAAATTGGTTAAAAAATACCCATCCAGAAATAAGGTTTCGTTTTCGAAAGCATAATTGTACTCAATAGCTTCGGCACGCTTTTTTGCATTGAGAAAGCTATTGCCTTCAGCATTCTTGTCTATTATAATTTTTGCAACACTATCGGTCGTAGATTTTACAATTAACCGAATGTCGTTACTGTAAATTATTTTTTGATCGTTTTCATCATATTTTATCTCTACGCCGCCATTTTTAGACACATACACATCATATTGAGTATTAGCTCGCATGGCGATACGAACGGTATCACCTGTACGGACTGGTAGTTTTTCTTCAGTAATTACCTCGCCGTTATAGGCTTTTTCCGTAGCTTGACGAACCCCTAGAATTCCAAGGCCTACCAAGGATGCTACCCAAAGAACTAAAAGAATAATTTTAGCTTTGGTACCAATAGATTTTAAATTAGTTACCAGTAATTTAAGTCCTAGAATAAAGATCACAAAAAACGGAATCCCTACTGCTAGAAAGGCAAGTAATGATACTAACCAGATAGGACTATTAGAAGTATCTACGAGATTAATATAATCCAACACTTCTCCAGTGCCCCAAAGGTCTATAGTTCCTAAGGTGAATAAGCTAATAATTAGGCTTATTAATACTGAAAGACCAATTAAAATTAAAATAATACCAAAAAACTTAACAAATATTTTGAGAATGGTAAGGAGGATATTACCCAGTGTTTCAACAAATGTTACGGCACCATTCCCAACTTTTTGTCCAAATTTGTCGTAGTCTGCATTTTTCACTCGATCTGCAACGGTATCATACCCTTCCTTGAATTTTTTTTCAATGTTCGATATGGTCACAGCCTCGCCGCTCATTTTCAGTTTTTCTGAAGTGGTGAGTGCCGCCGGAACCAAGATCCAAAATAGGATATAAATAATAATAAATGTTCCGCTGGTAAGAATGGTGAGTAAAATCCAAAGTAATCGTACCCAAATAGCATCTATTTTCAAGTAATGCGACAATCCTGAAGAAACTCCAGAAATAAATTTATTGTCCACATCTCGAAACAATTGCTGGTGCGACGTAGTGGTTCGGTCTCTTCTGCTACTAGTGTAACTAGGTGGAGTGTCTTCGAAAATTTCTTCGTCTACACGATAATCTTCAGGTTGTCCCATGACGGTGATTACTTCGTCCAGCTCTTTAATACTAATTACCTGTGAGGTGGATTCAATTTTTTCTGAAAATAATTCAGAAATCCGCGCTTCAATATCACGTATAATTTCGTCTTTTCCCTGGGGGTCGCTCAACGACTTCTTTATGGCATCGAGGTAGCGTGAAAGTTTGCCAAAGGCATCCTCATCTATATGAAAGAACGTGCCGGCTAGATTTATGTTTACTGTCTTTTTCATTTCTTAGAGGTTGTGCTGGTTACTATAGTTACGGCCTGTTGCAATTCGCCCCAGGTGGTAGTTAATTCGTTTAAGAACAGAGTGCCTGTTTCTGTAAGTTCATAATACTTGCGTGGGGGACCACTGGTAGATTCTTCCCAGCGGTAGGCGAGGAGCCCTGCATTTTTTAACCGTGTAAGTAACGGATAAATGGTGCCTTCTACCACAAGCATTTTTGCGTCTTTAAGGGTATCCAGTATGTCACTGGTATATGCTTCTCCATCTTGTAATATAGATAGGATGCAATACTCTAAAACCCCTTTGCGCATTTGCGCTTTTGTGTTTTCGATCTTCATTTGCTTAGTTTACATTTATGTTCGATTCTGATTGATGTTGCAATACTTGTATCTTTTTTATCTGCTGAAATTTTAGCGCATTCAGTAACGCTAATTTGTTCAGTGATTTCTGTCTGTGCGTTGGCCGCTAGTTTCCGTTCCTGAACTTCTACACCCAAAAAATTGAGTACGATGGCCATTACAATGCTAATTAATGTGTTCATGTTCCTGAGGTTTTAATGGTTGTGGTTTTAAAAATGGGATGGTAAACGGGTATTTATAGAGTTCTCCTCGAGATGCTTTTGTAGTAGCCGTAATAATGGCGTACAGTTCAAACACAAAGAGACCTAATAACAGTAGGGCTACAATGCCGAAGAGGATGATATATCCAGAAAAATTCTTAATATTTTGTACCGAAACTTCGCGATACTGACTTTCCATTGCATCAACTAAAGATATAAAGTCGGTCGCAAAAATGATAAAGAACGGCAAGCAGGCAACTCCTACTAAAATTGTATAAACCAAAATACTCAACTGGAAATTGAGCGCCTGTCTGCCGTGTTCATTTACAAAGGGTCTTTCTTTATTTACCGTCCATAATAGGAGCGGAAAGATAAAATTACCAAAGGGTATAAAGTATTTTGAAAATGTGGACAAGTGCGTTACCGCAGCTACATTTTTATCATTTTCTGAAAGAGTAGTTTCCATAGTTCATTAATTTCTTATACAAATATATGTCTATTACTTGGTATTATGTTACGCATAGTACTAAAAATTAACAAAACGTTAACAATTGTCAGTCTCAAGATAATCTTGAATACATCGGGAAACCCAACTATTACTTGCTAATTGTACCCCTTCCGAATTTCGGGTTGAAGCATGTTAATTCCATTTAAAATCTATCCGAAATCCACCTTCCCTTAACGCTTTTAAGTTTTGTAAACTCAATAAAATATTAGGATGCTAAGGGAAGGAGCTCGATTTTGAGTTTAATTGAAATATAAATTACACATTTGACTAATTACCCAGTTACCCAGTTAACGAATCTCCATACTCAACAAACTGAGAGCAATTTTTAATACAGATTAAGTATCTTCGTTGGAAATCCAAATCTTTACCATGTTGTCTCCAAAAAAAATAAACACTTTTACCATGCTGAAACTTCCATCAGCCTTTTTTACGGGAGTACGTGTGAAGAAAATTTCCGCAGAAAGCTGTGTAACCTCTGTAAAATTGAAATGGATTAACCAGAATCCATTTAATTCTATGTTCTGGGCCGTACAGGGAATGGCAGCAGAATTAAGTACAGGTGCATTGGTAATGGCGCAAATACGAGAGCGTGGTGCTAAAGTTTCGATGCTCGTCGCAAATAACAAAGCGACTTTTACCAAAAAGGCTACAGGAAGAATCACCTTTACGTGTAGCGACGGTATTGCCATACAAAAAGCCATTTCAGCAACCGTAAAAACTGGCGAAGGTCAAACCTGCTGGATGAAAGCCGAAGGAGTAGATGAAGCGGGAGACACAGTTTCGATATTTGAGTTTGAATGGACCGTGAGGAGGAAGAATGGTTAATTAGATACCTGGGTAATTAGTGAATTAGTTGAGGAGTTTAATGTTGAAGGGTTGAGAAGCAAGTAAATGAACTTATAATTGATGTCTCCTAATGTCTCGATGTTTCCCAGCGTATCTCTTTGAAATAAATTTTTAGATAGAAAATGTAACAATTCGCTAAAGTACTCAACTCATAAATAGCGAAGCCAAAGGCAAGCAACGAAACTCCTAAACTCAAAAAAATGAACGCACACGAAATAGATTATAAAATCCACGGTGAAGAAATGCAATTCGTAGAAATAGAACTGGATCCCAACGAAGGCGTGATTGCCGAAGCAGGAAGTTTTATGATGATGGACGATGGCATTAAAATGGAAACCATCTTTGGTGATGGTTCTGCAAACGATAAAGGCTTTATGGGCAAAATGTTTGGCGCCGGTAAACGCTTACTTACTGGTGAAAGTTTGTTTATGACAGCCTTTTATAATACAGGAGTAGGTAAAAAACAAGTAAACTTTGCATCCCCATACCCGGGAAAAATACTCCCTATAGATTTAACAAGATTTGGAAATAAGTTTATCTGCCAGAAAGATGCCTTTCTCTGTGCTGCAAAAGGAGTAAGTATAGGTATAGAATTTTCAAGAAAATTAGGTCGCGGACTCTTTGGTGGAGAAGGTTTTATTATGCAAAAGCTGGAAGGCGACGGAATGGCATTTGTACACGCCGGCGGAACTACAGCGACAAAAGAACTAGCAGCTGGAGAAAAATTGAAAATTGATACGGGTTGTATTATAGGTTTTGATCATACGGTAAACTATGATATAGAATTTGTAGGAGGTATTAAAAATACGCTCTTTGGCGGAGAAGGACTTTTCTTTGCTACGCTTACAGGACCTGGAACTGTATTTGTACAATCGTTGCCATTTAGTAGATTGGCCAAACGAGTTTGGGCAGCAGCACCTCAAGGTGGTGGGAAAAATAAAGGAGAAGGAAGCGTCTTAGGTGGCTTAGGCAGTCTGTTGGACGGAGATAATAGGTTTTAATCTATAATATTTATAAACAAGGGCAATTTTCTTGAAAGTTTTTCACTATCTTACAGACACCTTAATCACAAAAACCTCTTCGCGTATAGATAAACACTACTTAACCTGAAAAATACCGAATTAACTATGGCTAGAGCAATGTACGACTACACCAAAGCTGTATTAAAAAAAGTAAGCTTTGATGCAAATTTATTCTGTAAAGAGCTAAAAAAAGCGCTAGAACGACTTCTTCCTTACGAAATTGAGGAATTAAAAGTTTGGGTAGATGCCTTAATTAAGCAGAATCCTCAACTGAACCAATGTTTAATTTATTTAAATCCCTAATATAAATGCCCCGAAATTTTACGGGGCATTTATGTTAGATAGACTTTTTAGTAGGACTTATAATTTCAATATCTTGAAATGCAATGGCACCCCGTACTACGCTAGAAATGGTGTCGTATAGTGCGTTCGTAATCTGTAATTTAAGTTCACTAGTACTGTAAATTAAACTTACTTCTCTTGAAGGTAATGGTTTTTTAAAATGTTTTAAATTTTGTTTCTGCTTTTCGTCCATATCTAAAGTATTCAGGTAGGGGAGTAGTGTCATCCCCAATCCTTCGTTGCTTAATTTAATTAATGTTTCGAAACTCCCGCTTTGTAGTTGGAAGGACTGATTTGTATGTAATCGTGAAGATTTACAAAGGTTAACCACACCATCTCTAAAGCAATGCCCGTCTTCCAGTAATAAAATATCGTCTATATCTAAATCGACTGTTTCTATTTCTTTTTTATCTGCCAGTCTATGACTTTTAGGTATATATCCAACAAAAGGCTCGTAATACAATGCACGCTCTTTAATTTTTGGCTGATATAAAGGTGTGGCAGCAATGGCAGCATCTAGATGATTTTCATTAATTTTTGAAATGAGTTCTTCGGTAGTTAGCTCTTCAATTTTTAATTGAACTTTTGGATATTTTTTGGTAAACGTTCTCAAAAACATAGGTAAAAGCGTAGGCATAATTGTTGGTATAATTCCCAATTTAAATTCACCGCCAATAAAACCTTTTTGCTGGTCTACCACGTCTTGCATTCTATCGGCTTCGTTAACGATATTTCTTGCTTGATTTACTATTTTCTTACCTATTTCGGTAAGCTCAATAGGTTTTTTACTTCTGTCAAAAATTAAGATATCCAGTTCGTCCTCCAGTTTTTGTATTTGCATACTAAGGGTGGGTTGGGTAACAAAAGTTTTTTCAGCAGCTTTGGTAAAGTTTTGTTGTTCAGCTACTGCAAGGACGTATTTTAGTTGCGTGATAGTCATTATGATAGACGTTTTTAGATTGAATGCTGTGCGATTTCAGATAAAACTGATATCAAAGATACGAAGACTATCGATAAAAACTATGCAAAATTTATAAATGGAAGTTTTTACTTATTCAAAAGGTCGAATCTAACGATTCGACCTTTTGGGATTTGTATTTATATTTTTTAATATATACGTAGCCTACAGTATAATTTCCATTTCAATAGGTGCTGTAGCTATAGTAAACTTTGCATCTTTCCATTGTGGTGGTCCAAAGTTCATAACATTGTTCGAAACGCCGTAATTTTCTTTTGGCATTCCGTTAGCTTCAAAATCCATAGTTTTGTTTCCGTTGGTATCGTGAAAGAGTGTTATTCCGTAATCTCCTGGTGCAATATTGGTAAAGACTACGGTTGCTTTTCCATTTTCAATGGTACTACGTAACCCTTCTAATGGAGCGGCTTTCATAAAAGTAGCTTCGTTGTAAAGTGCTACTATAATTTCTCCTGTGTCGGTTTTTACAGGAACGGTTACGGTAATGGTGGTACCCTCTGTTTTAATGGCATCTTGTGCATTCATAAATGCTAGTGTACATGCTAGAACGATTGTAATAATGATAGTTTTCATAGGGTGTGTTTTAAAGTGTTTATTTGTTTTGAACACTTCAAAAGTGAGAAGAAACGCAAGGAACACAAATTAAAACCTACCCAACTGTAGCATTACAATACTGAAATGTATCTAACGATCATTTTTTGTTCTGCAATTTCATTTTCCGTTGTTGTATAAATAAATATCCTACAAGTAACATGGAAAGTATGATTACAAAAGGAAGAAACCACGTGCCCAATGTTTTCAACTCGCCTACAGCAATTAATACATTAGCAATACCAATGTAGGTTGTTAAAATTAGAACATAAATTCCAACAATTTCAGCAAAATATGGTGGTTGTTTTTTTTGTTTGGGCATATATTTAGCACCACTGCTAATAGCAAAAATGATAAGTACGTTGACTACATTAAGAATAGGAAGTAACCATATCGTACTTTTCTTTCCAAAACCATCTGCCTCTCCTATGGCATTAAAATGAATAGGAATTTCTTCTGGTAACTGTGCGTAATACAATGCTGGAAAAAGGAATGAAACCACTAGTAGGGCTAAGATAATGATTCGTAAAAGTGTTTTCATATGTTGATGATTTTTTGAGGATTCACCCACTGGTTTACAACAATCCCTTCGCCTTTATCTCCAGATATTTATTGATAGTATTTACTGTTAAATCTTCTGGAGCGGTTAGTACGGTTTGTATGCCTCGTTGCTGTAATTCGCGTACCATTACTTTTTTGTCAAACTGAAACTGCTCTGCAATAGTTTTGTCAAAAATATCTGGGATGGTGTTTGCTTCGGTTTCACTAAGTTTGCGAAGCTCGGTGTTTTCAAAAAAGATGACCACCAAAACGTGTTTTTTTGAAATTGCTTGCAAGTAGGGAAGTTGTCTGTGTAATGAAGAAATATGTTCAAAATTGGTATAGAGCAATAATAAACTACGGTGGTTAATACGTCTACGTACCATTGCCTGCAATGCTCCAAAATCTGAATCTAAATACTTAGAATCTATAGTATAAAGCGTATCCAGAATGTTATTTAAATAGGTCTTTTTAGCCTGCGCAGGTAAGAAATTACCAATTGTATTGCTGAAGTCTACCAATCCTACTTTATCATTTTTCTTTAACGCAATATTGCTGAAAGCCAACGCACTGTTTATGGCGTAATCTATCAATTTTAGTTCGTTAAAGGGCATTTTCATCACGCGGCTGGTATCGATAATGCTGTAAACCGGTTGCATTTTTTCGTCCTGAAACTGATTTACCATTAATCGTGCGTGCTTGGCCGTGGCTTTCCAGTTTACGGTACGAACGTCGTCACCCACTACATATTCTTTGATTTGCTCAAATTCCATGGTGTGGCCAATCTTTCTAATTTTTTTTAAACCTATCTGCGATAACCGATTGTCAATAGCAAGGAAGTCATATTTTTTCATTTGGATGAAAGAAGGATACACTTTCACTGGCTGTTCGTTATTGAAGGTGTAACGTTTTCTAATAAGTCCAATAATCGAGGATGCATAAAGATTCAAATTTCCGAAGATATATTCACCACGTTCTACAGGACGCACCAAATACGAATAGGTATGTCGTTGTTTTCCTACAATTTTTATAGTCTGAAAGAAATCTCTTTTCTGAAACTGGACAGGCAACTCGTCGACAATTCCAACCGTAATGGAAAAAGCATACGTATTCTCAAGTTGAACGAGCACTTCATTTGTATCACTATTTGAAAATTTTTCGGGTAAGATTCTTTTACCTTTTAAACCTTTGCTGCTGTAAAGCATAGAAATTTCAAGCACTATAAAAACTGCAATTCCCAAAACCAAAATCCACGAAATTCCATAGAGTTCCAACCACCAGTTTGACATGATGAATAAGACCACCAAGGCAGCAACCACATAGAAAAAACGCGGTGTTAAGTATAGTGATTTAAAGAAATTGATCATGTTTTGAGGTTATCTCGGGATTTCAACACTTTGTGCAATCATATCTATTACGGTTTCTGGTGTCATTCCTTCCATTTCACGTTCCGGAGAAAGAATAATACGGTGACGCAACACGGGCGCTAAAGCTCGTTTTACATCGTCTGGTGTTACAAAATCACGTCCGTTTATGGCTGCAAACGCTTTGGCAGCATTCATTATCGCCAATGATGCCCTTGGAGAACCTCCTAAATATAAATGTGGATGGTTCCTGGTTTTATCAACTACCTGTGCGATATAATTAAAGATTTTATCTTCAATTAGTATTTCCTGTACCTGCCCACGAAATTTTCTTAAATCTTCGGAAGTTAACACACTTTCAATAGCATCTGTAGGAACTGCCAATTTACGGTCGTGATGTGATTTTAAAATGGTTACTTCATCTTTAAGATTTGGATATCCCACCTTTATTTTAAAGAGAAAGCGGTCCAGTTGTGCTTCGGGTAGGGCGTAGGTGCCTTCTTGTTCAATGGGGTTTTGTGTTGCCAGGACCATAAATGGATAGTCCATTAGGTATTTTGTACCGTCCATAGTAATTTGACGTTCTTCCATTACTTCAAATAAAGCAGCTTGCGTTTTGGCAGGTGCTCGGTTAATTTCATCAATCAAGACTACGTTGCTGAAAATAGGTCCTTTTTTGAATTCGAATTCCGACTCTTTCATATTCAAGATGGATGTCCCTAAGACGTCACTAGGCATCAAATCTGGCGTAAACTGAATTCTACTGAAATCGGTTTTCAAGGTTTTTGCAAATAACTTTGCTGTAATGGTTTTTGCAATGCCTGGCACCCCTTCAATAAGAATATGACCGTTTGCCAACAACCCAACAATGAGTAGTTCGATAAAATCTTCTTGACCAATAATTATTTTTCGCAACTGTGCTTTAATAGCTTCTACTGAAGTTTTCAACGCCTCCAGCGGAATACGGTTGTTAAACTGTAACTCTTCATTTTGCTTTGGTATGATTGGGTTTTCTTCAGGATTTTCCATCTGTTATATTTTTATAAGTGGTGATTTCTTTATTTAGTTTAAGCAATGTTTCAGGTGCTATGGTAGACGAATGCTGAATTTGCTCCATAAAAGTAAACAATGCTTTGGTATCTTCTGGCGTGTTGCCACTACGTGCGGCTACCTGAGTAAAAAAGCGTGTATTGATTTGTTCGGTAGGGATACGTAAACGTGTACGAATGTATTCCATAAAGAGTGCTATTTGCTTTTCGGCAATGGCTTTATGGTCTTTTTGGTCATAATACATCCCTGCGATCGTACGGGTGTATTCGTAAGTTTTATTGGCAGGTGGGATTACCACTGGAATTTTTCGTTGCTTTCTTTTTCCTTCAAATAAAACGAAGAGTAACGCGCCAATCAACATAAAATAATACGCCCACTTCAGGTTTTTATTATTCAGTAAAATATACAATGGAGAGGTCTCGATGGGCTTACCGGATTTGTAGTGGTTGTCCCAATAAAAATTATCGCTGCTATTTATGTATGCTAAAACACCTTCAGTATATTCTACATTATCTTTTTCTAAGAGGAAGTAATTGGTAAACACTTCTGGCTGTAAATGGAGGAAAATATATCCTTTGCCAAACGGGGCTTTTATAAAATTGGGTTTCGGATCTTTAAGTTTCAGCGTGTCATGGTAAACTTCTGTGTTTCCTAAGACAATGTGCGTTAAGGTGTCCAATTCTGAAAAACTACCAATGCTTAGGTCTCGTTCAATGAGATAGGGTTTGTTGATTTTTAAATTTTCATTTACAAGTTCCAGCATAGGTTGCGTACCTAGAGTGTTTATGCTGTACTGTCTATCCTCTTTAAGGGAGAGGGTGTCTAGCAATTCTCTGCTAAAACTGTTCGAAGCAATAAATAGCGTGTTTCCCTTTTCGGTCCAACGAAGCAGTTTATCCAGCTCGTCACCATAGATACTTATATAATTATTCGTAAAAAAGTAAGTGCCTTGTACTGAAGTGTCTGCTAGAACTTCAAAGGGCGGGCGATTCGTTTCAATAAAATTTTCATCTAGTTTTTCATTCAATAAATCGTGTAAAACATAGGTGCCAAATGGAATTTTATCCATCCTGCTATAACTCTCAAACCAATTTATGGGCTGTGGTTTGGTAGCTTCTACATACACCAGAAGTGCCACTAAAACTAGTAGTGAAAACAAAGCTATTTTTTGCAGTTTTGTCATGTGGCTTTTGGAATACTACGTTCTAGGTTGGTAAAAATACTTTGTGCTTTGTTGAAATCGCTTTCGGTTACGGTAAAGTTTCCGTACCAGATATACTCGTAAATATTGGTAGCTTTTCTGAAACCAGAATTTAATTTTTCTGAAGTGACTTCGTCAAAATAATCGCTATTGGTTTTATCAAATTCATATTCAATAAGTTCAGCATCGGTGAGCCGTTTCAGGATTAAAAGATAATAATACCGCACTGCTAGGCGGTAATTATGTTGTAGCAGTGCATTATCAATCAATTTCTGAATGTCACGCGTTTTAATAATTTCTTCGTCTTCCGTAAAAAACACATCTCCTTTTGCTTTGGATTTCATAAGCTTGGCACCAGGATTCAGTTTAAAAAAGAGCCAAACTATAAAGCCAACCAGTGCTGCTACAATAATATACGGCAGTACGTGAATTACAAAACCCCAAAGCGCGCTTCCTTGACCATTGGGGAGCACCCATTCCCAAAAGGAGCTCCAGACGTTTCCTAGCCATCTAAAAAACCTGCTTATTAAATCGCCTATCCAACTCGTAAACTGTTTCCACCAGTTATCGGTTTCTTCGGGCGGTTGGTAGTTGAAATCGGGATTGTTTTTGTAGTCTTCAAGTTTGTCTTTATTGAGGGAAAGAGGTGTTTTTTGGGAATAGGTATCGTATTTGACTATTTTTTCTTCGGAAGAAAGGATGCTGTCTTGCGATAAGGCAACTTGGATTTCTTGAATTTCAGAAATAGTATCTTGTGCTGAAATTTCAGCAACTAGAAAAAATAATAAAATGAAAAGTATTCTATACAAATTTTTATTCCGCTCTTACTATTATTTTTTACCTCACACCTCACACCTCACACCTCACACCTCACACCTCACACCTCACACCTCACACCTCACATCTCACTTGCACTCGCACACCCTAACCCTAAAGGGCCCCTCGCACTGATGCATTTAGTTTGCTTAAATTCCTCATCACTCAAAGCGAACCGGTCTCACCACTCACCACTAATTACTACCCTCAGGATTTTCCCGACTTCCCAGACTCTCAATAGTCTCCATAGTTCCCGTAAAGTTTTTCTTCTCGTTTAAATTGAAATAAACAAATCCTGTAGTAATAACGATTATCACATAAAGTATATACTGCATGAGTAGTGCAAAACCGTTAAGAGCTATATAAATGCCATCAAACATACCAGAAGGATCGGAAGACATGGTCTCTGCCACCGTAAACATTTTAATGAAAAAATAGATGTATTGTGGGATTTGAGCAATCATCATTATGATGTAATACAATATTAAAATTACCAAAAGCGTAGCAAATGTAATCCACCATTCCCCTTTAATAAGCTCAAAACTATAACTAATACTATCGGTCACACTACGTTTTTCAAAAACTAGAATACCATAGGTGGTCGCTAATACTACGGCTAGATAAATTCCCGGAGCAATACAAACTAGCGTTCCCACAGCAATCATTAAACCCGTGAGAACACTTATTCCCATAAGTTTCCAGAAGTCTTTTTTAACGCCCGTGATGACTTCCTTTTTATCAATCTCACCCTTGTTCTGTATATACGATTGTATGCTGTACATTACCGCACCGTACAGTAAACCGTAATAGGCAATTCCTGCTAGAATGATGAGCACAAGAGATAAGATCACGGAAATGCCAAATTCAGAGCTGCCAAAAAATAGAGCGTTTGTATCAAGTGCTCCCAGCGAACCAAATACGGTTTGCATATAAAATACATATGCCAACACCAAAAGGATAAGTGCTGGTCCTGCAATACGGAAAATCAATCCAAAAAGCGGTTTCCATTGTAAACGAATAAACTTAAAAGTATCGGTTAAAATACTGCCTAGCTCTCGTTGTTTTTTAAATTGAATAATATCCTGCATTGGTATTTTTTAGTATTTGGTATAGGTCTATGAATTTGTAGTTGCGTTACGTTCTTTTTGTTGTAATCGTACCTTACGTTTTAATTTTAACGGATAAAAAACATAATAAAATAAAATGAGTGCCAGGGAACTGCCTATGATAAAAACGGCAAGCCAGTCTGGCATTTCGGTATGGCGGGTGACGAAGCCTTCTAAAAACCCGGCAATAATAAAAAATGGAATGGTACTAATTAATATCTTCACCCCATCTTTAGCACCTCTTACAAAAGATTGTACCCGGGAATAGGTGCCGGGAAACAAAATACTATTCCCCAAAACCAATCCTGCACATGCGGCAATAATAATTACTGAAATTTCAATAGTCCCGTGAATCCAAATTGTTCTGGCACTTTCCCAAAGTAATCCTTGTTCGTAAAAGAAATACTGAAATGAGCCGAGCATTATGGCGTTGCGCATGATAATGAAAAGTGTGCCAAGGCTTAAAAACAAGCCAAATGAGAATGCCATTAGCGCCACACGGATATTGTTTATAGTAATCCCCAAGGACATATTAAGCTCGTTCATCTCTTTGTAAACACGCATTGGGTCGCCGTCTTCAATGTTTTGAAGCGTCATGTTTACGTAGCCATCACCTAAAATAAGGCGAACAAAATCACCATCGGTAGCAGCAGAATAGGCACCCACGATAGTGAAAATTGCAAAAGTTATAAAGGCAATAAGCAGTTGTTTTTGATATTGCGCAAAAAACAGCGGAAATTCCTGTGTATAAAAAGTTATAAACCGTTTTCTGGACTCCCTTTTGGTCTTATAGATCTTTTGATGTGCTAAAACTGAAATCCCATTCAAGTAATTTAAAGTATTACTTTTTGGATAGAAAGTCTGTGCGTAGCTAAGGTGATCTGTGATTTCTACATACAAAGCGCTTAGCTCATCTGGAGGAACTTGAATATTATTCCGAAGAACGTTTTCAAATCTTAGCCATTTGTCTTTATTTTGTTTCGCAAAAGCGGCTTCGCGCATTCGTAGCAGGTTTTTTTCAAAGTAACATATTTAATGGATAATTTTCAAATAGAAACGGCGCAAAATGTAAACATTGCGCAAAACGTTGGTGGTATTGGCGAAAGGGTCTTGGCCTTTATTGTGGATTATTTCATCATATTTATATATATTATATTGGTTTCCATTGCAATATCTTCCTTGGATATTAATAGTGATTATATGTTTATTGTATATATGACGGCGGGTTTACCCATTTTTGTGTACAGTTTGCTGTGGGAAACTTTTTGGAACGGTCGCAGTCCAGGAAAAGCATTGATGAAACTTAGAGTTGTGAAACTGGATGGCTCTAAACCGTCGTTTTCAAATTATTTTATCCGTTGGTTGTTGCGTATCATAGATATTTCAGTAACAAGTGGAGCCTTGGCGCTAGTAACAGTTCTACTGAATGGTAAAGGACAGCGTTTAGGAGATATAGCGGCATCTACCACCGTAATTACCGAAAAGAAAACCATAAGTCTTTCGCAAACGCTTGTGATGGATTTGCCCGAAGATTATACACCAAAGTATCCACAAGTTACTGTCTTTACGGATGCTGAAATAAGCACTATTAAAACACTCTTTTGGGAAGCAAAATACAATGGAAATCACGGCGTAGTACTAAAATTAACCAAACGTCTCTCTAAAGTCATGGAAATTACTCCAGACGAAACGCCTATCGCTTTTATAGATAAAGTGATTAAAGACTATAACTTTTATACCCAGAACATGTGAGTGTATCCTTAATTCCTTCTTCCCCTTTAGATCTTTTCCTAATTATAGATATCTTAGGGACTATTGCATTTGCTGTTTCGGGTGCGCTAACGGCCATGAAAAAAAAGCTGGATGTATTCGGTATTTTTATTATTGCTTTTGTTACCTCGGTTGGAGGTGGAACCTTACGTGATGTGCTTATAGACGCCAATGTAGTATGGATGCGCAACCTTACATTCGTGTATGTGATTATTATAGCCACAATTCTAGCCATTATTTTCAGAAAAAAACTGAATTATGTACGGAGGTCTTTATTTTTATTCGATACTATTGGAATTGCTTTGTATACTATTGTAGGCGTCGAAAAAGGTATTGCGGCAGGTTTTCCCGCATTAATTTGTATTGCACTGGGAACTATGTCTGCTTGTTTTGGAGGTGTAATTCGTGATATTTTGTGTAATGAAATCCCTGTAATCTTCAGAAAAAATATTTACGCAACTGCCTGTATTTTAGGTGGTTTAGTATATTTTTTATTATTGAAATTTCCTATACCTGAAAACTGGGTTATCGTTATATCTTTTTCGGTGGTCATCACTGTACGATTGCTGGCTGTGACCTTTAATTGGTCGCTCCCCAGCATTTATAAAACCGAAGAAGAAGTCGAATAGCAAACTGGTACAGAAATTGTTTATAGATTACCCTTTAAAACAGCTTCAAAACTGAGACATTTTCAGTAATTTTGAAGGTAATACAAGGATTATGAAAATTAGCTTATTAAAACGTACCAAACAAAACAACCGTTACAACTATACACCCCGCTACTACAAAGGGAAAGAAGATGCAAACGAGTATAATTTCGCTAATAAATTTGAGAAGTATTACGAAACCTATAACAAAAACGATTTTGGTTCGCATTGGCGCGATGCCCGACATTCCAGTCGTACGCGCAGCAATGCAGGATTCAATAAAACCATAGTTATTGTAGCGCTTATTTTGGTTTTTGTTTGTTTATGGATTTTAGATTTTGACCTTTCAATTTTTAGCTAGCCTTTTTACATGGCAGATATTATAGCCTTATTACCAGATCATGTTGCCAACCAAATCGCAGCTGGAGAAGTGGTGCAACGCCCATCTTCTGTTGTTAAAGAGTTGTTAGAGAATGCTATAGATGCAAAATCCTCTACTATTACTTTAATCATTAAAGATGCTGGCAAAACGCTCGTTCAAGTCACAGATAATGGCATGGGCATGTCTACCACAGATGCCAGACTATGTTTTGAGCGGCACGCTACCAGTAAAATAAAAGTAGCCGACGACCTTTTTAATTTGCATACCAAAGGATTTCGGGGCGAGGCATTAGCTTCTATTGCTGCCATTGCCCATGTGCAACTTAAAACAAAAACCAATGATGCCGAAATAGGCACCACCCTATCCATTGAAGGTAGCCAGGTAACCGAACAAGAACCCGCAGTAGTTCCTACTGGTACAACTATTTCAGTAAAAAATCTATTTTACAACATTCCCGCACGCCGAAATTTTCTTAAAAGTAACCCTGTAGAAACCCGCCATATTATCGACGAGTTTCATCGGGTGGCACTTGCCCATCCGCAAATTGAATTTTCGATGCTACACAATGGCAGTCCTGTTTTTAATTTACCAGCGAGTAACTCCAGACAACGCATTGTAAATATATTTGGAACTAAAACCAATGAAAAACTGGTTCCTGTTTCCGAAGAAACCGAAATTGTAAAAGTTTCGGGTTTTGTTTTAAAACCAGAGTTTGGTAGAAAGAGTAGAGGGGAGCAATTCTTTTTTGTGAATGATCGCTTTATAAAAAGCTCGTATTTGCACCACGCAGTAAGCTCGGCTTTTGAAGGATTACTAAAGCAAGGTACGCATCCTGGTTACTTTCTTTTTTTGGATGTAGATACCAAATCTATCGATATTAACATTCATCCAACCAAAACTGAAATTAAATTTGACGATGAGCACAGTATTTATGCCATGCTACGCGCTACTGTAAAACATAGTTTAGGACAATTTAGCGTGGCTCCAGTCCTCGATTTTAATAAAGATACTGGATTTGAGACCCCTTACGAATACAGCAAAAAACAACCATCGGCACCTAAAATTGAGGTAGACAGTAGCTTCAATCCATTTGTGGACGATCGTAAACCAAGACAAAGTAATATTAATTTTCCTTTTAAAAGAGAGAAACAGCCCCATTGGGAATCGTTATATGTAGGGTTAAAAGATGCCAATAGTGCTTCTTTTTCCTCAACGGAAAGAAATGAAGCGATTTCAACAGAAGCCCTTGAATTTGAAAGTGATGAAATAACGGGCAGTTTATTTTCTACGTCAGAAAATGAAAACCAATTTACTACGTTTCAGTTACAGCAAAAGTATATTGTAAGCGCTATAAAGAACGGAATGTTGGTAATTCATCAGCATTTAGCACATTACCGGGTATTGTACGAAGAATTACTGAAAAACATTACCGTGCAAGAGGCTGTAAGTCAGCAATTGTTATTTCCTTTACAGCTTCAGTTTTCCAAACCAGATTTGGAGATTTTACATAAAATTCAAGAGCAATTGGAACATACGGGGTTCGCTTTTTCAGAAACCAAAGGAGAGCATCTTGAAATTAAAGGAATCCCTATAGCAGTAACCGAAAGCCAGGCTGAAACGATTTTAGAACAGTTAGTAAACGATATTCGAGATGAAGTGCCGGATGCAGGATTTAGTCAAAACGATCTTTTGGCAAAAAGCATGGCAAAAAGCATGGCCATAAAAACAGGAATGCCATTAAACAAAGAAGCGCAGGAACATTTGGTACACAGATTGTTTGCGTGCAAGGAACCTAGCGTTTCACCAGATAATAGACCCGTTTTGGTCACGATAGATACCAACGAGTTAGACAGAAAATTTAATTAATAAGATAAAACCTGTTACAGGGTTCAAAAAGTTGCCCGTCTACACGGGCATTGAAAATGAGAGGAATTAGCGATACGGTAAAGCACATCATTATTATAAATGTCATTTTTTGGGTGGCAACTTTACTCATAGGTTCTAATGGCGAATTTATGAACAGCCTGTTTGCGATGCATTTCCCGTTAAACGATGGGTTTAGACCATGGCAAATTATCACACATATGTTTATGCATGCCAGTTACCAAGAAGGTGGTGGGATTGTATTTTACCATATTCTTTTCAATATGTTTGGGGTCTGGATGTTTGGTACACCTTTGGAACAAATGTGGGGAAAGAAAAAATTTATCTTTTTTTATATTTCAGCTGGACTGGGGTCATTGTTGTTGTATACAGGAATCCTATATTTTCAATTCTCGTCTGCATTGGACACGTTAATCGCCGCGGGTTTTAACAAGGTTGAAATTATGGAAACATTGCGCTCCGGGGATTATATGTATGACAAGCGCTGGCTAACAGCATTGGGTGGTGAAGAAGGCGTTGTAAGTTTATTAGGCCCATTTAATGGGACCATGCTAGGGGCTTCTGGCGCATTGTATGGAGTGCTGGTTGCATTTGCGATGACTTTTCCTAACACCCCATTAATGCTCATCTTTTTACCTATTCCTATTAAAGCAAAATACTTTGTGCCTGGAGTGCTGTGTATCGATTTGTTTTTCGGATTAACATCCTACTCTATTGGTCCTATTGCCCATTTTGCTCATATTGGCGGAGCATTGGCAGGCTTTATAATGTCTTACTATTGGAAAAAAAATAGTTTTGACAAAACACGATGGAACTAATATGAACACAAGCAATCTCTCATATCAGTTTAAGACTTCCAGCGTTACCATAAAACTAATCATCATTAATTTGGTGATTTTCCTGGTGGTAAATCTGGTTGCATTTTTTATGCAAATACCCCCGGTTAATTTGGTTAAATGGTTTGTTTTACCAGATGCTTTTAGCGATTTAATTACCCAGCCTTGGGCGTTTATTACGTATGCTTTTATTCACTTTAGTTTTTGGCATTTGCTCTTTAATATGCTTTGGTTACACTGGTTTGGAACTTTTGTATTAAATCTTTTTGATGGCAAACGCTTTTTAACGGTGTATCTCTTGGGAGCACTTTTTGGTGGACTCTTATATGTAGTATCCTATAATATTTTCCCTGTTTTTGAAACATCCAAAAGCTATCTTATTGGAGCATCGGGTGCCGTAACAGCCATTATGGTTTTTATTGCTACCTACGCCCCAAATACGGAAATGCGTATCTTTAAATGGAATATTAAGCTATGGAAAATAGCCTTATTTTTAGTGTTGCTAGACCTAATAAGACTCCCAACAGGCGGTAATGCAGGCGGAATGTTAGCGCATATGGGCGGTGCTATATTTGGCTACGTGTATGGCTCACAGCTCGTAAAAGGCAACGATATTGGGAAATGGTTTGAGAATTTTATGGATTGGTTTTTAAATCTCTTTAAAACCCGAAAACAAAAACCATTTAAAAAGGTGCATCGTACAACAACCAAGGCGACTCCTCGTTCTAGTGCTACAACAGATAAGACTACGACGCAGAAAAAGGTAGATGCTATCTTAGATAAAATTGGCAAAAGCGGCTATGAAAGCCTTACAAAAGCTGAAAAAGATTTTCTCTTTAAAGCAGGTAAAGATTAAACTATTGAAAAATTTGGGGTTTTTCGGTAAAGTACTTTTTTGGATAAATTCCATCGTGGCATTTTTGTTACTTATTTCGTTTTTTTTACCTTACATTTCTCCAGAAAAATTTCCAAATTTATCGTTGTTAAGCCTTGTTGTATTACCATTACTTTGGTTAAACGCATTCTTTTTGGTGTATTGGATTTTAAGAAGAAAACGTATGTTCCTGCTTCCTGCAATTACATTAGTTTTAGCTTATTTTATTTTTAATCCGTTTTATAAATTTTCTTCGGAAGGTGAAGTAGAGGCGTGGCAAAAGAAACTTTCTGTCGTATCTTATAATGTACGGTTATTCAATCTATATGAAGACCAAGGCAATGTTGATGAAACCTCTACAGTGCTTTCTGAAATTTTAAAAACTGAAAAACCCGATATTGTCTGCCTTCAGGAATACTATGAGAAAAACACAGTAGATTTCTCAGACTATCCTTACAAATACACACATTTTGGTAAGAAAAATCACAAGCTGGGGCACGCTATTTTCTCCAAATATAAATTAGTTACTACAGGTGCTTTCGATTTTGAGGATACCTTTAATAATACTTTATATGCCGATGTAGTGGTAGGAAAAGACACGGTACGTGTGTATAATTTGCATTTGCAATCCTTCGGAATAAAACCCTCGGTAGGCGAATTACAGGAAGAGGATAAAACACGGGTACGCAACCGATTGTCCTCGGCATTTGCCAAACAAGAGCAACAAGTTAAGAAAATTGTAGCACACAAAGCACAATCCAAATATCCAACGTTGTTAATGGGCGACTTTAACAATACGCCGTTTTCATTTGTATATCAGCTTTTGGGAGCTACTATGAACGATGCTTTTTTGGAAAGGGGCAATGGGTTAGGAACCACCTTTACTTTCGATGTTTTTCCTATGAGAATTGATTATATCTTCACTTCCGAAGAATTTGAAGTTTTAAATTTTGAACGAATAGACACTACATTTTCAGACCATTACCCCATAAAAGCTACCCTTACCTGGCAGTAAGTTTAGAGTGCTATTTCAACCTGATTTGATAGCAAATCGTCGAATGTTTCCCGCTTCCTAATTAAATGCGCTTTTTCTTTGTACCACAGGACTTCGGCAGGACGATACCTACTGTTATAATTGCTGGCCATAGAAAAGCAATATGCCCCGGCGTTATGAAATGCTAGGATGTCATTTTCGGTAATTTCGCTAATGCGTCTATTATTGGCAAATGTATCGGTCTCACAAATGTATCCCACCACACTATAAAAACGTTCGCGACCTTTGGGATTGCTTATGTTTTCGATATGGTGTTGAGCATTATAAAGCATAGGGCGGATTAAATGATTAAAACCACTATCCACTTGTGCAAAAACGGTAGATGTAGTTTGTTTTACCACATTTACTTGAACTAAAAATTTTCCCGCTTCACTTACCAAAAACTTTCCAGGCTCGAAAGCTAGCGTTAATTCACGCCCATAGTTTATACAAAATTCGTTGAAACGCTTGGTGAGTTTTTCACCCATTTCTTCCACATTGGTTTCAATATCACCTTCTTTGTATGGAACTTTAAATCCGCTTCCAAAATCTATAAAATCAAGATCTTTAAAGTGTTTGGCAGTGTCAAACAAGATTTCCGAAGCATATAAGAACACATCAATATCTAAAATATCACTACCGGTATGCATATGAATTCCGTTAATGTGCATGCCAGTATTTTTTACAATACGTTCAATATGTGGTAGTTGATGGATGGAAATACCAAACTTACTATCAATATGTCCTACTGAAATATTTGTATTTCCACCCGCCATTACGTGCGGATTGATTCTGATACAAACAGGAGTTTTAGGATACAACGTACCAAACTGCTCTAAAATAGAGAGGTTATCAATATTTATTTGAACGCCAAGTTCCATGGCTTTTTCCAACTCTTTTAACGAAACGCCGTTGGGAGTGAAAATAATATCTTCTTTTGCAACGCCAGCTTCCAATGCTAGGCGTACTTCCTGTATAGAAACCGTATCCATTCCGCAGCCATAACTATTCAACACTTTTAATACTGAAATGTTAGAAAGCGCTTTAACTGCATAATTAAATTTCACCTGTTTCACACCTTTAAATGCCTTTGCTAAACGTTTGTATTGCGCCTCCATGGTTGAAGCGTCATACACATAAACAGGATTTCCAAACTCCTGCGCTACGGCTAAAAGGTCTTGGTGTGTCATTTTTCTGAAATTATAAGGATTGATAAAAATTTAAGTCGGTAAAAGTAAGCATTTATGGCTTATACTGAAGTTGATTTAATGATTTTGAAGCTAAAATTACTACCTTTGCACCTTTATTTACCGAGGCACAAAAGCAGCGGAATAATCTTTTAAAAAATTATAGAAATGCAAGACGGAATCTACGCAAAGATTACAACTGAAAAAGGCGAAATACTTGGACAATTAACCTACAAAGAAACCCCGGGAACGGTGGGGAACTTTGTAGCCTTAGCCGAAGGAAACTTAGAAAACGAAGCCAAACCACAGGGAACACCTTACTACGATGGGTTAACATTTCACCGTGTGATACCAGATTTTATGGTGCAGGGAGGAGATCCAGCCGGTACAGGAGCTGGCGGACCAGGATATAATTTTGATGATGAGTTTCACAAGGATTTGCGTCACGATACACCCGGAATATTTTCCATGGCAAACTCAGGGCCAAGTAGCAATGGGAGTCAGTTTTTTATTACCCACGTAGCAACACCCTGGTTGGATAATAAGCATACAGTTTTTGGAAAAGTGGTAGAAGGACAAGACGTTGTAGATAGTGTTGCCCAAGGCGATACCATGCAAAAAGTTGAAATTATCCGAGTAGGTTCAGAAGCACAAGCCTGGAATGCTGTAGAAAGTTTCAGAAACTTTCATGGAGCTAAAGCCGAAAGAGAAGCAGCTGCATTGAATGCAGATAAAGAATTATTAACGAGTATTTCAGAAGGATTCGAAGAAACTGAAAGCGGTTTAAGATATCAAATTATCCAAAAAGGGGATGGCGTAAAAGCTGAAGCTGGAAACAATGTTTCAGTACACTACAAAGGAATGTTTGCAGACGGTGGGGTTTTTGATTCTTCATACAAAAGAGGTAATCCAATCGATTTTCCAGTAGGAATGGGCAATGTAATTGCAGGTTGGGATGAAGGGATTCAATTGCTGCACGTAGGTGATAAAGCACGTTTTGTAATTCCAAGCCACTTAGGATATGGAGCACAAGGTGCTGGAGGGGTTATTCCACCAAACGCTACCTTAGTTTTTGATGTAGAATTAGTGGATATAAAGAAATAGTACCTAAACGTACTTGTGAAAAACAGTATTTAAAAAACGTTTCAGGAAACTGAGGCGTTTTTTATTTTTGAGTATTAGTTTTTTTATAAATGTATATTAGAATTCGTTTGTCCGGTTGAGCGCAGTCGAAACCTTATTAAACTTTCTTAAAAATAAATTCTCGACTGCGCTCGAACAGACATGTTTAAACTTTTCATATTGTCAAATACTAACTAAATGAACACAGAAGCCTTAAAATACCCAATAGGCAAATTTGAAATGCCAGAAACCATTTCAGAAAAAGACTTGCAGGAAGCCATTACTATTCTTGAACTATTTCCAGAACAGCTACGCTTGTTAACAGCACATTTACCAGAGAAAACACTTCAGCAACCCTACAGAGCAGAAGGTTGGACTATTAAGCAATTGATTCATCATATAGCCGATAGTCATCACCATAGTTATATTCGCTTTAAATGGGCACTTACTGAAGACAATCCAACTATTAAAGCATACAATGAAAAGACCTGGGCCGCATTAGAAGATAGTGACACCATGTCAATTTCGTGGTCGTTAATGCACCTGGAAGCTATTCATTATAAAATGACATATTTGTTGAAATCCTTTACAAAAGAGCAATGGGAGCGTACCTTTCAGCATCCTGATAAAGAAATGCTTACTACTTTAAAAGAAAACGCTTTGATCTATGCGTGGCACAGTAGGCATCATTTTGCACACATTAAAAATGCATTGGATACCATGGAGGGATAGTTGGATGGTGAACTGGTATGTTTTTCATGTTTTAAGCAGTGTGTACTATGTTAACAGCGTGTTAGACTGTCACCTGTTTTCAGAAACCTTTTTTATCTTTAAAATAAAAAATGATACAAGAAGGAACAAACGTACAATGGAAATGGGGTAAGGGAACTGCCAAAGGAAAAGTAACTGCTACCTACACCAAAGAAATCACTAAAACCATTAAAGGAACCAAAGTAACCCGAAAAGGAGAAGTGGGCAATAAAGCACTCTATATAGAACAAGAGAATGGTGATAGCGTATTAAAGTTAGAAAGCGAAGTCTCTAGCGTAAATTAAATTTCTAAATACGTATTTATATAGGTAGAAATCTGATTTTCTAAATCCAGCACAGCTGCTGCACTCCAATTATTTCCGTGGCCTCCTTCATATATAGTAAACGTATGTGTAATCGAAGAATTTGTAAGTGCTGTGTCCAACCGTTCTCCATTTGTTAGTGGAACCAAAGGGTCATTGTCTCCATAAAATTGTAAGGTGGGACTACTGGAGTTAGAAACGTGCTTCGCTGGACTTACAGCAATAGCCAGATCTGTGTTTGGCGGATATTGACTTTTATCTACTAAAAAATCCAGCGCCATTTGAAATTGCGGGTCATTGGTATAAAAAGGGTCGGTAAAATCTGTTGGGCCAACAATATCTACTACAAATTTTACTTGATCTGTATCGTCATACACATAATCATATTGTAGCGCTAAATGGGCACCAGCACTTACCCCAATCATTCCAAATTCTGGTAAAATTTGCAAGGTATTTGCATTGGTGGTTAGTGTAGTTATTAAACGTTCAATATCTAAAAATTGATTCGGAAAAGCAGGCGTATCGGGTAGTGTAGCCAATACATAATTCATATTTACAATGGCGTATTCTGGGTGCAAATCTCTAAGAGAGATTACAAAATTGGTCATATCTGCCTTGTCACCAGAAGTCCAACCACCCCCGTGGATTAACAGAATAACTTTTGTAGATTGAGCAGTCCTTGCTTCTGGTAAATAGAGATCGTAGGTTTGTTGTGGATGGGTACCATAGGATTGATTTAATAAAATTTCAGCTTCCAGCACCAAAGGTTCATCGTCCATAGCATTCATAGTAGTTTCGTCTGAAGAACATCCACTAGCAAACCATAAGACTGAAATAAGCATTAAGAAGGAAAAAACTTTCATAGTATCTCTTTAATAGAAATAACGCTAAATAGCTAAAATTATGCGTGCTTTCAAGTAATTCATTTTGATTTCTATAATCTCTGAAGTATCTTTAAAATCAAAATATAGGCTATGGCGCAATTTATTAAAATTTATGAAGAAAATCCTAATCCTAAGGATATCAAGAAAGTGGTGGACGTGCTACGTAGTGGAGGTTTGGTAATTTATCCCAGCGACACTGTATATGCATTGGGATGTGATATCACCAATAAAAATGCATTGGAAAGAGTTGCCCTTCTTAAGGGCGTTAAGTTAGAAAAAGCAAACTTCTCTTTTGTTTGCGAAGATTTAAGCAACTTAAGCGATTATGTAAAACAAATAGATTCTGCTACTTTCAAATTACTGAAAAGAGCTTTACCTGGCCCTTATACATTTATACTTCCAGGAAATAATAATTTGCCAACGGTTTTTAAAAAGAAAAAAGAAGTAGGAATCCGTGTACCAGATAATTCTATTGCGCGCGCCTTAGTTCGTGGCTTAGGAAATCCAATTATATCGACATCCATAAAAGATGAAGATGAAGTTATAGAATATACCACCGACCCTGAGTTGATCTTTGAGAAATGGGAGAAATTGGTAGACCTTGTAATAGATGGTGGTTATGGTGGAAACATAGCTTCTACCGTTATAGATTTAACAGGAGCGGAGCCTGTTTTAATACGGGAAGGAAAAGGAAGTCTAGAGATTTAAACCATTGTAATGCCTGTCATTTCAGAAAGTATCACATAAAAAAAACCCGACAAGCAATTGTCGGGTTTTTTAGTATTTCTAATTGAGAAGGGGATTATTGACCACCTTCTTGGCTTAGGTTTTCCATAGATGTTTCAACCATTTCATAGAATTGATCGATCTTAGGTAATACGTAGATTTTCGTTCTACGGTTAGTAGACTTATTTTCAGCTGAAGTGTTAGGTACTTTAGGTACAAACTCTCCACGACCAGCAGCAATTAATTGTGCAGGATTAGCGCCCAAATTAACTAGCTCACGAACAATCGCAGTAGCACGTTTTGCACTTAAATCCCAGTTATCCAACAATACACCACTTTTGTAAGGTACATTATCTGTATGTCCTTCTACTAAAGCTTCAAATTCTGGCTTGTCGTTGATTACTTTAGCAACCTTTGCTAAGATTTCCGAAGCGCGGGTGGTTATGTTGTAACTACCACTCTTAAATAATACTTTATCACTTAAAGAGATAAATACTACACCTTTCTCCACATTAATTTCAATGTCTTGATCATCCAAACCAACTTCTTTCTTCAAGCTAGTTACCAATGCCAATGTCACACTGTCCTTACGTGTAAGAGCATCTTGTAATCTGCGAATAGTTAAATCTTTCTCTTGTAAACTTTCCAAAGATTTCTCTAAGTTTGAGGCTCCTTTTTTAGTTAAATCGGTAAAATCACCAACTTGTCTTATTAAATCGCCATTGGTTGCATTAAGAGAAGCTACTTGACTTTTTAAGCTTTCATTTTGAGCTCTAAGTCCAGAACGCTCTTCCAAACAGTCGTTCAGTTTAACCGTTGCCGTGTTTAATAAATCTTGCGTCTTTTGTTGCTTAGTTTCTAATTCTGCGTATTTCTTTTTAGAAACACAAGAAGTAAAAAATAACCCTGAACAAAGGGCTAACACTATTAGTTTTTTCATTTTATTTGATTTTTAGTTATTTTTTAAAATTTGAACTAGATTTTACAATCTATTTCTATGCCAAAACTATAAAATGAAATTTCACTCACAGTACTATTAACAATACTTTAAGTAAAATCTACCCAAGGTCTGGATACTTTTTTTTGCTTCTGAAGAAATAGAGCCAAACTATAGATGAAACGTTATAATACGGAAAGCTGGAGGCCCACTTTTTACGTTTCTGAAGGAAGGTAGGCAACAACCTATAAAAGCTAAAATGCGCCCGTAATACCGCAAAAAAGTGAGTAAATTTACCTTGTAATAAAAACTGAAGCCCAGCAAACCCGTCCCAAACCAACCGTTGAAAAATAAGCCACCAAACGTGACTTCCCTGTACATTTTTCACTAAGGCAAGCAATGTATTTCTGAAATTATAAAACGTCTTTTGTGGGTTGGCAGCTCCCAACGTAGCACCTCCCACGTGATATACAGTAGAAGCTCCTACATATTTAATACTACCACCCAAACTTTGCAGACGCCAACAGAGATCTATTTCTTCTTGATGTGCAAAAAAATCTTCATCAAATCCTTTCAGTTGTTTAAAAGCATGGCTCGTTACAAAAAGGCAAGCGCCTGTGGCCCAAAATATAGGCAGGACATCGTTGTATTGCCTATTATCTTCCTCAAGCGTACTGAAAATTCTTCCTCTGCAATAGGGATATCCCAATTTATCAATAAATCCGCCTGCTGCGCCAGCATATTCAAATTTCGATTGGTCTTTGTAATCCAGGATTTTTGGCTGGGCAGCGACAAGCTGGTCGTCTTTTTTAAATTCTGAAAGTATAGGCTTCAACCAATTTTCGGTGACTTCTACGTCGCTATTCAGCAATACAAAGATATCTTCGGAAAGTTGAGCGAGGGCATCGTTGTACCCTTTAGCATACCCACCGTTTTCTGTATTCCGAATGATCTGTACCGTCGGAAAATTTGCTGAAACATATGCAATAGAATCGTCTGTAGAAGCATTATCCGCCACATACACCGTTGCGTCTTGAGAATAGCGTACTACCGAAGGCAGAAACTGCTCCAAAAGCGTTTTCCCATTCCAATTTAAGATGACTACTGCTGTTGTCATGATGCTAGATACATTTTTCTTTTATTACCTTTTAAAAAAAACACTCGAACTTACGAGTGCCTTTTTAAAGATTATTTTCAACCACAAACCACAAACTACCAGCGAAGCATCCTGCCCGCTACCAACTATTTCCTACATCTCATCCCCAAAGAAAATAGCATTCATCAACAGTTTGTTGGTTCCGTACCAAAAAGCTCTGAAGTTGGTGTTGTCTGTAAAATAGATTACTTGTCCGCGCCCTAAGCCACCTGTTTTAAAAGGAACTGTGTTCTTTAATTCTTCTAAGTTTGGTTTGGAAATATAGCCGGCTAACAACGGGGAAGCTGTATACTGAATTGGATTGTTATAACTATTCTCATCGGCTTCTACAAACAGCGTTGTATTTCTAAACATAGGTAACGTACTGTTTTTATAACCAAATGCAATAGGGTGGGAGCGGTCTAGTTTGGCTTCAAATATAGCGCCTCCAATTACCTGGGCTCCAAAATAGTCGCCACGTTGTTCAAAGGTGATGGCTTTTGCCGTATCTTGTTTTTTCTTGAATTTCATCTTTAGCAGCTCATTACTTTCTAAATAACGGCCTGCGTTTCTAAAACCAATAAGAGTACCGCCTGTGCGTACCCAATCTTTCAATTTTTCGGTGTCGTCTTTATCTAAAGCGCTTCCCCAGGTGGCTGGCAAAATAATATCGGTATATTTACTCAAATCCATACGCCCAAAATTCTTAGTGTCTAGCTTTGTAATGAGCATATCATACCGCGTGTCGAACAAGTGCCAAATCTCTCCAGCATCACTTGGATTAATACCTTCCCCTACTAAAAGTCCTACTTTTGGCATTTCAATAGCTCTAAACTGGCCACTTCCTAAATCTATCCCTTTGGTTAATCCGGTTTGTACGCCTGTGAATTTTACGCCTGTTTCTTTACTTACTTCAGTTAAAAATTTATTCAATGCTGCGCCTTGTAATTTTTGGTTTTGTACAGGAATCATCACGGTACCGTAATCATAGGTTACGTTTTCCAATGTAAACGGACTCATTCCAACCTTGGCTCTTAATCCTTCTTTTAGAATTAAATTAAGCGCTTTTGGGCTGTAATACTCGTGCCATTCCATAACATAGGCATAATTTGAAGTGTTGGGTGCGTTTTGAATTTTCATTTGTAAATCGGTCACTTCTTCACCTGCCTGACTTAATGCTACATCCTCGGAATAATCCAGGTTGAAAGCTAAAGGAAACGTCCACGCAGAAATATCATAAAACAGACTGTCTTGAAAGGTAGTTCGCTTTTCGAACATCGCTTTTATGAGACGTGATTGTTTCTGGTTCTTCGGAATGATGTAGCTAAAACCTTTTTTATAGTTTTTTCCATCTTTAGTGAAGTCATTTTTTACTTCGTGGAATTTTATTTTTTGACGTTGTAAAATCTGAGCTAATTCATAGGTTTTTCCAGCATCTTTTTCGTCGCCAAAGACAATAGCGCCAGAGCCTCCTTCGCTACGGGCTTCATTATAAAAAGTACGCTGATAGTCTAAAATCTCTTTGCGCATCCCAACGGCTGCCTCCAATGTAGAAAGTGCTGCCGTAAACTGGTTGCGAACCGTAAATGGAAAGGTAAGAATGCCATTATCGCTTTCCTGTCCGTGTCCACGAGAAGAAGCCTGCTCAAACAGAATTCCAATTCCGCCATTAATATCCGGGAAGGTGCTTCCTTTCCCGTAATAGAAATCGTCAAAATTCTCTTCGGTATAATAGAAGCTTCCTATTTTATCTAAAGCTTTTGCGTGGTAATTCCCAATCTTACCGGTTAGCTCCTGGTTCAGTTTTGGTGTTAAAGGATTTGTTCTAGATGGGATTCCAGGCTGAAAGAAAAAGCTGGAGTTGGTTCCCATCTCGTGGTGATCTGTCAAAATATTTGGATACCAATTATGAAATGTAGTTATACGGGCACGACTTTCTGGGAGTTGCACAGGCAGCCAATCCCGGTTCATATCGAACCAATAGTGATTTGTACGTCCGCCAGGCCATACTTCGTCATATTCGCGATCGTACGGATCTGGATTTATATTTTCACTTTTATGCATATTTGCCCAATAGGAAAAACGTTGTAACCCATCTGGATTTAGTGAAGGATCAAATAAAATAATTGTGTTTTTTAATAATTCGTCAATTTTTGGACCTTGAGCGGCTGCCAGATAATACGCTGCGGCTAAAGATGCGTTGGAACCACTTGCCTCGTTTCCGTGAATTGAAAATCCCTGGTAGACAACAATTGGCATGTTCTCCGTGGTTAAAGCATTGCTACCGCTTTCGGTCAAGCCGATGTGGTTTTTTCTTATGGTTTCTATAGTACTGTGATTTGCTGGCGAAGTGATCGTTAACAATACCAAAGGTCTGCCTTCAAAGGTGGTTCCTCTGTTTTCCAGGGTGATGCGGTCGCTTGCTTCTGCTAAGGCGGTCATATAATAGACTAATTTGTCGTGGGTGACGTGCCATTCGCCAACTTCGTGACCTATGATACTTTTGGGTGTGGGGATATTTTTATTATAGGTTACATCGGTTGGGAGGTAGTAGTCTAAATCTACGTTGTAATCTTGTGCTACAGATGTGATTGTGATACATAAAAAGGAAAGGAGGAGTAGTTTTTTCATAGTTGTGATTGTAAATTTTTAGCCTTTGCGTTAGTGATTGAAGCGCCATACTTTTTTGCGTATACGTGCTCTTGGGTTATGTTCTGGGCACGATTGGCAAAAAAGATATAGCTGAAAGCGCGTCCTGTTTTTCGCTTTTTTTAGCGAAGAAACGGGAAACGCCCATCTCGTAAAAATAAAAAAACCGCCTCTAATTAAAAGGCGGTTTGTGGTAAAATATTTTTTTGAGATTATATATCGTCAAAATTAATATCGGTAAAATTGGTTGTTGCTGGCTCATCTGCTACCGTTCCAGCTTCGGGAGCGCTTTGTGGTCCACCAATCTCATCATCTTTTTTGTAATCACTTTGGTGGCGTTCGCTTATTACTTCTTCGCCTTTTTCGTCGATGATGTAGTCTATCATTTCGCTCACGTGGTCTTTAAACTCTGTAAAATCTTCTTTATATAAGTAGATTTTATGTTTTTTGTAATGAAAAGAACCATCGTCGTTGGTAAATTTCTTGCTTTCAGTAATGGTTAGGTAGTAATCTCCTGCCTTAGTAGATCTTACATCAAAAAAGTAGGTACGGCGACCGGCGCGCATTACTTTGCTGTATATTTCTTCTTTCTCCATCGAATAAGTATCGCTCATAGTAGTATTTGTTTTTATACGTCTGCCAAAAATCAAAAAAAAAACTAAATAAGCCAAACGCTTGGCTACATTTCTTTTTCAGAAAGTTGTTTATTATATAATTCTTTATAGTAACCTTCTTTATTTATAAGTTGTGAATGAGGACCTTGTTGTATGATTTTGCCTTCTTCCAGTACAATAATAGTGTCTGCATTTTTTGCTGAAGAAACTCTGTGGCTTACTATAATTGTTGTTTTTTTAGCCGAAATGTTGTTTAGGTTTTGTAAGATTTCCTCTTCAGTTTCGGTATCTACTGCTGAAAGGCAATCGTCAAACAATAATATTTTTGGATCTTTTATAATAGCTCGGGCAATAGAAACACGTTGTTTCTGTCCGCCACTTAATGAAATTCCTCGTTCGCCCAGTATGGTATCGTACCCGTTCGAAAAACCTACAATATTTTTATGTACCGCAGCATTCTTGGCGGCTTCAAATACTTCTTTATCTGTTGCTTCTTCTTTACCAAATTTTATATTATTCTTTATGGTATCGCTAAATAAAAACGCGTCTTGAGGCACATACCCAATAGCCTGACGGATAGTATTAAGATTACGTTCGGCAATGGGAATCCCGTCTATTTTTAACGTACCGCTTTGCACATCGTATAATCTTCCAATAAGCTCTAGAATAGTAGATTTACCGCTTCCCGTGTTGCCAACAATGGCCAGCGTTTCACCCGCTTTTACTGAAAAAGAAATATTTTTTAACGCAGTGATGTTCGTGTCTGGATAGGTAAATGTTAGGTTGTTAAATTCAATGGTGCCCGCTACGGTTTCAGTTTTTGAAACGGTGTTTTGGATGGCGGGTACTTCTTTTAAAAATTCGTTGATTCGTTTTTGAGAAGCTTCGGCTTGTTGCACCATGCTGGAAACCCATCCCACAATAGCAACGGGCCAGGTGAGCATATTCACATAAATAAGAAACTCTACAATAGTCCCAAAATCTATTTCATTATTAATGTATTGGTTACCGCCAATATAAATTACCAGAAGGTTGCTGGCGCCAATAAGCAACACCATTAAAGGGAAAAATAAGGCCTGTATTTTTGCTAAATCTATGTTTTTGTCACGACTTGTTTCAGAAAGGTCTACAAAGCCGTCATTTATTCTTGGTTCGATGCCGTAGGCTTTTATGACCGAAATCCCACTAAAACTTTCTTGTGCAAATGTGGTGAGTCTGGAAAGTACTTGTTGTACAATGGTGCTACGTTTATGGATAGCCTTACTTAATTTATAGATAAAAAATGAAAGGATGGGCAGTGGTGCAACTACATATAAGGTTAGGAGTGGAGCCTTGTAAAACATATACGAAAGCACTACTATAAAAAGCGTAATTGTAGTGGTGCTGTACATAACAGCGGGGCCGGCGTACATTCTTACCTTTCCTACATCTTCGCTAATACGGTTCATTAGGTCTCCTGTTCGGTTTTGTTTGTAGAAGCTTAGCGAAAGACGTTCATACTGTTCAAATACAACGTTTTTTAAATCGAATTCTATATGTCTAGAAACCACAATAATTGTCTGTCGCATAATAAAGGTAAACAATGCTGCGAGTAGCGTAGTACCCAGTATGAGTAAGATGTTTTTAATAAGCTCAGACTTTACATAGGCAAGATCTGTAGTTTCCCCACGAATATATTCATCTACCACATTTACAGTATCTCCAATAACAATGGGTACGAATAATTTGAAGATTGCAGCAACAATTGTAACTATGAGCCCCAATAATAACCTTCCTCTATATTTAATAAAAAAGCGGTTAATGTACTGTAATTCTTTCATTTAGAGCTAATATTTTTAGTGACAAATAAGTGTTTTAACAACTATTGTTTTGCGGGATTATTAATTTAAGACTACTTTTGCACGTCCTTTTTGAGGATATCTTAAAAATTGAACAAATTTATGGTAACGGATATAATGAACAAAGAAGACTTAAAAAAAATGGCTCCTGTCTTTGGCCAACTATCTTTTGACAATCACGAACAAGTTGTTTTTTGCAACGACAAAGATACGGGATTAAAAGCAATTATTGGTATCCACAACACGGTCTTAGGACCTGCTTTGGGAGGCACCAGAATGTGGCAATACAATAGCGAGTGGGATGCCTTAAACGATGTTTTGCGTCTTTCTCGTGGTATGACATTTAAATCTGCCATCACAGGTTTAAACTTAGGAGGTGGTAAAGCCGTAATTATTGGCGATGCAAAAACTCAAAAAACGCCCGAATTAATGAAGCGTTTTGGTGAGTTTGTACATTCGTTGAGTGGTAGGTATATAACTGCAGAAGATGTGGGGATGGCTACCAGTGATATGGATTTGGTACGTACCGTAACTCCGTATGTTACTGGAATCTCTGAAGAAAAAGGAGGTGCAGGAAATCCATCACCAATTACCGCCTACGGTGTGTTTATGGGGATGAAGGCCGCTGCAAAATACGCTTACGGAAGTGATATTCTGGAAGATAAGACAGTATATGTAGAAGGTATTGGAAATGTTGGGGAAGCTTTAGTAGAGCATTTGTCAAACGAAGGTGCTAAGGTATACATCTCAGATATTAACCAGGAACGTCTGGAAGAAGTGAGAGATAAATACAATGTAGCTATCTACGGAGGTAATAATATCTATGCAGAAGACATGGATATTTATGCCCCTTGTGCACTGGGTGCAACCATTAACGACACTACGATTCACCAATTAAGAGCGAAAATAGTTGCTGGAGCAGCAAACAACCAGTTAGCTGAAGAGCTAAGACATGGTAAGATTTTACAAGATAGAGGTATTGTATATGCACCAGATTTCTTAATAAACGCAGGTGGAATTATTAATGTATATGCCGAATTGGAGAACTACGGAAAACAAGAAATTATCCGTAAGACTGAAAACATCTACAACACCACACTAGAAATACTGAAAAATGCTGAAGCAAAAGATATCACAACGCACCAAGCTGCCCTCGATATTGCTCAGTCAAGAATTGATGCTAGAAAGAACGAAAAATAGTTTTTTCGGCTATAGAATATAGTATCTTTGCAGCGCACGAAACTAAATTTTGTGCGCTGTTTTTTTCAACACAAAAAGTTCTTTATAATCTATGCTCACAAGAAGACATATTAGGGTTAAAGTTTTACAATCTGTATACGCTTTTAACCAGACGCAGCACGCCGATCTGGACAAGCAGGAAAAATTTCTTTGGTATAGCATAGAGCAAATGCACGATCTCTATGTGCTATTGCTTCAAAGCATGGTTGCTTTAAAGAATCATTCCGAGGCATATTTGCAAAAGTCACAACAAAAACATTTGGCTACTGCTTTAGAATTAAATCCTAGCAGAAGATTTGTAGACAATAAAGCCATTGCGCTTTTAGCCGAAAATTCTTTTCTTCAAGAAATTTTAAAAAAGAAAAAACTAAATTATTGGAAAGAAGACGATGAGTATATCGCTATCCTTTTCAGAGACCTTCTTTCTAAAGAATGGTATACCGATTATCTTTCGCAACCGGAAACTTCATTTAAAGAAGACAGAACATTTCTGGTGAAAGTATTTAAAGAAGTTATTGCTCCCAACGAAAAATTATACGAATATATTGAAGATAGACGCCTTACGTGGGTGGACGATTTCCCCATTGTAAATACGGCTATCGTAAAAATGCTGGGTAAAATTTCAGAAGGTAATAGCGCAGCCGTTATTCCTGCGTTGTATAAAAATGAAGATGATAAGGAGTATGCTATCCAATTACTTCGAAAAGTTATCTTAAACGAAGAAAAATTAGTGTCTCAAATAGACGGCAAAACACCTAATTGGGACAAAGAGCGTATCGCCGAAATTGATTTTACAATTTTAAAAATGGGAATTGCAGAATTTTTATATTTTCCATCCATTCCCGTGAGAGTTACGATTAATGAGTACCTGGAAGTTTCCAAAGAGTACAGCACACCAAAGAGCAGTATTTTTATCAATGGAATTCTAGACAAACTCGTGAAGGAATTCACAGAAAATAAGACTTTAAATAAAATAGGCCGTGGTTTGCAATAAAGGCAAAAAATAGTTATTTTTGCGATTGAAATTTTAAATAAGTTATACTATGAAAAAATCATTTTTGATCATCGCTGTACTTTCAGCATTCATTTTTACATCTTGTAAGGACGAAGCTTCAGAAAAAGTAAAAGAAGAAAACGTTGCAGCAGCGGCAGACAGAGACGAGAACTCTGGGAAGTCCCCAGTAATGCAGTTTGAGAAAACAGTTCACGATTTTGGTACTATAGACCAAGGAACAAACGTAGAGACCATATTTACATTTACAAATACAGGGGACGCTCCTTTGGTAATTGTTGATGCAAAGAGTAGCTGTGGATGTACTGTTCCTACTTGGACAAAAGAACCAGTTGCTCCAGGAGCTTCAGGTGAATTATTGGTAAAATTTAATGGTACCGGTAAAAACCAAGTAAGTAAAACGGTTACGATTACAGCAAACACCAAGGCAGGTAAAGAAACGTTACAAATTAAAGCTTTTGTAAATCCTACAGATGGTGCTTCAGCAGGAACGCCATTAAGCGGAAACTAATAAAAGCTTAACCCTTATTTATGGAATCATTACAAAGTTTTGCCCCACTCATCTTAATGTTTTTGGTTGTCTATCTATTTATGATACGACCGCAAATGAAACGCTCTAAAAACGAGAAAAAATTTGCAGCAGACCTTAACCGAGGAGATAAAGTGATTACCAAAAGCGGAATGCATGGTAAAATCCTTGATCTTAATGATGATGGGACTTGTATTATAGAATCTGGTGCTGGTAAAATGAAGTTTGAGCGTTCTGCTCTTTCTATGGAATTGAGCATGAAGTTAAATGAAAATAAAAACAGTACCATTATTGAAAAGAAATAAGAGGTATTTATAAAACAAAAACCTCGCAATATACATTGCGAGGTTTTTTTATGCTTTTTATTTTTCTATTATTTTTTCTGCGGAATCAACTGCGCAATATTCACAATCACCTCGATAGCCTTTAACATACTCTCAACGGGAACATACTCATAACGTCCGTGGAAGTTATGGCCACCTGCAAAAATATTTGGACAAGGCAATCCCATAAAACTAAGTTGAGAACCGTCCGTGCCCCCTCGAATGGGCTTAATATTAGGTTTTATCCCTGCTTGCCTCATGGCTTCTTCGGCAATGTCTACAATGTGCATTACAGGTTCAATCTTCTCACGCATATTGAAATATTGGTCTTTAATTTCAATCGTGATGACTTCTTTTTCAAATTGTGTATTTAATTCATCTGCCAATTTAACCATCATTTCTTTTCTTGCCTCGAAATGCCCCTTATCATGGTCTCTAATAATATACTGCATTTTTGTACCATCTACCTCTCCGTTTATGCTATACAAATGAAAGAAGCCTTGACGGTCTTCGGTATGCTCTGGTGTTTCCATTCTTGGGAGTGAGTTAATATAGTCTGTGGCTATATACATACTATTCACCATTTTTCCTTTGGCATACCCTGGGTGTACAATTTTACCTTTTACAGTAACTACGGCTCCTGCGGCATTAAAATTTTCATATTCCAGTTCACCAATTTGGCTGCCGTCCATAGTGTAAGCCCAATCTGCCCCGAATTTTTCTACATCAAATTTATGAGCGCCACGACCAATTTCTTCATCTGGAGTGAAGCCTACTCTAATTTTTCCGTGTTTTACTTCTGGATGTTGCACTAGATATTCCATAGCCGAAACTATTTCGGCAATACCTGCTTTATCATCGGCTCCCAAGAGGGTAGTACCGTCTGTAGTAATTAAGGTTTGACCTTTATACTGAAGCAAATCGTCAAAATCTTTTGGAGACAGAATGATGTTGTTATCTTTATGTAAAACAATATCTCCGCCATCATAGTTCTCGATAATTTGCGGCTTTACATTGGCACCAGTAAAATCTGGCGTAGTATCAAAATGAGAAACGAAACCAATAACAGGAACATCCTCATCAATATTGGAAGGTAGCGTAGCCATAATATAGGCATTCTCGTCTATAGTTACCTCTTGCAGTCCTATAGCTTTTAACTCTTCTACCAATGCTTTGGCAAGATCCCATTGCTTTGCGGTGCTGGGTGTTGTATTGCTTTCCGGGTCGCTTTCGGTATCCACAGTAACATACTTTATAAATCTATTAATTAAGTGTTGTTTATCTATCATAGCTTCTGAATTTCCTTACAAATTAACGGAATAACCCAAACATTTTTAACGGTTTTAATACTATTTTTGCACAACAATATTTTAGCATGTACAAATCCCTTCTTCGTCCCTTATTATTTACATCAGATCCTGAAAAAGTACATTACGCTACTTTTAAAATGGTCAAAAATCTTCATAAATTAGGGTTTGCAAGTATTTTCCGAAGTATTTATAAAAGAACCGACAAAAAATTAGAGCGAAATTTATTTGGTCTCACATTTCCTAATCCAGTGGGTTTGGCTGCTGGATTCGATAAAGATGCAAAACTGTACAAGGAACTGGCAAATTTTGGTTTCGGGTTTATTGAAATAGGAACGGTGACGCCAAAACCCCAAAACGGTAATCCAAAAAAAAGACTTTTTAGATTAAAAGAAGACCAAGCTATTATAAACCGAATGGGGTTTAACAATGGTGGTGTTGTTGAAGCTGTAGCGCGCTTAAAAAACAATCCAAAGCCAGGAGAAAAAGGGCACGTTTTAATTGGTGGCAACATAGGTAAAAACAAAGTGACCCCTAACGAAGAGGCGGTAAACGATTATTTAATTTGCTTTGAAGCCTTGTTTGCGTATGTAGATTATTTTGTGGTGAATGTGAGTTCGCCAAATACGCCTAATTTAAGAGCCCTACAAGATAAAGAGCCACTTACAAAACTTTTAAAGGTTTTAAAAACTGCAAATTCTAAAATGCCAAATCCTAAACCAATTTTACTGAAAATTGCGCCAGATTTAACTAACGAGCAGTTGCTGGATATAATTGATATTGTAGCTGAAACGAAAATCGATGGTGTGATAGCAACCAATACAACTATTTCCAGAGAGGGACTTCAGTCCGAAAACAAATCTGAAGCAGGCGGATTAAGTGGAAAACCCTTAACAAAGCGCGCCACTGAAGTGATTCGTTTTCTTTCAGAAAAAAGTAATAATGCCTTTCCAATAATTGGAGTGGGAGGAATACATTCTGCAGAAGATGCTCTGGAAAAAATTGAAGCAGGTGCAAGTTTGGTTCAACTATACACAGGTTTTATTTATGAAGGGCCTTCTTTAATTGCTAAAATTAACAAAGCGCTACTTACTGCTTAATTATTTTCTTTATTACTTTAGCATTTGTAAAATCTGTAATCTGTGCAATATATACTCCGTTGGATAGTGCCTGTAGATCCAGCGTATAGGTCTTTTCATTTTGAACATTTGCTGTCATCACTTTTTTGCCAAGAACATCGTATATATCAATTGTTTTAATAGCGTTATTAAGTGAAATAGTAATAGCTCCTTTTGTTGGATTTGGAAAAAGTTTCAATTTTGTACTATTTGAATCATGTACACCCAAAATAGTTTTTAACGTAATAGTTAACGTCCCGATTTTTTCATTTGAAAAAGGTGTAATTCCTTGAGCGCTCGTAATGTTTTGTTTGGGGTTTGTATCTGCATTAGGAGAGCTATAGTCATTACCGCTATCGGTTCCGGCATCTATTGGATATAAATCTATAACAATGCTTTCTCGCCATTCTCCAAAAGAATCTAGTAATGCTATACTATTTACTCCAATCATCCAATCTGGACTTGGCGCAATCATACTCACCAAAGTTAGCATAGGGTAGTCTGAATTGGTTTCAATAGTATTAATTACCATTTGTCCAGCCGCAGTTCCTAAGCTAGGGCCCTCTACTAGGTTATTTGCAGTATTGGCGTCTATAGCAGCATTTATTTCAGCAAAAAAAGCACCATTGCTTCCTTGTTCGGCAACTGCTTCAATACCTGCTGAAGCAATACTATTTATCTCCCAAAAACTAACTTCATTAGTATGCGTAGCACCAACTAACTTAGACCAGTGTGCACCGCTAGGAAGACTACCAGTAGTGTGCGGGTGTGTAGCTTGAGACCAGTTGCTTTCGAAGACTACCGAGTATGTTGCGGTAGATTGTGAAATACCTAGCGAGAAAGTTAATAAGGTGAAAAGGGCAAAAAGTGTATTTTTTTTCATGATATTTGGTTTGCTATAACAAGTACTAACAAATACTGTTCCTTTCATGAAGTTTTAAGAATATGATTGAAATAATAATTTCTTTTTCCTTTGCTACTTTACTATTAGCACTCTCTCCAGGACCCGATAATATTTATGTGCTCACCCAATCGTTAGCGCACGGTAGTAGTAGTGGTATTGCCACAACGGCAGGTCTCATTAGCGGCTGTATTGTGCATACTGCATTGCTCGCTTTTGGAATTTCGGCTATAATAGCTGCTTCGCCAAACCTCTTTTTTATTATAAAATGTATAGGTGCGGGCTACTTACTTTACTTAGCCTATAAAATTTTTAGAGCAGAGGCTTCAATAGCTATACACGAAGACACTGCACAAAAAAAATCGAATTGGCGTTACTTCAAAATTGGCGTATTTATGAATTTAGTAAATCCAAAAGTGATGCTCTTTTTTATAGCTTTTTTTCCAGCGTTTCTTTGGAATCCTACGGAGGGAACTGCGCTTCAGTTTTTTATTTTAGGTGGAGTTTTTATGGTTCTTTCATTTCTAATTTTTAGCACTATAGCATTGTTAGCTGGGAGTATTTCAGCGTATTTAAAAGCCCATAAAAGCGTGGGATTAATTTTAAAGTGGCTTCAAATAATTGTTTTTGTTGGAATTGCAGTATTTATTTTTATATGAAGTCCTACCCTCATTTTTCTATTTTCTATATTCTTTTCTCTCCTATACGTATATTTTTTTCAGAAAATCGTAGATCGAACTTCATAATTAGTGGTTCAAATACTATCTTTGAAAGTGATGCAAAATGTAAAAATTATAGAATGTCCTCGGGATGCCATGCAAGGCATTAAAGACTGGATTCCTACCGAACAAAAAGTACAATACATCCAATCTCTTTTACGCTGTGGGTTTGACACCATAGACTTTGGGAGTTTTGTCTCACCAAAGGCTATTCCGCAAATGACGGATACCGCGAAGGTTTTAAGCAAGTTAGATTTATCCAGTACCGAAAGTAAACTGCTGGCTATCGTTGCCAATGTAAGAGGTGCCGAAGCTGCGCTGATGCATCCGGAAATTCAGTATTTAGGATATCCCTTTTCAATTTCTGAGAATTTTCAAATGCGTAACACCCATAAAACTATTGAGCAATCTATTGAGATTTTGAAAGAGATTTTAGAGTTAGCGGCTATTCAGAACAAAGAAGTTGTGACGTATTTATCTATGGGATTTGGAAATCCGTATGGCGATCCATGGAATGTAGAAATAGTAGGAGAGTGGGCAGAGAAACTTGCAGAGATGGGTGTAACCATTTTGTCGCTTAGTGATACCGTAGGGACGTCTACCCCAGAAATTATTACCTATTTATTTAAAGATTTAATACCTGCGTACCCGCAAATAGAGTTTGGCGCGCATTTACACACGACTCCAACGGCCTGGCACGAAAAAATACAAGCCGCCTATACTTCAGGATGTAGAAGGTTTGATGGTGCAATCCAAGGTTTTGGAGGTTGCCCAATGGCAAAAGACGAGCTTACAGGAAATATGCCTACTGAAAAAATGCTTAGCTTTTTTACTGCTGAAAAGGTAGCTACCAACATTAACCCAATGTCTTTTGAGAGCTCCTATAACGAAGCTACTAAAATTTTTAGCACTTATCATTAACTCAACCGAAGATGAAACCAATACCAACAATAGTTTTAAAGAAAGCGTTTAAAAAAATCTCCTTTCTCTTTTCGCTGCTCTTTGTACTTTGTTTCAGCTGTAAAACTCCTTCGCCAGCTACAAAAACAAAAGAGACTACCATCGTTTTCAAAATAGTTCAAATGAACGACGTTTATGAAATAGCACCATTGAGCGGTGGTAAGTATGGTGGGCTAGCACGTGTGGCTCATGTAGTAGACTCTATAAAAGCTGAAAACCCAAATACTTTTTTAGTAATGGCGGGTGATTTTTTAAATCCGTCGCTATTAGGAACTATTAAAGTTGATGGAGAAACTATTCGGGGAAAGCATATGATAGATGTTATGAATGCTATGGAAGTGGATCTGGCAACCTTCGGAAATCATGAATTTGATTTAAAACCAGACGATCTTCAAAAACGATTAAATGAATCTGAATTTGCCTGGACGTCTGCCAATGTCTTTCAGCAAACCAAAGAAGGGCCTATGAGCTTTTATACCATTAAAGATGGGGACTCTATTCGAATTCCGGATACCTATACCTTTCAGATTAAAAAAGCAGATACCACAGCTCTTACCGTTGGTTTGTTTAGTGTGACTATAGATTCTAATCCACAGGATTATGTTTTTTATAGTGACTATTTGGTTGAGGCTAACACTGCTTTTCTTACGTTAGAAGCGCAAAAAACCGATGTTATTTTAGGACTTACGCATTTAACGCTGGAACAAGATACCAAAGTGGCGAATGCACTACCTCAAATTCCTTTATTAATGGGTGGTCACGAACATAATCATATGTTAGTGAGCGTACATAATACAAATATCGTGAAAGCAGATGCTAATGCTAAGACCGTGTATGTGCATACGTTTACCTATCCATTGAATACTAAAAAATTAAATATAGTTTCAGAATTAGTTCCTATTACAGATAAAACGGCATCGTCCCCCAAAGTAAAAGCAGTTGTTGATTCATGGAATAGCATTCTGGATGAAAAAATTAAAGAAGTAATATCCAATCCTTATGAAGTTATTTATAAAGCGATACCACCTCTTGATGGAACCGATAGCGCCAATAGAAGTACCCAAACCAACCTAGGCCAACTCATTACGAAAGGAATGGCCTATGCATATAAAGATGACGTGGATTTGGTCTTTGTAAATGGTGGTTCCTTTAGGTTAGACGATAGGCTGGAAGGTGATGTAACGAGTCTAGATATTTTTAGAGTATTGCCCTTTGGCGGGAGTATCTATACAATAAAACTGAAAGGAAGTTTACTTAAAAAAGTATTAGATTATGGCGAATCTCATACAGGAACAGGTGCGTATCTACACCGTATGTCTGTCGCTAAAGAGTCCAATGATGGGCCTTGGCTATTAAAAGGAAGCCCTATTGGAGATGAAATAATTTATACCGCTGCCATAAGTGATTTTCTGCTGAAGGGTTTTGACATCCCTTTTTTGACTCCAGAAAATGAAGGTATTATAGCTATTTATAAGCCTTCAGAAAGTGAAATGGCTGGTGATATTAGAAAAGCGGTCATTAATTACTTGAAAGACGAACAATAAGATGCTATTTTTTTATTAGATTAGTTCTAAATAATAAGTAGTTTTGAATCCATAAAACAAATCCCTATGAACAAATTTGTACGTTATTTTTTGCTTTTAGCTTTGGCTGCTTTGGTGATTATTCAATTTATACGACCCGAGAAAAACAATGGCGGGTATGAAAGTGTGATGGCTTTTGAAAAAGAAACAGTGCCTAGCCCTGAAGTTGCTGAACTATTAAAAAATAACTGTTATGATTGCCATAGTAATCAAACACAATATCCTTGGTACTCTGAAATTGCTCCAGTTTCATTGTGGCTGGATGAGCATATAGAACACGGGAAAGGACATTTTAATGTGTCTGAATGGAATACCTATTCCATTAAAAAGAAAGATCATAAACTAGAAGAATTGATAGAATTTGTAGAAGAAGGGGAGATGCCACTAGATACGTACACCTGGTTACACGGAGATCTTTCTGAAAATGACACCAAACTTATTCTCCAATGGGCTGGTTTAACACGACTTAAATACAAAGGACAACTTGAGGTTTCTCTCAATCCATAAAAAACACTATTTTTATTTAAATTAGTTCTAAATAAGCTTGTGAGTTTTCATTTTGCTTTTTATTTTTGCGCTGAAATAATCAACTATTTATATTCAGTCTAAATAAAATTAAAATGAAAAAATTAATTATTCCTGCAATTATAGCCGCAGCAGTATTCACCTCTTGTAGTTCAGATGACGATAGCGGAACTGCTATCTCAACAAATGTTGAAGCTCCAGCAACCTACGTATTTGAACGCGACGGCGCATCTACAGTCTCTTTTAGCGGACAAACCACTCGTATCTTAATGGCCGATGAAATTTTAGGAGCCTTTAAAGACTTTGATAATACTACCGAAACTTCATTACAAGCTATGTTCGCTCACGAGGAAGGAGCAAACGATTTTAGTGATGCAAATTTAAATGCCTCCGATAAAAATGTGCGTAGCAAAATAGCAGCCTCCAAAGATTTTTTTGGAGCAAATGCTACAGAAGCTTCACAAATAAAGAGTACGTTCGATGGGTATATTTCAACCCAAATTAATGAAGTGTTTCCAAATCAGAATACAGCCGCCGCTCCAGGAGTTGCGGGACAAATTGCAGATGGATCTTCAGTGAGATATGTTACCGGAAAAGGACTTGAAATGAACCAGGCCTTCGCCAAAGGATTGATTGGAGCTTTAATGATGGATCAGATGCTAAATAATTATTTAAGTACAGCAGTTCTTGATGAAGCAGATAACCGTGATACGAACGATAATGACATTACCGAAGGTGACAATTTATATACCACAATGGAACACAAATGGGACGAGGCATATGGTTATTTATTTGGTGCCAGTGCTAATCCGGCGAATCCTATAGCAACTATTGGTGAAGACGATAGTTTTTTAAATGAATATGTAGGTCGTGTAAACGATGATTCAGATTTTGATGGAATTGCCTTAACTATTTACAATGCCTTCAAATTGGGTAGAGCTGCTATTGTTGCCAAGAATTACGAAGTCCGCGATGAGCAAGCAGCGATTATTCGTCAAAAAGTTTCAGAAGTAATTGCCATTCGCGGCATCTACTATCTTCAAAATGGTAAGACTGCTATTACAAATGGCGATATGGGAGGAGCCTTCCACGATCTTTCTGAGGCCTATGGTTTTGTATACAGCCTTCGATTTACAAGAAACAATTCAGATGGGGTCTCTTTCTTCAGTAGAAGTGAAGTAGATGGTCTTATTTCCGATTTAATGAGCGACGGTGCAAATGGTTTTTGGGATATCACTCCAGCTAGCTTGGATACCGTTTCTGAAGCCATTGCCGCAAAATTTTCATTTACTGTAACAGAAGCTGCCAGCACAGAGTAGTTTTTTTTTACAAATAGCCAAAGCAACCTATTTCCTGCAATGAAATAGGTTGCTATTTAGTACTTTTGCAAGCTTTAAATAAACTGACAATGAGAAAAATTTTAATAGTATTCACCTTTATAACAGCAATCTACGCTTGTTCAAAAAGTGACGAGAGTACACCAGAAGTAGCAGAAGATAGTTTTGACCGCTCGGCCATGCTCGTACATTGGGCAGACAATAGTATTGTGCCTTCTTATAATCAATTTACAGCAGATGTTGCTTTGCTTTCTACACGTTCAGGTTCATTTATTCAAACACCAGATCAAGCAACATTAACAGCTGTTCGAAATGCATACAAAGATGCTTACATAGCTTTTCAAAATATTTCTATGTTTGAAATTGGCCCTGCAGAAACGGTACGATTTAGAGACAGGATGAATACCTATCCAACCAATGTTTCAGAAATTGAATCATTTAGTATTTCCGGAAACACAGATTTCACGCTTCCATCCACCAATGATGCACAAGGATTTCCTGCCATAGATTATATGATATATGGTGTAGGTTCGACCGATGCTGAAATTTTAGATTTTTATACAACACATCCAAATGCCGAAAAAAATAGAGACTACCTTACTGCATTAACCAATAGCATTCTGGATCTTGCAACTAATGTAAGAGACTCATGGACTGGAGGCTTTCGTGACGATTTTGTAAATAACAACGGTTCTTCCGCTTCGGCGTCTGTAGACAAATTAACAAACGATTTTATTTTCTACTATGAAAAGTCATTACGAGCTGGAAAGATTGGTATTCCTGCCGGCGTGTTTTCAAACGCCCCACTTCCAAATACGGTGGAAGCATTTTATACCAAAGACTTCTCAAAAACACTCGCAGTAGCAGGTTTAAACGCTACGGAACGTTTCTTTAGAGGACAATCTTTTAGCGGAAATCAAACAGGTCCTAGTTATGCTTCCTATCTCAATTTTTTGAATACCATAAAAAATGGTGAAGATTTAAGTGGGTTGATTTTGGCACAATTCGCAACTACAAAAAGTAAATTGAATGGTTTGGATTCGGATTTTACAAACCAGATACAAATGGACAACGGAAAAATGTTAGAAACGTATGACGAATTGCAACGTAACGTAATCCTCTTAAAAGTAGATATGCTACAAGCGTTGAGTATTGATGTAGATTTCGTGGATGCAGATGGAGACTAGTTTTAGTGAATTTGTAGTCAGTAAATTAGTATGCAGTAATCAGAAGATTAGGTTTTGTTTACTATCAGTCGTGTCTCCTGGTTCTAAATAGTCGTGTTTCATTTTCAAGAATATCATAAAATAAGTATCTTATTAATTTACTCCGAACATATCTAAACAAAAATACAGAGGCTGCCCCATTGGCGGTCTTTCGTATTTTTTTTGGTGTGATGCTTTTTGCGAGTCTTGTCCGTTTCTGGGCACACGGCTGGATCGAAAAATTATACCTGGAGCCTAAGGTTCATTTTAGTTATTACGGTTTTGAGTGGGTGCAACCCTTAGGTAATTTTACCTATGTTTTGTTTGCGGTTTGTGGTATTTCTGCGCTGCTGGTAGCAGTGGGATATAAATACCGAATCTCAATTATCATCTTCTTTTTGAGCTTCACCTATATAGAGTTCATGGATAAAACCACCTATCTCAATCACTATTATTTTATAAGCTGTCTTTCATTTCTACTAATCTTCCTACCAGCGCATCGGTACTTTTCTATAGAAGCAAAACAAAACCCGAAGAAAGCAAGTTTTTATATTCCACAATGGTCCATCGATTCCATTAAGATTTTATTGAGTATCGTTTATTTATTTGCAGGCTTAGCAAAATTAAACAGCGATTGGCTGGTAAAAGCTATGCCGTTAAAAATATGGTTGCCCTCCAAGTATGATATTCCTTTTTTAGGTGATTTGTTGCAGCAAGAGTGGGTGCAGTATGCCTTTAGTTGGGGCGGTGCGGGATACGATCTCGCTATTCCATTTTTATTATGGTACCGAAAGACGCGATGGCTTGGCTTCATTTTAGTTGTCGTTTTTCACGTATTAACGCGGGTTTTGTTCCCAATTGGCATGTTTCCTTTTATAATGATTGTAAGTGCCCTTATCTTTTTTGATGCCAGATTTCATCATAAAATTCTATCGTTTATTTCCAAAGTATTCAAAATTTCAAAAGACAGCTGGGATGCTAAAGTGAAAACTAGTTCCGTAGCTGGAATACGCAAATTTCAATATTATGTGGTGGGCGCATTTATAGTGTTTCAACTGGTATTTCCGTGGCGCTATTTGGTGTATCCTGGCGAGTTGTTTTGGACGGAAGAAGGCTACCGTTTTTCATGGCGCGTTATGTTGATGGAGAAAGCGGGATATGCCCAATTTAAAGTGAAAGATGGAAAAACAGGCAAACAGTTTTTGGTGGATAATTCTGACTTTTTAAATGCATTTCAGGAAAAGCAAATGAGTTTTCAGCCTGATTTTATACTACAATACGCACACTATTTAGGCGACCATTTTTCCTCACAAGGGCACCAAAACCTGGAGGTATATGTTGAAAGTTATGTAGCGCTCAATGGCAGATTGAGCGCGCCCTATATTGATCCCACAGTAAATTTATTGGAAGTGAAAGAGAGCTTTGCACACAAAGATTTCATCCTTCCGTTTAACGATACCATTAAAGGTTTATAAGCCATGAAAATAGTAGTTTTTATAATATTCAGTTGTATTTCGCTATCTCTTGCTGCACAATTTTCATTGAGCGGAACTGTTACAACCGAAGCAAACGGAGCGCCCATCGCTAATGCTGAAGTCTACATAACCAATCTTTCAAAAAGCACAAAAACCAATGCAGAAGGAGTCTTTGTTTTTGAAGACCTTCCGCAGGGAAATCACACCGTAGTGGTTTTCAGTTTTGAATATGAACTGGAGGAAAAAAATATCAATCTTACTGAAACCACCTCCCTCAATTTTCAATTGCCGCAGTTAGGCGAAACGCTTTCAGAAGTACTTATCACCAAACGAAAAGAGCGCATTTTTGCCCTTAAACAATTACGAGATGTTGAAGGAACTGCTATCTATGCTGGAAAGAAAAGTGAAGTAGTGGTAATGGACAACCTTACGGCAAACCTTGCTGCTGGAAATGCACGTCAGATTTATGCACAAGTGGTGGGGCTTAATATTTACGAAAATAATGATGCAGGCTTACAACTCAACATTGGCGGTCGCGGGTTAAATCCAAATCGGACTGCCAATTTCAATACGCGACAGAATGGATATGATATTTCAGCAGATGTTTTAGGCTATCCCGAAAGTTACTACACCCCGCCGGCCGAAGCAATTGAACAGATTGAAGTAGTACGCGGCGCTGCATCCTTACAATACGGAACGCAGTTTGGCGGACTCATAAATTTTAAACTGAAACAGCCCAATCCCAACAAAAAAATGGAATGGATTTCGAGACAAACATTGGGTAGCAACGACTTATTTACAAGCTTTAATAGTTTGAGCGGTACGGTGGGCAAAGTTGGGTATTATACCTATTTCAACTATAAAACAGGAAACGATTTTAGACCCAATTCGCAATTTGATAGTTACAATGCCTTCGGAAAAGTGAGTTATGAGATTTCTGATAAAACCAAGATTACAGGGGAATTCAGCTTTTTGGATTATCTGGCGCAGCAACCTGGTGGATTAACTGATAGTCAATTTGAAGAAGACCCAACCTTCAGCAACCGAACTAGAAATTGGTTTAAAGTAGATTGGAAATTGTTCTCACTGTTACTGGAGCATCAATTTTCAGAGAAAACGGAAATGAGTTTGAATCTTTTTGCACTGGACGCTTCCAGAAAAAGTGTGGGTTTTAGAGAAAATAGAGTGTCTCAAACTGACGATTTAGACGCACCACGAGAATTGATTGTTGGTAAATTCAGGAACTGGGGAGCGGAAGGACGTTTTATCACCCGCTATAATTTATTTGAAAACGAGAACACAGTCTTGGTGGGTGCAAAATACTATCAATCTAATAACGAAGAGCGTCAAGGTCCGGGAACCAATGGAGCAGATGCTGATTTCAGTTTTGCTGATGCAGACTTTCCTGACTACCCAAGACAGAGTGATTTTACATTTCCCAACCTCAATCTTGCTGTTTTTGGAGAGAATATTTTTCAGCTGACTGATAAATTTTCAGTTACACCAGGTTTCCGTTTTGAGTATATAAAAACTGAAAGTGAAGGAACCTACAAGCGCATCAATTTTGATAATGCAGGCAATCCAATATTAAATGAAACTTTGCCCGATAACCGAAATTTTGATCGTTCGTTTGTGTTGGCTGGCGTAGGGTTAAGCTACAAAGCAAACCGTGCGTTGGAAGTTTACGGAAATGTGAGTCAGAATTACCGTTCGGTTACGTTTAATGATATCAGGGTTACCAATCCGTCATTAACAGTAGATCCAAATATTACAGACGAAAAAGGGTTTACGGCAGATGTAGGACTAAGAGGAACTTTCAAAAAGGTGGTGCGGTATGATGTTGGTGCTTTCTATTTGAGCTACGAGGATAGGCTAGGGGTGATTTTACGAGCTGTGAGTGATATTCAGCAAGAGCGATTCCGAGGAAATATTGGCGATGCAGTAACCTACGGACTGGAAAGTTTTATAGACTGGAATATTTGGAACACTTTTTCAGCAAACGAAGATGTTCGATTAAATATATTTTCAAACCTAGCGGTAACAGATTCTGAATACACTTCTTCCGAAGAGAACAACGTAGAAGGAAACGAAGTGGAATTTATCCCGAAAATTAATTTAAAAACGGGGCTTAACTTCGGTTATAAAGATTTTCTTGGAAGTATTCAATATACCTATTTGAGCAAACAATTTACAGATGCTACCAATAGTGAGCGTGATTTTGCAAGTCAGAGTGGGATTGTGGGCGAGATTCCTGCGTATGATATTTTGGATCTTTCGTTGAGTTATACCTATAAAATGTTTCGTCTGGAAACGGGTATCAATAACGTCTTAGACAACAGTTACTTTGTACGTCGTGCCACCGGATACCCAGGACCCGGGATTATCCCAAGCCAAACACGGACCTGGTATGCTGGGCTACAGTTTACGTTTTAAAATAGAAAATACAGAAAGCTCAACATTTAATTGTAATTTTGCACGCAATTAAACAGTAACCCCTTTCCGATACTCCGGAAGTTAATTTAATTGCGATGACTGCACACGAAAACAAAATTCTAGGCGAAGGTTTAACATACGATGACGTACTTTTAGTACCTGCCTATTCCGAAGTATTACCAAGGGATGTTTCCATTAAAACAAAGTTTTCACGTAACATTACGCTCAACGTACCAATCGTTTCTGCAGCGATGGATACCGTGACCGAAAGTGCTATGGCTATTGCCATTGCCCGTGAAGGTGGAATTGGGGTACTGCATAAAAACATGTCTATTAAACAACAGGCTGCCGAAGTGCGGAAAGTAAAACGTGCCGAAAGTGGAATGATTCAAGATCCTGTGACTCTTAAAAAAGACAATAATGTTGGGGATGCTCAAAAAACAATGCGAGAATATAGTATTGGAGGAATACCTATTATTGACGATGCGGGGAAACTTATTGGAATTGTAACTAATCGGGATCTAAGATTTGAAAAAAACTTAGACCGTAAGTTGAGTGATATCATGACTTCAGAAAATCTGGTGACTGTTGCAGAAGGAACTTCCTTAAAAGAAGCAGAGATAATTCTTCAGAAGAATAAAATTGAAAAACTACCGGTAGTAAATGATGATAATATGTTGTTGGGGTTAATCACCTTCCGTGACATTACTAAGCTCACTCAAAAACCAATGGCTAATAAGGATAGTTATGGGAGGTTGCGTGTTGCCGCTGCATTAGGAGTTACAGCAGATGCCGTAGAACGTGCCGAAGCGCTGGTACACGCACAAGTAGACGCCGTAATTATTGATACTGCTCACGGTCATACAAAAGGCGTGGTTACGGTTTTAAAAGAAGTAAAAAAGCGATTTCCAGACTTAGATGTTGTGGTTGGTAATATTGCGACACCAGAAGCTGCAAAATACCTGGTAGATGCTGGCGCAGATGCTGTAAAGGTAGGTATTGGCCCAGGTTCAATTTGTACAACCAGGGTTGTTGCGGGTGTCGGATTTCCGCAGTTTTCAGCTGTAATGGAAGTAGCTGCTGCTATTAAAGGCTCTGGAGTTCCAGTGATTGCAGATGGAGGAATACGCTATACAGGAGACATTCCTAAAGCCATTGCAGCAGGAGCAGATTGTGTGATGTTAGGGTCGTTATTGGCTGGAACCAAAGAATCTCCAGGGGAAACCATTATTTATGAAGGCAGAAAGTTTAAAAGCTACCGTGGAATGGGATCTGTAGAAGCAATGAAAAAAGGCTCTAAAGACCGTTATTTCCAGGATGTAGAAGACGATATTAAAAAACTAGTGCCAGAAGGCATTGTAGGTCGTGTACCGTATAAAGGCGAATTGCTGGAAAGCATGACGCAGTTTATTGGTGGTTTAAGAGCTGGGATGGGCTACTGCGGAAGTAAAGATATTGAGACCTTAAAAGAGACTGGCAGGTTTGTAAAAATAACCGCTTCGGGGATTAATGAGAGCCACCCGCATGATGTGACTATTACCAAAGAGTCGCCAAATTATTCTAGATAATTATCGCTTGTAGAATATATAATCGGTTGTAATAGGAGTGAAGCCTTGTAGTTTTAATTCGCTCATCAATTGGCCTCGATGGTAGGTACTGTGGTTGATGATGTGAAATAAGATATCCTGAATTTTATTCTGAAAGTGAATACCCTTAGAATTTGTATAGTCTATTACTTTTTGTAAATTTTTTACTTCCAAAATTACGTTGGCTGTTTTAAAGTTGTATAAATCTATTGCCAGGGCTTCTTTAAGTGAGTGGAGCTGCCAGACACTAAATTTGGTTTCTACCTCTTCAATTCTCGCATTCCAAATATGATGTGCGTTAAGGGTATGGCTTACTAAGATTTGCGCTTTTTCAGAATAAAGTGCCTCATTGGACACGATGCGTTTAATTACTTCGGCATTCGAGTGATGGTTGTACTCAAACAAATTTTTAAAAAAGCTTTTCATTCGGTGTATAGTTGTCCGCGGTTGGGTTTTAAACGTTCCCGCAAATCGTTCATATGTGCTTTATCTACTACCAAGTAGGCAATCCAGTACATTTCGGTCATCTTTTGAGTGTTGCAGAGGGTGTTTTGTAGGCCTTCAGCTACAACAAATTCTTTCAGGTGGATAGCGTGATGTTTGGCAATTGGCTCTGCATTTGGCCCTCTAAAATCCCATAGTAGTTTTATGCGTTCCATATTTATTTTGCTAATTAACAGCTTCATTTATTGCTTTGTATAGATTACTTTTTTTTTGACTTCTATAAAAGACAGAAATTGTAAATACAAGTTACAACTATTTAATTTTGGTAAGACTGTAAGAGTACTAATTTCGATTAAAAAACGTTTAACAAAATAACCTCACAAAGCACTATAATTTGTTATTTTTGCACACATTTCAGAAAAAAAATTTAACCTATGAAAAAATTTTTCTTTTTATTAGTATCCTTTTTATTAGTGTCTACTATTCTCTTCGGACAGAAAAAAAATGAGGTTCTTTTAACTATAGATGGGGCACCTGTTTATGTGAAAGAGTTTAAAAGGGTTTATAATAAGAATCTGGATTTAGTTCAGGATGAAAACCAGAAAACTGTAGATGGGTATCTGGATCTTTTTATAGACTATAAACTAAAAGTTACAGAAGCTTATGCTCAAAAGCTAGACGAAAAAAAAGTATATAAGAAAGAATTGAGTGAATACCAGGAGCAACTTTCACGTTATTATATCTATGAAGATAATGTTACAGCAGACTTAGCAAAAGAGGCATATGATAGGGGTCTTAAAGAAATTTATGCCAACCATATTCTTGTTCTTTCAAAGTTTACAGATAGTCCTGCGGATACTTTAAAAGCCTATCAAAAAATAGAAAAATTACGGGAACGTGCACTAAAAGGAGAAGATTTTGAAACTTTGACTAGAGAAAATTCTGAAGAGCCTAATGCCAAACAAACAGCAGGTGACTTAGGGTATTTCTCGGTTTTTTCTATGGTATATCCTTTCGAAACAGCTGCATACAATACAAAAAAGGGAGGCATTTCTGAGATTGTGAGAACCCAATTTGGATATCATATACTTAAAGTTAATGATATACGAATACGAGAACCAAAACGTATCGTGTCTCATATTATGGTTTTTGATAAGGAAGATGAAACCAGAACTTTTGATCCTAAAGAGCGTATCGAGGAAATTTATCAACTACTCCAGCAGGGTGAAAAATTTGAGGATTTAGCCAAACAATATTCAGATGATAAAGGTTCTGCAACAAAGGGCGGAAGTTTGCGTCCTTTTGGCAAAGGAGAATTGCGCTCAAAATTGTTTGAAACAGAAATATTTAATATTAAGAAAGAAGGAGATGTAACCAAACCATTTAAAAGTGAGGATGGTTGGCATATAGCACGATTGGACAACATACTAGATCAAACAAGTTTTGAAGAAGAAAAGGAGTTTTTAGAAAAAAAAGTAAAAGATGGAGCCCGCTCAAAAATTGTAACGGCAGCGGTTAAGAATAATATTAAAGAAAAATATGGGTTTACATTAGGAGATCCTTATTTGGAGTTTTTCAAAAGCTATGTAAACGATTCTTTACGCAACGGACAATGGATTATGAAACCGATGGGAAGTCAAGGAGATAAAATAATATTCACCATAGGTGAAAAAGAATCTAAAACATACCTTGATTTTGCAGAGTATATCACCGCTACGCAAAAGCGAAGGGTAAAGTTTAACACCATAGGCGAAGCATTGTTAAGCTATTACGATTCTTTTGAAAGAGACGCTTTAAAAGAATATTACAGAAATGATTTAGAGAAAAAAGACGAAGATTACGCTGCTATTATTAATGAATATCGTGATGGTTTGCTCATTTTCGATTTGATGAAAGATAATATTTGGAACAAGGCTAAAAATGACACGATTGGTCTTCAAAAGTATTTTGATGAGAATAGAACGACCTTTAGTTGGGAAGAACGTGTAGATGCAATTATTGTAAATGCTACAAGACAGGCATATGCAGATCAGGCAAGAGACATGCTCCAGCAAGGCAAAAATGCTGAAGAAATAAAGAAAGCCTTAAACAATGGCACTAATGTAAAAGCAATAGTAACCCACGGAAAATTTGAGCTTTCAAACAAAACGTTACCAAGTGGCTTTGTAAAACAAGAAGGCGTATCGAAAACGTATGTGAATGGAACAACATTTACAGTAGTGAACGTTATGGAAATTTTACCACCCATGCAAAAAAGCCTAGACGATGTACGTGGAAGAGTATTAAGCGATTACCAGGTAAAAGTTGAAGAAGATTGGGTTAAAAGTCTTAGAGAAAAATATAACGTAACGGTTAACAAGAAAACCTTGAAAAAACTTAAAAAGGAAATAGATAACTAATGAAAATAACAGGATACCTATTATGCGTTTGTATACTAGTTTCTAGTTGCGATTATTTTAAGGAAAAGGACGACCGAGTACCCATTGCTAGGGTAAACAATTCATATTTGTATCAGGAAGATATTGCAGCTCTTATTTCTGAAAATGCATCACAAGAGGATAGTACCTTAATAGTTAGTAATTATATTAACAGATGGGCTACCCAGCAAATTTTAATGGATCAAGCCATTATTAATATTCCTGAAAACAAACAAGAAAATTATAATAAACTAATAGCAGAATACAAACGGGATTTGTATACAGAAGCTTATAAAAATACTATTATCAGCAAGCAATTAGATAGCACAGTTTCGCAATATGAACTTGAAAATTTTTATGAGGAAAACAAACAAAATTTTAAACTGAACGATCAGTTATTTAAAGTGCGGTATATTCAAATAGATAAAGACTTTACAAATTTTACGCAAACCTCTCAAAAAATAGAACGCTTTAATGCAAAGGACAAGAAAGATTTGATGGCCGAAAGTATACAATACAAAAGTTTTAACCTTAACGATAGTACTTGGGTAAAACGAGAATCGCTTGAAATGGCACTTCCTATCTTACAAATCACGGACGAACAAAAGTTAAAAAAATCCAATTTTATCCGCTTACAAGACTCATTAGGAGTATATTTACTGAAAATTGAAGATAGGCTTAATCCTAGTGATATAGCCCCTTTATTATATGTAAAACCTACCATTGAACAGATTCTTCTTAACAAAAGAAAGTTGGATCTAATAAAAAAATTAGAAAAAGATATTACTACAGATGCAATTAAAAATAACAATTTTGAAATTTATGAAAATGAATAAAATACTAGCTTTTTTGGTAGTATGTACCGCCGTATTTGCACAAGCGCAAGCACAAGAGGAAGTAATGGTAGACTCTACTGTTACCACTACAGCCATGGTAAAAACAGATACCATTAAAGAACCTTTTTCACGATATAAGGTAGAAGGTGTAGCTGCTGTAGTAGGCGATTACGTAGTATTAGACAGCGATATTGACAAAGGATATTTAGAATTTCAGCAACAAGGTGTTTCCGTAGAAGACATTACAAGATGTCAATTAATTGGAAAGCTTATGGAAGACAAACTCTATTTGCACCAGGCAGTACAGGATAGTATTGTAGTTAGTGATGGAGAAATAAATCCAGAGGTAGACCAAATGTTGCAATATTCGATTGCAGAACTAGGATCAGAAGAAAAGTTGCTTAAATTTTACCGAAAAAATAGCCTTCCCGAGTTAAGAAGTGAATTTTTTGAAGCAAGAAAAAATTTGAAACTCGCTGGAAGAATGCAAGCTAAAGTAGTAGAAAATGTTGAAATCACACCCGAAGAAGTTAGAGAATTCTTTTTTGCAATTCCAGAAGACGAACGCCCTGTATTTAGTGCAGAAGTGGAAGTTGCACAAATTGTAGTAGAACCAGAAGTACCAAAAGAGGCAAAACAAACCGCTATTGATAGGCTTAACCAAATGCGCGAAGACATCATTAACAATGGTGTTAGTTTTGCTACAAAAGCTGGTTTGTATTCCGAGGATGGTTCCAAAACCCGTGGTGGTTTAATAGAAGGGGTCAAAAGAAATTCTCAATACGTTAAAGAATTTAAAGATCAAGCATTCTCATTACTAGAAGGTGAAATAAGTGAACCTTTTGAGACAATTTTTGGGTACCATATCCTTAAGGTAGATAAAATTAGAGGTCAGGAAGTAGATGTACGTCACATTCTTATCTATCCTGAAGTGCCACAATGGAGTATCGATAAAGCAAAAGAAAAAATAGAGAAAGTAAGAACTGGGATAGCCGATGGAACAATTCCATTTGCAGAAGCTGCTCGTTTGTATTCCGAAGAGGTAGAAACACGCAACAATGGTGGGCAATTAATAAACCCAGTAACCTTCGACACCAAGTTCGATCTAACCAAAATGGATCCAGACCTAAGTGCCAAAGTATACAACCTTGCCGAAGATGAAGTCTCTAAAGTTTTTGTAGAAAGAGATAGAACAGGAAAAGCAACATTCAAAATTTATACCGTAAACAAGCGTTACGAAGAACATCCTGCAGAGTATGTTAAAGATTACGAGCGTATTCAAGAACTTGCCCTAAAAGAAAAGCAAATTAGAGCCATAGAAACTTGGCAGAACAAACAAATTAAGCAGACCTACATAAGCGTGAATGAAGATTATCAGGACTGCGAATTTTCGAGCGATTGGATTAAAACAAGTAATTAAAATACATTATGGGAGACGTAGCGGCAGTAGAGCAACTCGTAAAAAAATATAATGCCCTTAGGCAAGAAATAAAAAAAGTAATTGTAGGACAGGATGAAGTTGTAGAGCAGGTATTATTATCTGTTTTTTCTGGGGGTCACGCACTACTAATTGGAGTGCCAGGTCTTGCCAAAACGTTACTTGTAAATACTGTGGCGCAAGCGCTTGGACTGCAATTTAAACGTATTCAGTTTACGCCAGATTTAATGCCTAGTGATATATTAGGTTCTGAAATTTTAGATGAAAACAGAACATTTAAGTTCATTAAAGGTCCCATCTTCTCCAATATCATTTTAGCAGATGAGATTAACCGTACGCCTCCAAAAACACAGGCTGCCTTACTAGAAGCAATGCAGGAACGAGCGGTTACCATTGCCGGAAATCACTACAAATTAGATTTACCTTATTTTGTTTTAGCTACTCAAAATCCTATTGAGCAAGAAGGTACCTACCCATTGCCTGAAGCCCAGTTAGACCGTTTTATGTTTGCGATAAATTTAGACTATCCAAGCTTTGCTGAAGAAGTAGAAGTCGTTAAAATTACTACTGGAGGAACCTCACAGCAAGTAAACGCATTATTCTCTTCGCAAGAGATTATAGATTTCCAACAACTTATTAGAAAAATTCCGGTAGCAGATAATGTGGTAGAATATGCAGTGACACTGGTAGGTAAAACAAGACCTACTAGTCCGGGTGCACCCGAAATAATAAAAAACTATGTAGATTGGGGAGCGGGGCCGCGTGCTTCACAGAACTTGATTCTGGGAGCTAAAGCAAATGCTGCATTACACGGAAAATTCTCACCAGATATTGAAGACGTACAAAAGGTAGCCATTGGTATCTTACGTCACCGTCTCATTAAAAACTACAAAGCAGAAGCCGAAGGACTTTCTATTGAAGAAATCATAAAAAGTTTGTATTAATGTTTAAAAAATTTATTGTTCCTATTATTTTGTTTCTTATAGGTATTGCATTCTATATTTTGGGAGCAATATTCAAAATGTTACATTGGGGATATGAATTTTTGAACGCTCCCACACTCCTAGTAATTGCTTTTGTATTTCAACTTCTTGCTATCATTGTAGCTATTAGCAGACTTATACAGGAGTATCGCCACTCGAAATGAAATTTTCAGGGATAGTAGTATGTATGTAAGCCAGGCTTTCTGAAACCTTGGTTATACTTTTTTACCATATTAGTAGCTAAAAGTGTGTAATTAATCTCAATTTCAGCAAATAGCCATCCTGTAAATTAACGCCTTCATTTTCAAATTGATAATTTTAGGGCGTTGCTATTGTCGAATTAATCAATTATCTTTCAATAGGTTCTCAATTATTGAATTTTTTTTAATAAAAAAGCAATTCCGTTGTATATTTTCAAAATATTTCAAAATTTTGTACCTTCGCAAGACTTGTAAATGGTAAGCTTTACCATAATTTTACTTCAAAACTTAAAACCGAAAAAATATGGCTTTCGATATTGATATGATCAAAAAGGTGTATGCTCAAATGGCAGAACGTGTAGAAAAAGCACGTGAAGTTGTAGGCAAGCCCTTAACCCTTTCAGAAAAAATTCTTTACAATCACCTTTGGGATGGCATGCCTAACAAGGCTTTCACTAGAGGTAAAGACTATGTAGATTTTGCCCCAGACCGTATTGCATGTCAAGATGCTACCGCGCAAATGGCATTATTGCAGTTTATGCAAGCAGGTAAGAAAAATGTTGCTGTTCCCACAACAGTGCATTGTGATCACTTAATACAAGCAAAGCAAGGTGCAGCGGCCGATTTAAAACGAGCCAATGAAACAAGTAATGAAGTATTTGATTTTTTAGAATCGGTTTCAAATAAATATGGCATTGGATTCTGGAAACCAGGAGCAGGGATAATTCATCAGGTAGTTTTGGAAAACTATGCCTTTCCAGGTGGAATGATGATTGGTACCGATAGCCACACCGTTAATGCTGGTGGACTAGGAATGGTTGCCATTGGAGTAGGTGGAGCAGATGCGGTAGATGTCATGGCGGGAATGGCCTGGGAGCTTAAATTTCCGAAGTTAATAGGAGTGAAGCTAACCGGAGAATTGAGCGGCTGGACAGCTTCTAAAGATGTTATTTTAAAAGTGGCCGGAATCCTTACCGTAAAAGGGGGAACGGGTGCCATTGTTGAATATTTTGGCCCTGGCGCAAAAAATCTTTCGTGTACTGGTAAAGGTACTATTTGTAATATGGGTGCCGAAATAGGCGCGACTACATCAACATTTGGATACGACGATTCTATGGAGCGTTTCTTGCGTGCTACAGACCGTGCAGATATTGCAGATGCAGCCAATACCGTAAGAGAACATTTAACGGGAGATCCAGAAGTATACAAAAATCCAGAAAAGTATTTCGATGAAGTAATTGAAATTGATTTATCTACATTACGCCCACACCTTAACGGACCTTTTACGCCAGATTTAGCAACACCCGTTGGACAATTGGGAGAAAAAGCAAGGAAAAATGACTGGCCAATTAAAGTAGATTGGGGCTTAATAGGGTCTTGTACCAACTCTTCGTATGAAGATTTAACAAGAGCTGCTTCTATCGCACAACAAGCCATCGATAAAAAACTAAAACCAAAATCAGATTTCGGTATCAATCCAGGTTCTGAGCAAATTAGATTTACAGCAGAGCGCGACGGACTTTTGAGCGTATTTGAAAATCTGGGAGCTACTGTATTTACTAACGCTTGTGGGCCTTGTATTGGACAGTGGGATAGAAGCGATAGAAAAGGGGATGAAAAAAATACTATTGTACATTCATTTAACCGAAACTTCAGCAAACGTGCAGATGGAAACCCAAATACACACGCCTTTGTAGGTTCTCCAGAGATGGTTGCGGCTATTGCGATTTCAGGAAGATTGGATTTCGATCCAATGAATGATACGCTCACGAATGAAGACGGTCAAGAGGTAAAACTAGACGAGCCAGTTGGATTGGAATTACCTCCAAAAGGTTTTGACGTAAAAGAAAATGGGTATTTAGCACCTAACGAAGATGGGGCTAATGTTGTAGTAAAAGTTGCGGAAGATAGTGAGCGTCTGGAGCTGTTGACGCCATTTGAACCTATTAAAGACGAAGCCTTGAGCAACGTAAAACTGTTGATTAAAGCCTTCGGAAAATGTACTACAGATCATATTTCTATGGCAGGACCTTGGTTGCGCTACAGAGGACATCTGGATAATATTTCAAACAACTGTTTAATTGGTGCGGTAAACGCTTACAACAAGAAGACTAATTTTGTTAAAAATCAGTTAGACGGTGAGTATGGCGGTGTGCCAGATACACAACGCGAGTACAAGAAAAAAGGAATTTATACTATTGTTGTTGGAGATCACAATTATGGTGAAGGTTCTTCAAGAGAGCACGCAGCTATGGAACCTCGTCACTTAGGCGTTGCGGCTGTATTGGTGAAGAGTTTTGCACGTATTCACGAAACCAACCTGAAAAAACAAGGAATGTTGGGTCTTACATTTGCAAACGAAGCAGATTACGATAAAATCCAAGAAGACGACACATTCAACTTTGTAGATATTTCAGACTTTGCACCAGACACGCCTTTAACTATTGAAATAACACACAAAGATGGTAGCAAAGATACCATAAAAGCAAACCACACCTATAACGCTGCGCAAATTGCCTGGTATAGAGAAGGATCTGCCCTTAATGTGATTAAGAGAGAAAATGCTTAATTTAAATTCATAATTTTTATACGAGACCTTGATGCAAATCAAGGTCTTTTTTTTGTAAGGTTGTTTCAATTTTTCATACTTAAGACGGGTTACAAGAAATTAAGACTGTTTTTTGTTTGTTATTTTAAAGCGTGTTTCCCGTTCTGGGAGCGCGCTTTATACGTTTTTTTAATAGTTTCATTTTATATATTTGTGTATGATTACTTTCTTTAAAAAAAATTGGAGTACAATAATACTATTGGTTTTGGTAGCTTTACTTTTTATACCACAAACGGGTACACCCATTAAAGTATTTTTTAATAGGCTCATCGCTTTTAGTCCTTCTGAAATTGCCGAAGAAGAACAAGAAATACTTTCAGACTACAGCTGGCAATTACAAGATTTAGAAGGAACTACAATAGATTTTACTTCAGCTGAAAAAAAAGTAACCTTAGTGAATGTTTGGGCTACCTGGTGCCCGCCGTGTTTAGCCGAGATGCCTTCTATGCAAGCCTTGTACGATCGCTATCATACCGAAGTATCCTTTTATTTTGTATCCTTAGAAGACACTGAAATACTACAACGATTTATCGATAAAAAAGAATATAGTTTTCCAGTATATACCACACAAGACAACTTTCCAAAACTATTGGAAACAAATTCTTTTCCTACTACCTATCTTATTTCAAAAAGTGGAAAAATTAGTATCAATAAAAAAGGTGCAGCAGATTGGGATAGTGAATCTGTTCGGGAAACTATAGATGCACTCTTAGCCGAGTAGGTATTACCTGGATTTTATGTTGTCTTTGCAAAGCTGGATAATTTCTAGAATACGGGTATCGCGGGTAGTTTGTCGTTTTGCGTTATGCAGCCAAGCTAAGTAATTTTTACGGTAGCTAGGACTAAATTTTTTGTAGTTTTTAAAAGCAATTGGATGGTTCTCAAAAGCTATTTTAAGATCTTCTGGAATTACTAGGTTGTCAATCGCATCCATTGCTGTCCATGTGCCAGTTTGCTTGGCTAATTCGATCATTTTCCAACCTTTTTTGTGAATGAACCCTTGGAGTTCTAATTCGGGTATATATGATTTGTTGAGTTTGCTCCAACTGCTTTTTGGGTTACGAGGGCAGAAGTATTGACGCCTTTTTCCATTTCCTAACGATTTTACCGTACTATCTATCCATCCAAAACACAACGCAACTTTTACCGCCTCTTCCCAGCGCATAGTTGGAATATTAGTCTCCAGTTTGTAAAAAATTAAATATACCCCTTGTGGATGTACAGCGTGGTTTTTATCCAACCAATCGCGCCATTCAACATCTTTGGGAAAATATAATTCTGGTTTTTCTTCCATTAGTAAGTAGTGACAAGTCTAGCAAACCAAAAACTTAATTAAATTTTATACAATTTCCTTTTATTGAAATGTTTTTAAAATCACAGTTTTCTTGTATATACTTTAAATTGGCAGGGTTGTAGAATAGGGTATGCGTACTATCATTTTTATACCACCAGCTTTCAAATTCTTCGGAATTCCCTGCCCAAAGATTGGTCATGCAAAATAGCTTGCCGTCTGGTTTGAGAAGATTTTTCAGTAATTTAAATTCTTTTAAAGGGTGGTGAAAATGCTCTATAACTTCACAGCAAAAGACAAAGTCATACTTTTTTTCTAAAACACCCGTATCGGTATGGAAAAAAGGATCGTATAAAACTATTGAATAGCTTTGTTCCCTAAGCAATTTAGCCACTACAGGCCCAGTTCCTGCTCCAAAATCCAGCCCCAAAGCTGTAGATGGAAAGCTAGCTGAAACTGCTTCCACCAAAGGACTCACAAACTTTTGATATCCCGGGTCTTCTACATCATTCTTATGTGCTAAATACCGCTCTTTTTCAGCCAGAGGTGTAATCCAGGTTTCAGGATGTCTAAAAACCGTCGTGCACGTATCACAAACAAAAAAACAGTGCTGCTCGTCCCGAAAATATTCCGAAGTCTTTGCACTACGACAAAGAATACAGCAAACCATTAGGAGTCGCTACGGGCAGATTTTATTTTAATAAGTTTCTTTTTCCAAACCTCTAATTGTTCTTTGTGACGCGCTATGTTTTTATGTACTTCGGCCACCATTGGATTATCATCTGGCACGTGCTGAAAGAAACCAAGGTTATTTTCTAACTGGTTTATCTCTGCTTTTACTTCGTCTATTTTTTTTGAAATGAAAAAATGCTCATTCTGTAATTTCCGAGCATCATCCTGCGATACCATGGAGCTTACTTTGTTTTCATACTTAATAAGTTCAGCTTCGTTTTTACCAAGATCTAACTTTTTGAAAAATCCATCCAGCAACTTATTAAAGTCTTGTTCTATATTCTTTGTTTTATAAGGAACACGGCCAATTTCTTTCCATTCTTTAATGGAAGCTTTAATCGCAGATAAATCTGTTTTACGATCCCCTGTAAGCTCTTTAGTTTTTAAAGATTCGAGTAAAGCTTCTTTTTTAGTAAGGTTCTCTTCCTCTTCCTGGCTGGCTTCGTTCTTTTTTGCGTGTATTCTGTCAAAATAATAATTACAGGCTGCTTTAAATTCTTTCCATACTTTATCACTTTCTTTTCTGGGAACGTGGCCAATAGATTTCCAGTCTGCCTGTATCTTTTTCATTAAAGGAGTTACGGTGTCAAAATCGTCATTATCCTTATTTTCATTAGCAGTTTTAATGAGGTCACGTTTCTTTTCTAAGTTTGCGTACTGTTCTTTTTTCTGGTCTTTGTAGAAATTATTTTTCTCTTTATTAAAATCACGTGTGGCATTCTTAAATGCATTCCAGATTTCTTTGTTTTTGTTTCGTGGCACCTTACCCGTCGCAAAATAAGTATCTCGTAATTCTTGTACCTTTTTCATGGCGTGCTGCCATGAGCTATGGTTTGGCTTCGCTTTATCTTTAAAAGATTCTATTTGAGCGACTAAGTCTTTTTTAGTTTCGTAGTTGGTTTCAAATTCTTTGTCAAATTCTTCCTGCTGTGCCTGACGCTTGTCGTGAATTACTTTTGTAGCTTCACTAAACTTATCCCAGACATTGTCCCGGTATTCTTTGGCAACTGGTCCAATCTCTTCTTTCCACATTTTATGAAGCATTTGCAACTCACGAAATGCTTTGTTTATATCTGGCTCCTGTTGTAATTCTTCGGCTCTAATTATTATTTTTAGCTTTTGATCTAGATTGTGCTTAAAATCTAGATCCCGAAATTCTCTGTTTAAGTGTAAGAAATCGTAGAAGTTCTCTACGTGGTGGTGATAGGTGTTCCAAGTAAGATTGTATTTATCACGTGGTATAGCACCTGCCGTGTGCCAACGCTCTTGTATTTCCTTAAAGTGTTTGTAGGTTGTGTTTATGTTCTCTTCTGTGGTTAAAAGCCCTTTTAACTCTTCAATTAACTCTTCACGTTTCGCCAAATTGGCTTGAAGGTCTTTCTTTAAGTTTTTATAGTGATTGTTTCTTTTCTCCTTATAATCGAAATACAGCGAGTTAAATTCTTGTTTAATAGGAGTAGAGTAGTGGAAATCTATAATGTTTCCGCCTGCGGCTAGAAATTCTTCTTTCTTTTCTTCAAGAGCTTCAGAGAATTTTGAGTTAAACTCTGTTTTAATATCCTCGGCTTCTTTTTTAATTTCCTGAACGGGTTTTTCTTTCAATAATTTTGCAAAGGCCGCTATAAGTTCTTTTTTTGAAAGCTCGCTATAATCTACGTCTTCTTCCTCATCCTCTTCTTTTTCTTCTTCATCGCTTGAGGCTATTTCTTCTTCTTCTGAAGTATCTTCTTCTTCGGTTGTCTCTTCACTTTTTACAGCTGTTGAAGTAGATGTTTCATTATTTTCTGAAACTTCAGTATCGTTTTTTATAGAATCCTTATTATCAGATTCTTTAGACCCCTCTTCTGAAGCTTCACTAGAATCTTTTTCAACATTTTTTGTTGCTTTTTCTTCTGAAATTTCAGTTGAAACAGCTACAGATTCGGTATTAATTGTATCAGTTTCAGAAGGTTTTTCTGAAGCTTCAACAAGGGCAGATTCTACCAGATCTTTATCGGTATTAGCTTCTGAATGTGGTGAATTAGTTTCAGTATTCTTTGCAGATTCTTCAACCATTGCTTTTTCAATGGCATCATTTTCTGGGGTAGTGTTTTCTTTTTGGGGCAATTTTTCGTCGGACATTTGTTTCAATGTTAGGGTTCGTACTAATGAGGGTTCAAGATACTAACAACAATAGAAACGACAAAGCGGTTCGCTTTATTTTGAAGGAGAGAAATGTCTTAACGGTTCCAGATAGCCCAAGACTTAAGTGCCTGGTGTTTCAACATAGTAAAACCGTTGCTTACTCTAGCGCCATTAGCAGCGCCACGTTTCATAAACTCGGTTTCTCTGGGGTTGTAGATTAAATCGAACAGTACGTGATCTTCACCTATATAATTATATGGAATATTGGGCACTTCCTGGATGTTTGGGAAGGTTCCAAGAGGAGTACAGTTTATAATTAAGTAATGATTCTTAATGATTTCTTTTGTAAGTTGATGGTATCCAAGAATAGCACCTTTGGGATATCTGGAAACAGATTGATACTGAAACCCCATAGCATCCAAAACATATATAATTGCTTTAGAAGCGCCGCCAGTTCCTAGAATGAGTGCTGTTTTCTCTTTAATGGGTAAAAACGCTGCCAGTGCCGTTGCAAATCCAAAATGGTCTGTATTGTAGCCAATTAATTTACCATCCTTACGGAATTTAATAGTATTTACAGCACCTATTTTTTTAGATTCTTTGTCAAGCCTAAACAAATATGGAATGATTTCTTCCTTATAGGGAATGGTGACATTCATTCCTTTGATATCTGGATTGTTTGCTATAAAATTATCAAAATTTTCGATACACGACATATCAAAATTATGATACGTATGTGGGAGAGATTCATTTTCGAATTTTACTGAAAAAAATGTTTTAGAGAATGAATATTCAATATTTTTTCCTAAGAGACCAAATCTAGACATCTGTGGGGGAAATTTTCTTTTTATGGTATATATCCAAACTTAAAACAAGTGCGATACCTACAAATATAAAGAGTATTGCCCAAAACGTCTCGAAAGAAAAATCTGACGGCCAATATCTATCATAGCCTTTTATAATTTCATTACCGTTAGCATCTGATTTAATATTTCCGTAGTTGTCATAATCAATTTGCTTTGTTTTCCACGGCCAAACCACACCTAAGGAGCCAGCGATAAACCCTATGATAACAGCATAGGTAGCCTTTTTAAAACGTTTTAGGACATAGCCCAGTAAATGTGATAACGAGACGAGCCCAGTTAGAGAACCCAACGTAAACACCGCCAGGATTTTAAGCATTTGTACTCGCTCCGGATTTGAGATAAAACTAGTATCACCCTGTACTAAATCTGAAAACGTATCAAAAAGCGCATTTACAGAATCCACTAGTAGCAAAACGTAGTTACCCAATAATATAAGGATAAACGATCCAGAAAGCCCTGGTAACGTCATTCCTGAGACACTAATAATTCCACAGAAAAACACAAAAAACAGGTTGCTATTTTGCCGGGCGGGTTCTAAGAAACTGATGCTTACTCCAGCAATGATACCGCATAATAGGTAGGCTACATATGTACGGTTCCATTCCCCAAAATCTTTGGCGATAAAATAAATAGACCCTATAATCATTCCAAAAAATGTACTCCAGACAAATAGCTCGTAATGAACAAGTAAGTAATCTAATATTTTTGAGACACTAAAATAGCTAATTACCATTCCTAAGATAAGTAATCCCAGAAAGCGACCGTTTATATACTTGAAAAAACTCTTAAAACGTCCGTTTATAAACAGGGCAAAGGCTTTTCGATTTACTTTTTGAAGGGAGTATATAAACTCCTCGTAAAACCCAGCTACAAATGCTACAACACCACCAGAAACTCCAGGCACTTTATTAGCAGCCCCCATAAAAAGGCCCTTTAGAACCAACCATATTTTATCTGAAAAGGTCCGGGTTTGTTGCATTAACTTTCTTTTTTAGAAGCTGCGAATCGCTCCATGATAAAGATAGTTAAAAAGCCTACGACCATAAATACAATCGCTAAAAGTACTTTAGGGTCACCGTCAAACTGAATAGGAAGAATACTTTTTTCCAGAAACGGAACTTGCTCACCATTATGGTTGGTACGAAATTGTAATACTTCTTTCCACGGCCAAATTTTATTAAGAGCTCCAATCATAAAGCCTGTTAATACAGCGAGTGTTATATTTTTGAAATTTTTGAACATATAATTCAGCACACGTGAAAAGGATTTGAGCCCAACAATAGCACCCGCTGCAAACACAAGCAACTTGCCAAATGCTGAAAAGAAAATACCACTATCAAGTTTAGTTACACCATCTCCTAATTGGGATAAGGTTCCTATAATAGACGTATAAGCTCCTAATAATAATAGTATAAAGGCACCGCTCACACCAGGCAAAATCATAGCTATAATGGCAATAAATCCTGCCAAAAATAAAAACCAAATACTTTCTATATCACCAATAGGTTTTGCCAAAGTAATGGCATAGGCAATTGCAGCTGCTAGTAGTAAAGCAATAATCACTTTTGTATTCCAAATTTTAATTTGCCTGCCTACATATAAAATACTTGCTACCACCAGTCCAAAAAAGAAGGACCAGACTAGGATAGGATGCTCCGCTAAGAGCCAGGTAATGGTTTTAGCAAGCGAGAGAATGCTTATAAAGACGCCCGAAAAAAGCGCCAATAAAAAAGAAAGATTATACGTATTCCAAGATGCTATAAATCCTTCTTTCTTCCAAATTTTAAAGAAGCCTAAGTCTAATTTATGAATGGTTTCAATGAGTTCTTCGTATATACCAGCGATAAATGCTATGGTACCTCCAGAAACTCCAGGAACCACGTCTGCAGCTCCCATAGCAAGGCCTTTAGCAGTGATTACTACATATTGAAAAAACGATCTTGATGGCATGAGAGTAGATTAAGGTTAACCAAAAATAAACAAATTATACCGAGGTATTTTTGTGTTTGGTAATAATTTGGCGCACCTTACTTTTTACATATACCTTTGGGAATAGTTCTTCTAAAATCATCAAGAATTCCGGATTAAATTTTAATCCGTTCTTTAAATGAAATTCAGCTTTTCCTGCTTCTTTTAAAATATAAAACAATCCTGCCAACCTAAATTCGATCTCTGCATTTTCCGGATAAAACTCTGTGGCTTGAAATAGATTGTTTGTAGCTGCGTTAAATTCACCTAGCTTAATAAGCAAATCAGTTCGAGATAACCAGGTTTCTAATTCGTAGTTTCCTAGTTCTAAAGTTCTTCTAAAACCATGTTCGGCTTCTTCTAAATGTTGCAAACGTAAATTGATACGTGCATATCGCTTCCAGTACAACACATTTTCTCCATCTATATGGATAGCTTTTTCAATAAAATAGAGTGCCTTTTCGTAGTTATGAGCTTTTAAGTAATTATCTGTTATAGCAATCCAGCCTTTGTCTAACAGGCTGTCTTCTTCCACACATTTGGTGAAAAACTGTAGCGCTAATTCACTATCGCCAAGACGTTCGTAACATTTACCTATTCGTAATAATGCAAAAGAGGTAGGGTCGTCCAATCCAAGTGTGATAGAATAACTTTCAATAGCCTCTTCATATTTTTTTAAACGTTCTAAGGTTTTTCCTTTTTCAAGATACGCTCCTATAAAACGGTCGTCACTAATAATGGCGAAATCGAAGGCTGCTAAGGCTTTTTTATAATCTTTTAAGATATAGTACATCTTTCCTACTTGATGCCAAGCAACTTCGCAATACGGATTTTTATTTAAGAAATCGTTTAAATAATCTATGGCAGCTTCATATTCGTCTAGAAATTCAAAACAATAAATGATGTTGTAAAGGGCAGAATAATCCTGCTCATCTTGTTCCAGGCACTGCATAAAGTAATGTCTGGCATTGTCATAATCTTCCAGGAAAAGGTATTCCATCCCTATTAATGAAAGCACATCGCTCTCATCATCGGTTATTTCCAGAGCTTTTTGTAAAAGCTTGATAGCGTTTTTGTGATCGTCACGACGCGAGAAAATATTCGCTTTTTGTATATACACTTCCTCGTTATTCTGTTCGAGGGCATATAAATTGTCTAATAAGGTTTCTGCTGTTTCTAAATCGTTTTCAAAAATGAACATTTCAATTTGAAACAATTTTAAATTGGTAGCAGTAGGATGCTGTTCCAGTCCCAGCTTCGTTGCTTTTTTGGCAAGCGCTACTTTTCCGTTTTCTAAGTAATGCTGAATGATCTCTTCAAATTCTTCGGAATCGAAGAAATAGACATCGTTCGTTTTCAACATAGATTCGAAACGCGATAGTGGAAATTTGTTATACTCGTTAGGATTAGAGGGCATATGCTACGGTTTAACGATTACTACTTTTTTAAAGATAGCAATGTATACTCGTTTTCAATAGTTGTGCCGTTATTCTTGTTAACAGGCTTATTAACAGATATAATGGAATTTACTACGCTGAAAAACAAATAGTTGTGCTATGTATTAATTTTATGGAGTTCATCTAACACTTCGGTAATTATGTCACATCCTTCTTTAATTTCGTTATTGCTAATAGTGAGTGGTGGGGTAATGCGTATGGCGCACGGTTCAAAAAGTAACCAAAAAAGGATAAGATTACGGTCTTTACAGCGCATAATTATTTCTGTAGCCAACTCGCTCGTCTCCACTATGGCAGCCAACATCAATCCTTTTCCACGTATTTCTGAAATTAAAGGATGCTGAAGATGCTGTCTAATTAATTTTTCTTTCTGAAGGGTTTGTGCAATAATGTCGGTTTCAGTAAGTTCCTGCAATGTTGCCAAAGCGGCAGAAGCGATCACAGCATTTCCGCCAAAGGTTGTGATGTGCCCTAGTTTTGGAGTATCACTCAACAATGCCATACATTCTTTGGAAGCTGTAAAAGCCCCAATAGGCATACCGCCACCCATTCCTTTGCCTAACACCAGAATATCTGGCACGACGTCAAAATGTTCAAATCCGAAAAGTTTCCCCGTACGTCCAAACCCTGGCTGAATTTCATCCAAAATAAGTAAAGCCCCAACTTCCTCACATCGCTTCTTAACTTTCTTAAGATAGTCGTTCTTAGGAATAATAAACCCAGCACCGCCTTGAATGGTCTCCAAGATTACGGCGGCTGTTATTTCTGTAATTTTTTCTAAATCTCCTTCATTATTAAACTGAATAGGATAACAATCTGGCACCAACGGTCCAAAAGGAATTTTACGCTCCTCGTAGCCCATTACGCTTAAAGCACCAAATGTATTTCCGTGATAGGCTTTGTGCGCATATAGAATCTCTGAGCGACCTGTAGCACGCCTGGCCAATTTCATGGCGCCATCAATAGCCTCCGCACCGCTGTTTACCAAATACGTAGTTTCCAAAGAGTCGGGGAGGTGCTCTGCTAATAATTTGGAAAGTTGTACAGCAGGCGATTGTATATATTCGCCATATACCATGACGTGTTGGTATTTTTCTACCTGTTCTTTAATAGCATTCACCACCCGCGGATGGCTATGTCCCAAACTACATGCCGAAACCCCTGCCACAAAGTCCAGATGTTTGTTCCCGGAAGTATCATATATATAACTTCCTCTCGCATAAGAAACCTCCATCGCCAGTGGATGTGGAGTAGTTTGAGCCTGGTATGTTAGGAAATCTTTTTTCATCGCGGAGCCCGCGAGGGCAGAAATTTATAGTTTACTTGAAATCAAAAAAAAACCTCTAAGTGTCTTCCTTCCCTTCGTGCCTCAGTTGGCGGAGACAAGTGAAGAGGGGAAAATATTGTTACTGTGTTTTAACTACCGTCATCCCCTTCAACTTCGTTATCATCTTCATCTTCACGTGTTTTCACCTTAGGATCATCTTCCCGGTTTTGAAGGTCTGAAGGTTTTAATTTGGATGCTTCCGGAAGAATTACTTTATCATCGGGGAGGTCTTCAAAAAAATCGCCTTCGTCTTCGGGGAGTGGGATGCCTTGAATTTTTGGGAGAATAGGCATGGGTTTTCCTTTAAAAAGATCATTCACCGTTAGAAGTCGTTCGTCTCCGCGCCAAATAAATCCTTTTAGGAGTCTGGCATTTACAGGAAGTTCGGACTCGGGATATAGTTTTCCTTTAGCTTTTTTCATGAATTTGGTTCCCGTGATGCGCTGTTCTTTCATATATAATTCAATAGAGCTGGAAACCGTATTGTTTATACCAATGAGTTCGTCATCTTCATTACGAGGGTAATAAATAACCTCTGCATTTTTAATGATAGAAACAGTGTCTAACTCATTATTGGTAAACAAACCAATGAGTCGTTCTCCCTTTACCTGATTATAGCCAACGCTATCTTTTTGCACTAAAAATGAATTATTAAATACTTTTAAAGTATCTAACTTTTCGGTTACTTTGTTGGAAATTAAGTGAATAGTATCCCCCGTCATTTGATTTTCGCCACTCCATAAAACTGGCTCACGTAGTAGCTTTGTTATCCCCAGGCTTTCTGAAGAAAAGATAGAATCGCATTTACCACTCGTAGGTTCTTCGCCTGGTGCTCCGTATTTAAACATTCTCGCTCTATAAAAACCTCGTAAGATTCTGTTTTCGGGTTTTCCAGTAATTCGTAAGGTATCGGCGTGTACATATAAAGAGTCTTTATCCCGTAAGGTAACGGCAACCGCTCGTTTGGTGATAAATACAGAGTCTTTTTCCCGGAATACTTCCGCATAATGACCACGGATCACACTTTTATTCAGGGTATCTAATACTTTAATATTATTAGTGGCGGAGGCAAAGCTTTTGTTTCGGTCAAAATAAATGCTGTCTCCGTAGAGGGTTCGGTTTTCGTAATCTATCCTGGAATTTTTAACAAAATAACCTGTGTCTGCTCGCGTGTCATAATAGCCACGTTCGCAATACACAGTACTTGTTTCACTTACAATGGTAGACTCTCCGTAAAGATAAGCGCCTCCAGTTTCAGAATAGAAATCCAGTTGTTCACTATTAACAGTATATTTTGGATTTACGATTTTCACATCGCTTAGAAACGAATATTTTTTTGTTTCTGCATAATACCGGCCAATCCGACTCGTTAAAGTACTGGCTGTATCTACAACCTTACCTCCCGAGCGGTAATACGCTTGTTGTTTTATCCTGTCAAAGTAAAGTGTGTCTGTGGTTAATGTAGTTTGTGGTTCACGAAGTACAACATCCCCACTGGCAAAGGCAAAACTGGTATTTCCATTGTATTCTGCATAGGTGCTGTTCATGGTCACTGTGTCGCCCTGAGAGATTTTTACTTCGCCATAAGCTTTCACAAAATTGTCCTTGCTATACAGGTAAGCTTGATTACACCACATCTCAACTCCTTCATGGACTACATATACTTGTCCGTTTTCGTCTTTGGTATAGATGATAGCATCTGGGATTTCCGGTTTAATTTCCAGATAGCCGGATTTAATTTCAACTTTTTGTTTTTGAGTATTGGGTTGGGCTAGAAGTGAAGTACATGCAAAGAAAACGAAACAAAAAATGAAGGTTTCGACTGCGCTCAACCGGACATTCGGAACCTTCATTATCTTAAATGATTTTTTCAACGTATTTTTTTAATCAATATATCAAAAATGATACCTTATCTATGAATCGTCTGTTTTCTATCCGGACCCACCGAAACTACTTTAATAGGAATCTCTAGTTCTTTTTCTAAAAATGCGATGTACTCGTTCAACTCCTTTGGGAATTGGGAAGTCTCGGTCATTTTTGTAAGATCTTCTTTCCAACAAGGCATGGTAGTGTAGATAGGCGTTACATTTTCAGGTTCAATATTATATGGAAAATGCGTAATAGTTTTACCTTGGTACTTGTAGGCTGTACATACTTTCAACTCCTTAAATCCGGAAAGTACATCCCCTTTCATCATCATTAATTGAGTGACGCCATTTACTTCGCACGTATATTTTAACGCGACCAAATCTAACCAGCCACAACGTCTTGGACGCCCTGTTACGGCTCCAAATTCGCGACCTATTTTCGCCATTTTTTCTCCTACATTATCAAACAATTCGGTAGGGAAGGGGCCACTGCCTACCCGTGTAGTATATGCCTTAAATATTCCATATACCTCTCCTACTTTGTTAGGAGCAATCCCTAAACCTGTGCAAGCACCTGCTGCGGTGGTATTTGAGGATGTTACAAACGGATAGGTTCCAAAATCAATGTCTAATAAAGATCCTTGTGCACCTTCGGCTAAGATGGTTTTTCCATCTTTCATAGCATCGTTTAGATAGGCTTCACTATCAATAAAAGTCAATTCCTTTAAACGCTCTATAGATTCGAAAAATTCGACTTCCATTTCGGCTAAATCATATTGCACGTCTACATTGTAAAAAGCAATCATAGCTTCGTGCTTATTTGCTAATGCTCTGTACTTTTCTTTCCAGTTAGCAAGTTCTAAATCTCCAACACGAATACCGTTACGCCCGGTTTTATCCATATACGTTGGGCCAATTCCTTTTAGGGTAGAACCAATTTTTGCTTTTCCTTTGGATGCTTCCGAAGCTGCGTCCAACAACCTGTGTGTTGGTAGAATTAAATGTGCTTTTCTTGAAATAATCAATTTCGATAGATAATCAATCTTAAATTGATCCAACCCTTCCAATTCTTTTACAAAAACAACAGGATCTATAACAACTCCATTACCAATCACATTTATAGATTTCTCGTGAAAGATACCTGAAGGAATCGTTCTTAAAACGTGCTTAATTCCGTCAAATTCAAGGGTGTGCCCTGCATTAGGGCCTCCTTGAAAACGTGCGATGATGTTGTAATTGCTGGTAAGTACGTCGACAATTTTCCCTTTGCCTTCGTCGCCCCATTGTAATCCAAGTAGTAAGTCTACTGCCATAATAGTATTAATTGGTCGTTTTTCTATTTCCGTAGAAGTAGAGTGAATGTTTGGTTATTTCAATATCAAACACTTCTTCTATAGTTTTTTTGATGGTTTGTATACGCGGATCGCAGAATTCTATAACTTCACCCGTATTCAGGATCACATGATCGTGCTGTTTATCGAAGTAAGATTTCTCATATTGCGCCTGGTTTTGCCCAAACTGATGCTTGCGAACCAAACCGCATTCCAGTAGTAACTCTATCGTATTGTAAAGCGTTGCACGGCTTACACGATAGTTCTTGTTCTTCATATTTATATATAAAGACTCAATATCGAAATGGATATCTTGATCGTAAATTTCTTGAAGTATAGCAAAGCGTTCCGGCGTTTTACGGTGCCCTTTTTCTTCCAAGAATCCTGTAAAAACATTCTTGACTATTGCCTGGTTATTTTTTTCTGTAGATGCGCTCATACCAAAGGACAAAGGTAGCTATTTAAGCTCGCGTAACTTTGTCTATTCCATTAATTTTTTTAAGGTTTTCAACCAAGTTATCAAGAATGGTTTTATTTTTAACTACCACTATAATTTCACCATTAAAGATACCATCATCGGAGTCAAAATACACTTTTTTCATATCTATATGCAGGTTGCTACTTACCACCTTAGTCACCTCATTAACAAGCCCAACAGCATCTATTCCCGATATTTTTAACTGTGCTTTAAACTCCCGTTGTGTAGAGTCTATCCATTTGGCTGGCATAATGCGATAGCTGTAATTGCTTTGTAGTTGTATGGCATTAGGACAATTTTGTTTATGTACTTTAATACCATCGTTTACGGTTACAAATCCAAAAACATCATCTCCAGGAATAGGGTTACAGCACATTGCCATCACATAATCCAGTTTCTGTTCCTCTTTTCCAAAAACCAATTGATCGTATTTAACCGAAATCTCGTCTTTGTCAACATCAATAGGTTTATCTGGTTTTCTTATTTTATTTTTGAAGAAACTAACCAAAGCATTACTACGTGAAGCAGCAAACGCTTTCAGTTGTGAGTTATCAATAATGCCAGAACCTACACGATAAAATAAATCTAAACTTGTTTTGACCTTAAAGTAAACTACTAACTGATTTACAGTACGCTCGTCTAAGGTTATTTTAAGGGATTTAAGTTTCCGAGCCAGGATTTCTTTTCCGTTGGAAGCTATTGTTTTTTGTTCTTCTTTTAAGGAAGATTTTATCTTGCTACGCGCTTTTCCTGTAGAAGCATAATCTAACCAGTTGGCCGAAGGATTTGCCTTTTCTGAAGTAATTATTTCCACCTGGTCACCGCTTTTTAGGACGTGACTTAAGGGAGTTAATTTCCCGTTAACCTTAGTTCCACGGGTTTTAAGCCCCACCTCGGTATGGATATGAAATGCGAAATCTAAGGCGGTAGCTCCCTTGGGAAGTGAATACAAATCTCCTTTGGGACTAAATACAAAAATTTCCTTAGCGTAGAGGTTTAATTTAAATTCTTCTACAAAATCTATGGCACTTATTTCACTATTTTCAAGCGTATCTTGAAGTTTGTTGAGCCAAGCTTCTAAGCCGTCGTCATTCTCTTTTTCTTTGTTTTTATATTTAAAATGTGCTGCGTAGCCTTTTTCAGCAATTTCGTTCATACGCTCGCTACGTATTTGTACTTCTACCCATCTCCCTTTGGGCCCCATTACTGTAATGTGTAAGGCTTCATAGCCCGTAGATTTTGGAGAGGAAATCCAATCTCGTAAACGTGTAGGGTTGGGTCTAAAGTGATCTGTAACAATAGAATATATTTTCCAGGCAATAAATTTTTCAGCCTCAATAGTATCGGTTTTGTAGATAATTCGCACGGCAAATTTGTCGTACACTTCATCAAACGAGACATTTTGCACAAGTATCTTTCTTCGAATAGAAAAGATAGATTTTGGCCTTCCTTTTATTTCATACTCTAAATTTTCAGAATCTAAAGAATCTTTAATCGTTTGCGTGAAAGCGTCTATATAGGCGTCCTGTTCTTCTTTACTTTCCTTTATTTTACTAAGAATATCATTAAACACCTCGGGTTCGGTGTATTTTAGACCCAAATCTTCTAGTTGGGTTTTAATATTGTAAAGACCAATTCTATGGGCGAGTGGTGCATAAATATACAGCGTTTCCGATGCTATTTTCACCTGCTTATAGTCTGGCATGCTATCCATAGTCTGCATATTATGCAGACGATCGGCAATTTTAATAATAATTACCCTAATATCTTCATTGAGGGTAAGTAGCATTTTTCTGAAATTTTCAGCTTGTAAAGAAACGTCACCGTCATAGGGCATTTTAGAAATCTTAGTCAATCCGTCTACAATGCGCGCCACGGTTTCACCAAAAAGCTGTTCTATATCTGAAAGGGTATATTCTGTATCTTCAACCACATCGTGAAGCAGCGCTGCGGCAATAGAGGTTGCATCCAAACCAATCTCCGAAGCTACAATTTTCGCAACAGCAATGGGATGAAAAACATAGGCTTCTCCACTTTTTCTGCGTTGATCCTTGTGCGCATCTACCGCTACATCAAACGCAGAACGAATCAACTTTTTATCTGCTGCCGACAAAGTTCGGTAGCTAATTTTTAAAAGTTGTTTATACTGCTTGGCGAGCTCTTTTTTCTCGGCTTCTATTACATCTTCGGTCATTGAATAAATGTACAATTAAGCTATAAAATGACAAATTTTTTGAAGTGTTAGTTTCAGTTTTAGAAAAAAGAAATTTCGAGAATAGCGTAAAACTCCCATTAAGATTGTTTTGAAATATCTTCTATTTCAAGCCTTTCTTTGGTTAGGTATTGTCCATTTTCAAGCTTACTTACAAATTTCACCAAATCTTCCCTTAATTTACAATGTAGTTTCCACGCGGTATTTGGGTCTTTGGCACTACAAAGCGCTCTTATTTTTATTGATTTTTCAGTAGTATCAACAACTTCCAAAACGGGATCGGTATCTTCATCCCAATCTTCGGAAGATTTTAGAAGTTCTTCAAATTTCACACGCAATTTTTCTACATCCAGATGATAATCTGCATAAAGAATAATAGGCCGTATTTGATGACTACTCGTCATAGACCAGTTTTCAAAAATATTGCTTATCACATATTTTAAAGGGATAATTTGTCTCCGTAAATCCCACGTACGCACCACCAGATAGGTAAACCCGATTTCTTCTACGTGCCCCCATTCTTCATTAATAAAAACCGTATCTCCCACTTTTACGGGACGCGTAATTGCAATTTGTAAGCCTGCGAAAATATTCCCTAAGGTATTTTGTGCCGCGATCCCCAAGACAACCGTAGCTACACCTGCCGAAGCTAAAATGGAGATTCCAACTTTTTCCAGAGCCCTAAATTGGGAAATTATAAAGTACCCTCCAATAACAACAATTAAAAATGTGACGATTCTTCTCCCCACAGAAATGTAGGTGAGCAACTTTCGGGCTTCCTCGTTTTCTTCCTCCGTAATATCACCTATTCTATTTTCAGCTATATAGGTCATCGCATAATCCACAAATCTGGTCACAAACCAAGTAATAGAAACTACAATAAGAATAATTAATGAGGTGTAAACGAAACTAGCAAAGCCACCCGATAGTGATATTAATTTGTTTAAAGTAATGTAGAAAAACAATGTGCCTATTAATAAGCCTGCGGGTTTTGAAAGTTTACTGGCAATATTGCTAATCCATCCAGTTTCAGATTTAGCAAACAATCGTTTTGAAATAACATTCGTTAGTTTGGCTAAAAGATACGCGAGAAATATAAGGACAAGAGTTCCAATAAGTTTCCAAACAGGAATTCCTAAGAATGGCACGTTAGACCACTCTGGCATCATTCTATCTAGTTTTCTAGGTCCGTATTGGGCATAAAGAGGTTCAATATTTTCAACTGTGTTGGCAGAAATAAGCCACAAAGCACCAAACTCCTTATAACGTACCCGTTGCACTCGAAACACAATGTCACGGCCGTCCAGGTCAACATTTCCAAAAACCACACTTCTTCTTGGCTTACCAGCAATGGCCTGGTTGGTGGTAGTACTCATATCAATCTGTCCATCGGGCCGGTCGGAGAGTGCATCCCAATCTATAGTAACTCTTTGATTAATTAAAAAATATAATTTTTTAGACAAGACCGTTGCTTGTTCTTCGGTCATATTTAGTGGCATTAAATTATAATTTAATGCATGGATAGCGTCTTCATATTTGCCATTTCTGGCACTGGTTACAAAATGCTCAAGTACGGCTTGGGGTGTCCTGAGGTTAAATTTTGTAGGGGGAAGTCCTATTTGTTCATTTAATCGGTCTACGCGGTAAAATGCTTCGTTATAATCGCCAAAAGGGTTGTTACCGTACTTGGCGTCCTGATCTATAACTAATTTCTTGCTTGGTACATTTTGATCATCATTTACTTTTGTTGAATCTTTTTGCTGAAGAACAGCTAGTGTTGTCGCAGCAGATAATGAACCGATTACAATAAGCTGAAGGCAGAAAAACAAAAAAAGCTTTAGAAAGAAAATATTGGATAATTTCATATCACTAAATTACAGAAATATATCAACTACCCTTTGTTTAAATAGATAGAATTACGTTACATTTTCTTTAAATTTCTAAAACGTTCCAGCATCGTAGGATGTGAATAATTCATAAAAACATACGCAGGGTGTGGGGTTAAATTGCTCAAACTGTTTTTTGACAATTTTTTTAATGCTGAAATTAATGGTACTCCAGCGTATGTTTCTTTGGCAAAATTATCTGCCTGATATTCAAATTTCCTGGAGAGTAGGTTCATTAACAAACCGGTTACTTCAGAAATTGGACTATATAAAATCCCAAAAGCCACTAAACCAATATGAAATGAAGGCTCCGAAACTCCTAATGCTGCCGAAAGTGTTTCACTGCCTATAAATTGTGACAACAACCAAAAAGTAAACCCCGTGAGTAAAATAGAAGTAAAGAGGTTATAAATAATATGTTTCCGTTTATAATGGCCTACTTCGTGCGCTAAAACGGCTACGATTTCTTCTTCCTCCAGATCATTGATAAGGGTATCGTATAAAGTAATGCGTTTTTCTCTACCAAATCCTGAAAAATAGGCGTTTGCTTTCGTGCTGCGCTTGGAACCATCTATCACAAATATATTGGCAAGGCTAAAATGAACAGTTTGCGCATACGCCTCAATCTTAGTGCGAAGCGAGCCTTCTTCCAACGGACTTTGTTTATTAAATAGTGGCACAATTAAACGTGCGTAAAAAAGATTCATAAATACAGTAAAAACCGTTACCAATCCCCAGGCATATAGCCAGAAATTGTTTCCCGTAATCTGATAAAACCAAATAATAAGCGCCAATAAACCACCACCTACCACGGCCATCATTGCCCAGCCTTTCAGTTTGTCCCAAAAAAACGTAGCGGTGTTTGTTTTGTTGAAACCATATTTTTCTTCAATAACAAAGGTGTTGTAATAACTAAAAGGAATACTTAAAAGATCACTTACAAACACAATACTTCCGAAGAAAATAAGTGCTGTCAAAATAGGATTTTCAGTATACGAGCGCGCCCAGTTGTCTACCCATTCAAAACCATCAAAAAAGAAAAAGAGTAACGTTGTAATTATAGAAATTGAAGAGCTTAGCAATCCAAACCGATACTTCTCTTTCTTATAGCGTTGCGATTTTTTATATTCGGTTGTATCGTACACATCTTTTAGTTCCTCGGGCAACGTATCATTAAAATGTTTTGCGTTTAAAGCACCTAAAATCTTATCAATTATAAAATTGGCAAGGATGATACCTATTAATAGGTAGAAGAGTGTTTGTGGATCCATATTTATAACAATTACAAAAGTCAAATTCCAAATCCCAAAATAGAATGAATAGTGGTTTGTGATTTGGTGCTTGTGATTTGAAAATTTTTATTGAAATTTTCTTTGTCTTTTCGCTTCAAAGATAAGGATTCCCGCTGCTACCGAAACATTCATACTATCAATTTCGCCCTGCATGGGAATGATAATATTTTGAGTGCTTTCGGTTCGCCAGGCTTCGGTAAGGCCGGTAGCTTCGGTTCCTACAACTATTGCAGTTCCTTTTATAAAATCGCACTCATAATAAGGCTTGCTATCTTGTAAGGTAGCACTAAAAATTTGAATGTTTTGAGTTTTCAGAAATGAAATAATCTCATCTGTAGTCCCAGTAACAACTGTATTGGTAAATACACAACCCACGCTGCTTCGTATAATATTGGGATTGTAAATATCTGTTTTGGGATTGGCTATAATAACTGCGTCTAGCTTTGCAGCATCTGCTGTACGGAGTAGGGCACCAATATTTCCGGGTTTTTCGGGGGCTTCAGCTATTAGAATCAGCGGATTTTCAATTTTCAATATCAAGTTTGAAACTGAATGTTCTTTAATTTCAGTAACTGCCAAAATTCCTTCAGTAGTAGTGCGATAGGCTATTTTTTGATATACTTCTTCTGAGATTTGAATGATTTCGGTGTTTTCAGAAGCAAATTCGGTTGGATTATCTTTGAAAATTTCAGCACAAAACAACAATTGCTTAAAGGTATATCCGCCTTTTTTTGCTAAAGAGATTTCTCGCGCGCCTTCAATAACAAATAGTCCCGTCTTCTTGCGCTCCCGAGATTTTTCGGAAAGCGTGACCAACTGTTTTATCAATGCGTTTTGAGTACTGCTTATTTGTTTGTACATTTTACAAAGATAGGGATTAGATTTTTTTTGATTGACGTATTGGCGCAAAGTGCCTGACATTTATAGTTGCTGAAAATACTATACAATAAAGCTTTTTTACCTTAAGTTTTGTGGTTAGTATGTAGTACAATTGCCCAAAAAAGGATACCTACTAAAAAAATTATCAAAAAATAATGCTTTCTTCATAAAGGTTTCTAAAAAAGCTTCGACTTAGGCGGAAGCTTTTTTACATTTATACAAACCAAAAACCAAACCAAATGAAAAAATTAATACTACTACTCGTAGCAACTTCAGCTTTACTAGCCTGTAAAGACGATAAAAAGGAGGAGGATCCACTTGTTATAAATGATACTGTGGAAATTTCAGAAATTGAAACACCCAATTACCCACCTGCTCTTGCAGCTGTTTTTAAAGCCCACGGCGGTTGGGACACCTGGAACAATATGAATAATCTTTGTTTTGAGGTTGATAGCAAAGGCGGTACCGAAACCCACACCACCGATTTAAAAAACCGAAAAACGAAAATTGAACATAAAGATTGGTCCATTGGCTATGATGGTTCTGAAGTTTGGTTACTTCAAAATAAAAAAAATGCCTACCAAGGAAATGCACGTTTTTACCATAATTTGATGTTCTATTTTTACGCGATGCCGTATATCTTAGGTGACGAGGGAATTGTATATACCAATGTAGATCCTACTGAACTTGATGGAAAACTTTATAACGGTATAAAAGTAGGATATGAAAACGGAATAGGGGATTCTCCTGAAGATGAATACATCCTATATTTTGATCCAGAAACTAACCAAATGGCTTGGTTAGGCTACACAGTAACCTACCAAAGTGGAGAAAATAGCGAAGACTGGCACTTTATTAAATATGATGCATGGGAAGAAGTAAACGGGTTGATTTTACCCAAAAAACTTACCTGGTACAACGTAAAAGACAACAAACCTACAGACGAACGAAACGATATGTTGTTTGACAAAATAACGGTTTCAGACCTTACATTAGATTCAGATGTTTTTGCCAAGCCAGAAGAAGCTACTGTAGTTCCTAGGTAACTTATAGGGAAGCAGGTATTTTGTTAGTAGGCACCTGGTGCATTGGTCTTTGAGTTTACTAGTGCGCAAAGAGATATAACAAATAAAAAATCCAACATAATTAAAGCCCTTAATGGTTATTAATTATGTTGGATTTTTAGTTGCTGTGATTCCAGATAATTAAGTGTGTTAGGGCCTTCGTTAAATAATAAATCCAAAACAGAAAGATTGGGTAACCAGCCGTGATGCGCTTCTAAAACTTGTGTATAAGGCTTTAAAATTGTGAGTCGCTCTGTCTTAGCATCTGCTAAATACCTTTTGTTACGTATAGTTGGAGATGCTTCGTATGTTTCAGAATTTGAGGTTGAAATCTCTAGTCCAATCAAATCTGTTACAATTTCAAAAATTTCTAAGTTGAAATCCAATAGCTTTTCTACAGGCTTCTTAAAAAGAGGAGCCAGTTCGTCTTCGTAATATTCAAAAAAAGGGGAGGTACGATAGGCATTTTGAATACTACGCCAATGTTCCTTTTGCCATGGAAACGCATTTTCTACAACAACATCTTTCATTTTTTGTCGCGAACCATCTTTGCTATGTTTTATAGGAACATTCAATAATAATTTTCCATTGGTATGCGCTATGTAACAGCGATTCCGATAGGTCTGTTTCTGGTAATTATCCTGCACTTCAAAAACAAGAGCTTCTGCTTGAGCGATGTTTGCCATTTGTAAAATGCTAGGGAAGTAGGCGGGATGTATTAAAATCGTTTTCATTTTAAACAGAATACTGCTATGTACACTTACTTCTTAGCCGATTTATTTCTTTTTCTGAAAAAATTAAAACCAAACCATGCAATTACAGCAAATACAAAATACATTAGATAAGATGCTGGCTTCCCAGAGCCTCCAACGGTAGTAAATACTCTATCCCAGCGAACAGATCCTGTATTGCTATCCCAACTCATCCATACAAATACAGGTTTCCCAACTACGTGATTAAAGGGGACATACCCCCAGGTTCTGGCATCTTGGGAGTTGTTTCGATTATCTCCCATAAGCCAGTAATAATCCATTTTAAAGGTGTATTCGTTTATTGCTTGGCCATTTAAAAGAACTTGAGTTCCGTTTTGAGTTATTTTGTTTTCTATGCCCATTTCGGAGCCTTCGTAGGTTTCAATAATACGTTTGTAGAAAGAAATACTTTCTGAATTGATTGCTACTGTTTTCCCAGCTTCCGGAATGTAAATAGGGCCGAAGAAATTGTTATTAAAACCATATTGCGCATCGTTTGGAAAGACATTTTGTTCCCAGCCATTATCAATATCATTGGTAGCAATCACTTTTACCACATCTGGATAGTTTTTAAACTTTTCAATAGCTTCATCGGTAGCGTGAAATTGGTAGGCCGTACCCTCGCGGTTCAAAGGATAAATATCTGTAATATCGTAGCGTTCTTTGATAAAGGGGATATTTAGAGGTTTTTTAGTAGCAGCCTGATATCCAAACTGAATTTTCGCCCTATCATTCAGCTCCAAAGGTTGCCCATCAATAAATACACGCCCGTTTTTCACCGATAATGAATCTCCTGGCAACCCAACACATCGCTTTACATAATTCGATTTTTTATCAATCGGTTTTTGTACGCTTCCTCGCATACTAGCTGGGTTAATATCAATAAGCGTATCTACTGGCCAGTTAAAAACTACAATATCATTACGTTTTATTTTCTGAAATCCAGGAAATCTAAAATAAGGAATCTGAGGTTTTGAAGTATATGATTTTACTTTAGCCACAGGAATGGTATCGTGTACCATTGGGAATGAGATAGGCGTCATGGGAGCACGGGCTCCATAATGAAACTTACTCACAAATAAAAAGTCACCCACCAATAATGTTTTTTCCAAAGATGATGTAGGGATGGTAAAAGGCTGCATAAAATAGGTGTGTACAATGGTAGCAGCTACCACAGCAAAAGAGATGGAACTTACCCATTCACCAGCAGAGGTACGTGGTTTTAAACTTCTATTTTGAATATAGGCTACTTCCTGAGTATAATTTATGTAGTAAATGTAGAGTCCCAGTGTAATAAGAACTAAAAAGGTATCCATATTACTGTTGCGTCCAAAGCTGCGAATTGTTTCAATCCAGACTACGGGAAAGATAATTAGGTTTACTATAGGAATAAACAATAAAATTGTCCACCACCATGGCCTGTTAATAATTTTCATTAAAACCACGGCATTGTAAACAGGTACTGCGGCTTCCCAAGCTTTTCTTCCAGCTTTTGTATACAATTTCCACGTTCCTAAAAAGTGTACTACTTGTACAAGTAGTATAAATAATAACCAACCAGTCCAGCTCATTTTTAAATAATCTTTAATCGTTAATTTGCAGACCGTAGTCTGCTAACGTTTCTGTTTTTAAATTCGTTAATCGTTAAGTCCCTCACCGAACTTTATCTGCTCCGCATTGGCGGATTGAAAAGTTCGACTCTCCCAGAGGGAGAGTTTTAGGGAAATTTATTTAGCATTGTTAAATTCTCATTATTTAAATATAATATCCAAAAAAGGTTCCTGAGTAATTCCACTTTTTCTGCGGAATTGTATCGAAGGATCACTCACTCAATTCCCAAAACATCTTTCATTGTGTACACACCTTTCTTCGTTGCTAACCATTCGGCCGCTAAGATAGCACCTTTCGCAAAACCATCTCGGGTATGTGCTTCGTGTTTTAGTGAAATAGTGTCAATTTTTGATGTATAATCAACTATATGTGTTCCTTTTACGTCTCCTTCTCGTTTTGCTTTAATAGGGATACTTTCTTCGGAAGGGGCCTCAAGCGTCCAGGATTTTTTGTCACTATGTTTAATAATTCCTTCAGCAATGCTAATAGCAGTGCCACTTGGAGCGTCTTTTTTTTGGGTATGATGAATTTCTTCTATGCTCGCTGAATATTCCTTCCAGGGTGCCAACAGTTTAGCGGCATATTCATTAATACTGAAAAACAGGTTTACACCAACACTGAAGTTTGACGCATAGATGAAGCTTCCGTTACGTGTTTCACATAATTTTACCATTTCGGTATATTTGGAAAGCCAACCCGTTGTTCCTGAAACTACTGGGATGTTGTGTTCTAAACACGCTTTAATATTCCCAACAGCCGCTTCAGGAATTGAAAACTCTATAGCTGCTTCGGCTTTGGCTAGATCTCCATCTTCAAAATCACTTCCTTTTTTATAGACAATCTCATGACCTTTTGCCACAGCAAGGGTTTCTATAGTTTTGCCCATTTTCCCATATCCTAATAATGCTAGCTTCATTTTAAATTAAATTTTAAAGCGAATCCGTAGTTAGGGCGGGTATTAATGGGACTTATTTCAAAATTAGGCTCTATGGAAAGGTCTTCACTTACATCGTACTGCTTTAAATGTGCATCTACATTGGCATCTATAATATTTACCAGATAAAATGCTAAGGCTACAACAATACTCACATCCTTATTTTTTTGTGCAGATTGTTGCGCATCTATGAGCCTATCGGTGCTAATAGTTGGGGTGGTGCCATCGCCAAAAAACTCATCATCTGTAAATCCAGCCAATCTCCGTTTGTAGGCATCCCGGAATCTATCGTAATCTTGATCGTTTTTAACATGGAAGTAAATACCCGCGCCAATTCCTGCATATACAATGGGGATTTTCCAGTATTTTTTATTGTAAGCTTGTCCCAGTCCAGGAACCACTGCCGAATAAAAAGCAGCTTTACTAGGCGCTAAAGGATTATAAGGATCTTTAATTTTTAAAGTATCCTTCACTATCAACTGGGTCTCTTTTTCTACGGAAAGCGTATCTTGAGTTTGGGCTAGGGTAGTGGCCGCAACAAATAACAAAACAATATATAGAAGCTTATTTTTCACTTTTAAGGAGTACAAGGATACGTTCAAATTCATCCTTATTAGTAAACGGCACTACAATTTGACCTTTTCCAGACTTAGAAACCTTTACATCTACCTTGGTATCTAGTATGCTACTTAACTCTCTACGGGCTTTATTGGCATAAGTAGGTAGTGTCTTTTTTACAGCTGCACTTTTTTCTTCTGGAGCTTTATTGTCGCGAACCAATGCTTCAGTATCTCTAACTGATAGTTTTTTGGAGATGATTTTCTCGTAAATATCTAATTGCTCGTCTATATTTTCTACGTTTATAAGTGCACGACCGTGACCCATAGAAATAAACCCATCTCGCATTCCGGTTTGAATAATAGGATCTAGTTTCAATAAACGTAGATAGTTAGCAATAGTAGATCTGTTTTTACCTACCCGATCGCTTAACTCTTCTTGTGTAACTTGTATTTCTTCAATAAGACGTTGGTAGGAGAGGGCAATTTCGATAGGATCTAAATCTTGGCGCTGGATATTTTCAACCAATGCCATTTCCAGCGATTCCTGGTCATTTGCAATCCTAATGTAGGCTGGAACACTCGTTAAACCTATTAATTTTGAGGCTCTAAAGCGACGTTCTCCACTTACCAATTGGTAGTTGTTAAACCCTAATTTACGTACCGTGATTGGCTGTATAACACCCAGTTCTTTAATAGAAGATGCTAATTCTCTTAGTGATTCTTCATTAAAACTAGTACGAGGCTGGAAAGGGTTTACTTCAATAAAATCTAACTCTAGCTCAATGATATTCCCTACAACTTTATCGGCATTTTTATCTTGAACAGATTTAATATCGTTATCTGGATCTTTCAATAATGCAGATAGACCGCGACCTAAGGCTTGTTTTTTTGTTGCTTTCGCCATATTCATTTACCGTATTTCGACTCCGCTCAATATAAACTGAGGCGGGTATCTTTTCAAGTATCCTAGTGTATCAGGATACTTTTTTTATTGGTTTTTTTCAATTAATTCTTGCGCCAAACTTAAGTAATTATTGGCTCCTTTACTACCAGCATCATAACTTATAATGCTCTCACCATAACTAGGCGCTTCACTTAAACGCACATTTCGCTGAATGATTGTTTTAAATACCATAGCATCAAAGTGTTTTTTTACTTCGTCTACTACTTGATTTGAAAGACGCAAACGGGAGTCGTACATGGTAAGTAATAGCCCTTCAATATCCAACGCTGGGTTGTGTATTTTCTGAACGCTTTTAATAGTATTTAACAACTTTCCTAATCCTTCCAATGCAAAATATTCACATTGTATTGGAATGATAACCGCATCTGCAGCCGTTAAGGCATTTAGCGTGAGCAATCCTAATGAGGGTGCGCAATCTATTAAAATATAATCGTATGTTTCTTTCAGGCTCGTAATAGCCTGCTTCATCATATATTCACGATTTTCTTTGTCTACCAATTCTATTTCAATGGCAACTAAATCTATATGGGATGGAATAATGTCAAGATTAGGTGAGTCTGTCTTTACAATTGCTTGTAAAGCGCTGGCAGTATGCTCTAAAAGCTGATAGGTGCCTATCTCTACAGTTTCCACATCAATGCCAAGACCCGATGTGGCATTTGCCTGAGGGTCTGCATCTATCAACAATACCTTTTTCTCTAAGACCCCTAAAGACGCCGCAAGATTAACACTTGTCGTTGTCTTTCCAACGCCTCCTTTTTGATTGGCAATAGCAATTATTTTACCCATGAAGTATCCTCTGGTTTAAAGGATAAAAATACGATTAATTATGCGGGGAGAAAATGATATTTGTTAACAGGAAGTGAACAATTGTTTTAAGTGAAATAGCAACGTATAACTCAAGTAATCAGCTAATATTCCCTATTTAAATTTGTTATCTTACATATGAAGTATAAGTTATAAGCAAAATTAAGGTTATATTTTGTCTATAAATTCACGTAAAAACCCGCCAGTTAGCGGGTTTTATATTCAAAATTACTAAAATAATTACTTTTCTTCTGGCATTAAAATTCCTAAGAAATAGTTGTCATCAAGATACTTCACGGCAACTTTTTGAATTCCCTTTGCGGTAATGGTTTCCAGTTCCCCTTTGGCATCTACAAAAGTATGTATGGGCCTGTTTTCCGTAGCTGCAGTTACTAAGGTTTGCATCCAGAAGTTATTTTTTTCCAAATTTTCTTTGTTTTCCACCAAAACTGCTTCTTTTACTTTGTCTACATCCTTTTGAGTAGGACCGTCTGCTTTTATTTTTTCCACTTCAGCCAACGCGGCTGCAACCAATTTATCTACATTTTCCGGCCCACAAGGAAACGAAATTGAGAACGTAACGCCAGGGTAGGAGAGTTTCCTAAAGTTCCCATTTGCACCTGCTCCGTATACGCCGCCTTCTTCCTCACGTAATTTTTCAATTAGTTTTATAGTCAACACTTCGCCTAAAGCTTCTACCAACACTTTCTCTTCTTCATTATAAGGCACATCGTCTTCTCTCCAAGTAATATTCACCATACTTTTGGGATCGGCTCCTTTATAAATTACTTTTTTCTGATGAATGTCTTTCCTTCTGAAAGTGGTAGGATTAAACGTTTCATTGCTGTTTGTGGTAGGTAATGATGCGATGTATTTTTCTGAAAATTCCTTCAATTTTACTTCGTCTACATTTCCAACAAAATAAAAATTGAAATCTCCTGCATCTTCAAATCGTTCCAAAAACTTAGTATATGCCAAATCATAATCTGCGGCATCTAAATCTTCAACACTTGGAAATCCTATATAACGAGGGTTTCCTTGGTTCTGAAATTTATCAATCTGGTCGCTAAAGTAAAAATTAGGATTACTCATAATGTTAGCCAGAAAACTCTTTTGTTTAGAAATAAAAGATTGGTAGGCTTCTGCATCTTTATTTACATCTGTAAAATACAAATACACCATTTGAAAAAGGGTCTCTAAATCTTTAGGAGCTGCTTGTCCTCTTAAATTTTCAGTAGTGAGACCAATACTGGGAGAAACACTGGCAATTTTACCGCTCATCATTTTACTGAGATCGGTTTTTGAGAGGCCACCAATTCCAGCTTCGTTAATTCCTCCGTTGGCATAGTTCGTAGCCAGCAATTCTTTATCTGAATACAAACTATTACCACCAAAACTAAAGGCTTCAAACAAAACCTCGTCGTTTTTAAAGTCGGTTTTTTTATAGATTACTTTGGCTCCATTGCTTAGTGTAAGCGTTGTAAAACCAATATCTGTATTGGTTTGAGTGTTTGTAATGCTTCCTTTTGGTTGTAATTTTTCAACCAAATCCTTACGTACTACATTGTCTTTGTAAGGTTCTATTTTTGAATTTTGTACATCTTTCAGCAACTTTAATACTTCAGCTTCGGTTACCTTTTTAAGGGCATCCTTTTCTGGTCCTGTTAAAATAATCACCCTATTATCATCGTGAATAAACGTATTAATGAGTTTACTTACATCCTCTAATTTAATTGTAGGCAGAAATGTCTTGGTAGTTTCATATTGCCAGGCAACACCTGGAGCGGGTGCATCGTCCAAATAATTTTGAACGTATTGCCCAATTATTCTATTACTTTCCTGCTTGTCACGGTCATTATACGATTTTTCTAAACGCGCCATAATAGCAGCTTTTGCACGATCAAATTCGCCGGGCTGAAAACCGTATTGTTTTACGCGTTCATTTTCTTCAAGTAAGGCTTTTAAACCCTCTAATTGTCCTGTTTCGCTTGTAGAAGCAACACTCTGGTACGCATTTTTTCCTCTTGCAAAAGTTCCGCCATAGTAGGAAAACCCAAAAACAAACGGCGGATTGGGGCTATTGGTTAATTCTGTTAACCTATTATTAATCATAGTAGCAAACAAGTCCTTAGCCAGATCATCTTTAAAATCGGCCACGGTTTCAATCGTTGGCGCTTTAAACTTGTCTTTGTATACAATTTGAATTTGCGTAAAAGGAGCCTCCGTATCGCTTGCAATAGCTACAAGGGTTTCCTCGTGATTTGGCATAGAAAATTCTTCTCTTTTCTTCGGAGATTTTGGTTTTGCGATCCCCCCAAAATGTTTTTTAATTTTTGCTTCAAGCTCAGAAGGATCCAAATCTCCAACAGCAATAACAGCCATTAGGTCTGGACGATACCAGTTTTTATAATAGTCGCGAACATCTTTGTATTCAAAATTATCTAGATTTTCTTTGGTACCAATGGGCAACCGTTTGGCATATTGAGAGCCATACATTAATTTTGGTAAGTATTCCTGCATCATTCTTTTGTTTGGACCAAGACCTAAGCGGTATTCTTCTAATACAACCCCGCGCTCATCATCTATAGCTTCGTCTGTAAGCGTTGCATTGTGCGCCCAATCTTCCAGAATCTGAAATCCTTTTTCTAGTTTTTCTGAATCGTCACTTGGAATAGGAAGGATATAAACAGTTTCGTCAAAACTGGTATAAGCATTTAAATCTGCTCCAAACTTAACTCCAATACTTTGCAGGTAATCTACTAATTCGTTTTTCTGAAAGTTCTTAGTACCATTAAAATTCATGTGCTCCATAAAGTGAGCAAGTCCTAATTGGTCTTCGGTTTCTAGGATGGAGCCAGCATTTACTACCAGACGGAGTTCTAATTTATCTGCAGGTTTTCCGTTATTCTGAATGTAATAGGTAAGACCATTTTCTAGCGTACCCTTTTTCACATTAGGATTCAACGGAATTTTTGAGCTTTCTAATTTTTTTGTGTCGTTTTGTAAATCGGTTTGTGCATTGCCTGTTAAAAAGCTAAACGCCAGAGCCGCTACAGCTAAAATTTTTAGTTTCATAAATTTGATATTTAATGTGACGGGGAGTCGCTTAAAGTTACAATTTATTTTTCTTTGACCGAAACTTGCTAGAAAGGTGTTGGCAAAAACTCCAAAACAGTAATTTTTTATAGCTTATTTTTCTGAAGGAATTATTTTGGTGCTTTTACTACCCACTACAACTGTGAGGATATGCAACTATTTATTTTTCATTGACCGAATTATTTTAAAGGGTTTGCCAGCAAAAGCCCCAAAACAACCTTATTAATTTGAAAGAGAAGTTTTGGGGCTTTTACCACCCACTACAACTGTGAGGCTATGCAATTACTTATTTTTCTTAGACCGAATCAATAGTAGGAGTTGCCGCACAAAACCCTAAAATGGTTGCTGCGCAATGTATCCATTTTAGAGTTTTGTACACCCACCAACAAGTGGGATATGCAACTATTTATTTTTCTTAGACCGAATTATTTTAAAGGGTTTGCCAGCAAAAGCCCTAAAACAACCTTATTAATTTGAAAGAGAAGTTTTGGGGCTTTTACCACCCACTACAACTGTGAGGCTATGCAATTACTTATTTTTCTTAGCCCTAATCATTAATAGGAGTTGCCGCACAAAACCCTAAAATGGTTGCTGCGCAATGTATCCATTTTAGAGTTTTGTACACCCACCAACAAGTGGGATATGCAACTATTTATTTTTCTTTGACCGAATCATTTGCTCCAGCATATCCCACATTTCTTGGGGTACTTCTTCTAGGAGGTTCATTTGTCCGGCGCCTTTTAGCCATTCGCCACCGTCAATAACAATCACTTCGCCATTGAGGTAGGCAGAAAAATCTGAAACCAAATACGCGGCAAGGTTTGCCAATTCCTGATGGTCACCCACCCGTTTTAGCGGTACTTTTTTGGCAAGGTCGAATTTCTCTTTTAAATCTCCTGGTAACAATCTATCCCAGGCACCTTTAGTAGGGAAGGGGCCAGGGGCAATGGCGTTAAAGCGTATTCCGTATTTTGCCCATTCTACAGCAAGAGAACGCGTCATCGCTAATACACCGGCTTTTGCAGTAGCACTTGGCACTACATATGCCGAACCTGTAAAGGCATAGGTAGTCACAATATTTAAGACTGTTTTGTTGGTTTCTTTTTCAGCAATCCAATGCTTCCCAAAGGCGAGTGTACAGTTTTTAGTACCTTTTAAAACAATATCTATAATGGTATCAAACGCATTTGCTGAAAGACGTTCGGTAGGGGAAATAAAATTTCCTGCGGCGTTGTTCAGCAATACATCTACTTTGCCAAATGCTGCAACCGAAGCTTGTACCATAGCTTCTACTTCGTCATAATTTCTCACATCACATTGGACAGGGAGTACAGTACCGCCGGTCTGGGCTTCTAGCTCCGCCTTTACGGTTTCTAGTTTCTCCATATTTCTGGAGGTAATCACCACATTGGCGCCTAGTTCCAAAAAGTAAGTTACCATAGATTTTCCTAAGCCGCTACCGCCACCGGTTACTACTATTGTTTTTCCTTTAAGTGCGTCGTCACGCAGCATTTTTGCTTTTAAATCCATAGTTTTTTGTTTTTCTGAAATGTAAATTTACAGATATTCTTCTAAAGTGTTATGCTTGCATAGTAAATTAGGAAACGAGATCTTTATGCAGACTGTTTAATCGATATATTTTTAATACTGTTCCTTATCGTTTGGAAAATCTCCAGACTTCACATCTTTACTATACTGTTCAAAAGCCCCGGTCATTTCGGCATCAAGATCCAAATATCTACGTAAAAACCTTGGATTGAACTCTTTGGTCATTCCAATCATATCGTGTGTTACCAGTACTTGACCATCTACGCCATTTCCGGCACCAATGCCAATAATAGGTATTGAAACGCTCTCGGCAACTACCTTTGCAAGCTTGGCCGGCACTTTTTCTAACACAATGGCAAAACAACCTGCTTTTTCCAATAAAATAGCATCTTGTTTCAGCTTGTCTGCCTCTTCCTCTTCTTTTGCTCTAACGGTATATGTTCCAAATTTGTAGATAGATTGTGGCGTTAGTCCCAAATGTCCCATTACTGGAATTCCTGCATTTAAAATTCGTTTTACAGATTCTTTTATTTCCTTTCCACCTTCAACCTTTACCGCATGAGCTCCACTTTCTTTCATAATCCTGATGGCCGAGCGAAGTGCTTCTTTAGGATCACTTTGGTAACTTCCAAAGGGAATATCCACAACTACCAAACTACGGGTAATCGCACGAACTACAGAGGAGGCATGGTAAATCATCTGGTCCAATGTAATAGGCAATGTTGTTTCGTGACCCGCCATCACATTGGAGGCCGAATCGCCCACTAGAATAACTTCTATCCCAGCACCGTCCACAATCTTAGCCATGGTGAAATCGTATGCCGTAAGCATAGAGATTTTTTCACCTCTCTTCTTCATATCTACCAAGGTTTTCGTGGTAATTCTTTTGTATTCTTTCTTAGCAACACTCATAGTATGATCTTTTGAAATGTAAAAGTACTAATTTTGATACTGAAACAACTTAATAATAGTAATATGAAAACCCTTCTTTTCTATTTCACACTGTGCTTGACGATATCCGTAACAGCACAGGCCTCATTTACCGAAACCGAAGCAAAACAACTTGTAACTACTTTCTTTGATGGATTTCATAAAAGAGATACCGTTATAATGCGAAGTGTACTCGCCAAAAAGGTTCGATTACAAAGCAGTTCTACCGACAAAGATGGAAATCTGCAATTAACTGATAGTTCTATAGAGGACCTTTTAAAGGCTATTGCAAATCGCCCAGCAGATCAAAAATGGGAGGAACGTTTGTTAGACTATAAAATTAGCATTAATGGTACTCTAGCTCACGTTTGGACGCCGTATGAATTTTGGTTCAACGGAAACTTCAGCCATTGTGGTGCAAATGCATTTACAATAGTCAAATTAGAAAATGGTTGGAAAATCATTCACTTGATAGATTCCCGAAGAAAAGAAGATTGCAATTTATAGTTAGCAATCACTCATATTCACCTGTACGGCTAGACCGCCTTCGCTAGTTTCTTTATATTTTGAAGTCATATCTTTTGCGGTTTCCCACATAGTTGCAATCACTTTGTCCAGTGGAATTTTAGCTTGAGAAGGGTCGCCATCCAGCGCCATTTCACAAGCGTTAATTGCTTTTATGGCACCCATAGCATTTCGTTCTATACAAGGTATTTGCACCAAGCCAGCAATAGGATCGCAGGTAAGACCAAGGTGGTGTTCCATAGCAATTTCGGCAGCCATTTGTACTTGTGCGGGCGTGCCGCCCATTAATTCAGTAAGAGCGCCTGCAGCCATGGCAGAGGAAACGCCAATTTCGGCCTGGCAACCACCCATTGCGGCAGAAATAGTCGCATTCTTTTTAAAGAGACTGCCCAACTCTCCCGAAACCAACAAAAACTTTTTAATATCATCAAAATTAGCATCGTGATTTTCAATCACCAGATAATACATTAACACCGCTGGAATAACACCAGCGCTGCCATTGGTTGGAGCGGTAACAACACGTCCTAAAGAGGCATTTACTTCATTTACTGCCAATGCAAAGCAAGTAACCCATTTTAAAATCTGACGGAATTTTACTTCCGTATTTCTAATAGATTGAATCCACTCTTCGGGATTAGAGTAGGGGGTATCCCCTTTTAATTTTTCGTGTGTATCGAAAGCGCGTCGGCGTACGTTTAGTCCACCAGGTAAAATTCCTTCGGTGTGACACCCCACATACATACTGTCTAACATAACATCCCAAATTGCCTTCAGTTTTTCATCAATTCTATCGGGATCACGAAGGGATAGTTCATTTTGGTATACCATTTCGCTAATGGTCATATTTCCTTCTGTGCAATATTTTAATATTTGTGCGGCGTTTTCGGTAGGATATGGGAAACTGCTGAATTTTTCTTTTTGCCGCTTGGCACGTGCTCTTTCTTTTTGAATTACAAATCCGCCACCAATAGAGTAGTAGGTAGCGCTTCGCTTTGCGCCATTTCGAAGAGTGGCTTCAAAAGTGATTCCGTTGGGATGTAATTCTAAAAATTTACGGTTAAATTTAATGTCGTCGGTAAAAGAAAAGGGGATTTTCTTTTCTGAATTTAACAGTAAGGCTCCAGATTCTTTTAATGAATCAATCACACCTTGAATAGCCTCAATTGGGTAGGTAACAGGATCTGTACCCATTAATCCCATCACCACAGCAATATCCGTAGCGTGTCCTTTTCCCGTTAAGGAAAGTGAACCATATAATTGTACACGAACACTCGCAACACTCGTAAATTGCTCCAGGCGTTGCAGGCGTTTTATCCAAAGATTTGCGGCGCGCCATGGGCCAAGAGTGTGTGAACTGGAAGGTCCAACACCTATTTTTAACATGTCGAAGACACTAATGCTTTCCATTGATTTTATAGTATAAGGTACCTAAATTAAGAGGTTAAAAATAAGGATTTATTGTGATTGAGCTACTAGTGGAACGATTTATAATAAATTTTTTACATTACATATTCTAAGAGCTTTAATAAGCTTATGAACAATAAAATTTAAGATTCAGTACACTCTTTTTTAATTTATTACATACTTCTATATAATCAATAACTTTAATTAATATATACTGAGACTACTTTATTATCTCTGCAGTTATATAGACATTCTCCAAAGGCCATTCTCCTTCATCCGATTTTAATTCTGAAATTTTCTCCACCACATCCATACCTTTTGTTACCTCTCCGAAGACCGTATAGTTACCGTTTAAGTGTGCAGTGGATGTTTGTGGCCCTAAAAAGACAAAAAACTCAAACGGAGCCGATTTCTTATCTGGGTTTTCACGATATTCTTTCGCACCAGCAATACTACCATAGGTAACATTACGTCCATTAATTTCAGCGGGGAGGAGGTAGACAGCTCCAATATCGGCACGTTTTTTATTGGTACTGGGTAAATCGCTGTTGCCCCCTTGGATAATAAAGTTGGGCACTACACGATGAAAAAAGGTATCGCTAAAATAGCCGCGCTTCACCAGATAGATAAAATTGGCACGGTGTAGTGGCGTTTCTTCATATAATTCTAAATAAATAGCACCTAAACGCGTGCTAATTTTTACTTTGGTTTCGGGATTTTTAGCCCCATATTTCGTAAAAAATGCTACAACATTTTTATCGGTGATTTTTGGGTATTCTATTCTTTTTTCTTCTGAAATAGTATCGGCAGTAGTTTCATCTTCTTTCTTTTCTCCCGTTTCAGAAGTAGGAGTTGTTTTCTCTTTTTCAGTGGAAGTGTTTTTGGTATCTTCACAACCGTAAACAAAAACAATAAAAAATAGCGCAAGCAGTACTCTCATAAATGGATTTTTCAGAATTTATAACTAAGATTGTAAAAATAGAAAAAATGGAATTGCCCGGAGAGGAGTTTCATTTAAAAATGGCTCCTATTGAACGTTTACTGGAACTTAGAAATCAGGCAAAAGAAGCTAAAACAGGAAAGAGGGCAGCGGTTTTAGTATTATTTTATCCTTCTAAAAACAATGAAACCCATTTTGTTTTAATTCTTCGCAAAACCTACAAAGGTGTACACTCCGCTCAAGTTGGTTTTCCTGGTGGGAAATGGGAAGAAGGCGATGCAGATTTCCAAGCTACAGCTCTAAGAGAAACCGAAGAAGAAGTAGGGATTTCTGAAGATAGTATTAAAGTCTATAAAAAACTTACCGAGATCTACATTCCACCTAGTAATTTTTTTGTGCAACCTTATGTAGGAACAACGCACGAAAAGCTACATTTTGTTCTACAGGAAGAAGAGGTGGAAGCAATTATTGAGGTACCACTTGCCGAATTTATGGATGATGTGGTTAAAATTAATAAAACACTCTCAACATCCTACGCTAAAGAGATCGAGGTTCCTGCTTTTTTATTGCAAAATCAGGTTGTTTGGGGCGCTACCGCTATGATGCTCAACGAAGTGCGCGAAATGCTAAAACAACTGCTATAAATTCAATATTTTGTATCTTTACATTTCGGTTTAAGTAGATTCCCTGCTTACTAATTACTAAAAACTGAATATTTATTTATGGGGCTTTTAAAAAAGAATCCATTTGGACATATACTTTTCCTTAAACGTTGGCTCATCCGTATTTTGGGAGCGCTTACACACAGACGTTTTAAAGGATTTAATACTCTGGAAATTGACGGAAGCGAAATTTTAAAAAATCTTCCTGAAACCAACGTACTTTTTGTATCCAATCATCAAACCTATTTTGCAGATGTTGTAGCTATGTTTCACGTATTTAATGCAAGTTTGAGTGGTCGTGAAGACAGTATTAAAAATATTGGGTACCTGTGGAACCCAAAGTTAAATATTTATTTTGTAGCTGCTAAGGAAACCATGCAATCTGGTTTATTACCTAAAATTTTAGCGTATGCAGGCTCTGTAAGTATTGAGCGTACGTGGCGTGCCGAAGGACAAGAAGTAAATCGCCAGGTAAAAATGAGCGATGTAAGCAATATTAAAATGGCGCTGGACGACGGCTGGGTAATTACCTTCCCACAAGGAACTACAAGACCCTGGAAACCTATTAGACGCGGTACTGCGCACATTATAAAAAAGAATAAACCTCTTGTAGTACCTATTGTTATAGATGGTTTTAGACGTTCTTTTGATCGAAAAGGTATCCGTATTAAAAAACGAGGCATTCTTCAATCTATAGAAATTAAAGAGCCTTTAAAAATAGATTACGAAAACGAAACGGTTCAGCAAATTGTAGAAAAACTAGAATATGCCATAGAACAACATCCTTCGTTTTTAAAAGTAATTCCGCAGGATGAGCTTACCAAGGAAGAGGAAATGAATAAAGAACGCGAGTGGCGTTATTAGTTTGTGGTTTGTGGTTTGTGGAAAATAAAACTATTTAGTACAAAGGGCACGATGAGCTGGTATTTTAATTCTAAAAAGAGTCTCTGTTTTTTACCTTCAAAAAGCATCACTCATAGCAAAGCGTTCTTGCCACATACTACACTACCAATATAAAATTTTGAAAAAAATGCCTGCGCATCAGGTTGCTATAATTTTTGAATACAAGTATCTTTACAATGCATTCAAAAACTACGCATGAAAATATTCTCAGCCAAACAACTTCACGAAGCAGATAAAGTAACCACCGAAAAGCACGGCATTACGAAACTAGATTTAATGGAACGTGCTGGTACGCAAATATTTAATTGGTTGCACAGCAGGATGCAGGGAGCACAAGTACCAGTTCATATTTTTTGTGGAATAGGAGACAACGGTGGCGATGGGCTCGTTCTTGGCAGAATGTTGCACGAACACGGCTATAATGTACACGTGTATGTTGCTAATTTCACCGATAAGCGCTCAAAATGTTTTCTCGCTAATTATGATCGTATAAAAGAAGTCACCAAAAAATGGCCAAAATTAATGACCTCGGAAGAGGATTTCCCCGATATCAATCCTGAAGATATCATTATTGATGCCATTTTCGGAATTGGATTAAACCGTGCTCCAGAAGGATGGGTAAAGCAATTAATACAATACCTTAATGGTAAAAAATCTTTTAAACTTTCCATAGATATTCCTAGCGGAATGTATGCAGACCAAGCCTTGGCAGATCCTGAAGCTGTTATTAAAGCAAGCCATACGCTTACTTTTCAGGCACCAAAATTGAGTTTCTTTTTACCTGAAACAGGAAAATTTGTTCCGTATTTTGAAGTATTAGAAATTGGTCTGGATCCAGAATATCTTCACGAAACTGAAGCATTAGCCCAAATCATCGCAAAACCCGAAGCGCAACAATTTTACAAACAACGTGAAAAATATGCGCACAAGGGAGATTATGGACACACATTAATTGTAGCAGGAAGTTACGGAAAGATAGGCGCCGCAATACTTTCTACCAAAGCGGCTTACAAAACAGGTTCCGGACTTGTTTCAGCCTTTATCCCAGAATGTGGGTATCCTATTTTACAGTCCAGCGTACCCGAAGCCATGACGATAACCGATAAAGAGCATCAAATAATTACTCATATTGAAGTAGATTTTGAGCCAACATCAATAGCGGTAGGGATGGGAATGGGTACCAAAGCTGAAACTGTTTCAGCTCTAGAAGAATTATTCAGTACCACAAAAAGCCCTTTGGTGATAGATGCCGATGCATTAAATTGTATTTCAGCACATGAATCTTTACTTAAAAAAATTCCAGAACTTTCCGTATTAACACCTCACCCGGGAGAACTAAAACGTTTGATAGGTACTTGGAAAAACGATTTTCAAAAACTAGAAAAAACTAAGAATTTTGCAAAAAAGCACAATGTAATTATTGTGGTTAAAGGTGCCAATACCATTGTGGTCGTGGAAAATAGACTCTACATAAACACCACTGGAAATCCGGGAATGGCAACAGGAGGGAGTGGAGATGTCCTATCTGGAATGATTGCTGGTTTGCTTTCTCAAGGATACGATCCTCTAATTGCATCGGTATTTGGGACATATTTACACGGAAGTGCTGGAAATATAGCTACACAAGCTATTGGTTTTGAAGCCTTAACCGCTAGCGACCTTATTGAAAACATTGGCCCAGCTTTTTTAGAATTATTTGCTCCAGAACCTACGGAACAAGAGCATAAAAATGCATAAACAAAAAAGCGCTCTAGAAGTTAGACCATGTCTGTTCGAGTGCAGTCGAGAACTATTAAAAACCTATTTCAGTTAACAGTAGGATTCGACTGCGCTCAACCAGACAAAGTAAAATCTTTAACTTTTAGAGCGCTTTCATTTTTCTTTGTTAGCTTACAATAACGCTGCTAACATCGTTTTTAACTCAGGATCGGACGGTCTTGGTGCGTTAGGATCTACTACATTTCCAGAAGGATCTATTAAAATAAATCTAGGAATTCCACTTATTAAATAGTCCTGAATAAACTGGGATTGCCATCCTTTTGGTGCCATAATTTGTATGCCACTTAGCTGTTTATCGGCAACCATAGCTTTCCAGTCTGTATGAGCCTGTTCCCAAGATCCTTTGTGTGATCTGTCATCATCAATACTCATACTTACAAAAGCGATATCTTTATCCTGCATTTCGGCTTCTAATTCTTTTAAGAAAGGAATTTCAGCTTTACACGGCGCACACCACGTAGCCCAAACATCAACATAAACGTATTTTCCTTTTAAATCGGCCAGAGAAGTAGTTCCGCCTTTAAAATTTTCGTAGCCTTCAAAAGAGGGAGAGGGAGACCCTTTTGGGAATGCCTCACGTAAGGCAATTATTCCACCATAATATTCAGTCAACCCTTTAATATTACCTTCAAGTCCTGCGCGACTTTCTGCAACCACTATGGAGTCTAATCCTTTCTGACTCTCTATAAAAGTAGTAATTTCAGTTTTTGCTTCTGCCATGGCTTTGTCTAAGTCTTCTTTTCCCATTTTACTGAAATCTTTATCAAAAACACGCTCCTCTTTTAATGCTTTTTGAGCTAAGAAGTTATTCACTTCGGAACCTTCGCCAGCATATTTTATAGACTCATCAAATTCTTTGGTATCCATGGTAAGTTTTAGATCGTACCCATTTCTCAGAAAAATGCTGGAGCTTTCAGAACCATCATAAATATAATACATTCCGGGAGTTACCTGTAGCGTATCACTAAAGGTTCCGTCCGTTTTTACGGCAATTACTTTTTTGAAACCACGCTTCTCTACAAGCAACGAATCGCTACTTGGATTGGTAATAGTTCCAGAAAAGCTAACGTAGTCTTTTTTAGGTTGATCTTCTTGGCAGGCCACCATAGCAATGGCGGCAGCGAAGATGAGTGTTTTTTTCATAGCTATCTGTTTTAGATTAAAATACGTATTGTACTTTGCAATTGTGAAATTATTAAAATTATTCCTACTTAGAATTGTATTTTTGTAAAAACACCTAAACCAATGCAAGAAACCCATTATATAAGTGCTGAAAATCTTGACCTTCCCGTACTCAGTACCATACTTGAACAAAATATGCTCTTGGCGCTTTCAGAAGAAGCCATTCTTAACATAAAGAAATCCCATGAATACCTTCATCAAAAAATTAAAAATGATAAAAGTCCTATTTATGGAATAAATACAGGCTTTGGATCGCTTTGTAATGTGAAGATTGCCGAGGAAAACCTGAGTAAACTACAAGAAAACCTCGTAAAATCGCACGCGTGTGGTACGGGTGAATATGTTCCAAAACCCATTATAAAATTAATGCTGTTGCTCAAAATTCAATCCTTGAGTTATGGCTATAGTGGGGTACAGTTACAAACGGTAGAACGGCTCTTAGATTTTTACAATCAGGATATTTTACCGGTTATTTACAACCAGGGAAGTTTAGGCGCTTCCGGCGATTTGGCTCCCTTGGCGCATTTGGCACTGCCTTTACTTGGCATAGGAGATGTGTGGATAGGAAAAAAGATTGTTCCTACTGCTGAAATAGTAGCCAAGTACAACTGGGAACCTATCGTATTGCAAGCAAAAGAAGGTTTGGCGTTGCTTAATGGAACGCAGTTTATGAGTGCATATGGTACCTATGTTTTATTGAAATCACACAAATTGTCCTACCTGGCCGATCTTATTGGTGCTACTTCTGTAGACGCATTTGATTGTAATATGAGCCCGTTTAATGCTTTGGTACACTTGGTACGCCCACATCGCGGACAAGTAAAAACTGCAGAGCGTATTCGTGAATTTTTAGATGAAAGCGAAATAGGAATTAGTGAAAAAGAAAGTGTGCAGGATCCGTATTCGTTTCGATGTATTCCGCAGGTACACGGCGCTACAAAAGACACCATTTTATTTGCGCATAAAACTTTTAAAACTGAAATTAATAGTGTTACCGATAACCCTAACATTTTTATAGAAGCCGATACCATTATTTCTGGCGGAAATTTCCATGGGCAACCGCTTGCGTTAGCTTTAGATTATTTGGGAATTGCTATGGCAGAGTTGGCTAATATTTCAGAAAGAAGAACCTATCAATTGGTTTCAGGATTACGGGGATTACCAGCCTTTTTAGTAAATAATCCTGGCTTAAATAGTGGTTTTATGATTCCACAGTACACAGCTGCTAGCATTGTGAGCCAAAATAAACAATTAGCAACGCCAGCATCGGTAGATAGTATTGTGTCTAGTAACGGGCAGGAAGACCATGTGAGTATGGGTGCCAACGGAGCTACCAAATGCCTGCGCATTGTAGATAATCTTGAAACAGTTCTAGCTATCGAATTGATGAATGCCTCCCAGGCACTTTCCTTTAGGAGTCCAAAAAAATCTTCTCCTTTGGTAGAAAGTTTTGTAGGTTCTTTTAGAAATGTAGTCCCTTTTATGGAAGATGATAGAGTACTTGCAGACGATATTCACGCTGCGGTTGCTTTTATACAGAGCTTTAGTATCGATAACGAAGTGCTTTTTGGATACTAAAAATTAAATTTCTGTTATTTGTATAGTAGCTAGTGTAGTCTCTATGTATAGCCGACTTATTTACTATTCTTTTTGGGTTCTAACAATATCCAAAGCCCACGATATCGCATCCTCCATGTCTGAAAAAAGCTGGAAGGGTTTATCCAGAAATATTTTTTCTATCGCTACTATTTTTTTGTCAATGGGTTTGTTTGAAACCACGGCAAAAGCCACCAGGCTTTCAATTTTAGAAGTTTTATAATAAATACTTGGATCTACAGCATACGAGTTTTTACGGTGAGTAATGTAGGCAAAGGGCCTTCCTTCGAAATGAGAATTTGCTAGGGTTACTAACTCATCATTATATTTTGGAATTACCGTTATGCCTTGCTTCATAGTGGTAACAAGATAATTGTCAAAGAGTTCTATTTCGCCAAATTCAAATGAAATTACTTTTTTGAGAGTCATAGGTAGGTTAGTTATAGTTAAAGATACTAATTTTTATAGTACAACCAACCACAATTTACCGTGTGAGGGAGCCATAGAGCGCGCTATCTATAGGAATTGCACAGTGATTTTTTTACCATATTTCAAAAGCAACCCCTCCTAACGTACTGATTTTCAGTTTAAAATTATTTAATTTTATAGTAGAGGCTTGAAAAGCTCCCTCTTCAAAAAATTATTCTTTTATTGGATTTTTTCAGGAAATGCTACGTATAGTGTGCTGAGGAGTGATGGGGTTGGTGAGCTCTTGTTATTTGGCGACCATAATTTTGAGGGCCTGCAGTACTGAAACTACTTTTTTATATATGGTAACTCTATTTTTGTTCATTATGTACCAAAATTACGTGATGCACCCACGAAATGGCTTCACTAAGGGTAGGGAAGACCTCAAAAGGTTTGTCGTAAAAGTATTTTTCTAGCAATGCATTTTTACGGCTAATTTCGTTATTGGCAACAATCGCCATGGCCAATAAATTATGGATTTTGGACGTTGCAATATAGGTTAGCGGGTCTACGGCATAGGAAAAATGCCTGTTCCCAATATACACCAGAGGTTTGTTGGCAAAGTGTTTGTCTACTATTTCTCGCAGCATTTTGTTGTGCTCTGTACGCACGGTGACCCCCTGATGAATTTGATTCACCAAAAATTCATCAAACACAAAAACCTCGGCATACTCCAGATTGTAATGATAGAACATACTCATAATACGCTATTTAGTTAGTTAACTTAAAGATACGTAAACTTATGGCTGGTTTGGCAAAGCGGTAGTTTCCTTTTTATAAATTTTCCACAAAATAATAGACTATATTCCCAATGCCACCAGCTAAATACAATACCAGAATCCAAATGAGTTTCTGGTTGCTGTTAAACTTGGGATTGCTGTTGGCGTAAATACTACAATACGTTCTTATAAAAGATAAAAAAGAAGACTTTTAAGGTTTAAACATATCACAATAAGTGCCTGAGGACTCATCCTATTATTCTGTAGAATTGAACTAATACGTTTTATAGAATATGTGTTGCCACTGTTACTTTATGTTGCGTTGCGTTTTAATATTTTATTATAATCCACAATATCCTGTATAAAAAAACCGAAGCAAATTTGCTTCGGTTTTAAAAAATAAAACTTTTGTTTCTTAAAAAAAGAAATAGCCTACAGAAAGTTGGAAAACTCCATTTTGATTTTTATTCGTAACACCCTCTAAGTCATTAATATCAGATAAGCCAAGATTATATCTTAAGCCAAAATTAAGTCCGTTGTCTAGTTTGTAGCCTATTCCAAAATTTACACCTAAATCTACAGTATTAAGTGAATCTTTGATATCGGTATCTTCATTTTTTGCTGAAAGTAAAAATCCCATTTGAGGTCCAGCTTCAAGACTTAAGCCTTTAATAACATAATATTTACCCATTAACGGCATATTTAAATAATTTAATTTGATTGTAGTATCCTCTATACTATAACCTTGACCAGAATACATTAATTCAGGTTGAAAAGAAAATTTTTCTGAAATAGGAATTTCACTCATAATTCCAAAGTTGAATGATGTCACAGATTCAAAATCCCCTGAATTGTCTCCTCGAATAGAAGCTAAATTTAAACCTCCTTTAGCACCAAACTGAATTTCTTGTGAAAAAAGATTTGCCAAACCGAAAACTGTCATTACAATTACTAATACTAATTTTTTCATTTTTTTTGTTTTATGTTAATTTGTCTATTCCAAAGACGATATTAACATCCCTATGTTACCATTTTTTAGTGTGGGCGAGCTATTGTGCAGGGTTAATTGCGCGTTTGAGCACCTAATGTGGCACATACAAATCAAATAGAAAATCCACAAAAATTTTCGTAAGTAGATTCATATCAATAAATTAATTTTATAGGGTGTTGTGCTTTCACTATTTTTATTCAGCTATTGTTCTAATTCATTGTCAATTTGAGAAATAATATCCTTAAGGCTTTCCAGGTTTATTACAAATGTTCTCCAATAATAAAAATTCTTTGATTGAAAATAAATATTAAGATCAGCAATTAAATACTCATCCGTTAAATCATTAATGTTTTTATATGGCTTATAAGCTATTATATGAGCATACTTATAATTTAAATCAGAGGATTCCTGCCTCAAGATTTCAAATAGATTTTCATTGGTAGGTGCATTAAAAGTATAAAATCTTTGAATATTTGAATATAAGGTGTCATTTATTATAAGGTCAGAATTGCCATCAGCAATCATTGCATCGTAGGCACTTGTGCTTGACCGAAAGGGCATATCATATCCAAATAACTCCGAATAAGATATTTTGCTAATAGTATCAAAGCCTTCAAAAGAAGTTATTTCTTTTCGAGGATTAAATGAAGGTAATATCTTTTTAAAGTACATAATCTCTCTTCCCCAATAAGGTTTTAATTCTTCGATTAACTCTAAATCTTTAAACATATCCGAACGAATTTCTTTCAAAATAGTGGTAGCTTTTATTTTGCCCTTTTGAACTTCATTCCAATTATTAATTTGCAATGCAATCAAAATTCCAATTACCACAAGAATAATTTCTCCAATTGCGTAAATCAGATATTTACTGAATTTATTTTCAGTCAGTAAGTTTTGTCTAATTTTTCTAAAGAATTTTATCATTGGTTAGCGGTTTCTGAAACTAAAGAGCAACGTTTATGTATAAGAATAGTTGCGGGTTTGTATGCGAGGAATTTCCGAAGAAAAATCAGACGTAACAAAAGTGCAACGACCTTTGGTTTAGCTAAAAATAGCAATTATTTTATACGGTGTTGTAAGCTGGCTTTATTGTTCTCCGAACTTCAAATATCCGTTTTCTATTCCGTAATCTATATCCATTATATATCTTTCAACTTCACTTAAATCATTAAATTGATATGTAACTTCCTCGTGTTTTTTTGTTTGAAAATATGTAAGTTTTCTTTCCAAAAGTTTAATAAAATTGTGACCCGAATAATCTTTAGGATTGAAAATTAGTAAATAGATATGTTCCATATCATCTGAAGGATATTTTTCAATAGAAATTCCATAACGAAGTTTGGTCGTCACATCGTAATAAGGGATAAAAGTTTCTTCTATTCCTTTTTTGGTTTTGAATTTGACTTTTCCTCTTGCAAACGGGAATTTTTTTGCTCTTTTTTGATTATATGAATCTCTTGCTAAAAAAAGTGAATGAACAATTTTAGTTCCCTTATAAAGTAGAAGCTTAACTTTTTCTTTTTTAGGCTTTTCAAATAAATGTTCTCCAATATACAAATCAAACTTTTCTGCCATTGGGTGAGAATTATTTTCAATCAGATTTTCTATTGAGTAAATTTCATCAGCTATTTTCAGATAGTCGATTGGTGCAACTCCCATTGGAAATCTACTTTGGTTTTGAAATCTTAAACCACCATTTTCATCAGGAACTATATACTTTTTAGTAGACCAAAAATTATGTCTTTCTCTAATGTGTTCGTTTCCTGTGTCTTCATTTCCTTTGATTAAAATCAGATTATGTTTGTCTGAAATAGCAATAACCTCTTTAAATGAATGTTTGTCCGTCGACATTAAACGAACACCATAGTATTTAAAAACAGGATTTTCTCTATTATTAGATAGAATTTCTTTAATATCCTCTTTTGAAAGTAATTGTTCCAATTTCGATGTTTGTTCGGTTTTTTTAGCTTGCTTACAACGTGTTTGTATATGAAAAGTAGCGGTTTTTACTCACTAATTTCTCGGTTTATAACTGGCCTTTATTTTATGTTTATAATTTCGTTTTAGCACTTGCTCCGCTATTTTTTATATACATCCTAAGTTTGATTTCCATTAACTTGATTCAGAATTAATAGAAAGAACAAAAGAGCAGAGTAAGATTAAGATATACGTAGGAACTTAAGATTCCGTCAACATTGAAAATCCCTGCTCTTTTACTACACAAATACGTTCAGTTCTTTAGGCCTATAGAGCCTGTTTTTAGGTTGTTGTACTTAATGTAGTTTTTGTACTTTCATAAATTATCAGTTATGAATAAAAATACAATTTTTGTTGGGATTGACATCTCAAAAGATGTTTTTGATGTCTACAGTCCTGAAGAAGGTCATCGACAATTTACAAATAATGTTTATGGTTTTAAGAGTTTTGTGAAGACATTGACTCCATCTCATTGGTGTATTATGGAAGCAACAGCTTGTTATCATTATCAGTTGTCATTATACATATTTGAAAAAGGTCACCGCGTATCTGTGATGAATCCATTGATAATAAAGCGATACATACAGATGAAATTGAATCAGATCAAAACAGACAAAAGTGATGCAAAGATGATTTGTCAATATGGTCAAGAACAGTCTTTATTATTGTGGCACCCAGATCCTGAATATGTAGAGGAGTGTAAGATGCTTCAGACCGTTACTCAGCTTTATTTTAAACAGACAACTGCCATTAAAAATAAACTCCACTCTTTGGGTAGTAAGGGACACACCAAAGGCCTGATGATTCGTTCTTTGAAACGTCAATTAAAACAATTACAAAAGGAAATCAATCTTTTGGAAACACAAATGGAATTATTGATCAAAACCCATGAACCAGAACTCTTCACAATCATTACAAGTATTCCTGGAATTGGAAAGAAGACAGCGATGTTATTAATCATTACAACAAACAGCTTTAAAGACTTTGAGAGTTGTAAACAGATATCCTCCTTTTTAGGTCTGGCCCCTAATGAAAGGAGTTCTGGCAGTAGCGTAAGGGGAAGGTCCAGAATTAGTAAGACCGGAAATCCAATTGTTAGAAATCATTTGTTCCTCTGCAGTTTTACGGCAAGTATTCATAACCCTCAATGCAAGGCCTTATATGAACGTATTGTAGCTAAAGGTAAAAGCAAGAAGCTAGCATTAATAGCAGTGTGTAACAAACTAATTAAACAAGCCTATGGCATCTCAAAATCAAGAATACCGTATGATAAAAATTATGTTTCAAAATTAAACTAGAATTAGTTGTTTTTTAGCTCAGTTCTTTGTTGGCAACTGCCCTTTTTCTTGTCTTCCTATTATTTAGTGTTAGTTTCATATATTTCTCTTAAAAAGAATTGTTGATGAACCGCAGCCATTTTGTTACAAAATTCAGCCGCAATTTTTCTTTGTTCGTGAGCAAATAGAAATGAAACCAATTCTTTAATATAATCTTTGTCAAAGTCTGCCATATAATCTTTGAAGTTAAGTGATGAAATTATTTCACCAATTGCCTTTGCTGTCGTATTTGGATTACCTTTTATCTTTAATGCTACAAGATTTTCAAGAAGTTCGTGTGTTGAATGTATTTTGTCAATGTGTATACAAGATTTTAGAATAAGTGCTGTATAAATATCATTTAGTTCAGATACAAATACAATCCAATTCGAAAGAGTTGCTAAATTTTTTAGCTCTTCCTCAATATTTGAGTTTTCATATTTATCAACCAAAAATTTCCATAAGTCAATAATTATTTGTTGAAATTCCAGTTGTTCTATTTCTGATAAGTTTTTTGAGTAATTTTCTTGTTGCCAAATGAAATGAATAAGCTCACCAACTTCGCTGGGTGTTGCTTGATTTATAAACTTGAATAGTAATTTTTCAGAAGAAAGTGTTTCGTATTTCCAAAAATAAAACGCTGTCAAATGTCGAACTAAACCATTGTTACCAAAGTTTTTAAATTGAATGTCATTGTCAATCACTCTTTCGTAGTGAGGATAAAATACTGTATAAAGTTCTTTGTTATTTGGTGGTTTCCCAAAAGCAAAACCGCCCATAAAAGCAAGCCATTTGCTATCTTCACTTTTGTAAAGTTGTTTTACTTGCTGTGTTATCCAATCAAAATCTAAAAAGCAAAACTGCTCAAAATACATTCCTTCCAAAATAAATCCGTCAATAATTCCTTTTTGTAAGGTTTCTTCAAATAATGATTTAATATCTGCTTCCCATTTTCCTTTGTCCTCATATTTAAAGAGATTTCTAGCTCTATGAAGTGAGTAATCAAACAAAGCTCTTAAAGATTTTCCTGCTACTGAATTCAGTGAATATGTTGGGTAATCCATATTCGTTCCTTCAAAATCTTCTGCTGGTTTGAGATTGCTTACAATTATTTGAACTATTTCCTTTGCAAGAGGTAGTAACTTAATATCAAAAGCGTGTTTGTCATTTTGCAAACCGTCTGTAAGCAGATTTGCAATAGAACCTATAACCCAATCAGGTGTTGCTTTCCAATCATCATTTTCAATTTGTAATTCGCCTTTATAGAACTTTGGATTTTTAAGAGTGTTCAAACAATAGTAAAGAACGTTTTCCCAATCAAATGTTTTCTGATTTTTCCACGCCTTCCCAAATGAGTTTAGTAAATGATATGAGTAAACGTATGGTATCTCTTTATATAATTCTATTTCTATAGCAAATTTTTCGGGTTCAGCTTCAACCGCATTACCAAAAGTTTCCGATAAACCGCTAATGCTTGGCTCATCAAAATTTCTTTTGGGATTAAATGTTTTAATTTGTTCTACAATTTCTTGATTACTTTTTTCAAGTAAATCATCTTTTGAAATAGGGGAAACAGAGCCACTTGTGACACGAATTTCACCTAAATTTTCATAGTGTTCACTTGTAATGTTTAATTCTTTTGAAAGAGTCAAATATTTATCTTTAAAAGGCTTAATGTCTTTTAATGCCGAATACCAACCAAGTTGCCAATATTCATTATGCTCCTCTGTTTGTTCTTCAATTTCTTCCTGTTTGCCTTGTTCAATTATCTTTTCAATGATTTTAACTTCATCAACGTTTAATACATTTTGATTTCTATTTAGCAAATCATAAAGTTCTTTTTGATACTTGTAAATTGAAAATAGATGTAAAGCATCATTATCTTTTATCAATTCAAAAAATAGAGATTTAGTCTTTTCCCAATTCTCACAAATTACATATAGCGAAATACGTTTGTAAAAAGGAACACGATACTTACTGTCGTAGCAAAACGTTTTGAGTATTCCTAAGCCTTCTTGTGGATTTTGCTTGACTTTTTCGTCAAGCAAATCACGAAATATCAAAGAGAAAACATTCAATACTTTTTCACCTTTGGAATATCGGTCATCTAATTTCCTGATACTATTAAAGCCAAATGCAGATGTAAGGTCTGTATTTAATGCAAAGTTTAAACGCTGAAAGGTATCGTCATTTTCATTAATTGGCGTATAGTTAATTTTTTGTTCATTTAGAATTGAAACAAGTTCTTCTTTCAATTCTGTTTCGTTTTTTTTCTCCCAATTTGAAAGAGTAGAGGTTAAGTTAGTAACTTTGCTGCTTTTTAATTTTGAAGACACTAAAAGATTTTCCTTTTCAATATAAATTTTGATTTCATATTCTTTATTTCCGTCTTTCAACAAAGTAATTATTCCTTTTGGATAATCAAGAAGTAAGAATTTAATCGTTCTACCTAATTTTAAAATGACATCGTTAGAACAATACTTAACAACTTTTACTGCGATGTTCCTTTTTTCAAATTTATCGGCTAAGAAGTGTAAATATAATCTTGAACGATAGCTATTACCTTCACCTTCCCAATCATCTCCTTGAATATCTGTTTTTTCTACTTGAAAAAGATAATGAAGAATTATTTCAGCTTTTTCTATATCGGCTCGTGTTGGTTCATCATTTAAAAATTTTGGAAGAAATTTATCACACAATTCAGATGTTTGAATCATCGTGTCAAACTTTCCTGATAGCCAAACAGGAATAAAGTGCAAAATGTCTTTTGGAATATTCTCATTCGGGATATTCGACAAAATTTTGATGAAAAGATACCACGTTCGGTAATTGTCTTTTGGGTTTTCAGATACATTTTTAATTACAGCTAACAACTCGTCTATAAGTTCAGTTTCCTTTCCCTGACTTATTTGAATAGATAATTTCTCCAAATATCCTAACGCTTCCCAATATGGAACTTGAAATCCGTTTTTAACCTGAATAGGTTCGGGATTTTTGTCTGGGGCAAAGTAACCCTCTGATTTTAAAAAGTTAAACCAAGCCATTGTTTCCGATATTATTGAAAAAATATTGTTTGTAACTGTCGTGTCTACCAATTAATGATTTGACCATATCTTGTTCCCAAGACGTGGGCGTTTTTTTTGCAAGAATTAAATCTAGATGTTTTATGTTTTCAAGATAATCAGCATCAGGACTTGTCACAGGTGTTGTCACCATATCTTTTTTGTCAGCAAGTACTTTAGCATCTTCTTCTCGTTTTTTTTCCTTCAGATAGTTTTGAAAGTTGGGAAGAATAGGTCTTAATGAAATTCCTAATAGCTTACTTGCAAATGGACTTTCATCACAATATACATATTGCAAATTTGCATTTTTAAAATCGTCACTTAATTGATGATGTAATTCGTGTTTTTGCGATTTGGACTCACTAAAGTCTGTGTAATTTATCGTTGAAAAGAAATTATTAGTATAACCTTTAGAAGTTAAATAATGAGTCAAAGTTAAAATGATTACTGTGTCTCGAAAACTTTCTTTAGAATGATTAGGTGCAATACAATTTAATATTTTCTTGGTTGCTTCTTTATATATATTCTGATTCTCTTTAGCTTGTTCCGAAAAATATTTTAAAATCTTCTCTACTCTGTTTATTCTTTCATCAATTAATGAATCTAGATCAGTAGAAATAAATGTTGAATCATTAGAAGTGTTTCCTTGGAATTGTTTTTGTATAGATGAATAATAAGACTTTGATGTATTTTTTAAATTACTGGCATTTTTTAATTTATGTCTATCCCATTCACGAATGATGTTCTCAGGTGTTATATGTGTAAGGTGTTTGTTCTCTATCCAATAGCAAATTTCTTCAAACACGCTGTTATCTTTGTGAAGGTCAATTTTTATTAACCCCAACCAAACGCAAGTATCTAAAGTTATGTATATCATTTACTATTTATGTAACTGTTTTTGGGTTGTTGCCAACTTCCGGATAAAGTCTATAAAACCCTCTATCCTTTTAAATTAAAAAAGCCCCCGCCACTTTCAGCACTTGAGAGGGGAGGAGGCTGGTATTCTTATTGTTAAAAGTACTAAAAAAAAGTACTTTGCTAGGTGGCGCTGGAATCTTTGGAGTTTGTTCCTTCAGATTCAGAAGCGGCTTCTTTTTTTGCTTTTTTAATTTTAATTTTTAACTCATTGGTCTTTTCATCCAAATCCATCGAGATGGTATCGCCTTCTTTTAGGTTGGAGTTAATGATCTCTTCTGCCAGGGCGTCCTCAATGTATTTCTGGATGGCACGTTTAAGTGGTCTTGCGCCATACTCTTTATCAAAGCCTTTGTCTGCAATATAGTCTTTGGCTTTTTCAGAGAGTTTAAGGGTGTAGCCTATTTCGTTTATACGTCCATACAACTTCGCTAGTTCAATATCTATAATTTTATGGATGTCTTCACGCTCTAGGTTATTAAACACCATAACATCGTCCACACGGTTTAAGAATTCTGGCGCAAATGTTTTCTTAAGTGCATTTTCAATCACACTTTTGGCGTTGGCATCTGCTTGGCTCATTTGCGAAGCGGTTCCAAAACCAACTCCAGAACCAAAGTCTTTTAGCTTACGGGCTCCAATGTTGGAGGTCATGATAATAATACAGTTTCTAAAGTCAATTTTACGACCCAGACTATCGGTTAAATAGCCATCGTCCAAGACCTGTAACAACATATTAAATACGTCCGGGTGCGCTTTTTCAATTTCATCCAGCAACACCACTGCATACGGCTTGCGGCGGATTTTTTCGGTTAACTGTCCGCCTTCTTCATAGCCTACATAGCCTGGAGGTGCTCCAATTAAACGAGATACAGAGAATTTCTCCATATACTCACTCATATCGATACGCACCAATGCATTGTCATTATCAAACAACTCACGCGCCAGTACTTTTGCCAATTGTGTTTTACCAACCCCTGTTTGTCCTAAAAAGATAAACGAGCCAATAGGTTTGTTAGGGTCTTTTAACCCCGCACGGTTACGTTGGATGGCTTTCACCACTTTAGCAACGGCTTCGTCTTGGCCAATTACCTTTCCTTTAATTCGGTCGGGGAGGGCGGCTAGTTTGGTACTTTCGGTCTGGGCAATTCGGTTTACGGGAATACCAGTCATCATAGAGACTACTTCGGCAACCTGCTCCTCGTCCACGGTTTCTTTGTGGAGGGCGCTATCTTTTTCCCAGGCTTCCTGCGCTTCGGCTAGTTGTTTTTCTAAGTTCTTTTCATCATCACGCAGCTTAGCAGCTTCTTCGTATTTCTGCTTTTTTACAACAGAATTTTTATTCTCACGAACTTTCTCCAAATCTGCTTCCAGACTTAAAATTTTCTCCGGCACGTGAATGTTGGTAATATGCACACGAGATCCAGCTTCATCCAAAGCGTCAATGGCTTTGTCCGGAAGGAAACGCTCCGTCATATATCTATTGGTCAATTTTACACATGCAACCAAAGCGGCATCTGTATATTGAACGTTGTGATGACTTTCGTATTTATCTTTAATGTTTTGTAAGATTTCAATAGTTTCCTCTACGGTAGTAGGTTCTACCAATACTTTTTGAAAACGTCGTTCTAATGCACCATCTTTTTCGATGTACTGTCGGTACTCGTCCAAAGTGGTGGCACCCACACATTGTATTTCACCACGTGCTAAGGCAGGTTTAAACATATTGCTGGCATCCAAAGAGCCTGTAGCGCCACCGGCACCTACAATGGTATGGATTTCGTCAATAAAGAGGATAATGTCGTCGTTCTTTTCCAGCTCGTTCATTACGGCTTTCATACGCTCTTCAAACTGTCCGCGGTATTTTGTACCGGCTACAAGGCTGGCTAAATCCAGGGTTACGACACGTTTGTCGTATAAAATTCGGCTTACTTTGCGTTGTACAATCCGTAAGGCGAGACCTTCGGCAATGGCACTTTTACCAACACCAGGTTCTCCAATAAGTAAAGGATTGTTCTTTTTTCTTCGGCTTAGTACTTGCGATACACGTTGTATTTCGTTTTCACGGCCCACCACGGGATCCAGTTTGCCTTCTTCGGCTTGTTGGGTTAAATCTCTTCCGAAATTATCCAAGACAGGAGTCTTCGATTTCTTCGTAGATTTTGCACCGCCACCTGTGGTACCAAATAAATTTTCCTTGTTATCGTCATCACTAGAGGTGTCGTCGTCGTTCGGAAAACTTTCGGCTGTAGGTTCTATATAATCGTCGTCGTTTGTAATCATAAGTTTGAATTGATCTTTTACACCATCGTAATCTACTTTCATTTTGTTCAACAACTTGGTTGTTGGATCGTTTTCATTCCGTAGAATACACAATAGTAAATGTGCGGTATTTATAGACGAACTTTGAAACAGTTTTGCTTCCAAAAAGGTAGTCTTTAGCGCACGTTCTGCCTGGCGTGTAAGGTGTAGGTTTTTTTTATCGTTGGTATTAATACCTGCATTTGGATTTGCAGGGCTCAATATTTCAACTTTTCGGCGTAAATGATTGAGGTCGATATCCAGCTGGTTGAGAATGGTTACTGCTTTACCACTGCCGTCACGTAAAAGGCCCAACATTAAGTGTTCGGTACCTATAAAATCGTGACCCAAGCGCAGCGCTTCCTCTTTGCTGTAGGCGATTACATCTTTTACTCTGGGGGAAAAATTATCATCCATATAGTGTGTTCCTGTATGTCTAAAATTACTGTTTTCTGAAGGTATTTCAGAATAAATAAGTCAAAAATCATGCCCTTTCATTACAGGTTGAAGTAAAAGGACAAAAAAATCAAAGAATTACCAAGTATAAAGTACGATAGTTATTAACGAAACCCTACCAAATATTTGTTAATAAGATGGTGAATAATGCAGGGTTTTTACCTGCTGAAACCTTCAAAAATAAGTATATTGCTTTCTTGATTAACTTAAATAAAACAACCGTTGTTATAATGTCTATTATGTTGCCTTTTTACCTTTTCTCCGCTCTTTAGCGTTGGGATAAAGAGAAGAGGCAGTGCTTTATTATTTGTGACCTGTAAGTTAAGTAGGGACACAATTACATAACTAGAGACACTACTAACAATATGATTAACTCGAATAAATAAAGAATTAGTATGGCTGAAGGCGAAATAATAATCCCGATTAATATTGAAGATGAAATGAAATCGGCTTACATCGATTATTCGATGTCCGTCATAGTGTCACGTGCACTGCCAGATGTGCGGGATGGTATGAAACCAGTACACAGACGTGTGCTTTTTGGTATGCACGAATTGGGTGTGCGTGCCACTGGAGCTCATAAAAAATCGGCTAGAATTGTAGGAGAAGTACTTGGTAAGTATCACCCACACGGGGATACTTCGGTATATGATGCTATGGTGCGTATGGCACAGGAATGGAGCTTGCGTTACATGCTTGTGGATGGTCAGGGTAACTTTGGAAGTGTAGATGGTGATAGCCCGGCAGCAATGCGTTATACAGAGGCACGTATGCAGAAGATTTCTGAAGACATGCTGGCCGATATTGATAAAGAAACCGTAGACCACCAATTAAATTTTGATGATACCTTAAAAGAGCCAACCGTGCTTCCCACAAAGGTACCAGGATTGTTAATTAACGGAGCTTCCGGGATTGCCGTAGGTATGGCAACCAATATGCCACCGCACAATCTGTCGGAAGTAATTGACGGAATTCACGCCTATATAGACGATAATGACATCGATATTGATGGCTTGATGCAGCACATTAAAGCACCCGATTTCCCTACCGGGGGAACCATTTATGGGTATGAAGGTGTGCGCGAGGCATTTCATACAGGTCGTGGTCGTGTAGTAATGCGCGCAAAAGCTAGCTTTGAAGAAGTACAAGGCCGTGAGTGTATTGTGGTGACCGAGATTCCTTATCAGGTAAATAAGGCGAACATGATCAAGAAGACCGCGGACATGGTGAACGATAAAAAGATTGAGGGTATCGCCAATATCCGTGATGAGAGTGACCGTAATGGGATGCGTATTGTGTACATCTTAAAGCGTGATGCTATTCCTAATATCGTTTTAAATACTTTATACAAATACAGCGAGCTACAATCCAGCTTTAGTGTAAATAATATTGCACTGGTAAAAGGACGCCCACGTATGTTGAATCTTAAGGAAATGATTCATTATTTCGTAGAGCACCGTCACGAAGTAGTTACCAGACGTACCGAATACTTGCTAAGAAAAGCCGAAGAACGCGCCCATATTTTAGAAGGGTTAATAATTGCTTCCGATAATATAGACGAAGTAATTGCGCTTATTAGATCTTCTTCCAATGCAGATGAAGCTCGCGAGAAATTAATAAAAAGATTCGAGTTGTCTGAAATTCAGGCAAAAGCGATTGTTGAAATGCGTCTACGCCAATTAACAGGTCTGGAACAGGACAAGTTACGTAGCGAGTACGACGAATTAATGGCAACCATTGAAGACTACAGAGATATCCTTGCCAAAAAGGAGCGTAGAATGGATATTATTAAAGAAGAATTAACCGAAATTAAAGCAAAATATGGTGATGAGCGTCGCTCCGTAATTGAATATGCCGGTGGTGATGTAAGTATTACAGACCTTATTCCGGATGAGCAAGTGGTAATTACCATTTCGCACGCTGGATACATTAAAAGGACATCACTTACCGAATATAAACAACAGCATAGAGGAGGCGTAGGACAAAAAGCAACTTCTACCAGAAATGAAGATTTCTTAGAATATATGTTTGTAGGTACCAACCACCAATATATGTTGTTCTTCACCCAAAAAGGAAAATGTTTCTGGATGCGTGTGTTTGAAATTCCAGAAGGAAGCAGGCAATCTAAAGGTAGAGCAATCCAGAACCTGGTAAATATTGAGCCAGATGATAAGGTAAAAGCATTTATCTGTACGCAGGATCTAAAGGATGAAGAATACATCAACAGTCGCTACGTAATTATGGCGACCAAGAAAGGGCAAGTGAAGAAAACTCCTTTGGAGCAATATTCCAGACCACGTACCAACGGAATTAATGCCATTACTATTAAGGACGGAGACGAGTTACTAACAGCGAAGTTAACAAGAGGCGATAGCCAAGTAATGTTAGCCGTAAAATCTGGTAAAGCCATCCGTTTTGAAGAAGAGAAAACGCGCCCAATGGGTCGTAATGCTTCTGGAGTTCGTGGAATTACTTTACGCGATAAAGATGATGAAGTAATTGGTATGGTTGCCATTAATGATGCAGAAAGTGATATTTTGGTAGTTTCAGAAAATGGCTACGGAAAACGCTCTAGCATTGACGAATACCGAATCACCAACCGTGGTGGAAAAGGAGTTAAAACTATTAGTGTTACAGAAAAAACAGGTAACTTAGTAGCTATCAAGAATGTAACAGATAGTGATGGTCTCATGATTATTAACAAATCTGGAATTGCCATACGTATGGCGGTTGAAGATTTACGCGTAATGGGTCGCGCCACACAAGGGGTACGACTTATTAAAGTACGTGAAGACGATTCTATTGCAGCTGTTGCCAAAGTGATGAATGATGAAGAAGAAGTGGTTGTAGACGAAGATGGAAACGTAATCCCAATCGCAGAAGGCGATGAGGAAGCTACAGAGGACAATGGCACGACTCTTGACACTGATGAAACACAAACCGAAAATAACGAATAACGTAAAACTTAACACATGAAAAAGTACGTAGTATTGGCAGGAGTTCTCCTAATTACTGCCACTTCCTTTGCACAGAAAAAGGAAATTAAGAAAGCCGAAAGAGCTTTAAAAAACAGTGAAGTATCTCAAGCTATGGGCTTTATAAAGGAAGCCGAAGCTACTATTTCATCTGCTGATGCAAGTATGAAAACTGAATTCTACCTTCTTAAGGGGCAAATTTATTTAGCGGATGCAGGTAACAACGATTTCGAAAAAATGAAGAAATCTGCAGAGGCATTCAAAATGGCATTAGAGTTGGACGCAACTAATAAAGATGCACAAATAGGTGTGCAACAATTAAGAGCGGCGCTGGTAAATAGTGCAGTAACAGATCAAAGAGCAAAAAACTATGAGCTGGCTACCGAAAAATTATATACCAGTTACACGGTTGCAAATGTAGAATTAGACTTATACAACGCAGCAGAAAGTTCCATTTTAGCAAAAGATTACGATACTGCTTTAAAACACTACGAGGAACTATTAGAATTAGAATACACTGGTATTACTAAAGAATGGATTGCGACAGATATAGAATCTGGAGAAATTGTAACCTTTTCAGACGAAGGTGCCAGAACTACAGGGATGTTATCTGGTAAATACACGAATCCAGATGAGCGTATGGCCGAATCTGTTAAAGGAGATATCCTTAAAAACATTGCTATTATCTACACTAGCAAAGGCGATAAGGAAAAAGCTATGAAAGTGATGGCCGATGCCAGAAAAGAAAATCCAGACGATGTTTCTTTAATGCGTGCAGAAGCAGACATAGCCTACCAAGCAAATGATATGAAAACATATAATATGCTTATGGATAAGATTATTGCTACAGATCCTACCAATGCAGAGCTTAGATATAATCTTGGCGTAGGTTTTGCAAAAAATGATGAAAGCGACAAGGCGATAGAACAATACAAAAAAGCATTAGAGATTGATCCAAATTATGCTGCAGCACAAATTAATATCGCGGCAACTATGTTAGGACAAGAAGGTGCTATCGTTGAAGAAATGAATAATTTAGGAACTTCTTCTGCAGATAACAAGCGCTACGATGCCTTAAAGCAAAAACGTAAAGATCTGTATATGGAAGTAATTCCTTATTTAGAATCTGCCGTAAAACTACGTCCAGATAATATAGAATTAGTACGCACGCTTATGAACATCTATAGCCAAACAGGACAGGATGCCAAATTTAAAGAAATGAAGGCTCAATTAGCCGAAATGGAAGGAGGGGAATAAACTTCTTTTATTAAAAAAATAAAACCTCCTGATTTCTCAGGAGGTTTTTTTATACAACTCGCTTAATCACACGTAATTTATGCGTGTGCTGGCGTTTTTCATAATTAAAAATTCCTGTGTGATCCAGTCGGTCTATACGTACTTTCCCGTGGGCATGGATGATGTAGTTGTCTTCCATAATAATCCCCACGTGAATTATGTTCCCTTCGGCATTGTCGAAAAAAGCTAAGTCACCTGGTTCGCTTTCTTCTATAAAACTTAATGGTTCCCCCTGGGTAGCTTGCTGGCTGGCATCACGAAGTAGTTTGTAGCCATTCATCTTATAACACATTTGGGTAAAGCCGCTACAATCTATCCCAAAAGGTGTTTTACCGCCCCAAAGATATGGAGCATTCATATAGAGTAAGGCCGTTTGTATGATGTGTTGCTTCGGAAATTTCTTAGAAACGAAAGCACCTTCAGCTATATGATTTAAATACGGAGCGGCAGCTACATTACATCCCATGGGCAGCGCTAATAACTGATTTTCTTCCGTAGTGAGCATTCCCACTAAATCTGAAACCAGTTTAGGAGTTTTCGTAAGTAACTCTTGATGGTCTTCTTCCGAAGTAAAAACAAACTGCTTGTTGTCTATCCACCCTTCATAGTTGTCAAAGTGTAACCGGATGCGACTCCACTTTTTTCGCTCTTCCAGGATCTTAAATGTTTCGCCATATAAAACTTGCGTAACCATCTCACTAGCTTCTGAAGCCTCTAAACGCAATGGAACAATACTAAGATTACATAAGCCGTATTTCATTATAGAAGCGTAGTTTATTGGCTACAATTACCGTTTAGGATATCTTGTTGAGTTGGGTTGTATGCATTTCTACGTATATCATAGCTTCCAGAATACCCATTATCAATTATTAATGTGTTGAGTCCACAGAAGTCTGATAACGCTGTATTATCATTTATCCAAATTAATTCTCCGATATTTTGAAGGCTTGCAATAAAATCTAAATTTTGAATTTGTGAATCGAAAATTATCAAATTTTTAACTATTGAGTTTATTGCCGAAAAAGCTGTAATGGATTCCAAAGAATGATTTTCCTTAATGGTAATTTGCGAATCAATGGTCATCAAGTTATTAAAACCAGAAATCGTTGTAAGATTTTCATTGCCAATAATGGTAATAAAATTTACGTTCGTGACATTTTCAAAGCCTCCCAGAGTCGTTAATGCATTGTCACGAATATCCATGTTACCTAGGTTTTCAGCAAATTGAAATGCCTCACCCCACTCTAATAGACTTTCATTATTTTCAATAATTACTCCAACGCCAACAAAGTTAATAGAGGCTAAGCCGTTAATATTTTCCAACCCAGGATTTGAATCGATAGTTAATGTTCTACCGATTTTTTCAACATTAGAAAAAGAATTGATTTGCTCAAGAATGGGGTTATTCCTTATATATAAATCTACTCCTATATCAGTTAAATTATTTAAACCTTCAACATTAATAAGTGCATCGTTTTCAGTAATTAAAACACTACCAATAGTTTGAGTGATATTATCTAAACCGCTTAAATTGACAAGCTGGGTTCCGCTAATCTCAAGATTACCAACGATAACAAGATTTGATAAACCCTGAATATTTGTAAGTTTGGGAAGTCCCAGAATATAACCAAGTCTAAAGTTGCCTGGTATTTCAGTAAGTCCAGACAATCCATCAAAATTAATAAGTTCTTGAGAGCTTATAAAGAAATCTCCTCCAACCAAAGTTAAATTAGATAAAGCATTGATTTCAATTAATTCATTATTATAAGCAATTTCTACAGAGCCATTAATACTTTGTAAATTATTAAACCCATTTAAGTTTGCTACTCGATTGTTTAGAAATTTAAAATCTCCTGTAACCTTAGTAAGCGTAAGAAATCCTGAAATATTATCTATGTTATTGGGCTCATTAAATATATTTTCCCCTATCTGTAGACTACCATTAACTTCGGTATAATTATTCAAAACAAAAGCATCAACTTCAGCCTGATTTATCAAAATCACATCACCCTCAAATACATTCTCAGTATTCATTTCTTCCTGTTCATTTTCCTCTTCAGGCGTTGTAGAGTCATCACTACTACACGCCACAAATAGAATGGAAATCAGGCAAATGGCCAATACTTTTTGAAAATTCTTCATTATAAATAATTTGAAAATTGGATTATCTCTCTAAAACCATGGCACTAGCACCACCACCGCCATTACAGATAGCTGCAGCACCAATTTTTGCGTCGTTTTGTTCAAGAACATTTAACAAGGTGATTAAAATTCGTACACCACTGCACCCTAGAGGATGTCCTAAAGAAACGGCACCTCCGTGTATATTTACATTGCTGTCGTTTAATCCAAGGATTTTCATATTGGCAAGCCCTACCACAGAGAAGGCTTCGTTAAATTCGAAGAAATCTACATCGTCTTGAGTGATTCCTGCTTTAGCAATAGCCTTTGGAAGGGCTTTGGATGGAGCCGTGGTAAACCATTTTGGTTCTTGAGCGGCATCTGCATAGCTTTTTATAGTTGCCAAAGGAGTTAACCCTAGTTCTTTTGCTTTTTCTTCACTCATTAAAATCATTGCGCCAGCACCATCGTTAATCGTAGAGGCATTGGCAGCGGTTACAGTTCCATCTTTACTGAAAGCGGCACGTAAGGATGGGATCTTCTCCATTTTTACGTTTTTGAATTCTTCATCTTCTGAAATGATTACAGGTTCTCCTCTTCGTTGTGGTACACTTACAGGAATTACTTCGTTTGTAAATTTCCCTTCGCTCCAAGCCTTGGCAGAACGCTCGTACGATTGTATTGCAAAAGCATCCTGATCTTCACGTGAGAACTTATATTCGGCAGCACACGCATCTGCGCAAACACCCATTGCATTTTGATCATAGGCATCTACCAAACCGTCTTTTTGCATTCCATCAATTAATGTGGCAGGACCAAATTTAGTTCCGGTACGCATATACACATAATGCGGAATGTTACTCATACTTTCCATACCACCAGCAATTACGACATCTGCATCACCCAAGGCAATAGCCTGGGCAGCATTCATAACAGCTTTCATACCGGAAGCACATACCTTATTTACCGTAGTACAGGGCACTGTATCTGGAATTCCAGCGTTTAATGCAGCTTGTCTTGCAGGGGCTTGGCCCACACCAGCTTGTACCACGTTCCCCATATATACTTCTTGTACGATTGAAGGATCCAGCTTTATTCTATCTAAAGCACCTTTAATAGCGGCACTTCCTAATTGAACTGCGGTTAACGAAGATAAACTTCCCATAAAACTTCCAATGGGAGTTCGTACGGCGGATACAATGACTACTTTCTTGCTCATGATATATGTTTTAATAAGTGTATTTTAGTATAATTTCTATACATTTCGGCTTCTTTTTCTATGTTGAAAGCTTTTATGCGGACTGCAAAATTACATATTTTATACCGAACATTCAATCTTATTGGTGCCTCGGTTTTGTACTAATGAATGCTAAACAGTACCTTTACTTTACGTATCCCATTTATGAAACACTTTTTTTCATTTTTATCTAAGAATCAATCTAATATTTACAGGATCTTTCTGTTTGTAATTTGCACATTCTTAGTGATATACTTATTGCCAAAAGGTGGGCAGTTTAAGTACACATTTCAAAAAGGAAAGCCCTGGCAATACGAAAATTTATATGCCCCTTTTAGTTTTACCATTAAAAAATCTGATGACGCCCTAGCGAATGAGCGCAATACCATTAGAGAAAATGCAGTCCCGTATTTTGATTATGACGCCTCTATTGTTACCGAAAGTTACAATCAGTTTAATCAATTGTTAGAAACCACGTATGTGGATAGCTTGTTTACAGTTCCTAAGACGAAGGTAAAATCTTTAGGAGAGCTATTCTTGGAAGATATATACCGTTTTGGTGTATTATCTGAAGTAAATACACATAACAATGATGATTTAGTCTATTTAATAAAAGGGAATGAAATTGATGAAATTGCGTATTCGCAAATTAATAAGAAGGATAAAATCCCCGAAAAAATTACCAAATTTATAAAACAGCAAAATGCTGATGCTATTTCAGATTTACTTACCATTTTGCTTAATAGGGCTGCTATACCTAATGTTTCGACCAACAATAAACTTAGTGAATCTGCCATTACATCAGAGTTAAACGCCGTAAATCCCAATCAGGGAATTATTGAAAAAGGAGGCAGGATTATCGCAAAAGGTGAAGTAGTGGAGGGTAATACGTACCAGATTCTTAGCTCTTTAAAAGACGAATTTCAATCTCAAATCTGGAGTAAAAGCAACAGGTTCTGGCTTATTTTTGGCTATGCCATGCTGGTGTCGCTTGTATTTTTAATGCTATTCTTGTTTTTGAGAAAGTATCGGCTTGACATATATGATAATAGTACCAAGGTTACTTTTATATTTTTTAATGTGGTATTAATGGTATTTCTTACCACTATTGTTGTGAAGTTGGACGCAGAATATGTTTATGTAGTTCCGTTATGCATCTTACCACTCATTGTAAAAGCCTTTTTCGATCCACGTCTAGGGCTGTTTGTACACGTACTTACCTTGTTACTTTTGGGATTTGTGGTACCTAATAGTTTTGAGTTTCTATTCTTACAAATTATTGCTGGAATTGTAACCATACTTACTGTTTCTGAATTATACAGAAGAGCCAACCTGTTTATTTCAGTAGGGCAAATTACCCTGGTCTACATCATTGGTTACTTTGCGTTTTTTATCATTCAGGAAGGGAATATCGAATTGATCCAATGGGAAAACTTTGGTTATTTTATCTTGGCTGGATTGGCAACCTTGTTTGCACACCCACTTATTTATTTATATGAAAAGGTCTTCGGGTTGGTTTCAGATGTGTCGTTACTGGAATTAAGCGACACCAACAGCAAGCTTTTAAAAGAATTGAGCAATAAGGCTCCAGGTACATTTCACCATTCATTAAACGTAGCTAATCTAGCCGAAGCTGCCGCAAATGAGATTGGCGCAAATGCTATGTTGGTTAGGGTAGGAGCCTTGTACCACGATATTGGAAAAATGGAAAACCCAACAAATTTTACCGAAAACCAATTAAGTGGTTACAACGCCCATGACGAACTTGATCCCAAAGAAAGTGCCGAAATAATTATAGACCATGTTATTAAGGGTATAGAAATCGCCAGAAGACGGAATCTTCCAGATAGGGTGATAGATTTTATCCGAACCCACCATGGGACGAGTGTGGTATATTATTTTTATAAAAAGGAAGAAAAGTTAAACGAAACAGCCAATATTGAAGATTTTCAATATCCAGGACCTATTCCCTTTTCCAAAGAAACTGCAATTTTAATGATGGCAGACAGCGTAGAGGCAGCCAGTAAAAGTTTAAAAGATCCTACATCCTCCAAAATAGATGTGTTTGTTGAAAAAATTATTGATGGACAAACAGAGCAAGGACAATTTTTAAATGCAAATATTACGTTTAAAGAAATCCAGTCTATCAAAAAAGTACTGAAAAAGAAACTGAATAATATTTACCATCTGCGGGTTGAATATCCTGAATAGCAAAGGGAATAGACCTTATATATTCCATAGTGCCTACCCATATATCTAGTTTTGCATTGGAAGTATTTACGCCAACTCCTACAGTATTTGTAAAGAAGTTGGTATGCCTATTAATACAGTACCTAAACTAGGTGTCTGCTTTTAAAAGAACCACCATCTTACATATAGGGCTATTTAAATCACTCCTGCAAATCATCACAAAATATAATTAAAAAAAAATAAAAATTTTTAAGAGAGATTTTAGTGTTTTATAATCACTATGGATTGTATAATTTTATTATCCAAAAGTATGTTTAGCTTATACGTACCACATTTTAAGTGGTCTATAGATAGATAGATGTGTTCCTCTTTACTATCGTTAGTAGAATTAGGTTCCATACATATGCTGTTAAGTTTTGTAATGGCAAAGTTATACGTACCATCTTAACTAATCGAAAGAGATGTTTCAAAGTGTAGAAGAGATGTTACAGGTATGTATTAAGATTTAATTAAAAAATAAGATGTAGACTTAGGTGTATCATGAGCACTACCAAAGGACGCAACGTAAGATGTTACTTACTCTTTATAATACTCCGTTGGCGTACAGTTATACGTTTCCCTAAAACACTTTATAAAATACGAAGGTGTATTAAAGCCTACTTGGTAAGCTATTTCAGAGATGGTTGCATCAGATTCTTTAAGTAGTTCCAGTGAAAGTTTTAACCGTTGAGAGCGAATAAATTCGGATGCTGGCATATTAAAAATGGCTTTCAGCTTTCGGTGTAGTTGTGTTCTACTTAACAGCATTTCTTTAGCAAAGTCTTCGCTTTTAAAATCGGGTCGTGTTATTTCTTTATCCAACACAGTTTTTAAGCGATTTAAAAAAGATGATTCTGTAGAAGTAACCGCTAATTCTGGCCCTATGGTAAAATCTTTACTATATCGTATTTGTAATTGTATTCTACTTTCAATAAGTTTTTCTACTCGTAATTTTAAATTTTCGCTATTAAATGGTTTTGTCACATAGGCATCTGCTCCAGTTTTTAGCCCGGTCATTTCATTTTCTTCTCCTACTTTAGCAGTTAAAAGAATAATGGGAATATGACTAGTGAGTTCATTATATTTTAAGGTATTACATAGCGCTATCCCGTCCTGTACTGGCATCATGATATCACTTATAATTAATTCTGGTAAGTATTTTACGGCTTTTTTAATACCTATTTCGCCGTTTTCTGCTTCTAAAACCGCATAGGTGTCACTAAAAATTGAAACTACAAATTTCCTAATATCCGGATCATCTTCAACAATAAGTAGCACCATTTTTTCTGATGATTCATTAATTTCAACAACTTCCGTTTCTTGGATACTATCCTCAACCAAATGGGGAACCATTTCTGAAGCAGTAAAAGCACTCTTTTCAATAGGTAGGGTCACTGTAAATTGTATTTTTTTCTCATCTACAGTATTCACAATAATGCTTCCTTTAGAAAGGGTTACTAATTCTTTTACTAAGGCTAGTCCTACACCAACTCCTTCAAGGTTTTCATCATCTTGATAAAAGCGTTGAAACAATCTGCTTAAATCTTTAACTTTTAACGAGGAATGAACATTCACTAATGATAAAATTAAAAAGCCATCTTTTTTAGTAACATCAAAGATGATCTTGCTGTTTTCCGGAGCATATTTTATAGCATTAGACAATAAATTGGAGGTTACTTTCTCCATAATATCTTTGTCAAACCACGCTTGATCCAGTTGCTTTGAACTCATTTTGGCAACAATAGTAAGCTCTTTTAATGTAGCCTTATAAGTAAAGGCAGCGACAATTTGTTTTAAAAGGATGTTTAAATCCCCTTCTTCAACTTGTAGTTTAAGTTGCCCTGCATCTATAAGAGATAAATCCATCATTTGATTTACAAGATTTAGCAATCTAGTGGCATTTTGCTTTACTAAATCTAGTTCTTTTCTATCCGTTTCAGTAAGATCTTTTTTAGCCAACTGGTGATCTATAGGTCCCGAGATAAGTGTTAATGGAGTTCTAAATTCGTGAGAAATATTAGTATACAGTGTCGTTTTAAAATCATTAAGCTTTTTGAGCCGTTCTGTTTCAGAATGTTTTAATTGCAGTTTTATCTTAACATCCCAACGAAATTTGAGATAGAGATAAATACTATACAGCACAAGGAACACAAAAAATACGTAGCCAATTTTCATAACATTTGTAAGATACCAGGGCTTCAATATGCGAAATGAATACGTAACAGGTTCTTCGTTCCAGATTCCATCATAATTGCTGGATACTACTCTAAATGTATAGTTGTTGGGGGGCAAATTTGTGTAATGCGCTACATTGGCTTTACCTGGGAATGTCCAATCTGTATCATGATTAATTAATTGATATTTATACAGATTTTCTTCAGGTTGAGAAAAATGGAGTGCCGCAAATGTAAATGTTACTGTGTTTTGATTATTCTTTAAAATAACATTTTGAGACATCTGTTGTTCTTTGCCAAATATTTCGAATTTTGAGATTACAGTTTTTGGCTTCGTAGGATTAAGCGTTAATTTTTTAGGGTTAAACCAATTAACTCCTTTCAATCCACCAAAATAAAGTTGGTTCGTATGGTTTATAAAATAGGCTCCCGTATTAAATTCAAGTGCCTGCAAGCCACTGTTAGCAGCATACAAGTCAATGTTTTTTTTATTGGAATCGACTACATTAAACTTCATTAGGCCCTTATTAGAACTTAGCCATATGTTATTTTGACTGTCGGGTAAAATACCATAAATCACATTATTGGAAAGTCCTTTGGCAATAGTATAGGTGTCTACCTTTTTATTTGAAGTATTATATTTTTTTAAACCACTTCCATTCGTACCTATCCAAAGGGTTTGTCCTTCAAAATACAGAGATTTAATTTTGTTTGGAATTTCTGAAATTTTTTCAACATTCTGAGAAGCCCCCTTTACTAAAAAAAGACCTTGATCTTCGCTACCTATCCAAATATCATTCGTATTCCCTTCTTCAATCGTTCTAATATTATTTGTAGTTAATGCGCTGTTTTCAGCATGAATCCTTTTTATAATACCACGATTTTTATCAAATAAAACTAATCCATTATCTCTGGTGCATAACCATATGTTTGAACTACTATCCTTATAAATCTTCCAGATGGTCATTTTGGATGTTTCAGGAAAGGATTTTATTTTTCCTGTCGTTTCCATAATTTGCAACCCTTCACCTTGATGGCCTATCCATACTTCATTCGCATAAAATAACAAACTCATGATACGGTCGCTGGATAATTTGGAATTTTGAGTTGTATAGGTTTTATAACGTTGCTGTTCTAAATTAACAGCTGTCAGTCCTTTTCCAGAAGTTCCAATCCAGACGGTTTCTTTATTATCTACAGTAATAGCTCTAACAAGATCTACTGAAATACCACTAGGTGTCTGTTCATTGGTTATCACATTAAACTTCGTTAAATGCTCGTCATAATAGCTTAAGCCCCCACCATCTGTCCCCAACCAAATAGTTCCAGAATAATCCTCGAATAAACATAATACATCATCATAATGAAGTCCGAAGGGATCGCTTTTATCTACAATAAAATGCTGTATTGTTTGCTTAGTAGCGTCATACAAATAAACGCCATCCCCATAGGTAGCAATCCAGAGTCTATCTGTTTTATCTATTAATAAGTCTTGAATGTTTAGGTTTTTCGGAAGCTTCGGGTGATTAAATTCAATAAAACGTTCTTCTCCTTGTGGCTTTAAGTATAAACCCAAACCAAATGTTCCAAGCCATATTGTTTTTTCTTCTGAAATTTCTAAAGCACTAAAATTAGCAGCAAAATTTTCAGTTTCAATAGTGGAAATTTGAGTATTTTCTAATTGATATACAGCTGCCGAAGTGGCTATGTAAAGTTTTGAATCGTCTTCAAGAAATTCAAAAATATTCTGATCCTCAAATTCATCTTTAAAAAGCTGAATCGTGTCTTTGGTTTTATGCTGTATACGAAACAAACCCTCACCATAAGTGCCAATATAATAGTCCATTTTTGAATCTTGAAAAATGCAACTAGGATTTTGTATCTTTTGTATAGATTGAAACGTTTGTGTATTACTATTAAATTTTTCAAGAACTCCAGAGCCTTCAATAATCCATAATTCGCCCGTTCTATCTATGTATGTTTTACCAAGCTTACTAAAGGTGGGTCTTGTGACATCTTCAAAATGCTTGTTGTAAAATTCGAATGTTTTTCCATCATACTTATTAAGGCCATCTTGTGTGGCAAACCACATATAGCCTGTAGAATCTTGAGAAATACTTACTACGCTATTTTGAGACAACCCTTGCTCTACCGTCAAAGGTTTAAAAGCCATTTGTTTATCAAATTGTGATAAGCAACAAAATGGCACTAATACAAGACAAAGAAGAGCGCTTTTTAAATACATTCTATTTCTTTCAACTTTTATAAATTTAAGAAATATTATTAGGTTTTGTAGAAGAAAGGGGCGTGGTGTCCCATTATTTTTTGAGTAGTGGGTATTTTAGCTTCTTGAGCTAGTTCAAAAAACCGCACTTTTGAAGTTGTTGACTCAGAAAAGAGTTTTAATGTGGACGTTTTTTTCCAATGATTTAGTCATAACTTTTCGAAATAGGAATTTTATACCTATTTAACCCGTTTGCCTTCCGTAACAAAAGAAATGCCTTGTTGTCCGTATGTCGAAATCATTACAGCTTCAAATAAAGGTTCTCGAGTATTCGGTTTTATGCTCCAACTAAACATAAAATTTGCCCCTGTACCTCCTTCATTGTCCACGCCATCTATCACAATTTGTACCGTTTCCATGGGACGTACAAAAATTGCTTTTTCAAAATAATTTCTAATGGCTGTTCCCTCGGTATTATAATATACTGCCTTATTAATATAAATACTATCTGTTGTATTTGGATTGTGTAAACTAACTGTAGCAGTTAAGTCTGTTTCATCTTGATCTGTACGTAAAAATATTTGGGAATAGATAGAGAGAAAGGTGCTGCCGTTTTCCAAAGAGTCGACAGGAATATTTTTTAGTATTCGTTTTTCCCAATTAACAGGGTCTGTAGAGCTTAGTTTTCTGGGTTTTTCGCAAGAATAGATCACTGAAGTAAGTAAGAGTAGTAATAAAATGTATTTCATATTAATTCTGCTTGATTAATTATTAAAAATACTGAAATACGAGCAAACAAGCGACACCTATATTCATAATATAAAAAATAATTCGCAACGGCATTAAAAATATGTAGCGCATGTTCTTTTTCAGTAAAAAAATTGAAAATGTGAGGAATTAATCCATGCTATAAGAGTAAGCTCTGTGACCGTCCCGATTTTGAGCGGGAGGGTCTACTAGAAGCATATATAAAAACAAAAAACTCCCCTATAATAATAGGGGAGTTAAAAGTGAGCCCGACAGGATTCGAACCTGTGACCGCCTCCTTAGAAGGGAGGTGCTCTATCCAGCTGAGCTACGAGCCCTCACTTTACTGTTTTTACTAGTCTTGTGACCCAAACCTCTTCGAAGAGGCATACTCTGTGGCAGAAGGTGCTGTTAGACACGAACGGATCCAGCTGAGCTATGAGCCTGAAGTTGTATTTTTACAATATTTTGATAACTTCAAAATCAAAACATTAAAATTAAAAAACCGAACAATGTACTATTGTCCGGTTTTTTGTCGGGGTGGCAGGATTCGAACCTGCGACCTCCTCGTCCCAAACGAGGCGCGATGACCGGGCTACGCTACACCCCGAGGTGTATTTTTCTTTGCGGAGAGACGGGGATTCGAACCCCGGGTACCCTTTTGAGGTACGCTTATTTAGCAAACAAGTCCTTTCGGCCACTCAGGCACCTCTCCAATAAGAATAAAGAACTAGTTGTTTTTTTATTCGAGTGCAAATGTATGCTTATTCACGGTATCAAACAAAAAAAAATAAGGTTTTTTACTCTAAACATTTCAAGTTATTCAGAAAGAACTCTTTAGGATATATTGGTACTGGAATTTGACTGTTACTTAATACATCCTGGAAGTCAATATCAAAATCTGTCCGCATGGTTGTGATACGCATAGAGACAATTTTGGACGCTGCTAATCGCTTCATACTTGCTTCGTCTAATAGGAATGCTGCTTCTGAGTTACTGTTGTTTAGAGTTTCTTTATTTTCGGTCTGGCGGCCACAATTTTCTACACCCAAATAACGCAGGGATGCAAAACTACCATCTTCCAATTTAAAAGAAACTCTACTATCTTTATTAAAACACAGTAATGGTGGCATCTCCTTGGCATTTACCGAAACCTGAATCACTAACGATTTAATAGCCGCTTCTTGCATCAAGCTGAAATAGATAAAAATATTGCGGTCCTTTCCTAACAAAAATTCTGCTAGTTGCTCCTTGGTAAGTTTAAAGACTTCATCTTCGGTATCTACTTGTATTTTAAAATCGCAGTTTTGATTTTGTGAAATACCAAAAAATGGTGCACTCATAAATAGAACTAAGAATAGTAGTTGTTTCATTTTTAAACTTTTGCGCAAATTAACATGATTTTATCTTCATTTTCAAGGGTAGTGAAAAACAAATATATAGCGCCACCTTCTTTAATTTTCCATTTTTTTCGAAGCGTTGCGACACTTTCCGGGAAATTTCGGGTGGTGATATTGGCTTTTGCAAAAGTAATGCCACGCATTTCTTTTCTGGTATAAGAAACTACTTTTTTTATAAGAAAGGTGCGTCCAGGAAAATCGCGTAAAGCTTCACTGGTAAATAAGTGACTATGCTTATGTAACTTCTTAAGTTTGTAAGCTTCTGAAATATACTGAAATCCGCCACCCTTTAAGATAGCAGCATTGGGTTCATATAAAAATCGCAACGGATTTGAAAACACAGTTTCTACCGCCGCTGAAGGCATAAAAGTAAATATTTCCGTCTCTGTTGAAGTAATATTTACGGTGTGAATAGGTAGGGTTTCTGAAGCCTCTCGTTTCAACTTCCACAATACCTCCTTCACTTCATTGTGTAACGCTACTATATGAACTTCGGCAACATATTTTAATTCTTGCATCCCTACCGAAATATCCAACATTGGGGACGTTTTCACGAGCAAGGTATGGCACCGATCCAGTAAATACTCTAAGTGCTCAGGTACGTTGGGTTCACAATCGTTTAAAAAGAAGACCTTTCCCTTGCTTTCGTTTCTTCTTGATGGATCTACATAGATCACATCAAACTTGCTGTCTGCAATGCCTTGTATGCCGTCAACAGCATTGCATAGAATGTTTCTCTTGGCGAATACTTCAAAATTATGGGCTGCTAGATGGGAAAGCGCCTCATTCGTTTCAAAATGAAAGACATTTTCAAATTTTTCAGCAAAGTAAAAAGCATCTATTCCAAAACCTCCTGTAATATCTGCCAATGTTTTTCCTTGTACCAAGCTGGTTTTGTAGGTAGCGGTTGCTTCAGAAGACGTTTGCTCTAGATTAAGTTTTTGCGGGTACAGTAGGTTTCTGGTAGCAAACCAAGTTGGGAGTTTCTTTTCAATGGTGCGTCTACTTTCAATTTGTTGTACTAATTCGGAAGTAGAAACTTCTGGAAAAGGGCTGCCCGAAAAAGCAAGTTTTGAGCTGGATGCTGCATACGAAAAGATAAATTCTTGTATTTCGGGTTTTAAAAGGGCTTCATTCAAACCAATTATAAATTTTTGGTGAGACGTTTCACTATTTTATATTCAGATAAAAACTCCTTGGCAATAACCTTTATGCTTGTATAAACAGGTACCGCCAGAATCATTCCTGGAACGCCAAACAGGTAGCCACCAATTAAAATAACAATAAAAATCTCTAAGGGATGTGAGCGGACACTCTTCCCAAAAATAACTGGCTGGCTAATTATATTGTCAAAAATTTGAGCTATTGCGTAGCCTAAGGACACATAACCCAATGTTGGTAATAATTCTGAAGAAAAATCGGCTCCAAGATTGTTAGAAATTACAACCAATAATATAAGCGCCCAGCCAATAAGTGGTCCCAAATAGGGAACAATATTTAAAAATGCACAAATAAGTGCAATGGCAACCGCGTTTTTAATATCAAAAAACAATAATAAGATTGTATAGAACAACGCCAATATTAAGATCTGAAATGTAAGCCCTATAAAATATCTAGAGAGTAATTCTTTAATTTTATTCAGGACAATGATAAACCGTTTTTCTTTTCCTTTTTTAGCGAAAGTCATAACCGCATTGGGAATTAACTTCTGATCTTTAAGTAAAAAGAATGCCAAAAAGAGCACCGCAAAAAGCCCTATGACAAAGTCGGCAAAATTTTTGAAAAAAATATCTATAAAACTTGGAACCAATTCAATATCAAAGTTCTCTACTGCCGGTGTATTTTTTATAGCCTCGACAAGATTTATTTTATTAACACCCAGGTAATCACTCGCCTGGATATTTAGCTCATTCAGGTCACGCTTAACGAGTTCAAAGTCTATCTCTGCAATACTTTTACTTTGCTCGACGATAATAGGCACAAAAATGTACAAGAGTAAACAAACCAACCCAATCACAGCGAGTAATGTTGTAAATGCTGCCAAGGTATTACTAAACTTCAACCTTCGCTTTAAAAACAGAACCAAAGGACGACCAACCAGCGAGATGACTGCTGCTATCCCTATATAGAGGATAAGAACTTTAATCTTAAAAATAAACCAGAAGAAAATAGCAATTAAGCCTAGGATGGCAAGGGTGCGTAGCAATCCCTTGGAGATAATCTTAGAGGTTAGTTTCATCTGCATAAAGAGTTATTAACGCTGAAAATACCAGCGTGCTTTTAGAGCCGGCATTGTCTAAATTACACATTTCTCTGCTTGTACAATTTATTAGTAGGCACTATATCACGCAAAGATACTACAATCTTAATGTCAAATATCAATCTTTTATTAACTCATAAAGGGCAATGGCAGTTGCTTGGGCTACATTCATACTACTATTGGTGCCAAACATTTTAATATGTACGACGTGTTGTACTTGTTGTAAAATTTTTTCTGAAACTCCCGTACGCTCATTTCCTATAACCAGTGCTATTTTATTCTTTTTTTCTGTTGAAATTTGAGAGAGCGGTACACTGGTTGAGGAAATTTCCAATGCCAAGGAGCTATAATTTTTCTGTTGAAATTCAAGAAGCATACCCTCCAAATCCTCCACAATACTATAGGTAACAGTTTTCTCGGTATTTCTAGCGGTACGTTTTAGTCTGTTGGACGATAGATCTATGGGAGTGTTAAAAATAACTTCAGCCACACCAAAAGCATCACACAATCTAAAGATAGCACCAAGATTCGCAGGGCTTTGCAAGCCATCACACAGTAAGACTATCGTATTTTTTTGTGCCGAAAAAGGTGTAGATTCGTGAGTGTGCTGCAGCATTTTTTAGTGAATTGGTAAATTTGTTATATAGATGAATGAAGAGAGAAACTAACGATTCAAAACTCCTACTATCTACTACCTATTGGCTCAATCTAGGCTAATGTTCAAATGCATAGGTTACAATATTAGCGCCCATTTGTAGAGCTTTCAGACGGACCTCTTGTGGATCGTTATGAATCTCTGGGTTTTCCCAGCCATCACCTAAATCACTCTCGTACGTATAAAGTAACACCAATCTCCCTTCGTAAGTAATGCCAAACGCTTGTGGGCGTGCATTATCGTGCTCATGTATTTTTGGGAGTCCCTGTGGAAATTTATATCGGTAGTTAAAAATTGGATGGTTGCCAGGCAGTTCTTTTAATTCAATATCTGGAAAAATTTTGACCATTTCTTTCCTCAAGTATTCGTCCATTCCATAGTTATCATCTATGTGAAGAAATCCGCCGCTTAGTAGGTAATTCCGAAGATTTTCGGCTTCTTCGGTGCTGAAGAATACATTTCCGTGCCCCGTCATATGCAAAAAAGCATAGTTATAAATATCTACACTTCCTGGCGCAACGGTTTCGGTTTCCCTGTTAATACTGGTATTGGCCTGTTCATTACAAAACTGAACCAAATTAGGTAAGGCCGTAGGATTCCCGTACCAATCGCCACCACCGCCATACTTTAAAACGGCTACTTCCTGGGCTACCAGGAGCGACGTTGTGCAAATTAATAGTACCAGTAAGATGTTCTTCATAGCGTTTAAAAATACAAATTTTAAAAAGGGAACAGCACAAAAGTTATACCTCATTTAGAAAAGCAACACTGTGGCAAGCCACGATAGCTGCGGTTTCTGTTCGTAAGCGTGAAATCCCTAAACTAACAGGCTCGAAACCCTTCTGTAAAGCTACTTCTATTTCAGTAGATGAAAAATCACCTTCAGGACCTATACAGATAAGAAGGTCACTTTTTGGCCGAATCAAACCTTTTAGAGACTGTTTATTAGTTTCCTCGCAATGTGCAATACATTTGATTCCCTTATAATCATCCTGACTTTCTATAAATTCTGAAAAAGATACTGCTGCATTTAATGTGGGGAGATATGCTTTAAGCGATTGTTTCATGGCACTTTGTAAAATCTTTTCGTAGCGCTCTGGTTTTATAACTTTTCGTTCACTGTGTTCGCAGAGGATTGGAGTGATTTCTGTAATGCCAATTTCAGTCGCTTTTTCCAGAAACCATTCGTATCTGTCGTTTAGTTTTGTAGGAGCAACTGCTAGGTGTAATTGGTAGGGGGTAGGCTCCTGGTATTCAATATTTAAAATACTACCAATGCATTGTTTAGGAGTAACCGATTGAAGTTTTACTTTAAAAAAATATCCTTTCCCATTTGTGGTGAATAATTCGTCACCAACTTGTTTTCTCAGAACTTTACCAATGTGTCTGCTTTCTTCTTTATCGAAGTGTATTTCAGTAGCTGTTTCGGTGATATTTGGATGGTAGAAAAGGTTCAATTTTTTAAATTTTCAGGTTCTTTCCAAAACACTTTTTTGGAATTTGAGATTTGTTTTGTGGAATTTTACTGACTTAGTTTCCATTCTGCGTGGGCAATGCCTAATTCTATAAAATGCTGTAATTGCGCTTCGGTTTTAAAACCTTCTTTTGCCACAAAAACGGATTCTTTCATGGGTTTGCCTGTAAAATCCATAGGAGTTACGTGGGGTAGGGCTAGTGTTTCTTCCATTTTCTCAGGCTTTACACGTACCATCAAGCGTTCTTTAGTTTCACCAACACACATTTTGCCTTTAAAGAGCATACAATGGCCCCCAAACATTTTCTTTTCAGTGATATGGGAAATCCAGGGGAGTGTGGCTACTTTTAAACGCCGTACAATTTCTTCGGAATGTGACATAAGCTTAGAGTTTAAGACGAGCGCTGGCTACAACATTTGTGTCAGCAAAGATACCTTGTTTGTATTTCAGTTCGCCCACCATGGCAATCATCGCTGCATTATCGGTGCAGTATTCAAATTTTGGAATGTGGGTTTTCCAGCCGTAAGTACTTTCAGCATCTTTTAAGGCTTTTCTAATTCCGCTATTGGCAGAAACCCCGCCACCTATAGCAATTTCTTTAATTCCCGTTTTCTTTACGGCATTTTTCAGCTTGTCCATTAAATAACTCACAATGGTATATTGTAAACTCGCACAAACGTCTTCTATGTTTTCTGAAATGAAATCTGGATTTTTAGCCGTTTCCCTTTCAATAAAATACAATACCGAAGTTTTTAAACCGCTAAAACTGAAATCCAACGGACTCACTTTCGGTTTTGGGAAAGGATATGCTTTGGGGTTTCCCTGCTGGGCGTATTTGTCTATCAAGGGACCGCCAGGGTAGGGAAGTCCCAGTATTTTAGCCGATTTATCAAAGGCTTCTCCAACGGCGTCGTCAATACTTTGTCCAATCACTTCCATCTCAAAATAGTGGGTCACCTTTACAATTTGGGTATGACCACCGCTTATGGTTAAAGCTAAAAATGGAAAATTGGGAGGGGTTTGTCCTTCGGCTTTAATAAAATGAGCCAAAATATGTGCTTGCATGTGGTTTACATCAATTAACGGAATGCCTAATCCAAGCGACAAAGACTTTGAAAATGAGGTTCCTACCAGCAACGAACCCATGAGTCCAGGACCGCTTGTAAAGGCTATGGCATGTAACTGTTTTTTGTCGATATTTGCTTGGCGTAACGCTTGATGTACCACAGGAACAATGTTCTGTTGGTGGGCACGCGAGGCAAGTTCTGGAACTACGCCACCATATTGGGTGTGTATTTCCTGAGTTGCCACAACATTGCTAAGCACAAGGCCGTTGTTAATAACAGCTGCTGCAGTGTCGTCGCATGAGGATTCAATTCCTAGGATGTAACAATTTGTTTCGTTCAAAGTAAAATGGCATATCTATTGAATGTCAAAATTAAAACATTACAACCGTATCAAAAAATTAAGGAAAATAATAATCAGGAGCTTCGTGATCTTTGTGTTGCTTCTCATCACTATTGTGATTATTTTTTCTATTCCTTCCGTACAAACCTATGTTGCCAAAAAGGTTACAAAAAATCTGAATGAAACCTACGGAACCGATATAAACATAGAACGCTTGGGCCTTAACTGGCGCGGTGAAGTAGACCTTAGAGGTGTTTTAATTAACGATCATCACGCAGACACGCTTATCTACGCTAAGGAACTACAAACCAATGTTTTAAGTTTTAGTAATTTAATTGGTGGAGATCTTGGGTTTGGAAATATAGATCTTGATCACGCAAGATTGTATGTAACCACGTATAAAGATGAAGAGAGTGATAACCTTTATATATTTTCAGAAAAATTTAATACCAATTCTACAGAAGAAGTAAAGCCATTTTCTATGTTTAGTAATGATTTAACTCTAACCAATAGTACGGTTAGAATCATTAATCAAAATCAGGAAACGCCCATGATTCTTTTTTTAAAGGAAGTAAATCTTGTGGCAGACGATTTTAAAATAACAGGACCCGACGTTACTGCCAACATTGAATCTCTCTCACTAGATGCTGAAAGAGGGTTTAGTATTAAAGATGCCCAAGGAGTTTTTTCCTATACTTCCGAAGCTATGACTATAGAGGATTTAATCCTTAAAACTGAAAAATCTATCCTACAGGGTGATCTCATATTTACCTATGGTGAAAAGGGATTAGGAGATTTTATTGATGGAGTGACTATTGATGCGACCTTTGAGGGAACAAAACTATCTACAGACGATATAAATGCGTGGTACAATGAATTTGGTCCCGATCAAATAGTAACTATTGACGGAAAATTTAATGGAACGCTAAACGATTTTACGTTTTCTGAAACGGAAATTACCTCAGAAGGAAATCAGATATACGGTACATATATAATTAAGAATTTACTGAATGAAGAAGATTTCAGTATAACTGCTCAAAATCACAGCATTCGAACCAGTTACTATGAGTTGCGACGCTTTATGCCTAGAATATTAGGGAATGTGTTGCCAGCGGAGTTAAAAGATTTTGGATCCGTTTCTTTCCAAGGAAACACTACCATCACCCAAACCAAATTAATCACTAACAGTGGCCTGACAACATCCTTAGGAACAGCAGATCTTGACCTAGAAATGAATAATTATACCGACCCAAACCGGGCTTCGTATACAGGTAATGCGGTATTAAATAAATTTAACCTAGGTAAATTGGCTGGAACTACTTCGTTGGGAAACATGACTGCAGATTTAACCTTTGATGGTAGCGGATTTTCACAAGAAACCGTGAATACCAAAGTAAAGGGGACGGTAAGCTCATTTACTTTTGAAGAGTATACCTATAAAAATATTAAGGTGGAAGGACGTTTAAAAAATCCAATTTTTGATGGCGATTTAATTATAGACGACCCAAACCTGAAAATGGAGTTTAAAGGCCTGGTAGATGTCTCTAAGGAGTACAATCAATTCGATTTTGAAGCAGATATTGAGTATGCCGAATTAAATAAATTAAATCTTTTCACCCGTGATAGTATATCGGTATTTGCCGGACGTGTGGTGATGGATATGGATGGAACCACTATTAATGATGCCGCTGGAACTATAGAATTTACTCAGACCTTTTACCAAACCACCGATAGAGATTTTTATTTCAACGATTTTTTAATTACTTCCTCTTTTGAAGGTCCTGTTCGCACCATTCAAATTCAGTCGCCCGATATTATAAATGGTAAGATCTCTGGCGAATTTTTACTGGAAGATATTCCAAACCTGTTTCAGAATAGTATCGCGAGCATTTACACAAACTACATCCCTGCTGAAGTCACCACCAACCAATACTTGAATTATGAATTTGAAGTATTTAACAAAATTGTAGATGTCTTTGTGCCAGAACTTCAATTAGGAAATAATACCAAGATTAAAGGTTCTGTAGCTTCAGACGAGTCTAAATTTCAGTTGGATTTTAAGTCGCCAGAGTTAATTGCGTTCGATTATTACTTTGGCAATGTAAATCTTCAGGTAGATAATGACAACCCTTTATTTAATACCTATGCTTCAGTAGACTCTGTATACACAGGAATTTACAATGTAACCGAACTTAGTTTAATCAACAAAACCATCAAGGACACCTTATTTATTCGTTCAGAATTTAAGGGAGGGAAAGCAAAAGAAGATCTTTTTAACCTCTCGTTGTATCACACTATTAATCCAGAAGGAAAGTCGGTTGTTGGCGTGAAAAAATCTGATATTACCTACAAAGAAAATGTATGGTATCTTAATGAGGATAATAACAATTTGAACAAGGTTACGTTTGACGACAATTTTTCCACCATAAAAATAGACTCCTTAGTTTTAAATCATGAAAACGAATATATTCAGCTAGCTGGCGTGCTTCGGGATTCTACATATAAAGATATAAAGGCTGAATTCCGTGATGTAAATATTGGGAATATTGTACCACCTGTGGATAGCCTAAGGTTAAAAGGAAATGTAAATGGAAAGCTTAATTTCCTTCAGAAAAACGGCGCGTATTATCCAAATTCTACCGTCACCATAGATGGCATTGACATTAACGACATTGCTTTTGGGGATTTAGTTTTAGATATTAGAGGCAATGAAACGCTATCAAAATACACCATAAACACAACACTTACCAACGATGGGGTAAAATCTATTAATGCTCGGGGCGATATAGATGTGTCTAAAGACAACCCAATGATTAACATGCTTGTGGATTTAAATGAATTCAATATGCAAGCGTTTAGCCCATTTGGAGGCGATGTTGTTACAGATATTAGAGGGTTAATTTCTGGAAACGCACGGGTGAGTGGTAATTATAAATCGCCAGATATATTGGGACGCTTTAATTTGGAGGGTAGCGGCTTAAGAGTTCCGTATTTAAATACAGATTTTGATATCGATAACGGCACACAAATCTCGGTTACCAAAGATAAATTTGATATAGGAAGCACAGGCATTACCGATACTGAATACAATTCTAAAGGAACCTTAAGCGGTTTTGCGAGCCATACCAATTTTAGTGATTGGGAATTGGGACTCCACATTGAAACAGACAATCTTCTGGCTTTAAACACTCCTAAAACCGAAGATGCGCTTTACTATGGTACTGCCTTTATTAGTGGGACAGCAGACATTACAGGTCCCGTAGACGAATTAACTATTGATGTAGAAGCTACGACCCAACCTAACACTTCGTTTAAGATACCCATTAGCGATACACAGAGTTTAGGAGAAGATACCTTTATTACCTTTCTATCTCCTGCCGAAAAGGAAGCTTTAATGAGAGGAGAAGTCCTGGTTGAAAAAGAAGTAAAAGGATTAAAACTGAATTTTGACCTGAACATTACAAAAGACGCCGAAGTTGAAGTAGTGGTGGATCAAGAAAATAACAGCAAACTCACTGGAAAGGGTGTTGGGATTTTATACATTCAGATAAACACACTTGGAAAGTTTAAGATGTGGGGAGAATATACCGTAATTGATGGTATTTTCGATTTTAGATATGGAGGCTTAATACAAAAAAATATTGGCATTGTACCGGGTGGATTCATTGTATGGGAAGGCAATCCAGAAAGAGGAAAAATAAATCTTACCGCCAAATACGAAACTGACGCAAATCCGTCTGTTTTATTGGACAATCCAGCTGTAAATAGAAAAATACCTGTAAATGTATTGGTAGATTTAAAAGGGGAACTTATCCAGCCAGAAATCGAATTTAGGATAGAATTTCCCAGAACTACTTCCACTGTAAGAAGTGAACTGGAATACAAATTGCAAAACCAAGAACAACGTGAACGTCAGGCATTATTTTTGGTAGCGTCAGACGCTTTTGTAAATGACGACTTTGGTGGAGCGGGAGCCTTTACCGGAACTTTAGTAGATCGCGTTTCAGGATTGGTAAACCAGTTGTTTACAGACAAGGATAGTAAGTTTAGTGTAGGACTAGACTATTCTCAGGGGACAAATTTACCCAATCAGCAAACCGCAGATCAGGTAGGGCTTACTTTTTCGGCAGATATCACCGAACGTATTCTCGTTAATGGCAAGGTAGGCGTACCCGTTGGAGGTGCTACAGAAAGTACCGTGGCAGGAGATTTAGAAGTTCAATGGTTAGTAAACGAAGATGGAAGTTTACGGATTAACTTTTTTAACCGCCAGGCGAACATTCAATTTATTGGAGAGTCACAGATTTTTGAACAAGGAGCAGGTATTTCGTATTCGGTAGATTTTGATACGTTTAAAGAACTCATGGACAAGCTGTTCAATAAAAAAGTAACTATCGAAGAAGATACGGATATTCCAGTAACTCCAGACGACAATACCTTTCCTATAGACTTTAACGACGATGGGAAACAAGAAGACAATGAGTAAGCTATTAGAAGCTGGCGATCATTGAGATTTCAACATTCACAAATTTAGGTAGGTTTGCTACTTCAACCGTTTCACGGGCCGGGGCGGTTGCCTCATTAAAATACCGTGCATATACTTCGTTTATCGCACCAAAATTATTCATGTCGCTGATAAAAATGGAAGTCTTCAGCACGTGTTCAAAGCTCATTCCTGCTTCTTTTAAAACAGCCTTCATATTTTCCATTACTTGCTCGGTTTCGGCTTTAATGTCGTCCATAACCAATGCTCCTGTTTCAGGATGCAATGCAATTTGCCCAGAGGTGTACAACATATTTCCTTTTAAAATCGCTTGATTATAAGGCCCAATAGGAGCAGGGGCATGTGGAGTGTTTATGATTCTTTTCATAGTATTTAAGTTTATCGTTTTAACTGTAAAGGAAAATAATATTTAATTTTTAAGATGTCACACGGAGCGCAATCCGAGACTAGTAACACGCGAAAGTTGTATTCACTTTTACTGCGCTCAGTGTAACAGTAAAAGGTATTTTTAGCTCTAGTAATGTAAAAAGTTCTCGATACAATTTTATTAAAAGCATTACAGAAGTCTTAAATCCAGAATCTTGAATTTACAAATTTCTATCCGGCTCTCTACGCTTATCGTATTTAATATCACTCAATATCGAAGATTTAATTCCCACAAAGAAATACCACGCCGTATTGGTAGCTCCAATGGGTGTCCAGTTAAAGGACAAACGCCAGCTCTCCAAATCTCGCTCAAACCTAAGCTGTGTTAAGGTTACTCCTTTATTCGTAAAATCGTACCCACTGGAAACACCTACTTGCCATCGGGGTGAAAGCTCTACATTGGAACTAAACATGAGCGACTGGGAGGATATTTCGCTTTGTCGCTGAAGGTTATTGTAGGTTATAGTGTATGCCAACCTGAGATCCCAGGGAATATCAAACTGGTACCAATCTTTATCGGCGCTATTGCCATTTTCTTTTTCCTTATTAAACGAACTATCTCCAATATCCTGCCCGGTACCAAACAAATCGTCTGGTCGTCCCCCATTAGCAAATGTTTCATCATCCAATCGATCTGTATTGTCTGGATTGTCTACTTCAAAATCTTTACTGGAGAAACTATAATTAAGAGAAATATTACCATTGGTAAGGCGAAATAAGCTTCCGCCGTTATCTATGTTGAACTTGTCTATCTTTTGGTTGTTGTTATCTAATGCGTACGGATCCAGGGATCCTGTGAAGTTGACATCCAATTTAGGCACAACGGGTATATTTCCTGTAAAACGAAGCGGGCTCCAAGGCAGCGAGTCGCCAGCAAGATTATAGGCTGTACTGAAGTTTAAGTTGTTCAATAACACTATTTTCTTAGGTTCTGTAGCTGTGGTATCCTTATCCCGTACTTTGGCTTCAAAGCTGTTACTTAAGGACATTCCTATGTTACTAGAATAGGTTGAATTAGGCGCGCCATATAAGGTATTCTGAAAACGTGAAAACTCAACGATTTCAGCAGCTAGATTGGGATCTGCCGTTGGCACCTGTAATTCTTCGTAGTACTGATCAAAACTAGGGTTAATGTTGTAGCTCACACTGGGTCTCACAATATGGCGTAATTTCTGAAATTTAGTGTCTTCTCCAAAATTGAAAGTTCCATAAAATGTAGTACCTAGACTGGTGGAAAAGTTATAGGTAAGATACCGGTCAAAACCTTTTAAAGTATCAATCACCACAGCTCCCTGACCCTCATTTGCAGTAGCATCATAGGTTCTATTGGTCGTATTGCCTACCCACGTTTCTTGCAAATTAGTGCTTACAGAGGAACTTAAATATTTTAATATTTTGAAATTAGTACTTACCGGGATAGTATGTCGCGCTCCCAGTTGTGCGGTTTCAAACATTTCAGGCTTAAAGAAAAGCGAATCTGTTGTCTGAAAGCGATTTTCTGCAGCCAAATCATACTGAAAGTTTATGTTTTCAATAATTCCACTTTTCACTCCATCTTTGGGAGCAAACGGAAAGACTCTGGAAACACTCGCATTTATATTTGGCAAGGACATATTTATTTCTTGCGTATTGGTGTTTTGAGTATGTGTTGCTGCCGCAGTAAAGTTTACCTGTGGTTCCCCCTCAAAGGTCTTGGAATATGAAACCGAAGAACTTAGCGTGTTTACCAAGCCACTACCATTATTGGTCTGGTTAATAGATTGTCTAAAATAACGGCTACTCCCCAAATTTACCGATGCCGAAAAACGTGATGATGGATTGGACTTAGCATCTTGACTATGGTTCCAACGTATGTTATAAACAGATGACTGACTAAAATCCGGGAAACCACGTTCGCTGTCTATTAAACTTTCGTAGCGCACATTAAAATTCCCTCTATACTTGTAGCGTAGGGCATAGGCAGCCTCTCCCCGAAGACCGTAACTGCCGTTTGTATAATAATCTCCAAGTATCGCTAAGTCTACATAATCGTTTATGGCAAAATAATAACCACCATTCTGAAAGAAAAAACCTCTATTGTTATTATCCCCAATGGAGGGAATAATAAATCCTGAAGCCCTATCTTCAGTAAGTGGGAAGTATGCAAAAGGAAGCCCCAAAGGGGTGGGAACATTGGCTATATACATATTGGTGAGCCCTGTTACAATCTTCTTCTTTGGTACAAATTTGGCTTTACGGGTGTAAAAGTAATATTCCGGATCCTCAAGATTTGTAGAAGTGGTAAAGCGAACATTTTTCAAAAAAATTACAGAGTCATTTTCTTTTTTGGTGACTTCGGCTAAAACATTAAATCCGTTTTGTTCGGTTCTGGAATTGTAGACTATTGCTTTTTGTGTCTTTGTATTGAACTTCATGGAGTCTGGCTCTACTCTGTTTTGCGCTTGTACAAAGACAGGCCGCTGTGAATACGTTCCTGCACTGTCAATTCCTTTGGCGAATACTTCATTGGTATTATAATCTAAGATAATTAAACCTGCATCTATTCGCATATCTTCATATACAATGTACGCTTTGTTGTACATATATATTTTTTGATTTGTTTGATCCATGAAGATATAATCTTCTCCATAATAATCTACAACACCTGTAAGAAAGTCTTCTTTTTTCTTAATAGAGTCGTTTTTGACAGTGTCGTTAACAATTTCTAACCGTTCCGTGACGATAGGTTTTACATTAACAGTGGTGGTATCTTCTTTTGTTTCAGTAGTTGAGGGGATAAGCACCTCATTTTTATTGGGTAGGTCTTGTGCATAGACAAGAGCACTGTTTATGAACAGTACTATGTAGATAAGTAAGTAAGAACGCCGTTGATTCTGCAACACTAGAAACCTATTATTTTATAACTTTGGTTCAGTTTTTGAAAGTTCAAAAGTAAGCATATTTTTTCGCCTACTATTTCAATACTATCAAATTTCAACCCACGTTAGAGATATATGAAATACCTAACTATCTGTAATGATTTAACGACGAATTAATAAGGAGCGTATTTCAATTTTCGACAAACATTAAAATTTTAAAAAAAAACACATGAAAAAAATACATATAGTTTTTACGTTATTGCTCATAGCGGCTTCCATTGGATACGGTTTTTCTGGCAAGAAGAACGATACCACAAAACCTTTTGTGGTTGTTTTGGATGCTGGCCATGGAGGAAAGGATTCCGGAAACAGGGGGAATGGGTTTTATGAAAAAGATATTGTCCTGGATGTTACACTCCAAGTGGGGAGGCTATTAGAGAAACAGCCAAACATTAAAGTGGTCTATACAAGAACTACCGATGTATTTGTCGATTTAAACAAAAGAGGCCCTATTGCCAATAAAGTTGATGCGGATATTTTTGTTTCTATTCACTGTAATTCACATAAAACTCAGGCATACGGAGTCGAAACTTTTGTAATGGGTGTGGATAAATCTGGACAAAATTTAGAAACTGCCAAAAAAGAGAACGAAGTTATTTTTTTAGAAGAAAATTACGAGGAAACGTATGCTGGTTTTGACCCGAGCTCTCCAGAATCTTTAATTGGGTTAACATTAATGCAGGAAGAATACCTTGACCAAAGTATCTTATTGGCGGGTTTAATTCAAAATAACATTATAAATAATTTAAAACGAAAAGATAGAAGTGTAAAATCTGCTCCTTTCTGGGTATTGCACAGTTCGTATATGCCAAGTGTTCTCGTCGAGCTTGGTTTTTTGACCAACAATAATGAGGGGCCTTACGTAAATTCCAAAAAAGGACGTAAAGAATTGGCCAATGAGATTGCTAATGGGATTCTCAATTATAAAAAGAATATTTCTCTGGCTACAGATAGTTCTCAAAATCCTGTGATTACGGAAGAAGAAATAGATAAAGCCATAGAAACCACCGAAAAGAACGAATACAAAGGTGTAGAATTTAGAGTACAATTGGCAGCATCTGCTAAAAAATTAGACACGAAGCCCTCTAATTTTAAAGGACTAAAAGATGTAGATAGAAAAAAAGAAGATGGACTTTATAAATATTATTATGGGGAAACTTCAGATTATAATAAAATTCAGTTAATGAAAACCTTTGCGCAGGAAAAAGGATATTCCTCTTGTTATGTGGTAGCCTTTGAAGATGGAAGAAAGAAAAATCTTTCAGAAGTGTTAAAAAGCCAAGATAAATAGAAGTTATTTCTATAACTTTGTTCAATAACCCAAATACATCAAATTTTTGAGACTCTCAAGAGAAGTAAAGACAGGAATTCTAGCTATTGGAGCTATATTACTCTTCATATTTGGCTATAGCTATTTAAAGGGAACCAACCTATTGGAAAAAAATAGAACCTTCTTTGTAAAGTACCAAAACGTAGAAGGTTTGGGCCAAGGAGCTCCTGTTACTATTAATGGGCTCAAAGTAGGAAAAGTTCAAAAAATAGATTTTGCTAATGCCAAAGGAGGTTTAGTGGTAAGCTTTACCGTGGAGCGAGATTTCGAATTTTCTAAAAATAGTATCGTACAAATCTATAGCACAAGTCTTATTGGCGGTAAATCTGTTGGGATCTTTCCCATTTACGACCAGTCTGGTATAGCTCAATCCGGAGATACGCTGGTGGGCGATGTGCAAGCTGGAATGCTGGACGAATTCAGTAAAACCCTAGCTCCCCTTGAACAAAAATTACAAGCTACTTTAGGCGTGGTGGACTCTTTATTAATCTCGTTTACTGCAATTATAGACGAAGATACCCGTACCGATTTAAAGAACGCTATTTCTAACCTTTCCGTAGCCACTAAGAATTTTGGAAGTTTAAGTGGTAAAGCAGACCAGTTACTGGGCAGAAACGGTGAAAAACTGGATAGAACCTTTTCAAACCTGGACAACACCGCGGCCAATTTTGCAAAACTTTCTGATTCTTTAGCACAAATTGAAGTGGGACAAATAGTTCAGAACCTGGAAGATGCCAGCAACGGACTTAAAGAAGTGGTGGACAAAGTGAACAACAAAGAAGGTAGTGTAGGCAAATTATTGAATGACGATGCAGTATACGAAAACCTTGAAGGCGCCACAAGACAGTTAGAAGAATTACTGCAAGATTTAAAATTAAACCCAAAACGCTACGTACACTTCTCTTTGTTTGGGAAACGTGACAAAGGGTACAAAGATCCTGAAGACCCAGAAAAATAGCCCATGCAATATATTCCTAACATCTTATTTTTTGTAGCATTGGCTGCAGGTATCGGGTATTTTACAATAAACATCCGTAAAGTAATAAGCCGTATAAAATTAGGGCAAGAAGTAGACGCTAGTGATAACGTTAAACAACGCTGGAGCAATGTCTTCCGTATTGCACTAGGACAAAGTAAAATGGTGGTTCGTCCCGTGGCAGGAGTATTACACCTTGTAGTGTATGTTGGGTTCGTAATCATAAATATTGAAGTCCTTGAAATTATTATAGATGGATTGTTTGGCACCCACCGGGTTCTTTCGGTTTTAGGCCCTGTATACGATTTCTTGATTGCTTCATTTGAAATTTTAGCACTGTTGGTTTTGTTAGGTGTCATTTTCTTTTGGACACGCCGTAACCTTCAGAAAATAAAACGTTTTTGGGCTCGTGAAATGACGGGCTGGCCTAAAAATGATGCCAATTATATTCTTTATTTTGAAATGGTACTTATGGTATTATTTCTTACCATGAATGCTGCAGACCTTGCCCTACAAAACGGAGTAGTATCTGGGGCTTATACAAGTGAAACTGCTAGCCATTATGTACAAGTAGGTTCCTATCCTATTAGTCAGTTTATCGCTCCTCTATTTGAAGGGATGGCAGAAGGCACCCTTATTATAGTTGAAAGAAGCGCTTGGTGGCTGCATATTTTAGGCATTCTAGTGTTCTTAAATTATTTATATTTCAGCAAGCATTTACATATAATTCTTGCCTTTCCAAATGTATACTACGGAAGGGTACGCCCTAAAGGACAATTTAAAAATTTAGATTCGGTTACTAATGAGGTGAAATTGATGATGGATCCTTCAGCAGATCCCTATGCAGCGCCAGCCGAAGGAGCCGAAGCCTCAGCAAAGTTTGGAGCTAGCGATGTGATGGATTTAAGTCGCACACAATTATTGAACGCCTACACCTGTACAGAATGTGGCCGTTGTACGAGCGAATGTCCCGCGAATCTTACTGGTAAAAAATTATCACCACGTAAAATTATGATGGATACCCGTGACCGTTTGGTGGAAGTTGGGAAAAATGTAGAGGCCAATGGAGGCGTGTTTAAAGACGACGGTAAACAATTGTTAGATGACTATATTTTACGGGAAGAATTGTGGGCGTGTACTACCTGCAACGCCTGTGTGGAAGCGTGTCCGGTAAGTATAGATCCCTTAAGCATTATTATGGATATGCGTCAGTATTTGGTGATGGAGCAATCTTCCGCGCCAAATGAGCTGAACGTAACCATGACCAACATTGAAAATAACAGTGCACCGTGGCCCTTTAACCAGATGGATAGATTGAATTGGAAAAATGAAGTATAGATGAAAAAGGAAGCAGCAGAAAAATTACTACACGAAAAGGTTGAAGGAGGCGAAACGGTTAGTCCCGTACTACCCAAAGGTGTTAAAAACTATTTAATAGATATAGACGGCACCATTACCGAAGACGTTCCCAATGAGCAACCCGAACGTATGGCAACCTGTGAACCTTTTCCAGATGCTCTTAAAACTCTTAATAACTGGTACAAACAAGGGCATTTAATATGTTTCTTTACGTCAAGAACCGAAGACCATAGAGAAGTAACCGAAACCTGGTTACAAAAACATGGTTTTAAATACCACTCCTTATTAATGGGAAAACCACGAGGAGGCAATTATCACTGGGTGGACAACCACTTGGTAAAAGCCACACGCTATAAAGGAAAATTTACAGACCTGATAGACAAAGAAGTGACCATTCAAGTATTTGAAGATTAGAAATACATCATCTGTTAACAATCAAACGTTAATAGTAAAATAAAATATAGTTTAGCTTGGTTAAGCACATTCGTTTAACCTTTAACATACAACCTTTAATTACTACCATGAGCGAAGCGATACAAGTTCCAACAATGGCCGAATATATGGCGCAAGGCAAAAAACCTGAAGTACTTTTCTGGGTAGGTTGCGCAGGAAGTTTTGATGACCGGGCCAAAAAAATAACGAAAGCGTTTGTAAAATTATTACACAATGCCAAAGTAGATTTTGCGGTGTTAGGAACTGAAGAAGGTTGCACAGGAGATCCTGCAAAGCGTGCTGGGAACGAGTTTTTATTCCAGATGCAAGCCATGATGAATATTGAAGTGCTCAACGGCTACGAAATTAAAAAAGTGGTGACTGCGTGCCCGCACTGTTTTAACACTATAAAAAACGAATATCCCGGACTAGGCGGTACGTACGAAGTAATGCACCACACACAATTTTTAAAGTCTCTCATGAATGAAGGCAGATTAAAAGTTGAAGGTGGGAAATTTAAAGGCAAACGCATCACGTTTCACGATCCTTGTTATTTAGGCCGGGCAAACGGTGAATACGAAGCCCCACGCGAATTACTTCAAAAACTGGAAGTAGAACTTACCGAGATGAAACGCTGCAAATCCCGTGGTTTATGTTGTGGCGCCGGTGGCGCGCAAATGTTCAAGGAGCCAGAACCGGGAGACAAGGACATCAACATAGAACGTACAGACGAAGCCTTAGACACCAAACCAGATATTATCGCTGCAGGTTGTCCATTCTGTAACACGATGTTGACCGATGGTGTTAAAAATTTCAATAAAGAAGGAGACGTAGCGGTGATGGACGTGGCCGAAATGATTGCCAGCGCGCAGGACTTGTAAACACCTCTTCAGAATAATCTGAAATATCCTAAAACTTAAAGTATAAAAAGAAAGCTTTTTTGTCGCCAATCGTATTGATGAGCGACAAAAAAGCTTTTACAGTTTCTATCAGTTTCAGTTTCTTTATGAATACTAAAGTCTCCTAATTATAAACGGATTGCGCCATATCCAGCATCCCATAACTTCTTATTATACGCTGGAAGTTTGCTTTTTTGCAAAACATTCCCGGTAGCTTTTAGCTGTTGCCATTGTACGTCCAGTTCCGTTTTTCTATCGATGGAAGATTGATTTACACGAGGTAAACTACTACTGGTTTGGTTCAAAAGGAATAAATATTCGGCAGTGAATTTGTTTTCAAAATTTTCAACATCATCATATGCTTGGGAACGACGCTGCACCATTAGTTCATCCCAAGCTTCTAGTTCTTTTAATAAAGCTTCTCCTTCAGCAACTAATGCTGGGTGTTTTTTTGATGCTTTCATATCTTTCAACAACTTGGTGATATCATCCTGTGCCGTTTTCAGGGTGTTTACCTGATGGTGCATTTGAGTGATATTGTTTTCAACTTCACTCATAAAAGTATCGTATTCAGTAAACTGAGAAGATGAAATGTTATACGCTTCATTATTTTTTATAGTCACCTGTTGTTTAACAGATTGACCTTTGTAATCTAAAGTAGCCATATAGGTTCCTGGACTTACTTTACGACCTTCAAAACCAGCTTCTATATAGACTCCAGGAACGCCAGGAACAATAGCGTTTTGCATATTCCATACAAAACGATTTAAGCCTTCTTTTTTGGAAAGCACCGGGGCTGGGGGAGCACCACCGCCGTTGTGTGGAATGTAACTTTCGTCTTTTGTTGAAGTGTATGTATTGATAACTTTTCCATCGGCATTGGAGATGGTTAGTGTTACGGCTTCATCTTTAGAAATAGTTGGTAAATAGTAGTACAATTCCACACCATTTACGGGATTTACACCTTCAAAATCCTGTGTTCCATTAAAGGAATCGCTGCTCATACCGCTTCCCCAGTTGCCGTAGGTTATGGGTTCGGGGGTATAGAGTTTAAAATCTTTATTATTTTGCTGAAATTGAGACACTAATGATAGGTTGTCCAAAATCCAAAACGAGCGTCCCGAAGTAGCTACGATTAAATCGTTTCTATGTACTTTAAGATCGGTAACAGGAGTAACAGGCAAGTTAAGCTGAAAAGGCTGCCACGAAGCTCCGTCGTTAAACGAAATATATACGCCTTGCTCAGTTCCCGCATACAGAAGCCCTTTTGTAGTTTCGTCCTCCCGAACCACTCTTGTGTAAGAGCCATTTGGAATGCCGCTACTAATATTAGTCCAGGATTTCCCATAATTGGTACTCTTATACAAAGCTGGCGTATAATCGCCTAATTTATACTTAGTAGTTGCAATATATACCGTGGCAGGGTCGTGTGGGGAAACTTCAATAGCATTTACAAGGGTTTCACCAAGATTTTTTGGAGTAATATTTTGCCAGGATTTACCATTATCCTGTGTTATGTATACATAACCATCGTCACTACCACTATAAAAAACACCTGCTGTATGCGGCGATTCCACCAAATAGCTTAGCGTTCCATAATTTTCGGCACCTACGGCTTCATTGGTGTAGGGACCACCGCCTTTTCCTTGTTTTTCGTCTATATCACGGGTTAAGTCGGGTGAAAACTCTGTCCAGGTTTTACCAAGGTCAGTCGATTTTAAAACTAACTGAGCTCCGTGATAGATGGTTTGCGGTTCGTGTTGTGACCATACTATGGGTGCGTTCCAGTTGTAGAGGTACTTCATATCGCGCGCTGCTCTTCCCAAATATTGAATGGGGGCCGCCATGACCTGTGTACTGGCTTTACTTTCCATATCCAATACTTCAATGGTGCCCAGATAACTACCACCTACTGTAAGTTTCGGGTTGTCCTTATCGAAAGCTAAAAAAGCACTTTCTCCACCTGCTGCTGCAGACCAATCGCTTTGGGAAATACTGTAACTCCCAGGACTCATACTCGCAATTTTAACGGACGTATTATCCTGTTGGCCTCCGTAAATATTATAGGGATATAGATTGTCTACATTAATTCTATAAAACTGCGCTGTAGGCATAATATCCTGTGAGGACCAGCTGTCGCCAAAATTGAATGAAACGGCAGCCCCACCATCATTAGCGATCACCATATTTTTTGAATCTTTTGGATTAATCCATAAATCGTGATAATCTCCATGAGTACCCGTAATGCGTTCCCATGTTTTACCCCCGTCTTTGGTGCGAAGGGCTGGGGCACTTAATACATAGACAGTTTCGTCGTTATTAGGATCTATATACAATTCAATATAATACCATGCACGTTGTGTCAACCGGTTGTCTCCACTTGCTTGGGACCAGCTTTTACCTGCGTTGTTAGATACATATAAGCCGCTTTGGTCGGTTTGGGTATCACTTTCAATAAGAGCATATACTTTATTACTATTGCTTCGGCTCACGGCAATAGCCATTTTACCCATTTCTTTTGGTAAGGCGTCTTCCAAGCGCTCCCAGGTTTCACCAGCATCTGTACTTTTGTAGAGACCGCTGCCTTCGCCACCGCTTATTATTTTCCAGGGCGTGCGTTGGTGGTGCCACATAGCTGCGTACAACACTTGCGGATTATTATAATCCATAGACAATTCGGCTGCTCCTGTAAAATTGTTTACAAATAATGTTTTTTTCCATGTAACGCCACCATCTGTAGATTTGTAAATACCCCGCTCTGCTGTTGGGCTAGGATATTTTCCTTGTGCTGCTACATATACAATATCTGGATTGGTAGGGTGAATCACAATTCTGGAAATCTGCTCGGTAGGCGTTAACCCAATATGTTTCCATGTTTTTCCAGCATCGGTAGATTTATAAACTCCATCGCCGTATGAGGTCATTACACCACGAATAGCGTGTTCTCCCATTCCCACATATACAATATTAGTATTGCTTTCTGAAACTGCTACAGCGCCTATCGTTCCCGTTTTAAAAAACCCATCACTTATGTTGTTCCAGTGAGCGCCGGCATCTTCGGTTTTCCAGAGGCCACCACCTGTGGTTCCCATATAATAGGTGAGTGGATTGTCCACTACTCCAGAAGCTGCTACAGAACGACCCCCACGGTAGGGACCAATATTTCTGTATTTCATTGGAGAAAAATAGTCTTCAACTTGTTGCCCAAAAACGGTAAGTGTTGAAAAGACGAATACTAGGAGAAAATAAGTGTGTTTCATAGTTTTTGTTTGGTTGCTTAAAAATATAGAAAATCAAAAGAACCACCGCAGGAAAAAGTAGTTGGAGGTGTTAAATTTTCGAATAAACTTTATCCCAGCTCTAAAGGGAGGTGTATTCTCAGGGAATTAAATATTTTTTGAGAATTTACTTCAACAGCATTGGACTTGATACTGTGTGAAATTTGTCCGTGCAGCAGTTTTTTAGCTTAGAGTTTATGCACTTTCGTTAAATAAAACACAAACGTTGTAAATCACTTGGTTCACAGGCATTGTTTGAAGTATCTTAAAAAAATAAAAGAAAAAACTATGAGTGAAGTAAAAGCATATGGCGCAAAAAAACAAGCAGCCAGTTTAGAAGAAATGACTATTGAACGTCGGGAATTACAACCAGACGATGTACATATTAAAATTACCTACTGTGGTGTTTGCCATAGCGATATACACACCGTTCAGAACGATTGGGGAAATTCAAAATACCCAGTGGTTCCAGGTCACGAAATTATAGGAAAAGTAGTTGCCGTGGGGGATAAGGTTTCCAATTATAAAAAAGGAGATTTGGTAGGTGTTGGTTGTATGGTAGATTCCTGCCGTGAGTGTAGCGCCTGTAAAGACGATTTGGAACAATTCTGCGAAAAAGGAATGGTGGGAACTTACAACGGACCTAATAAACATCTTGGCGGTCATACGTTTGGTGGGTATTCACAAGAAATTTTAGTAGATCAAAATTATGTACTTTCTATTCCTGAGAATTTGGATGAAAAAGGAGTAGCTCCTTTATTATGTGCTGGAATTACAACCTTTTCGCCTTTAAATCATTGGGGAGTAAAAAAAGGGGACAAAGTAGGAGTTATTGGTTTAGGCGGACTAGGCCATATGGGAATTAAATTTGCCGCAGCCATGGGCGCTAAAGTGGTGATGATTACAACGTCACCTGACAAAGCGAAAGATGCTAAACGCCTAGGAGCAGACGAAGTTCTTATCTCCAAAGACGAAGACGATATGAAAAAGCATAAAGGCTCTTTTGATTTTCTACTGAATACCGTCCCGGTTGGCCACGATATTAATCCGTACCTAGAATTATTGAAACGCGACAGCACTATGGTACTAGTTGGTGCCATTGAACCTTTGGAAAAAATGCACGGTGGCAATCTTATTTTAGGAAGAAAGCGTGTAGCTGGATCCTTAATTGGCGGCATAAAAGAAACACAGGAAATGCTAGACTTCTGCGGAAAACACAACATTGTGAGCGATGTAGAAATGATTGATATAAAAGAAATCAACAAAGCCTACAAGCGTGTTGTAGACAGTGATGTGAAGTATCGATTTGTGATCGATATGGAATCTTTAAATTAATAAAAAAATTATTTTAATTTAATAAAACCCCGATGCTTTTGGCATTGGGGTTTTTTACGGTATAGAATTGCCAGTGATTTTTCAGTTATAATTTGTTAATTAAAAACGAACAGTATAAGTTCAACAGTAATTTGTTTAACTTTATATCCTCACCAATTTATTATTTTAAATATGCCAACTTATTTCCGAAAATTTTCTTTCTCGTTATTAATTTTTAGTTCAATTACTTTACTAGCCCAGGATTTTGAAGCCTTTCAATATCGAAATGTGGGACCATTGCGAGGAGGTCGTGTTACTGCTGTTACTGGTATTCCAGATATTCCTGGCACCTTTTTTTTAGGAGCAACAGGAGGTGGTGTGTGGAAATCTGATGACTATGGAACTACGTGGTACAATGTCTCGGATGGTTTTTTTGATACCCCTTCCATTGGCGCTATTGAAGTAGCCCCAAAAAATTCAAACATTGTCTATGTTGGAACAGGTTCAGATGGACTAAGAAGTAATGTAATTAGCGGAAAAGGGATGTATAAATCTGTGAACGGCGGAACCTCCTGGGAACATATTGGATTAAAAGATGTAGGGCAGATTGGCGCTGTTGAAATTGATAAAAAAGATTCAAACATAGTATATGTGGCTGCTATTGGTGATGCTTTTAAGAATAACAAAGAACGGGGAATCTATAAAACGGAAGACGGCGGAAAATCATGGAAACAAATCCTCTTTGTTTCAGAAGAAACGGGATTTTCAGATTTGGAAATTCATCCTAAAAAACACAACGTGCTCTATGCAGCAGCCTGGAAAGGACAACGTAAGCCTTGGACCATTATTTCAGGGGGTACCAATGCTGAAGGTGGTATTTATAAGTCAAAAAATGGAGGAAAAGATTGGGAAAAGCTGAACAATGGCTTACCACAAGGTCTTATTGGCAAAATAGATTTAGCCGTTTCAGCAGACAACCCAAAAGTATTGTATGCCATAATTGAAGCCGAAGGTGATGACCGAGGCCTCTATAAATCTGAAGACGAAGGAAAATCGTTTGTGCACGTTTCCGATGATATTCGGTTAGTAAACCGTCCTTTTTATTATACCAATGTAGAAGCAGACCCCAACAATGCAAACATCGTTTTCTCGATGGCAAACCCGGGATTGAAGTCGGAAGACGGCGGTACTACCTGGAAATTTTTTGACGTACCCCACGGAGATAACCACGATATCTGGTTAAATCCTAACGATTCAGAGTTACTAATTCAAGCGAATGATGGCGGTGCAAATGTGAGCCATAACGGCGGGAAAACGTGGTCTACACAATTTAACCAGCCCACTGCAGAGCTGTATCAAGTTGAGGTAGACGACCAATATCCGTATTGGTTATATGCTGGAATGCAGGATAATTCTAGCACCATTGCAGTACCTAGCTTTCCACCCAGTTCTGTTCAGAATCCAGAAACGGGATGGCTCATCAATACCGGAGGTTGCGAAACGGGTCCAGGGGTTCCCAAACCAGGAGACCATAATATTGTATATGCAAACTGTAAAGGACGATTTAGTGTGTTTGACAAACGCACAGGAACCGAAAAAGGCTATTATGTAGGAGCTTCCAATATTTATGGACACAATCCAAAAGACTTAGAGTACCGTTTTCAACGTGTGTCTCCCGTTCACGTATCGCCCCATAATCCAGATGTAGTATATCACGGGTCTCAATTTTTACATAAAACTACTAACGACGGGTTGGCGTGGGAAACTATTTCTCCGGACTTAACAGCCTTCGAAGCAGATAAACAAGTAAACTCCGGGGCGCCAATAACCAGAGATATTACTGGAGAAGAATACTACAGCACTTTGTATTCTATTCGTGAATCCAGTTTGGTTGAAGGTTTAATCTGGACAGGGTCTAATGACGGAGTAATTTCGGTAACTAAAGACGGCGGGGAAACCTGGACAAATGTAACGCCTTCAGGTCTTCCGAAAGGAGGAAGAGTAGAATCTGTAGAACCCTCTAAGTTTAATGCTGCCAAAGCTTATATAGCAGTAGACATGCATTTGCTGGGTGATACAAAACCATACCTTTATAAAACATCAAATTACGGACAATCCTGGGAATTATTGAGCAATGGAACTAATGGGATTCCTTCAGATTTTACTACGCGCGTACTTCGGGAAGATCCTGAACGTGAAGGCTTATTGTTTGCTGGAACCGAATTCGGCATATTTGTTTCTTTTAACGATGGAAGTACCTGGATGAAATTTCAGCAAAACTTACCAGTGACTCCTGTTACCGATCTTAAGATATTCCGAGGAGATTTAATTTTAAGCACCATGGGTCGTGGTTTTTGGATTTTGGATAATATTACCGCTTTGCGCCAACCGGAAATTAATAGCCTGAATACTTCTGCCGTCTTGTTTAAGCCAGACACTATTATTCGCTATCGCTATCCAACTATTAGAGGCGTTTCGGGTTTACAATATCCAGAGACAAGTGTGAATATAGATTATTTTATTCCGGAAGCGTATCGTGGAAGTGTACAACTGGATATTCTGGATGAAAACCGAATGAACATTACGACCATCTTAAGTGATAGTACGTTGCTGAAAGCGTTAGCCGCATCTGCAATTAAGATAGATACTGTAAAAACGGAAGTACAGGAGCAAGAAGGTGTTAGCGAGGTTACCGAAGTAGAAGATATGCAACTAAGCCAGATTTTTCGGTATACAGATGAGAAACTAAGTTCAAAACCTGGCTTGCATCGCTTTGACTGGGATTTAAAACAACGTGGCGCTTGGGATAAAGACATTAAAAGACGTTACAAAAGAGGTCCAATAGTTGCCCCTGGTAATTATATTGCAAAACTAACTGTGGGCGCTCAAACCTACGAGCAGCCTTTTAGCATTGTGCCAGATCCTAAAGTGCTAGCCGAAAATTTCACCGTTGAAAATATAAAGGAGCAGTTAGCATTTCAGAATAAAGTACTCTTCCTGCTTTCTGAAGCAAAACAACTGGAAGCCGATTTAGAAACACAATTAAAAGGGTTAAAAGAAACCGATGCAAGTACGGACTCTAAGTCACTTTCTAAGGTAGAAACTACACTACAAGCGTTAAAAAATGAAGAAGGTGCTTATCCGCAGCAAATGCTTGTATCGCAAATATCGTATTTATTAAATATGGTAAGTGGCGCAGATCAGGTGCCGGGAGAAGAGGCAGAAAAGCGGTATGAAGTACTTACCCTTCAGTTAGCGGAATTAATGGACTGAAACTAAATAAACATACTTACTCCAAGTGTAGCCCAATCCATTAAGATTGGGCTACTTAGTTTTAAAACTTACAAGCAGCAGCTACCAATGGAATCGCGTTCATGACGTCCCAAATAGGATTCCCAAACTCCTTTGGCGAAAACCTGAATACGACTACAGTTTTCTTTTCAGTTTTACAATAATACTGCGTAGCGAGCACGTGTAAAATCATCATCTCCTTGGTGTACCTACCTTCGTATAGACGTATTTTTCCTGTAAAGTATGATGTGTTTTCGGATTCTTGAGATTTTATAAACAGCGCATTGGTAGGTAAAATAGTTTCGCCATTCTTCAAATCCCGAATATTCATTAACCCATCAAAATAGTATTCAAGATACGTTTCAAAATGGGTTGTAGTTAAAGGAGCTTCAGCTTTTACATCCCAGGCAAAAATATAAGACCAAAAATCTGGACTTTCTTCCTTGGACCAACCCGGAGGGAAAATGGCTTCTTCATAGCCTTCCAACGGAATCTCCTGCGCAAAACCAATGGGAAAGGTAAATATTTCTTGCGTCCAGGTAGTATCGGCTTTTAAGAGATGCTTCTTTTCGGTATCCTGCGCCAGTAAAAAGAGCGAACAAAATAGGAGGGAAGTAGTAAAGATATACTGTTTCATTTGTGTGGTTTAAAATTGCAAGATAGCTTCAAATTCAATAGCATCTGAGAGCGCTTCATTTTTAATACTGTTATTGTAAGTAACTCCCCAACGGGTTCGGTCTATTTTGAATTTAGTTGTTACTTGCTTTTTTTCCTCGTCTGCAAAAGCTTTAAATTCAATTGGAAGGGTAATTCCTTTTATAGTTAGGTCTGCAAAAATTTTATGTTCGTTTCCATTTTCGTAATACGCGACTTTTTTCATTTTTAATGTTGCTTTCGGATATTTTTTAACATCAAAAAAATCTTCGTTTTTGAGATGACCTACAAGACCTTCTTTGCCTTCCGGATTTTCAATATCATTGTTGGTTATGGTATTCATGTCAATTTCAAAAAAACCACCTGTAATATTTTTATTGGTGGTGTGCAATTCGCCTTTTGTAAAAGATACGTTACCGTCGTGCCCCCCGAAATAGAACATATACGTTCCTTTCCATTCTAAAGTGCTCTTACTAGTGTTTAACTGATACGTTTTTTGTGATTGACCAGTTACTGTAAGACTGGTTAAAATGATGAATGTAATAAGTAGTTGTTGCATGATGTTTTTATTTTTCAGCTAAACTATATGGGCAGCACTACAAAAGTGTCAAAAGAATGCAAAAGAAGTGTCAACAGCTGTAAAAATTCAGTAAATAGGCTGTTATTTGTAGTAATGAACAAGACAATCCAGACCTGGTTTAGAATTTTCGGAATTAGTGCAGCCCTGTCGCTTCTAATTGCGTGCAGTACTAAAGAGCAAGAAATACCTACTGAAGAGGTAAAAGTTGCCTTGCGATCTATTGGAAATCAAATTTTGATAGCTCAAAACGATACCACTTCCTTGGTATTACCTATACTGGAGAAATCGCCCACCTTGTTTGAACTGTCTTTTGAAAAACCACTGGCTTTTGATCCAGCCGATTTAAACCAGATTACAACCTCAGTTTTTGAGAGCGTTACTATTCCTAACAACTATATTGTTGAAGTACTACAATGTGAAGATGGGGAAGTGGCTTACAGTTATAAAATAGCCAACCAAACAGAACAAAATATTATTCCTTGTAGTGGACGGATTATTTCAGAAGGATGTTATACCATACAAGTAAAATTTATGAGCAAAGAAGTAGCTTCAAAGAATGCAACTTTATTTTTTGTACTTATTTTTTTGGTAGTATTATTTTTAGGGTTTGTTTTTTATAGTAAATACCACGCGTTCCATTCAGAAAAAGAGACTAAAAGGGGAACAAGTTTAGGGCATTTTAGTTTTTATCCTGAACAGAATAAATTGGTGAAAGAAGCGCAGGAAATTCCGTTAACTCAAAAAGAATGTGAATTATTGGCAATTTTAATAGAACACCCTAACCAAGTGGTAAAACGCGAAGAACTCACCAAAAGAGTTTGGGAAGACAACGGCGTAATCGTGGGGCGAAGCTTAGACACCTACATCTCCAAACTTCGGAAAAAATTAGAGGACGATGCCACTATAAAAATTACAAACGTACACGGGGTAGGGTATAAGCTAGAAATTGATAGGTTAGTATAGGCGGCAAACCTATACTACGTAAGTGCTTTGTAAAAAAAATACCTATCGTTCATTATTACCCACAGTACACGGACAATCGCTCAAGGCTTGAAGTAAATCAAAGCCAATGGTAACAGAATGCGTCCCTGAATTATAGTTTGTAAGCTCATTTAAGGTTATTTGATACGCGTATGAAAAATAAATGATTGATTTCTTAATACCAATCATTGGACCAATACTCAAGGGTTTCATAATTTGGTCATTCAAAAAACGATACGAACCACCTACCCAAAAATAATCGTTGTCTCTATTGAACTTACGATACTTCAAATTAATATCGGTACTGGATCTTTGGTCACTGGCAAATAACTGATAGAATACCGATGGTTCAAATTGGGAATAATTCTCACTCTTAATAACATATCCTGTATATAGTTGAAGGTTTAATAAACTTTGAGGCTCAAAACCAGTAAAGTTTTCTGTATCCTTTTGCAGTAGATTATTAGCATTAAAACTCATAAAAAAAGTTCGGAATCTATACAATGCACCTACATCAAAATTAATATTTGTAGTCTTTCGGTTATCTCTTATACTGGGATCTATAAAAGGAATATCGTATGTTGTTTCAAAATTTTCAATATCAATTTTAAAACTATTCATATTGTAGGATATTCCTAGTGACAAATACTGTTTCGTTTTATAATCGAGGATAAGATGATGTGCATACGATATTTTAAAGCCTTGTTGTCTTGTGTTTCCATTTTTATCATTGTACATAGAAAACCCCACACCTGTTCTATTTGCTATCCTTATATCGGCATAGAGTGCTTGGTTTTGGGGCGCGTCTTTTATTCCTACCCATTGCATCAAGCCATTGGCTCGAACTCTGAAATTATCTCCAATTCCAGCAAAGGTAGGAGATACCACAAAATCATTATCGGCTAAGTATTGACTAAAGACAGGTAAATTTAACTCTTGCGAATAGCTTTGAAAGGCCAGTAAGACGAGTATGTATTTTATAATTTTTCTCATAAGAGTAGATTTTATTTGGGGATTAAGGCTGTTAAAAATTCATTATCTATAGAGAGTGAAATGACCTACAAACTCTTTATTGTCACCATTATTGAGCTTTACTACAAACCAATAATCACCTGTTGGCAACTCTTGACCGTTATACCTTCCATCCCATGTTTCACCTACACGAATAACGGCTACTTTACGTCCGTATCGATCGTAAATAGAAGATTCTAAATTCGGATAGTCTTCAGCACAACCTGGAGCCCAGGTATCGACGACGCCGTCGTTATTAGGTGTAAAGTAATTAGGGATACAGATGGGAATGTATTCCAAATAGATGGTTGCTACAGCAACACAACCGCTACTATCGGTAACAGTAACTATATACGTTCCTGTCTCTGCTATCTCAAATATGCTGGTAGACCCATAATCCACGTCATTCAGCGTGAATTGATTGCCACCTGTACCTCCGTTTGCAATGGCGACAATTTCATTTAGTTCGCCAGGTTCCAACACGAGTGTAAGTGGCTCAAAAGATTCTATGTCGAAAAAGTCTGTAGATTGGATACATCCATTTGTATGTCTTACAAGAATATAGTTGTCTTTACTTGGTGGGAGATTGGTAAATACGTTACTAGTCTGGTAGGGTCCTCCATTTAAAGAATAATCCAGTTGGCTAAGGTCTATAGTACTTTCATCTACCGTAACGGTTACTCTATTTTCTGAAATATTATCGAAACAAATATATTCTACCTCAACAAGCGGGTTAAGTAAAACGGCTTCCGGGAATGTGATATTCCATTCAGATTCACAACCCTCACTGTCACGAACGTAGACAGTATGATCACCTCCACCCAAATTGTTAAAGTCGAAGTTTATTTGGCCTATTGCTCCTGTAATATATTCGCCATTAGGATTGTCTAATACAACACTGTAGGGCGGTGTTCCGCCAGAAATTTCAATACTGAAAGAACCGTCAACATCTCCCTCACAAATTTCTGGGAAAATTGAATCTGGAACAATTGAAAGATCTACAGCATCTGGTTCGGTAATATCAAAATTAAAAGTAGTATAGCAACCTAAGGCATCCTGTACGATAACATCATAATTTCCTGGAGCTAAATTGTTAAAAACAGGTGTATCGAAAAATTGATTCAGATTAGGAGAAATCGCATACTTAATAATACCTGTTCCACCAATTGCAGTAATAAATAAAGATCCATTGTCCTCTCCGTTACATCTAACGTTATTAATGGTATACCTAACATCCAGTGCCGTTGTAGGCTCGGTAATAGTTATAGTATCTGAAGTTTCGTTACAATCGCCACTTTCAACATACACTACATACGTTCCTGCTGGAAGCCCTGTAAATACTCCTGGGCTGGGCTGGGCTGCAGGAATTGTATTTCCTGAAGTGTCTTGCAGGATGTATATATAATTTCCTAAACCTCCTTGAGCAGTAGCTGTAATAACTCCATTGTCATCGCCCACACAATTAATAGTAGGGTTTGTTGAATCCAGAAGTATCGTTAAAGTAGGTAATGGATCGATGGTTATATCGTTCGAAACATTCGAAACACAACCATTGGCATCTCTTACATAAAAGTTGTAGGTACCTACAGGTACCGGGAAGCTTATGGATGTAGTAAACGAACCTAAAATACTACTGAAATCGGACACATTACTATATTCATAAGGTCCGGTTCCTCCTGTAGCGCTTAAAGTAAGTGTAGATTCTGTTAGACACGTTTGTGTACTTTCTACAACTAAGGCAGGGGAAACTTCAGTTGGCTGATCTATAATAATATCTAAGGAGATGAATTCACATTCGTAGCCATCCGTAATTTTCACCTGATATACACCAGCTCCTAAATCTGTAAATACATTTGAGCTTTGTGGACCGGAACTACTCGTAGTAGGGGAAAGTGTAAGTAGCGTATAGGTATAATTAAATCCTTGTCCACCCGACACAAGCGTGGCTGTTATAGAGGCATTCTGGTCGCCAAAACAGGATAGTAATGTAGTACTAGGGCTAAATACAGCCGTTATGGGGTCTGGAGCATCTAAAATTATGGTATCCGGAGTAATACACCCTTGTGCATCTCTCACATTTACGGTATACGAACCAGCTCCCAAACCAGTAAATGTATTACTAGATGAGTAGGGTACAGTAGCTGTTCCCGTTAGTTCGTACTGGTAAGGACTTGTTCCACCTGTTGCAGTTGCCGTAATAGTTCCACGGTCATCTGTACAGGTTACATTCGATGTTTCCAATACATCCAGCAGCAGAGGAGCTGAAGGAGAATCAATATTAACTACATTTGAAATCGTATCACAAAATGGCGTGTCTGTTTCAATCACAGCTACACTATAATTACCAGAGGCTAAGTTAGTAATAACCTGAGGATCTGATGACGTATTGGTAGCAACGATGCCTCCTACCGGAGTGCCAGTGCCATCCAATAATTGATACGTATAATTCCCACTATAACCATTAATGGTGAGTTCTATTTCCCCATCGGTATCCCCAAAGCAACTATTATCTACTGTTGGTACGATCACCGCATCCATAAAATCGAAAGGAGGAACTTCAAGTCCTGGTGTTAAGAAGTAACAATTGGTATCGAGATCATTCACTTGAAAATAGTACGTACCAGGTCCAGGAATATTAAATATAGGCGACGCCTGTGGTGCACCACTTGGGAGCATTTGATAGGTAAAATTACCTGAACCACCCGTAACAGTAATTTCAACACTACCTGTAGCATTACAATCTATTGGGGTTACAGTTACAAATGCTGTTGCGGTGATTACAGGTAACGGATCTACAATCACTACATCAGTTGCCACACAACCATTAGCGTCCTTAGCATATATTGAAATTGACTGTATAAGACCTGTATCGACGATTTCAAAAGTATTTGTTGTGAAATAATTTGAACCATTTATACTATAAAGATAGGGCGGAGTACCTCCAGCTTCGGTAATCGTTAAAGTAGCCGTATTTATTGAGTTATCTGGCGCACAGGCAAAATCTGTAATGGTACCTGTAACTGTTAGAAGGGTTGGCTCTCCAATACTAGCATCTTCAGTAGCAATACAATCTCTTCCAGAAGTAACTTGTACCGTATAGGTACCCGCTGCTAGTCCTGTAAATATATTCGAAGCTTGTGGTGGAATAATGATTGGTGCTGTAATTTCATATAAGTATACAGGGTTGTCGTTCCCTGGCAGGAGATTCACAGTAATAACACCATCGCTATTACCATTACAACCCACATCTGTTGTGCTCGTTGTAAATGTAACTGGTGTTGCAGCTTCAACAGTTACGGCAACGTCTACATCACAGGTAGTTGTTGCATCGGTAACTGTAACCGTATACGTTCCCGATGGTACTCCAGAAAACACATTTCCAGTTAAAACTATGGATGGTGGGTTTGGGTTTATACTATAGGTATATACTCCCGAACCTCCCGTGGCTGTAACTGTAATTTCGCCATCATCATCATCACAACTTGGTACTGCAGTAACGGCAGGTGTTATTCCTAAAGGCGATTCAATCGTAACAGTCGCTATGTTTCCACAGCCATTGGCATCTCTAACCTCAACCGTATGTATTCCAGAAGATAAATTCTGAATGGTAAAAGGTGGCGTTTGTGTTTGGAAAGCTCCACTATCAATACTAAAACTATATGGTGGTATCCCAGCGGTTGGTAGGGTAACATCTATTTCAAAATCTCCTTCATCGGTATCACATGGATTAGAAACCGTAATGGCAACCACAGGAGATGGATCTAAGGGTACTACTTCAGCAAGGCTTGAAACAACACAACCATAAGCATCCAATACGTGCACATAATACGTTCCTGCATTTACGTTAAAAGTACTTGGAACACCCCAATTTGGATCTGTAGCCAAAGGCGAACCAGGCACGGTTGTAATTTGATATAAATAAGGAGCAGTTCCATTTTGTCCTATAGCACTTATGAGTCCTGAGTCAAGGTTACAATTCGCGTTTTGATCTACCGAAACAGATAAATCAAGGGCAATGGTGGACTCGGTTATATTGAAGGGTGCGGTGGCAATCCCACAACCTATATTAGCGCCACTGGTTTCTGAAATTAATACGTAATAATTTCCAAAAGGTAATGGGCCTAAGTTGGATACAGATAATGTACCTCCGGCGGGTACGGTTCCTGTTCCGTTAATACCCGTATCTACCTGAGTTAATGCGTCGAAAATTACGTAACTCACATCTACAGGAGCCGCGTATATACTGTTTATATCAAAGGATACATTTCCGTCTGCATTTCCTGTACAGGTAATATTATTCGCTGTAAATGCTGTAGCGGTTAATGTTGAATTTGTAGGTATGGGTGTTGTTGCTTGCTCATAATAACTACACCTAGTGGATTCATCATACACGATAAATGTGTAAGTGACGCCAGGTGTAAGGTTTGTAAAAATAGTGGAAGCGCTCATTGGCGGATTTTCAGGCTGCCAAGCGCCCGCTGGAAGAGGATATACGGTTCCAGGTCCTTGATAAATAGCAAACCAAAAGGGTCCAGTACTCCCCAAACTAGAACTTACGGTTACCACAGCTGTTCCTCCGGTAGGAAGGCAATCTGCAGTTGTATCAATAACAATGTCTAAATCTGAAGGAGGGGAGGCTATCAACACATCCTGAATTAAGACAGAACACCCATTCGCATCGATGACATTAATTTGATACAGCCCAAAATTAATTACATCAAACGTGATTGGCACTGTTCCAGTAGCTCCTAAAACCGAATTGGAATACCCATCGCCAGTAACGTAGTAATCGTATGGAGCGACACCACCCGTCACGCTATTGATCGTAATTTCGCCTTCTGAAACATCTCCAGGAACACACATGAGATCAACAGTATCGTAATCAACTACAATAGGGTCTGGTTCATCTATAACAATAGTATCTGTATCGACACAGGAATTAGCATCTGTTAATGTAATGGTATAAGTTCCTGCAGGTAATCCTGACGTTTGCGTGCCATAATCTGTACCCGTAGTGTCGTTATTTACATTAATCACAAACGGAGGTGTACCCACCGTTGGGTCGAAAGTAACATTGATAGCTCCATTGGAGTCACCATTACATAAAATGTCCTGTGTTTGTGCCACTACGTCTAGTACTGGCAAGGAAATTGCGTTTACCGTTATAATATTCGATTCAGCCATACATCCGTTGGCGTCTGTAATCTGAAATTGATACGTTCCTGCTATACCCGTTGTATAGGTGAAGGGTGATCCCGTAGTTCCTAAAGAAGTATACGGAGCGCCAGAGATGGACACCTCATAGCTGAACGGTGCTGAACCACCTGAAATAGTTCCCGTAATAACAGCGTCTGGGGTAGCAGTACAATCTAAATCTTTCGTTAATACAGTATTCACGCTTAATTGTGGCGCAATTATTTCGGCAGGTAAGGTTACTTCACATCCTAATGCATCCCGGACAGTAACTATATATGTTCCTGGTATTAAGCCTGTAAAAATATTGCTTGACTGAAACGGTGCGCCATTGAGACTATATTCAAAGGGTGCAAGACCTGAAGTAACTGTAACTTCTATGGTAGCTCCGTTGGTTGTGTCATAACAAAGATCAGATATTGGGTTAATTGATGCCACAACAGGGTCTGGAGTGGTTAGATCAAAATTTTCAGAAACAGTACAACCATTACTATCTTCCACGGTTGCTGTGTAGGTGCCACTTTGCGTTAAACCTGCAAAAGTATTATTAGACTGAGGTGGCAATACGGTGGAATCAGGTAATGTGAGTGTGTAACTATTTCCACCCCAACCACCTGTAGCATTTAGTACTACGCTACCACTTTCCAAACAAGAAATAGGACTAACGTCCAGGGTGATCGTCAATGCTGCTGTAGGACCATCAATGGTAACCGAATCGGTAGCTTGGCAATTTGTTATGGTATCGGTTACAACAATAGTATAGGTTCCTGCTATTAAGCCTGTAAGCACAATAGGAGAAGTTCCAGCAACCGGAGGATTTCCGTTGATAGCATATACGAAACTGGTAGAACCAGAAACGATAAATTGTACCGAACCATTAGCATCATTAAAACAAACCACATCATTAATGGGCTGTCCTACTACTGTCAATGCTGGAAGGGGGTCAATAGTATACGATTCGTTATACAAACATTCATTTGCATCTTTTACTTCGAAGGTATACGTGCCAGACGCTAATCCAGCAAATGTTGTTGTGGTCTGGTATGGCGTAATTGCTCCTGCAGGTGCAATTATTCGATACTCTAACGGAGCAACCCCACCAGTTGTTCCCGTTATGGTAACGGTTGTGGTGTTTGTTGGACACGTAAGAGGGGTGTTGCTAAAAGTTAAATCGGTTGGAGGGTCTAATGGAAGTATTGTTATTTCATTTGTTACAAACGTACAATCATTTGCATCCTTGATAACTACCGAATATGTTCCTGGAGTGAGTCCAGTAAATATAGGGCTTGCTTGAAAATTTATCCCATCAATACTATAGGTATAGGGAGGTGTGCCACCAGTAACGCCAGTAACCGTTATGGTTCCTGTAGCTAAACAGCTATAAGGGTCTGTAAGTTCTGCAGTACCAAAAATGGGCGTAACAGAGTTAATTGTTACGATTTGTGGATCAGTAACACATACATCTGTACCAAAGGTATATTCAACTACAACGTTATAGTTTCCTGCTGTAAGTCCTGTGAAAACGGGAGCGTTAAAAAAGTTAAACCCACTATCAATACTATAGCGTAAGCTATTTCCATTAGGATTGGTAACATTAATTGTTATACTTCCTGTATCCCCTGGATCTGCACATAAGATATCGGTTTTTGTCACATTAAATTCTGGAGGTAAAGTGGCTGCAATCGTAATGGTAGTATCGGCACTACAATTATTAGAATCTACCACAGTGATATTATAGACACCTGCTGTAGTAACAACAATTTCTGGGGTTGTTTGAAAAACAGTGGTACTGTTCACAAAATAGAAATACGGTGGTGTTCCACCAACTGGATAGACAGTAATTTCGCCATCTGTACACGTAAGAGGTTGGGTAATTGCGGCAGTAACCGTGAGGATGGGTGGCTCGATTATCGTAATTTCTTCCGAATAGGTACATCCATCTTCTGTAGCAACAGTTGCCGTATAAGTTCCAGGATTTAAATTTGCAAAGAGGTAGTTATTTTCGAGTATAGGACCCACACTGTTTATGAGTGTTCCGCCTTGGTATAAAGCAAAGAAATACTGGGGCTCTACATCATTTGCTGCCAGCTGGATACTTCCCTTGTCACCATAACACAATGGCTGATTAATGTTTGTAGTAACGGTGAACTGTCGCTCTCTTACAAGTATATCTGGCACCGTGAAGACACAAGCAGTTCCTGGCACGCCCAGCTGTCTTATATACACAGTATACAATCCGGGAGTCGTAACTGTAAATATGTTGCTAGCCTGGTAGGTTATACCATCTAGGCTAAATTCATATCCAGTGGGGACATTACTCACAGTAATACTTCCGGGTGTTGTACAAATAATATCTGTGGCTGCAACTGTAGGTTCTAATACGTTTTGGTATACATTAAAGTAGAACTGATTAAAACAACCACCCTGATAATTTATAGTTAGCCTAAATTGCCCTGAAGTATTTGCGGTATAATTGTTCCCAGTAGCTACTTGATTCCAGTTACACGAATTATCCTCATTCGCACAGTCTGGGTTAGGTACCGCAGAACAACTAGATTCATCGAGTTGTTCCCAAATAATGGAAGTGGCTCCAGCTAGATCAACCGTAAGATCTCGAAAATCATTAATACCACATAAAAATATATTGGGCAATAATTTTCCATCATTAGGGCAGGTTACAACTTCGTCTGCATACGGAATGATAGGATTGGTAGTGTTACTTCCATAAAGTGTCACATTAAATTGTTCAACAATAGAGCGACACGGTGCTAAGGCTGTATTAAATGAATAGTATGTACCGGTTGCTGTAACGGTTATAGTCTGCGTTGTCCCAATCACTGGAGTACCTGTTGGACTGGTAGACCAGGAGTAGGAATCGTATCCATTTGCTGCCGTTAAATCTACGCTGGCCCCACAAAGAATTTCTTCTTGACTAAACACACAATCATCAAGATCTGCCAGAAAATTGGTCGCTTGAGGCGTTAATAGACAACCTGTATTGTCACTATAACTAGGGTCGTCTGTTATTATAAAAGTTGGGTTTAAAGTTCCTTGATAGGTTGCAAAAGCCTGATTGTTAATAATATTAGAACATGCTTCCGCTAATTGTTGACAGGTATCAACAACCTGTACTTCTATGCGTAATTCTGTAACAGGATCATTCTCTTCAACCAAATAATCTTCTATTTCAAACACAATTTCCCGTGTTGTCGCATTATAGCTTTGCACGGTAACTCCGGGAGGTAAGACTAAATCTGCAGGATAATTAAAAATAATATTAATGGGAAGAATATCTCTAATTGTAAAATTTCTAGCGTCATCATTTCCTGTGTTCTGAAAACCAATAACATAGTTAAGTTCTTGACCAAGGTTCACAGTTTGCCCGCCAATATTAGTTCCAAATTCATCTTCAACAATTTTTGTTAGTACAATATTGGGTTCAATAATATCTACAGCAAACGCAAATAAATATTGAAAATAGGTGTCTCCACCAGTCTCTAATCTAACCGTTGCGGAAGTGTCACCATTCCCAATTACAGTATTTCCGGGATTTGGAACCGTCATCACTCCCGTATCAAAACCTAAAGTGTTGGTACTATTGGGAACCCTATTATTAACAGGGTTGGCACTTAAATTGGTAACTGAACTATTGAAAAAGTTACTCACGGGACGATCCGCAGCAGAAAGGCTTACTCCGTTTAACCTCAGACGATCGTTTAAGATAGGCTTGTCACCTTCTAAGGTTGCAAAAGCTAAATTGGCTCGAACAGGTGCTGGCGCTGGAACCGTTCTGAATCCTGATATAGGAATGTCCAATGTAGGATTTGCTATCGAACTAATCGCGCTAAAACCATCGAAACTTGTAATTGATTTACCAGGTAGTGTAGGGTCTTCGTATACTACAAAAAGTGACCACCCAGCAGAATTCCCTGTGTTGTTACCATTTAATCCAGTCTCGCCAAGTAAACTAGAGACATTGGCCATTGTATAGGTCCCTAAATTATTCGCCAACCCACTAACAATAGAAGTTACATCTGCATAACACGCATATGGAAAACTATTCCCGCCATCTACTGAAGTACCGTTAGCATCAAAAATGATAGTCCCTGTAATATCATTATATCCACCCGTAGGTCCTTTAAACTTTACATTAGTAATTGGTTCATTCCCTTTTGTAACTGCACCCCAATATAAACTTGCATGCTTAATTTCATAACAATTGGGGTTCGGAATAACCAAATCGGCACTCGAGGAACTGAAAGTCGACGGGTCTCCATCAATATCAATATATTGCATATCGACATCATGATTATAAACAGAGTTGTTGTTAAATGGATTGTTGTCTGGTCCTAATATGTTATTCCCAATCAACACAATATCACCCTTAAGATCCTGATCGAATCTAGGTGTAAAAGGGACATAGTTTTGGGCATAAGATTGCAGGCACAAAAAGAGCATTGAAGCAACTAGTGCAATACAGGGGATGGTAGGTTTGTTCATAATAGTTTAGTTTCTGATTCAAGTTTTACTCCCAGAATCGATTTTAGCAGGAGGGGGGGCTTATAACTAACTATTGTACTCTATTTTTCTAATTTTATGATTGATAGTTTTTCTGTAAATGGTTCATTTCCTTTTATTTTTAATACATCATTGGCAGTTTCTATGGTTTCATATTTACCATAATAGATATAATACTTACTTGTATTTACGTCGTAGAAGAAATCTACATTTGAATGTCCAGAGGCTAGTACCTGAGTTAAAAACTCATCACGTTTTACAATGTTGGCATGTACTGCTAGTACTAGATAATATGCTTCTTCTGCATTTTCAACGTTTTTCAATATTTGAATATTTTCACTTTTATCTTCTCCAAAATCGAAATCGTCCAAGCTCAATGGTGTCTCACTAACGTTCACACTTTGTTTCAATATTTTGAGAGTAGCCCTGTCCTGCTGGTATCTATCCTCCTCATTGGTGTAAGCTGCACGCTTAATACGTCTTTTGCGCTCAAAATCTGTAGCAATTGAAATTTCTTCCAACGTAGAAACTAATTGCGCTTTAGACCGTATCGCTTTATCTTGTTCTGCTTTTAATTCGGCCAGCGCATTACGGTAATAGATATTGGTCGCATCATTCGGGTCATTTATTAATTGTATTCTCTCTTGAAGTAATGCTTCCAACTGTGCGATTTTTTTCTTCTGTGTAATGATGATCTCATCTAAGTTTATGATGATGTCCTCAATAGCACTATTTTCTTCAGTAATACTTTTAAAAGGGGCTGGTTCTACATATACTCCTTGTTCACTTAAATCATTTTCATTTTTAAGATTCTTTAAGTCTTTATCTTTAATCACTACAGAAGCTGATAAATCATTAACTAATTCCATTTGAGCCACAGCTGAATTTTCTGCTTCTTCAACCAAAATCCTGATAGAATTACCTAGCTCATCTTTTGGATTGATGATCAATTGATCAATGGCTTTTCCTTCTGCTTCCAATCGTGTTTGTTCTTCAAGAGCGAGTCTTGTCTTTTCTTCGGCTTCAAGCAATACCTGTGCTTCTGCGGCTAGTCTTGCTTTTTCTTCGGCTTCAAGCAGTAGCTGTGCTTCTGTGGCTAGTCTTGCTTTTTCTTCGGCTTCCAGCAGTAGCTGTGCTTCTGCGGCTAGTCTTGCTTTTTCTTCGGCTTCGAGCAGTAGCTGTGCTTCAGCAGCTAGTCTTGCTTTTTCTTCGGCTTCGAGCAGTAGCTGTGCTTCAGTAGCTAGCCTTGTTTTTTCTTCAGCTTCGAGCAGTAGCTGTGCTTCAGTAGCTAGCCTTGTTTTTTCTTCAGCTTCGAGTAATCCCTGCGCTTCGGCGGCTAGTCTTGCTTTTTCTTCGGCTTCGAGCAGTAGCTGTGCTTCGGCGGCTAGTCTTGCTTTTTCTTCAGCTTCCAATTGTAATTGTGCCTCGTTTGCTACTCTTGTTTCTTCTTCAGTTTTAAGTTTTTCTTTTTCTTCTGCGGCTACTCTAGGAATTTCCTCATTCCAAATATCCGGCACAGCATCTTCAAGCTCTTTTGCTGGAGTCGCTTTCGGTTTGCTGGACTTCTTTTTCTTTGTTTTTTTCTCGAAGGATATCAGGCCAGCTATTTCTTCATCCCTGCTATAATCAAAATAATTATTGTTCGGGAATATATACGCTAGTGTAAACTCGTGTGAGGAACCAAAGTCTGCTAGTCCTCCAAGGGCTTTTTCATAGTTGTATTCAATGGCAAGTTGTGATGTAATATGAAGTCCTAATCCTGCAGACGCACCGTATAAAGAATTATAACCTCCTTGCACCCAAAATCCTTTGGGCACTGTAAGCATCATGGTTCCTGAGTATATGGAGGTGTCGTCTCTAAACTCAACGCTTCCCAAGGCAGAAAATTTGCTGTCTTCAAGAAAACCATAGCCACCCATATATCCGGTGTACATTAAATGTCCTTGAATTCCACGTTTAGGATTTTCTTCTAACAGTTTCGATGTAGTGAAATTATAGACCACTAGATTATTAAGGGTAACACCAAAGTCCATAAAACCCCCACCATAGTTTATACCTGGATTCATAACCAATAGGAAGTTACTTGGAATCGTATTTAAGGATGGGTCTGGAAAATTGGTCACCACTTTACCGCTATTAATGCCACTTTTGTAGGCTCCTATATTCATACCGAATGTTAGGTTACTTTCTGTTGCCAACATGGTGTTGTACGCAAAATTTACAAGTCCTCCAAAGGTGGTTAACACCCCATAATTTTGTTGAAAAACACCTATGCCCGCGCCAATGTTCTCTGCAAATCTTCCCGAAAAATTTGCCATATAGGTTTGGGGGGCGTCTCCAAGTTGGATTAATTCTCTTTTATTATTGGCCGCAATGTATTTATTTTGCTCCCTTACAAAGCTAAAAGTAGGATTTCGCAGATATCTGTGAAACATGAGGGAATTTCTTGCAGGTAATTCAAGGCCAACCACACCATCCTCTTGTTGAGAATAGCACAGCTGCGTAGCAAAGCATAATACGAGTATGATGAGACCTATTATTTTCACGTTATTGAATGACCGTTATCGATCCTTTTTTAATGTCTTGGTTTTCTGGAATAATGATATAATAGTATACTAAGTTTACGCTAGTAAGATTCAGTTGGTCCTCAGGCCAGTTATTTGCGTATTCCTTTGTTTGAAAAACAACATCTCCCTGATTAGTAAGAATCATAACTTCGGTATTCGTGCCGCTTACATAACTTGTAGGGATCACCCATGTATCGTTTATTCCATCTCCATTGGGGCTAATAAGATTTGGAATGTTTGCTACCTCTGGAAATGGATCCGTTATTTCGCGTATTTCAAACGTAAATTCATCAAAATCTTCACAAGCCGAATTCTGAAAAACAAGTACCCGATAGCTACCAAATTCGAAGGCTTCATACGTATTGCCCGTAACATCAGGAAGCAATTCTTCGTTTAAATACCATTCAAACTCAGGATTGTTTGCTGTGGTTGTTATGGTAACTTTTAAGGATTCTCCAGTAGGTAATTCGTTTATAGCCGGAACGTCTATGCTGCTGGTAAAATCGCCACTTTCAAGATCTATAGACCCAATGGCTTGGCAATTACCAGAAACTACGGTAACCGTATAAATTCCAGACTCACTGGTTTGGTAGGTTCTTCCGGTGGCGCCTGGAATGACAGTTCCGTCCTTCGTCCAGGTGTGGCTATCACCATTCATAGTACTTAAAGTAGTAGGACCTTCGCTGGCACAAAAAGGATTGCCAGCACTCGATTCTATTGCCGTTGTGGTAGTTTGACCTGCGGTAGCTTCCGACACCATCACCCGGTTCGAAAATGAATTTGAGGTACAACTTCCATAATTGGTTTCGGCAAAATAAGTTCCTTCCTCTGTTACAGATAAGCTTTCGCTTTCTGCCACAAAAACCGATGAAGTAGGGCCTGTTTCTTTATACCAATTAAACGTTAATGACGGGAATAGGAGTGGAGACGTAGTATCCCCAAAACCTGGATTGTCTATGGTAAGCAAGTAACTACCATTAGGACAAAATGCTCCGGTAGAAACAAATTTGTTTATGGTAAAAGGAGTATCGTGTAATTTATAATACGCAGAAAACTCGTTAGAAGGCGCACTCGTTGCAGCAGGCTCGGTACTCTTTACTCTTAACTTATACCCTTCACCCGAAGTAGTTTCTGGAATGGAAAAAGTTACGGAGGCAGGGGAGGCCGTTATGGATCCAGGTGCCGAACTAAATACTACAATAGCATCTGTAAAATCGCCCTCAGCATTCGACATTTCTATGTTAAACCTATTGCCTGGAGCCAATGCCGATTCTGGATTGAAGACAAAACTAATATCGTATGCATTAAATGAATCACTCGCGCACGCCTGATTAAATTGAAGGTTTGGAGATCCAATTACCAATTGAGCCTTGGTTTGTTGTGGTATTATAACCAACACAAACAAAACGAGACAACCATAGAATTTCAGAAAAGTAGTTTTTTGCATGCGGTAGTTTTTTTTAAAATTTTAGTCGAGCTACCTAATATAATTCACTAAGGGTTTATGTTTTTTTAGTGAAGTTGTAATGGGTTTTTTATAGTATTATCCTCTGTCCATTTCTTCCAAAGCAATAATTTTATTAATTCGCAATCTAAAATCTGGACGATTCTCATTATTGGGATCTATAAAAGTTTCACTATCGGAACCTTTAGAATACACATTAAAGAAAGATTGGTTGCCATACCAATTTTCTAAATCTTCATTGTTGGTGACACCTTCAGTAAAAATATTACCGCGACATTTGTTAAAGTACATTTTACTAAACTTGATTTGCTTTAAATTTTCATGGTTCACCTGAATACTATTGTCCAGAATTACAGCTGGATTAAATCCAGAAAGAACACTTTTGGCCATCGTTAAAGAAGCATTCTTATCTATATAAACAGCCTCTCTTACCAATCCTACATCAATATCATCTTCGAGTGTCTTACTTAAATTAAGAAGTGTTAAGTTTTGTGCATCGACAATTGTTTTACTCTTTTCAATAGCTACATTAGTATCCTTATTATGGGAAGTAATATAAATACTGCTTGCACCACCAGGCTCAGACACATAGGGAGAACGCACAGCCAGTGAGTTGGTTATGGTTGCGTGGGCTCCCAAATCGAATTTAAAGTCGTTCCCGCTAGATTGAAAGGATACCAGCTTTTCTAAATTTACATCGCCTCCTGCAACATAAAAGGAATTTCCGGCGCTGTTGCTTACCATTATATTTTCGAGAGCAGTTTTATTTCCTACACCGGCGAGGGTAAGAGCATTAAAGTATCCATGTTTTTTTGTTCGCTTACCTGCGTATTCAATTCTTACAAAGCGCATAATTCCAGAGTTGCTTTCTATATTCTCGCCTCCATACTTAGTGTTTTCTATCGAAGAAGTTTTTAATCCGAAGTCGAGACCCGATTGTGTTCCAATTTTAGTAACTGGTGCATCACCTAAAATAAAGATGCCTCCCCAATCACCTTTTTTATTTATATCTCTATTTGAAGTAAATACTATAGGATCGGTTTGAGTTCCTTCTGCAATAATTGTTGCGCCATTTGTAATGGTAAGTGAAGCTTTGGTTTTATAATCGGCTAAGATTATTGTACCTGGTTCAATCGTAAGGGTCGAACTATCTGTTACAAATATATCTCCTAAGAGAAGGTATATTTCTTTCTTGTAGAGTTTCGTGTCTTTTGAAATGTTCCCGACCAAAATTTGCGTAGGCTCACCATGATCGGTAGCGACAGGTTTAAATTCCGTCCAAAAATTTAACCAGTTTTCAGAACCTTGTATACCTTTCTCTTGCTGAGCAATCACGTTGCCAAAGAAGAGAAGGCATAAAAAGAACATAAGCGGGGTAACTTGTTTCATAATACTTTATTTTATTGTTAAAAATTTTATGATATTGAGACCAAACTTAAAGGTATTTTCTATGAAATGCAAATAAAACCGATTAAAAGCACTGTTAAAATGCAATAATCATCGATAAAGTGTGTTAACTCATTTCAGTACGCTAAGATTAACATCGTTTAAGAGCAGAGGAAAGCAAAAAAACTGGTATAGAGAGCACTCTAAATATCTATAGGTCTGGTAAGACTGAATGTTTGAAAGCAGAAATAAAAACTGATTGAAAATTAAAAACCCAAATGTTAAGCATTCGTCGGATAAAAACGACGCTTATAAATTTGGGCGCAAAAAGACAAGCCATATCATATGGCGTAAAAGATTAAAAATTCTAAAACAATTAGTTTCGTTCCAGAACTATCATTAGTTGAATTCGTTATAGGTATGCAACGCTTTTAGTGTCTCTTCATAAAAGAGAATGGCTGCTACCAAGCTGGATTTATCAGAATAGGGGAGTATCAACTTCTGAAACTCGATCGTATTTTCGAAATAGGTTGTCGTAGCCTGAATGTTATCTTCTAATGCCTTCCGGTGTTCTTTCGTATCAGGAATACCAAGTGTGGACATGGTAACGCCAGGTTTTGTTGCAAAAGCGATATTCGGTAAAATTTTAATGATTATTTCGATACGGATATTATAAAGTTCTAACAATTTACCTTTATTCATATTCTGTAATTCTTCGCTAGTATGGTATTTAGCAATACTAATATTTCCACTAATAAAAGATTGTTCATCTTTTTTTTGCGCGAAGCCAATCGTTATACTTCCAAGTAAAAAAACGGTCAATAAAATGTGTCTGATTTTCATAGTCATAAATTTAAATTAGGGTCAGGGGCAATATGCTAATCATCGTCAATGTTACAAATAAATCCCACGAAATGCAAATAACATCGATAAAAAGTATGTTAATGTTAAAATTTGATTAATTGCAAGTATTTAAAATTTCAGAAGCGTCTAAATTAAATACACTAAAAATTAGGAATTTAGAAGTCCTGAGATGAACCTGTAACACATAAAATAATTTTAAACAAACAATAAAATCTATATCGCAGGAATAGCAATCACGAAACAATAAAAAACTCCTGTAAGTGTACACGTACATTTTAAAGTTTTTACGACTCCTAATTTTATAAAGAGAATAGCAATCCCCCTAAGATACTAGTAATGGAAGTTATAAATAAGTAGAACAGGGTCGTTTTCTTATAATTTCAGAAACCATTGCAACCTATAGTAAAGTTTACGAGAATAATATCAAGGCTGTCTACAATTTTAAAAACAGACTTATTCTTTAGGCTTATAGGTATGTACTGCAGTATCAAAATATCCTGAAGCATCCACAAAGTTTTCAATTTCAGTTTCGTTATAGTGATCTAGTTCAATCATTTTTTTAATGGCAACTTGCTTATCTGTTGCCTTCGTATAATAATTTTCGGCAATCGCATACCCAATATAATAGGCAAGATCCCGGGTTTCAAATTCATTTTCTTGTTGGCTCCACAGCCAATATCCATACTCTTTATGGAACATGTCTTTGGTAAAAGCCATTTTTACAGCTGCGCTATTTGCTTTACCATACAGCACTGCTGGTTGGGTGGATTCTGAACGTCCCATCGCTAAGGTTGACACAAATTCAGCTACCCCTTCCAATACTGAAATCCCCAAAAGATTACTTTCTAAATTCTGATTTTGTTGGGTGTGAATATATTCATGAACATTGTTAAGTGCAAAATTTTCTACGGCAGATTCTTTACTGGACCAAAAATCTCTAATGTAGTTAAGCGACTCGGGGAGTTCATGTACGGTAACATTCTTGTCTCCAAAAGCAGTTTCTACACCAATTAAAACCTTGTTATCCATTGTAGTGCCTCCCGTACGGAACACGCCAACCGAAAAATAAACTTCGGCAGGCTTGGCATCCGGATAAATTTCTTTAAGTTTTTTTATCCCAGATTCAATTTCCTGAGATAGGTTTTTAGATTGGTAGGTATTTTCTCTAATGCTTTCCCACAATAACGGATAGCTTCTAATTGCATGTACATATTCTTCGGGACTGTAACGCCTGGCTTCTCTAATAGCAACCAATCCAGGAGTTCCCGGACGTATAAAAAACGAATCTAGTAAAGCAAGATGTTTTGTGGTATCGGCTTCTTTCCGAATGGCATCATGGGCTTTCCAAAAATTATCTACATCTTGAGTAAATACAATTTGAGGACTATTTGGAGTTTCTTTTGTACTGCTTTTGGTATTTGTTTCCTTGCAAGAAAAGGAGGTTAATAATAAAAGTGCCAGAAGGTTCAACTTAAAATTCATAGTAGCTAGCGTATGGTTATGCACTAAAGATACCCTAATACATTAATTGTTACAGTACTAGCATATCATTATTACAATTAATTACGTTTGTAGTAAAACGCTACCTTTTGGTATTCCCCGTCCACGGTTCCTTCAATCCATGCGTGTATAGAATCTTTTACAGGATTAGCATACGATATTCTTGAGGGGAAATCATGTTGTAAATTTTCAAAAATAAACGTGCCTTTATCTGATGGAATCATTTTAAAAGTAACAGGCGTATCATCGTTTTGATTATAGGCGATCACCGTAAAGAAAACATCGTTGTTATTTTGCTGAAGGGTTACACGCTCCTCAAAAACTGTATCTGTTTCAACAAGTATAAAACTGTGTGCTTTTAAGGTACTGTCATTAGCTTGTGTCCAATTTTCATAGAAGTGTTCTTTTTCAGTACTATGAGTCCAATCACCAACCAACCAGGCTAACTTCTCAATAGTTTCAAATTGTTTTTCTACTAGGGCATCTCCCAAGATTCTGTTGTCTTTACTTCCCTTTTCGCAAGCAATTAATAAGAATACTGCTGAAATGCACAAAAATAATAGGTTTTTCATTGTATAAAATGATAGGATAATTTCCACTCTTGAAAATGGATGTTTATAAATTCCAACATGGTATCACCTATTGGCGGGTGTAAGATTTCATATAATTAAATACCAAAACATCGCTTGACTTAATACGAAATCGTCTGTTTAGAATCTGTTTTTGGATATATATGTAAAATTTTTTATAGTATTTTCATACTACAAGGCTGTAAATTGATAGAGTATATCCTTTAAAACAAACAGTTACCATAATTTTTAAGAAAAACATATGTTTTTCTTAAAAATTTTTAAACTACAAATTATCGCCGTACCTTATCCCCCTTAACATGTAAAATATAAATGGGTAGATCACAACAAACATTTAGTAAGACTGAAAAAGAAAAAAAGCGCTTAAAGAAGCGTGAAGACAAGAAAAAGAAAATGGATGCTCGTAAGGCCGATAAAGAAGAGAACGGCACTAGCGGTATCGACTTTGTCTATGTAGATCATATGGGTAATTTGGTAGATACGCCACCAGATCCTTCCAAAAAGGTGAAGGTAGATGCAGAGGAAATAGTGCTGGGTATCCCTAAGAAAGAAGATTCTGACGACGATAAGTTTGATCCTGTACGTATTGGTACCGTAAACTTTTTTGATCATTCAAAGGGATTCGGTTTTATAGTAGACAATGAAAATAGCGAAAAATACTTCTGCCACGTAAGCGGACTTATAGACGAAATTACCGAAGGTAACAAAGTCTCTTTCGAGCTTGAAAAAGGTCAAAGAGGTATGAATGCTGTAAAAGTAAAGTTAGAAAAATAACTAAACACATCAGTAGAGAAAAGCTTTCAGCAAACCAATTCAGGTAGCTGAAAGCTTTTTTTTTTGATAAAAAAGTATAGTTTTAATTGACCTTACTATAAGGTCGAATAAAAAAACTATTAGTTTCTTATGATACAAGACACTACGTTAATAGGCAATTTTTGTTTTGTATTCATTTGACCTAAAATGATTACTTCTATTAAAATAAAATCTGCTTTCCAAATAGAGGCTACTGCGAGGGTTCATCACCCATGTGTCTGGAAAAAGGAGATCTTCTCCTTAATGAGACCGATATTTGGCTGGGAAATATTCACGGATGCGACTTTTATAGGTCCCAGGATCAGTTTCAGTACTGGCAACACACTCAATTAACTGTAGAAGTAACCAAAGGAAGGGGTTCCAGTTTTTCGCTGGAAATCCCTCTTGGGGTACGATTTATTATAAAATCCAGATTATTTACTTCAAAAGAAAGTGAAAATTTACCAAAAACAAAAACAGGAGCCGATTTCTGAATTTATTTTCATTTCTTTTAAAACACAAATAAGTAGAGGTGTTTTTAAAACAGCTGAATACAAAAGTAAAAGAAGTAACTAACTTATTTTCAATAATATAAATAGTATTATTTGCGAATATTCACACCTTAATCAGTAAAGAAATACAAATAAAAGGGAGTGAAGTCTTTAGTAATATGGTAATAAAATGGTAGTGATTTAAATAATAAATAAGATAAATGATTGTTTTTTAAATAAATGGCGTCATCTTTGCAGAATATTAAAATATTAATAAATTAAATTATAGTAAAATGAGTAGAGGAACAGTAAAATTTTTCAACGATACCAAAGGTTTTGGTTTTATCACTGAAGAAGGAGTTGAAAAAGATCACTTTGTACACATTTCTGGATTAATCGATGAGATTAGAGAAGGTGACGAAGTTGAATTTGAACTTAAAGAAGGAAACAAAGGATTAAACGCGGTTAACGTAAAAGTTGTCTAAGTAACATCCATATAGTTAAAAAAAGAGCCCATCATAATTGATGGGCTTTTTTAATGCCAATAACGAACGTAAATCCATTAAAAATAAGTAGTTTCGCGCCCTAATAAAATCCCTGATTATGAAGCGCATACACGAGTACAAGAAATTATTTGGAATTGAAAAGGAAATCGAACTTAAGTCCCTTAAAAAGAGCTATCGGGACTTAGTGAAAGAATGGCATCCAGATAAATTTCAAGAAGGAGATGCATTACAGCAAGAAGCCGAAACACAAAGCCGAAAAATTATAGACGGCTATCACTTCTTAGTGAGCATGGCGCCAGAAACAAAGGAGAAAAACCTACCAGAGTATACGGAAACAATTACTAATGCCGCTATTGCAGATTACCAACATAAAGGTTTATTATTAGAAATCACCTTCACAGACGGGACCACCTATGAGTATTTTGGAGTAACTAAACCTGTATACCTTAAAATGATAAATGCAGGGAACCTCAATCGATTTGCAAAACGTAGCATCTACCCAAAATACACCTACCGTAAATCGAAACGTATCCTTCAGGAAGCATAAGCAGATATCCAAGGAAAAGCCAAGTATAAAATAGCCAACCACATTGTTGAAGCGGATAGACACCACCTAAACCTACATTGAATTATTCTCTTTGTATTTTAGCGTCTGCCTTAACCGTATGGATATGGCATTTTAAACGATATTAAAAAATTTAGTGTCTGGTTGAGCGCAGTCGAAACCTACCTTAAATTTAAATATCACTATCTTTAAATTTCCAGTATTATTTCACCTAGAGTTCCATCCTGTACTATAAAGCACCGGATTTAAAATCAGTAAACACTATATGGCAACTACATTTTCAGAATTAGGAATAGAAACCTCTTTAGTAGAAGGGTTGAGCGCATTAAGTATTAAAACTCCAACCAGCATCCAACAAAAGGTTATCCCTGTTCTGCTTAATCAAAAAGAAGATGTAGTAGCTTTAGCCAAAACTGGTACTGGTAAAACCGTGGCCTTTGGATTGCCGGTACTTCAAAATATCGATATAAAAAATCCAACTATCCAGGCAGTCGTTTTAGCCCCTACAAGAGAACTAGGGCAACAGATTTTTAAAAACTTAAGCGAGTTTGCAGCCTATAAACCTGAAATTTCCATAGCCTCAGTGTGTGGTGGCATTCCTATTAAGCCTCAAATAGAAAGACTTAAAGAAGACACCCATATTATTATCGCGACCCCGGGACGTTTAATAGATCTCTTGCAACGTGGAGCAGTAGAGATAAAAAACACAAAGTATCTGGTGCTTGATGAAGCAGATGAAATGGTCACAGTCCTGAAAGATGGAATAGACACCATTGTGAAATCACTTCCCAAAACCAGAAGAACCTTGCTCTTTACCGCTACTATGCCAGGCACTATCAAGCAATTGGTGCAGAACTATCTCTCCAAACATGTTATCCATGTAGAAGCAGATATGGAAACAGTAGGGCATCAAGGAATAGACCACCAATATGTTGTCGTAGAACCGGAAGAAAAATTGGATGTTTTATTACACTTCTTAAACACAAAAGCAGGGAAACGCGGCATTATATTCTGTAAAACAAAAGCAGCGGTTAATAAATTAGCAAAAAAGCTAGCCATGAATAAGTTTTCTTCGGGAGCCCTACACGGTAGCTTAACTCAGGGAATTAGAGACCGGGTGATGGGACAATTTCGGGAAGGACATATTACCCTTCTGGTGGCTACAGATCTTGCCTCGCGTGGGATTGACGTAAAAGAAATAGAATACGTAGTCCAATACCATTTTCCAGATACCTTTGAAACCTACGTACACAGAAGTGGGCGTACCGCTAGAGCAGGAGCGAAAGGGTTGTCGTTAAGTGTCATTCAGCAGGAAGAAGTAAAGGAGATTCCTAATCTGGAAAAAGAATTAGGCATACGTTTTTCTGAAATGCCTAAAGCAAATGCGCTGGCTATTGAAGAAAACAACGCCATCCTTTGGGCACGTAAAATTTTTAAATCGAAACCCAACAGAGAGGTTTCCGAAGACTTCAAAACAACTATTAAAACAATTTTCCACCATCTCACCAAGGAAGAACTCATCGAAAAGATGCTGGCAGACCACCTAAATCAAACTCCAAATAAAAACTAATACCTGGATATAACGTTCAAAGAATAGAGAGCAGACACTCCTGAATACTAACTACATACTACCAATTGATGGCAAACGATATAAAATCCCAAAAGCAAATTCTGGCAAAACTAGGCATTACAAACCTAAATCCTATGCAGGAAGAGGCACTCTTGGCGATTGCTTCGGCCCCAAATACAGTGTTGTTATCGCCAACGGGAACTGGTAAAACAGTTGCTTTCTTATTACCTACACTTAACGCACTAGACATCCATTGCGAAAATGTGCAACTCCTTATTTTAGTACCATCACGCGAGCTGGCTATACAAATAGAACAGGTAATACGAGAAATGGGCACGGGTTATAAAGCAAATGCAGTGTATGGAGGCAGACCATTTTCTAAAGATAAAATAGAGCTGTCTCACAATCCTGCCATCCTCATTGGCACACCTGGCCGTGTAGCAGACCATCTAAGACGTGAAACTTTTCCTGTGGAAGACATTACAACACTTGTCCTGGATGAATTTGATAAATCCCTGGAAATAGGTTTTGAAACCGAAATGCGCGAAATTATCCAGTACCTTCCAAAGATTCAGAAGCGCGTCTTAACGTCCGCAACACAAGGTGTGGAAATTCCAAAATTCGCTGGCGTAGTACATCCTTTAGTGATAGATTACCTGGAAAGTAAAATCTCAAAGCTTGCCATTAAAAAAGTACTGTCTCCGGAAAAAGATAAACTACAAACGCTGGTAAATCTATTACACCACATAGGCAACCAACCCGGTATTATCTTTTGCAATTTTAAAGATACCATACAGTTTGTAAGTGAATTTCTGGAAGACAACAACATTCCCCACGGTCTGTTTTATGGCGGATTAGAACAAATAGACCGGGAGCGGGCACTGATTAAATTCAGAAACGGGACACACCAGGTTATTATTGCAACAGACCTTGCCGCACGTGGCCTGGACATTCCAGAGCTCAATTTCATTATCCATTATCAATTACCACTTAAAGCCGAAGAATTTACCCACAGAAACGGTAGAACAGCCCGAATGAACTCCCAAGGCACCGCTTACGTACTCCAATGGGAAAAGGAACACACCCCAGATTTTATTACTACAACCGACGTCGTAAAACTCAAAGACAAGCAAACTGCAATTCAACCCCAGTGGGCAACGCTATTTATTTCGGGCGGCCGGAAAGATAAAATTTCAAAAGGAGATCTGGCAGGTTTGTTTTTTAAACAGGGGAACTTAAAGGGTGATGAAGTAGGGGTTATCGAACTAAAACAAGACTGTGCCTTTGTAGCCGTACCCAAACATAAAGCGGAGAGTGTTATTGAAAAAACGAATAACACACGGTTAAAAAAGAAAAAGGTTCGGGTTACATTGATGTAATTTTATAGAAACTTATCTTATGTAATGCCCTTCCGTACTCCATTTTTTTTTCGAAAAATTATTGGTGCAAAATCTATTAGACGAGCGATGCCATATGAGCTGGAATTTTCAAATCTTGCTCATTACGACACAAGCAATGTCCTGCTATCAAAAACATAGCATTAATTTTTCTGGATAGCTATTTTCAAATCTGTAGTATTTTTGAAGAGCTATAAAACTACTATTTTTAAATTGCTATATTTGAATACCTAACACTGTAAGCAATGAAAAAAATAGTACTTCTTTTAATTTTGATGCTCTCTATCGCATCGTGTAAAAATGAAACATCAACAACTGCCGTAGTCGAAAACGAAACCCGGGAACCCGTGGTTTTTGATGGAATCGATCCCGCTATAAAACCGGGTGATAATTTTTACAATCACGTCAATAAAAATTGGTATGATACCGCTGTAATTGCAGATGACCAAGTGGGAGTAGGGGCATACCGATTTTTAAACATTCCGCAACAAAAATTATTAGAGAACATCCTAGAGGAGGTTTCTCAAAATGAACATCCGGCAGGAAGTACAGAACAACTTGTGGGAGATTTTTACGCCTCTGGTATGGATACCGTGAGCATTAACAAACGTGGGATCACACCCATCCAACCCATATTAGACCGTATTGAGGCAATTAAAGATGTGCCTGCAATACTTGAGTTTGTTGCTACACAAATAACATCTGGAGACTATTCAATGATCACTCCGTACATTTCGCCAGATCAGGAAAATAGTGCGTTAAATATTTTACACCTATCTCAAACGGGTTTAGGGCTGCCGGATCGTGATTATTATTTTGACGCTACTCCATCGGTCATTGAAATTCAAAAAGCCTATAGAACGTATCTAACTTCATTATTTGAACTTACAGGAGAGGAAAATGCTGCAAAAAAAGCCAACACTGTTTACAACATAGAAAAGCAATTGGCAGCAGCTCACAAGACCCGTATTGAGCGTCGTGTGATTAAGGATAATTACAACAAAGTAGCTGTTTCAGATTTAGATAAAAACCACGCAAATATTAATTGGACTACCCTTTTTAAACAAATAGGAGCGAAGGTAGATTCATTGGATATGCGTCAGCCTGCTTATTATAACACCCTAAATAAAATGCTACCTTCAGTTCCTCTGGAGGATTGGAAACTATACTTAAAGGCAAACTCAATAAGCTCAAACGACGCTATTTTGAGCAAACCATTTCAGGATGCCTCTTTTGCATATACTAAAATATTGTCTGGTCAAGGCGAACAACAATCTAGATCTAAGCAAATGGTTCGTCGTATAGACCAGCAAATCGGTTTTGAGTTGGGACAATTATATGTAAAGAAATACTTTAACGAAGATGCCAAAAAGCGCGCTTTAGATTTGGTAAATAATTTTCAGAAAACATTAGAGAAGCGAATCGATAACTTAGATTGGATGAGCGACAGCACAAAAGTGAAGGCAAAAGAAAAACTGTTTGCCATTAAGAAAAAAATTGGGTATCCGGATGTTTGGCATACCTATAATGTGACCATTTCTAAAACCGATTTTTTTGAGAATGTTATTGCACTTCGCAAAAGTGAATTTGAGTACGAATTAAGTCAGCTTAATAAAGCACCCAACCGAGATGCGTGGCACACCACACCATCTACCGTAACTGCCTATTATAATCCTTCGTTAAACGAAATTGTATTTCCTGCCGGAATCTTACAAGCACCGTATTTTGATCTATACGCAGATGACGCAGTTAATTATGGTGGAATAGGAATGGTAATAGGACACGAATTTACACACGCTTTCGACGATCAGGGAGCTCAATATGATAAGGAAGGAAATGTGACCGATTGGTGGACAGCAGAAGATTACACCAAGTTTAAGGCAAAAACACAACAAATCATAGATCAGTATAGTGCTTTTACAGTGTTGGATAGTGTTCCTTTAAAAGGAGCGCTTACCGTAGGAGAAAATACGGCAGACAACGGCGGTATCGCAATTGCTTTTGATGCTTTTAAAATGACAGAACAAGGGAAAGGAAATACGGAGATTGGTGGATTTACACCAAACCAGCGTTTCTTTTTGTCAATTGCTCGTATATGGCGTGTAAAAATGCGTGACGAATTTTTACGTAATTATGTAACAACAGATCCGCATTCTCCACCCATGTGGCGCGTAAATGGCCCCTTAATGAATTTCACACCATTTTATGAGGCATTTGAAGTAAAGGAAGGCGAAGCTAATTATAGAACCGAAGAAGAGCGCGTTAAGATCTGGTAATCCGTTTTGGTTACGAACGCAGCATCCTTTGTAAGTTCCGGAAATAATATAACATGAAATATGCCTATGCTATTTAAACGTGCTCTTTTTTTACTTGTACTACTTTGTTCAATGCAAAGTATTGGTCAGGAAAATACTACTTCTCTTGTATTTTGGAACACCTTAAAATCTCACTGTGGAAATGCGTATGCAGGAACTTTAGAAATTCCAGAAGAAGATGAGGCCTTTGGAGGAAAAAAACTGGTGATGCACCTAAGATCTTGTACAGAGAATGAAATAAAAATTCCATTTTATGTGGGAGATGATAAATCGAGGACTTGGATAGTATCCTTCAAGGACGGAATTATTTCCTTAAAACACGATCATCGTCATAAAGATGGAACGATGGATGCGGTTAATTTTTATGGAGGCACTGCTTCAAATCAAGGAAAAGCAACGATTCAGTTTTTTCCTGCAGATCCTCATACACAAAAACTTATACCAGAGGCAGCAACAAATGTTTGGTGGATCACTTTAAACGATACCACCTTCACGTATAATTTACGTCGTTTAGGAACAGAACGCGTTTTTAAAGTAGTCATGAACCTTACAACACCCATCGAAACTCCAGAAGCTCCCTGGGGTTGGGAAGAATAATTTTTTAATACTCCAACCACTTTATCATTCAACTTTTATAAGTAATCCTATATGCTTCTTCTGGCCGTAGAAATAAAATTTCAAAAGTAAGTATTGCAAGGCTTCTTTTTATATAAGGAGAACAACGCAGATCTCACTATGATACGCCAGATTTAATTTTTTTATATATCCTTCTGTACAGAGTATAATTATGTAAGCTAAAAAAACAGTTTTTGCTTTTTTCAAAAAACTTCTAACACAAATAACCTATTACTTCATTAGTTTGTTAATGGTTTTATAATATGCTTCGCTATGCCAATTTGTTATAGTACTTTAATGTTTTAATTACAGGAAACACTACACTATCCTCTTTCAAAACAAAAAAACAATGGCTAAGAAATCAAAAAAAACTTCAGAAGAAACCCAAAAAATTAAGGATTTAGAGCAGTACAGGGTCAGTTCAGAAAATAAAGTAATGACCACCAACCAAGGTCTCAAAGTAAACGACACCAACAATTCTCTAAAATCCGGAGAAAGAGGTTCCACGTTGTTAGAAGATTTTCTATTACGCGAAAAAATTACACATTTCGACCACGAGCGCATTCCAGAACGTATTGTACACGCCAGAGGAAGTGGTGCCCACGGTTATTTTGAATTGTACGATAGTATTAAAAAGTACAGCAAGGCTGGAATATTTACAGATACGGCAAGAAAGACACCCGTCTTTGTTCGTTTTTCTACCGTAGCAGGATCTAAGGGTTCTCCGGATTTGGCTAGGGATGTTCGCGGGTTTGCAGTAAAATTTTATACAGAAGAAGGCACCTGGGACTTGGTAGGTAATAACATGCCTATCTTTTTTATTCAGGATGCCATGAAATTTCCAGACTTAGTTCATTCAGTAAAACCTGAACCTAATAATGAAATACCCCAAGCAGCTTCTGCACACGATACGTTTTACGATTTTATATCACGTACTACGGAAACTTTACACAATCACATCTGGGCCATGAGCGACCGTGCCATACCACGTAGTTTGCGAATGATGGAAGGCTTCGGAATTCATACCTTCAGACTTATAAATGATAAAGGCGAATCGCATTTTGTAAAATTTCACTGGAAACCTACTTTGGGTGTGCATTCGGTAACCTGGGAAGAAGCCGTAAAAATTAACGGTGCAGATGCAGATTTTCACCGTCGCGATTTATGGGAAGCTATTGACGCAGGACATTTTCCAGAATGGGAGTTGGGTATACAGGTAGTACCACAAGCTGATGAGCATAAATTTGAATTTGATTTATTAGATCCTACTAAGTTAATACCAGAGGAAATGGTCCCTGTTCAAATCATTGGTAAAATGACTTTAAATCGAAATCCAGATAACTTCTTCGCAGAAACAGAGCAAGTAGCATTTTTACCCGGACATATTGTCCCTGGAATAGATTTTACAAACGATCCGCTTTTACAAGGACGTCTGTTTTCATATAGAGACACTCAACTGTCCCGATTAGGAACTCCAAATTTTCATCAAATTCCTATCAATAAACCAATTGTACCAGTCCATAACAATCAGCGAGACGGGCATATGCAAATGGACATTCCTAAAGGACAAGGAGCCTATTTTCCAAATTCGCTCATGGGAAGTTGCCCGCATTTAGCAAAAATGGCCGAAGGTGGTTTTACACATTACGAAGAGCGAATTGATGCTAAGAAAATTCGAGGTCGTAGCGAAAGTTTTAGTGACCACTTTTCACAGCCAGCTTTATTCTATAGAAGTCTAGCCGACTGGGAAAAAGAACACGTTGCCGGAGCGTATTCCTTTGAACTGGGTAAATGTACCCACAAAGAGATAAAAGAACGCATGCTATATATGATTGCACAAATTGATACAGATCTTGCGAAGACCGTAGGAAAAAACTTGGGGATGAAAGTCCCAAAAAGTGTTGAGGAACCTATCAACCAAGCGATTGGCGCAGATGCAGATGGAAAGAAACAACAACCTGGTAAAAAGAAAAACTACTTGGAATCTGATCCAGCATTAAGCCAGGCCAATACAAAATTCGACAGTATTGCAACCCGACAAATAGCCGTATTGGCTGCAGATGGCTTTGATATGAAAGCCTACAAAAAAATGAAAACCGCTCTTGAAAAAGAAGGAGCTATGGTGAAATTAATTGCACCTCACGGAGGTTCTATTAAGTGTGATACAGACATGGAACATGAAGTAGATGCAGCCATCAGCACCACCGAAAGTGTATTGTTTGACGCGGTTTATATTCCTGGCGGTGAAAAAGCTATAAAAGCGTTGAAAAAAGAAGGAAAGTATATCAAATTTATCAACGAAGCCTTTAAACATTGCAAAGCTATTGCAGTAGATGGTGACGGAGAATCCTTATTAGACAGCACCTTTGTAAAAGATCATAAAAAAGATACTGCCATTCATATTAACGGTGCGCCAAAGAACTTTATCAATAGCATCGCCCAGCACCGTAACTGGGACAGGAGAGCGGTAGCTGAACAAGTTCCCGTATAAAAAGTGGTATAAAATAATTTTCCCTGCATCTACTATTGTATTTTTTTTAAGGTAAGTGTAGGGAATTTTTTTTGCAATTAGGATGCTATTACAAGCTACAAATTGGACTATTGTAGAGAGGTAGTCATCCCAATCAAAACGTTCTATCAAATTGATTTTCAATTATTTATTATGTTTATTGAACAACCCGCACATATTTAGGCTATCTTTACAAGGTTACTTATTTAGACAGCTCTTCTTTTTTTATTTCTTACCACATAATCAATCTTTTGCTTTCTTCAAGTTTTTATAGACGTAGTTCAGTCCTATAAGCTGATACGTTTCAATACTTACATAGTATAGCTTAGCAGTACCCGTCGCGTAAACTGCGGCAAAACACAATTTTAATATAATAACACAGAAATAATGATAAGACAATTTATAAATAAATTAATGAATACTAATAAAATAACAGTTATGAAAGAAGGAACCGTAAAGTTTTTCAATAATGCCAAAGGGTTTGGTTTTATTACCATAAAAGATTCTGAAGAAGAAATCTTTGTACATTCTACAAACCTTGTAGATCAAATTAGAGAAGATGATAAAGTAACCTTCGACGTAGAAAAAGGTGAAAAAGGCTTAAGCGCCGTAAAAGTGCGTTTGGCTTAATATAGGCAGCTTTAAGTCGCTTTAAAATAAGTTAAAAGTTTTTAAGTATTAAATCAATCCAGCGAAGCTACCTTCGCTGGATTTTTTGTTATGCAATTGAAAGGTAATCGTTTATTTTTATAACATTATTCAAGAATGCGCTTCTGTACCGTACCATCGTCTTTAAGAACTACCATTTGTGGGATATTGCTGGCGTCTACATAAATTTTAATTCTATCATTTACAAATTCGTCCTTTAAAACAATCCAATAGAAGCGCGAGGGAGAAGCCGAATTAGCTACACTAGATATAGATCATAAATTGTTCTCATTGCCCTGGAGGCATATTCAATTTTTTAACGATGGCAGACGATGCATTATCTGCATACATTCCATAGGCGTTTACTACGATTCCTTTCAAATTATCTTTATTCGAGGAAATCGCATACACAATCATTTCATCTCCCGGGTCGCTGTCGCCTTCAAACCTATAAAATTGGTCAATTTCGAAATCATCTGGGGATAATTCTGTGGCGGTTAAGTGGCAAATAAGACATTCTTTTTCGGTTAAAATTGAAAAATCAATAGTATACCCAAGCTTTCTAAGGTCGGCCATCGCTTCGGTAACGGTATCGTAACTTTTTCTTTCCATAGCTTTTGCTTTTTTAAATTGCTCTCAACTTCATTACAGTTTCTTTTACTAAGGTACGCTATAAATATTTCTTTTTGAATACATAGTTTTTTCAGCAACAAAAAACCAGTAACCCTAAAACAAAAAAGGTTGCCCACTACGGACAACCTTTTTGGTAAGTGAAGAGATACTATTTCAAATTTTCTAATAGCTTTTCAGCAACCAGCTCCGATGACGCCGGATTCTGACCCGTAATTAAATTACCATCCTGGATTGCATACGCTGCCCAGTCCTCTTTTTTAGAGTAAATACCTCCATTTGCTTGTAGCATATCTTCAACCAAAAATGGCACAACGTCTGTAAGACCAACTGCTTGTTCTTCAGAATTTGTAAATCCGGTAACTTTTTTACCTTTAACTAAGGCATTTCCATTGCCATCAGTTACGTTTTTAAGAGCTGCTGGCGCGTGGCATACAAATGCTACGGGCTTATTCTGGCTGTTAAACTTTTCTATTAAAGCAATAGAAAAAGCGTCTGTTGCTAAATCCCATAACGGTCCGTGACCTCCTGGATAGAACACCGCGTCAAAATCGTCTGGATTCATATCGGCTAATACCTTTGTGTTCGCAATTCTAGCTTGTGCTTCCGCATCTTTATCATAGCGCTTAGTTGCTTCTGTTGCAGCATCTTCCGTATCGCTACTTGGATCAATAGGTGCAGCACCTCCTTTTGGGGTAGCAATGGTAATGTGTACGCCTTTATCTAATAAAGTGTAGTATGGGTTTGCAAATTCTTCAACCCAAAATCCTGTTTTCTTTCCGGTATCTCCTAATTTATCGTGAGATGTTAATACAAATAATACGTTCATTTCTTTTTCTTTTTTTAATTCTGTTTTTTCTTCTGAAACTTTTTCAGAAGGTACTTTCGTCTTTGTGTTTGTACAGCTTGATGCTGTAATTACTGTGAGTAGTATTGCTACTAGTGGTGTAATTTTCATATGCTTGGTAATTATAATCGTAGGTGTTGTTTTCTAGTTTAGTACCGTTACAAAATCTTTCATAGGTTTTCTCACCTTTTCCAGATTCACTAACCAGTCTTCGTCTTCTTGTCTATACCCTAACGGTAGGAGCACAGCACTACGTAACCCTTTTTCTCGCAATCCTAAAATCTTATCTACAGCTACAGGGTCAAAACCTTCCATAGGTGTTGCATCTACACCTTCGAAAGCGGCAGCTATAAGCGCTTGTGAAAAGCCGATATACGCTTGCTTCGCGGCGTGCTGAAAATTTTCTTCTGCATCTTTCTGTGGATACGATTTAAGAAGTTGTTGTCTGTAATTTTCCCATCCTTCGTTTTTAAACCCACGAATCTCATTGGTTAAATCGAACATATAATTAATCCGATCTGCCGTATACGTATCCCAGGCCGCAAATACGAGGAGGTGAGAACATTCAGTTACTACTGACTGATTCCAAGCGACAGGTCTAATTTTTTCTTTAATATCCTGGTTTTTAACTACAATAATTTCGAAAGGTTGTAATCCGCTAGAGGTAGGAGCTAAACGCGCAGCTTCTAGTATGCGTTCTATTTTATCTTCAGCTACCGTTTCTCCGTTCATTGCTTTGGCAGCGTATCTCCACTTTAATTTATCTAATAATTCCATATTCAATTTTTGTTATTTATATCTAATTTGTTTTAAACTTTAATACTGTTCCAGGCCGCCAGATAGGCTTCTTCCATATGAGTTGTATCCAACTGAAAAGCACCCCGATTTTGAGCCATCAATAAAAACGACAACGGATTAATACTATACGCATACAACAGATAATCTGATAAAGGCTTTATAATTCCTTCTTCTTTCCCGCGTGCCCAAAGGTCGAGTAGGGGCTGTAAGTGCTTTATACCTTCCTGTCTGCTGGGCTCATCAATCATAGGTGTATTATCACATTGGGCCAAGAACATCGCATTTTCACATTCTTTCAGCTTAAAATCGGCAATACGATGCCAGATCAATTTAAAACCAGCTTCCACCGTCATATTTCCTTTATAGGTAGCAAAGGCATAGTTGGTATAATCCGCTTTAACTTCAATGTAGGTTTTGTTGACTAAATCCTGCTTGTTTTCAAAATATAAGTAGATAGTAGCAGGGGAGACGTTGGCCATTTTAGCAATTTTACTCATAGATGTTGCGTGGAAACCATTGTTGTTTACCAACTCAATAGTTGCCTTTATTAATGCGTTCCGTTTGTCTATGCTTTTCTGAAGGGTAGCCATATGATGTTCATTTGAAAGTACAAAGATAAACACAAAAATGAACGTTCATTCTTTTTTAACAAACATTTATTTATATTATATTTTCATTACTTAAATTCAGTGAACATGATATGAAATTTTAAAGCTTATAAATACTTACAAATAGTTCGGAAATGGTAGAATATAAAGTATAAAGCAAGAAAATAGATAGAATGTAAGGTTCTGTTAACTATATCACAACAAAATCTTTGATTACAACTAATAAAATGCATTAAACGTTAAATTACCTACAATTAGATGCTAAGTATCTGAATTATAAGGTATTTTGTTAGTTATAGAAGCATTTGTTACACCTTTATACTACTGGTTGGGGTATATTGCCTTATTATTAACAAATAGAGGTTAGTTTTCAGCTTCAAGAAAATATTATGGAAATTTTTAAGGGGAAAATACGAGCTCATAAGAGCATAGATATGGAAAGATTTCTACCGCATTTGCATTATTTACACACACCAAAAAGCAGCAATTGCAAATTTGCATTACCATAAGTAAACTTCTAGTCTTTAAACTGTTCTTCAACATCATTGAGCACATTACTAAAAATGATTGTCGATGAGCTGTTCTAACAAAAAAATGTACTACATAATATGGATTGATAGTTTTTCCATAAGATTGCTACAGTACATCTTTGTAAACTAATTTTCATATAAAATAATAAGTGAAATAGGATTATATACGCTTACGTATGTAACTCCCAAATCATTTCAAAACGTTTTTTTGAGTATACATCTTACTCAGAACAAATCAATAGTATTCAATTATCAATAATAAAAACAGTGAATGGGGATGCCGTATGTCAATTTTAAAATAATAGACAACAAACTGCGCACCCCTATAAACACTCTACTATACATATGAGCAATCAGGATAAATCCAAAGAAGAAATTCGGGATGAGTTGAAGGAATTACAGCAGGAATTTTTAAGTTCCATAAAAGATATTGACGACAAAAAGCGTACTCAATTGGAGCAAGAATTAATGCTAGCGATTCAAGGGGTTTCTTTGCAAAATGAAGAGAAAGCCAAAAGAGCCGCCGAATTAATAATCGCAAATCTGGAACTTAAATTCTTAAATGAAGAAAAAGCTAAACGTGCAGCAGAGTTGGTGATTGCAAATATTGAACTTGTTTTTCAAAACAACGAGAAGTCTAAGCGTGCAGCCGAATTGATTATTGCCAATAAAGAACTTGTCTTTCAAAATGATGAGAAGGCCAAACGCGCAGCCGAGTTAGTGATTGCAAATATTGAATTGGTCTTTCAAAATAAAGAGAAAGAAAAACGTGCCTCCGAATTGATTATAGCCAACAAAGAGCTTGTCTTTCAAAATAAAGAAAAAGCGAGGCGCGCAGCAGAGTTGGGCGTTGCTAACAAAGAGTTACTCTTTCAGAACGAAGAAAAGGAAAAACGTGCTGCCGAGTTAGTGATTGCAAATATTGAATTGGTCTTTCAAAATAAAGAAAAGTCCAAGCGTGCCTCCGAGTTGGTTGTCGCCAATAAAGAGCTTCTCTATCAAAATGAAGAAAAAGCGAAACGCGCAGCAGAGTTAAGTATTGCTAACAAAGAATTGCTTTTTCAAAATGGAGAAAAAGAAAAACGTGCCGCAGAATTAGTGCAGGCAAAAGAAAAAGCAGAAAATAGCGACTCGTTAAAATCGGCGTTTTTGGCTAATATGAGTCACGAGATACGCACTCCTATGAATGGTATTCTTGGTTTTGTCGATTTGTTAAAGAAACCGGGACTTTCAGGAGAAATGCAGCAAGAGTATGTAGACATTATTAAAAAGAGTGGTGCTAGAATGCTTTCCACTATTAATGATATTGTTAGTATTTCCAAAATTGAATCGGGATTAATGGAACTTAACCTACATAAATCGAATATCAATGAGCAAATCGAATTCATCCATACCTTTTTTAAACCCGAAATTGAAGCTAAAGGAATATGTTTTGTGATTAAAAATTCGCTATCGGGTAAAGAGGCGTTTATTAAAACCGACAGTGAAAAAATCTATTCTATTCTTACCAATCTAGTAAAAAATGCTATTAAATATACTACAGAAGGAACCATTGAGTTGGGATATGTTGTGAGTATTGAAAGTGAACCAAGCGAATTAAAATTTTATGTAAAAGATACGGGAATTGGAATAGCAAAAGACAGACAAACAGCAATCTTTGAACGTTTTATACAGGCTAATGTTTCAGATAAAATGGCACATGAGGGAGCAGGACTTGGGTTGTCAATTTCTAAAGGATATGTAAAATTGCTTGGTGGTAAGATTTGGGTAGAAAGTGAAAAAGGAAACGGCTCAACATTTTATTTTACAGTACCATATGGAACAGCCCACCGAAAAAAACCCATGACTAAAACTATCAAGTTATCCAAAAAAGTTGAAACTGTTCTTGATCCTAAAGCCTATAGATTAAAAATTTTAGTTGCTGAGGACGATAAAATTTCATCCATACTTATATCAGCTCTGGTTAAAGAATATAGTACGACACTACTGCACGCGAAAACAGGGGGAGAAGCTGTAGAAATTTGTAGAAACAATGCTGATGTTGATTTAATCCTAATGGATATTCAAATGCCAATGATGAATGGATTTGAAGCAACCCGACAAATCCGTAAATTTAACAAAGACGTAATTATCATAGCGCAAACAGCATCGGTACTCTCTGGCGACAAAGAAAAGATACTGGAAAAAGGATGTAATGATTATATTTCGAAACCAATTAACAAAAATAAATTATTGACTCTATTGCAAAAATATTTCGATGCATCTAATGTAGCTTGAACTATAAAGAAAAACTCCTTCTAGTTACAGTGATTTTTTCATGTAAACTACTCATATTATTAAATGTTATCTTTATCAAAACACGGTGGAAGAAGAGGCTACGTATTGCTAATTTTGACAAATTTTTTAGCCCTAATCTTTAGAAGATACTAACTCCATTTATGAAATCCCACTCCACATTATATTCCATTCTAGACCTTGCATTGGTTTCTAAAAATCATACGCTGAAGCAAACCTATAACAGCGTACTCAAGTTGGCGCAACATGCCGAAACGTATGGATACACGCGTTATTGGTTGGCCGAACATCACAACGCTTCCAACATTGGGAGTAGTGCCACGTCGGTATTAATTGGTTATGTTGCCGAAGGTACCAAAACACTTCGCATAGGTTCAGGGGGCATTATGCTTCCAAACCATTCTCCATTAATCATTGCCGAACAATTTGGCACGCTGGGATCTTTATACCCCAATCGAATTGATCTGGGTTTGGGAAGAGCACCAGGAACCGACAGAGAAACAGCACAAGCCATACGTTCCGATTTTATGCAAGCCGCGCATTCGTTTCCTGCGGAATTGGAAAAGATACAAACCTACTTTTCTGCAGCAAATGCAACGGCGAAAGTACGTGCCACCGTAGCAGAAGGGGTGGAAGTACCCATCTATATTTTAGGTTCCAGTACCGATAGCGCGCATCTGGCCGCAAAAAAAGGATTGCCCTATGCCTTTGCGAGCCACTTCGCCACAACTCATTTATGGGACGCCATCGCTATTTATCGGGAAGAGTTTCAACCTTCAGCAACATTAAAAAAGCCGTATGTAATGGCTGGAGTCAACATTATTATAGCCGATACAGATGAAGAAGCCGAGCGCTTGTCCACATCTTTAATCCGAATGATCGTGGGGATCTTTACGGGGAAGCGTGACTATGTACAACCGCCAACAGCCATGACCCAAGAATATAAGGAGCTATTGCAACACCCACAAGTACACCAAATGCTGAAGTATTCGTTTGTAGGCAGTAAAGCCACCGTAAAGGCGCAGGTAAAAGAGTTTATGGAGCAAACCAAAGCAGACGAATTGATTGCCGTCACCAATATTTATGATGTAAAAGATAGAATCCGATCGTATGAATTGTTTTCAGAAATCATGAAAGAGTTGCAGTAAAATTTTTCCGTCACGGAGCATAAATGAAACAAGTTAGTAAAATGAACTTTCAGTAAAAATGACAGCGAACCCAATTGGTTCTGAATAGGGGTTTGGTATCTTTGCCAAAATATTTTCTGATATTATTTACAGCTATATGGCTACCAATCAAAACGAAATAGACACGCCTCGCATTCTCTCTACTGAAGAGATAGATTCCTGTATTTCCATATTAGAACAGTTGGTTTCAGATACCAATCAGTTATTTGAACTTTCAGAAGAAAAAAGAACTGCCTTGCTAAAAGTCTCTGGAAAGCTTTCCCGCCCTAATCGCGACGAGTTTAAGCAACGAAAAAAAGACGCGAAGAAGGCAGCAAAGCGTAAAATGATTGCCAAAGATAAACACGCAAGAAAAACAACCGGTATTCGGTCTGCACGGGAAGCTGCCTTGTTTGTAGCACCAAAGCTACTGGCTGCTGCCTCCATTTCAGAAGATACCCCAGAATTAGAATCACCAAGAAATTGTTACGTCTGTAAAACAGTGTATACAAAATTGCACCACTTTTACGATGCGATGTGTACGGAGTGTGGCGATTTAAACTACGCAAAACGCTTTCAAACTACCGATTTACAAGATCAGGTAGCCGTCATTACAGGATCCCGTTTAAAGATTGGGTATCACATTACATTAATGTTGTTGCGCTCGGGAGCTACCGTTGTGGCTACCACACGCTTTCCTGCCGACTCTGCCATTCGGTTTTCTAAAGAAGACGATTATAACCAATGGAGCGACCGTTTGCATATTCACGGGCTCGATTTACGGCATATTCCCAGTGTAGAGATTTTCTGCAATTATATAGAGCAGAAATACGATCGCTTAGATATTTTAATCAATAATGCGGCACAAACCGTACGCCGACCTTCAGGTTTTTATTTTCATTTAATGGAAAATGAAAAGCTTCCTATAGATCAATTACCAGAATTGGCACAGCCCTTACTAAAAGACCACGAAAGCTGTTTGCAGGAATTGTCAGATTTTAGTGTTAGTACTTCAAAAACGAGTAAAAACAACGTGCTCCCTGTTACCTGGCACGGACCCGAACCAGGGATAGGCTTACGCAATTCCGCAGCCTTGTCTCAAATTCCGTATAGTTTTGACAATTCTTTACAAACGTCCGAAGTATTCCCCGAAGGAAAACTGGATGCCGATTTACAACAAGTAGATTTACGCAAAACCAATAGCTGGCGTTTAAAATTAGGCGAAATTGAAACCACCGAAATGGTAGAAGTACAGCTGGTTAATGCCGTAGCGCCCTTTGTGTTATGCAATCGGTTGTCTAACTTAATGATGAAAGAAAACACAGGAAAAAAACATATCATTAATGTAAGTGCGATGGAAGGGAAGTTTCATCGCTTTAAAAAGGAAGACAGGCATCCACATACCAATATGGCGAAGGCTGCTTTAAATATGTTGACGCATACGTCTGCCGCCACTTTTGCAAAGTCTGGTATTTATATGAATGCAGTAGATACGGGTTGGGTAACCGACGAAGACCCTGCCGAATTGTCAAAAAAGAAAACAGAAATCCACGATTTTCAGCCACCTTTAGATATTGTAGATGGTGCTGCTAGAGTTATGGATCCTTTAATAGATGGGATTAACACAGGAAAACACTGGTGTGGAAAGTTTTTAAAAGACTATTTCCCTATAGATTGGTAGCCAATTCTAATTTGTGGCACCATAGTTGACTATCACTAAGTAATTATTAAAATAAAATATAATATCATTATGAGTAAAGGAACAGTAAAATTTTTCAATGACACCAAAGGATTTGGATTTATCACAGAAGAAGGTGTTGAAAAAGACCACTTTGTACACATTTCAGGATTAATAGACGAGATTCGCGAAGGCGATGAAGTTGAATTCGATCTTCAAGAAGGTAACAAAGGATTAAATGCAGTAAACGTAAAAGTTATCTAATATATAGACATTACAAGTATTTAAAAATAGCCCGTCAATTTATTGATGGGCTTTTTGTTTGTAAAATTTTCTAAGAGAAACTTTAATATCACTAATTTGTAATTTCGAGGTTGGTACTTATTTTTAGCAAAGCTCTTAACCCCGAATTCGCGTCGCTTCCAAATCTTCAAACTGTTAGACTGCCTCATTTATATTTTCAAAAAAACGCCGTATTTATTCAAAATTATTTAACAGATTGATTTCTTTTTTACATGCTATTATTAGCAGTAATAATATAATAATCACATTCGTTTTTTCACTCTTTTAAAATTTTGTTCTCTATTACCTCAACGTAATAGGCATTATTGCCTTCTAATGTTAAACTGTTATTCTTCTCGATTTTTGCATATACTTTAACCATTTTTCCAATACTTTCATAGTCTTCTGTAAAACGAATCTCTTTGGATTGTCCCCTTTGTTTAGGAATTGTACTTGGGTCTCTTAATCCATATACAATGGCAATCCACCATTCATTATTAACCTCAATGCTGCACTCACCATCAGCCCAACAATCATTTTTAACAGCTGTAACTACTCCTTCAAATTTTACTGTAGTAGAATCTGTACTGTATGTAACTGCAGCAGCATCTTGTTTGTTTGCGATTTTTGAATCCCTGCAACCTACTAGTATTGTTAGTAAAAACAAGCTTAGGATACTTATTATTTTAAATATAATTTTCATAATAAAATATACTATTTAAGATTTGTGTTTTTACATTCGTTTTAATTAAGGATCTAATCTTACTTTAAATTCACCATCAGTAATTTGTTTTGTACTCTTATCCTCTTTGTTTATGCCTGTAAAATTAAATTTACCTATTAAAAACGCTCCTTCTTCTGTAATGGTAATGGTGCCTTCTCCCATTATTTTTGCAGCTAACCAATGCACTTTATTATTCGTATATATTAGATTATCTGAATTGCTTATGTCTTTACCAAAAGCATAGGTTGCTGGGCCATTTGTATAATTTATATAAATTCTAATTTTTTCGTTTTTATCTTTACTTATACCAGCTAGTGAGATTATTTTTTGATCGTAAATAAAGTGAGGAGTAGCTGCATAAAAAGCGACGCCATCTATCTTTGCTTTTAAATACGTATCATCTTGAGTCTGGTCTGTTTTTGTGTCGTCTGTTGTTTTGTTTTTTTTAGCATCAGAACAACTATATGTTAGTACTACTAACAATATTACAGTGATTATTTTTTTCATTTTATATAATTTATTTAATGATTGATGCTATATCTAAAGCTTTAATAGCCTCCCACAATTGCGTTGCAGTCATATTCTCTCCACTGGCATACAGCACAATTCTATCTTTAAAAATTGACACTATATCAGATGTTTTTTTCTCCGTGTCCTCTTTGCTTATATGGTGTTCGTCTCCATTAGTGGCTGCATCATTTATTGTGGTGTCACTAGTTGGTTTATCATCCCTTTTATACTCGTTATCCATTGCAAAAGAAAACTTAGCCATTTCTAAATCGTCTGGATTTTTTGCTCCATCCAGCACTGCTATTTCCATTTTTTGGTTGCCTTTTTCAAAAACTAAGTACATATTATTTTTTGTACTTCTACTCTGATCTAGAGTTTTATCTAATTCGTAACTAGTTCTGGTTAAATCACCTGCTTTTTCAGGAAGCCATTTTTTAAATTGCTCTTTTGTAATGGGGGCTATTTCGTATGATTTTTTGGCAGCGAGTATTTTTTCATCTTCCATTATTTGTTTTAAAAACCATTTCACCTTTTTAGAAGCAGGAGCACTTTTGGTAAATTGTATTTTTTTTGGTAAGGTGGTATGGTAATCATCTCTGCTATAATCTTGAATTTCTACAAGACTTTCTTCTATAAAGTTCCATCCTTTTTCAAATTGGATGTTTGTACTAATAGCAACCTCAATATCATAATTACCTTTAAAAGATGTTTTAACACATTCATCGTTATACACTATGGCTCTATCTATATATAACCAAAAATACTTACTGCCTACAGCAAGGCTTTTACTAACATATTGATTATTCGTTAACATTTTTTCATTGGTCACGGGATATAGTATCGCTATATTTTTACCATATTTAGTTATATACACCGGATCGTATTTCTGTGCGTATACACCATCAAATGGTGTTTCTGCAAAAATATCCCTGTCTTTGCAACCACTATCCATTAAAAATAAGCTGTGAAACTTATACTTTTGTAACGGAATACTATCATAGAGTGCCTTAATATCGAATTCAGGTAAATTGAAAAGAATCGTACCATCCGTATTGATTATTCCTAAACTTATTTCTTCTCCGTTTACTTGCATTTGCATCAAATCTAATGCTTCATGAGTATAGTCTAATTCTCCTATTAGATGGTTTTCAACTTTTAATAAAGTACCATTAGATTGTTGTGCTTTGCACGATTGAAGTAATGTGAATATGAATAAAAGTAGTATGTAATTTTTAGTTTTCATTATTATAGTTTTTTAGCTTTAAATTTTCCTTCGGTAATCACTTTTGTGGAATTATCTGCTGGATTTACTCCAGTAAACGAAAATGTACCTTCGATAGCTGTTGTATTGTTTGCTGTTATGGTAATTGTACCAGTCCCAGCATCTTCAGTAGCTCCCCAAACTTCAACGTTGGGTGACACAAAAGACAAAATAGCACCCGTATCTGTAGTAAATGTACCTACGATTATAGGGCTAGGAAGCGTAAGTGTTATTCTTCCTCCGTTATTGTTAATTCCTGTAATAGTAAATATTTGTGTTTGATTGTTACTAATACTAGCAAGGGGATCTGCTGAGTTTGCAGAAAAATCTACGCCATCAATTTTAGCTGTTAAAAAGAAATTAGTCTGTTCTGGGGTTGTAGCATCGTCATCACTAGAGCAGCTACTAAATGGTATAGAAACTAACAACAAGATAAATGCTATTTTATGGAATCTAGTTTTTAGTGTTTTTGTTTTGTTCATATTATTAAATTTTATTTATATATGCAGAAGTATATCTGTATTATTAATACTTTAAATCACCACAATTTTCAACTCTTTTTTGTTTTACTAGCAACTTTAAATTGGTGTTGTATAGTATAAATTTATCACCTGGAAGAAGATGATTTCCAGGTAACAATTGTTTTTCTAAACGGATTTTTATAGTAGTACACTTAGAGATTTTTTTGCTTCTTGCCTAACATACATAGTATTATTAGTAGTGTTATTTTTGAAGTTTTCATAATGCTATTTTAGTTAAAGCAAAATTTCAGTTTATTGAATTACATGTCTGTAAACGTTGAATATGTAATTTGTAATATTGCCGTCTTTTTTAGAATCTCCAGTTATTATATAGCTAGCTATCCCCTTTTTTGTTATTTCAAGGTTACTTAAAGTTATCAAATCTGTATTCACACCTTCTGTGTGTCTAATAGTCATCTTTTGACCACCTACTCTAGTTGTGTAAATTCTAACATTTGCAGCGCTTCTTGATCCATTTACAAAAAAAGAACCTTCAGCAGTTAACGCATCATACTTGCTTAGACTGAAGAATTTATTAGAGGAACTTACTATTGAGTAAGATGTGCTTCCTACATAAGGACTACGTGTGTCTACATACTTCGTTAATGTTAAAGATGCCATACTAATTTTAAAAGTGCCTTCATCTGCTCCATTAATTATTTCCATAATAATTGGGTCTGCATTAGGCAAATTAAGTTTGACAATTTTTGGCTTATCTTTTAAGACAACATCCTTTATTACTTGTGCATTCACTGATAAAGAAATACATACTACCGTTAAAATTAAGAGTCCTTTTTTCATGATTTTTATTTTAGTGTTAGTTATAAATTATATTATATTATTTATTCATTTTTGAAATAGTATCTAATTAGGCCCCTAATCTATTTTTGTACTGCTTCTGTTCCAGACATTACATCTTCTAACTTTTTTACTTTTTTTGGAATCCCAGCTTCGGGTAGAATGACATTATAGTTTCCATATTGAAAATTTATCGTTTGACTAGGTGTTGTATATTCTATTAATCTTCCGCTACCATTATAAAGGAGTTTAACACCATTTGATGCACTAAATTGAGTGCATTTTGCAGGTAAACCACATTCAACTTTTGTTTCGCTATACTCACTTACTTTTTGAATGTCACTCATTTTAAAAATTAGGGCATAACCTACTAATGGAAAATTTAACAACGTTCGCGTTCTTGCATCAAAGTTTGAATTGGTTCCGGTCATCTTTCTCATATTGACCTTTTTCCAACCTGAAGTTCTTGAATTTATATATTTGTACCCTTCATCATCATGATACACTACGGGTAGGGAACCCAATTCATATTTTCCTGTTTTTCTTCTACCATCATATGTAAACTTGCTCTTTCTACCACGTCTTTCTGTGGTTGCAATTATCCCGTAAGAAAGAATAGATACTGTCTCTTTATGAATGGATATGTGTTCATCGTTTAAATGTAAAATAGCTTTTAGCGTAAGTTCTTCTTTCGTGCCTACATCTGGTATGGCAATATCTGTAAACGTTACTATTACTCCATATTTATGGTCTTTAATGGATTCTAACGTACTATTATCTCCAGAAACGTCGGGTAAAAATGACTGTTTCGATAAAACATTTTCATCATCTACCAAAAGGCTAATGTTCATTTTTTCTTCTAAAAACTCGGCTTTGGTATAACCAATTAGCTTTACTTTTAATGTTAAAGCTTCATCTTTACCGTCGTCAAACTCACCAACTAATTTGTAAAAATCTCCAGCCTGAACAAGGCTATTGTTGGTAGGGTTTAGCATGTCTATTACTTCTATGCCATGTCTTGGGTCACCAGTCTGGAGGTGAAGGAGGGAGGTTGTATAGTTTTTTTTTGCAATAGAGTCTTTATATACTAATTCAGATAGCTTTTCTTTAGTTTTTGGGTCTATTTTATATACTGTGTCCACAACTACTTTAAATGTATCTATGTCAACCTGCGGTATATTTTCTCTCAATACTGTAGGTATTTTTTCAAAGGACTTTGCGGCATCTAGACCATACATAATTAAATTATCATAAAATTCATTGAAGGCCCTCTCAGCGTCAGATCCCATTACAGAATTTAGCCAATAGAAAAAGTGTCCGTTGGTATGGATATCATCCATTGTTATTTCAAAATAATTATTTGAACCTAGTTGACAGGCGCTAAAAATCCATATTTTATTTTTTAAGCCGGATTTATAGAAGTTAAAGAAAAATGAGTTTTTTAATAAAATCTCGTTATCGCTTATATCAATGAACTCACCATACTTTTTATAGAGTTCCTTTATCTCTTCAGGTATATCCTTTTCATTTTCAGTGAACCAATGCTGAATGTTAGTTGAAATTGTTAGATTACATTTTCTAACATTATTAGGGTCCATTAATACCCAACTGTTATCTTCCATTATTTTTATTTCACAAAAATTTTCACCGTGGGTAGATAAGTGGACCAAGTCATATTCAGCGAAACTTGCAAAATCATCTAGTGTAATATTATTATCTTTGAGAAATTTTATATTGTCTTTATAATTTCTATTCTTTTTTAGATATTTATACGCGACATCGGCATCATCATAATTTTTAAAATCTGTTGAATTATAAGGCGCTAGTATTAAAGCTTTTTTTTGTTGTCGTTCGTTATCATTTCTATCACTGCCAACTACATCAACATTTTCTTTGCTATTGTCAATTATATTAAAGTTACTAAGGTTAGCGTTTATATTCATCAAGGGTAAGCTTTGTGATGTTCTATTTACATTGCTACCTCCTTTTGTTAACCCTTTATTTTTGTTATGTCTATCTAACTCAATAATCATTGATATACTTCCTTTTATGAAGAATCTAATAGATGTATGATTAGTTTGAAAAATAGTCCCTAAAGGAAATGTTTTTACAATATGTTCAATACTTTCACCTTCATCAGCAAGTTGCTGCCCATTAGTTAACAACTCCCAACTTTCTTTGATGGCCTCATCTGTTAATACCTCACTTATCATTACGTCAACATATGCAGTATTAGCACTCTTTTTGTTAGTTTCGGCACAAGAAAGAATACAAATACCGCAGAGTAGGAGTAGGATGTTATTTTTTATGGATGAGAACATAGTATTATTTAATTTTTATAAATTCTACACGTCTGTTATTTGCCTTGCCTTCTGGCGAAGTATTGTCTGATACTGGTGCAGTTTCTCCTTTGCCTTCCGTTTGAAAACGGTCTTTGGATATCCCCATTTCCTGCAATGCATTTTTTACAGCAATTGCCCTATCTGCAGAAAGTTTTAGGTTGTAATCATCAGCACCATCACTATCGGTGTGGCCTTCTATTTTAAAGTTGAGATCTTTATGCGCTTTCATCATTTTGGCAACTTCGTTAAGCACACCATAGGACTCTTTTTGGATGGTTGCCTTATTAACATCAAACAGAATTCCGCGGGTTACAAATTTTCCATCTGCCAAAACGCGATCGTATAGGTCTTTACCACCTTTTGCAACACGGATGTTTTTAATGCCAGATAATTCTTTGTAATAGGCAAAAACTTCTATGCTGAAAGCTTCAGGTTTGAACTTAACATTAGGAATATTCAACGCTCTATTTTCGTCTATAAACACCTTTAAACTTCTTTTGTTAAAAGCAATGGCAATATGTCTCCAGACAGGCTCTCCAACACCCGCAACCATAGCGTCATTATAAGATGCATACTTTTTAACAGCTTTATTGTCAACACAGTCCATTGACGCTCCATGCATGTTTAAATTAATGCTCTTACAATAATATTTTTTATCTTCTGAATAGCCATAGTTCATAGAAGCTGGCCACAGACTAATTCTATAATCTTGATACGTTGGTCCATGCACACTTTTAAATAAAGCATCAAATTCTATGGTAAACACATCTGGTAGGTACAACGCCTCCTCCATTAAAGGGGTAATCTTTGTCCCATTATACATTCTAATGACGTTTTCTTCCATAAATGAAGCGTTTTCGGCATTACCCTTTATCAAATCCCATCGAGAAGGGAACTCACCATTTTCTTCGTTCTTTAAATCGTCTTCAAAAATAATTTCATCTCTTGGCACAAAATTATACGTACTCCAAGCTTTAGAATTTTCAATAGCAACATTCTCTTCAGAATTTTGATTGCTATCATTTTCTGAAGAAGTTTCGTTATTTTTGCGGTTTCTACTTTTTTTCTTCCTTTTTTTACCTGTGTTTGGATTCAAAATAGAGTCCATGCCTTTTTCAGTTTCCTTAGTGACTTTTTGTTCTGTCTTTCTTATAATGGCTCGCTCGGTCGCATCTTCTACTTTTTTTTCTAGCTTTTTCCAAAATTGGGCTTGTGTAGTACTGCTTATTAATAAAAAAGCAAAGGTGAGTAGTAGTGGTTTTAGCATTTTCATAATTGTTGTTTTCTATTCCTTGGTTTATAATCATAAAAAGGGAACATCCTTTTTTTTAAAATGTTTATTTTTACTATGAATCTCACCAAACTTAGCTCAATAAATAGCTAATTCATTGTATATATCGGACATGACTTCTAAATACATTTTGTATGAAAAAATCTTTTGCTACTAATTTATCTTATGAGATACCACAAGAACTAAAAAAAATTGTAGTAAGTATTATTGAAGGGAAATCGGAATATAAGCTAGATACAGTATACCCTGTTTTTGCTACTGGACATCCATTGATAATATATGTATATGATAGTATTCCAATAATTTCTGTTAATAGTGTTGAGACAAAGCCCACTTCAAGAGTGCATATAGCAGGTCAGATATTTGATGCAGATATTTCTATAAAACTTCAAGGAAAATTTGGACAAATAGGTTTAGTCCTTCATCCTTTAACAACCTATTACTTATTTCATAAACCGGGATCTTATTTTTTAAATAAATGGAGCAATTTTCAAAATGTAGTGCCAACTACAGTAAATAAAGACTTGCATTTAGTATTATCAACCTGTAAAACAACAGATGAGCGAATTGAAACACTACTAGAGTTTTTAAAATCGCTTCTTGAAACGAAGCTGCCAGAAATTAAATGGCTAGAAGCTGCTATCACAAAAATATATACTTTGGGAGGTAATATAACCCAAGAAGAGTTGTCTCGTGGAGTAGATATTAGTTTAAGGCATTTTAGAAGAAAATTTAAAGAGGTTGTAGGAATTTCGCCAAAATATTTTTGTAAAGTGATTCAATTAAATACGGTGTTTGAACTGTTAAACACTTCAAATACGGAGAAACTACACCATTTGGCATTAGATTGTGGGTACTATGACCAAGCACATTTTATACACGATTTTAAAAAAATGATTGGAAGTAGCCCCAGAAATTTTTTAGAAGGAAAAGATTCGTTTGTAAAAGAATATATGGGTAGAAAATCCTTATAAAGTAAGACAGAAGCCAAAATCACGTTCATTAATGAGTTTGTATTATTCTATAATTTCGTAATCAATATCCAATTTCCGCAACGCTCGTAAGGCTGAAGGGGTATTTTTATCTTCCACTTCAATATCTACAGCATCTCCTTCTAAGAGGATATTAGTAAGTTCAGGGGAAGAAAGCCCACCACTGTTTGTTGAGATCTCATCGATACATCTGGTAATCGCTCTACTATCCGGCCGCTGTGCATCGCATGACACTAAGGTTATTTTCATAGGAGTAGTTTAAGCATGCAAGATACTAAACTTGAGCGTAGGGGAGCTTGAACCTTCCTATTTCCGAAGAAAGTAGAAAAGGAATTTCTGCAGGATAACACTTCATTTTCTACTGAAATTGGAAACTAGCAAAACTGCTGGACGTTACTCATCTATTATCAGTAACTTTATAAGGTTATTAACCAACCACTCCTAGTATGAAACGTTTTCAAAACATTCCATTGTTTTTAGTACTTCTTATTTTTCAAACCATCCAGCTACAGGCACAAGAAGCTACATCAGAAGATATTTACTCAAAATTAGAAAAAATCGCGATTATAGATCAGAAAGTGATGATGCCCATGCGTGATGGGATCCGTTTGGCTACCGATATTTACAGACCAAAAGGCAACGAGAAAGTTCCCATTATTTATTCGCGAACGCCTTACAATTTTAATTCCTGGGGCGATGGCGAACAACGAACACGCACCGCAGAGCAAGCGTATGAAATGGTGAAAAGAGGCTATGCCTACGTAGTGCAAAATGAACGCGGTCGCTATTATTCTGAAGGTACCTGGGATATACTGGGTGTTCCGCTAACTGATGGGTATGATGCTTTTTCATGGATGAAAGACCAATCGTGGTCCAATGGGAAAATTGGAACCATAGGATGTTCCTCAACGGCCGAATGGCAAATGGCAGTGGCAGCTTTAGATCATCCATCCCACGCCGCGATGGTGCCACAAGGTTTTGGCGCAGGAGTAGGACGCGTAGGAGATATTATGGAGCAAGGAAACTGGTATCGCGGGGGTGTGGAACAATTATTATTCTTTTCTTGGTTATACGGGGTAGAACACGATACATTTAAACCTAGAATTCCAGAAGGGGCTACGCAGGAAGATCTTATACGCATCTCGCGCTTTTATGATCTGGCTCCAGAGAATCCGCCCATAGATATGGCTGAAGCCTTACAACACCTTCCTATACAAGATATTCTGAAAAACATCAACGGAAAGCACGAAATCTTTGATAAAATGGTGCGTCGCAAGCCGAATGATCCGGCGTGGTTTGAAGGTGGATTGTATCATGACGATATGGAAATTGGGGTGCCAAGTTTTTGGTTTGCTTCTTGGTACGATGTTTCTATCACACCAAATCTTGCCTTGTTTAATCACGTGCGCAACAATGCAAAGAATGCCGAAATAAGAGACAATCAGTATTTGGTTATTGCACCTACCTTGCACTGTGGTTATACGCGTGCTACAGAGAACACCGTTGTAGGACAGCGAAGTGTAGGCGATGCACGCCTTAATTATGAGGAACAAATTTATAGCTGGTTGGATTACTGGTTAAAAGGCGATAAAAACGATTTCAAAGAGACAACACCGCGTGTGCAGTATTATACTATGGGAAGTAACAAATGGCAAGCAGCAACGCAATGGCCACCGGCAGATGCGAAGCTAACCACCTACTTTCTAAATAGCGACGGAAATGCGGGCGCTGCAAAAAGTACCGGAACCTTGCAAACGAAAAAAGCAGGGAAAGACACGCCAGATTCCTTTACCTACGACCCAATGAATCCAGTGAATTCATTGGGTGGAAATGTATGTTGTACAGGGAATGCGGTACAAGGTGGTGCTTTTGATCAAAAAGAACTGGAAGCACGTCCCGATATTTTAGTGTACACGACCGATGTGCTGACGGAAGGCGTAGAAGTAAGCGGTTTTATTGAAACTATGTTGTACGTATCGTCCGATGCAAAAGACACCGATTTCACCATTAAGCTGATAGATGTGTACCCAGACGGAACCGCTTATAACCTGGATGAAACCATACAACGTGCGCGGTACAGAGAAGGCTATGACAAAGAAGTGTTTATGAAGAAAGGCGAAGTGTATCCTTTAGAATTAACTCCTATGTCCACCAGTAATTATTTTGGAAAGGGTCACCGCATTAGAATTGAAATCTCCAGCAGTAATTTCCCTCGTTTTGCTAGAAATCTTAATACAGGAGGTACTAATTATGACGAATCTGAAGCAGTTGTTGCTCAAAACAAAGTGTATCACTCAAAAAAATATCCTTCACAAATTAGGTTGCCAATCCGAAAGTAGGAATTTCAGTGAAAAGATTTATTATGTAAATCAGTTATAAACGTATTGGATAGTTCATTCTATAATTTCATAGTCAATATCCAGTTTACGCAAAGCTCTTAGCGCAGATGCAGTGTCTTTGTCCTGAATGGCAATAGCTACAGCATCTCCTTCCAGAAGGTAGCCAGTAAGCTCATTTGCCAGGGAATCATTCACGTTTGCTATCTCCACGATACACTTGGCTATCGCTCTTCTGTCGGGCCTCTGTGCGTCACAAGAAACTAAATTTAAATTCATACTACTCCTTTTTTATTAATGCATTAAAATCTGTCAATTACCTGTGTTATGTTGGCACCTAAATATCTCTGGCAACGGTCACCGCAAATACTGCTTAATAGCAGGATCTCTTAAAAATAGCGATCTCCAGAAATAAAAATCCAATATACTGTACTCCCTTGCATACTTTATTCAAAAGTATGGCGCTGCTCTGCTGTAGCCGATGCATTTAGTAATTGGTTAAAAATTCGTATGGTATTAAAGTCACGTGTGATGGCTTCAGAAACAGCTACACCAGAAATACCCGTTTCTAAAAGCGCTGTAACATCGTTTGTGGTAATGCCACCAACACCTAGTATTGGAGTGCCTGTTTTCAAGATGTCTGTAATAGCAGTATATCCGTTTAAACCTAATACAGGAAGGGTTGTGTCCTTAGTTGTGGTTGCTCTAAAAGGGCCTAAACTAATATAATTTACTTGTACATCAAGTAATCTTTCGCAGTCTTGAATTGTATTTGCTGTGCCGCCAATAATTTGCCACGAGTGTAAAAACTTCCTAACAAGCGTAGGGTTGGCATCTGTTTTCCCTAAATGTACACCATCTGCCTTTACTTCTTTTGCTATTTTATAATGATCGTTAATCAGTAATCTTGTCTGAAAATGAGAGGTGATTTCTCTAGCTTCATTTGCAACCTTTAAAAGTTTTTTTTCTGAAAGTTTTTTCAAACGCAATTGCACCAATTCTGCCCCAGCAGTACACGCTTTTTGAATATTCTCCAGATGTTCTTCTGGAGAACTTCCCTGTGATATATAATGTAGTTTAGGAATCATAGTGTCTTACTTCTTTGTAATTGCAGCTTTGTACTTGGATGTATTCTCTCAAACAGTGACTTTCTTAGAATATTCCATAAAATAGGCCTCAAAGCGTTTTAGTTTTGGGTCTATTTTTTCTGAATACAGCACATACTGGCATTTTTTAATACTTTGCGTAATTGACATAAGCGCCTTATATGCCGATTGCTGCACAAGAAACTCCGCATCGTCTACACTAAATATTTTTAATTGAGAAACAGGTACTCCATTCATCAAAAACAACTTGTTCATGGACTTAGGTGTAGAAATAAGAATGTCTATTCCCATAAAGATTTCAGATTTTTGTACATCTACATGAAGATGTTCATGCCCTACATACACGCGTACCGGAGTATGTCTGGTATATTCCAAAAAGGCATCGTATAACTCCAGAGCTTTTTCCTTATTTTCTACCAGCACTACCGCTCTTGGAGCATTACCAACAGCTTCAAATTTTAAGGTATGCAAGGTAGTAAGAATAAGTGTCGTAGTTTTTCCAGCGTCTTTTGGAGCTGTACAATAAACGTTAGCACCACTTTTTATAACAGGAATACTCTTACGTTGTAAGGGTGTAGGGGTTTCTATTTCAAAAGAGGCTAATTTCTCTTGTATTTCGGGATGTAGTTTTTTAAAAGGCATAGAACAAAGATACTACCTGTAACCGATTTATAAGAAGGTAGTTCCTTTTTCTATTGTAGATATATACAATCCTTATGGATTGATCACGGGTTCCAATACTTCCCAAACGGTATTGGCAACAATTTTATGACCTTCAACCGTAGGGTGTATGCCATCGCTCTGATTTAAAGCAGCTATACCTCCAACATCTTTTAAGATAAAAGGAATAAACAACAACCCATTCTTTTTTGCCAAATCGGCGAAAACCGATCTGAATTCTGATGTGTATTCCTGCCCCATATTAGGTGGCAATTCCATTCCTGCAAGTATGATAGGTATGGTAGGGTTTTTCTCGCGAACCGCATCAATAATGGCCTGTAGGTTGGCTCGGGTTTCAGATAACGGAACCCCTCGCAAGCCGTCATTAGCGCCCAATTCTAAAAGAAAAATATCGATTTCCTGACGGAGCACCCATTCTATTCTGCTTCTTCCGCCAGCAGTGGTTTCGCCACTTAACCCAGAATTTACAACAACATACGCTAACCCCAACGAATCGATCTTAGACTGAAGCACGCTGGGAAATGCATCCATAGTATCGTCCAGACCATAACCCGCTGTAATACTATCACCAAAACAGAGGATGGTCTTTTTTGAGCTTGTGTTGGTCATAGTAGTATCGCTAGTGTCTGTAGTAGTGGTTTGTTCCTGTGGCTTGGTTGTAACATCGTTACCGCAGGAAAACAGTACCAGAAAGAGTAGAAAATAACAAAACTTTAAGACGTTTGGTAGCACATCGTGCGCTACATTTAAGAATCTTTGTATATAGGTATGCATAAATAAGATACGGAAAAATTAAAAAGCTAAATGTCAAAGATATTAAAGATAAACGGGCTAGAAAAGACATATACAAGTGGTTCAAAACAATTAACGGTTTTGCAAAATGTGTCTTTTGAAGTTGAAAAAGGACAGACCTTTTCTATTGTAGGACCCTCTGGAAGTGGTAAAACAACTTTAGTAGGCTTATGCGCTGGCTTAGATAAGCCCGATGCTGGTACCGTAGAATTATGTGGGCATCACCTAAACACACTAACCGAAGATGAACGGGCACAGTTACGCAATACCGAAGTGGGTTTTATTTTTCAAAATTTCCAATTGCTTCCAACGCTTACCGCGCTCGAAAACGTGAGTGTACCGCTGGAATTACAAGGTGCAAAAGATGCCGTTACAAGAGCAAAGATCTTACTGGACAAAGTTGGCCTAGCAGACAGAGCACATCATTATCCTTCTCAATTATCGGGAGGGGAACAACAGCGTGTGGCATTGGCAAGAGCATTTTCAAATCGTCCTACAATTCTATTTGCAGATGAACCTACGGGTAATTTAGATGAAGAAACTGGAGAAAAAGTCATTCAATTACTATTTCAGCTTAATAAAGATGCAGGAACAACTTTAGTTATTATATCTCACGATTTAGACCTGGCCAACAGAACCCAACAAATATTAAGACTTAAAGGTGGGCAAATAATCTCTAACGAACCCACGGCCGTATTTTGAGTAAAAAAATAGTTCCATCCAAAGTACATACCACCTGGCTATTTAAAATGGCATGGCGCGATGCCAAAGCGAGCAGGGTGCGTCTGCTACTATTTATGTCTTCTATTATTTTGGGAATTGCGGCGGTAGTTTCTATACAATTGTTTAGTCAGAATCTTAAAGATAATTTACAGAGACAGTCTAAAGCGTTAATGGGTGCCGATTTTATAATCGATAGTAGGCAACTTCCCAGTGAACGGGCGCAGTCTATTATAGATTCTTTAAAGCCAGACGCTTCAGAAGTAAACTTCGTGTCCATGATTGCTTTTCCGAAGAACGGAGGCACCAAGTTGGTACGTGTTCGAGGCATGGAAGGCAATTTTCCGTTCTATGGAACTATGGATACCCAGCCTGCTGCTGCTGCTTTAAACTACCAGGAATCTGGTGGTGCCTTAGTAGACGCTACCCTTATGCTACAGTTTAATGTAATACCTGGCGATTCTATTAAAATAGGAGAGGTAACCTTACCAATTTCGGGGGCTCTAAAAGCCATACCCGGCAGTACGGCTATTTCTACTTCTGTAGCTCCCACAGTAGTCATTCCAAATGGGTATATTGGTGAGACTCAACTTTTACAGTTTGGAAGCAGGAAAGAGTATCAGTATTTTTATAAAGCGCCCACAGTAGACCTATTAGATTTGGAAAAACGTATAGGCCCCATGCTGGATACAGAAAATAGTGATTTAGATACCCATACCAGTACGAGTAGGCGTTTAGGACAACGCTACGAAAACATAAGCAAGTTCTTAAATTTGGCAGCCTTTATTGCCTTGCTGTTAGGGTGCGTAGGGATTGCAAGCTCTGTAAATATTTATATCAAAGAAAAACTACAGGCGGTAGCCGTCTTAAAATGTCTGGGTGCCACAAGAAGACAAAGCTTCTTGATCTTTCTAATCCAGATTTCTGGAATTGGCATCCTGGGGGGGCTAATCGGAACCCTCATTGGCGTAGGGTTTCAGGAACTCTTTCCCTATCTCTTAAAAGAATTTTTACCGTTTGAAGTTGACATCAGTATCCCGCTGCAACCTTTATTTATGGGAGTTTTATTAGGCTTTTCTATGTCGGTATTGTTTGCCTTATTACCGCTCTTACGTACATGGTATGTATCTCCTTTAGAAGTGTTGCGAATAGGGAGTGTCCCCTTTAAAAAGCCCGCAAAAGCAAGGGGTGTTGTCTTTGTCTTGATTATCTTATTTTTATACCTGTTTTCATTTTGGTTGTTAGGGGACTTGCTTTTCGCATTTGCATTTGTAGTGGGTATTTTGGTAACCTTCGGCATTTTGGCTGGGATTGCTGTACTCGTTATGCGATTTGTAAAAACCTATTTTCCAAAACGGGCAAGTTTTACAGTTCGCCAGGGGGTTTTAAATTTATTTCGCCCTAATAATCAAACCTTAGTATTACTAGTGTCAATTGGCTTAGGGACTTTTTTAATAAGCACCTTATATTTTACCAAGGACATTTTATTAGCTAAGACTAGCGTGAGTCAAACGTCAGATACTGCAAACCTCATCACACTGGATGTGCAAGGCGACCAGCTTCCTGGTGTTATAAATACATTTACTTCAAATAACTTCCCCATCATAGATAACATTCCGCTGGTAACCATGCGTATGCATAGTTTGAAGGGAACCCTTGTCAATGAGATTCGCCAGGATAGTACCAGTGAAATAAGAGGTTGGATTTTAAATCATGAATTTAGAACCACCTATCGCGAGGCACTTATCTCGTCCGAAGAGCTTACCGAAGGCACCTGGATTCCTACCCAAACAGCTGGAGATCCAATCCATATTTCAATTTCAGACAACCTGGCCCAGGACGCCAGAGTAACCATTGGAGATCCTATTGTTTTTAATGTACAAGGCGTGCTTATGGAAACTATTGTGGGGAGTATCAGGAAAGTAGATTGGGCACGATTACAACCCAATTTTTCCATTGTATTTCCAACCGGTGTGCTGGAAAATGCTCCTCAGTTTAACGTGGTATCCACCTACGTACCTAACGAAAAAACTTCCGCAGCTTTGCAACGGGAACTGGTAGCAAAATACCCAAATGTGTCTATCATAGACCTTAGGCAAGTGTATACTATTGTAGAAGATATTTTGGACAAGGTTTCATGGATTATTAATTTTATGGCGTTCTTTAGTATTCTTACAGGGATTATCGTTTTAATTGGCTCTGTTCGCACTAGTAAATACCAGCGTATAAAGGAGAGTGTCCTACTTAGAACCTTAGGTGCTAAGAATACTCAAATACTAAAAATAGCAGCACTGGAGTATTTGTTTTTAGGTATTTTAGGCAGTTTAGTAGGAATTCTTTTGGCATTAGTAAGTAGTTTGCTCCTGGCAATTTTTGTTTTTAAAGAACCTTTTGTACCCTCTGTTATTCCGTTTCTGGTGTTTTTGCCTGGTATTTCAGCATTGGTGTTGGCCATTGGACTAAGCAATATCCAGGGAGTCTTAAAAAGTTCGCCCTTAGAAGTACTCCGTAGAGAGGTATAAGTGGTTATATACTGCCCCGCGTATTGGTGTGGTGGCTCTGTAGTAGGAAAAAATGGTTTACACAAACTCACCTTACTATTTCTTTCCAGAATGTTTCTCTAAAAATGTAATACCACCCTGTAAGATTCACTAGCGCTTAGGTATAAAATAGATGAGGGGTAAATTCTGCCTTTGCCCGAAGCCTTCCTGAGCCTGTCTAAGGATAGGAGGATAGGCGTGGAGTAGAAATGTATTTGGACTCATATTTAATAGGTATCTTTAATAGCGAAAGAAAGTAGCAATACTCCAAAAGATCAAATCTTATGTTAAAAAATGTACTCTTAGAACGTGAACTATATGCATCGGAAGAACACACCATGATGCAACAAATGATTCAGGATTTCATCAAAAATGATATCATGGAGCATGTAGACAGCTGGGAAAAAAAGGGGATGGTAAGCCGTAACATCTGGGAACGTGCCGGCGCCTTGGGATTGCTATGTATAGACATGCCGGAAGTTTATGGGGGCAGTGGTTTGGATTTTAGTTTTAGCGCTTTATTCATAGAAGAACTGAATAGAGAAGGAATTACGGGTCCCGGTTTTTCATTGCACTCAGATATTGTGGCACCCTATCTCTTAAAGTATGGAACCGAAGCTCAAAAACAAAAATACCTGCCACAGATGGCTTCGGGGAAACTAATTACCGCCATTGGGATGACAGAACCCAATTGCGGGAGCGATTTGCAAGCCATTAAAACAAACGCAGTAGACAAAGGGGACCATTATGTAGTAAACGGACAAAAAACCTTTATTACCAATGGCTATATGAGCGATATGGCTATCGTTGCCGTAAAAACCAATGTGGGTACCGCAAAAGAAGGCGTCTCCTTGTTATTGATGGAAAGTACCATGGAAGGCTTTGAAAAAGGAATCCCGTTTAAAAAAATAGGGTTGAAAGCCCAGGATACCTGCGAATTGTTTTTTGATAATGTAAAAGTCCCAAAAGAAAATTTATTAGGAAAAGAAGGAAACGGTTTTAAAATTATGATGACCGAATTAGCCAGAGAACGGCTAGCTGTAGCCCTTGCTGCACTTGGTGGCGCTCTGGGTGCCATCGAAAAAACAATTGAGTATACCTCCACAAGAACCGCTTTTAACCAACCTATTGCTGGATTTCAGAACACTCAATTCAGGTTAGCCGAATGTGCCACGCAACTCCAGCTACACCAGGCTTTTTTAGATCGCTGCACACAGTTACTAGCTAAGCACGAGCTTACTGCCGAAAGCGCCTCCATAGCGAAATATTCAGCTACCGAAATGCACGGGAAGGTGGTAGATGAATGCCTACAGTTATTTGGTGGGTATGGCTATATGTGGGAATACCCCATTGCCCGCATGTATGCAGATAATAGAGTAGCCAGAATTTATGCGGGCACCAATGAAATTATGAAAGTATTGATCGCTCGGGGGTTGTTTAAAGAATTGTTTGAGGAAATGAAAGCCACTCAAAAATAAGAGCAAGTTTTCCTTCATTAATGTGAATAAAATCTACTCTGGAAATCTATGAGCGCTTACCTATTAAATAAAGATGTGCGGGTACATACGCAGCACTCACTTTTTGGGAATATCCTGGATGGGTTTTAATGCTAAACAGTAAATTGCGTCAACCAAAATAATTAGTATCATGGCTGAGAAAAGAGAAACTTTTGCAAGATTTGGAATTGCAACCAAAGGTCTGGTTTACATTCTTATAGGGGGTCTTACCATAATGACAACTTTAGGTTTGGGAGGAAAAGAATCGGGAAGTACCGGCGCACTTCAATTTGTTGCAAAACAACCTTTTGGTCAAGTATTGCTAGGGCTCATAGCGTTAGGATTGGCGGGGTATGTATTTTGGAGATGGTATCAAACCTTTGCAGATCCAGAAGACCGCGGTACAGGTTTGAAGGGTTTAACGGTAAGAGTCGCCTATTTTTTTAGTGGTTTGTTTTACGGATTTCTGTCTTATTCTGCCGTAAAGATTATTCTGGAAGCTGGTTCCGGAAGTGGAGGAAGCAGTGGCGGAGGACTCCTGGACAGCACTTGGGGCAACGTATTGTTAGCTGCTACCGCAGTAGCCCTATTGGGTAAGGCTATCTACCAACTTTATCAGGCATATTCAGGGAAATTCAGAGAAAAAATAGAGGAGACGAGCCTGGATAAAAAGGCACAGCAAGCTCTTATCCGTTCTGGTCAGCTAGGATTTACGGCTCGTGGTATTGTAATTGCTATCACCGCGTTTTTACTATTCAGAGGGATTTTTACACAAGATAGTGGGGATCTCGCCGGAAAAAAACAAGCGTTTAGTTTTCTTGAAGGTACTTTTGGGAACGTTGTATTAGTGATCATTGCGTTAGGATTAGTTGCCTATGGTATTTATATGATGATCAAGGCAAAATATGCCAGCAAGTTAACAAGCGCCTAATAGGGTGCATCGTCCTAAAATTAGAATTCCCAGCACCGAAAACCAAAAGTCGTCAAAGCCTAGATATTGTATACGTATCTTTTTATTGACCAGCATAGTATTTCGGTTGTTGTTTAACCAGTTAGTTTTCTAACGTTCCTGTTGGCAGCACTCAAATTTAAAATAATAAGATGAAGCAGCAGGTCAAATATGTAACCTTTGGCCGATTTATAGAATGACTTTACGTTCAATCGTCGTTAACAAGGGTTGAAATGTAGTATTGTTATTTTGATAAGACGGAAGGAGCGTAGTGAAATGTGTATAGCATAGATTTACTTTGTAATATATCAATTGAAACTAAATAATTAGTTTAAACTAATTATTTAGTTATATTTGTTTCAAAAGCTTCAAACATGAAAAGATATTTCATAATCTTCTTCTTTATAGGATTTCAATTAACAGCCAAAACTGATACAATTAAATATTTTAACCATTTAATATTTCGGGAAACACCTTATTCAGAAACAAAAGGAAGAATACCATTAACCGAAGAAGAAAGTAAAAGTACCAATCACTTCAAATTAAGTTATGATACCTCTAATAGGCTCATTGGTATTGAATATCTATATAAGGATACGCTTATCGATTTGAACAGAAGTGGTGTCCTTGACGGAAAAAGAGCGTTAGCTCCAAAAACTAAAATTGAATATAGTAGTAACAAAGAAATTAGAACCTTTTTTAATGTAGCAGGCGAATCAACTACTAACGGTATGGGCGTGTATAAAGAAGTATATTCCTATAATAAAACAGGGAAGCGAGTAGGCTTACAGTTTTACGATGAAAATGATAATCCTATCAATAATAGCTGGAACGTATTTGAATACCAATGGAAACACATTGACAGGAACGCTGTATTAGAGACCAGAAAAGATACCAATGGTGTTACTGTCCCTATGCGTCCTTATTATAAATTTTATAATGTAGTGTACAATTTCGACGATGACGGAATCTTGTTATCTATGAACAATGTTGATGAAAATCTGAATTTAATAAATGATGAAACAGGAATAGCGATAGATAAAGCAACTTACGATGAGCATACTAATTTAGTAAACTTCAAATTTTTTAATGCTGAAAACAAACCAGTTGTTGGTTCATTTTTAGGAACAGCTGGCGGATTTGCAACCTACGATAAAAACGGAAATTGCCTAAAATATGCCACTGTCGATTTAGATGGCAATTATATGTTGGATGAGAGAAGTAACGACGCCTATTCAAGTTATAAATTTGACACCATAGGAAATCTAATTGAGCGTGGTAGTTATGATACCAATAGAACCATACTAGAAAGGGGAGGAGTTACGAGCGTTAAATATATCTATGATAAAGATAATCCTATAGAACTTCTAAAAACAGAATTATATCACACCAAACTTACTACAACTAGTAAAGATTCTGTCTTTATAAAACACAATAATAAAATTGAGAAAGATAAATTAGTAGAAGATTATAATCAGCTAGTAGAGACCTTACAGCAGCACCCAACTCCATTTCAGTTTATTGACGAGGCATCTTATACCAATTTGGTAGATACACAAAGGAAGAAGATTAAAGACTCCATGACAGTACAGGAGTTTTATCAAATAGTATCACCAATAGTTACAAGTTTAGGATGTTTACATACGCGCGTAGTTGATAATCGATTTTTCAGCACACCGCAAAAGTATTGGTTGCCATTACTGGTTTGGTTTGAAGATGATAAAATGTATGCAATAAATAATTGTGTTGAAAATATAGAAATGAATGTCGGTTCCGAAATATTGGAAATTAATGGAATTTCAGCCAAAGAAATATATAGTACTTTAAAAACAACCATTTCTGCAGATGCTTTTAATGAAAGCTTTTATAGGGGAGATTTAAATGTCAACTTTTTATATTATTATCATAGTTATTATGGTTTTAATAGTGCGTATACCATAAAGTTTACACCTCATAATTCTGAAAGAGAAATCACGACCACATTTTATATTGATGAGCCTGCACCAAGCTACAAAGCTAAACTCATAAATAAACCTAGGCTACGTTTGGAGGTAAATAAAGAAGAAAACACGGCTATAATAAGAATTAAGAATTTTAATTATTTCCCAAGAGGAAGACAAAACATTGATTTTTTTAAAGCAGAAATAGATACCTACATAAAGACAATTAAAGAAGAAAATATAGAGAAAGTTGTTTTTGATCTAAGAGGCAATAGAGGAGGAAATCCTGAATGTACTAATTACATATTGTCATATATCACGAATACCGAAATAGATTTTTACGAAGACAATGAATTAAATAATAGAAGAGGTAGACCTTCAACCGTAACACCAAAAAGAGATAATACTATAAGCGGTAAAAATATTTTCGTACTAACCAATGGTCGTTCCGCTTCTGCTACTGCTCAAATGTTAGCCGTTATAAAGCACAATAAGTTAGCGACTATACTAGGTGAAGAAAGTGGCAGCACTTACAGTACACATCCTGGAAGAGGAGTAGCCCCTTTAAAAAATACAAAATTAGGTTTACAAATAGGGACAGAAAGAGAATCGGTACATGTGCCTAAACTACCTCTTAATATAGGGATACTTCCAGATAAAAAAATAGAAATGAAACTAGAAAATGTTTTAAATGATACTGATGTATTAGTAAACTATATTTTTGATCTAAAGTAAAATACTAATTTGAAGAATTTATCAAATGGTTGAATTAGTACAATACAAATCAATGAATCTCTGACGGAGCGATACAATAGTATGTTACATAGCTTTGAAATACGCTTTTATGGAAGCATCATCAAAATTTCTCCAGCTGCTTTAAAACAGCTTTCTTGTAAGATCTGCTAATGGGGAGTGCTTCGTTGTTTATGGTAATGTATTCGTTTGTAAAGGATTGAATAAAATGAATTGAAATAATATAAGAACGATGAATCCTTAAAAACTGCTGCTTTGGTAGTTTAGCTTCTATGGCAGTGATAGTTTCCCTGGTTACAATAGTTTCACTTTCGGTATGTATTTTTAGGTAGTCACTATAGCTTTCTATGTAAAGAATTGAGCTATAATCCACCTTAATCATTTTACGTTCAGACCGTACAAACATAAAATCTGAAATCTCTTGTACAGTGGTGTTGGTAGGTGTTATAGTTCCGTAGATTTCAAAATAAGTATCCAAGGCTTGTTTCAATCTATCAAACGAAATAGGTTTCAATAAATAATCTACAGCTTTCAATTCAAAACCTTCTACAGCATAATCTCTATAGGCCGTTGTGAAAATAACTTTAATGTCGTTATTTATAGATTTTGCAAATGAAATACCTGAAATTTCCGGCATATTAATATCCAAAAAAACGAGATCGATTTGCTGGTTGCTTATCACATTAAATGCCTCCAGCGCATTGCTACAACTCGCAACCACATTCATGTTTTTAATTTTAGACAAATGGGTTGCTATAATTTCTCTGGCAATATCTTCATCATCAACAATTAAACAAGAAATATAAGATGTGTTATGCATTGCTCGTTGTTTTTAGTTGTAAGGCTACTTCAAAAGCATCATTCGTATTATCTATTCGTAATTCATGATTATTTGGATACACTAATTCCAGTCTTTTTTTAATGTTATCTAACCCAATTCCATCCTGAGTAGCTATAGGATCGGAATTCGAATTTTTTATTCGGAAATGAACCGACTCCACATCTGCTTTAATTTCAATGTTAATTTGTAAAACTCCATTTGTAATGCTCCCATGCTTAAAGCTATTTTCTACAAACGGAAGCAGCAGCATGGGAGCAATGGTTGTATTTTGGGATGCTAGTTTTACCTCCATAGTTACATGTAACGTATCATTAAAACGCATTTTTTCCAGTGCGATATAATCTTTAATATGCTCAATCTCTTCAGAAAGGAGTACAAACGGTTTTTCAGTTTGATACAATAGATAATCTAATAAGTTTGATAGCTTTAAGATCATATCTGGCGTTTGCTCTGCTTTTTTTAAAGCTAGACCATACATCGTATTGAGCGTATTAAACAAAAAATGCGGATGGATTTGCATTTTGAGATACTTCAGTTCTTGTTCCTTTAATTTCAGTTGCGCAGCTAAGAATTTTGCTTCCAACACAGCGTTGTTCTTCGATTGTTTTAGGTTTAATTTCAACAACTTAAAAGCACTCACAACAATCACAACCAAACAAATGCTGGTAATTATAAAAACACTGCTTTTACTTAAAACAGTCATTTTTTCAAATTTAAAATCTGTAAGAAACGCCAAGGCAAAAAAGATGGAAAAAACAGCTCCAAAAACTGAAATGATCAAGGTGTAACTACTATAAAGTGCAAATAATAAGTACCGTTTTGTAATTAAATAATCGGGTAGTAATTTGTAGATAGAAACGTAGGTAGCGCCAATCGTCACTGGCATTAAAAAGAGGGAGAAGTACACAACATTCATGTCGAAGGTATTCCCAACTCCAAAAATAGAGGTGAAGAATACTAAAATAAAACACCAGAATAAAAGATGACGTAGGCTACGTTTTAGCGGTTTTGTTATGTTTGGTTGTAGCTTCACTTGTATCCAATATGCTACAATAATAACGCATTTTTTGTTCCCGATGTTTTTTTGTAGCTGAATAACAGGTTTAACCCGAGTTTTAACAATGAACTCATCTTGACTTTTTTGGTTGAAGCGAAAAATAGCGGTTTTTTGCTTAATTGAAATCATTTTTCGGTTGCATAGCCTTAGTTACGGAACTTAAAAATTATAAAAAGTAAGTGAAAAAGATCATTTTGCAGCCAATTATAAAATTCAAGATAAGTTCCATATGTAGAATCGCGACTTAAACTGGTAGTTAGTCGCATAACTAACGTTTGAAGCAAATTTCATCTTAAGTTTGAACTATGAAGTCATTTAAACTTTTTCTTTTACCTGCGAATTTCGCATTTTGCACCCTAATATTGCCATTTTTGAGAACCGTAGCCATGGCTATGCTGCTAAAAAATGACTTCATCAGAGTACAAAAGCCTTCATTCTCGGTTCCAAACAAAAAGTTTAAATGACTTCAATTATAAAAATCTTTAAAATTGCTAACTATGAGATTATTAAATCAAGGTGGACCCGTGATGTATATTATATTAGCGTTATTACTACTGTCCATATTTTTTACTGTAAAAGCTTTTCTAAGCAAATCCAAAGACGAAACCCATTCAAAAAAAATGATTGGCTTAGTTGTAGACACAAGTTTATTATCCCTTGTTATTGGGTGTTTGGGATCTCTGTTAGGCATTATAGATCTGTTTGATATGGTAGAAGCGCTTGGTGAAACAAGGCCAGATCTTTTTTCGGCACGATTAAAAGAATCGCTATTAACCATCACTTTTGGGTTGCTTGCATTTGTACTAGGAAGGTTAGGAATCTTAGTCTATAAATGGAGCTTAAAATCTGAAGTAGCGTAATACTTAAAACTCTAAATATGAAAATGTTTAAAATCATAGTATTCATAAACACACTCTGCTTTTTTACACAGAGTCATGCGCAGTACACTCAAAATACCGAAAAGCAGCTCGTTATAGGAACGGTTGATAGCCTATATTCTGAAACGCTTAAAGAGCAAAGAGAAATCTGGATTCAACTTCCGGAAGATTTTAATGAAGCTGAAAGATATCCTGTAATCTACGTCCTGGATGCGAAACAACATTTTTATGCCGTTACAGGAATGATGAAACGATTAGTACCATGGCAACTGCCTAAGTCTATCGTTGTAGGCATTACCAATACCGATAGAACAAGAGACTTTACACCAACCCATGTCCCATTTCAGCGTGGACAGGAATCAAAAACTTCTGGTGGCGCCAATAATTTTCTCACGTTTATGGAGAGCGAACTAAAGCCTTTTATCAGGAATACATATCCTACCGAAGATAATCATACCATCATCGGTCATTCAACAGGCGGTTTATTTGTGTTGTATTCCTATCTCAATCATCAGGATGTTTTTGATAACTTTTTGGCAATAGATCCAAGTTTGTGGTGGGATAAGGAAAAACTGGTACAGGAGACACAACAATTACTAGAGAACGGAAACCGTAAAGAAAAATCTTTATATGTTGCAGTAGCAAACAGTCTTGGGAAAGGACTGGATACCGTTAACGTTAGAAAAGACAAATCGGTGTCTAGTGAGCAAATGAGAGCCAATTTAAAGTTTCATGATATCCTGGACAAAAATAAAGAGCAACTTACTTTTACCTGGGAGTATTTTAAAGATGAAGATCACGGAAGTATCACGATTCCTGCACAGTACAATGGGTTAAGAGCTGTATTTTCCTGGTTTGTATTCCCGGAGGTGTGGCGATTTAACACCCCGAAACAGTATTCAGCTAAAGAATTAACAGATCCGTATTATACGCATTACAAAAAATTAAGCAGTCGTATGAAACGGGACGTAAAGCCAGATTGGGAGTTGGTAAATGATGTAGGCGGTCATTTACTTAACGATCGTAAGCTCTCAAAACGAGCTTTGGCATTTTTTGAAATGAATGTTCATTTTTATCCGGACCAATCCAGAAGTTATGTTGCGCTAGGTACTTATTATCTATCCCAAAAAAAGAAAGCAGAAGCCATTGAATATTATACGAAAGCCATTAAACTAGATGGTAACGAAGAAGCAAAAGTGAAGCTAGAACAACTAAAGAAGTAAGAAAATTAAGATTGCTATGTGGCGAAGCGATACCAGTAGTATATTAAATAGCGCTGAAAAAGGCGCTATTTGCTGTTTTACTCAAACGTCATAATCTGTTCTATAATGTCCTGCGTTATGTAACTTGAGCTTTGGTAAAAGTGAAAGTTTATACTTCAGTTTCTTTAAAAAAATTAATCTAAGAAGTTTCTTTTACGATGTTAATGGAACACTTTTTATGCGACGACGTAGGAGGGAAGCGTAATGTGTGTGGAATGACTATAAATTAATTAATATTCAAATATTTACGGTTTTTCCTCAAATATATTCCTACAAAATTTGCTATATTTAAACTCTCCCTTTGTATTGTTAATTAGCTAATTTCTAACTAGATTTTTCTTTTTAGAAAGAAATCCTTTTATATAATTTAAAAGATATTAAATACTTATATGCTCGATCAGTCATTCTCATTAGAAAATTTTAATAAGATATTTGAAATTGAAAACCGTAAAGGGAATTTTGAAACAAAATATTATTCGGAAAAGTTTCATACTCTTTCAAATGAATTAAAGAAGCAAAGAAAAATAATAAAAACATATAAAAGTAAAGGAGATATAGGGAAAGATGATGAACATCTTAAAGAACTTAATGAAGAAAAGAAAAAAATTGAGGAGAAGAAAAAGAATGAGTTAGAAATAACTTTACAAGAATATACCGAAACAGTAAACGATAAAAATTTCAAGTTTAAATTCACGAAATTCTTGCATGAAGCTAGTGATAAAGATGTTTATCCAGTAAAGAAAGATGCACCATCTTTTTTCGCTATGAAACAACTACAGTATAATATTCATAGAACTTTTAAGGTAAAACAAAGTAATAGATATTTGATTTCTAAGCAAGTTCAAGCTTTGCTTAAAGACAACTTTCCAAAAATAGTGTTAAGAACAGATATCAAGGGTTTTTACGAAAGTGTTCCTCAAGAAAGGCTATTAAATATGATTAACGATAATCAATTATTAAGTCCAAAATCTAAGACTCTAATTAAAAGTTTATTTTACAGTTATAACGAATTAACAGATCAACTAAAACTACCAGTTGAGAAAAGAAAAGGTATTCCTAGAGGAGCAGGAATAAGCGCATATTTAGCAGAACTTTATATGCGCGAGGTAGATAATAATATAAAAAGATTGACCAATGTTACATATTATGCACGATATGTTGATGACATAATTATTCTTTTTATTCCAAGCTGGAAAATGTGTTTAGATGATTACAAAATAAAGGTAACAGAAATTACTGATAAGAGCGATTTATTAATGAATCATTTAAAAACATTTTCTTACGATTTGGAACGAGACAAAAGCTTAATGAAAATAGAATTTTTAGGTTATGTCTTTAGTATGGAAAACTCTGAATACATTGGAACTTCAATTTCTACAAATAAAAAGAATAGATATCTAACAAGGATAGAAAAAACTATAGATATCTTTCTTGAACAAAAGAAATTTGCGCCTTCTGATGCTTCCAAATTATTAATACATCGATTTAATTATTTAACAAAAAACACAAGATTACATAAACCTAAAAAAGGTTTAGTTGGAATATATTATTCTAATAGTCTGATTGAACAGGATTGTGATGATTTAGACTATATGGACAAGGAATTACTTAGAATAATTGATGAAAAACTACCTACTGGTATTTTCAATAGTTTAAACAAAAAACTAAAAGAATATAGTTTTTCAGATGGGTTTATTAATAAAAGGTTTTTTAATATAAATTCCAAAAGGAAAAATATACCTGACTTAAGACCAGACAAGTTGAAAGAAATTAAAAAACTTGATAATAATTTTGAAAGGATAATATCAATTTGGAAATAGAATGAGAAAAAATAAAGCAAAAAAACCAATTAGTTATGCAATAGAAAGAGCTGTTTTAAGTGATGTTCTGCCTTATGAGACTCCGATTATTTTTTCAAATCGTCATTTTTATCAATTTTTGGTTAACCATAAAATTAAATATAATGAAGATTCTATTAGTTGGATAAATTGTAAAGATGATAACATAATAAAGCGATTACTCTCTATTCTCTTTGATATAGAAAACATTACAACATCAACTAATAATACCCTTAAGTTGAATGATAAAGAGTTACGAAAAATAGCGTTTCACTATAAAATTACACATAAAGAAAAAGATTTTCGAGATTTAGCTATACCACATCCCAAAAGTCAAATTGAATTAGTCTCTTTTTATGATGAATTTAAAGAGCTTATTGTTTATAACTCTAAACAAAGCCCCTTTTCAATCAGAAAACCTGATAGCATAGCGAAGTTTGTTTATTTGAATGATGGAGCTACGAAAAAAGGAAGTGAAAATGATTTTATTGAAGAAAGTGGGAAGGAGTATAAAAATCTTAAAACTTTTTTTACTTATGAGTTATACTCCAATATATACAAATTTTATGAAGACTACATTTATCATAGAGCAGAGAAAAAGTATAATAAAATGTTCAAGTTTGACATTGCTAAATGTTTTGACAGCATTTATACTCACTCACTTTCTTGGGCTTTAATAAGCAAAGAGTTTGTTAAAAATAATTTGAATAGAGATTCAAATACTTTTGCTGGTAAATTTGATAAATTCATGCAGAATACAAATTATGGAGAAACGAATGGAATAATAATTGGTCCAGAATTCTCTAGAATTTTTGCTGAGCTTATTTTGCAACAAATTGATAAGAAAATTGAACAAATTTTAAGAAAAAAAGGTCTAATTCATAAAGTGAATTATGAAATATACAGATATGTAGATGATTTTTTTGTGTTTTATAATGATGCAAAGACTAAAGATGAAATTTTAGATAATTATAAAATCTGTCTAAAGGAATATAAAATGTCTTTGAATGATTCTAAAACAAAATTATATGAAAAGCCTCTAATAACTGAGATTACAATAGCTAAAAACAAAATTGTAAATCTTTTAAAGGAAAAAGTTAAGTTTAAAATCAAAAAGGATAAAGAAAAGGAAGATAAAAAAATACCAGACGACAAGAAAGCTATTACAGATTTCGTTCCAGACAAAAAGATAAGGGTAAGTGATGTTGATATTAGATGTAGTTCAAATAAATTAATTACAGAATATAAAACAATTGTTGTTGAGTCTGATGTTTTGTATAGAGATGTAATGAATTATACTTTAGCTATTTACAAAAGTAGCTTAATGAGAAATATTAAGAAGTATGAAGAACATAAAAGAAAATTAGAAAAAAGAAAATTTCAAGGTTTACTTTCTAAAAAGGAAGAAAAAAAATTAATCAAACAAGAAGCAAATTTCACTAAATACATTGAAGAAATTCTTGATTTTGTATTTTTTCTTTATGGTGTTTCTCCAAAAGTAAATTCTACAATAAAATTAGTAAATATTTTATCCTTAGTAATTAAAACATACAAGAAGAGATATAAATTTAATTATGAAGATTCAAAAGGAGTAATAAAATATAAACTGTTAAATCAATTTGATAAAATCAATCAAGAAAAAGTATTTAAGAAAATATTAGATGAAATAATATTAGTACTTGATAAGAGTAAGCTGAATGAGCATTTACAAATAGAAACACTTTACTTATTAATAGTACTTAAAGAACTTGGTAAAGACTATAGGTTGACTACTGAACAGCTAGTTAAATACTTGAATTTGAATGAAGTAATGAAAACAAAAAACTCTAGTTTTGTGCCAAAGCGATATGAGTTTAAAAATGATATTAATTATTTTGTAATTACTGTTTTATTATTTTACTTCAAAGATATTGTAAGATATCGCGGACTTAAAGTAATGGTTAAAAATGCAATAAGAATTAAGATTAAAAAAATTGAAAAATCGCAAAGAGCAAAGCATACTGAATTAGTATTGTTATTTTTTGATTTAGTATCTTGTCCATATCTAAAAGAAGATGAAAATAAATTTAAAAAAGAGCTACTAACTCTTTATGGAGTGCCTAGTAGCGAAAGAGATGATTTTATTTACTTTGTTGAAAAACAGAAATTTTGGTTTACTAAATGGAATGATTTTGATTTGGTTGAAGAATTAAATTCAAAAAGCTCATTAGAACCATATTCTTAATAATAAAAGGATGCACCAGATAATTTCTGCAATTTTATATTGCCACACACAAGCATTCTAATATGTCTGTAAAAAGATAGTCACAAAGTTAGCTTTTTCTGGGGCTAACTTTTTTTATCAATATCAATGAAAAGATATTTATCAAAATCAAGGTTTAAATTAGGCTTGGAATGTCCAACCAAGCTTTACTATACAAATAAAAAGGATTACGCTAATCAAAAAAAAGGAGATGATTTTCTAGAAGCATTGGCACAAGGCGGTTTTCAAGTTGAAGAATTGGCAAGATTAGAATACGAAGGAGGAATACTTATTGAAGGAAATCCTTGGGATTATGATTTGGCAGTAGAGAAAACTAATGAATTATTGAAACAAGAAAATGTCATTATTTATGAGCCAGCCTTTTTGTTTAATAATTGCTTTATTCGTGTTGATATTTTAGTAAAACGGGGCGATATAGTAGAATTAATAGAAGTTAAAGCCAAATCAATTAATTCAAATGATGAATTTTCTATTGTTGGGAAAAGGGGAGGACTAAGAAGTGAATGGAAGGCATATTTATTTGATATTGCTTTTCAGGAGTATGTAACGCAAAAGGCATATCCAAATTGGACAATTAAACCTTTTCTGTTGTTAATTGATAAAAGTAAAACTGCTACAGTTGATGGTTTAAATCAAAAATTTAAGATAACATCAAAATCCAATATTCGTACGGGAATAATTGTTGAACCAGGAACTACCAACGATGATATTGGAGAATCTATTTTAGCTAAAGTACCAGTTGATTCAATTATTTCTAATATTAAAGATGGAGTTTTTAAATATGATGAATCGTTAACCTTCAAAGAAGCTATTCCTCTATTTACGGAGCATTATGTAAAGGATATTAAGATAAACTCTCCTGTGAATGTAAAATGTAAAAACTGCGAATTCTACTTAGTTAATGAGAACGATTTAAAAAGTGGATACATTGAATGCTGGACAAAACAATTAAATGTGTCAAAACAAACCATTATAAATGAACCAAAAGTATATGAGGTAGGTAATTTTAAATCCGCATCCAAGTTGATTGAAGAAGGAATATATTTAATGAAAGACATAACGGAAGATGAGATAACAGTAATACCTAAACCTTATGGACTATCATTATCGGAAAGACAGTGGTTACAAATAAGTAAAGTTAAAGAAAAAGATAATACACCTTATATTGATACTGATGGGTTGAAATTAGAAATGAGTAATTGGAAATTTCCATTGCACTTTATTGATTTTGAAACTTCGACAGTTGCAATTCCATTTAATAAAGGAAAAAAACCTTATGAACAAATTGCTTTTCAATTTTCACATCATAAAGTTTTAGAAGATGGTTCTATTTCTCACGAAACTGAATATATTAATTCAGAAGCTGGTAGTTTTCCAAACTATGATTTTATAAGAAGTTTAAGAAAATCTTTGTCCTTGGATGTTGGGAGTATATTTAAATACTCTTATCATGAAAACACCATTCTTAATGCTATCCATGAGCAATTATTATCGTCCAATGAAAATGACAAAGAGGAGTTAATTGATTTCATTCAATCGATTAGTCATTCAAAAAAAGACAGTACTATTTCTTGGGTAGGCGATAGGGATATGATAGATTTATGTGAAATCGTCAAATTATACTATTATGATCCACAAACTAAAGGTTCTAACTCTATAAAGGCAGTGTTGCCTGCAGTTTTAAATAGTAGTTCCTATTTAAAAAATAAATATTCTAAATCTATAAAGGAGATTTCTTTATCTAGTATAAACTTTAATAATGATAAAGTATTTATAGAATTTGACGAAAATGATATAGTTATTAGTCCATATAAAAGCCTGCCACAATTGTTTGATGAATGGAGTGAAGATGAATTGGATAATTTGATATCCGATTTAGAGGGAATTGACAATGGGGGAGCAGCGCTAATTGCATATTCAAAGTTACAATTTCAAGAAATGGATGATGCAGAAAGACTAGAAATAAGGAAAGCATTATTAATGTATTGTGAGTTAGATACATTAGCTATGGTAATGATTTATGAGTTTTTTAGAGATTCTATTAATTCATAGCATTATGTAAAATAGAATCGCGATCTAAAACTCGGCCTCAGAAAACTTTGGTCAAAACAATAGGTGAAAGAGCGTAATATTTTAGAGGTCTAGCAATACATTTTATTGGCATTTATAGCTTTCAAACCTAGTTCGAAGCAGTCTTATAGAGTAACAATGTTTTCTAAAATATAGTGATTGAGCCGTACATTGTTTCCAAAGTTTTGTGCAGCCTTGATTTTTTGTTTCTTTTTTCATCAAGGAAAAGAGATAATAATTTACTATTGACTATCACAATTTCAAATGTTTACTTCAAATTGGTATGAAACTTTACAATCCAAAAATAATAAACAAAAGACTAAATAGAGCAAGTGTAAAGAAATTTATGTGGCTGGTGTGTTGGATTAAATTTTTTACTCTTGCGGAACGCTTTGCGAGAATGGCTTAAAGAAAATTATAGCGTACATTTCCCCAAATAACGTAATTATAAACAATAGAAGAAGTTAAGCTTTGTGCGGCTGCAAGCGTTGGCACATTGTGTGTAAACTAAAATGCCAAAAGCATTTTTTTTTACAAAGCAATCACAGCGCAACGGCACGTCGGCAATTTTACATAACGGCCAATTATGGTACAAATCTAACGAGGTGTTCAAGTTAGACCAAATCCAAAATGTTCAATGATCCGTAGACAGCTTATAAATGAGCTATACGATATATTCTAGGGATATTTTATATAATATAGAATTATAGCTTACACGAAACTTGGTTAAGCTTAACAACACTTAGATAAGGCGATCGTTTTAATATTAAATCATCCACAGGATAATCCAATATTAAAAGTGTACTATAATTTATATTATGTAAAATAGACTTTATCCGTTAGTATAGATCATACCCTTTACCTTTTATTCTTTTTGTTGTGTATTTCAGAATTCACCCACAGCGTAAATCCTAAATTTAAATACGCTCTATCCATTCAGACGAATTTCAAAAAGTCTTTCACATAACTTTATCCATTCCTTACCATAAGTTTAATAGTGTTTTTGCTCGTTACGCTGCTGCTTGCCGTAACTTTATGGACATAACAATTAAAAAAAAAAGAATATGCCATTTTTAACAAATGATACAGAAACAGATCAAGTAGATTTATATTTTAAAGATTACGGACACGGGCAACCTGTGATTCTAATTCACGGCTGGCCACTCTCCCATAAAGCCTGGGAACAGCAAATTTGGGCCATCGTCGATGCTGGATATCGTTGTATTGCCTATGACCGCAGAGGTTTTGGACACAGTAACGCCCCTTGGGATGGCTACGATTATAGCTCCCTTACTACAGACCTTCACCAAATTATTACCCAACTAGAATTAAAAGATGTAATTCTGGTAGGATTTTCTATGGGTGGCGGCGAAGTAGTTCGCTATTGTACCGACTTTGGAACAGACAACCTAAGTAAGGTTGCCTTGGTAAGTTCCATTATTCCACTGGTGGCGAAAAAAGATGATAATCCGAACGGTGTCCCTAAGAAAGATCTGGAGGGAATTATGGACGCTCTGGAAACTGACCGTGTAGGCTTCTTAAAAGACTTCCATAAAAATTTCTATAATTACGAAGATCATAAAGACACCATTAGCGAAGCCCAATTACATTACGACTGGAGCATCGCTTCTCAGGCATCACCCAGAGCGACCATACAAACCGCCAAATCCTGGGCCGAAACCGATTTTAGAAGCGAGCTTAAAAATGTTACCGTTCCCTGCTTAATTGTCCACGGTGATAGTGACAACATTGTACCAAAAGAAACGGCGGGAGATCAGGCTGCCAAAGGCATTCCAAATAATAGATATGAAGTGGTTAAAGGAGGTCCACACGGACTAAACCTTACCCACAGAAAGGAATTGAATAAACTATTACTAGATTTCTTTAAGAAATAAGAAATCTTTGTAGCAGTAAACGAAAAGAGGATCATTCACCAGAGAATAATCCTCTTTTTTATATCTAGAAAAACATCCCCTAACTCGTTTTCAAACGTTTTGTGATCGCTTCCAGAATGTCATTTGCATACACAAGCCATTGTTGTAGCATAACCTCTAAGTTACCAAATACTAAGGTAGAATGAATTGCCAGGCGTGCTTTGTATATTTCGCCGGTAAAATAATCGTACATAACGTCATTATCTAATTTGCCAAGCAACATATCTCCAATCCAGTATTGGTTATTTTTTAAATAACTCATGTTTTCCGAGACATCATCACTAATGCGCGTTTGAGTTTGGTCTATTAACCCTTTATACGCTGCATGATTCGCTACAATCTTAATTACCAAACTATCTATTTCAAGTTCGTTGCTGGTTGTATAATTCTCTAGCATCTTATACCCTTTATTCTGAAATTCAAAAGGTAGTAAACTCAAGACCAATCCAAATCCCTCGGGGTTTTGTACATATGTTTCTTTACTCACTGTATCACTCAAAAATAATTTATAGGTATTTTTCTTCTCCTTTAAAATTCGCAATACTTGCCCAACGCCTAGGGTATCAATTTCCATGTCGTTCTTATAGGTCTTTAAAATAGTATTCAGCTGTGCCTCTCCTTTTCTGCCTTCGTTCCAGTTATTAATGTTAACTGCAATGAGAATACCTATTACTACCAAGATAATTTCGCCTATAGCATACAATACATATTTCCTAAAGCCATTCCCAGGAACCGATTTTAACCTAAACCGTCTCAATAATTTCATATATCGAATATAGGAATATTTTTAAAACCTCTTTTTAAAAATCACACAAGCGTCCGTTATGCTATTTGCAGAACTTACATCGCTCCTACTCCAACATCCAAATCGGTCGGTTTTCGTTTATTACCATCTCCTGAAGTAGTACCTTTACCCTATGACATTACTTCTTCAACTTTTTATAGGCGCTATTGCCTTAGCCTTTTTATTTTATGGGTATAATTGTTTGTTTTCAACCAGGCTGGTCGAAGAGTTTGATAGATTTCAACTTACGGCCACACAGCGAAAAATTACAGGAATTGTTCAAATTGCAGGTGCGTTGGGATTGTTATTCGGTTTGTTGTACTTTCCCGTGGGATTTTTTGCAAGTCTGGGATTGAGTGTTTTAATGCTCTTAGGTTTTCTAATACGTTTAAAGGTTAAAGACAGCTTTACAGCCTCTGCCCCTTCGTTTATTCTAATCTTTATAAACGGATACTTTTTTTATTGCTTCGGTGCGCTCTTAGAATACTGGTAATCTACAAAAAGATAATCAGCAAACACATACTTAAAAACAAAGCTGCTGGAAAACTTTTCTTCAACAGATCGCTTATTTTAAGATGCATACTAATAGAACCTGCCAATAAAACCGCAAGTGTTGCGGCCGCAGGAAATTCTAATACTGGGAACCAGATAGACGCTATAAGAGCTATGGAACTTGTTACTTTCAAAAAACCCACTACATAGCACATCCATACGGGAAGTCCGTAAACCTTAAATTCCTCCACGATATTCTGAGCATTCCCACCACGCCATTGCGTTGGTTTATTGTACTGTATCAGCCATACATTTAACAGACTTACGGCAACAACTACTTTCAAAATAATGATAAAGATTTCCATACGATCACAATATTGTTTAATAACTCGATAAATTTACTAAACAAAATGAATCTTATTCACTAATTAATAGAACTTTATGGGTCTACTAATTTTGAACACAATTCAAATGGCTTCTCATCAATTACTTGTTGTTTCTTTTAACGAATACTTGGCACAACTCCATCTTAGAATTTTTATTTAAAGTGTAGCTTTGCCGAATGTTTAAAAAATTAAGCTCACAAACCGAATTTGTTGCCCTTATGGCAGCCTTAATGTCGGTTACAGCTTTGTCTATAGATGCGTTGTTACCTGCCTTAGATATCATTGGCGAAGCAATTCAAACGACCAAACAAGCCGATAATCAATTATTGGTCACGATGATATTTCTGGGGCTGGGAATTGGCCCGTTGTTATTTGGTCCTCTTTCTGATGCGCTGGGAAGAAAATCGTCTGTATATATGGGATTTGCGGTATTTGTAGCCGCTAGTTTTGTATGTATTTACGCCCAGAGTCTTGAAGTAATGATCCTGGGTCGCATCCTGCAAGGTGTAGGCCTTTCGGCACCCAGAACCATATGTATTGCCATCATTCGGGATTTGTACGAGGGCGATTATATGGCGCGCATTATGTCCTTTGTAACGGTAGTTTTTCTGCTTATTCCTATTGTAGCGCCTGCGATGGGGCAATTCATTTTAAATCACTACAATTGGCAAGGTATTTTTTATGTGCAGATTGGAATTAGTATCGTGGTGGCTCTTTGGTTCTGGTGGCGACAAACGGAAACACTGCCTGTTAAAAAACGAATCCCTTTTTCTATTCACAGAATCTACAACGGCTTTAAAGAAACCATTCGGTATAAAACCACCATGGGGTACACGCTTATTTCAGGCTTTGTGGTTGGTTCTTTTCTGGTTTATTTAAGCGCATCCCAGGAAATATTTCAGAATCAGTATGGGCTGGAAACAGAATTTCCTTACATATTTGCTGGATTGGCCGTTGCTATTGGAATCGCCATTTTATTAAATGCAACCTTTGTGGTACGTTTTGGTATGGAAAAAATGGTCACCACTTCACTGCTGGGCTTTTTCAGTGTTTCCATACTGTATTTGGTAATTTTCTCGAGTGTAGAACAGCCTAATATTTATATTTTATTAGCCTTCTTTGCCCTTCAGTTTTTTTGCATTGGTTTTCTCTTCGGAAATTTAAGAGCGCTCGCCATGCAACCCGTAGGCCATATTGCAGGAATTGCCGCTGCTATTACAGGGCTTATTTCAACGTTGATGGCAGTTCCTATTAGTACCTTTATAGGTAGATTTGTGGTTCAGGGTACGCTTCCGTTGTTTGTAGGGTTCTCGGTATGTAGCGCTATTTCTTTGTGTATTCTTTGGTATGTGAAGCGAACGAGATAAAGCTATTTTGTTGCCTTTAAATAGCATCCTACAAATTTTATTAATACTACCTACCCTCTGTCTGGGAAGGTAAGAATTGCATCTTCGCAATTCTGAGTGGGGACAATTCTGAGAGAATCTAAATGAAACAGCGCTACTTTCGTAATTTTTCAAGTTGCTTCATAACTTCCTCTGCCTCTGCTGCTTTTGCATCACTTTGTGATCTATTGGAGGTAGAAAGTTCATACGATTCTTTTTGTAACTTCTTGTACTGTCTTTCTAATTGCTCTTTTTCTGTTTTCTTCTTGAATATTCCAAACATTGTTTTTTCTAAAGGTAGGCATTGCGAATGCCATTCAACTATAAAAGCGAACCCCTTTTGAGAATTCGCTTTATACATCATTCAGTAACAACTAGAAAAGACTATTTCTTCCATATTTTGAAAGTTTCAATCCTGTTTGGGTTTCAACTTGTAAGATTAGTAAAAGTGTTCCCAGTGTCTGTGGTTCTAAACAAACCTAGATCGGAGCATAGGTACAGCCTGGACTCGTAGCCTTGTATCACGTTAATAAAGCTAATTTGGGTGCCGCCTACACTTAATTCCCCTAGATCTTCCCAGGTTTGAGAACTACAAAGCTGTGTACTCAGGAAAAGGAATAGTACGAGTGCACTTGCACGTTTCATAAGTTGTTTTTGAGTTTTCATACGTTTAGTTTTAAAGTAGGTTGCTAATGTCAGCAGATCGTATTTTAAAATCATTACGCCAGTTGCCCTATTTATACATTTTATTCCCTACTACTAACCAAATAGAATACTTATAAAACAGAAAACGGATACCTTGTTGGATACCCGTTTTCCTGCTACAAATATAATTTTTATGTGTTATTCTTTTAATACCTTACACGTTAGTACTCCTACGGAAGTTTCAACTCGTAAGAAATAGATGCCGCTGGTAAATTGGCTAATATCCAGGATAGTTTCTACAGTAGTTGTGTTATAGGAACGCAACAATTGTCCCTGGGCATTCAGTAAGTGTATGGTTCCCATGGTAGCAGATTTTATGTGTAGCAATCCCTCTGTAGGATTCGGATATATTGAAATAGTATCCTGCTTATTTTCTAGACTGCCTAAAGTTACCAGATCACAAATACGATACAAGGAATCTAAAGAAGGAGAATACACAAACAAGCAACTACCTTCCCCATTCCTGCCTAATTCTGAATAAAACGCATCGTCCAGATTAAACAAGCCTGAAGTCCAGGTTAGCCCATCGTCTGTACTTACTTTTATAGGTTCGCCTCCATTACAATCTACACCCCCGTCAACCACAGTTACTATAGTTCCGTTGCTGGAGGTAAGGTCAAAAACCTGGCAAAAACCTTCATAGTCTCCACTGTCATTTGCCCAGCTAGCTCCACTATCTGTACTTTTATACAGCCCTCCACCAAAAACATCTCCAGCAAAGAGCGAAGTACCTTCGTTTATCATCTTAAAATACGTCGCAGTAGCAGGATGTCCCGTTCCCGAAACACTCCAAGTAATCCCATTATCGGTACTTTTATAAACCGCCAGTTTCCCGGCAAGAAACAACGTACCATCATACGGTTGAAAGTCGAACATCGCCATATCTGGCAACCCTGTTGCCAATTGCGACGTTGCTAGCCCATCGGCGGAATAATACACCCCGCCCATAGTTCCGTTATCATACGCTACCACAATGTTATTACCGGTTTTTGTTATGTCGGTAATCTGTAATGCCGTTGGAATACTGGTAAGGCTCCATGTAGTGCCACCATCGGTACTTTTGTAAATATCGGTGTCACTACCGCAATACAGGTCTCCGGTATCCAGGTCTTCAAAAACACAACGGATGGGTTTTCCTAGTGTTACTGCAGCCGTATACGTAAGGTTCGTTGTAGTTGAGCCATTGTCACTACTAGCAAACAACCCTTTATCGGTACAAAAATATACTGTATTGTCAAAACTCTCTATAGTCACTACATCAGTGACTACTTCTGCTCCTACTGTTAATTCTGGAAGTTCTTCCCAGGTTTGCGAACTACAAAGCTGTGTGCTCAGGAAAAAGAATAGTACGAGTGCACTTGCACGTTTCATAAGTAATTTTTGAGTTTTCATACGTTTAGTTTTAAAGTAGGTTGCTAATGTCAGCAGATCGTACTTTAAAATCAATACGCCAGTTGCCCTATTTACGGTTAGTATGTGACACGCTGAAACTTTAGCGAACACTCTCCTTTTTTACCTTCTGAAATAACTGTATTTTTAGATACTTTAATAAATAACCAACGCATCACATGAAAAAACACTTTACCTTACTACTATCATTAGCACTGTCCGTAACACTATGGGCGCAATCTGAAGATCCCATCATTCAAAAAATGATTACAGAAGCTACCGAAAATTCGCAACTGGAAATCCTTGGTCATCAATTAATGGACGGCATTGGTCCTCGTTTAGTTGGGAGTCCGGGAATGCAAAAAGCCCACGATTGGGCCGTAGATACCTATAAAGACTGGGGTATTTCAGCAAGAAATGAAAAATGGGGCGAATGGCGCGGCTGGGAACGCGGTATTACGCATATAGATATGCTAGAACCCCGCGTGCAAAGTTTAAGTGGTACCCAACTAGCGTGGAACCCAAGTACAAAAAAAGACGGAGTAACTGCCGAAGTAATGATCCTACCCACCATAAAAGACTCCTTGGATTTTGTAAAGTGGCTTCCCAGCGTAAAAGGAAAACTGGTCATGATCTCTTTTATGCAACCTACCGGAAGACCAGATTATAACTGGGAAGAGTTTGCCAAAGAGGGTTCTATGGAACGGATGAAAAAAGACAGAGACTCTTTATCAGATCTTTTTAATGACAATGTTAAACGCACGGGGTATACCACAAGAAACATTCACGAAGCTCTGGAAAATGCCGGGGCTGCAGGAATTATTACTTCCAATTGGTCACGTGGCTTTGGAGTGAATAAAATATTTGGCGCACGTACAAAAAAAATTCCAACAGTAGATCTGGAGCTGGAAGACTACGGTATGGTTTACAGATTAGCAGCATCCGGCCAAAAACCAAAACTAAATATAGTCGCTCTTTCTAAAGAATTAGGTACAGTACCAACCTTCAATACCATTGCCGAAATTAAAGGGTCAGAAAAACCAGATGAATATGTAATTCTCTCAGCACATTTCGATTCCTGGGATGGCGCCACCGGAGCCACCGATAATGGAACCGGAACCTTAGTAATGATGGAAGCGATGCGTATTCTAAAGAAATACTATCCCAACCCAAAACGCACTATTTTAGTGGGGCATTGGGGTAGTGAAGAGCAAGGTCTCAATGGTTCCCGTGCCTTTGTGGAAGACCATCCAGAAATAGTTGCCAAAACACAAGCCTTATTTAATCAAGACAATGGTACAGGCCGTGTGGTAAAACTTTCTGGTGGCGGATTTCTCCAGGCCTACGATTATCTTGAGCGTTGGTTACGTCCCGTCCCAAAAAGTATTACAGACGAAATTGAAACTACCTTTCCCGGAACCCCGGCACGTGGCGGGTCAGATTATGCTTCGTTTCAAGCTGCGGGAGCACCTGGTTTTAGTTTGAGCTCTCTAAATTGGTCGTATTGGAACTACACCTGGCACACCAATCGGGATACCTATGACAAGATTGTATTTGATGACCTTCGGGATAATGTAATCCTAACAGCAATCTTAGCATATATGGCCAGCGAAGATCCTGAAATGGCCTCCAGAGAAAAAAGTGTCCTGCCATTGAACACCCGATCGGGCGAACCGGGTGAGTGGCCCACGCCTCGCTCTCCTACGCGTAAAGGTGGTATGGAATAAAGAAATAATAGAATACAAAAAAGCAGCCAAATTGGCTGCTTTTTTATTTTATAGCGCTATAGGAGTTAGCTTAAGATCATAACAGCTTTGGCATTCACAAATTCCTTGATTCCAAAACCACCGTGTTCCCTTCCATAACCAGAATCCTTAACACCTCCAAAAGGCATATTTGGTTCTGCCAATCCAAAAGAATTAATAAAGACCATCCCTGTGTCAAAATGCTTTTGAGCAAGTTCAATGGCTTTCTTTTCATTCTTACTGAAAATTCCTCCACCGAGTCCGAATCGGCTATCATTAGCAATTCGCATGGCATCTTTATTATCTTTTGCTTTGATCAAAGAAGCTACGGGTCCAAAGAATTCTTCTTCATACGCAGGTTGTCCAGGTTGTACATTTCCTAGTACTGTTGCCGGATAGTAAAATCCTTTTCCTTTTGGAATCTTCCCTCCTGTTAAGATTTCAGCTCCTTTTTCAACACTCTCTTCCAGCTGCTTGTGTAACTTATCTCGCATTTCGTTGGTTACCATTGGTCCCATTGCCGTTTCTTTTTTGGTAGGGTCGCCAGCTTCAACTTGCTTCATTCCTTTTACAAAGGCTTTTTTAAACTCTTCATACACACTTTCTACAACTACAAAGCGTTTTGCTGCCACACAAGTCTCTCCGTTATTGTAGGTACGTCCTTGCACACAGGTTTCGGCGGCTAATTTAATATCGGCATCATCCAAGACCAAATACGCATCATTACTTCCCAACTCCAACACTGTTTTCTTAAGATTCTTGGCAGCTTGTTGTGCCACTACTTTTCCGGCACCATCACTTCCTGTTAAGGTTACCCCTCTAACAAATTTATTAGCAATTACGTCGTCAGATTGTTGGTGATTTATAATAAGTACGGTAAATAAATCTTTAGGCAATCCAGCATCCTCAAAAATCTCCTTTAGTAAAAGTCCAGAACCTGTGCAACTTTGTGCGTGCTTTAACAAGACACCATTACCGGCCATTAAATTTACAATGGCATATCGAATAGCTTGATAGCAAGGGAAATTCCATGGTTGTATTCCGTAGATAACACCAATAGGCGAATAGGTTACAATTCCCTTTCCACCGTTTGCCAACTCGCGTTCATCATCGGCTAGCTCTTCTACGCCCATTTTAGCTGTATAATCGCAAACACCTGCGCATAACTTAACTTCCTGAAAGCCTTGCTTGATTACCTTCCCCATTTCTTGAGTCATCAGCTTCGCAAATTCCTCCCGACGCTCCATTAGCCCTTCACCAATCTTTTTAATGATTGCGGCTCTATCTTTCAATGATGTCAATTTCCAGGATGTAAATGCTTTATGACATTTTTCAATGGCTGTTTCCATTTCGTCAGGGGTCATATACGTATATTCCTTAATTACTTCTTCGGTAGCTGGATTTATAGTTCTAAATCCGCCCATTATTTCTCTGTTTTTCATATAAAATATTTTTTTCATTTCCGTGAAGACGGAAATCTTAGTTTTTTTAAAATTCATCTTAAACCTTCAATTTCAAAGGTTCCTGAGTGATTCCGCTTTTTCTGCGGAATTGTATCAAAGGATTGACTTACTGCGGGATCAACTCTCTAGTTTCAGCCTTATAATCTGTATACCCTTCTTTTCCCTGAGTGTAGAACGTATCTTTATCCCAGCCAGAAGTGTCTGCTTCTTCTCTAAAACGACCCACCAAATCTGGATTCGAAACATATAGTTTTGCATAAGCAACCAAATCGGCATTGCCATCACGTAGTATTTTATTTCCAGTAGATTGTGTAAAGCCTGTATTAATCATTAAATTTCCTTTGTACATAGGTCTATAGCGTTTTGCAATATCACAAACAGCATAAGGAACGTTACTTACATCCGTAAAAGGTTCGGATAAATGAATATAAGCTAAGGAATACTCATCATTCAATCTTTTAATGATATAATCGAATGTAGGAATCGTATCTTCAGTCACTTCCATTCCGAAAATTCCGTGCAGAGACGGATTAAAACGTGCTCCAATTTTCTCCTGCGGAATTACTTTTGCCATAGCATCTAAGGTTTCAAAAAAGAAACGCGCCTGGTTTTCTATGCTTCCGCCATAGGTGTCTTCTCTCTTATTACTAAAACTGCTGAAAAATTGATGAAATAAATACCCATTTGATGAATGGATCTCCACTCCGTCAAATCCTGCTTCTACAGCATTTTTAGCAGCTTGTACAAATTCTTTTTTTGTGGTTTCAATATCCTCTTTTGTCATTTCCTTTGGCGTCACTGTTTCTTTCTCGCCTTCTGGAGTAAAAACGGTTGCTTCAGGATTAATTGCTGAAGGCGCCCAAGGCAATTCTCCATCGTGAAAATCTGGATGCGAAATTCTACCTACGTGCCATAGCTGAATAAAAATTCGTCCACCAGCATCATGAACAGATTTGGTTACCTTCTTCCAGCCTTCTACTTGTGCTTTGGAATGAATTCCCGCTGTATAAACATACCCAACTGCTCTTTTAGAAACTTGAGAACCTTCTGTGATAATTAAACCTGCTGTTGCGCGCTGCGTATAGTAAGGCACGTGTAAATCTTCGGTTGCAGCCGCTTCTTTATTTTTGGCTCTACTTCTGGTCATAGGCGCCATTACCACGCGATTGGGTAAATCTAAATCTCCCATTGTAATGGGTTGCAATAAGGGTTGTGTATCTTTCATAGTACTTTTTTATTTTACATTTTACGTAAAGGTACTTTAGATAGATGTTAAAAAGTGTTGTAACAATAGGTGCGCGGGGTTAAACTATGTTAAGATTTCAGCAAAAAAAAGCGATAGTACCTTATATTGGTGCTATCGCTTTTTTTGTTTTAATAGAAACATCTATTCTTCCGAAACAAGCTTCACATCGCCTTTGTTGGAAATTTCAAACCTCTCCTTTTTTATCACACTTCTAAAATTAGAAGATCGTCTGTACGCATCTTGGAAATCGGCGTGATCTTTTTGTCTTTTTATTTCCATATTGACTGTCAATTAAAAATTAGGAATATAAAGCTATTGAAAATAGCCAGAACGATTCTACGCAATACTGCTAATTATCAAAACTTTAACCAATTTAAAAGCTATTCTTCCTCTTCTCTCGCTTTTTCTCTGTCGTCGGTATTTTCAAATTTGCGTTGCATCTTATCCATAGCATCTACAATTTTCTGTTTTTCTTCTCTTGAGATCATATCGTTGTCTTTAGTGAGTTTTACGTTTCCATCGCCAGCAACATTCAGTTGTTCTTCTTCTGAGGCAGCACCTCCAAAATTGGATGATCGTCTGTAGGTATCCTGAAAATCGGCGTGGTCTTTATTTTTCTTTTCTGTACTCATCTTTTTTATTTTTTAAAATTTCCGTTAAAGGCAAATGCCTCTTGTTCTTTACGCTCGCGCGTTACTTTTACCTCTTGCCGTTGTAAATCTTCTGGTAACGTGTCAAGATTTCCTCCATACCTTCCTATGGCAATAGCAGTGGCAACGTGATAATTATCTGGAAAACCGAATTCTTTCCCGGCTTTCTTAAAATCGATTCCAGCCATTTGGTGTATGGCAATATCCATACTAGTAGCCTGGATGCTTACATTTCCCATAAAAAGCCCTAAATCGTGTAATGCGTGAAAGTTCTCTTTCTCGCCGTCGTTCATATCTTTTTTAAACGCTCCTAATAATAATGCTGGCGCTCCTTTTGCCCAACTTTGATTAAATGCTACAAGGCATTCAAAAATTCTATCATAGGTGGTAGTGCCTTTAAGTCCCCAGATAATCCGCCAGGGCTGTAAATTATTACTACTGGCAGCCCAACGTCCTGCTTCTAATAACGTCTTAATTTCAGTTTCGGTAATTGGGGTTTCAGCAAAAGCACGTGGGCTCCATCTCTCTTTAATAAGGGGATGAATTTCGTATGCTGTTGGTGTCTTTTTTTCTGTCATATGCTTTCTTTTTTTGAAAAGTTACAATCATTGTCGTTTATTTAAAAACAATTAAAAAAGATTTAACTATTACAGTATAATTAACAAAATCCTATTATAGAATAGTGTACATATCTCCTACTTTTGCTGAAATTATAAGCTATGGTTTGGGGTATTTTTATTGCATTTGTTCTGGTAATGCTCTTTTTGGATTTAGCCGTTTTTAATAAGAAAGCGCACGAAATCAAAACAAAAGAGGCAACCATTTTCACAGTAATCTGGGTAAGTATTGCGTTGCTTTTTTCTGGTGTTATTTATTGGCTTTTCTCAACAGGTTTAGTAGAAAACCCTACACAACTTTCACCCAAAACGGCAGTTTTAAAATATATTACAGGATACCTTATTGAGCTATCTCTAAGTATAGATAATGTTTTTGTGATTGCTGTAATATTCAGCTCCTTTGCTATTCCTGCAAAATACCAGCACCGAGTACTTTTTTGGGGAATTTTAGGAGCTATCATTTTTAGAGCATTAATGATTGTTTTTGGAGTTGCGCTTATTAATAAATTTGAATGGATTATTTACGTGTTTGGAGTTTTCCTGCTCTATACAGCTTATAAAATGGCTACTTCCAGCGATACCGATTTTGACCCGAAGCATTCTAAAGTTTATAAATTTATACGAAAGATTTTTCCAGTAACTCAAAAAATTGAAGGGGAGAAGTTCTTTATTAAAAGAATGGGAATTAAAGCCGCTACGCCTCTTTTTGTAGCACTGCTCATTATAGAGCTTACAGACATTCTTTTTGCGCTAGATAGTATTCCTGCCATCCTGGCAATCACTGCAGATCCTTTTATAGTGTTTAGCTCCAACATCCTGGCTATTCTCGGACTTAGATCCATGTATTTCCTGATTTCGCGGATGCTACAGAAATTCAGATATATAAATTACAGTTTGGTCGCTATTTTAAGTTTTGTGGGTATAAAAATGCTTATCTCTCACCATGTGGAAATACCAGAATGGCTTTCTCTCGCAGTGATTGGGGTTGCACTTTTAGCAGGAATCTTAGCATCCATCTACATACCTACTTCTGAAGAGCCTGTCACTAAAGACAATTTGCCAAAATAATACTAAAAGTTTGCCCTCCCCTTGAAGGAATTGTATCTTTAATTTTCAATTAAAAACAACAAAACTATGCATATTAATTTTGAATATAAAGACGTTTCAGCCAGCACAAGACTAGAAGCTTTAGCAACCGAAAAACTAGAAAAATTAGAAGCTAAATATACTTTTATAGTAAATACCGATGTGTATTTCAAAAAAGAAAACACGGCAAGTCCTGAGACAGGAATGATTACTGAGATACGCATAAACGTACCAGGCACCACACTTTTTGCAGAAGCTAATAACGGATCTTTTGAATCTTCCTTAGCAAAAGCTACTACCGAAGTTGCCAAGCAACTCCGTAAGAAAAAAGAAAAAATGCAAACACACTAAATTATACCCAACTTGAAACCAGGCAACAACCAATCACATAAAGAAATGGGAGTAATCGCAAGAGACGATAGAGAATTTACATTAATATACAGTCACAATACCAGAGTAGGAAAACACGCGTTAGCTTATTTACAAGGTATTAAGGAAAAGTTGAATGCAGTAGATATTTCAAAAACTAAAGTGAGTGATACACAATGGACAGAAATAGCAGAAGCTTTAAACTGTAAAGTGGGCGATCTTATAGACAAACGATTGGTGAAAGCGGAAGATACCTCCAGCTATGGAACTAATGATTGGTTGAAAATTTTACAGAATAACGATGAAGTTCTGTCTCACCCCATTGCAATTAATGGCAAGGTAACAAGGCAAATTGCCAATGGCCCTGATGTTTTAAAGTTCTTTGGAGTAGATTCGGCTGGTTTAGAGAAAACAATGCATACCGAAGACCCCACTATAGAAAGCACCACAAACAATGAAGATTTTATAAAATAAATTATTTATTAACTGAATAAAAAAAGAAGCACTGTTTAAGTGCTTCTTTTTTTGTCGTAAATGTTTTATTTTATTGCTTTACGCGCGCTAAAGGCTGAATTTCCGGTCGTACTTCTTTATACTTTTCTAATTGAATACGGGTAAGAATATCTCCCATTTCGGCAGTTTCATTTTGTTTTAATGCTACCATTTTGTTGAGCATATCTTCTCCTTCGCTATTGGCTTTTATTTTTTCTTCCCGAATCAAAAACTCTTCCACCTTTTTTCTAAAAAGCAATTCTTGCTTTGCTCTAAGGCCAAGCACATCCACATATTTATCGGTTATAATTTTCGCTTTTTCTTGTAGGGCTTCACTTCCAACCTGTAGGCTTGTATCTTGAGCCATTGAAGAAAACGAAATAAATAATACGAGTAATACTAGTAACTTTTTCATAACTTTTTATTTTTAAGATAAGAAGCCAAGCCTAGTAAATCAAGATGTTTAGCACTGTTTAACAACAAATGTTAAGGCAATTGTAACGGCTATTCTTGAAATCTATAATACCCACATTTTAAGTACGCACCTTCAGGAAACGAAACAGGATGATCTGTATCGTGACTTGTTTTTAATTGTAACGAAAATGTGCGTGGTTGCATTTGAAGTGTTTCTTTATTAATCTGAAAAAAGTCTTCCGCTGAAATTCGTGAACTACACGAAGCCAATACTAGCAGGCCTCCTCTAGCCGTTAATTTTTCTCCTAACTGGGCTAACTGCGCATATTTCTTTTTGGCGACTGTAATTTCCTTCTGTCGTTTGGCAAAACTTGGCGGATCTATTACCACCACATCATATCTTTTTTGGTCGTTGATGAGTTGTTTCATTACTTCAAATGCATCTCCTGCCAGCGTAATGTGAACGCCATTGGATTTGTTTAGGGTTCCATTTGCCTTCGCCAGTTCCAAAGCTTGCTCGCTTATGTCCAGACTTGTAACTTCCTTGGCATTATTAGCGAGTGCGTGTACCGAAAATCCGCCTGCGTAACTAAAAACATCCAAAACCGTTTTTCCTTTACTCAATTCCCCTACCCGTCTTCGGTTGTCGCGATGGTCTAAGAAATAGCCGGTTTTATGGCCTTTTATCACATTTGCTGAAAAGTTGACTCCGTGCTCCTTAAATAAAATGGTTTCATCTGGTAATTCCCCGTAGAGTATAGTTCCTTCGATAAAAGGAAACTTCTCTTTTTGCTGAAGGGTTCGGCTTAATCGTAACACAGCAGTTTCAGTAGTTGAAATCGCTATCAGAAGTTTTAAAATAGTCTCTAAATATGGCAACCAAATAGCTGAATATAGCTTTACCACCAACACATTCGCGTAAACATCTGCTATCAAACCGGGGAAGCCGTCGTTTTCGCCAAAGAGTAACCGATAACTGTTGGTATCGGTTTCTAATAGGCCTAATCGAAGCGCATACGCACGCTGAATCTTTTCTTTAAAAAAGACCTCATCCAGCTTGGCACCACCTTCGTGATGTAGCATTTTAATAACAATGGGAGAGTCTGGATCGTACAACCCTACTCCTATTGCTTTGTTTTTATTGTGACTAAATATGATGGCAATATCGCCTGCTGTTCCTTCTTTGTTGATTTTCTCGACACTTTCAGAAAAAATCCAAGGATGACCACTACGTACAGAGCGTTCTCCTTTTACGGTAAGTTTTACAGCTAGAACTTGGGGTATTATTTTGGGGAAAGTAGTTGTGAACATTAGAGCTTTTTATGGATGATGGCAATAGCATCATTCAACGTACGTAGAGTTTCCATATCCTCATTGGCAAATTCTATATTGAATTCGTCCTCCACATCCAACACAATATCAACCAGGTGAGCCGAATTAATATTAAGTTCTCCCGTAAGGTCGCTATCTGGGTTTATCTCGTCGCCGTTAACGTCTTCTGGAAGGTAATTTTTTACGATAGGTAGGATTTTTACGTAGATTTCTTCGGTAGTCATATTTTTTTTCTTGAAGGACAAAAATAAGGTAATTCAATTGACTTCTGGTTACTACAAAGTCGTTTTCAAAAAGGACGTTTGGAGCCAGAGCCTGTCCCGAATTAATCGGGAACGTTTTGACCCACGACCATTTGAACCACGACAATTTGGATAGTTTTGAAATAAGGCTATAGCAAAACTATACACTTTTTATCGTGAATCGTGCAGAGAGCAGCGCAAACGGTCTTGGTTCCAACCGTCCTTTTCAACCAGTGTATTTTCTAAAAACCATACACGCATTTACATCCCCAAAACCGAAACTCGCTTTTATTGCAGTTGTGATGTTTGCTGAAATTTTCTGTTGCGGCATCTTTTCCGAAGCCACCAAACTGGAAATTTCGGGATGTACATCTTCACAATTCACATTTGGAAATACAAAACCTTCTTTCATCTGAAGTATTGTTGAAACTACTTCCATACTACCGCTAGCCGCTAAACAATGCCCTACCATTCCTTTTAAAGAATTGATATAGGGAAAATCATTCCCTTTTCTGTGTAAGGCTGCACACCAATTTTGAATTTCATCTGGATCTTTAATCGTTGCGGTTAAATGCCCGTTTATGTAATCTATTTCATCAGCAATAATTCCTGCGTCTAACATCGCATTTTTAATACAACGTTGCACCGCTTCGCTATTAGGAGCCGTCATACTGCCACCAGCTCGCTGACCGCCACTGTTTACGTGACCTCCTAAGATTTCAGCATATATCGTCGCACCCCGTTTTTGTGCGCTTTCTAACGATTCTAACAACAAGGCTCCTGCCCCACTTCCTGGTACAAATCCGCTGGCGGTAGCGCTCATAGGTCGCGATGCTTTCTCGGGTTCATCGTTATGTTTATACGTAATCACTTTCATAGCATCAAAGCCACCCCATAAGTACGGACCGTGATCGCTGGTGCTTCCGCAGAGCATTTGGGTAGCTTTCCCTGATGCGATGCGCTCATAACCCATTAAAATAGCTTCGGTTCCTGTCGCACAAGCCGATGAATTGGTAGTAACAACATTTGCCGCGCCCGTCATTCCTCCTAAATACGCACTAATACCGCTCGCCATAGTCTGCACCACCGTAGTGCTTCCCAAACGTCTCACATTTTGCTCATCTACTTTATAAATCGCTTCCCGAAATTTATCCACGCCGCTCGTTCCGGTGCCAAACACTATTCCTAAATCCCAATTGGGTTCTGTTTCAGAAATTTCAACTTTTGCATCCCGGATGGCATCCATTCCTGCTATGACTCCATAAAGAATTCCACTGCTGTTGAAGTTCCGGAGCTGAAGTTCTGTGAAATACTCGCGTTTCTTTTCTTCTGAAATAATAGGCACACCGCCCACTTGGCAGGAAAACTTTAAATCCTCTAATTCTGGAAAATGCTGAATACCCGAAGTACCGTTTTTTAAGGCTTCCGTAAACGCAGGAATGCCCACCCCGTTTGGAGCGGCAATTCCTAATCCTGTTATGACGACACGTTGTTTGATAGTTAATTAGTAAAAATGTTATTTAATTGGTTTGTACTTTAGTTTTCGTTTACTATTTTTCACTGACTACTGACTACTGACTACTGACTACTGACTACTGACTACTGACAACTTCATCATCCCGCTAATCGTCCCTTTCGCCACTACTTCTCCTGCTTTATTCAGCATTTTTACGTTGCATTTCAATTTATGAAATCTAAAATATTCTTTTTCTGAAATTACGGTTACCGTCTCCTTTGGGAACACAGGTTTGTAAAAATCTACTTGGTGACTGCTCAAGGCTATTTGTATGTTTTTTGTTTCTGAATCTTTCAGCAGAAATATGCCAAGGCACACCAAACCTATTTGCGCCATACACTCAACCAAAATAACACCGGGCGTCACAGGATTCTCCTTAAAATGGCCTTTATAAAAATATTCATTTTCCTTAAAGGTATAGGTTCCCTCTGCCCTAGCTTCGGTTATTGAAACCAAATCGTCTACAAAAAGAAATGGTTTTGTGTAGGGGAGTTTGTTTAGGATAGTTTTCAAATTCATAACGTTGTCTGGTCGAGCGCAGTCGAGACCTAAGTTTAACCTCAAGCATTTTAATCAACCTCTCGGTATGCTGCGCATCGATACCTTCGGTCAAAATTATATTTTATCCTCGATAGGACATATCAATAAATCTAAAATCGTCCATAGTCAATCGTACCTTTAAAATCACCTAAGGCCTTCTCCACCATCAACCCGCAACACCACGCCGTTAATCCATTTTCCTTCTTCCTGGCAAAGAAGCCATACGGCATTCGCTACATCTTCAGGAGTTGTTAATCTGCCAAACGGATTTCTTCTTTTTGCCATTTCGGCTAGTTTATCACTTCCGGGAATCATTTTAAAGGACGGTGTTTCGGTGGTTCCTGCCTGGATGCAATTGGTTGTAATTCCGTGAGGAGCCAACTCAATTGCCATTTGTCTCATAAGCGCTTCCAAAGTGGCTTTTGCGGCGGAAACTGCGCCATATCCAGGCCAAACCTTGGTGTTTCCTTCACTGGTAAAGGCTATGTTTCTAACGTTTTTACAAAATTTATCCTGCTGCAACAGGGCTGCAGTCCATTGCCACCAACTGGTTCCCATGGCGTGTAGCGTGATGTCTATATCGATTTTAGAGAGCACTTCTTCAGTTCCAGATAATGCTTTTAAACTTCCTTTGGCGATACTATGGATTAAAACTGAAATGCTCTTTGCCTCAATTTCAGCCAACACTTCCTGCATTGTTTCTTCCTTCAGCGCATCTTTATTATAAGTTGTTACCGAAACTCCAAACGATTCCATTTTAGCAACTTCAGCTTCAAGATTAGGAATGTTACTTTTTCTATCTCGGTGAACAAGTACAATAGCATATCCAGCCGAAGCCAACTTATGAGCCGTAGCCAAGCCTAAGCCACTGCTGCCGCCTAGAATGAGCGCTGTTTTAGGTGTTGTTTCAATTTTCGTCATACTTAAAATTCCAATAAAATTCGTTGTGCCGAAAACCCTGGTCCAAAACTCAACATTAAGCCAAGTTCGCCTTTTTTCGGTTTCCTGTCCATAAAGCGTTCTAAAACGTACAAAACTGTCGCACTGCTCATATTTCCGTAGAGACGGAGTGTTTCTTTGGTATCGTCTATATTCTTGCCCAAACTTCCGAAGAGTTCTTCCACGGTTTGCACAATTTTTTTCCCACCAGGATGAAAAATAAGGTGATCTATATCTTCAATGGTTTTGCCGTTTCGCTCTAAAAAAGGATGAACGATGGCTGGAAAATGATCGGCAATTTTCTGTGGCACTTCTTTGTCTAAAATCATTTGCAGGCCTGTGTTTACTAACTTAAACCCCATCATGGAAGTCGCATCATAAAAATGGTACATAGCTTCATCTAAAATTTTAGGCCCCGTAGCATCTGCTTCCGAAGATAACAACACACAGGCCGCGCCATCTCCAAAAATAGCAGCACTCACAATATTCACCATAGAATAATCGTCTAATTGAAACGTAGCCGTTGGAGATTCCAAAGCAATCACGGCAGCTCGTTTGCCTGGATTGGCTTTTAAAAAGTTCTTGGCATAGATAATTCCGCTTACGCCAGCGGCACAGCCCATTTCGGTTACAGGCAATCGCACTATATCCTGACGCATTTTTAAATCGTTTATAAGATAGGCATCTATGGAAGGAATCATAATCCCCGTGCAACTTACCGTAATTATAAAATCGATATCGGTAGGCTTCCAATTTGCTTTATCCAATGCTTTTTGAAGTGATTCTCTTCCCAGTTTTTTCACTTCCCGAACATATATATCATTACGTTCTTCAAAAGAAGAACTAAGAAATACTTCGTGCGCATCCATGATAGAATACCGGCGGTCTACCCCTGCTCCTTCAAATAATTTTATAACTTTTCGTTTAAAGCGGCTGTCTTGTCCTTCCATCCAAGTTTTTACAAAAGGTAGAATTTCGCTCGTCACTCTGGTATATTGAGGTAACTGCTTTGCTACGGAGGTAATTGTTACAGGTGTTTCTATGATTTCTATTCTTTTAATACTATGATTAGTATTGCTGTAATGGTTGCTATAATTACAATTATTACATTACAAAGCAACGTATATTACTTAAAAATTGGACATTTCTCAATCGTGCCTAGTATTTTTTATAATCCATTGCCATCTAAATGCCCAATTCCATTGTATGGTTGAAAATTTTTCAGGTAATTGGGCTGCTAGACTCATTAACTCTCTATGTTTAAATCCGCGTGCTACGGAAACAAGGCCGTCGTGTCTGGCAATCTTACTGTTTATAAAGATACTACTGAAAAGCCGAAACAACCAAAAGGCAATGCGGCTTCTATGCAAGTCGTTTACCACTACTCCAACGTTTGCTTCTGCTGAAAGTTTGTTAAGAATAGCTATAATCCCTTCATTTTTAAAATGATGCAGAAATAAGGTACACAATACAATATCATATTCGGCAAGAATGGGGCCTTCAGAAAAAATATCTTTTACATGAAATGAAATGTTGGGATATGCTTTTGATTTAGCCTTAGCGATTTTAATAATGTGCTCATTGCCATCTATTCCAATGAGGTTGAATTTATACATATTCGCTTCTCCGAATTGGGCAACCTTCCGAAGCATTTCTCCATCACCACAACCAATATCTACTATAGTTATACATTCTTTTTTTGAAATGAATTGTAGTAAATTTTTAATCCCTTTCAATGTAACCTGCTGCCCACCCAGTATTTTATTAACTGTTTTAAGATCATTGAGCATTATTTCCATTTCTGGACCATGCAACTCGAAATTATCTAAAATTTCTTCTTGTTTGGAACGGCTTTTAGTGGAATAACTAATCATATAACAATGTCTCCATGCGTTTTGGCTATAATTTTTGGTAGTAGGGAAGGTACCATTTTTGAAATATTGAAGAATGCTTTTGTTAATGAGGGTTGTAATAATAAACCTTGAACCCTGCGACCTGTATGTAATCTTTTTAAAAAGGTTTCTGACCAGATTTTTGTATATTTTTCTTCAAGTATAGTCCTGTTATTAAAATCATTTTGTAAAAATATTTCAGAGAGCAATTTGCCACTATGAATAGCCATTGCCATACCATTACCACACAGCGGGTGAATAAGTCCCGCAGCATCCCCGATCATAAAAATATGGTTTTCTACCGGTTGTTTGTCTTCGAAGGAAATCTGACTTATCGTCAAAGGTTCTTCAAATAACGGATTCGCATTCTGAAAGAACTTAGCTAAAAAGGGATTAGCGCTTAGTACCTTTTGCTGAAATTCAGCTATACTTTTTACTTTCTTAAACGAATGGTAGGTGGTAAGATAACACGCATTTACAGCGTTATTTTCAATTTTCGACAAACCACAATAGCCTCCTTTAAAATTGTGGAGCGCCACCACATCATCTTCAAAAGGATGCTCATAATGCGCTTTAACTGCGAGCCACGGAGATTTTTTCTGAATAAAATTTCGATGCAGATACTTATCTACATTGGAACGTTTCCCAAAAGCACCAATTACATACGTGGCTTTATAGTGTAAATTTTCTTTGGTGGTAATTGCAAAGGAATTGTCTTTAAAATCAACTTGTGTGCAGGTTTCAATGACTATTTCAGCAAATTCAGCTGCTTTTTTGTATAGCAGGTTATCCAATTCGTAGCGACTCATGCCAAAACCACCTAAGGGCAATGCGGTTTTAATTAATTTACCCTGGTGTGTTGAAATTTCAAAACGGTCAATTTTTTTGGCTCCTTGGGCAATAGGATCTATGCCAATGGATTGTAGATACGGCAATACTTCGTTAGAAATATATTCGCCACAAACCCTATGTCTTGGGTAGGCATCTTTTTCCAGTAGTAAAACTTTATATTTTTTCCCTAATACAATAGCTGCAATTAAACCCCCAAGGCCACCGCCTATAATTAGGATGTCGAATGTTGTGTTTTGTTGCATATATTAAAGTACGGGATAGTTTTCAACATAAAAAAACCCTGTACTCAAATAAGCACAGGATTTTAAAATTTCTGAAAAAGCAAAGGTGATTATCCTTTATTCGCTTCGTTTTCGGCGTCATTTTTCATTTTATCATTAGGTACAATAACAACGTTTACACGTCTGTTTTGTGCACGACCTTCGGCAGTATTATTGTCTGCCACAGGGCTTTGCTCACCATACCAGTTGGTTGTAAAACGACCAGCTCCTAAACTTTTAGTTGTAGTAAAATACGTTGTTACAGATTCTGCACGTTGCTTAGACAAAGTCATATTATAAGCGTCTGCGCCCGTATTGTCCGTATGTCCTACTACTAATACATTCGTATCAGGATACTCGCGTAATACACCTGTTAGTTTATCTAATGTCACCATAGATTTCGCATTGATGTTGTATTTGTTAGTGTCAAAATACACTCCAGAATTCTCATCAAAAGTTACTACAATACCATCATCTACACGTTCTACTTGTGCACCAGGAATTTCAGTCTCAATTTTTTTAGCCTGGTTATCCATTCTTCTTCCTATAATTGCTCCAGCGGCACCACCGGCGACACCTCCAATTACGGCACCAATTTCACCGTTTCCACCTTTACCTATATTGTTCCCAAGGATAGCGCCAAGAATAGCACCTCCACCAGCACCAATTACAGTACCTTTTTGAGAGTTATTAGCATTTCTAGTAGCTTCACAGTTAGTAAACAACACTAAAGTTGCAAGTGCTAGGGTTACGATTGATATTTTTCGATATATTGTCTTCATATTATTCATTTATTTTAGAAAAGTTCATAGTTATTGTAAAAGGTTTTCCTTCAAGATTTACAGTTTGTTCCCAACGCATATTATTTTCACTTAACTGCGCTAAACGTACTCTAAATCCTATAGAGTTGTCTTTATCTGGCTTACCTAATTTCATAGTTGGCTTCAATAAGAAATCATACAATCCTGAGGTTTGATCGATTTCCTGAATGCTAAAAATGAAATTTCTATCACCTTGTAAGCAATCTCCTCCATTTACGGTATATAAACCACTATTGTTGTTGGGGATAAAGCGCCATGTACTACCTTCAAAACACTCTCTAGAGGTATCGTTGAAGATGGTTACATTAAATGTACCAGACTCGCTATAACTTATGTTATCCAGAGACCAGTAGCCTTTTACTTCTTTTTTTGCTTGAATTACTGTTTTTGGTGTTCCGCAAGAAAATGCGACTACAGCCATGACAGTAAGAATGAGGATTTTTTTCATGTGTTTAATTTTGGTTGTTTATTATAAGTGTTTAAATTAAAAAATATTATCTTCTAAAGATTCTTGATAATAAGGATAGTACTAAGAGTACTAAGAAAATCCAGAAAATAATCATCGCGATATCGGTTGCACCTTCTGCAATGCCACCAAATCCGAATATTGCTGCTATTAAAGCAATTACAAGAAAAATAATTATCCAGCGTACCATAATATTAAGTTTTTATTGGTTAATAATGATACTAAGATACGGTGCCTCGATGTGCTATGGTAAAGGTTTGTGTGAAGTTTAACAGCAAATGTTAAAAGATTAATAAGCTAACAAATTGGTTAATTCCTGCTTAAATCGCTTATTTGGAAGGTATTGCTCTTCCAAAGCAGCGGCAAACGGGATAGGGGTCTCCATACTAGCAACACGCTTAATAGGTGCATCTAGGTATTGAAAACATTCTTCTGAAACTACCGCAGAAATATCACTAGCCATACCACCAAACATACTATCTTCCTGAAGAATGATAAGCTTCCCTGTTTTTTTAACTGAAGCAAATATTGCCTCGGTGTCTAAAGGCGATAATGTTCTTAAATCCAGCAAATCTGCTGAAATAGTTGTCAATTCATCTAAGGTTTCCAAAGCCCAGTGTACACCAGCTCCGTATGTTACAATAGTAACATCTTTTCCTTCTCTTAATAAAGATGCTTTACCAATAGGTAGGGTGTAATAATTTGTAGGCACTTCTTGACGAATACTTCTATACAAGGCTTTATGTTCAAAGAATAGCACAGGGTTAGGATCTTCAATAGCAGTTGCCAGTAATCCTTTAGCATCGTATGGGAAAGCTGGATACACTACTTTTAATCCCGGGGTATGAGTAAACCATGCTTCATTGGTTTGACTGTGGAAAGGACCTGCACCAACTCCAGCACCACAAGGCATACGCACCACGACATCGGCTTTTTGACCCCAGCGATAGTGGCTTTTTGCCAGATAGTTAATAATAGGATTAAACCCTGAAGTTACAAAGTCTGCAAACTGCATTTCCATAATAGCTTTAAACCCATTAATAGAAAGACCCATGGCTGCCGATACGATTGCACTTTCGCATATTGGCGTATTACGGACACGTTCTTTACCAAATGCCTCTAAAAAGCCTTCAGTAATTTTAAAGACACCACCATATTCTGCAATGTCTTGTCCCATAATCACAGTGGTATCATGACGCTCCATAGACTGCTTTAAACCCTGGGAAATAGCATCAATTAATCTAAGCTCTTCAGTTTCTTTGTTTGCGCTAACTTCTTGATATGCATAAGGTTCAAACACATCATTTAACTCAATGCTTTTAGTAGATGTAATACCTTCTTCAGCAAAAGCGATATCAAGATTATCATTGATTTCTTTCTTAATTTCTTCTTTTAAAGTTTCAATTTTAGTTTCAGAAAGCAATCCTTCAGCTAGTAGATAATTTTCAAAATTCAGCAATGGGTCACGCTCTCCCCATTCGTCAATTAAGTCTTCTGGAACATACTTGGTACCACTTGCCTCTTCGTGACCACGCATTCTGAAAGTTTTAAACTCCAGCAACACAGGTCTTGGATGCTCACGCATATCCTCCACAAGCGATTTCACTTTGGTATACACTTCTAAAATATTATTTCCTTCAATAATATGGCTTTCCATACCGTAGCCTTTTCCACGATCTGCTAAGTTTTCGCAGTTATACTGTTCGCTGGTTGGTGTCGAAAGTCCATAGCCATTATTTTCTATGCAGAAAAGCACTGGCAATTGCCATACCGAAGCTACATTCAATGCTTCGTGAATATCTCCTTCGCTCGTTCCCCCTTCCCCAGTAAATACAGCGCACACTTGCTGGTTGTTTTTTAACTTGTTTCCCAATGCAATCCCATCTGCCACACCAAATTGAGGTCCCAAATGAGAGATCATACCCACAATTTTATATTCCTGTGTCCCAAAGTGGAAACTACGGTCGCGGCCTTTCGTAAAACCATTCGCTTTACCCTGCCATTGCGAAAACAAGCGGTGCAGTGGGATGTCGCGCCCTGTAAATACAGCAAGGTTACGATGCATTGGCAAAATATATTCATCCGGTTTTAACACCGTAGTAATTCCTACCGAAATTGCTTCCTGTCCAATCCCACTAAACCATTTGGAAACTTTTCCCTGGCGTAGTAAAATGAGCATTTTTTCTTCTATCAATCTGGGTTTCAGCATTTTTGAATACAACTCGAGGAGCGTTTTGTCTTCAATGCCTGTTCTATCGTATGTAAAATATATGGGGGTAGCCGTTTCAGGTTTCATGGGGTACTATTTATAAAGTCAAAAGTAAAAAAATTAAGCGGTAGAGCTATTGTAAGCTGTATTTATTTTGAACTAAAAATAAGCCGCTATTTTGGTATCTTTGTAGTATAAATTGACAATTATGAATAATATACCGAGTGTAGATTTAGCCGATTTCCTAAGTGACGATCCTAAACGAAAGCAAAAATTTGTAAATGAAATTGGTAGTGCCTATGAAGAAATTGGCTTTGTGTCCCTTAAGAATCATTTTTTGAGTGATGATTTGGTTGCTGAATTATATAAAGAGATTAAAGCATTTTTTGCGCTTCCTTTAGAAACTAAAGCCTCGTATGAAATTGAAGGATTGGGCGGACAACGTGGGTATGTTTCCTTCGGAAAAGAACATGCTAAAGGAAAAAAAGAAGGCGATTTAAAAGAATTCTGGCATTTTGGGCAAGAAGCAGATGCCGACGCAAAATTAACGGATGAATATCCAGCGAACGTTGAAGTAACCGAACTTCCAGATTTTAACAAAACTGGAATGGAAGCCTACCGAATGTTGGAAAAAACAGGAATCTTTGTATTGAGAGCGCTTGCTTTATATATTGGCGTAGACGAACATTATTTTGATCATTGGGCATCCAATGGAAACAGCATTCTACGTCCTATCCACTACCCTCCTATTACCGAAGAACCCAAAGGAGCTGTACGCGCTGGAGCACACGGAGATATTAATTTGATTACGCTGTTAATGGGAGCCTCTACAGGAGGTTTACAAGTATTACGTAAAGACGGCGAATGGATGGATGCCATCCCAAAGGAAGACGAATTGGTGATAAACGTAGGCGATATGCTGGAACGTCACACCAACAATAAACTACGCTCTACCATTCACCGCGTTGTGAATCCGCCAAAAGAGGAATGGGGAAATCCACGCTATTCTATACCCTTCTTTATGCACCCAAGAAGTGAGATGAAATTAAATTGTATGCCAGAATGTGTAGACCAGGAACATCCAAAAGCTTTTGAAGACATTACTGCAGGCGACTTTTTACACCAACGTCTGGTAGAAATTGGACTGATTAAAAAATAGATTTTAGTTCTTCGATACAATTTTGCGAATGTAATCATTGCAATTTGCTAGATGAATTTGAGCAAAACCACCTGCCTGCCAAGGAACGATAGGCAGACTTAGAAACCTAGAATACTGAATTACCTATTAACTTTTAGGAAAAGAACCACAAACCATAAACAATTAATCTTTGGACTTACAAGATCAACTTAAAAACTTATTCCCAGATCACGAACCTCAGGAAACACCAAAAACCGAGGAAGAATCTACTATATGGTTACAGGAAGATCCTCTGATTTGCAAATATGAAAAACGAAAAGGCAAGCCTATCACCATAATTGAAGGCTATACCGGAGCTCAAAGCGACTTTAAACAACTCGCCAAAGAACTAAAAACAATGCTAGGCGTGGGTGGAAGTTTTAAAAATGAGCAAATTATTATACAAGGAGATTACCGAAAGCAGATTATGGAATTCTTACAGGACAAAGGCTTTAAAACCAAACGTGTTGGAGGATAAAAAAATATAGAATTATCATTTTAGATTGATAATTTTGAGTGTCCCTTTGAGCGCCTGGCCTGTTTCAGAACGTGGGACTTTATGGAACTGATACCCGATTTATAAATAATTGAAACATTGAAGCAAAAACCTCTTCCGCCTAGCGAACTTATCTTAAACGAAGATGGCAGCATCTATCATCTACAATTAAAACCTGAAAATATAGCTACCACCATCATCACGGTAGGTGACCCAGACCGGGTGACCGATGTGACCAAACATTTTGACTCCATTGAGTTTACAGTACACAAACGCGAATTTAAAACACAAACGGGAAGTTACAAGGGAAAACGTTTCACGGTTGTTTCAACAGGAATTGGCACCGATAATATTGACATTGTCTTTAATGAGTTGGATGCTTTAGTAAATATAGATTTGAAGACGCAAACGATTAAAGAGAAATTTACGCAACTCAATTTTATACGTATTGGTACCTCAGGGGCTATACAACCTGACATCCCAATAGACAGTTATTTGGTTTCTGAAAAAGCAATAGGATTTGATAGTTTACTTCATTTCTACGCGAATACAGCTTTTTTGGACACAAATTTTTCTGAAGAACTTGTGAAACATACCCATTGGAGCCCACAAAAATCAGTTCCTTATGTGGTTTCGGGAGATGCCCTGTTACTAAATATATTTAAATCTGAAGAATTTCTGAAAGGAATTACAGCAACTAACGTCGGATTTTATGGACCACAAGGGCGAAAACTTCGGTTGGCTCTACAGGATGAAGGTTTAAATGAAAAGCTCGAAAGCTTTCGGTATAAGAATGAAATGATTACTAATTTAGAAATGGAAACGTCTGGTATGTATGGAATGGCTAAGCTATTAGGCCATCGTGCGGTTTCATTAAATGCAATTTTAGCCAATCGAACCACTGGAGAGTTCAGTAAAAAACCAAAGGAAAGCATACATCAATTGATTTTAACAACATTAGATTTACTTGTTCATGAAGAATTTTAAAATAGGCGGCGTGCCAGAGCATTTTAATTTGCCGTGGTATATCACGCTAAAAAACAAGGAATACCAAGAAGAAAATATCAACTTACGCTGGATAGACTACCACGGAGGTACGGGCCAGATGTGCAAAGCCTTACGAGATGGCGAAATTGACATGGCAGTAATCCTTACCGAAGGAATAATTCGCGATATCGTTAAAGGTAATCCGTCAAAAATTGTACAGGGTTTTATACAATCGCCTCTAATATGGGGAATTCATGTGGCTGAAAATTCGGGGTATCAAACCGTTTCAGACTTAAAAGGAACAGATTGTGCTATTAGCAGATTTGGTTCGGGTTCTCATTTAATGGCGTATGTAAATGCCGAAAACGAAGGTTGGAACATAGAAAAAGATATAAATTTTGAAGTAGTTAAAAGTCTCGACGGGGCGCTGGAAGAACTCCCAAAAGGTAACGGCGACTATTTTATGTGGGAAAAATTCACCACCAAACCCTATGTGGATAATGGTCCCTTTAGACGGGTGGGAGAATGTCCTACACCCTGGCCGTGTTTTGTGATTGCAGTGCGAGATGAGGTGCTGCAAGACGATGCGTTTAGTGTAAATGCTATACTGGAAATTATAAACAGAACAACTTCAGAATTTAAAGACATCCCTAGTATAGACCGAATGATTAGCAACCGCTACCATCAACAATTAGAAGACGTACAAGAATGGCTTTCTTTAACTGAATGGAGCCAGCAACAATTAACTTCTTCAGAAATAACAAGAGTTCAGCAAAAGTTGGTTCAATTAGAATTGATTGAAAAAGAAGTTCCCGTGGCGAGGATTCTTCGGTAAGGTACCGAGTACGCTCTTAAAAAAAATAGCTCAAATTCTCTTTAAAAGAATTTGAGCTATTTTTTTTTCTTACTACGCAACCTTTTTACAACTCGTACATCTTACTACTATAAAAGCAAGACTATGAGTATATTTTTCATCATTTTGGGGGCTTTGCTAGTAACTAATTTTCTTTTGTTACAATTTAGTTGCAACGCTACCGAACAGGAAACAGAAGAGTAGGAACACCTCACCTATTCATCTTTAAAAAACGTATCCAGATACGCAATTCTATTTTTTAACCATTCTAGCATATACGTTAGATGTTCTTCTTCGTGGCTTTTATCCCACGCTAGTTGATCTCTTTCGTATTTTTTTTCGTGCAACATTTCAATATAGGTGTCCTTAATACTCGCTACTAAAACTTCTTCGGCAAATGCGCTATTTCTTAAAGCGGCCCAACGTGTATTCATTTTAATTTTTAAGCTTGCATTATCCAGCATTCTATCAAATAGATGGTTACTTAAAATATCATCTGTTGTTGGGATTCTCTTTCCGGCCTGTATGGTTCCCATCACTCCATCCATATCCCAAGGCACAATAAAATAAGGTGTTTCAGCATCATACTTAGCCAAATATAAATTTTTTCCCAGGTTGTCTGTAGCTCTTATTAAATTGATAAATAGAAAGTAATCTACCAGATTATCAACCTTAAAATATTCTGGTAGTTGTTGTACAAATTCTACATCGCTACTTGTGGTTACAAATGTGATGGCTTTATGTAAATTGTCGTAATGTGCAGTATAATCTTCATACGGATATTCCATCTCCCATCCTGCCCAGGTAGGTAATGAGTTTTTAAAATCCGGAGCGCCTTTAAATGATGTGCCGGGATCGTAATACCCCGCTTTAAATAATTCTCCTCGCACTGTATCACCTTTTATTTTTTTCAGTTTTAACAAGCCTCGATTTATTTTTTCTGAAACCAAATAAACACCTCTGTACTCGTTATTCATAAAAAGATCTACATAAAATCCATCTACCGTAGCGCGTGCACTTTTCTCTTCGGAAATATAGTGCGGTGTGTGGATTTCTTTCCACAATTTTTGAGATGTGTATGCTCTTAATAGCAAGGGTTCATTATATAAACCGTCCAAAATTAGATCATCATCCTTCCGGAGATTTTTAAGTTTTATGTCTTTTTGACCCTTTGAAACTGAATCGGTATAAAACTCCACATTAAAAGATTTCTTTGGATACGTAAGCGACAAATTCCCTCTCAAATCCATCCCTACGACGCTCGTAAAGGTGGTGTCTGCATCAAAATAGCGGAAATGCCCCAATACTTTTGGTTGTTTCGTCAAGCTGTCATGAACCTGTATAGCAAGGATTGGCGATTTTGTAATAAACAAACTATACGCTTCCCCATTCTTTTCTACGGTATACCTTTCAGTATCTTTTAACCCCCTGGCGGGTGTTGAAAATGTATAGGTATCTTCTAGCTGAAGATCTGTTATCTCTTGGGTTACCACATCTTCAACATCAATATTTAGCACAATAATTTTCTTACTGTGATCTATTTGATAACTGTGCGCAGTTGGTATAAAAATGGGTGAATTTTGTCCGCAAGCAATAAGTGTGACACACAAGGTTGCTAATAGTGTAAGTTGTTTTGTAGCTTTCATGGCTTTTTTAAAATCAATTTTCATTCCGTTTACCAGTTAATGACTTGTTTATGGTTTTTTTTAAGGTATTCATTGGCTTTACTGAAATGTTTATTTCCAAACCAATAGCCTCTATTAGCGCTTAAGGGTGATGGATGACCACTTGTTAATACCAAATGTTTGGATGTGTCAATTTTAGCTCCCTTTTTCTTAGCATAACCACCCCAAAGCAAAAATACGATTCCTTTTCGTTCTTCTGATAGTTTTGAAATCACCGCATCTGTAAATTGTTCCCAGCCTTTCTTTTGATGGCTCCCGGCCTGATGTGCTCGCACAGTTAATGTCGCATTTAATAACAGCACTCCCTCATGTGCCCAGCGTTCCAGATTTCCAGAATTAGGGGGTGAAATTCCTAAATCCGATTTGACTTCCTTAAACATATTTTGCAACGAAGGCGGAATAGCAATCCCATCAGCCACCGAAAAACACAATCCATTTGCTTGTTTTGGTCCGTGATACGGATCCTGCCCTAAAATTACAACTTTTACGTCGTTAAATGGCGTATAATCAAAAGCTGAAAATAGTTGGTTTCCCGGAGGATAACACGTATGCGCTTCATATTCAGATTTTACATATTGAATAAGGTCTGAAAAATAAGGTTTTTCGAATTCTGAAGCCAAAACAGACTTCCAACTCTCTTCAATTTTTATATTCATTATGTGTACTTTTGTGTAAAATTACATACCCCAACGCTTTTTTTGAAGTGTTACATAAAAAAGTTTCTTACAACTATTCCCATTGCAAGGGAAACCTATGATAAAAATTGATAAAAAAACATTAGAGGACGTCGAGTTTCATACGGTATTGGAGCAGGTTTCAGAATTTTGCATTACCCATCCTGGAAATGAAAAGGTACGTGCTATTACACCTTTTAAGAATACCGAAGAGGTTTTACCCTCCTTACAACGCGTAAAAGAATTTACCGCTTCTTTTGGTAGTGACTCCCCTATTCCCAATCACGGCTTTGAACCTATTTTCAAGGAACTTCAGTTATTGGAGATTGAAAACAGTACGCTGGAAAGTTTCAGTTTTAGAAAAATCCTGGGACTTTCAGAAGCCACACAAACCTTGCTGAAATTCTTTAAGAAGTTTGAAGAGTTTTATATAGCCTTGCAGGATTTTTCAGAAGAAATAGAGTTCACGCCTGCTATTGCTGAAGAAATTAAGAAAATATTTAATAAGTATGGGGAAGTAAAAGATGAAGCTTCTTCAGAATTAGGGACCATTCGCCGCAGATTAACTATAGTGAAAGGACAAATTAACTCTTCATTTACAAAAGCGTTGAGTAAGTATTCGGGGTCAGACTATCTGGATGAAATTCGTGAAACCGTTGTGGACAATCGCCGTGTTTTGGCTGTAAAAGCGATGTATCGTAAAAAAATAAATGGCGCTGTTCTGGGACAATCAAAAACTGGAAGTCTGGTGTATATTGAGCCACAGGAAACGCTGGAATACGCCAACGAACTAAGCAATCTTTTTTATGAAGAAACCGAAGAAGTAAAACGTATTTTAAAGGCATTAACTGAATTTGTACGTCCCTACAATCATCACTTAGCCTCCTTTCAAGAATACCTCACACACATCGATACTATTTTTGCCAAAGCAAAGTATGCGGTGGCCATTAATGGTGTACTGCCATTACTTACCAAAGACAGGCAATTATCTTTAATAGATGCATATCATCCATTATTACTGGTTTCCAACAAAAAAAGAAAGGGAAAAACACATCCGCAAAGTATTGAATTATCTCACGACAAGAGGATTATAGTTATTTCGGGGCCTAATGCCGGAGGAAAAAGCATCACGCTTAAAACGGTAGGGTTGTTACAAATTATGCTTCAAAGCGGACTTTTAATCCCGGTAGCGCCACAAAGTGAAGTGTGTTTTTTTGACAGAATTTTGACAGATATTGGCGATAATCAAAGTATCGAAAATCATTTAAGTACTTACAGTTACAGACTGAAGAAGATGAACCATTTTTTTAGAAAATGTAATGAGAAAACACTATTTTTAATTGATGAATTTGGTACCGGAAGTGACCCCGAGTTGGGGGGCGCGCTGGCTGAAACATTTTTAGAAGTATTTTATGAACGTGAGGCTTTTGGAATTATTACCACGCATTACGCCAATTTAAAACTTCTGGCAAATGAGCTGCCCCATGCGGTGAATGCCAATATGCAGTTTGACAGTAAATCTCTGGCTCCTATTTACAAATTACAAATGGGAGAAGCAGGAAGTTCTTTTACGTTTGAAGTAGCTCAAAAAAATGGAATCCCGTATAGCTTAATTAACAAATCGAAGAAAAAGATTGAGCGAGGAAAGATTCGATTTGATAAAACCATTGCAAATCTTCAAAAAGAGCGATCTAAACTTCGGAAAACATCCGAGAGTTTAGAAACTTCAGCAGAAAAAGCCCGTGTAGAAAGTAAACAATTGGCCGAAGTAAATGCAAAAGTTCAGGAAAAGCTGGAAAGCTATCAGGAATTGTATGACTCCAATCAAAAACTAATTAGTTTAGGAAGAAAGTTTGATGGTTTGTCCGAAAAGTATTTCAACAACAAGCAAAAAAAGCAATTGCTAGAAGAGCTTTTTAAAATGGTATTGACTGAAAACAGCAAGCGTAAAAAGCTAGAACCCAAACAGAAAAAAGCTGTCAAGCAGAAAAAACACGAACTAAAACAAGAAGTAGAGCAAAAAGTTGCCGTAATTAGAAAAGAGAAGAAGAAAGAAAAAGAGGAAGCCAAAAAAGCACCCCCACCAAAACCAAAAGTAACCTTAAAAGTTGGCGACCGAGTACGCATGATAGATGGCCGGGCCATTGGTACCATTGACACCATTGAAAAGAATAAGGCTTTTGTAAATTATGGAATGTTTACTACAAACGTAAGTATGGAGGAACTTGAAAAAGTTTAGTCCCCCTCTGCCCATAGGCATCTCCCCCGAAAGGGGAGAAAAAAGATTTCTTTTTAATTGATACATTGAAGCAAATATTTAAAATTGTTTTTGGAATTTTGTTTTTGGAATTTAGGATTTCAACAACTATCACAAATAAATAAGAATTTAGTATTTTTAATAAAATGTCTACTTCGCAACATAAAATAATTTTATTTGACGGCGTTTGCAACCTCTGCGATAGTTCTGTTACGTTTGTAATTCAACGCGACAAAAAAGATCTATTCCGATTTGCAGCACTGCAAGAAGAACCCGGGAAAACGTTGTTGGAAAAATATAAGATTGATACTTCACAGACCGATTCTATCATCTTATTAGATGGTGATAAAGCCTACACAAAATCTACGGCAGCCTTAAAAATTGCAAAACATTTAGGAGGTGCCTACCCATTTCTTTATGGTTTTATGCTAATTCCAAATTTCATTAGAAATTGGGTGTATGATTATGTTGCAAAACATCGCTATAAATGGTACGGAAAAAAAGAAAGCTGTATGATTCCTACCCTGGAGTTGCGCAGTAAGTTTTTGTAGTTACTTCAAATTCTTCAAAATAAAATCCAACTTTTCATTTTGGTTGTTATTACGCTCAAATGCAAAATTAGTATAGGTATTCCCTGCTGCCAGCCCTTCTTCTTGCCATTTTTTTACAATAGATGTATGTTCTAACGAAACTTTTCCCGTTAACAAGGGATTTAGACTTTCCTTGTTAAAAAAATAATCATACACCTTTTTTAAACCTGTGAGATACATATAATCTTTGGTAAAACCTCCGCCACGATGCGCACGTAAAGTGATATTATAAGCTTCCTCCCTGTTGAGTTTGTATTGGTTGTGTAACAAATCAAATGTATCGCAAAAGCTGAAACCTTTGCGTAAACTATCGGCTGCCATGACACGGTATGCCAATTCTTTAAGCCTGTGCAACGTAAGACAACCACTCATATATTCACTAAAAACTGCCAGGCCTTCCTGGGTTTCTACATTGTTTGGAAAGCCATTATGAAAGATTTTTAAGGACTGACTCAAACCATTAAATGTAGTTACCATATGAACACCAATCTCGTGATTTGCTAAGACTTTTAACTGGTTCGCACTAAACCTATGATTTTTTTTAAGAATAAGCGTTTGGGTGTTGTTCTGTACCATCGCTGCTGCCGAAATTTTAGTGGACAGCTTCACATTGAACTTAAAATTGTACCGTTTATTAAATTCGTCAAAATAATTCGCAGCTTCATCTACACTAAACACAGGAAACATCTCGCTATCGTATTCTTCATCTTTGAAATGAAGAATAAATCTGGCATTTTCAACATCTTTATCTGTAGGTGTTCCGAAAGATTTTAATGCATTGTAATAAAATTTTTGGCCTTTACCAATGGTTTCAATGCACTGGATAACACCAGAATAATCGTAAATAACATCCCTGTAAAAATTTCGGCTTACATCATCTTTAATAGCATCTATATCCTGAGTAAAGAGTTGTTGCTGAAGAGTATGCGCGTTAAAATCTATTTTTCGGTATTTAAAATTCGGATTTACATTGTACTTAGATGCAAAAAAATTACGCTTCTCGGCTTCAATATTAATTGGGTTTATATAGTTAAGCAATTCGATTTTTTGAACGAGTTTGTTCAAATTAAAATCGATTTTAAAAAGATTAGGGTGTTGTTGTATAATTTCTTCGGCAATTGCCATAGTTAATTTTTGTAGGTCTTGTAGAATTGGTCTGCGTGAGTTTTTATGGTATGCTGAAGTTGTTGTTCTATAGCGTGTACTACTTCAGGATAGATTATCTGCCGCAATTCGTCACAATAAATTTTCTTGAATTCGGTCGCCAAAACTAAGGTATTTTTGAAGTTTTGCGTAGTATATTTTAAAAAATAACCATTTCCCTGAAAGGTGTCGTTAATTTTTGAAGTAGATTCCAAGTCATTTGGCAGCTCTAATTCTGAAAGCAATTGCCGCCAATCTTCAACACAAGCACCAAAGCGTTCATTGTCAATATTTGAAGTTCCCAGATTAATTACCGGCACTTCTCTATCCCAGCGCCTCCAGTTGTAGCTATGCATATCGTACACCACAACCGCTCCAAACTTTTCCTCCAGCTTCTGTAATAATGTGTGTAAAACCCTGTAAAAAGCAGCATGTTTATCCAAGCTTTTTTTTTGTTGAACAGCATTTAGAGGTTGCTTCCAAAGTTTTTTGCCCCAGGCATCTTCATAAATTGCATTTTCCGGATCTCGGTTTAGGTCATACTCAAACCTACTATCGCATCCTGCAATAACAATGGGATGTGTCTTTACAAATGCTTTGGTACAAGGATCTTCTTCAAACCAGCGTTCGTACTCAGTATGTAAACAATTTTCCCACAGTTCTTTACGAAACTGATGCCCATCGTGTACGGCACCACAGAGATATGGAACATATTTATCAATCTTTAAGGTAAATGAATAGTCTTTAACGACAGCTTCAAAAGTTTCTTCTGCTGAAATTTTAGCGATTATTTCTGAAATGGAGAGGCGTTGCATTTTGTGAATTGGTGAATTGGTTAAATTGGGTAAATTGTAAACTAGTTTTGACTTTAAATTTAGGTTCAATTCAGAATCATACGTATTTTCAGTTCCATTATTCACATTCAAATATGAATACTAATGAATTCTATTTAGAATATTTTTTTCATCATAATTAATCTTCATTTTATTTATAGTATAGCCAACTATCTACTATAGTTGCACTTTCCTTATCACGTGTTATAAAAGCACAGCATCCTTAAAACTGACTCCCTACTTCCCTAGTTAACCAATTACGCATCACTAACGTGCTTTCGAAGCTTCGTTCTTCGTTCAAACGCCGTTACCCGTTCTAGCACCTTATCTTCTACAAAATCGATTATTTTTTCCTGAATACGGGTTTTGTATACTTTGTTGATGTAGGTTATGCCCCCTGGAGACATTACATTAACTTCAACCAGCATACCTCCTATTACATCAATTCCGCAGAAATAAAGTCCGTCTTTTACTAATTTTGGACCAATTTTTCGGCATAATTCCTTTTCTTGTTTAGACAACGAATGCTTTTGTACCGAACCACCTGCCGATACGTTACTTCTATGATCTTCTTCACCTGGCACACGAGCCATGGCACCAATAGGTTGGCCGTTAAGTAACAAAATTCGAACATCGCCTTTTTCTGCTCCTTCAATATAATCCTGAAGGATTACATAATTTGAAGTCCCATCTTTGTTATCTATATAAAAATCTAATAGGGAGTTAATACTCTTCATGGCTCTCTTTTCAATTAAAATAACTCCTGAGCCTCCATAACCGTTCAACGGTTTCAGAATCATCCTCTCTGGTCCTTCTTTAATGGTTTTTTTAAGGTATTCTTTATTTTTAGTTACGTGAGTTCTTGGAATAAATTCATTTTTGTCATCTTCGAAGACCGCAGTGTATAGTTTATTGTTGGCGCGTCTAATTCCATCCAGATCATTCATAATAAACACATCGTCTTTTACGCTATCTAAAAAGTTAAGCATAATCATATCCAACGGCGGATTGCTACGTAAAATAACTACGTCGAAACCTGCCATAGGTAACATTTCGTCGTAAAATTCTGCTTTTTTATGAAACGAAGTAAGCTTGTTGGGAACTTTTTCCATTCGTTTTAAACAACGGCTAAAGGCAAAGGCTACACTATCGCGAATGGTAAGATTTGCGGGCGTTGTAATGGCCAGACCGTGACCACGTTTGGCGAATTCCTGAATCATTGCCAATGTGGAATCGTTTTCGGGATCCATTTCTTCCCAGGGATACATAATGAAACAGACGTTCATAGGATTGGTTTTCTTGATTAGAAAAACCAAAATACAAAAGTTCTAGGAACTACAAGAGAATTATTAAAAGGATACGCGAAATATTAATTAATCACCTGTCCCGTATTGGTAGCACCAAAACTAGCCACGCTACCCGTAGTCCATGTAAAATCCACATATTCGTTTCCTGTGCCTACCAATTGTAAAGAGGTTCCCACAGGAGTTGTTGTATTAGACTCGCTAACTCCAATATTTTCTGAAACCATACCCATGGCTGGTCCATTGGTAGCAATTAAACTATCCTCATAGCTCAAAAACTGAATGACATTTCCTGTAGAAATTTTCACCAACGCTAAACCCTCATCGTCGTTCTGAAGCCCATTTGCAGGAAGTAACGTAGCCAAGGTGCCAAATCCTGTCCCTTCATTTGGAATAAAGCCCGTAAGGTTGATTGGGACGCCTGTTGTAGTAGCAAAACCAGCGCCATTACCACTATAGCGCACCATTTGATAATCGTTCAAATCTGTTCCTGCCACACCAGCTATTTCAAAACCTTCTCCTGTATCGGTACCAATATTATCATAATGGATTTCATTAATCCAGATTTCTGGGGTAGCAACGGTCACACACGTGATGTTTTCCCATGAGTCTCCATCCCACAATTGCAAACAGCCAATAGCTTCAACAAAAATGAGCATGCCAACATCACTAAAACCGGGACTTATCATGTTCCGTTGTACAATGGTAGAGACTCGAGGGGGTAAAAAACCACCATAGCTGGCTCCTCCATTTGAAGAACTGCTGATTTCCAAAACAGACCTTGGTGAAGGTGTAATGGTTCCTATCCCAACTTGGGAAATACAAGAAAACGAAAAGATTAAAATAAAGGAAGTAATTGCAGAATATCTCATACCAGTATGCTTTTAGACAAACTGGGGAGTTAAATTACAATTAAAGATACAAAAAATTACAATACGAAAGCTTGTTTTGCGTATTTCTGAAACAATAGAATTGTTTAAATATTATGTTTTATTCCGAATCCAAGTCGAACGTATCGGAAGGATTATGATCTTGATAATGCAGCATATCTTCCCCATTAGCAATAATGGTTGAAACAGTTGCATCTCCGGTTACATTTACCACCGTACGTATCATATCCAATATTCGGTCTACCGGAAAGATAATAGCAATCCAAGCTGGATTTAATCCTACAGAATCCAGTACAATAATAAGCATCACCAAACCTGCGCTAGGCACTGCGGCAGATCCTATAGAAGCCAAAGTTGCTGTAACCACAATAATTAATTGTTGCCCAAGCGTTAAATCTATCATATGTAATTGTGCTAAAAATACTACAGCAACTGCCTGGTACAAACACGTACCATCCATATTTACCGTGGCGCCAATTGGCAAAACAAAACTTGTGATTTTTTTATCTACGCCAAGATTTTCTTCTACGCATTCCATGGTCACAGGCAATGTAGCAGCACTACTAGAAGTAGAAAAAGCCAAGGTCTGTGCTGGACTTATGGCTTTAAAAAAACCTTTATAAGGTATTTTCTTTACAAATATTTTTAAGATAAGAGGATACATGATAAAAATCATAAAGAATAGCCCTATTATTACCGTTAAGGAATACCAACTCAATCCTTTAAAAATCTCATATACCTTACTAATGTCGTTGCCTGCCATTTTACTTACTACCCCTGCAAGCAATGCGAAAACGAAGAAGGGTGCTGCTTGCATCACGAAGTCTACCATTTTTAGGAAAACCTCCATAATGCTATCTACAACTTTAGTAACAGGTTGTGATTTTTCATTCGGAATAAAGAGCAAACAAATACCAAAAAACAAGGAAAAGAAAATGATCTGTAACATAAGTCCATTTTCACCAAGCGATTTAAAAAAATTCTGAGGGACGAGATCTACTAATGCCTGTAAAGGTCCGGCATCCTTAGTCATATTGGCAGTTTCCATTTTTTCTGAAACGGATGCATCTTGTAATTCGCTTTTAGAGAGATCTGTGATACGCTGGGCGCGCTCTAAAAATTCTGGATCCTGTAAATAATTAATACCATCCTTAATTTCATAGCCCTGTTCACTTGCCCAAATTTCATAACTAATACGGTTGTCAATACGGCTATCCTCATCTATTAAAGCACCAGGCTTAATGATATTAACCAGGGTTAAGCCAATGGAAACTGCTAACACAGTAGTGATTAAATACGCCAGAAGCGTCTTCCCTCCCATTCTACCTAAACTAGAAGGGTCTCCAATATTCGCAACACCGCTAATTACCGAAAACAATACCAATGGCACGGCAATCATCTTTAAAAGATTTATAAAAATAGTACCAAAAGGGGCAATCCAGTCTATCGTGAATTGGCTCCATCCTAAACTACTGGAGAGTAACGCCCAGATAACACCTAAAACTAATCCTATAATAATCTTCCAGTGTAATGCTAATTTCTTCATAGTGTTTATTTCGCTTCTTGCGAAGCTCTATTATTTATTTTTTATTACTTCAAAATTGTAATTGGGATGCAATATCAAATCTGGCTGAGTGATTTAATGAAGCCCGAGCATAAGCGAGTGCTTTATTAAATTGTATCGAAGCCCAATTTAGACAATTTATTCAGCATCCAAAAATCGGCTAGTGTTAGGGCCGCCATGGCTTCTACAATGGGCACTGCGCGTGGTACTACGCAAGGATCGTGACGCCCTTTACCCATCATTTCAACCATTTCTCCTTTGCTATTTATAGTATTTTGTTTCTGAATAAGTGTGGCCACAGGTTTAAAAGCAACTGTAAAGTAAATATCCTCGCCATTGCTAATTCCGCCTTGCACACCGCCGCTGTGATTGGTTTGGGTGCTTCCGTCTTCATTAAAAATATCGTTGTGTTCGCTACCTTTCATCTTTGTTCCTTCAAATCCGCTACCAAATTCAAAGCCTTTTACGGCGTTTATCGATAACATTGCTTTGCCCAATTGCGCGTGCAGCTTATCAAAAACAGGCTCTCCCAAACCAACAGGTACATTTTGAAGTACACATGTTATGGTTCCGCCCACGGTATCACCTTGCTTTTTAATTTGCTTGATATACGCTTCCATTTTTGAAGCCATTTCAGCATCTGCAGTACGTACGGGGTTTTTTTCTATTTCTGAAAAGTCAACTTCTGAATATGGTTTATTCAAAGTTAATTCTCCAACAGATGAAACATAGGCAGTAATCCTAACATCCTTCAGTAATTGCTTGGCAATCGCTCCTGCCACTACTCTACAGGCAGTTTCCCGCGCCGAAGAACGCCCGCCACCACGATAATCCCGATGTCCAAATTTTTTATCGAACGTATAATCTGCGTGCGACGGACGGTAAGTATCTTTTATGTGGGAGTAATCTTTAGATTTCTGGTCGGTATTCTCAATCACAAAGCCAATAGGCGTTCCCGTGGTTTTTCCTTCAAATATTCCTGAAAGAAACCGAACGCTATCTTCTTCTTTTCGCTGAGTGACAATAGCAGATTGGCCGGGTTTGCGACGTTGCATTTCGGCTTCAATGGCATCCAAATTTACGTAAAGTCCTGCCGGACAACCCTCTATAATGCCACCTATGGCAACTCCATGCGACTCTCCAAAGGTGGTGAGTTTAAAAACGGTACCGAAGGTATTGCCTGCCATAGTGGGGTTTTCAACAAATGTAAATGTTTCGCACCAATAGTGAAAGTAATCGTGGGTCTACGTTATTAACATTGCTGTTAACACTGCTACATAGCTTTAAGAGCGCGTCTCAGAATAGTTACAGGATGTAAGGCTTCTCGAGCTGTCCCATCTTTTATTTGATGCCTGCAACTGGTGCCATTGGCAGCAATTAGAACATCTTCTGAAGCTTTTCTAACAGAAGGAAACAACCGTAGCTCCCCTATTTTCATACTCACGTCGTAATGTTCCTTTTCGTAACCGAAACTCCCTGCCATCCCACAACAGCCCGAAGTAATGATGGTAGGTTTGTAGTTTAAAGGAAGATTCAACATATCGAACGTTACTTTTTGGTTACTGAGTGCCTTCTGATGGCAATGCACGTGGATTTTTATCTGTTTTTCTTCGGAAGTAAATTGAGCTGCGGAAATATGGCCTCGTTCTATTTCTGAAGCTAAAAATTCTTCTATCAAGAACGTATTTTCTGAAATATGCCGCGCGCCTTGCAAATCGTCCACCAACCGAAGGTATTCATCCCGAAACCCTAATATTGCCGAAGGTTCAATCCCCAACAAAGGCACCTCTCTCGAGACTTTAGGCGCAAGATAGGCTACGTTTTTTTCGGCCTCTATTTTCGCTTCGTCCAGAAATCCTTTGGAGAGCATCGCTCTGGCACTGTCTAGATGGTGAACAACATCAATTTGATACCCTAAAGCATTTAATAATTCATAGGCATCTATAGCGATTTCAGCTTCTAAATAATTGCTGAATTCATCTACAAATAATATAACTTTATTTTTTGTAATATTCTGTTTTTGAGTATTTTGAATATAGTTACTAAAACGTATACTTGACACCTTTGGAAGGGTGCGTTTTTCAGCAATATTGCCTTGTGCTTTTATAATTCCGGCAGTAATTGAATTTTTAAATAAGAAGTTTGTAATGGTAGGATATTTTGCCGCTTGTTTATTGAAATAGGTACTTTTTCCTACCAGCTTTTCGGCAGTAGAAGCTCCGTTTGCCTTTCTGTATTGATACAAAAACTCTGCTTTTGCGGTTGCCATATCCACATTACTTGGGCATTCTGTGGCGCAAGCCTTACAACCAATGCACAAATCGAACACTTCCTTTAATTCTTGTGAGTCGAATTTATTAGCTGCATCGTTATGAGTCAACACCTCCCGAAGCATATTGGCTCGGGCTCTGGTGGTATCCTTTTCATTTTTTGTAGCGTGATAGCTAGGACACATGGCACCTGCTGCTTGTTCCGTTTTCCGGCAATCGCCACTACCATTACATTTTTCAGCCAAACGAAGAATACCTTGTGAATCTCCAAAGTTGAATTGCGTTGGGATTTCTTCCGTCGGGAAATCGGTTCGGAGGCTTTCGTCCATAGGCCAGGCATCGGTAATCTTGCCAGGATTGAAGATATTATTAGCGTCAAAGGTGTTTTTAATTCGTTGTAAGAGCGCGAAATTGGCTTCACCAATCTGTAATTGCAAAAATTCGGCACGGACAATCCCATCGCCGTGTTCGCCCGAGAAAGAGCCTTTATATTTTTTGGTAAGTTTTGCTACATCTGTCGTTATCTTTCGGAATAAGGATTTTCCCTCGTCTGTTTTCAGATTTAAAATAGGTCGCAAATGCAATTCTCCAGCTCCTGCGTGGGCATAATAGACAGCGTCCTGATTATACCCCTTCATTATTTGAGTAAACTCTTTGATGAAAGCTGGCAAATCTGGAAGCGCCACCGCCGTATCCTCAATACACGCCACCGCTTTTTTATCGCCCACCATATTGCCCAACAATCCGAGACCTGCTTTACGCAATTCCATTGCCATGGTGATTTCCGCGCCTTTTAGTACTGGTTGCGCATAACTTAAGCCCGATTCGCTTAAGGTCGCTAACAGTGCTTCTATTTGTGTGTTAAGTTCGTTTTGTGAACCCGCATTCAGTTCCAAAAGCAACAATGCTTTGGGCACACCTTCCACAAAAAAGCGATAGGGCTCGTATTTTTTATTCTTTTTGGTACAGTCCAAAATTACATCATCTATCATTTCACAGGTGTACACACTGTGTTGCATGACGTTGTTGATGTCGTTTAAGCAGTTTTCAAGCGTTTCGTATTGGGCGGCTATTAATGCGGTTTCAGTAGGTGGAAGATGGTCTAGTTGAAGTGTAATTTCGGTTGTGAACGCTAGTGTGCCTTCACTTCCGCAGAGTAGGTTACAAAGGTTTATTTTTTCTTCGGAAGTGGAGAATACTTCATTTTCTAGTAGCGCATCAACTGCATAGCCAGTGTTTCGGCGATGAATTTCAGGTTTTGGGAATTCTTTGATTATTTCGGCACGGGTTGCTTCTGAGGATAATTCAGTATACAACATAGTGTAAATCACGCCTTCTAAGGTGCTTTCTTTAGTTTTTGCAATAAATTCAGCTTTAGAGAGTTCAGAAAACACAGCCTCTTTTCCATCGGCGAGAATTGTTTTCAACATAACAACTTTATCACGCGTCACTCCATACTTAATAGAGGTGGTTCCACTGCTATTATTCCCTACCATTCCTCCTATCATACAACGATTGCTGGTAGAGGTATTGGGACCGAAAAAGAGGCCGTAAGATTCTAAATAACTGTTCAACTCATCTCTAATAACGCCAGGCTGCACAGTCACTGTCTTAGCGTGTTCATCGACACTCAAAATACGTGTAAAATGTTTAGAAACATCTACCACTAGACCATCACCTACACATTGCCCAGCGAGTGATGTGCCAGCGGTACGGGGAATGATAGACGTATTATTTTCCTGTGCAAATTGAATAAGTTGTTTTATATCGGCTTCAGTTTTAGGAAACGCAACAGCCAAGGGCACTTTGCGGTATACCGAAGCATCTGTAGCATAGATAGTTTTGTGAAGCACATCAAAATGAAGTTCACCAGATAAAGAATTTTGTAACTGAAGTAGTTTGTCTTTCATGGAGTATTGTAAAAGTAATGGGTTAGAACACGCAAAGCAATACTTCATCAAATAAAAGTCTAACATTTCATTAACTCATACTAGCGTACAAATAACCTAGGTTTGTAAAAATTAATAACCCTAACACTATACAATATGAAAAAATTAATGATTATGGCTTTGGTTGTTTTCGGCTTTGGCTTACATGCAAATGCACAAGAAGAAAAAAACGCAATCGGACTTAGATTGGGAGACAGCGATGGTTTTGGTACCGAAGTAAGTTACCAACGCTATCTGGACTCCAAACACCGTCTAGAATTTGACTTAGGATGGCGTAGCAATAAAAATTTCAATGCCTATAGATTAACGGGATTATACCAATGGGTATGGAACATTGACGGTGGTTTTAATTGGTATGTAGGTGCTGGTGGTGGTGTTGCTCAAGTAGATTTTGATAAGAAAGATAATTTTCCTGGCAACGACGATACTGAAACGTATGTATATGCAGCTGGTGATATTGGGATAGAATACGATTTTGATTTTCCACTTCTCTTATCCCTTGATTTTAGACCAGAATTTGGTTTTGGAGATGTAAATGACGATGTTGATTTTGATATAGCACTAGGTGTTAGGTATCAGTTTTAAAGCTGAGATCCATAAAATAGATTTAAAAACGCCCTTTATGGGCGTTTTTTTTGCGGTAAACCACTAAAGAAAATAGGGTTTTTCCTGTTCCTTAAATGAACAAATTATCGCATTTTTATAAATTACAACTAATTGCCATTTATGAAAACTCATTATGTAGATATTCATTGTCATCCCTCACTAAAACCATACAGCAAGAGTTTTAAATACCACCCTAGCCAACAAAATACCATAGATGCTGAAAGAAAGAATTCCATTTGGCACTATAGCCCACCCAATGTGTTTGAAAAATTTGTGAACAGGATAGTGACTCTTACTAAATTCACACAAACCGATATGAGCGCATTAGCAAGATCTGGCGCCAAGGTTGTAATTGTAAGCCTTTATCCTTTTGAAAAACATTTTTTGAGCAAGCGGATATTGGGATGGAAAGGATTAACCGATATTTTGGTAAACCTAGCCGCCAGTATAAGTCAAAGCCGAATAGATGCCGTAATGAACCATCAAGATTATTATGAGGACTTAGAAAGTGAATATGATTTTTATAAACAATTAAATAATCAGGTACATAAAATAGAGGGCGTTTTTTATACCTATAGGCTGGTAAAGAGTTTTACTGAAATTGAAGAAAACCAAAAAAGCGATACCAATAATAAAAAGATTATAAGTATTGTACTCTCTATAGAGGGAGGACACTCTTTTAATACGGGTTTAGACATAAACAAAGACACTGCAGACCCCATTGAAGTGCTAGAAAATTTAATGAAAGTAAAGGATTGGGAACATAAACCCATCTTTATAACCTTGGCACACCATTTTTACAATGAGCTATGTGGTCACGCAAGCAGCATTAGTATAGGGGCTTTAAAAGATAACCAAAAAAGGGGGTTAAACACTGGGATTACTGAATTAGGAGTGGAAGTTCTGGAGCGCTTGCTGTACGATACAAATGGACACAGAATCCCCATAGACATAAAACATATGAGTACTATGTCCAGGAAAGCCTATTACAATTTACTGGACACCAAATTTAAAGGAGAAAATGTACCTGTTATTGCCAGTCACGGGGCGGTAAACGGGCAACGGTCCATCGTACAATGGGATGTGACAGATTATCCAGAACAAGCGCACTATTTCAATAACATTGATATTAATTTTTACGATGACGAACTTATACGTATTGCCAATAGTAATGGTATGTTTGGAATACAGCTAGATGAGCGCCGTATTGGTAGTAAAAAAGCAATTAATGCCTCTAAAATCTATTTTCCTAACAAACGAAAACAGCTTCAGAAAAAATCGTTATTAGTATGGAGACAGGTAGAACACATTGCTGAAGTATTAAATAATGAAGGCTTATTTTGCTGGGGAATTCAAACCATTGGTAGCGATTTTGACGGAATTGTAAATCCAATAAAAGGGTTATGGACCGCCGAAAACATTAAAGACCTGGGCGAAGAAATGCTACAGCACGCCAATGATTATCTACAAGAAAATCGAAGCCGTTTAAAAGAGTTCAATAAAATTAGTGCAGAGACCATCGTGGAGCGAGTGCTTCATAAAAATGCCATGGAGTTTTTGAAAAAGAATTTCTGAAGTTGCAAGTGGGAAATTCTGGAACACGGTTTCTACAAATAGTGCCCTTTGAAGTAATGATGAGTAAAGGCAGTAAATAAACTGATGTACTTTATTCTTGAGCAGCAGACTTTACCACTACTGGCAATCCTTGCTTTTTATAGGTAATCATCACACACGGTTGCGACATAACAGTAGTTGCATATTTACCTTGCGATTTACCAGCGACCAATGTTACTGCAATCACATTCTTCTCTTTTATTACTGAAGCTACTTGTAGTCCTTCAACGCCATGGCTTACTTCCCCTGGGGCATAAAAAAATACTTCATGTTGCTTAAAATCTACTTCAGGAATTGGAATCCCTGGTTTTCTAGTACTGTTTACTTTCGCAAATATTGAGTTTAAGGCTTCTTGAGACGTAACCAACTGTTCTGTGCTTTCAGTAAAATTACTATGAGCATCACTTAGCAAGGTTGTAAAATCCAGAGATTTTTGCATAGCATTTTCCACTTGTTTTGGTGATGAATCCATAGGGGTATTCTTACAGTTTGTAAAAATAAACAAAGGCATAAATACTATTATTAAAAAAACATTACGAAACATAGGCTACGGCTTTTGCATACACATCTTCATACATTGGGACAATGTTTTTGGTATCAAACTTTCTGGCTGCTTCCTTTGCTTGGCGTTTAAATTTTGACAATTCTTCAGGTGATTTTAAGATTGAAATTGCATTTGTGGCCATTTCATCTAACGCGCCAACATCACTTAGATATCCGCTTACTCCATCTACATTTACTTCTGGCAATCCGCCTGTATTACTTGATATTACGGGCACGCCGCTTGCCATGGCCTCCAAAGCTGCCAATCCAAAGCTTTCTTTTTCTGAAGGCAATAAAAACAAGTCGCTAAAACATAATATCTTATCTATCTCGCTACTATTTCCCAGAAATCTAACCTTATCCTGAATTCCCTTTTTTCGGCATAGTGCTTCACCCGCTTCTTTTTCAGGACCTTCACCTACCATAATTAAGATAGCGGGTATTTCTTTCTGAATTCGATCAAAAATTTCTATCACATCCATAATCCTTTTCACCGGTCTTAAATTACTAATATGCGTAATAATATATTCGTCTTTTTCGGCCATTAAGTCCCGCTGGCAATCTGTAAACGGATTGGTATATTTTTCAACATCAATAAAGTTTGGAACCACGTCTATTTCAGTAGTGATATCAAAAAGTCTATTGGTGTCGTCCTTCAAACTCTGTGACACCGAAGTCACCACATCACTCTTATTAATACTAAAGGTTACAGCAGGTTTGTAAAAGGGATGATTTCCTACAAGCGTAATATCCGTTCCGTGTAACGTAGTTACCATGGGAATAGAAATTCCTTCGGCCAATAACATTTTCTTCGCCATATATCCTGCATAGGCGTGCGGTATGGCATAATGAACGTGTAAAACTTCAATTTTATACAACTTCACCATATCTACCAATTTACTGGATAATGCCAGCTCATATGGCTGATAGTGAAACAAAGGATATTCTGGTACCGAAACTTCGTGAAAGTGTATGTGTTTTGATAACAAATCTAACCTAACGGGTTGTTTGTAGGTTATAAAATGAATTTCGTGACCTCTTTCGGCCAATGCCAATCCAAGTTCTGTAGCAACTACGCCACTTCCTCCAAAGGTTGGGTAACAAACAATAGCTATTTTCATTTAAATGCGGTTTCAGTGGTTGATTTGGTACTATACTCTATGGCTTCGTAAATAACTTCTTGAATAGTACTTCTCAAATTACTTCCAATTAATTTTCTATTATCTGCAGATGGGTAGGTTCGATTAGACAGAAATACATACACAACTTCCTGTTCTGGATCTGCCCATGTAAACGTACCTGTAAAGCCACTGTGACCAAAACTGGTCATAGAAACACAACCACAGGTTGGTCCAGACTCACCCAATTGCGGTTTGTCGAAACCTATACCTCTTCTAATTCCTTTATCACAGTACAAACACGTGTTAAATACATCTAAGGTTTCCGGATTAAAATAGCGTTTCCCGCCGTAGAATCCTTTCCAAAGATACATTTGCATAATTTTGGCAATATCGTTGGAGTTGCTAAATATTCCAGCGTGACCTCCTACCCCGCCAATCATAGCTGCTCCCTGGTCGTGTACGTAGCCGTGAATCTTTTGCATTCTAAAAGACGCATCATCCTCGGTTGGTACAATCTTGGCTTTAGAGAACTTAGATAGCGGATTATACGTGGTATAATTAGCTCCTAAAGATTCATATAAATTAGTCTGCACGAGTTCATCCAACCCTTTCCCGTAGTAATTTTCCAAGTATTTCTTAAGGATATAATACGGTAAATCACTGTATTTGTAGCCGCTCCTATCCCGTAAATCGCTTTTCCTAATAATCTCAAAAATACTGTCCTTATAATCACGTCGCATATATAACCCTTCGGCAACTTTAAGGTTAAAAGTTTCATTAGGATTCTTTTTATAATACTCCTTTGAAGGTTGTTTCGTAACAGAATCCAGTGTATGTATATAAAAAGGAATCCACGCTTTGAGTCTTGCTGTGTGTGTTAGAATTTCTTGTAACGTAATGTTTGCTTTATTCGAATTTTTGTACTCTGGTAACATTTCAGAAAGTTTTGTATCCAGAGTAAGTTCACCACGATCTACTAATTCCATGACCATAGGCAGTGTAGCCAAAATCTTGGTGAGCGATGCCACATCATAGATATCGTCTGGTTTTACACTAATCTTTTTTTCCTGTGTATGGTTTCCAAAGGTTTTGTTATAGATTACTTTTCCTTTACGAGCTACCAAAATCTGAGCCCCGGGATACATATTACCCCACAAACCTATATTGGCCAGAGAATCTATTTTTTTAAGTTTGTAACTGTTTACTCCAACACTTTCTGGGGTACCGTATTGCAAACGTCGTAATGGCTTTGTTTCGTAATGGGTATTTACCGGAAAGTCTTCTCCCAGACTTACAGGTAGCTTTCCATTTGCTCCTCTAGCTCCAAAAATAAGTTGAGCCGAAAGTTCCTGAGCCACATCACTATTTTGATAGGACATAATAATACCTTCAAAATTGGTAGCTGTTTTTAAATCTAACAATGCGTAGGGTCTTGTAAATACATCCAAAATCACCGTGTTAGTCCTCGCAATTTCGTAGAGCCAAACCAGTTCCTTTTCAGTAAACTCATAGCTTTTCCAAGGATTCTCATTGGAGCGGTGAAAACCGATGATGACATAATTATAATTCTTCAATTCCTTGACATAATCATCTAGACTAGATTCTTTTACCCAATCCACATTTGCATACGCGCGTAACTGATTTAAAAATGCTGTTCCAGAATCGTCTCCAAAATTTATATAAGCAATTTTCTTTTTCTGAAGGTCTTTAATAGGCAAAATAGCTCGGTCGTTTTTTAAGACAGTCAACGCATTTTCCATAGCTTCTTCGTACAAAGCATCGTCCCAAACAGTGTTAAGTTCTTCTATTAAATACCTTGTGGATACGGGTTGGTATGTATGTAGCCCAACTTTGTATTTAGCATATAAAATCTTTTTTACAGAATGCGCTAAACGCTCTTCGGTAATAACGCCTTCTCTAAAAGCATTTACCAATAATTGATGCGCCTTTGGTATGTCTTCAGAAATAAGCAACACATCGTTTCCAGCCAAAAAAGCAGCCAAATCTATCTCGCCAGGTTCTTTAAAATTGGCGGCTCCCTTCATGTTTAAAGCATCTGTAAAGATTAGGCCGTTAAAACCCAGTTCTCCTTTCAGCATATCGGTAACAATAGTTTTGGAGAGCGATGAAGGAAAATCCAATTGGGTTTCTAACGAAGGAACATTAAGGTGGGCTACCATGACACTACTAAGCCCTTCATGAATAAGGCGTTTGTAAGGATATAACTCTACACTATCGATTCGTTCTTTCGAAAAATGAATGGTAGGCAATGTTTTGTGGCTATCGGTATCGGTGTCGCCGTGACCTGGGAAATGTTTCGCATTTGCAATGATTCCGGCACTTTGCATACCTTTCATAAAGGCAAGTGACTTTTGAGTTACATTTTCTTTGTCTTCTCCAAAAGAACGATTTCCAATAATTGGATTTTTCGGATTGGTATTGATATCTACAACCGGAGCGAAATTTATATGAACTCCAAGACGTTTACTGTGTTCACCAATACGTTTTCCAACTTTTTCTACAATCTTATTATCTTCAATAGCGCCCAAGGTCATATTCCATGGGTACGCAAAGGTGGAATCCAGGCGCATAGCGAGCCCCCATTCTGCGTCCATCGCTACCATAAGTGGAATTTTGGATGCTGCTTGAAATTCATTATTTAGTTTTGCCTGTCTTTTTGGGCCTCCTTTTGAAAAGATAACTCCACCAATATATTGCTCTTCGATGAGCTTTTTAATTTTATCGGTTTTAGCTATTGGATCACTGGAAAACACATCTACCATAAAAAGTTGCCCCACTTTTTCCTGAAGGGACAAATTAGAATAGATACTGTCAACCCATTTTTTTTGATTCTCAAAGTCTTCCTTGACAATCAAAGGGTTGATTTGTTGCGCATTCGCTGAAAAAAATAATAGTACTAAAAGTGAGGTTAAAAGGTGTTTTTTCATAGCATTTAAAAATACAAAAACTATGCTAGAAATCTGTTGTGCCAACTTTCTTTTGCAGGAACTTCCCAATTTTCTAAATATTCTTCTTTGGTGTTCACCAAGTTGTTGAAAACCACTGTGTTTGGAGATACCGACTTCGCCTTTGCCATTTTCTTAAAATCTGCGAGTGACTTGTGCGCAATAAAATCTCCATTGTAGAAGGTGACATTCATTTTATCCAACAAGTCTACATCAAATTCACGTTGTAATTGCTGAATAAAATGCACCGAAGCATCTATACTACATCCAGAAGCCGAAGCATTTTCCTGATTGAGGCCGAAGACAATAAAACGGTTATATTTTATCTCAAAACCTGCTTCCAAGGTACTTCCATGAGCAGTCCATTGGGTTAAAAATTCAATAGCTTTTTCTGAAATCACGGCAACCTCTTCATCCGAAAATTTGCGATTACTTTGATACACCCAAACACGGGAATTATTTGGTAAGGTTGAAAAATCTGCTAGCATGTTCAATTTTTCACAAAGATACTTGGAAAAACGGGAGTAACATACCGTAGCATTAAAATCTCTTGCTTAGTTTTATAAAAAAATGATGCTTGCCATTGGAATTTTTCAAGTAGCCCTTTTAGTAATTGAACTACTAATGGTTATGGCTATCATAGCATTCGTGGTATATCTAGTTAAGAAAAATAAGTGATCCCCAACTATAGTAATGAGAAGCCATTATTCAGTCCTATCCACTTCCTTCCCTTCTTTCCAGACCGTAGCTATGTTGCTAATATTCTGAATATCTTTTATGGGGTTTTCATTTAGTAAAATTAAATCCGCTTTGTAGCCTTGTTTTATCATTCCTAGTTTTCCTAGTTTGAAATGTTTTGGGGGTGATGATGTCGCACTTTTCAAAACTTCAATATTTGGTATGCCTGCTTTGGAGAGCAAATCGAGCTCCTTGTATAAATCTGTACCGTAGTTAATCCCTGCGTTTGGCGGGTCTGTTCCTGCCAGAATAGTAATTCCCGCATCGTAAATCATTTTTATTTGCTGTAAAAATTCCTCATCACTCATAATGCTACCTTCGGGAGCTGTTTTTCTAATTTCTCCCAAAAATAATTTATTTGTAAGCATCGTTGGCATGATAAAAGCATCTTTGTTTCGAGCCCAATTTGCTAATTCTTCCGTAGAAATTAATTGATCCCACCATAGATGTACTAAGCCATCGGCACCATTTTCGAGTACTTTTTTGGCATCTTCAACTTTGGAAATATGTACTACAGCTACTGTTTCTTTTGCATGTGCAGCATCTATGAGTGCTTTTACCGTTTCATGGGAAAGTGTTTCTTTCCAGGGCTCTACAATTATTTTTAGGTAGTTGGCTCCTGCGGCTACTCTGTCGTTTACAAAACCTTCGGCTTCTTCGGGTTTTATTAACGTTGGTGTTGGAAAACCGTATTGAGTACCGTGACCTCCAGGTACGGTAGCAGCTGCCCCAGCAACAAAATAGCGGGCATAGTTGGTAGAGTCTTTTAGGCCTTTCATCATTCCCTGCGCCATTTCAACGCCGTGCATATCTAGTAAGTTTACCACCCCTGCTTTTACAGCTTCGGTAAGACTGTTGGCTCCCCAAGCGTGAACGTGGCTATTGGTCATTCCAGGCATTAAAAATTTGCCTTTTCCGTCAATACCTGTTGCGTCGGTTTTTATCTTTTTGGATACTTCGGTGATAATGCCATCTTTCACTAAGACTGACGTGTTCTCAATCACTTCCTCACCATCAAACAGAGTAACATTGGTTATTACAAAGCTTTGTGCTGAAAGGACTCCAGCGATGAGCAATAGTACTAATAGTAGTAGATTTTTCATATTTTAGTAGGGGTTAGTTAAATTTTTCGAAATCACGCGCTTCTTTTTCTAAGTACTCCTTTATTTTTCTGTCTTCCCACTTCTTTAAAAGTCCAGATTTAAAGGTATTTAGGCCGTGAAAAAACAAGCCTATTCCCCAGAAAAAAGGTGTTGTAAAATGGGCCCAACCTGGCATATGTAGGTTTAAAAGTCCGTTGGAATATATCCCTGTAGCCGAAAGCATTAAAAAAATGTTCACTAATGCATAGACCATAGCATGTATATAAAACCCTTTTATTTTTTCAAGGCGTTTTTTAGCTTTTGCAAGTTTTTCTTTTTCAGATGTATTCATCATAACTAATGTATTAATCGAGTTCATCTTTTTCCAGTATTTCCTTTAGTTTACGATCTTCCCAATTTTTAAAAAATTTAAATTTATATTGAAAAGCATATACCCAATGGATGAATAGTGCAACCCCCCAAATGGAAGCTGTCCCGTAGGTATTCCAATCCAGCCAACGATCAAACTGAACATCACTAATATTTCCATCGTTAAAAAATTTAAATATTTTTGCACGTAGCAAAAGGAGTAACACGTTTATGATAATATATACCCGCAAATGTTTGTAGAATCTTCTTATAACTCCTACTTTTTTAAGTGCGCGTTCGTATTGAGTATTTTTTGAAGTTTCCATACTTATATTGATTAGTTCCATTGTTGTTTATCTTCTTCTTCCATAAACTCCTTTAGTTTACGTTCTTCCCAATTCTTACCCATAAAGGGACTCCATTGGTACGCTTTGGCAGCCTGAAAGAGAAGCCCAATTCCCCAACCGAAAGCAGCCCATAAAAACCACATATTGCTCCATTCATTTACATAATAATTCACGGTTGCGAGCATTGATATTACAAAGACATACCCGACAAGGCTTGTGTAAAATTTCTTTATTTCTGTTACGCGTTCTTTGGCACGTAAGTATTTGTTCTGTTTATCTGTGTTATAATCCATTCTCTTAGTTTTTGATTGGTGTAACATTAAGAATTCATAAATTCTCTTATCTTTCTTTCTTCCCAATTTTTCCCGAAAAACGGACTCCATTTATAGGTTTCGAAAGCGTGACCTGTAATTCCTATTCCCCAACCAACAATTGGGAAAATTGCCCAAGGAAAATTACTTCCTCCAAAATAATTGACTGCGATAAAAATGGGTATAAATAGTAAATAAATGGAGAGGTGAGAATAAAAGCCTTTTAATTTTTCAACATGTTCTTGGGCTTGTTGTAGTTTGGTTTCCTGTGTGATCTTAAAAGTTTCCATAAAAGTTGATTTTTAATTACAGTATAAAAGTACCTCAGCTTTCACACAAATAAAAAACAGAAGCACCCAACTGTAGTTTTTGATTACTGAATTGTTTTTTAAGATGATTAAATGATAAAGTTGCTTTAGAAATTAATTTTTTTCTGCCTAATGCTACTGAAATCTACTTACTATTTTAAAAGCTAATCACCCTCATCCATATACTGCCTAATCTTTCGTTCTTCCCATTTCTTATTAAAGAAAGGGCTCCATTGAAATGTTTCTGAAGCGTGCCCTAAGACGCCAAAACCCCAGCCAGCAATTGGAAAGATAGCCCACGGAAATCCAGTATTAGATTGATAATTTAACCATATAAAAACAGGTATAAAAATGCTGTATATTGTAATGTGTATGTAAAAACCTTTTAGCTTTTCTACATATTCCCTGGCTCGGTCTAACCGCTTGTTGGATATATAGGTGTCTTGTGTTTGCCTCACTACCGAAACATTAGTAAGCATTGGGATTATGACCTTAAAATCGGTTTTAGATTTTTCAACCAAAACAGGGCGGTTGGTCAATAAACCATAACGCGAATAAATATTTTGGAGTCCTACCCCACTGCTCTCTCGCAACACTTTTTTTGGTTGAAGGTTATTCTGTACCACCAAATTACCATCTTTTTCAAAAACAGTAATGCTTAGTTTTTTGGAAGGCGTTACCTGGTTATGCTTCACAGCATTTTCCAGCAACAATTGTAAGGACAAAGGCACAACCTTGGCTTCGGGATTGCTTACATTTTCTGGAGCCGTAAAACTTATGCTGTCTTCAAAGCGCATTTTAAGAAGCGACATATATAATTGCGCAAATTTTAATTCCTCTTCAACCGTGACCAGTTCTTTATTCTTCTGTTCTAAAACATAGCGATATACTTTAGAAAGCGCGGTAGTAAAACGGGTAGCTGCTGGAGGGTTTTCTTCAATTAAGCTAGTGAGAACGTTAAGGCTGTTGAATAGAAAATGCGGATCTAACTGATTTTTTAACGCATCAAATTGTGCTGAAGCGGTTTTAGCAATAATCTTCTGTTGCTGTACTTGGGTTTCTTTTTTGTGCTTGTAGTAATAAACAGCATAAAAAACAGTAGTAACTACAATCGAAATTACCAGCCCAGTCCAATAATAATAAAGGTATTGATTGGCTAAAAACTCTGCAACAGTACCGCCTTTAATAACAGTAACTATAAACATATTGATAAAAAAAAGTGTTGCTACTGTAAGGATAACTGCCCCGGTAAAAGCATATAGTAAAGGGCGTATTTTAAAAAGTGAATCACCATATTTACCTATGATATAATTAAAAAAAGGAACATTCACCAAATACAGCGAAACCGAATATATCTGGTTAATACCATATTGATAAAGGGCTTCTCCCCACGTTTCAATTGGGTTCCCTGAAAGTAATTGTAGCAAGGCTACAACCAAAAATATAAGTGTCCCTATAAATCCGGCCTTTAAAAATTCCTTTAAAAATAAATTCATGCTATTCTATACAGTTTTCCGCTAGCACTTCGTGTGCGTGTTCCAGACCTCCCGTAGGATAAAATTCGCCTTCAGGAGTAAAGGTAGCAAAAAGTTCAATGGCTCTTTTCACATCTTTACAATACGGTTCTTTGGATTTACCAAACCAAGCTGCTGCACCCATCTCCCACTCTGCTTTTCCCAATACTACACGCGGGTTATCCGGTGCCAGCTGGTATGCTTTTGTATATAGTTCTGAAATTTTACCACTGTATTTCATTCCATATTTTTGACCGTCATAGACAATCCAGGCGGTTAATAACTGAGCCTCCAATACTAAAATTTCAGCATTGTCTTTAGAAATTGCTTTGGCATCATTTACTAAGTCCTGTGCTTTTTTTAACTGTGGCATGAGTTTTGTCTCGTCTTTTTCAGAAAAACTTGCAAATACATTTACTTGTGCAGCATAAAAAGGTGGCAACCAATTGTCGGGTTCTGCCTGGGCAATGCGCTCAAAAAGATTGGCAGCCTCCCAAGGTTGGTCTGCTCCCCAAAGCTCAAACGCTTTGCGCATTCCATTTTCGTATTTGTTTTGTGCGCTTGTGGTAAGTGTTAGTAATGCGATGATGGTTAAAGTGAGTATGTGTTTCATTGTTGTTGGTTGTTTAGGATTTTTTGAGTTTTTAAATTTTATTAGTATTTTGTAAAGTCCCCCTTCCGAATTTTGGATTAAACATTCAAGAATTTTATTATTCAATCGTACCAAAATTCACCTTTCCCCGAATCACGGATATCCTTTTTTTAGTTTGATTTAAGCTTTTTAACCGCTGGGAGAAGGAGCTTAGATTGTTAATTTTATTTAAACTTCAATTTAAAATTTATTATTGAATAACTAGTAAAAGGTGCCTGAGTGATTCCGCTTTTTCTGCGGAATTGTATCGAAGGCCAAGTTCAAGTTCAAAGCTTAATAGGTACTTGTTTTGTTACGTTATCTTTTAGCTCAAACCTAGCTTCACTCCACTTGGGTGGGCCAAACATTCCAGTGGCTCCATTGCTACAGGCATAATCTTCAATAGGAATTATTCCCATAAACATTTTGAACACGCCATCGTTATCTTCATCGTGAAAACAAGATACGGCATATACGCCATCTGGAACATCGGTAAATGTAACACGAGCAGTTTTGTTACTAATTTTTGAATCCTGTGCTTTATATTCTTTCTCCAGCCAGGTTCCCTCACTGTTATAAAGTCCAACCTTTACAGTTCCGGCATCGTTGCTAAAATTGGTCATAGTGACTTCTACAGTATTCTGGGCTTGTAAAAACAACCCGGTAAATAGTAATGCGAAATAGTTAATTATTGTTTGCATGATTTCTGTGGTTTTTAAGTTTGATTCAAATATCTACTGAAAGGACATTTATTTAAAATCTGTTTTACTGAAGTGTTGTTTTTTAGGAGTGAATTGTAACCCTTCCGAATTTCAGCGAATATGTTTTTCAATTTTATTAAACATCGTAAAGCTGAAATCCATCTTCCCTTTAACGCGAGAGAAATATGATTAGTTTCATTTTGTTTTTTAACCGCTAAGGGAAGGATCTAGATTGCAAGGTTCATTGACTTTCAGTTTATAAGTTTCGAGTTAAGTTCAATTTTCGAATACAAGTTGCCTGAGCCTGCCTGTCGTGACTCCAACCCTCACTTCTAACCTCCCAAATACTAAAATCAAGGGCCTTAGAATTACAAGCTCTAAAGGCGAGCGATAGCAGCCAGTAACCTACCAGCAGCTTTAGTTGCGTCCTACCGCCTACTCACTAAAAACTACAACTTATCCAGCTGGTTATCGCTGCCATCTTCACTAATGGTCCAGAAGAAGCCTACAAAGAAAAACTGATCTGCTGCGGGTTGCAGTGTTCTCCTGTTAAAATTTCCGTTGGCATTTGCCGTACTGGCGTATTGATAGCCATTCACATTGGTAAACGCAAGCACATTGTTTACCGAAAAATAAAGAATCTTTTGTTGGTCTATTAAGTATGCCCAGTTAAAGCTTAGGTTGTTATAGCTTTTGGTTTTTTCCTGAAGAAATCCAGCAGTATTTGGATTCGTGTAGGTACGTCCACTTCCAAATTGATAGCTAAAACCTAACTGACTCTTCCAATCTTCCACCCAATACTTAGTAACCACCGAAATATTGTGCGTATTGGCAAATGAAGGGGTCGCCGTAGTGGGATAATTTTGATACAACCGTTCGGTATCCAGCAGCGAATAACTTACCCAGTAATCTACGTTATTAATGCTTTCATTATCTCTCCAAAAGAAATCGATTCCTTGCGCAAATCCGTCGCCATTGTTGCTGAAATTACTTTCAAATCCAGCAAACTCTGTATCAAATGTCACTAAATTTTCATATTGTTTTCTATACGCTTCCGCTCTAAAAATACGGTTGTTGGCAGTGTATTGATAGTTTAAAATATAGTGTTGCGTTTTTTGAGCTTCTAAGTTGTGTTGAAATTTTAAAACTTCCTGAGTGGGTTGCTGGTAAAAATCACCATAAGCCACTGAAAGCTGACTGTTCTTTCCAGTTTTATAGGCTACCGAAGCTCTTGGTGACATAGTGAATTCCCTAAACAATTCGCTGTACTCACTGCGAACCCCGGCTTTAAGGGCAAACTTCTTTGAAAAAATCACATCAGTTTCGGCAAAGGCAGCGGTGATGTTATTAGTATAGCCGTAACTAGCTGAAACAAATGGATTATCAAAATCTTCCGTAAAATTGGTTAAAAATTGTTCAGCTCCAAAACTCAATTTTACCTGATTGCTAAATCGTTTTTTCAATTTCAGCTTAAAGTGAAATGAATTTTCGGTATTGTCTATGGTATCATCCACAATACCCAGCTTTGTGTTAGAAGATGTAAAACTTCCGCCAGTAGTGAGTTTCCATGTTCTTCCTAAGTCTCCTTGATAGCTGGCATTTGTGTAGAAATTGTTGTTTTTCAGCTTAAATTTTACGCCTTCTGTAAAATCTATATCTTCCTGAGTCAATTCAAAATTTGTGGTATCAAAAGCTGCATATAATTTAAAGATACCGTTGTCAAACTTTCTTCTAAAAACGGTTTCGCCAGATAAACTTTCATAGGGCTTTTCCCAAGAGTTTCTACTTGGAAACGCTGCGATATACGGAGCCAGATTAATATAGGTTGCGTTTACGCTTACTGAGCTTTTATCCCATTTTTGGGTGTTCCCCAAGCCAGCACCAAGTGTCATTAAGCCGATTTCAGTTTTTTCCTGATCCGGCTCATCAATAGTATTCAGTAATAAAACCGATGATAGTGCCTGTCCATATTCGGCTGAATACCCGCCGGTAGAAAACGTAATACCATCAAACAAAAATGGACTATAACGTCCGCGTGTAGGCGTATTACTGGTGGTAGGTGTATAGGGTGAAAATACGCGAATGCCATCTATAAAAATTTGTGTTTCGGCGGCATCTCCCCCACGCACAAATAAGCGACCGTCTTCTGCTACTGTTGTGGTACCTGGAAGCGTTTGTAATGCCCCCACAAAATCACCTAAAGCACTTGCCGTAGTAACCACATCTAGTGGTTTTAAAACGGAAACTTTACTATTATCGCTCGCTTCCAGACTTCCTGCGGAAATTACCACGGTATCCAATGAGTTAAAATCTTCTTTCAGCGTTAGTTTTAAATCTGAAAGCTGTGATACATCTGCTGCCATCATAAAAGGTTCGTAGGTTACATAGGAAATTACGAGGGTTTGAATGCCTGTTTCTTCGGTAGTGAAACTGAATTTCCCTTGCTCATTGGTTGATGCGCCATCATATGTTCCTTCCAGATATACATTGGCGCCAAAAATAGGCGTTCCGTTTTTCTGAAGTACAGTTCCTGAAACAGTTTGCTGTGCACTTACAATTCCGAAGAAAAGCAGCGCTATAAGTGAAAAGAATGAGGTAAGATTACGAGGCATTTTTAAAATTTCCATAAGGTTGATTGTTAATTATGGTTCAAAAATGCATCGGTTAACGGGTAAATTATAATAAAAAACACTCAACTGTATAATTACACGGTTGAATTGTAATATCTCAATACTATCAAATTTTGATTACCTTTATCTGAATAAGTAAAATTCTTTACATATGTCACACTGAGCGCAGTCGAAGTGCATTCAACTTTCCTTGGTATACTAGGCTTCGACTATAGTTTATCCTGAGCCTGTCGAAGGTCTCAGACAGACATTCTGAATTAATAATAAATTTTTATTTAAACGCCATGAAAAAATTATACATCTTCGCCCTTGTTGGCTTATTAAGCTTTACAGGCTTTTCTCAAGACACCTTTTCAATAATTGCTGTAGACCCTGACACTGGAGAAATTGGCTCTGCAGGTGCTTCCTGTGTTAATGGGATTGGCGCTCAAGGAATTATCGACATTATTACCAAAATCCTTCCTGGGCGTGGCGGTGTTAACTCACAGGCGTACGTTTGTATCCCAAATAGCAACCTAAATAATGCAATTGATCAAATGGAAATGGGCGCATCGCCTTCAGAAATTATTGATTATTTAATGAATAATGATTCGTGTTCCTCTCAAAATTTTGATCCTGAATATAGACAATATGGCATAGCAGATTTCGACACCAATGGCGACCCAAGAACTGCAGGCTTTACGGGATCTATGGCAGACAATTACAAAGAAGATCGCCAAGGAACCACTTTTAGTGTGCAGGGTAACATTTTATTAAACCAAACGGTAATAGATAATATGGAAGCCAATTTCAACAACACAAATGGGCCTTTGGCAGATAAATTAATGGCTGCATTGCAAGGCGCTAATTTTCCTGGAGCAGATATGCGTTGTTTAAGTGCAGGAACGTCTTCCACAACGGCATATCTTTTAGTTTATAAAGCAGATGATGACAGTAACAATCCATACATTAGGCTAAATGTTGGCGAGCAAGCAGCAGGCATCGAACCTATTGATATTTTACAGGGTATGTATGATGAGTTGCTTACGGTTAAAGAAAATAGCTTAAAAGAGCGTATTACAATCTACCCAAATCCTGCAACTAATAATATAACGCTTTCTGTAGCGTCTTCGGTAGCGCTATTAGGAGTTACCATTTATGATGTTCAAGGGAAATTAGTGTATTCACAAAACGAATTTGAGAAAAGTAGTCTTCAACAAACTATCAATATAGCAGCCTTTAAAAGTAGTGTCTACTTTATAAAAGTAAAAAGCAAACAAGGTGAAGCAACCCTTCGGTTTGTAAAAAAATAGTAGACTAATCATTCAACTATTTTTTTGCCGTACATATACACAACCACTTTCATATGGTTGTGCATGTGTTATTTTTATTACTGTGTATTAACAAATCTTTATTAGCGAGATGCGCTAGGATGTTCTATCTTCACAGTACAAAATCACCCTTGCACCATGTTGTCTTCAGAAAAAGTAACTCAGTATATCGAGAAACACGTTAAATGGAGTACTTCCCTTTCCCAAATTCGAGAAGTATTAAAAGCCACTGCTTTGGTTGAAGAAATTAAATGGGGAGCGCCTTCATATTCATACAATTCTAAAATACTTATTGGCTTAGGAGCCTTTAAAAACCACATGGGAATTTGGTTTCATCAAGGAGTATTTTTAAAAGATAAACATCAAAAATTGTTGAATGCCCAAGACGGAAAGACTAAAGCATTGCGACAATGGCGTTTGGAAGAAGGTGATATTATCGATACAAATATACTCCGTGACTATATAGAGGAAGCTATCGAAAACTGCAAAGCCGGGAAAGAAGTAAAAGCAGAACGTATTACAAAAAAACCAATTCTGGATCCCTTTTTTAAAGATGCACTGGCCAAGAATACAGATCTAAAAAAAGCGTTTGACGCTTTAACACCAGGTAAGCAGCGGGAATATGCAGAACATATTGCGTCAGCCAAAAGAGAAACCACCAGATTGAGTAGACTAGAAAAAATAACGTCCATGATCCTTGCAGGACAAGGCTTACATGACAAATATAAAAATTGCTAAGTGAAAGAGCCAAAATTTAAAAGATACAACCGGAGGCAGTTTTTATTTTTTTTTAAAAGAGCGTTGTACATTCTATTTGCTTGGGTACTTATCTCAAACCTATTGTTTTTCTACGAGTTTTTAACGCTCTACAGCAATGGTATCCTGGATTCAGATTATGATTTTAATCAGTCCTTTTATGCCAATTTAATTGTAGCCGTAACAGCTGGTATTATTGGAGGAACCCTTACGGTAAATCTTATGGACCGCTGGCTGCGTAACAATGCTTTTTGGAAAGCACTTCTTTATATTACCGTAGCATATGTTATTGGTGCCATGGTGGTTAGCACCTTTGGCGCATTGTATTTTTACAGCGAAGAATTAGGGCTCCCCTTTTATGATGCGCAAGTAACTGTAAAGTTTAAAGCCTTTTTTGGAACCTGGCTGTTTATAAAAAACTTCGTGGTGTGGTTGTTTATTGTAATTGTCACGCTTATCGTTTTAATGGTAAATGAAAAATATGGCCCTGGTGTGTTTCCAGATTACTTATTGGGTAGGTATTTTAGACCAAAAAAAGAACGTCGCATCTTTATGTTCGCCGATATTAAAAATGCAACAGGTATTGCTGAAAGTTTAGGAGAAACAAAATATTTTAACTTTTTAAAAGATTTTTTTAGAGATATCGCCCCAGCTATTGTGCAATGTAGAGGCGAAGTATATCAATATGTTGGAGACGAAATTGTAATTTCATGGAAAATGAAATACGGCTTAAGGAGTGGCAATACCATACGCTGTTTTTACAATATGAAACGTATGTTGAGATATCGCAAAGAAAGATATATGGATCGTTATGGATATTTTCCAGAATTTAAAGTAGGCATTCACTGCGGAACCGTTATGGTTGGTGAAATTGGAAAAATAAAAAGAGAAATAGCCTTTTCAGGAGATGTACTTAATACTACGTCCCGAATACAGGAACAATGCAAGGTATATGATGTGGATATTTTAGCTTCCGAAACCTTTGCAGACCTAGCATATACACTTCCCAGAGGAATTGTAAAAAAGGATCTGGGAGACGAAACATTGCGCGGTAAAGCCGAAGATACAGGCATAGTTACCTATGTGAGAGAATAATCTCGGTATTGTTTTTGTTGAAATAGATAGTTGGTAGTCAACAAAGCACTTTTACACTAACTTAATTTCTTAATTATGAAAACTGATAACTACACCAAAGTCATTTTAACCATTATTGCCATCTGTCTTACCATTAATGTGGTAAAAGACATAGATTTTATTCCTACGGCCCAAGCTTCAGAAAAAACAGTTTCCCCAGAAATAACTACAAAATATCAACTTGTTCCCGTTTCAGAGACAAACACTATGGACGTTCGTATTGTGGACATTAACACTTATGACGAACTAAACGTAAACATTAAAAGTATAGATAGCTACGACGAGATGAAGGTAAATATTAAAAGTATTGACACATCGGACGAGCTGGACGTAAATATAGACGAAATAGGTGGCAGCTTTGTTTCTTCCGGCGGACCTATTAAAGTAAAAGTGGACTAATGCTTTTTAAAAGGTCTAATAATTAGTCGTGCAGCTCTATCATAATTAATATAACTGTACGTCCAGTTAAAAAAGGTTACAACCCTATTTCGAAAACCCACCAAAAACCAAAGGTGAATAAACATCCAAACAAACCACGCAAAAGCACCTGCAAAGTGTAGCTTTTTAATGTCTACCACGGCTTTGTTGCGACCAATGGTTGCCATACTTCCCTTGTCGAAATACTCAAAAGGTTTCATCGTATCGCCTTTAAGTTTTCGTTTTATGTTTTTACCCAAAGTTTTCCCTTGCTGTATAGCGGGCTGCGCTACTTGCGGATGGCCTTTGGGGAAGTCTTCAGTTTGCATTAATGCAATATCTCCAAGCGCATATATATTCTCATAGCCTTCAATTTTATTGTAGGTATCTACTTTATACCTATTAGCTCTTTCCACCAAAGAACTGGCATTAATTCCCTTTACAGGATTCCCTGTAACTCCAGCGGCCCAGATAAAAGTTTCTGTAGCAAATTCTTTACCATCTTTGGTTTTTGCAAGCGTACCGTCATAGCTATCTACGATTGTATTTAAATGAATTTCAACCCCAAGTTTTTCTAAAAATTCCTGTGCTTTTTTAGAGGCTTTTTCACTAAAGGGTGGTAAGATTTTATCGCTACCCTCCAATAAGTGCACATGCATTTCTTCTTCTTCCAATTCTGGATAATCGTGTTCTAAAATTCCTTTTCTGAATTCCGCCAAAGCACCAGCGAGCTCTACTCCTGTGGGCCCTGCTCCTACTACTACAAAATTTAGAAGTCGTTTTCGTTTTTCGGTTTCTTCGGTGATATCTGCTTCTTCAATGTTTTGTAGCATTAAACTTCGAATGTTTAATGCCTGAGGAACCGTTTTCATGGGCATACTATATTTTTCAATTTCTTTATTTCCGAAGAAATTAGTACGCGTTCCCGTAGCAATCACTAAATAATCATAGGTAAGATTCCCAATACTGGTTTCAATAGTATTTTCCGCAGCGTTAATAGTTGAAACGGTTGCCAACCTAAAATGAAAATCTTTATTTTTTCTGAAAACCTTCCGTAATGGATACGCAATAGAATCTGGTTCCAACCCTGCCGTAGAAACCTGATACAGCAAAGGTTGAAATGTGTGATAATTATGCTTATCGAACAACACCAGCTGCACCTCCTGACCTTGTAATTGCTTAATAAAAGAAATACCAGCAAAACCGCCACCAATAATGACGAATCTGGGTTTGGAGGTTTCAGGAATGTTCATGGGTTGTATTGAGCTATAAAAGTACAACTCTTAGAAAAGTTTCGGTTTATATTTATGAATTTTGTAACAAATACAAAAACCAGCGCACTAATGTTTCAACTAGCAAGCAACCATTGAACAAAGAACTTGAACATAACTTTGTAACCTTACTGGAAGAGAACCAGAACATCGTTCATAAAATCTGCCGTTTGTATACCAACGATTCAGATTCGCATAACGATTTGTTTCAGGAAGTCACTATTCAGTTGTGGAAAGCCTTTCCAAAATTTAGGGGAGACTCCAAATTTAGTACCTGGATGTATCGTGTGGCACTTAATACGGCCATTACCTTATACCGGAAGTCTAAACGTAGCGTACAAACGCAAGATTTTGAAGGCGTAAGCTTTAAGATTAAAGCTGAAGAGTATGACGATACGGTAGAAGTACACTTAAAACTAATGTACGACGCCGTAAAGGATTTGAATGACATTGACAAGGCTTTGGTGTTCTTGTACTTAGAAGATAAAAACTATCGAGAAATCTCTGAAACCTTAGGTATTACTGAAGTGAATGCCAGAGTAAAAATGAACCGAATAAAAGAAAAATTAAGAAAAATACTTAATCCGTAAGCATATGGATGTTTTAGATACATTAAAAAAAGATTGGCAAAAACAGGAGAGCACACTCCCAAAATTATCTTATAAAGAAATTTACAGCATGTTGCTGAAAAAATCCTCTTCTATTGTAAAGTGGATTTTTATCATTAGTATTTGTGAATTGTTGTTTTGGATTCTTATTTCCTTTCTTGTTCCAGATTCCAGTAGAGAATTTAACGAGCAAATGGGGCTCAAAACTGCATTTTGGATACTATCCGCACTAAACTATGTGGTTTTTGGAATCTTTTTGTATTTCTTTTATAAAAATTATCGCGCTATCACGGTTACAAGTACCATAAAAGAATTAATGAAGAGTATTTTGAAAACAAGAAATACAGTTCGCTATTTTGTCTATTACAATATTGGATCTACAGCCTTATTACTTCTTGGTGCAAATCTTTATTTCTTTTTTCACAAAGAAAATTTACAGCAATTTTTAGCACAAACTAATGACAATTACGGAAAGCTTTCTCCGGAAGAAGCTACCACTTTATTCTTTGGCGCCCAATTTGTTGTAGGACTTGTTTTTATTGGCTTATTAATGTTGTTTTATTACCTAATTTACGGAATCTTACTGAGAAGATTAAAACGTAATTACCGGGAGTTGAAGAAGATTGAAGTTTAGGTAATTGGTTAACTAGGTAACTGGGCAATTAAGTGAAATTAGCCATTACTCTTATAGCCTGTCTTTTAAGAATATTTAAAGTAGCTCCAAGAACCGAATAAATAATCAATACTACCCACTACAAATTAGTTGACTATTTAACCAGGTAACTAATCAACTATTTTCATCAAAATTTTATTCTACAAGACAGAAAAGGTACCTTTGCTTTTCAAAAATAGCAATAGATGAAAAACACTGAATTATCTCACGTACACGAAGCTCTTGGAGCGAAAATTGTGCCTTTTGCAGGCTATAATATGCCAGTATCTTACGAAGGTGTCGTAGCAGAGCATGAAACCGTTAGAAGTGCCGTTGGTGTTTTTGACGTTTCACACATGGGTGAGTTCTTAATCACAGGCCCAAATGCACTCGCACTTATTCAAAAAGTAACCAGTAACGATGCTTCAAAACTAGAAGATGGACAAGCGCAATACAGCTGTTTGCCAAACGCTGATGGGGGTGTTATAGACGATCTTATTGTATACCGTCTGGATGCAGAAAAATGGCTTTTGGTGGTAAATGCTTCCAACATTGAAAAAGACTGGAACTGGATTGCATCACTTAACGACCTAGATGCTGAAATGAAAAATGTTTCGGAAGAGTATTCCTTATTGGCTATCCAAGGTCCCAAAGCAATAGACGCGATGCAATCGTTAACTTCAGTAGATCTTTCCACTATAAAATTTTACACCTTTAAAGTGGCAGATTTCTCAGGCATTGAGCATGTAATCATTAGCGCAACAGGCTATACAGGAAGCGGCGGATTTGAAATTTACTGTAAAAACAGTGACGTAGAACAAGTCTGGAACAAAGTGTTAGAAGCTGGAGCAGATTTCGGAATAAAACCAATTGGTCTGGCGGCTCGTGATACCTTACGATTAGAAATGGGCTATTGTCTCTACGGAAATGATATAGACGATACAACGTCTCCCTTAGAAGCTGGGCTGGGCTGGATCACCAAATTCACTAAAAAGTTTACCAATTCTGAAAACTTAAAAAAACAAAAGGAAGACGGAATACGAAGAAAACTAGTAGCTTTTGAACTAAAAGAGCGTGGTATTCCACGCCAGGGATATGAAATTTTAGATTATGAAGGCAACGAAGTTGGTAATGTAACCAGTGGTACCATGGCACCTTCTGTAAAAAAAGGTATTGGAATGGGCTATGTAACCAAAGAACTTAGTGCGCCAGGAACCGAAATTTTTATTCAGATCAGAAAAAATAAAGTGCCTGCTACTGTTGTGAAACTTCCATTTTATAAAGGCTAATGACAGATTACCAAAATATTTTAGATAGTATTTACAAAGAATTACTCACACGTGAAGACAAAGGTGAAGTAGCAAATTATATCCCAGAATTGGCCAAGGTAGATAAAACGAAGCTTGGTATTTATTTAAACAATATTCACGGTAAAAACTATAGTGTTGGCGACGCTAAAATCAAATTTTCTATCCAAAGTATATCAAAAGTATTTACACTAGCAATGGCCTTTGCCAATCAGGGAAATAAACTCTGGAGTCGTGTAGATGTTGAGCCTTCTGGCAATCCGTTTAACTATTTGGCTTTGTTAGAGCAGGAAGAAGGTATTCCACGAAATCCGTTGATAAATTCTGGTGCCATTGTGGTGGCAGATTGTTTGCTTTCAACCTATGAAAACCCAAAAGCCGAACTTTTAAATTTTGTACGCAATTTGGCGAATGATGATTCTATAGATTTCAACCCGCAGGTAGCCGCTTCAGAAATGAAAACAGGATTTACCAATTTTGCTATTGCCAATTTGTTGAAATCTTTCGGAAACTTAGAAAACCCAGTGGAAGATGTATTGGATTTCTATTTCCATCAATGCAGTCTGGAAATGACGTGTGAGCAACTGAGCAATGCATTTTTTCCTTTTGCCAATAAAGGTGTTTGTATGCAAAATAACGACTGCCTTACCGCAACACAAGCCAAACGTATTAACGCTATTATGCTTACTTGCGGCTTTTATGACGAAGCCGGCGAATTTGCTTTTGAAGTAGGATTACCTGGAAAAAGTGGCGTAGGTGGCGGCATTGTAGCTCTTTTACCCGATAATTTCATTATTACTACCTGGTCGCCTGGCCTTAATGAAAAAGGAAACAGTTATCTTGGAATGTTAGCGCTAGAAAAATTTACAACTGCGACAAAAGCCTCTATATTTTAAAATGTCACGTATCCCCAAAACAAAACATACTATCCTAATTTTAGGTGCCAGCGGTTTTATTGGTAACGCTTTGTATCGCGAGCTTCTCTCCTATTTCAACACCTCTGGCACCTATTGTACACAGGAAGGTTTGTATGGTGAAAATAAGGTGTTTTTTAAGTTTTGTGCTGAAGAAGATTCTAGTACTGAAATTTTAGCTGAAGTAAAACCAACCGTTATAATTTCTGCACTTCGAGGTGAATATAAAGCCTTACTGAAAACACATCAAGACATTGCAAATTACGTTGCTGAAAATCACGATAGCCGAATTCTATTTTTATCTTCTGCTGGAGTTTTTGATGCCTTGTATAAATTTCCCAGTTACGAAAATGATACTCCAAAAGCCGAAAGCGACTACGGACGCTACAAACTGGCCGTTGAAAAATTATTATTAGAACAAATACCTGCACAAAGCACCATTTTACGCTTGCCAATGGTTTTGGGAGTTACTTCACCAAGATTAATCCAATTAAGGCAAGCCAGTAAACACAAAGCTGCTTTTGAAGTGTATCCTAATCTTATAATAAGCATCACCACAGCCGATAAGCTTGCGCAGCAGATTCACTATATTGTGAATCAGCAGTTAGATGGTATTTTTCATTTGGCTAGTGAAGATGTGATTCATCACGAAGATTTGTTTCGTGAGTTGTGTGAAAAACTGGGTGACGAACCGCCTATTTTTAAAAGTGTGTTTCAACATAATGAAGATAGGTACCTTGCCATTCTTCCAAAGAAAAACAAATTACCAAAATCCTATCGCATCACAGTTGCTGAAGTTGTAGATGTTTGTACTTTAAAGGAAGAAATTAGTACCTTTAAAAGCTAGTTACAGCGTCACCTCGACTTTGGAGAGGTCACACAACAAGCTCTTTCCAAAATTGAATTTGGACTTGCTTACTCGAATGTGATTCCTTGTCGTACCTCCCTCGGAATGATTTTGGACATCGTGTTAAAAAGAATACCTAATTTTAAAAATAAAGTATATGAAACCATACACAGAAAAAGAAGTAGTAGAAAAATTAAAAGATTTTGAAGGTTGGGAGTTTGACGATAATGCCATACACACCGCTTTTGAGTTCGAAAACTTTAAAGAAACCTTTACCATAATGACGCGCATAGCTTTTGAAGCAGAACGTTTAGAGCACCATCCAGATTGGGCAAATGTGTATAACAAATTACATATAACACTTTCCACACATGATGCGGGAGGTGTAACCGATAAAGATTTTGAGTTTGCTAGCATAATTGACCAGCTGATAGGATAGTGAAATAATCGCCCTCAAAGTTTGGAATTTGGAATTTGGAATTTCTATATTTGGGCTGTTTTGAATTCAATGTTAGACGTTAGGTTTTCACGAACGTCTACAACATTTTAATCTATAATTTTATTTTATGGGAAGAGCTTTCGAATTTAGAAAAGCAAGAAAAATGAAGCGCTGGTCTGCCATGTCTAAAGCGTTTACACGTATTGGAAAAGATATTGTAATGGCCGTAAAAGAAGGCGGTCCAGATCCGGATGCTAATTCTCGCCTGCGTGCGGTCATACAAAACGCAAAGGCAGTAAACATGCCCAAAGACAATGTAGAACGTGCTATAAAACGTGCAAGCGATAAAAGTCTTGGCGATTTTAAAGAAGTTTTGTTTGAAGGCTACGCACAACACGGTATCGCAGTACTTATTGAAACAGCAACCGATAACAATACCCGTACAGTGGCCAATGTTCGCTCTTATTTTAATAAAACCGATGGCAGTTTAGGAACTTCTGGCTCTGTTGTATTTATGTTCGATCATACGTGTAACTTCAGAATAAAGGATAAAGAATTTGATTTAGAAGAACTAGAATTAGAATTAATAGACCACGGCGTTGAAGAGATTTTTAAAAATGAAGACGAAGATGAACCAGGTGTTATGATTTATGCTCCTTTTGAAAGTTTTGGAGCGATACAGTCTTATCTGGAAGAAAATAATATTGAAATTATCTCCTCAGGATTTGAGCGTATTCCGCAAGTCACCAAAAAATTAAATGCCGATCAAGCGGCCGACGTAGAAAAATTATTGGAAAAACTAGAAGAAGATGATGATGTACAAAATGTATATCATACTATGGAGGAGTCTTCGGAAGAATAGATTTTTTTATTTTTAAGAATAAAAAAGGAGCTCCGTGGAGCTCCTTTTTTTTATATATTAAAGTATTATTAGTCTTCAGAATAATAGACAGAAGAAGCACCGTTTAAAGTATTGTTTATAGTTGGCGCAATATTTCCACCAGCATCTGCATCAACAAACGCTAGTACTCGCCCACCACCGTTTGCACGTTCTGCTATGTATACCGTATTTCCTTCTGCATCATAATCTACGTTTACAGGATTTCCTAAGAAGGTATTACTTCCTGCCACTCGTACTTGATTTCCTGAAACAGCTAACGTACCACCGTTCTCTACACCATTAAATTTAGTTTCAAAATTTGTGATGATATGAAAAGCTCCGTCAGTATCGACGGTTGCATCTCCAATATCTGTTAAAATCATAGTACCTCCATCAAATCCTAATCCGTGTGTTCTCCCAATACCCTCAATAGAAATTCTTTTTGAAGGAACTACTGGACCTGTTACATTAAATTCGGTTACAAAATTATTGAAAACTACCACATCATTGGTATTATCTACTACAGCATATAGGTTGTTATCTACAAATTCTATACCCCACACGGCAAAATCTGTTGTTAACACTGTAGTTAGTGTGTATGTATTTGCGGATCTGGTATAAACAAGTAGTCTATTATCTATTGTTGTATCATCTCCATCTACATCCATATTATCTGCTATAACATATACATTATTTCTAACGGCTATGTCTCTTGGACTTCCTAATTCTACAGGACTTCCTGCTTCTAATTCTAGTGCATCACCATCGTCTGTACTATCAAGATCGTCGTAGGTTTCAAAATTCTTATTGCTTCTACTTACTTGAGTGATTTCATCTTCATCACTGTCTACGTATAAACCTTCCCCGTCTGTTGAAGCGGTTAATAACGTTCGTATTTCTACATCACCATCATCTTCAAATTTATACGCCGTAATACTACCTGACGTGTTACTTGAAGCATATAAGTTTACGCTAAGATCGTTTGCTGTGATATCTCCATCGTCATCATCTGAACATGAGAATAAGCCTAATGAGACAAATGCTGAAAGTGTTAAAATTTTTAGTTTTTTCATAGTAATTGTTTTTTATTTTAAACATAGATACCTCCTAAAGAGTAAAAAACAATAAAAAAAATTATCGATTAACTATATTTTAACTAAGGAAACACTGATTACCAAAGACATACTTTTAAAATCGTTTTGAAGTGTTAACGACTATTTAGTATAATAAAATGTTAATAAAAACTAGCTGTATGCGGCAACCTTCCCAACGACGCCATCATACATCTTCCGGAGTATGGGCATATCTTTTTGAATATCGCCTGTTGGATAGAATGCAGGATTAATAGTAACTGTTTTCGTTTTATAGTCGAACGACACAGGAATAATGGGTACTTCGGCTTTTAAGGCTATAAAGTAAAACCCTGTTTTCCAGTCAAACACTTTTTTACGTGTGCCTTCTGGAGCCAGGGTGAGCCTAAATTCCTCTTTATCTCTAAAAACTTTGGCTATGGCTTCTACTTTATTTTGTCCAGGTGTTCGATCTAATGCAGTGCCTCCCATCCATTTAAAATACGAGCCAAAAGGAAATTGAAACAGTTCCTTTTTTCCCACAAAATTTATTTGAACATTTAAAATTCGTCTTGTAAAAACACCAATGTAGAAATCATGCCAACTGGTGTGTGGCACTACAATAATTATAGACTTTTTGATGGCTCTATCAAAATCGCCTGCAATCTTCCAGCCTAAAACTCTAGTAAATATAAATTTTGCGAATCCCAATGAATATGAACTATTACTACATCTTCAAATATAGTGCTTTTAGCTTATCTCGGGTCATTATAGTTTCCCAATCGTCCCCCAGAGCATTCTCCCAAAGAGGAACCAAACTTAAGGCTATGTCTATCATAGTTTCCATTTGATCTTCGGTAAGATTGGAGCAAATATTTTGTGGAATATTAATATTATGCATTTTTACCATCTCCTTGAAAAGCGCTACATCTTTAGGATAATAATCTTGTAAATGATCAAATACAATACAGTTTCCTACTCCGTGTTTCGTTCCTAAAACATAAGAGAGTCCATAACTCATTGCGTGTGCTACTCCTACTTGAGAATAGGCAATACTCATCCCACCGTGCCAGGAGGCCATCATTAGTTTGGCTCTGGAATCTGTATCGGATAGTGTTTCGGTTAAGAATATTTCTTTACAAAGATCGTATGCTTTTTCTCCATAGCTTTCGCTGAAAGCATTGAGGAAAGTTCCGTTAAGAGATTCTACACAGTGAATAAAACAATCCATTCCTGTAAAGAACCATTGATCTTTGGGTACGCCCACAGATAGGTCTGGATCCAGCACAACCTGGTCATACGGAGTAAAATCGCTGTTAAGACCTAATTTCTTTTCTGGACCTGTTAAGATGGCTGTTCTAGAAACTTCGGCTCCTGTTCCTGAAATAGTTGGAATACCTACATGGTACAAACCTTTATTTTTCAGCAAATCCCAACCTTGGTAGTCTGCTGCGCTTCCTTTGTTTGTTAATAATAACGAAACTGCTTTTGCAAGATCCAAAATGCTACCACCACCAATACCAATAATACCGGATGGCGGATTTTTAAATTCGTTTTTAATATTTTTTACGATGGTATCTACTTGTTCTGTTTTAGGTTCTTCAGCTGTAGAAATAAAGATTAATTTATCATTAAACCGAAGGGTTAACTTATTTGTAAATACTTCATTTCTCTTAAAAACGTCATCCACCAAATAAATATATGGCGCCATATCTTTTCTGTTGGGCGCCAGGATAGATGGTAATTGATCGAAACAACCTTGTCCAAAAATAACTTTGGGTACCATTGGGAAATTGCGGTATTTATTATTTACCGAAGTGCTAGAACTTTCTTTAAAGGCTCTATTGGCACGCACTAAATCTTCTGGTGTATCAATCTCAATCCCTTCATTATTATTGATGGCCATTTTAATATTTTTACCATATTCCAAATAACGAATACATTCAATCTTTTCGGCGGCTTCTAAGGCACGCATTGGTAACTTTTGGAAATCCATTAACGCTTGTTTTCTAAACGCGTAGATTCCTTTATGTTTATAATATTGAACGGCAATGTTTTTATCGCGAGGATATGGAATGGGAGAACGTGAAAAATATTGGGCAAAATTGTCTTTATCTACCACAACTTTTACTGCATTAGGATCGCTTATCTCTTTCCAGTCATAAATCTCAGTCATTAATGACGCAAGATCAATTTTTTCGGCATCAGGTCCTTTAAAAACGGCTAGTACTTGTTCTAGCCCCTTTTTACTGGTGAAGGGCTCATCTCCTTGGACATTTACAATAATATCTACATCCATCTTTTCTACCGCCTCTGCAATGCGATCGCTACCACAATCGTGCTCTCTTAGGCTCATAATGGCTTTTCCTCCATTAATTTCAATTTCGTTATAGATAATTTCGCTGTCGGTCACCACGTATACTTCATCAAAAAGCTTGGTGGCTTTTGTAGCTTCATACGTTCTCACGATTACAGGCTTACCGCCTAAATCCTGCATTAATTTTCCTGGAAACCTAGATGCGCCATACCGCGCTGGGATCATTGCAATTATTTTCAAATCTTGGTCTTATTTTATGTTGAAGTAAGCAAAAGTATGTAATTATATAAGGACTAGATGCAAAAAAGTTTAAAAGGTTTACTCGGTATCTTCAAAAAATTCGCTTTTAAAACCTATTAAATATAGCTTTTCTTTTGCACGAGTAATCGCAGTATATAACCATCGAAGGTATTCTTTGTCAACTCCATTTGGTAAATAGGGTTGCTCTACAAAAACGGTATCCCATTGCCCACCTTGGGATTTATGACAGGTAATGGCGTAGGAGAATTTTACCTGCAGGGCATTAAAGTATTTATTTTTTTTAACAGCTAAAAACTTTTTGTATTTACTATTTTCATCTTCATAATCTTTCATCACTTCCTCATATAGTTTGTTAGACTCTTCGTAAGTAAGAGAGGATGTTTCAGTAATAAGAGTGTCCAGCAATAAAACGGTTTCAAAAGCCTTCATTTTTGGATAATCTATCATTTGTATAGAAACTTCAGCAAAACGAAAACCATACAATTCCTTTATACTGAAAATTTCTAAGACCTTAATAATATCGCCATTTGCAATAAATCCAGCATCCGAAGTTGTTTTCACCCAGTGATAATTGTTTTTCACCACCATTAAATAATCTCCTGCCGAAAGCTCTTCTTCCTGATATAGAATCCGGTTCCGTATATTCTGATTGTATAAGTTGGCGCGTTTGTTGGACCTTACAATAATCACGGTATCTTCATTTCCTTTGGTATGGTAAGAGTCGCTTATGGCATCTAATAGTTCGTGACCATCTTGTGGGCGTATCACTTCTGGAAAATTGATTTCAGAAAACTTGAAACTTTCATAAAAGCCACTATCCAACACTTCCCGAAGTTTTGTTGCGTTGTACAAAATTCCGCTATCGGTTTGTTGGCGTACTACCTCGTCCAGTTCAATTCCAATTACTTCTTTATTATAATGGCTCTCCAGCGTTCTTGCGTCCAGCGCGGGGCTAAGCGAAAGTTTTACAGGAGGTAATTGAGCAGTATCCCCAATGAGTAGTAGTTTACAATTGGTACCGCTATATACATATTCCATAAGATCGTCTAGCAAGGAGCCATTGTCGAATAACTTGGATTCCTGGGCTACATCTGGTATCATAGAAGCTTCATCTACTATAAAAAGAATATTTTTTCCTTTATTCTTCTGAAGTGTAAAAGAAACTCCGCCCCCCCCCTCACTTTTGGGCTGGTATATTTTTTTATGAATTGTAAGCGCCTGTCTTCCTGCATAGTTGCTAATTACTTTGGCGGCTCTACCCGTAGGTGCTAATAACGAAAATGACATTTGGGCTTTCCCGATATTTTTAACCAGTGTTCCCACTAGAGTTGTTTTCCCAGTTCCTGCATATCCTTTTAATAAAAAAACTTCGTCATTGCTTTTATTTAGCACAAATTTAGATAACAACTGCAGGGTAACTTCCTGTTTTGCAGTGGGAATATGTGCGAAATCATGCTTGAGTAAGCTGTAAAAGCGGGAACTATCCATAAAACGAAGTGGGTTGAAAGGCTAAATATAGGTAGGTTTTTTTCGGAATTTATAATACCAAACGAAAAAAAATTGTAGATTTGTGACAGACCAAAATGAATAACTTTTAAACTAAACAATCGTATCTAATGAAAATTATACTTCAAATCGTGCTATGGGTTGCCATTATATTTTTAGGCTGGAAACTGTATGGCTCTATTACAGGCCCCATCGAGTTTAACAGCATTAAAGAAGCACGTTACAAAAAAGTAATTTCTAATCTGCAAGATATTCAAGCTGCGCAGTTAGCACATCAAGAAATTACTGGTGACTTTACAGGTAGCTTTGACAGTTTAGTTCGCTTTATAGATACTGCTCAATTTGCCATCACACAAAGACGTGATACTAGCTTTGCAGATGTTGCTAAGAATAAGGCATTTGGTATAGATGAAGGGTATTATCTTAGTGAAATAATAACAGATACTTTGAGATTTGCTTCTGTAAAGGATTCGTTATTTAATGGTGGAGATCGTTACAAAAGAATGATGAATATCCCAGTAGAAGGTATAGATGATAAGATTGAAATGAAAGCTGGCACATACGTTAAAAATGAAATAAAGTACTCCGTTTTTGAAGCGAAGGTTTCAAAGAAAACACTACTCGCAGACTTGGATAAAGACTTACTGGTGCAAGAATTACAAGTAGTATCGGTAGATGGTGTAAATGGTGAATACATTAAAGTAGGTGCTCTGGACGAAATTAACACAAGCGGTAACTGGCCAAAAAACTTAGAAACTGCAAAAAAACAGTAACATAGTAGACACACCTTATAGACTGTCCGTTCAAGTAACATTGACCGGACTTTCTTTTTTGGTTTCAACTCAAAAGTTGAAAGAAGCTGTGTATTTTTCAGAAAAAAAATTTACTTCACAGTACACTCCACAAGAGATATTGTTGGAAATAAAGAAAGAAATTGAGACCAATGAAATTATTAATCAATGTTACGAGGTCTCTATTATTTATGCCAATACTACCTATACCCTAGTCCCAGATTCGCTATTTGATAAAAACAGATTGAGCGAGTATCTAAAGTTTAATTCAAAAATATTATCCGGGGATTACCTTGCTTATGATACACTAGCGTTACAAAAGTTACATATTGTGTATGTTCCTTTTATTAATATAAACAACTATCTTTTTGAGACATTTGGAAGCTTTCAATACTACCATGCCGCTACCATATTATTGCAATATGTCCTAGAGAAGGAACCTTCAAATAGTACCACTCGAGCCTATATTCAGGTTTATACAAACCATTTTGACTTGGTGATTCTTAAAGATGGTGCGCTTGTTCTCTGTAACTCTTATACGTACAGGACGCCAGAAGATCTTGCCTATTATGTGCTATTTGCTCTAGAACAATTAGACCTTACAGCCGATGTAATAGAAACTAAAGTACTGGGAGATATTGAAGAAAACGATCCAAACTTCGCTATGCTCTATACCTACATCAGGAATATTGCAGTACTAGAAGTTGTAAATCCTCTTACCATTACACAACGAAAACCCCATCAACAACTCTTACTAAAAAATTGTTTTTAAATGCGAATAATTTCTGGCACTTATAAAGGTAAAAGATTAATGGCTCCCAAAAACCTACCTGTTCGTCCTACGACAGATTTTGCCAAAGAAGCCCTTTTTAATATCCTAAACCATCAAATATACTTTCCTGAAGTTCGCTTTTTAGATCTTTTTGCCGGAACTGGTAACATTAGTTTTGAATTTGCTTCACGTGGTTGTGAAGACATTACCAGTGTGGATGCACATTATGGTTGCGTAAAATATATTCAACAAATTTCGGATGAGTTGTCTTTCAATATAAGTGCACTAAAGAGCGATGTTTTTAAATATACTCAAATGTCTCATCCCGCGTTCGACGTAATTTTTTCCGATCCACCTTATAATTTTGAATTTCAGACACTAGCAGATTTGGTAGAAAATATCTTTCAGAATAATTTGTTAAACCCTGACGGATTACTTATCATTGAACACACCAAACACATAAGTTTAAGTGAAGTTACTCGTTTTCAAGAAGCTAGAAAATATGGTAGTTCGGTGTTTAGTTTTTTTGCATAAACATAGTATATGACCTCCGAAGTGCCCGAAACAAAATTATTTAAATCTCAAAATTTTTGGGAAAATCTATTGGTTTCCATTTAATTCAAAATTCGATTTCTCACGCAAAAAATGAATACAAAATCCCCTCACAAATCAATTTCTTTAAATTTTACTACGCTTACCATCTATGAAAATCTTATTGTTTCTACTGTCCATGAAGGAGTACTCTTTGACACCCCGCAGCTGGAACAGTTAGAAGAGATTTTTGCCCTATATTTTAATGATAGGCCTTTCGGTTTTATTGCTAACAGACAAAATGATTATACTGTAAACCCCATTTGTTATACAAATGCAACGGCAATAGAACATATGGTGGGCATGGCAGTACTTTGCTATTCTGAAACAAACTACAAAACAGCAAATTTTACCAAACCTTTTTTCAGAAAACCATTGGAAGCATTTTTTACTTTTGAAGAGTGCGAAAATTGGATACAACAATTGCTGTAAATTACTTAGATTATCTTTATTTTCAGTATCTTTTCCATGGCCCAAAGGTGAATATATGACTCCCGAAAAAATAATAGATTTAGGATTTTGTACAATTAACATTCAAGAGCATTTTGCCGTTTCTACGATTGCCGAAGGTGTTATCTTGGATGCCACAAAACTTGATCAACTTTTTGAAATATTTTCATTCTATTACCAAGACAAACCTTTTATATCTATCGCCAATCGTGTAAAAGATTATACCATAGATCCTAATTTGCTAAGTTCGAAAAAGCATCCAAACCTTATTGCGCTTTTAGTGGTTGCCCCTAAAAAAACATCTAAGGAAGTCGTATTATTCGAGCGGCAATTTTATAGTGGTGTTTTTGAAATTTTTGACACCCTAGAAGAAGCAGAAATCTGGGCCGAAGAATTTCTAGAAAATTATTTAAAAAAAGCAGGCCTATAAGCCGGATTCTGTACGCTACCTAAGTAACGCCCTTATCATTTATCTGGATGCTGTATTACTACAACATTCTATCTGCCTACCCTCCAGCACGGGCGGGAACCCTTGACGCTGGTATACGTGGCATTTCACCGCATAGAGTTTACCTGGTTTCACTACAGCATTACCTGTACATTCTTTCTGTTGCACTTGTCCTTTCTATTGGCACCTCGACTACGCTCGGTAACCAATAAACGACGGCCGTTAGCCGCTATGCTTCCCTATGGTGTCCGGACTTTCCTCTTCAAAACTAATTGGAGCGATAAGGCGGCCTGCTGCTGCAAAAGTAACCCAATGTTAATAAATAGCGTAAAAAGCCCTGTTGTATTTTTCAAAAAGTAAACCCGCATACTTATATTTGTTTACTTCTATGGAACATTTTATAGTATCAGCCCGAAAGTACAGACCTACCGTTTTTAAAGACGTTGTAGGCCAACAAGCGATTACCAATACGTTGGAAAACGCCATAGAAAACAACCACTTGGCGCAAGCCCTTCTATTTACCGGGCCACGTGGTGTAGGAAAAACCACCTGTGCACGGATTCTAGCCAAAAAAATTAATCAGGACGGAACCGAACGGGAAGATGAAGATTTCGCATTTAATATTTTTGAATTGGATGCTGCTTCTAACAATTCTGTAGACGATATTAGAAGCCTGATAGACCAGGTTCGTATCCCACCGCAGGTTGGAAATTACAAAGTATATATTATCGATGAGGTACATATGTTATCTTCTGCCGCATTTAACGCTTTTTTGAAGACCTTAGAAGAGCCACCCAAACACGCTATTTTTATTTTAGCAACTACCGAAAAGCATAAAATAATCCCAACCATTCTGTCGCGTTGTCAGATTTTCGATTTCAGAAGAATTACTGTTCAGGATATTAAGGGGCATCTAGCTGGAGTAGCTAAAGCCGAAGGTATCCAAGCCGAAGATGACGCCTTACATGTAATTGCTCAAAAAGCAGATGGCGCTTTGCGTGATGCACTTTCAATTTTTGATCGTGTGGTGAGTTTCAGCGGAAATACTCTTACCAGGGAAGCCGTTACCGAAAACTTGAATGTGTTGGATTACACCTATTATTTCAGCATTACAGATTTATTACTGGAAAATAATATTCCGCAAGTATTGGTGGCTTATAACGAGATACTTTCCAAAGGGTTTGACGGACATCATTTTGTGATGGGGCTTGCCTCCCACTTTAGAGATTTACTCGTATGCAAAAATCAGGAAACCATTGCACTCTTAGAAGTAGGTGAACAAGTGAAAGCCATGTATTTTGAGCAATCTCAAAAAACAACAGCACCGTTTTTAATCGAAGGTATTGACATCGCAAATACCTGTGACCTGAAATACAAAACTAGCCGAAATCAGCGCCTGTTAGTAGAACTTTGTTTACTGCAATTAGCCTCTCTTACGGCTAAAGACGAAAAAAAAAAGTCTAGTCTAAACGGAGAACGCTTTGTATTACCTCCCTCCCATTTTAAAGATGTACTACCGGTAGTTAAAGAAGAACTCGATATTTCTAAACTGGAAAAACAACCTGTCGCTACTCATAAAAAACTTATTGAAGAAGATTTAAAAACCACTCCAACTGAAAATGTAGCACACAAACCCGTAGCTGAAAATTCTTCTGAACGTACTCCTGAAGAAAAAATTACTGAACCTACTTCAACCGAAGAAAAACCAAAACGTGTTGTAGACAGACCACAAATTCTAGCGGAACGTAATGCTGAAAAAGTTTCGGCACTTTCCTTAAAAAGTATTCGGAAAAAGAAAGATTTACAGAAAGAACTGGTTGCAAAATTACCCGATCAAAAAAACCTTCCCACCGAAGATTTCACAGAGGAGGCCATGCTTGCCGCCTGGAACGAGTACAACCAGAAAATGAGTGATGAAGGCAATCACAACCTACACTCGCATTTGTCTATGGGCGTTCCAAAATTGGAAGGTACATTACTGCATCTCGAATTTCCTAATAACACCATTAAAACCGAAGTGGAGCGCGCCAGACATAAATTGTTAGGATTTCTTCGTGAACAATTGAACAATTACAATGTAGACCTTTCTATAGAAGTTAACGAAGCTGAAATTAAACGCTATGCTTACACTTCAAAAGAAAAATTTGAAAAATTGATGGAAAAAAATCCGCTGATAGATAAGTTACGTCAGGAATTTGATTTGGAGATTTAGACGTCGACTCCGCTCAGTCTACATACAAGAAATTAATTAGTTGCACTAATGAAAAGTAAAGAAGAAAATTCTATAAAAATGCTAGGCCTCAAACTTCCTACAGATCCGCGTTGGGTGAATATTGTAGAAAAAAACATTGAGGAAATTCTTACAGATCACGCCTATTGTGAACAAAAGGCGGCTTCTACGGCTATTTCTTTAATCGTCTCTTTTCCCGAATATACCGAGCTAGTACAAGAAATGGTATTGCTAGTAAAAGAAGAGATTAGTCATTTTAAAATGGTGCACGATAAAATAGTAGAACGTGGTTGGATCATGGGTCGTGATCGCAAAGACGAGTATGTAATTGCCCTTTTAAAATTCTTTCCAAAAGGAGGCAGTCGCACGATACAGTTGGTACATCGCCTATTATATGCTGCCTTAATAGAAGGTAGAAGTTGTGAACGTTTCAGATTGCTAAGTGAACAATTGGAAGACAAAAAACTAGCCGAGTTTTACCGGAATCTAATGGTAAGTGAAGCCAATCATTACACCATGTTTCTAGGATTTGCCAGACACTACGGCGACCGAAAAGAAGTAGATAAAAAATGGCAGGAATTACTAGCTTTTGAAGCACAAGTAATGAAAGATTTGGGAACGCAAGAAACTATGCACGGCTAATTTAATAATTTACTCGTTCCTGTTAGTTTCTATGGGTTTTTAGTGAAATTTAATTCGACACCACTTTCAACCCAACTATCGATAGTATTAATGTGCTAATAAAGAACATGCGCCAAAATGTAGCCGGTTCTTTAAATAGGAATATCCCTAAAAGCACCGTGCCTACAGCACCTATTCCAGTCCAGACAGCATATGCGGTACCTATAGGTAATTGTTGCGTTGCTTTAATGAGCAAAAGCATACTTATGGATAATGCCAGCAAAAATCCCACATACCAGAAGGTAGCTTCTGTACCTGTGGTTTCTTTTGCCTTTCCCAGGCAGGCGGCAAAAGCCACTTCAAAAAGTCCAGCCACTATTAAAAGTATCCAATTCATGTGTTCAAAGTATCGTTGCTCATCCGGATTATATAAGTAGGTTGAAATTTTTACTTTACTTCTAATTCTTTTGCCATGCGCTCGTTGTAAATGCTTTTTACAATGCCATCGGCAAGTCCAATTTTAGGAACGAAGATATTTTTTGCTTTGCTCCATTTCATTGCTGAAAGGTAAATACGTGTTGCTGGAACAATTACGTCTGCACGGTCTGGGTTCATTTGTAGCTCGAAAATGCGCTCGTGATAGGTCATCTCTTTTATCTTTTCGTAGTAATTGGCCATAAAGAAATAACTCAACGGCTTCCCAATTTTTTTTCCGCTGTATTTATAAATGCTGTTTATATTGCCACCAGAACCTATTACTTCAACTTTTTTATACTCTTTAGTGTTTTCTACAATCCAATCGTGTACTTCATCCCACATAGATTTACGAACCATATCATTTAAGATACGCACGGTTCCTAATTTAAATGAACGGCTGGTGACATTTTTGCCATTGGCGAAGAGTGTAAATTCGGTACTTCCACCTCCAACGTCTACATATAAAAAAACTTTGTTGTCTTCAATTAAATCTTTTAAATCTGTTGAAGCGATGATTGCAGCTTCGTCTCTACCATCAATAATATGAATTTTAATACCTGTTTCTTCAAGTATTTTATCGGCTATTTCTTTACCATTTCTAGCTTCTCGCATTGCTGAAGTCGCGCAGGCTCTATAGGTTACTACATTATGATTTTTCATTAACAAGCTAAAAGCCTGCATGGCGTCTACCATACGCAGGTAGTTTTTTTCTGAAATTTTCTCCTCCAAAAATACATCCGCCCCCAAGCGAATTGGGACCCTAACCAGTGATGTTTTTTTAAATAAGGGTTCTACTCCTTCTTTTTCAATTACCGTGGCAATGAGTAGTCGTATGGCATTGGAGCCAATATCTATCGCAGCGTATTTGTCTATTTTCAGCAAATTATTCTTTTAATTTTTGTTGGTAATACTCGTAGGTTTTAAACTGCGAGCGTATTTTTTCTTTTTTGTTCTTTCGGTAGGCGTTGTCTTGTTTTTTTGAAATTACCCTGGCTTTTACATTGTCGTTCCAGCAAATGGAAAAGGTATCATTAATTTCGGTTTTAATGTCTTCATCGTAGATAGGACAAGAAATTTCAACCCTATTATCGAGATTTCTTCCCATAAAATCGGCAGAGGAAATATACATTTTTTGTTCGCCACTATTTTCAAAAATAAACAACCTTGGGTGTTCCAAAAATTTATCTACAATGCTTATCACTTCAATATTTTCGCTCATTCCCTTCACTCCGGGAATAAGGCAACAAATTCCACGCACAATCATTTGTATCTTTACTCCTGCTCTGCTTGCATCATACAATTTGTCTATCATCTTAAAATCTGAAAGACTGTTTAATTTTAATTTTATGCCGCTTGGCAATCCCAACCGATTATTCTCAATTTCGGTCTCAATGAGATTGTATAGTGTGTTTCGGGTGTAATGCGGGGAAACAATGAGGTGGCGATATTTCTTAATTTTATAATTCACTTCAAAAAAATCGAACACTTTATTTATTTCTTTACAAACCTTTTGGTTGGCGGTAAATAGCGTGTAATCTGTGTAGAGACGCGCCGTAGATTCATTAAAATTTCCTGTGGAAACAAAGGCGTAGCGTTTTAGTTTTTCACCTTCCTGTCGCTCTACTAAGCACGCTTTACAGTGTACTTTTAATCCAGCCACTCCAAAAATTAAGCGAACCCCTTCACTTTGCATTTGTTCTGCATATCTAATATTGGCAGCTTCATCAAAACGGGCTTGGAGTTCAATTTGTACCGTAACTTCTTTTCCGTTTTTAGCTGCATTTATAAGCGAGCTGGCAATGTGTGAAACTTCAGCTAGTCTGTAAATAGTTATTTTTATCGAATTTACTTTTGGGTCTAATGCAGCTTCCCGCAGAAACTTCACCACGTAGGAGAAGGTTTGATACGGAGCATATAACAAGTAATCTTTTTCGGCAATTTTATGAAACAAACTTCCTTGCAAGCTCAAGCCTTTAATGGGCAAGGGTGCAATTTTTTCATATTGTAAATCTGTTCTTCCCAAACTGGGGAAATCCATATAATCGCGACGATTGTGGTAACGGCCTCCAGGAATAATACTATCAGTATCATCCACACCCATTTTTCCCATTAAATACCGCAGCGTTTCTTTGCCAATACTCTTGTCGTACACAAAACGAACTGGGTCACCCACGCTCCTGTTCTTAACACTTTTTGAAATTTTTTCGATAAAACTTCGGCTTAAATCACTATCTAAATCCAGCTCTGCATCACGTGTAATTTTAATCATGTGTGCCGAAATAGTATCGTACTTAAAAATGCTGAAGATATTTTGCAAACAGTATCTAATTAAATCATCCAGAATGATAATGTACTGTTTTTCACCATCGTTTGGCAGAACAATAAACCGGTCTATGCTTCGTGGAATTTCAATAAGGGCGTAATTTACTTTGTTTGCAAATGTTTTATCTTCCTTGCTCATTTTCATCCTTACGGCCAGATAAGCTGCACTGTCCTTCAAAGACGGGAATTGCTCCAATTCTCCAATCATAATAGTTACTAAGGCTGGACTTACCTTACGGATAAAATACTCTAAAATAAATGTACTTTGGGCTTCGGTTACTTCAGTTTCATCTACCATATAGATGTTTTCGCCCTGCAATTTTTTTTCAATATCACTTAAAATACGAAGACTGGTCTTTTGCTGATTGATCACCGTTTGTGTGATTTCTTCCAGCAAATCCTTGGCCGAAATACCTCCTAAAAAGTTTCTACCGCCTTTACCTGCCTCTGCAATTCGTTTCACAGTGGCATAGCGTACTTTAAAAAATTCGTCTAGATTATTGGAGAAAATCCCTAAAAACCTCAGGCGCTCAATAAGCGGTGTTGTTTCATCCTCGGCCTCTTGCAGTACGCGGGCGTTAAATTTTAACCAGCTTAACTCGCGGTTGTGGTAGCTATTTTCTACCGAAGTAGTATCGTCAATTTTTTCAGTCATTTTTTAAGTGTCTAGGGAATACCATCGCTGCCGTTTTGCCTGTCGAAATTTGGCTCCAACTAGCTTCATCAAATTCAATAATTACAAATCCGCAGGTAGGCAAGTTGTCAATATACTGATTCCCTAACATATTTACAATGCTTGTAAAAGCGTGGTTATGACCAACAATCATAACACACTGTAAGCTATTGTCTAGGCCTTTAATCACTTCCACCACATTTTGACCACTAAAATCATAAAGACTGTGATTGGTAGAAAAATCTGTATCGGCCACCTTGAAGGCTTTTTTAAAGAAGTTGGCTGTAGATAATGCGCGTACAGCATCGCTACTTACTATTTTTTCCGGGGCTTTATGGTTCTTGGCTACATATTCTGAAACCAAACTACCATCTTTTTTACCGCGACCTTTTAAGGGACGTTGATGGTCTATCACATCATGTTTCCACGAAGATTTGGCGTGACGCGCCATATAAAGTGTTTTCATTTTTAAGTTTTAAGTTGAGTGACAATTGGAAAAGCAGCAAAACGAAATGAATGTTACTCATTTCGAATTTGGCAATTTTAGAGTTTCTAATTTAGAATCTCGTCACTATGATTTTTATAATTTCAACTGTTTTTATGGTATTTGTTTATTTTCAGGAAGTTCAGCAGTACGCTAAGTTTGTTTTTAAACTTTAATTTTCTCCTTCATCATTCATCATTCATCATTTGTACCCAGTACCTCATTAAGGTTGTAATCGCTGTAAGGTCCAATTTTCTCCTTCTTTTGTATATTGAATTCTATCATGCAATCTGCTTTTGCGTCCTTGCCAGAATTCAAATTCCACTGGAGTAATTAAATACCCTCCCCAGTTTTTAGGTTTTGGGATGTCCTGGCCTTCAAATTGTTTTTCCAGTGTGTGAAGCTTTGCTTCCAATACTTCCCTGCTTTCAATAGGTTCAGATTGGTCTGAAACCAATGCACCTAACTGACTCTTACGGGGACGTTTACTGAAATACGCTACAGATTGTTCTTCGGAGGTTTTCTGAGTTTCTCCTTTAATAATGATCTGCTGCTCCAGGGCTGGCCAAAAAAATGAAATACATACTTGTTTATTTTTTGCGATACTTTCGCCTTTCTCGCTTCCGTAATTGGTGTACAACACAAATCCTTCTTCTGAAAATTCCTTTAATAGAACTACTCTTCCTCTTGGGAAACCGTCTACTCCAATGGTACTAAGCGTCATTGCATTTACTTCATCCACATTTTCTGAAGCTTTTGCAATTTGAAACCATTTTTCAAATTGCTGAAACGGATTTTCTAAAACGCTTTCTAACGTAAGTTCACCTTTTTCGTAAGATTTTCGATACTCATGTAAATTCTGGCTCATAGCATACTAGCTTTCCGTAAAAATACAAAGAATGCGAATTGTATGGTAGTATGCTAATTTTAAATTTGGGTTAAAATTACATATTGGATTTAATTGAAAAGATCAAAATGCGTAACCTTACCTACGTACTATTTTATAAATCTACAGCAGCATGTAAAGTACGATGCTGCCTTTTAAATTTGGGAAATAAAAATAATTCTTTTTGTGTGTACGATTACTTCTATTTTTATATCCGTTAGCAAATTTCAGCTATTTCAATAATCACAAAAAAATAGTAAAATTTATATACTCCTTAAGATATTTGTTACTATTCAAAACATATTATTAAAGTATTAATTAAATCTTAAACATTACATTAGTAGTTACTTTTTCAGTATATTATTAATCTACCAATCTATTATATGACAAAACAAATGACTAAGTCACAAGATCTTCTTGAAAGAAGAAAAAACATTGTGGCAAATGGTGTAGGCGTGTTTAATACCGCCACTGTAAGTAGCGCAATAGGCGCCATAATTACCGATGAAGATGGTCGTGAACTCATCGACTTTGCTGGGGGAATAGGCGTAGTTAATGCAGGTCATTGCCCAGAACCCGTTGTGGCAGCCATACGGGAACAAGCAGGGAAATACCTACATACCAGTTTTAATGTAGTAACCTATGAACCCTATATTCAATTATGTGAGGAACTGGCAGAAATTCTTCCCCACGGCGAGCATACAAAAGTAATGTTAATAAGCACAGGAGCTGAAGCTGTTGAAAACGCCATAAAAATTGCGAGACAAGCTACCAAACGTCCTGCTGTTATTAGTTTTTCTGATGCCTATCACGGACGTACTATGATGGCTATGACTTTAACCAGTAAGTTAACTTATAAACCAAATTGTGGCCCCTTCGCCCCTGAAGTATACAGACTTCAATTCCCCAATGTTTATAGATATAAAGGAAAGCAAGATGAAGCTACCTATGTAGAAGACCAATTAAGATTATTGGAGGAAAGTATCCTAAATCTTGTGGACCCTAAGAGTGTTGCAGCGATTATTATGGAACCTATTCAAGGAGAAGGTGGTTTTAACCCAGTACCAAAAAAATATTTACAAGGCCTGCGTGACTTCTGTGACACCCATGGAATTATGTTGATCCTGGACGAAGTGCAAAGTGGTTTCTGTAGAACAGGACATTGGGCAAGCTGGCAACATTATGGTATAACACCAGACATAAGCACCTATGCCAAGTCTATGGGCTCTGGACTTCCAATTGCCGCAGTGGTTGGAAAAGCCGAAATTATGGATGCAGCTGCACCAGGTTCTATTGGAGGCACCTACATTGGTAGCCCCGTTTGCTGTGCCGCATCGCTGGCAACCATAAAATATATGAAGGAAATAAATTTGAACGAGAAAGCTAAAATCGTTGGTAAAACAATTATGGATCGTTTACATAAATTGAAAACCGAATGTCCCGAAATTGGTGATGTTCGTGGTGTTGGCGCTATGATTGGATTTGAATTTGTAAAAAACGGTGATCCACGCCAACCAGATGCAGCGTTATGCCACACTATAGTAGCCAATTGTGCCGAACGCGGACTCATAATAATAAGTGCTGGGACGTATAAAAACGTAATCCGTATTTTGTCTCCCTTAGTAATAACAATCGAACAACTAAACAAAGGCCTCGACATTCTTGAAGAGGAAATTAAAAAAGCAACAAAAAATAAGATATGAAGCCATTTACAATTGCAGGAATCCAAATGCGGGTCTCTGCCACCCATTCCAATTTGCCAATGATGAAAATTAAGTTGGATATATGTATGAACTTATATCCATCGGTACACATGGTCATGTTTAGTGAACTCTGTGCCTATGGACCCTTAACTCATTATGCAACCGAATTTCCATGTGAGTTTGAAAGCGAAATGCAGAAAATGGCAAAAAAATATGGAATCTGGATATTACCAGGTTCCATATTTGAAAAGGAAGGAGATAGAATTTACAACACAGCAACAGTAATCAATCCCCAAGGAGAAATTGTAACTCGGTACCGAAAAATGTTTCCTTTTTATCCATTTGAAGTAGGCATCACACCAGGAGACAGCTTCTGTACGTTCGATGTTCCCGATGTAGGAAAATTTGGAGTTTCCATTTGCTACGATATGTGGTTCCCGGAAACCATCCGAACACTTGCTGTGATGGGTGCCGAAGTAATATTACACCCAACGATGACAGGTACAATGGATCGTGAAATTGAACATTCTATTGCCCAGACCAATGCGGCAGTTAACCAATGTTTTTTCTTTGACATCAATGGTTTAGATACAGGAGGTATTGGCCGCTCTACTATTTGTGGACCAGACGGAAGGATTATGTACCAGGCTGGTGCCACGGAAGAAATTATGCCTGTAGAGATAGACATGGAACGTGTAAAACGAAGCCGAGAACTAGGTGTAATGAGATTAGGGCAACCCCTAAAGAGTTTTCGAGACCATTTGGGAGATTTCAGTATTTATCAAAAAGGAGAGAAACATCAATACTTAGAAGATTTGGGCCCCTTGATAAAACCAACTAAACTGGACAATCTAGCGCAACTCAAAAAAATGGAAAGCGAAATAGAATTGCCAACAGCCGCTATAGGTTACAAAGGCGACGGCTTACAATAAACAACTAAAACAAACGCATGGGGACATTAGGATCTAAACAAAAAACTAAGAAAATTAAAAACTACGTAAACTGGTTCGAAATACCCGTGCTTAATTTGAAAAGAGCGGTGGCATTCTATAATCATATTTACAATATACAAATGGAGATGACGGAGATGAATGAATACGCCATGGCGTTCTTCCCTGCCGATAATGGAATTGGCGGAGCTTTAGTGATGGGGCCAGGGTCTGTTCCCAGTGAAACAGGTTCCCTTATTTATTTGAATGGCGGAGAAGACCTTCAGATATTAGTGAATAAAGTGGAAATTGCCGGGGGCCGCGTTATTCTGGAGAAAACTAAAATTGATGATGACAGCGGTTATTTCGCCCTCTTTATTGATACCGAAGGAAATAAACTAGCACTTCATTCAAAAAAATAAATCATGTCAACCAAAAATAAACATGTTACATCACCTTATTATAGTATTGGGCAATTACGTCTTGCAAAATGGAATGCGCTTAAACTAAAATGTACCGAACTTTCACATGCCAAGAAAGGCTCTGCATCTGAAAAAAGCCATTTTGAAGAAGTGCAAACCATTTTAAATCATCTTAAATGTATTGAATGTTATTTTGTATTTCCGGGAAAAGTAAAAATTGAAAAGCTACTCCATTGTTTAGAACGTAGTGAATATACCTCCATATCACACCACGTTGCCGAAATTACGCGCCAATTGGTAAGTGATGATTATCTTCTTAACAATAATACTAATACTCCAGACGAACCAGATCAGGCACGACCCGATGAGCTTCGGGAATTATCTTCCGGGCAAAAAAAGAATTATTTTGAAGTGCTCTTTGTTGAAAATCTCTCCACAATTGAAGAAAATGCGCTTCACGAAAAACTGAAGGAATTACGCGAGTCCAATGAGCCCTTTACCTACGATTTTATTGTACAGCGTTCCTTTCAGGATGCCATGATTGCCTTGATGTTCAACCCCAATATTCAAGCGGTTGTTATTAGATATGCGCCACCATTTGTGTCCTCAAATATTTCTGAACTCATTACCCCTTACATTCAACACGTATTAAACATAGACTTAAAAACCAGGTCTGAATCTGAATTGGGTCCGCTACTGGGGGAATACGTAAAACAATTCCGACCCGAGCTAGATACCTATTATGTAACCGATACGTCTTTAACAGATTTAAAGAACAGTACGTTGCAGCAGTTTAGCCGTATTTACTATAGACGGGAAGACTTACAGGAACTACATTTAGGGATTGTTAGAGGAATTCGTGAACGTTTTGACACGCCCTTTTTCACAGCCTTAAAGGAATACAGCCAGAAACCAACTGGAATTTTCCATGCCATGCCTATTTCCCGAGGGAATTCGGTATTTAAATCGCGATGGATTAAAGATTTTGGAGAGTTTTATGGCAGGAATATGTTTCTTGCTGAAACTTCTGCAACAACAGGAGGTTTAGATTCTCTATTACAACCTACAGGCCCGTTAAAAAAGGCACAGGAAATGGCAGCCGATACCTACGGAGCACAACGCACCTTTTTTGTTACCAACGGTACTTCTACTGCAAACAAAATAGTATTACAAGCCATTATTGAACCGGGAGATTTGGTGCTCATTGACCGTGATTGTCATAAAAGTCACCATTATGGAATGGTGCTCGCTGGCGCGTATCCTGTATATTTGGACTCCTACCCTATTCAGGAATATTCTATGTATGGCGCGGTACCTTTAAAAAGTATCAAAGAAAAAATGCTTCAGTTAAAAAAAGCTGGACGTTTGGATAAAGTAAAAATGCTATTGCTTACCAATTGTACCTTCGATGGCTTGGTGTACAATGTAGAAAAAGTAATGGAACAGATTTTAGCCATTAAACCCGATATGATTTTTCTTTGGGATGAAGCATGGTTTGCTTTCGCTGGTTTTACCTATATATACAAGCAACGTACAGGTATGTATGTAGCAAAGAAACTTTTTAAAAAATACAGAACTGAAACCTACAAAAAAGAATATAACGCACATATTAAAGGGCTTTCAGTAGGAGAAACACCATCGTTACCGGACCCAGAAAAAGTATGTATCCGTGTGTATTCAACACAAAGTACACATAAAACCCTAAGTAGTTTCCGTCAAGGATCTATGATACATATTTGGGATGAAGATTTCAGAAAAAAATCTGAAAACACTTTTCTGGAAGCGTATATGACGCACACCTCTACATCCCCTAACTATCAAATGCTGGCATCACTGGATGTTGGTAGAAGACAAGTAGAGTTTGAAGGCTACGAAATGGTGGAAAAAAGCATTGAGATGGCCATGGTCTTACGAGCCAAAATAAATAACAACCCACAGCTCAACAAGTATTTTGACGTACTCACCGTAAAGAATTTTATACCAGATGAATACAGAGAAAGTGGGTTGAACGAATATTACGATACCGTAACTGGCTGGAACCGTATGGAAACAGCCTGGGAGAAAGACGAATTTATGCTCGATCCCACCAAAATTACCTTATTCATTGGAAGAACGGGCGTAGATGGGGATACTTTTAAGAATAAATATTTGATGGATCAATTCAACATCCAAATCAATAAAACTTCCAGAAACACGGTGCTTTTTATGACCAATATTGGTACTACCAGAGGAAGTGTTGCCTATTTAACCAACGCGCTCTTAAAAATATCGGAGCAATTGGATGAGGAATTCCGTTCACTGAACAGCCGAGAAACCGAAATAAATCAAGAAAAAATTAATTCATTGATTCACGAAGTACCACCATTACCAGATTTCAGCTTTTTTCATTCTTCATTTCGTGCGGTACCCAATGTACCAGGTGGAAATATTCGCGATGCGTTTTTTATGGCGTACAACGAAGAAAATTACGAATATATTTCCTTAAAAGATTGCACAAAAGCTATGGAAGATGGCAGAGAGCTAGTTGCTTCCTCTTTTGTAATTCCCTATCCACCTGGTTTTCCAGTATTAGTACCCGGTCAAGTGGTAAGTCATGAAATTATAAATTTTATGTTGGCACTGGACGTATCGGAAATTCACGGATATCGGGCAGATCTTGGTTTGCGTATTTTCCGTAAAAGCGTATTGAACCGGCAAAAAACCGCGACAGCGATGGGTGCCATGAGTATGGGCGCTTCAAAAAAAATAACAATTAAATAGTAATTAAAAAACAAGAAACTATGAGTGATATTAAAACGAAACTAACTTTAGATGGAGTCCATGATATACGACGCTTTTTTCATAAAAACGAAGAGCCTATCTATTTTATTAGTGCTACAAACTTCAACCTTTTAGGAGCTGATGAATGGATAAAAGGGTTTCGGTTTATAACATACATAGACAGTTTTGATGGACAGCACCCAAACGTTTTCTCGCCTAAGGAAGATATTCCACATGACGATTTTGAGAGCATTGAGGATATTAACAATTATTTACTGCAACACCCAGAAGTTCAGGAATATATCCATTCAAGAAAAAAAGGGAAAAAGGCAGGTAAGGTCATGTTCCTTATGTTTAACGAGAAAACAGAAAAGCTTGCTAAGAAACTAGGACTGGAAATTATGTTCCCCAGCGCCAAGATGCGGACCTTTATGGACAATAAGGTAAATACAAATCGTATTGCCGAAAAGGCTGGTGTGGCTTGTGTTCCCTACGTGCTCTCTCAAGTAAAAGATTATAAACACTTGCAGCAGGTTTCAAAAAAATTGGGAGATGATCTTGTGATACAAACTCCCTTTGGCGATTCTGGACATACTACCTTCTTTATTTCAAATGAAGCGGAATTCAACAAGCACGCCGATGAAATTGTGGCCGAAAAAGAGGTAAAAGTGATGAAACGCATCAATTGTCGGGGTTCGGCGATTGAAGCATGCGTCACGCGTCACGGTACTATTGTGGCGCCACTAATGACCGAATTGGTTGGTTTTAAGGAAATGACACCCTATAAAGGAGGTTGGTGTGGAAACGAAATTTTTCCAGATTCATTTAGCCCAAGACTTCGTAAAAAAGCTCGGGAAGCTACCAGACTCTTCGGAAACCAATTGCGTGAAGAAGGATATAAAGGTTATTTTGAACTAGATTTCCTGATAGATCAGGACAATGGTGAAATCTATTTAGGCGAATTGAATCCACGGGTTACTGGAGCCAGCTCTATTACCAACCACGCCGTCTTTGCCCTGGCAGATGCACCTTTGTATTTATTCCACATTTTGGAATGGATGAATGTAGATTACAAATTGAGCATAAAAGCCCTGAATGAACGTTGGGCAAAACAAATAAATACCGATAGCTGGAGTCAGTTAATTATCAAACACACCAAAAAAACTATCGAATCTGTTTCAGAAGCACCAGTGTCTGGGATCTGGAGAATGTATGATACGGGCCATATAAAATTTGACCGTATGGATTCGCACCGTCGTGCCGTGGAAAGTGAAAACGAAGCTTTTTTCATGCGTATTACTAATAAAGGCGACTATTTGTATGAAGGTGCAGACATGGGAATCTTGGTAACTCGAGGTCGTATGATGACCGATAATTTCAATTTAACGGAACGCGCCAAAACCTGGATCAATGCTGTTCGCGGTAAATACGTATCGCATGTATTGGAAGATAAAAGCGAACAACCCGAGATTATTGGTTCGTTGACCAAGTAACAGAAAAATACTTCTAACATTATAATCTATAAAGAAGCCTCACTGCGTATCACTGCTTGTGAGGTTTCTAAAATTAAAACCTGAACTATACGCCATGGAATTTAAAAGCATTAACCCTTACAACAATCTTGAAATTGCAAGCTATACAGTACAGACTGATGCTGAAGTAGAAGCAATTTTAACTGCATCGCAAACTGCTTTTGAAACATGGCGAAAAGTCCCACTCGAAGAACGTGCACAATTAATGCGTACTGCAGCGAAGCTATTGCGCAACAATGCAGCAGTATATGCAAAAACCATTACGCTGGAAATGGGGAAGCCCATCACAGAAGCCATGGGCGAAGTAAACAAATGTGCCTGGGTATGCGAGTATTATGCTGAAAATGCTTCGGAATTTCTAAAAGATGAAATCATAAAAACCGAGGCCTCACAAAGTTTTGTTCGGCACGATCCCATGGGCGCTATCTTAGCCATTATGCCTTGGAATTTTCCCTTCTGGCAGGTATTCCGCTTTGCCGCGCCTACCTTGATGGCAGGAAACGTAGGCGTATTAAAACACGCGCCCAATGTATTTGGTAGTGCGAAGCATATAGAAGCTATCTTTATTGAAGCTGGTTTTCCTGAAGGTGTTTTTCAGAATTTGATTGTACATCACGATACAACCGAAGCAATTATTGCGCACGATACCATAAAAGCGGTGACCCTAACAGGAAGTGAGCGTGCAGGAGCTGCCGTTGCTGAACTGTCTGGAAAATACATTAAAAAAACGTTGCTGGAACTGGGTGGTAATAACGCCTTTATCGTCTGGGAAGATGCCGATATAGACGCTGCTGTTACAACCGCGCTCGTTGCACGCATGCTCAATTGTGGACAAAGTTGCATCGCCGCAAAACGCTTTATCCTTTTAGAAAGTATTTATGACGAATTTGTTTCAAAATTCACAGCCGAAGTTCAAAAATTGAAATCTGGTGATCCGTTGGAAGAAACTACCAAAGTAGGTCCTTTGGCCCGTAAGGACCTGGCAGATCAATTGCAATCGCAAGTACAGCGCTCTCTTGAAAAAGGAGCGACCTTGTTATTGGGCGGAAAGCAGGACAATGCCTATCACGATCCTACTATTTTGGGCAACGTACAACCAGGGATGCCTGCTTTTGATGAAGAGACTTTTGGTCCGTTGGCCGCCATGATTAAAGTAAAAACCATAGAAGAAGCCTTTATTCTTTCAGAACAGTCCAAATACGGCTTAGGGGTAACGGTGTGCACTCGAAACATTGAAAAGGCACTCTCCTACTCTAACAGAGTGAGTGACGGTGCTTATTTTATAAACGAACTGGTTAAAAGCGATCCACGACTTCCTTTTGGGGGTACTAAAAAGTCTGGCTATGGTAGGGAACTGGCCAAAGACGGAATGCTGGAGTTTGTAAACCGGAAGACGGTATATGTGAAGTAACATCTCCTAAGCAAAGTGATTACAAAGTAAAGACGCAATACTAAAGAGAGTCACGAGACAAGACACGATAGTTAATTATTTTTAGTTCAATTAAGTATTGATTCTTTTCAGTCCAATTTCCAGTATAAAAAATTGCAAAAAATTATTAATAGTTAAACAAAAAAAATATGTTACAATTGAATTTTCATTCAATTTCAGAAGATACGCCAGGTAAGAAATGGCAAACATTATTTCAGAAACATTGGCCTGCTTACAAAGCATGGTTTCAATCGAAAGGAGTTGTCAACAATCCAGATTTAGCGACCGCACAAGCTCAATTAGAAAAATATATGCCCAAGTTTATGCCAACATATAAAAAGCTATGTGAGCTAGCGGGGAATGATCCTGTCGCAGCACGTTTTTTGACGGGCTACCAGCCACCAGCTTATATCACAGGGTGTTCACAGGCGGTGTATAAGGACAAACCACAATTGGTGCGCAACTACGACTATCACCCAAATCTCTGTGAAGGAACTTTGTTAAACAGTGCCTGGAATGGTAAACACGTGATAGCCATAGGAGATTGTTTATGGGGCGTAGTAGATGGCATGAATACCAATGGCTTGGTCGCTTCCCTTACATTTGGAGGACGCAAGGTAGTGGGTAAGGGTTTCGGTATCCCTTTTATTTTGCGATATGTGCTTGAATTTTGTAGTACGGTAGACGAAGCCCTTGAAGAGCTACAGCGCATCCCTACACATATGGCTTATAATGTGATGGTATTGGATAAAACTGGTACGCACGCTATGTTACAACTTGCCCCAGACCACGAACCTATTGTGACAAAACAAAAAATTTCTACCAACCATCAGGGAAAAATAGACTGGCCGGAACACGCCCGATTTTCAAAAACGGTAGAGCGGGAACAATTTCTTGTGGACTTATTGGAATTAGACGCCCTTACCGATGAAACAATTGCTAAAGCTTTTCTAAAAAAACCTCTTTTTAATACGCAATACCAAGACGGTTTCGGTACTATATACACTTCTGTATATCGTCCTGCCGAAGGCTATATGGAATTACGCTGGTTGGATGAAAAATTAACCCAATCCTTTGCCGATTTTACAGAGGGGGAACATTTAATTTCCTATTCAGAAAAAACAGTAGCCACACCTGCACGAGAAGTAGCATTACCAACTTCGGAATCTATTCCAAGATATGAAACTGGAGCTTATGATTGGGAAGCGTATGGAAAAGCCTGGCAAACAAATGGCACTTCACAACTGACACAATTGGTTGTAGACTCTATCGGGCAGGCTATGGGTATAGCAGGCAGTCCATTGCTGGAAAAACTCAAAGAAGATTTAAATTCAGAAACCAAAAAGCGCGGCCAAGTTCCCTGGGAAATGCTTGCCGATTTATGGACTACAGTTGGCAAGGGATAAATAGAATACACTGGAAAGTATTGTATACTTATTTCAATATATCCTTGTCCCTATAAAATAAATCAAGATCTAACAATTTTTTCATCTTTGTTATACCGTAAAACAAATAATTAGCTCATACCAGCTATAGCTTTGTATAAACTAAAAACCCCAAGCTACAACTAGCTTGGGGTTTTATATAACAGTAAGTATGTATTTGGCGGAAGCGGGACTAAAAACTGACTTTAGTAATTTTAGTCTCTCCTATAATCAACCCTTTATTTAAATCTGCGTTACCAGAATAGATTATGGTAGCCTCTCCGTAAGAAGTTACTTTAAGTTTTTCTGAAACATTAAATTGAAATGTACCATCTCCATAAGCGGTTAATTTTGTTTCCTTATTTAATACGTTCGCGGTGTTTACTTTGCTTTCTCCATAAGCCGTAATTTTTTGGGTATCAACACTTCCTTTAGTTATTTCTAAGAAGCTTTCGCCGTAGAGCGATACCTGCAAATTTTTAATAGCAACGTCATTCATATACACTTGAGATTCGCCATAGATGCTCATCTTTAATTTATTTGCTTTTAAAGTGTTTTCAAAGGTGAAATTTTCTTCTCCACGTAAATCTAGCGAGTTAATATTTTTATAGGTAATTACTGCTCTTACAACGGTTCCTTTATATAAATCTACTTTGCGTTTATAGCCGTTTCTTTCTTCTTTCTTACTACCCGTTACAATTCTGGCGTCCTCTAAATATATATGAAGTGTCGTATTCTCCACAACTATATTTAGTTTTTCCATAGGCTCTGTATTGGATGTTATGCTCACCGATTCATTAGTGCCTTCCTTAAAAATAACTTCAATATGTGGGCTTACAATAATCTTGTCAAAACTATCCACATCAAATACTATAGATTGAGCCGAGGCATTCGTTGTAAAGAATAAAAAACAAAGGATTGGAAAGATCGCTATCCCCGCTCTTCTTGTGATTCGTTGTAATCGAACATTCATTGTAGTTGCAAACATTTTTTTTAGGTTTTAGTGTGATTGGTTTGTATAAGGATAGCTTGTTTTCTTAGTTGTTACAGTTTCAGAGTTTTTTCTTTGTAACTGTTCCTAATTTAAGTTACTCCTTCTGTTATGAAAGTGCCAGAATTGAAAAAATTTTACTACAAGTTAGGATACTTTTAACGATCGAGTTTGTGCGTTATTGACAAGTATTTAATTAATTTTTGTAAACTCGTAAGGCGTAAACTCAATAAAATCGGCTACCGTTAACGTGAGTCCAATCACTGTATCATTTTCTATTTTGAAGGGCATTTCAACAACACCAAAGGTTGGATTTGAATACGTACACAAAAACCTATCATTTTGTAAATGTTCTAGTTTTCCTATTAATTTGGGGTGCTTCGAAAAATGAATATTCAAATTATTCTTTTCTAACTTAATTTCAATTTCCCCATAAAGGTCATTGGTGTATTTCCCTGAAAACTTCTTCAACGGTACACTTGGCATAGCCTTTAAGTAAACTACTTTTTTTAAGGAATCTATTCTTTGTTTTTCTTCAAGGTCACTTTTTTTAGAGCGCTCCAAAGATTGCTTGCTATAGTCTTGATAGGGCAATCCTAAAAATGAATCCCGTATTTGATCACTCAGATTTTGAAAAAAACTATTAGCATCGGTATTTGTTAACACAACTATACCAAGTTTTTGTTCGGGTATAAAGAGCACTGAAGATAAAAATCCATCTACGCCACCCGTATGAGAATATACAAGTTCTCCATTTCGGTCATTAATATCCAGCCCCATCCCATATAGATAAAAGTGTGTTTCTTTATGGTCTCTGGAGTCCACTCCCAATATAGAAGAAGGGCTCCTAATCGCTCTAATACCACGTGATGAAATACGTTGTTCGTCGCCAATTTTCCCATCATTAAGCTGTGCAAATAGCCATTGGGTCATATCTTTTGCACTGGAACTCATACTGCCAGCTGGAGCAAGATTGTTAATATTTGGAATTGGAATTTCAGTTATAGTACCGTCAATGTTGGTGTGTGCTACCGAAGCATTGGACGCAGTTATTAGTTCTTCAGCTAGCATTAACGTTCTATCCATTTGTAGCGGTACCAGAATACTATCTTTTACAGTTTCCTCCCATGATTTATTACTAATTCTTGGTAGTAATTCGCCAGCAGTAACAAATGCTGCATTGCAATATCCCCATCTTGTACGGAAACTATACGGTGCCTCAATGACACTCATATTTTTAATCACATCGGCTCTTGAAATCGTTGAAGTCCAGGCAGCGAAATCGCCTTGAAAGGTTTCAAAACCTATTCTGTGAGACAGTAAATCGACAATAGTTACATCTCTGCTGGCTAAGGGATCTTTTAAACGAAATTCGGGCATCCACTTCTGGACTTTATCATCCAAACTCAAAACACCCGATTCCTGTAAAATGGAAAGCGTAGTAGCCGTAAAAGCTTTTGTGTTGGAACCAATCATAAAGAGTGTGTTCTCATCCACAAGTTCCGAACCATTCACTTTGGTCGTACCAAACCCTTTCATAAAAACAATTTTATCATCTTTAATAATAGCAACCGATAGACCTGGAATTTGCCAATCTTTCATACCCTGAGTGATATAAGTCTGTAAGCTGTCGGTAATAAACGTTGGTAAGGCTGTTTCCTGAGCATGTAAGAGTATGCTGGAAAATAGGAGCGTGATGAATAGTATTGTTTTTTTCATGGGTGCAATGGAATATGTCACAACGAATTTGTATAAGAAAAGTAGCGGTTTGTAAGTACAAACTTTTGAAAAAGAAAGATACTTAATTAAATGCAAAAACGGTTCAGGGTAGCACCTAAACCGCTATTTTTCATATACATTGTTGGCCAATGGCTTTTCAATTCAGCTTGGCTTTAAGCGTTGGCAAAGACATACTCTTCTGCATTTTTTTGACGTAGCATTGGCTGGTGCAAATTGCAAATGTGTTTGGCTTTTTAGCAACAACTTTTATTTTCTTGAATTGGTGGACACGATTCAGTTCCATAAGAGCAATACACACAACAATCTCCTTCATATGGTTTTAGAACCGTTTTACAATTCTCGCACTCGTAAAAGAATTGACAAGCGTTTGTTGGCATTTCTTCTACTTTTTTATGTCCGCAGTCTGGACAGGTAATTTCTGATTTTAATATAGTTTCCATTCAATTTTTTATTAAAGCATATGTGGTATGTCCGAAGCTAAAGTTGGATATGAGAAAATCATTGTTCTAATATCACTAACCTTCATCTTTGTTTTTATGGCCATTGCGAAGAGATTTATGGTTTCTTCTGAATGTGGTCCTATTAAATGCGCTCCCAAGATTGTTTGAGTTTCCTCATCAATTATAGTTTTGAACGCATATTCTTTTACATTCAAGCGTTTGGCATTGAACCAATTTCCAACCTCCTTATAATTAATACTAATATTGTAATTCAGCTCTCTCGCTTTCGATTCAGTATAGCCAACAGAAGCCATAGTTGGTAATGTAAACACTACCGTTGGCATTGGTGGATACCTTATTTCTTTAGAATTGCCTTTGATGATATTTGATGCAACCGTATGACCTTCCAAAACTGCAACTGGCGTTAAAGGCAAACCTTCTGAATCTGCGGCATCGCCCGCTGCATAAATATTTGGATTTGATGTACTTTGAAGATATTTGTCTACCGTAACCCCTTTTTTTGTAAAGGCTATGTTGGCTTTGTCTAAACCCAAATCGAATATTGCTGGGGGTCTACCGGCAGAATTAAAAATAGCTTCGGCTTCAAAATATGCTGTTTTTTCCGCTGATTTACCTTTCACTTGATACTGGTAATCCACTTTTTCAATAGCCGTAACATCTGTATTCAGAATGAGTTTTACACCTAATTCTTTTGTGGCAGAAACAAGATGTTTTACGATGTCCTGTTCAAAATTTTCCAAGGGATTTTCTCCACGATGAACAATAGTTACTTCTGCTCCACATCGAGCCGCGATATGCGCAAACTCAAAAGCGATATATCCACCACCGATGAATACCAAAGATTTTGGCAATTCTGCCAAATTCAAGAAATCGGTACTGGATTGGGCATAATGACCCCCTTCAAATTCTAAAACCCGTGGCTTGGAACCCGATGCGATTACAATTTTGTTAGCCTTTATTTTGTCGTTTCCAACTTCCAATGTGTTTTCTGACAGAAATTTTGCTGAGTTGTGAAAGGTATCTATTCCGTTTTTTTTATATCCTTTTTCAATTTTAGGTGGCATTTCATCCACAAAGGATTGTTTAAAGGCCATTATGTCCTTCCAATTGACTTTAGGTATGGTGTCAATGCCCTGACCTTTGAGCCTTTTGGCAAAATCTCGAACTTCCGTGGCGCCTATAATCACTTTTTTTGGGTCACAACCTCTCAATGCACAAGTGCCACCATACGGTAGTTCATCTGTTATACCTACTTTCAGGCCTTTTGACGCGCATTTATTGGCGATAGTCATTCCTGCCATTCCTGAACCAATTACAAATACATCATATACTTTCATACTAATTGATTTGTTTTTTGTCGGTTACTTTATAGCCTGTTGTGTTAATTGCTTTTTCAATTTCCGTTTCATTAGATTTGGTTCTGTCAAATTCAATGATTGCGTTTCCATTCTCGTAAGATGCTTTTGAATTAACAATCCCGTTGAGTTTATTTACTTCGTGGTTGACGTGTTCTGCACAACTCGCACAGGTCATTCCGCTGATTTTAAATTCAGTTGTTTTAATGTCCGATTTGTCAACTACAATGATTTCTTTTTCTGTGTTTGGGTAAAAAATTCCGGAATAGTATGGAAAAGCCATCATCACAATTGCAAAGACGGTTACTATACCTAAAAAAGTTTTTGATTGTATGAATTTAGGTTTTTCGTCCGTCTCACATTCACAGTCAATTTCTTTTTGAGGTTTTAGTTTTTGATACCAGGCAAAACCAATAACTGCAATTGTTAGCCCAATCAGATACGGTCTAAAAGGTTCTATCCAAGAAAAGGTTGAAGCAATTCCGCTTGTTCCTGCTATTAGGGCCAAAACAGGTGTAATACAGCATAATGAAGCTGTGATGGCAGTTAACATACCTGCACCGATTAATTTGTTGTCACTTTTCATAGTGTTTCTACTATTTTGTTTTTATCAAGTATTTCAAAGAATGGATGTAGCATTTCTTCGTATTCAGCTGTGAGTGAGTAAAATATCGTTTGGGCTTCTCTATCGGTTTCTAATAGATTTCGGTCTTTCATTTTTCTTAAATGTTGTGAAATGGCAGAAATGTTCATTCCGAGAATATCACTTAAATCACAAACACAAAGTCTATTTTCCTCATAGAGTAGGTAAAGTATTTTCAGTCGAACACTATTTCCAACCAATGAAAGTCCGTTCGCCAAATGGTCGAACGACTCGTTTAATTCCAAAACTGTGTCTTTACAACGGTTTATTTGTTTAATATCCGCTTGTTGTCTTATGCAAGAATTATTTTCCATAACACAAAGTTACACTTATTTCTTATTTAAGCAAACACTAAAATACATAATTCTAAAAGCGTTGGTAAAAAAACTTTTATATTTCTTTGAGCGTTGGCTTTTCTTGGTGGGAAAAATAAATGTGCTGTTTGTGCGGCTGGTTTCAGCTTGTGGGTAAGGTGCTATGAATTATATCCATAAGCCAGAGTGGGACAACAATGCTTGTTTTTAGATAAATATATCCAAATTAAAAAAAGTTGTCTAAAATTTAAATTTTAGAGCGTCTGGGTGAACGCAGTCGCAACCTACATTAATTATCAATACATTAAACTTCGACTGCGCTCAGTCTGACGCTATTAGACACTTTTAGATAACCTCTTAAATTATCCTTTTTAAAAGCGATTAAATCTCGCTATACAAAAAGATAAATAAAATAAGGTTCTTTCAGCAACTTCTCTATTTGGAAAATCATTCCAAGCGCGTTACCATCAATCTATCGTACTATTACTTTTTCCACGGAGACATTAGTACCACTAGTGAGACGGACAAAATAAACCCCTGAACGGAGCGGAATCCCATAATAATCTTGAGCATTCCACGGAACCGATTGCGCACCTGACACTTCTGCTTCCAAAAGAGTCTTCACACTTCTGCCATGAATATCAATTATTTCTAGAATAACCTGATCAGCTTGCTTATTAATAAAAGAAACTATAGTGGTATTGTCAACTGGGTTTGGTACGATTTGTAACTGATTGTTTGAAGTAGCCACTTCTGAAATACCCAATACGTTTTCTGGAGTTATTCGTGTATAATACACATCTTGCCCTCCAGTAAAGGTATTTGCCCAGGCGAGATGCGCATAGTCATTATCAGAAACCATGTCGAAATAATCTCCCAATTTTTCTTGTTGAGGATATCCTATATTCGGGTTGAACGGCTCTGAAATTGGTATATTAGACGACCAACTTTCCCCTTGATCTTCAGAAAAAGCGTAGTACAAAACAGATGTAAATTCATTGGGACTTGCATTTCTTGTATCTAGCCAAGCAATATCAATTCGACCGTTAGGTGCAACCGAGAGTGTCCCAAACCACTGATAGGCCGTATTTGTTGAATCGTTATTGATTCGGAATCCTTTTGAATAAGTATCACCACCATCTGTACTTTTAGAAAACATAACATCGGCGGGATCACTGGTAGCATCAATGTCTACCGTAGAAAGAACATAAATATTTCCAGCTCCTGGACCATTGGAATTGTCGGTATCAATCCAAATATGCCCCAGTAAGCCACCAGGGTTCGGCCCACCTGCAGAAGGTAATCCTCCTAATGGCACTATAGTTTGCGCACTCCAAGTAACTTGTTCATTTGGATCTTTTGCTGTAGATGATTTTTGAACAAAAACACCAGGAGAGTTAAACCCGGTTTGGTATAAATCTCCTTGGGCATTAACAGCCAATGTACCATAGATTGGGAAATTTGGAATTTCTGAACATGCTTCAAAACTTGTGGCTCCATTGGTTGAGCGAGTAAAATTTAAGCTCTCACATTCACTAAATGCAAAAGTCCATTGCGAATAAATATTTCCTCCGCCAATACTAGTGCTGCGATCTACTTCTAACCATCCTTTATCACCACCGTGGGCAGAAACTCCAGCACTCCAAACTACACCTCCATCGTCAATTTTAAAAACGTCGGAAGAGAACATAGTTAAATCAGGATCGGCAGTAAGGGCATTGTAATAAAAATTTCCTTGTGCATCAAAATCCAAGATAGGGTCTGAACGAAAAACACCTGGATCTAAAACCCCTGGGAATGTCCAGGTTTCACCCCCATCCAATGAATACCCATACCCCGCTTGACGAAAATCACTTCTTACGGTATCAAACTGCCGCCAACCTATTACTATTCTGTTTGGGTTCGTAGGATCTACCGCTATGGAAGGTTCATTCGCTGCATCGCCCAAGATATTATCGCCGTTTACATCCACATTTACCTGACGCGTTATAAGACCAGAGCTAGTACGATTATATGATGGACTTTTTTCCATGCTGGCGCGATCTACTTTAATAAAGGGATTGTTTGGTGTTTCGTTATGAATTGATTCTAATTTAGGTATTTGTTGGGCATTACAAATGAAGAAAAACAACAGTAGTATCGATAAAAGGAGTAGCTTTTTCATAACAAACAAATCTCAAGAGTCCCTTAAAGATAGAAAAAATAATTTAGTGTTGAGTTTTAGCCTATTAACCCACTTTATAAATTTGAAAACAAAAAAATCCCAACCTGGTTATAGGTTGGGATTTTTTACTATAATTTGTGATTTCGGGTTAAAGATCCCGACCTGCGTCGGGATAAGCGATTCACACAAAACGGCAATAAGTCGTTTTGGTTCTCTGCTTACTTCACCTCTTCAAAATCTACATCTTCCACATCGGCGCTTTCATTTGCTTCTTCGGTAGTGTCACCTGCGTCGCCAGTTGGTTCTGCACCTTCGGCGCCAGCTCCTTGCTGTCCTTCGGCTTGTGCTTTGTAGATTTCTTCACTTGCGGTCTTCCAGATTTCGTTGATATTCTCCAACGCTGGTTGAATAGTCGCTACGTCTCTTGTTTCGTAGGCTTTCTTCAATTATTCAAGAGATCTTTCAAATCTAATTTTCTTATTTTTTATATAAATTTCGAAATCACATTTGAAATTGTATTTTTGAAAATTTATATAAAAAAAAACTAAATGCTAAATTTATTAACTATCAAAATTTCCCAAATGAAGCTTAATACTAAATTATTCTCTTGTCTTTTCAGTTTTCTATTTGCTCTTAATTTAAATAGTCAAAACACCGTGAATAATTTGGCTAATTATTATACAGACATAGATTTATGGAACGCAAATGCTGCTGTGGCTGTTGGTCGAAATAACCTTATTACTACTCAAAATCAAGGCGATTCTTGGTCTATAACAAAAGTAAATGCACCTAATTATAGCAAGGTAATTTCTGAGATTGAAATTATTGATCAGAATTCAGCAATTGCTGTTGGAGATAAAGGTTTGGTACTTTACACAATAAATCAAGGAGAAACTTGGTTTCATATTCCTCTTATTGTAGGAAATGAGAACGTTGTAGATGTTCAATTTATTGATGGTGTTGGGTATATGGTTGGGCGCTATGACGATGAAAATAATAATGTGCAGCGTTTTCTTTACTCTTCTTTAGATAACGGGTTGACGTGGCAAGAAGTACCATCGAATATTGTATCTCTAGGAGGTTTCAACCCTCTATTTGACCTTTATTTTACCTCTGCCTCAGTTGGATTTCTATCAGTAAATGGTGATATCTATACTACGATAGACGGTGGTATTACATGGGAGATTGACCCTGCAATATCAGAGGATATTAATCTTTCCAAAATTTATTTTTTAAATGAAAGCGAAGGGTATACAATTTTATGGGGAACCAATGAAGTACATAAAACATTAGATGGGGGCGAAACCTGGACTCCACTAACATTTACTGATAATTCCGCAAACTTTGAAATAACCGATACAAAAATTTATTATACCCTATACAATCAATCGATAAGATCGGCTAATTTAGATGGAACCAATGAAATAGTTTTTGATATTCCAGAGTATGGATTTATTACAAGTATCGATTTCTTAAACGATACTATTGGCTACATTTCTGGTAGAAAAAATCAAGCTTTAGGTACAGGTGGTAAATTTATATATAAAACTACTAACGGCGGTGTTACCTGGCAAGTAGTGGACAACTCTGGAATAAATACTGGTAACAGTAATGGATACAATTATTTGAATAAGGTAAGTGAAAATACTTTTGTTCTCAGTGCAGTCGCAATAATCTCTGGAGATTCAAAATCCCACGTAATTGTTTCTGAAGATAACGGTACTTCTTGGAAAGTTACCAAAACTTTCAATACCAATGGTGGTGTACTATATGCAGAAGATAATTATATAAGCCAATTTCATTATGAAGATCCTGCTTCAGCATCTACGGCCATTGTATCACAATCTTTCGATGGTGGTGAAACTTGGATTGACGGCCCTATTCTTTCAGGTACAGAGGTTTCAAATTTTTATAGATGGCAGCAAGTATCACAAAATGATATTTTTTATCAAATTGCTACTATTTTAAAACACAGCACAGATCTTGGGCAAACCTGGACTTCACTAACACCACCACCTGGACTTAGCATTTTTAAATCTCATTTCAACTCAATAACTGAAGGCTATATTTATGGAAGAAACAATAATGATCAACCAATAATCTATAGAACAACAGATGGTGGAGTTACTTGGGTTGAGCTATTTACTTTAACTTCTGAAATATATGATTTTGAAGATTCTTTTGATTTTTCAGACCCAGAAAGAATTATAGTTGCTCCTAGATTTCCGGGAAATACAATTTACCAATATAACGTAAGCACCAATATTTTTTCTAATATTGAATTGGTTGATGAAGTTGTAATGTTAACCAATGTTAATTCAACTTCATTTTTAATGAAAACAACAACGGGATATGTAAAACTTACACAAGATAATGGTCAAAATTTTATAACATTAAAAAATACAGCTGGTGGGACTAACACCAACAACCCGCCCATATATATAGTTGACGACGAGACTTTTATATTTTATGATTTTGAATTTCTTAATTGCGTTGAACTATATACTCCCGAAATCCCAGATTTTCTATCCGGACCTTTTCTTACCGACCTTGGAACAACGACAGGCTATATTGTACCCCCTAACACTGCTGCGACTCTTGAGTGGAGTCTTTTATCTGGAGGTAACTTAGTATTAAACCCCGCCACCGAATCTTATAGAGCAAATGTACAATGGACAGAACCTGGTACCCACACACTACGTGCAAGATATATAAATGAATTTGGTTCTTCATCCTATAAAGAACTTCAAGTCGTTGTAAACAATATTATAGATAATGATCCCCCTAATATTATTACTCAAGATATTACAGTTGAACTCAATGAAAATGGAATAGCTACAATTACAACTACTGATATAGATAATGGAACCACAGACAATTTTACCCCAACAAACCTTATAGAATTTGAATTGAGCACTTATTCATTTAATTGCTCAACTATAGGGGATAACGATGTGATTTTTACAGCTACAGATTTATCAAACAATTCTGCATCTGTTACAGTAACCGTAACCGTGGTAGATTACCTTGCTCCAGAAATTAATACACAAAACATAACTATAGATCTAGAAGGTGAAAACACTATTACTATTATTCCCGAAGATGTTAATAGTGGAAGTGAGGACAATTGTGGAATTGTTTCGTTAGACTTAGATATAGACACATTTTCTGATCCAGGTATTTACACAGTAAATTTAACAGGTGTAGATAACGAAAATAACTCAGCATCAAAAATAGCTACAGTTACAGTAGTAGATTCTGTACTGGGAATTAAAGAACAAGCTTCGCTTTCTTTATCTATAATTCCTAATCCTACCAATGGATTATTTCAAGTGGTTACTTCAAGTAATTATGAGCGTATACTAATTTACGATATTTTTGGTAGAATAGTATTTAATGAAGATTTTGAAACACAAATAAATATTTCAACATTTAAAGATGGAATTTATTTTGTTCAGCTAATAGATATTGAAAAAAAATCCCACGTTCACAAACTTATAAAAAAATAATGTGGCTTATTTTCAATGTTTCTAATCTGTAAATAAAAAAAATTGAGTAATACATCTACATATAAAGAAAAAATCCCAACCTGTTACAGTTGGGATTTTATAATATAATTTGTGATTTTGGTGAGATCCCGCTATGCAGCGGGATGAATAAAACTACGATTCTTGCTGCGCACGGGCGCTTGCATAAAAAAATCCCAACCTGCTACAGTTGGGATTATATAATATAATTTGTGATTTCGGGTTAAAGATCCCGACCTGCGTCGGGATAAGCGATTCACACAAAACGGCAAAAAGTCATTTTGGTTCTCTGCTTACTTCACCTCTTCAAAATCCACATCTTCCACATCGGCGCTTTCATTTGCTCCTTCGGTAGTGTCACCTGCGTCGCCAGTTGGTTCCCCGCCTTCGGCTGGGTTGCCTTGCTGTCCTTCGGCTTGTGCTTTGTAGATTTCTTCACTTGCGGTCTTCCAGATTTCGTTGATATTCTCCAACGCTGGTTGAATAGTCGCTACGTCTCTTGTTTCGTAGGCTTTCTTCAACTCTTCTAAAGCACCTTCGATCTTGGTTTTGTTATCTTCCGATAATTTATCTCCAGATTCTTTCAGCAACTTCTCTGTTTGGAAAATCATTCCGTCTGCTTCGTTGATCTTATCTGCAGTTTCTTTTAATTTCTTATCAGATTCAGCATTCGCTTCCGCTTCTTGCTTCATTTTCTTGATTTCATCTTCTGTTAATCCAGAAGATGCTTCAATTCTAATATCCTGCTTCTTCCCTGTCGCTTTATCTTCGGCACTTACTTTAATGATACCGTTGGCATCAATATCGAAAATTACCTCAATTTGCGGTACACCACGTTGCGATGGTGGAATTCCGTCCAGGTGAAAACGACCAATTGTCTTGTTGTCGTTCGCCATAGGGCGCTCTCCTTGCAATACGTGAATCTCTACAGATGGCTGATTGTCGGCCGCTGTTGAGAATACCTGACTTTTCTTAGTAGGAATTGTGGTATTTGATTCAATAAGCTTCGTCATTACGCTACCCATTGTTTCAATACCTAAAGAAAGTGGTGTTACATCTAGTAACAATACATCTTTTACATCTCCAGTTAATACCCCACCTTGGATAGCAGCACCTACGGCAACCACCTCATCCGGGTTTACTCCTTTAGAAGGCGCTTTTCCGAAGAACTTCTCTACTGCTTCCTGAACTGCAGGAATACGTGTAGATCCACCTACTAAAATTACCTCATCAATATCGCTGTTTGTTAATCCTGCAGCTTTCATTGCAGTCTTACAAGGCTCGATCGTTCTTTTTACTAAATCGTCAATCAATTGCTCAAACTTAGCACGTGTTAACGTTTTTACCAAGTGTTTTGGTCCGCTAGCGGTAGCCGTTACGTATGGTAAGTTGATTTCAGTTTGTGCAGAAGATGATAATTCGATTTTTGCTTTTTCAGCAGCTTCCTTCAAACGTTGTAGCGCCATTGGGTCTTTACGAAGATCCATATCTTCCGCAGCTTTAAACTCATCTGCCAACCAGTTGATAATTTTCTGGTCCACATCGTCACCACCTAAGTGTGTATCCCCATCGGTTGATAATACTTCAAAAACGCCATCTCCTAATTCAAGGATAGAAACGTCATGCGTACCTCCACCAAAGTCAAATACTACTATTTTCTGGTCGGTACTCTTTTTATCTAATCCGTATGCCAATGCAGCCGCTGTAGGCTCATTGATAATACGTTCTACTGTTAATCCTGCAATTTCACCTGCTTCCTTAGTGGCTTGACGCTGGCTATCGTTAAAATAAGCCGGTACGGTAATTACCGCACGGGTTACGTCTTGTCCCAGGTAATCTTCAGCAGTTTTCTTCATTTTCTGAAGAATCATGGCACTTAATTCCTGTGGTGTATACAAACGACCATCGATATCTACACGTGGCGTATCGTTATCACCTTTTACTACTTTGTAGGCTGCGCGTTCTGCTTCGTTTTTACTTTCAGAAAACTTATTTCCCATAAAACGCTTGATAGAGGCAACCGTTTTTGTTGGGTTGGTTACCGCTTGACGTTTTGCAGGGTCTCCCACTTTAATTTCGCCTCCTTCTACAAATGCAATCACAGAGGGAGTTGTTCTTTTTCCTTCGGCATTAGGGATTACCGTTGGCTCGCTACCTTCCATTACCGAAACGCAAGAGTTAGTGGTCCCTAAGTCGATTCCAATTATTTTACTCATATTATTTATTTTATATTTTTAATTTGAATTTTTACTACGCCTTCTATAAGTCAAGGAATGTGCCAAGGGAGAGATACTGACAAGGTGACAGACCGCATAGCGAAAATCTCAAAAAACAAATACCAAATTCCAAAGTGTGGCATTAAGTTGATTGAGTGACTTAGTAATTGAGTTAATTATTATGTGTTAGTTGTAGATTGGTTTGGAGTGGAAAATCCAATTTACTAAAACAAAAATAAAATTGAAATGGCGAAACTTATCTGATATAGACTAATTTTTCAAACAAATATCCAATATATAGTTCCTTCCCCCAGCGGCTACCCATTTTTCATTTTTCTAAGAATTTTATTCCGTGATTTGGGGGAAGAGCCTGCCCCGTCTTTTTTACGGGGTGAATTTCGGAACAAAATTTAAATGATTACTAAGAATGTCTAATCCGAAATTCGGAAGGGGGATTACAGCTTATTATCGTAACTCTTCTTAATCAACTCTGCCTTACTATTAATGCCCAGCGTTTTGTAGATGTTCTTAATATGCGTGCGGACAGTGTTGATAGAGACGAAGAGGTCGTCTGCAATCATTTTATAGCTTTTTCCGGCTACAATGCCCTTAACGACGTCGTTTTCACGGGGAGATAACAGACTTTGTTTTGATGATTTTGGCGCGTAGTGATTAACAATCTTTCGTGCAATAGAAGGCGACATATACGATCCGCCATCTTGGACTACCTCAACGGCCTCCTGTATTTTCTTTAAAGGTGTTTTTTTAGACAAATAGGAACAGGCTCCTGCACAGAGCGCTTTAAAGATGCTGTCATTATCCTCAAAGGTAGTGAGCATAATAATGTCTACTGCTGGCATTTCATCTAACAATAATGGGATGCCTTCAATGCCTGTCATTCCTACTAAGTTAATATCCAATAACAATACATCCGGAAGCATTTCCATAGCAGGAATCTGTTTCAAGAAATCTTCCACGCTGGCGGCAACCGTTAAGCATTCCATATGCGCTACCGAATCAAAAAAGGCTTTTAAGCTTTCCTGAATCAATACTTCATCTTCTATGATTGCTAAGCGAATGGGGTTCATGTAGGGTACGCTATTGATAGTTTATAAAGTTAACCTAATAAAGCACACGCCAAATCACATCTTTGTGTGATATTGAAGTACAAACGTTGCCAAGTTTCGTTCTTTTTATTTTATTAAAAGTTCATATTAGTTCTTATGCTTAGCTTATGTGCGGTTACTACTTCTCAATGTCGTCTAACAGTTCTAACACAACTTCGGTTTGCAGCAAGACGTCTTCGCTAAGTTCTAAATATCTGCCTATTGTATAACTTTCTTGATCTAAATACGCCATTAAATTCTTTGGTTGTTCAGTAGTTTCTATTCCTTTCCATAAAAGTTTATTAAGAGATGTATTAGTGGTTTTTGTCGGGTACTTAAGGAAATAATTCGACATAAAACCCAAAAAATATTCTCTGTTACCCCTTGTAATTTCATTTTCAAAAACCTGAAGTCTGTTAAGTTCCATAATGGCTTCTCGAAGTTTTTTAGGTAGCAAATCTATGTTTCCGCTAGAGATGAGTAAACTAAAGCTATTGGTATTATAGGTGTTAACAACCCTTATTCCATTCCCAAATTCGTTACTGAATAATGATATGAACTCATCTGTTGAAGTAAAAGAGGTGTTTACTATTTCATCAAATAATTGCCTTAAAACTTCTTGTCTTTTTTTATTCTGCTTAATTCTATCATTTAATTGTATGGTGTCTTTTCTATAATCATTTTCTAATGAAATCAGGTATTCGTTTTTAAGGTGTTGCTTCTTTTATTGTTCATTCCAGGTATTGAGTTGCAACGCAATCAATATTCCAATCACCACGAGCACTATTTCGCCAATGGCATAGAGGAAGTACTTACTGAACCTGCCTGCCGGCAAGGCAGGTTTATTTTCAACTACTAATCGCTGTCGGATTTTACGAAAGAATTTTATCATGGTATCTTATTATCAATAGTTTCAATTAACACCAGTGCTGCTTCTTTATATTGTTTTAAATAGTCTAAATATATCTTGTAATACAGTCCATAAAATGAAACAACCCGATTCCTATAATCTACAGACGTAAGGGCATAGGTTATAAATTCTTCATTCGGTTCGTCATTTGAAAAATCTTCAAACCATGTCATATTATTTTTAAAATAGAACCGATTGCCGTTGTAATCCATCGTAGCTTCTTCTATTGCCACATCGATTTCAGTGCTAAAAAAAGAGTGAAAATCGATTACCTTCACCGAAAGACTATCCTGATTTGAATTTAAGAACCCACTGTTTTCTTCCAATAATGTAAGCCCCTTTGATTTTAATTTTATGTCTGGGAAACCATTCAGAATAGAAATACAACCACTACAGCTTAGGTAATCATCATAGGTTATTTCTTTAGTAAGTACGCTTTGAAATACACTATCCCTGAATCGAGTTACTTCGAGTACCCAATCAATTGATTTAACATCAGCAACTAAGTCGCTTTTTACAATAGCATAAATATCTTTAATCGTGTTTTTTGTTTTGCGTTTCTCATTCCAGTTATTAATAGACAGCGCAATTAAAATTCCGATTACGACTAGGACAATTTCGCCAATGGCGTACAGAAGATATTTGCTGAATTTACTTTCAGCAACTAATCTTACACGAATTTTTCTGAAGAATTTATTCATTGGTTATTTTATTTTGCCCTTACGTATACCTTACTAAAACCTACCTTCCTCCCGGAGGGCAGTGAAGCTTTAAAAAGTTGGTAAACATAGTAGACAAATGCCTAAAGGTCCCATCTCCTTCTCGCATTCCGTGCGATCTGTTTGGATAGGGCATAAATTGAAATTGCTTGTTGTGTTTTACTAATTCGTTTATCAAAAGCTCCGCATTTTGGTAATGTACATTATCATCTCCGGTGCCGTGTATGTACAATAAATTTCCTTCCAGATTTTTAGCGTGGGTTACGGGAGATCCTGCTACAAAATCTTCCATGTTTTCTTGAGGAAGGCCCATATAGCGTTCCTGATAAATATTATCATACGTTAACTGATTAGCAACCGCAGCGACTGAAATTCCCGTTTTGTAAATTTCAGGATAACGAAATAGCAGGTTTAAAGTGGCCGATCCGCCTCCACTCCATCCCCAGACAGCTACACGCTCTGCATCTACAAAATCCCATTTCAGAATTTCTTTGGCTGCCTTCGCCTGATCATCAATGTTTATGACACCAATTTTTCTATAAATAGACTTTCGCCATGCGCGTCCTTTTGGCGCGGGCGTCCCTCTGTTATCTATAGACATATAGATATATCCATCGGCAGCCATATCTCCATTGTACAAACTTCCACCTACGCCATAGGTATCGGTTACTGTAGTGCCAGCGGGTTCAGTATACACATAAAAAACGACTGGATATTTTTTGGTGGGATCGAAATTGGCTGGTTTAACCATCCATCCGTCCATTTCTATAGTGTCTGAAGTTGTTATCTTAAAGAACTCGGTGGTTGGTTCTTTTTCCAATTTTTTTAGATTGAGTACAATGCTTTCATCGGTATTCAGCGCTTTGTGATTCGCAACGGTTATAAATTCTGTGGCCCTTGGTGTATAATGGTTTGTAAACGTATGTTCAGCATAGGAGCCATTAGACGAAAAAGAGTAATCGTGGGTTCCTTTTAGGCTTTCAGGACTTAATAATTCGTTATTCTCTTTGCCGTTTAACTTCGTTCTGTACAAATACTTCTGTGTGGCATTGTCTGGGGAAGCTAGATAGTACACATAGCCTTCTTTACTGTTGATGTGTTTTAAATCGATTACATCATAGTCCCCTTTTGTGATAAGCACTTCTGGCTTTCCTTCCAGAGAAATCTGATATAAATGTCTCCATCCATCTTTTTCTGAAGCCCAAAGAATGCTATTGTTCTTTTCTAAAAAGCTAAAACTATTGGTATAATCAACCGCGTACGGATTACCCAATTGAAATAAATCTACCCAGGCATCGTCCCTTTCTTCCTGAATCATGGTGACGCTTCCTTTTACAGCATCGGCAATGTATAGTTTGCTGTAATTCTGTTTTCTGTTTAATTGCTGAATGAGCAGCTTATTGGTAGTAGGAATATATTCCATACGAACCAAATAGTTATTAGCGGGATCGCCGGGAATATTCATCCATGTGGTTTTACCATCCGAAAGCTGTACAACACCAACTTTACAAACGGAAGGGCTCTCCCCCACTTTAGGATACTCTAGCGGCACTAACTGCGAATAGATCTCCTCTGTGTTGTTTATCATATAAAACTTCTTAATAGCGCTTGCATCTATCTGCCAGTACGCAATAGACTTGCTGTCCGGACTCCAACGGAAGCCATCTCTACAGAAAAATTCTTCCTCGTACGCCCAATCAAAAGTTCCATTGATTAATGCCACCGTGCCATTGGTGGTTAACGCTTGCACTTTTCCAGTTGCGTAGTCTTCACTGTATAAATTGTTTTCAGAAACATAGGCTATTTTATTGCCATCTGGAGAGAATTTTGCAAACATGAGCGTGGCTACTGGCAGGCTTTTCCCTACTTGGGTGAGCGCATTTGTTTTAAAGTTGAAAACCCAATAGTCGCCTTTTGTATTGAGCCTCCAAACTTTTTGAGTGTTGGTAAACAACAATACTTTTTGTTGGTCTTCTGAAAATGAAAAATGTGCCACTACTAAGGGTTCCGACATCCCTGCTGGCGTCAACTGCGCTTTTGAAATAACCGTTTTAACATCCTGATTTGGTAAGGTGTAGGTGACCAATTGATTTTCTTCTAATTTGAAATAAGAATCCCCGTCGTTCGTCCAGTTTACCTGTGCTACTCCCATGAAACTAAAGGAGAAAAAACAAATAAAGGCTAGAAATTTAACCGTATTCAAATTGATGGATACATATTTTTTAAGGTGTTTCATATTAGTAATTTCTAAAGGTTTGATTAAAAAGCATTTTTATAACTATTCTATTTTTTTTCGCCTGGGTGATAGGTTTTTTCAGCACGTTTTTCTACATCTTCTCTGTAAAAGGCGACTTCTTTAAAGTTTCCATCGGCATACCGTTGGGCTTGATCGTCAAAATGAGGCGAAGTTGGATCACCGCTTTGTCCTCCAGCTAACATAGACTTTGCTTTAACCTTATCCCCAAATTCTACAACAGCCACAAAACTATTGCCAGAGGTTCCATACTGTTTTTTGGTGTCTGTGCCAAATTGAGTACCGAAAGATGCTAACGCTCCCCACATACCTGAAGCCATGCCAACTGCAATACTTGGTTTGGAATCATCAAATTCTTGCTTGATTTCACCGTCATTTCTTTGGTATCTATTGAATTCTCCCCACGGGGTGTTCCAGGAACCAAAATCTGCTGCAAGATCTTCCAAAGCCGTTTGAAAAACTTCTAAACGTTCTTCAGGAGACGCTGTTTTACTCATATACTCAAAAGCTCCTAATAGCGTTGTTCTTTTATTTCCCGTCATTCTGGGGATTTTATCAGATTTATAATAGGTATTGACGTAAAATTGTGTCAATGTCATTTCAACAGAACTTTCAGATACTCTGAAATCCCAGGCCTTTAAAAGTTCCATCGCTTCTTTGGCTTCTTGTGATTTTACTGCTGAAGCATTCGCAGCTTCGATTAAACCAGTAATTAGGATATCGGCTCCCGGTAAATAGCTGTCGTAGGCTAAATCAATAAGTGTGTCTAATGTTAAATCGTCTGCTTTTTTCAGCAAAGGGATGGCATGCATACCTCTGAAGTTTTCAGGATACGAACTCATATATTCAGGATAGTCTTCTTTTTTAGGGCTGTATTCCGCTGCGCTCGTAAAGGGTGTAGAGTTGCAATTTTGAATCCAGCCGTTTGGAGGATTTACCACAATGATATTATCTTCTAATTCGTGCAGTCCATTCCAATCGGTTTCTGGATTACTCCCATCAACAGGATTTGTGTAATCGAACTTTTCATTTCTTTTTGGGATAAAATTTCCGTGGTAATACGCAATGGTGCCATCTGCATCTGCATACACCGTGTTATTGGAAGAGTTAGTGCGAATATCCATCATGTTATAAAATTCATCATGATTGGATTTTTTAGATCTTGTAAAAGATTGCTCCAAAGCCTTTATCGGGCTCCACATTAAGGCGGTAGAAACCCACTTCTCGTCATTGGCATGGGTTATGGGACCGTGATGTGTGCGGTACATCATAAATGTTTTTTCTTTTAAGGCATCAGCACTTCTATAATTCAATGTAACTTCTAAAGAATCTACAGAACGCAAGGCATCTCCATATTTATAAGATGTTTTACCGTTTTCCCTAACGATGGTCTCTTCAAACTCGTCAATAATATCGGTTCCTGTGGAGGTATGCATCCAGCCTGTCTTTTCATTAAATCCCTGGTAGACAAAAAACTGTCCCCACGTTACTGCACCATAAGCGTTAAGTCCTTCTTCGCTCACCATATGCACTTCGCCACGAAAAAAGAAAGAGGTATGCGGATTTATAAGAAGCATCGCATCACCCGATTTTGTTAAGTTACCTGAAATTGCAAATCCGTTAGAGCCTCTTGGTTCATCGTCTTTTAATCTAAGTAAGCCTTCATTAACAGCCACTCTGATATCGGTGTCATTTTCATAAAAATCTTTTATTTTTTGAGTCGAAACTCTCTCAATATCACCTCCAATGGAGCCTTCGCTAAAATACATTGGCATCCAGGGTTCAAAATGCGTCAAGAGTTTTGGGGTTACCTCTGGATGTGTTTTAAGGTAGTAGTTAACGCCATCGGCAAAAGCTACGCAAAGCTCTTGTAACCATTCGGGGCTATTGTTATAGTTTTCAATAGCTTCTTCTTCGGTCATATACAAATTAGCGCGCAAATCGCTGTATAGAGAAGCTTCTCCTTCCACTTCAGCAAGCCTGCCGGTTGCCCAGATATAATTGCGTTCTACACGATTGAAATCATCTTCGCATTGAGCATACAAAAGGCCAAAGACTGCATCTGCATCTGTTTTTCCGTAGACATGTGGCACCCCAAAATTGTCTCTTATAATTTCAGTATTTGCAGCGCGTTGCTCCCAGCGCTCCTGTTCGGTAAGTACTTTATCTTTTGAACTCTGGGTCGTACACCCCATAAAGAGGATCGCTAAAAAAATATACACACAGTTCTTACTAATTTTTGCTCTAAGATTGCTCATAAAAATTTTTAAAAGGTTCGATGTGTAAGTTAGCAATTAAGTACAGATCTACATAAAGTCATTTTTATGCTTTCGTTATTTTAATTGATTTAAAAGTTGCTATCAAATAAAATGTTTGTTTCATATTCTGTTGGTTTTTATGATGATTGTTAGAGGTGTTGTGCGTAGTTATTTTTTATCATTCCTAATTATTTTTCCTTCTTTCATAACAAAATGAACTGTTTTTATGGCCTCAATGTCGGTAAGTGGGTTGTTTTTAACTGCAATGATATCAGCAAAGTAATTGGATTCAAGGACGCCTCTTTCTTTATCAATTCCTAAAAGTTCAGCCGCATTAATAGTCATTGTCTGCAAAATATAGAATGCTGGTATCTCTGCTGCTTTCCAGGTTTCTAATACTTTAAGACTTGATTGTACTCGGTTTAATTCTGGCAGGTCAACAATTATATCTGTCCCAAAAGCCATTGGAGTTCCAATTTTATAGGCTCTTTTAAGTCTGTCTACTAAACCATTATTTAACGCTGTTGCTGTCGCAGCGTCCAAGCCATAAGCATACCAGTTGTCATAAGAAAAGTCTGTACCCACTAGAAAGATTCCTTTATCTTTCATTAATTGAAGCTGTTCATTGTTCAGTCCAAATCCGTGTTCAATGGCAGCTGCACCACCTGAAATCACATTTGTCGCCGCTAAATCTCCTTGTGCGTGGACGGTAACTTTTATGTTGTACTTATTAGCTTCGTCAACAGCTGCTTTAATATCTTCTGCATTATAAATACCATTGTCACCAGTTACAAGTTTGATTGCTGTGGCACCGTTATACATATTCTTTCTTATAGCTTTTTTTAATTCATTAGGAGTATCTGCATCTATATATTCAAAATTCCAAATATGTTCATGTTCGGGGTTTACACCTCTAGATTGTCCACCATAGGGCGCAATAATTTTCCCTACATAAATAATAGTGGGTCCTTGTATCCAACCATTCTTAATTGCTTTGATGATATCTGCGGTGGCGTAATTGGCATCATTACCAATTTCTTTAATAGTTGTAAATCCATTGTCTAAAAATTGTTTGGCAACAACGCTACCCCTTATTGCACGTAACGCTGTACTTTCACTTGCAAACATCTGTTCCATCTGAAGGTTTCTATAAGGAAAGTTTGCAGTGATATGTACATGGCAGTCCATTAGTCCTGGTAACACCCAAGAATCGGATAGGTCAATTATACTATCTGTCTTGTTGAATTTGAGGTTAGTTCCTACCTCTTTTATTTTACCATCTTTAACAATTATGATTTGATTGTCCAACATTTTTCCGCTTCGGGCATCAAAGAAATGACCTGCCTTAATGACCGTATTTTGAGCATTTACTAGTAAAGAAGTAAAAATAAAGGTTAAGAGAACTAGTAGTTTTTTCATAATGTGTTGGTTTATATCCTACGTTATTTTTTAATTCGATTGTATTTTTTCAAGGTTTCAATAAGTAAATCGTGTGGTAAAGCATAAGCTTTATTTTATTGACTAATGCTATTCACTTCAATCCAATAAACATCCGGGTCTTGAAAGAACACTTGGTTGATTCCATCAGGCCGTACGTTAATTTTATTAAGGGTTCCAAGGAAATCAGTGTACGCAACATTCATTGCTGTGAGTTTCTGAACAAATGCATCAAAATTCGCAGTTGATAAAGCAAGATGTATCGCCTTATTTGTCTTAATTTCATCTTTGAAAATTGATAGTAGGTACAATTCCTTTCCATCTTCCAATGAAATCCATTTTACGTTTTCTGCTTCTGGGGGCAACGGAATTATTTCCAAATTAAGAACGTTTGTGTAAAATTGAGCGGATATAGTTACGTCTTTAACCGACAATGCTATGTGGTTAAACGACAGCGAGAAATCTATCTTTTCCTGTGCATTAATCACAATAGAAAACTGAATTAAAATGAGTAGAATGATTGCATTTTTCATAAGTTAATTTTTCTTGAAGTGGTTGTTTTTTAGCTCAGTTCTTTGTTGTGCTATCGTTATTTTTATTCATAATTTGACTAATCATTCATTTCGATTGCTCCTTTAAGTTTTCCAAGTACCTTGTTAGTTTCTATTATAAGTTTCTTTAAGTTATATTCTATAAGTCGGTAATGATTTTTTTTGGAAGACACTACTGGATTAAATGCATTGGCAAGTTCGATAAGGGTCACATTTTCCCAAATAGCTTCACTTATTGGACCTTCATTATATATTGATAAATTAGCAGGATATTTAGAGTTGAGACGAGTAACCCAATCAAGGTATAATTTGAAATGGGTATTGTTTGTTTCTTCTGCACTTTTATGTAAACTATATAGCGTAAACACTTCGTTTTTTAATTCGCGGTTTAGTAAATTGATTTCCCCAGATTGTACAAGTGCATCATAAGTGTTATCATTATCAAAGTTTAATAGACCAATAACTGGCTTATATTCATATCGAACTATTTTTATTAATGTGTCAAGATTTGTAGAAGGTTTATTTAAGCGAAATTCAAAATTGCTTACTCTAGCTTTGTCTTTTTCAATAGAAATTTGCATTTTGTTAAAAGCAATACTGTCCTTTTCTAAACTTGCTATAAGTAATTCAATATTATTTGATGTTACATTTTTGTTTTGATTTGCTATATTCCAATTGTTAAATTGAATTGCAATGTAGATACCTATAACCACCAGAAAAATTTCTCCAATAGCATAAATAAGATACCTACTGAACTTATTTTCAGTCAGCATTTTTTGTCTAATTTTTCTAAAGAATTTTATCATTAGTTAGCGGTTTACAATACTAAAGCACAACTTGATTTTATAAGATTAATGTTATTGTTTAAGGAACCAATTTGGCACATAGAAACTGTTCCATCCAACCGACGGCTTTTTAAAAATATCTAACGATTTTAAAATTTTGTACATCGCTAATTGCTTTACCGTTTTATATCTAATTATTTGATATTACTGGTTGATATATACTAATACAATGAATACCTCCACCACCTAAATTGACCGCAAGAGCATCTATCATAACTATTTTTCGATTAGGAAAAACAGTTTGTAAAATTTGAGCGGCTTCTTCATCTTTTTGTTTTAATTCATCTGGCATCCCTTCTCTCCAGCAGGTTTGCCCCACAATTACGGTATCCGTAATAATAAAGTTAAGATAACTAAGTGCAGCCATCACCGTTACAGTTTCTCCCTTAGGAAACGTACTTCCATCGGTGTATTCCAATGTTTCAATATACTCATATACATAATCACCCGGACTCATGGTAGAGAAAATAGTGCCTGGCAGTGGCATGCGAATAATCGTAAATGGATTCCCATCTTGGTCCGTCGCTTTAGATAATAGTTGGTAATTTTCTTCAATTCGTTTGTGGTTTTCAAGCGCGATGGGATCGTCAAATTCTGTGCTATCTATTTGTGCCAAAAGGATGGTAGAATCATTTACAAAACGGGCGAATTCATCAATATGTCCATTTGTTGTCACTACGGTATACGCTTTTGTGCCGTCTGTAGTTGTAACAGGTCCTAGAAAAGTGTGATTATCTTCCACCAAGCCTTGTTTCAGCCATATTATTTTTTTAACGCCTAAGAGCCTTTTATATTCGGCTTCCATCTCCTTTTTGGTCATCGTTGGATTTCTACCCATTTCAACAGATTCTGTGGTAAGTAAAGTGCCTTTTCCGTTGACTTCTCTATTGCCACCTTCGCTAATCATGGCACTGGAAATCACTGGTAATTTAAAATGTTCAGCAACTCTTACATCGTACATTTCTTCGGTTTTCGTATCTACATCTAGCGTATCGGAATACCCCCAGGAATTGAAGTTAAAGTCGGCAATGGCCATGGTGTTCTGATTCGTTTTTACGAATATAGGCCCCATGTCTCTTGCCCAAATCTCAAAAGAGGGCACTTCTAGAAGGGTAATGTTTGTAAGGCTTCCGAATTGTTGTTCTAATATTTCCTTTGCATCGCCTAAAACTTCTTTATTCTTACACGTTACTACAATGTTTACATCTTCTTTTAAAGCTTCAATGATAGACAGCGTGACTTTTTCGACCGATTCGCCTTCTTTGTGATTGGTCGCTGGCCATATTAACCAGATTGCTTCCTGGGTTTCAAACTCTGCAGGTTGATTTATAACGACTAAACTATCCTTTTCTGTTGGCGATGCACAAGAAACAATCAGTAGGACAAGTATAAGACTGATTAAAAATGATTTCCTGTTTTTTTTATTAGTGCTGTTGTACATGATTGGTGATGTGCTTTCGTTATTTTTTATTTCGAATTGCATTCCTTCTTTAGTTGTCTATATGTTGATTCCATTGCTTTCAAAGTATTGTTAAAATGTTGTTTTTCTCTTTCGCTCATAGTTACAAAAAAGACTAAATCATTTTGAAATTGCTTGTAATATTTTGATTGACTATCTAAATGCCAATCATTAACTGGAAGTGTTTTTAAGATTTCATCTCCTAATGATTTTTCTACGTAATCATAATATTGATATCCAAATTGAATATTGTCATCATATGAAAATACTCTTTCTAAACTTTTTGAGCGATTTATTTCAAGCTGATAGAGTAGTTTATCCAACTCGCCATAATATCGTACCAAGTCATTCTTTAAAGAATCATTAGTCAATAAATTTAATCTTCCAGATGACACTAAATCTGTCATAGCAACTTTGCTGGGCACAAATTCATTGGTTCTTAAAGCTTGAAGATAGTTATTTAACAAAAAGGACTTATCTTTGTTTTTATTGTTTAATTCCAACAAGAGTCGTTTGCTAGTTTCTATTTTATGTTCCGATTCTTTATAGAGTTTCGAAATATTCTCACGGTCAATATCAAAATCAGCGAGTAGTTTGCAATAGTATTCTGATTCTGTTACCTTATTTTTTCTGTTTTCATTCCAATTATTTAGTGATAGTGCAATCAAAATCCCAATCACTACAAGTACAATTTCACCAATGGCATACAGCAAGTATTTACTAAGCTTATTTTCAGCAAGCATTCGTTGTCTAATATGTCTAAAAAACTTAATCATAGGTTAAAGTTTGTTATGATAATGCCCGCAAGCGGCTATCTTCACCAAAGGTCCACAAGACCTTTGATTTTGCATTGCAAAATTGTGTTGCGATAATCTGAAGAATTTTATCATACTTATTCCTTGGTCAAAAAATCTGTTACCACAGCATTTGTAGTAGTTTCCTTTTCGCACGTCCAACTATCTATAAACCATCTGCCTTGTTCAAAGTGAAGTTGTATACTATTTAATCCCCTTATTTCTGAATGAATTTCAGGATCTGTTTGTATTTACATCCTGGTTAGGTAATGTGTACGTGACCAATTGGTTTTTTTCTAATTTAAAGTAGGAATCCCCGTCGTTGGTCCAGTTTACTTGTGCTGCTCCAATAAAATTATAAGAGAAAAAACAGACAAAGGCTAACGTTTTCAAAGCATTCAAATTGATGAACCTGGATTCTTTTAGGTATATCATAGTATTTATTTCAAATGAAAATTATAGTATGTGGGTTTATGGTATTCTAAGTAAGTACGAATCCTATTCTTCTCTAGGCAAACGTGTATCTCTTTCTGCAATTTGATACACCAATGCGGCAAGTACTGTTGCATTAATCATCATATCACGTTCCGGAACATATTCTAAGACATCTAAATTGGTGTGATGCGTCACCGTATTATAATTTAATCCATCCTGAATGATCTGAAAACCCGGTATTTTGTAATAATCGAAAACGTCATGGTCTGTAAAATTGGTGTTTTCAATGGTTAGGTTCGTTACATCCAAATGCTCATAAGGTGCTAACATTTCTTCAAAAATTGGTCTTACCGCCTCGTTTCCTTGCAGGTAAATGCCTCGCATTTGTCCGGCACCATTATCCATATTTAAATAAGCCGATATTTTCTCCACCTCTTTTTTTCTGGTTTTGTCTTTTACGTTTCCGTAGTGATTTTCGGCATACGCCATAGAGCCCAAGTATCCCTGCTCCTCGCCTCCCCACAGTGCAATTCTAATGGTTCGTTTTGGTTGTAGGCCAGTTGCTTTTATAATTCGCATTACTTCCATCATCACGGCAGATCCTGCACCATTATCTGTAGCGCCAGATGCAGCGTGCCAGGAATCGAAATGCGCTCCAATCATGACCACTTCGTCTTTTAATTTTGGATCTGAACCTGCAATTTCTCCTATAATATTCACGTTATTTTGTGGTCGTAAATAAAGTTCGGCATCTAAATGAAATTTAATCTTTGGAGTAGTTCCTCTGTCTATTAAACGTTGTAGCTTCCCGAAGTTTTCCGGGGCGATTGCAAAATAAGGAAGTGTTTTCGCATGACTTTCTTTATAATTATACGTCCCGCTTGGATGAATGACGCCTGGAAAGAAAGGAGTTGTGCCCAAAATACTTAAAGCGCCTTCGGCTTTTAAAAATGCAAAAAAGGCATCATCCTTTCTCATAAAACTTTCGAAAACAACCTCCAAATCTTCAATTAAATCCATAGTACCCGCAGAATATCCAAGCGTCTTATTTGGTGCTGGTACAATCGATTTTTCTGCCTCCTTTAGCTGTTCTTCAGTATATCGTGTTGAAAGTGCATCAAACAGCATATTCTGTTGGGGAGCTGCTCCTATAAGAATGGTCTTTCCCTGTAATTTTCCACTCCATTGCTTTTTTACTTTTTCTAGATCTTCATAGCTTTCAATCCAAATTAAATCCCCTATTTGGACACCTTTTGAGGGTTCTGTCCACGCATACGGATACGCCTGGATTTTCATATACGCAGGTGCTGTCATTTCTACATTAAAAGATGTTACTTCCCATCCCATACAGTCATCGCAATAATTTTCGAAATACACCTTGTCCATTCCCCATTTTTCCAAAGTTTCCTTGGCCCATACGGCGGCAGTATAGTACTGATCTGTTCCTGTTAACCTTGGGCCATACACATCAGATAAGTCTGTTATTAAATTCATCACTTCCGATTTCTGAAAGCCTTCTGTGTTGATTTTAGAAAGTGCCTGAGGGAGTTTAGGTGTCTGGCTTATAGAAGTGTATCCTAAAAAAAGGAAAACGGTCATTAAAATTTTCGAATAGGTTTTCATGCTGTTAATTTTTATTGATTATGGTTAGATTTAAACTAATTGTTTGTCCCAATCTTAAAATACACAGTTCCATTATTTGTATTTCGTTTAAACACGAACCACGGCCTTGAGAGTTTTAAGTTTCCTGTCTCTTACTTTGGATCAACAAATTTTTTTCACTTCAAAACTTTCCGTATATACCGGCATCTGCAAACTTTGTTGCATCACTAAGCAGAACTGTATATTCTTTTGCTTTAGCAACGTCTCCTTTTTGAGCATATACAAGACGCAACGCATTATATACATAAGCACTTTTTGGAAATCTTTTTAATAGTGTCTGGTATGTTTCTATGGCGTCATCATACTTTTCAGCTTTTATATGAGCAGCTGCTAGACTCATAGCTACTGGCCTTGCATACAAGGGAGGCTCGCCATACCCAAGATCTAATTCGTTTTTATGCGCCTTTCTTAGTAGAATCATTGCATGCTCATAGTTTCCTTGCTTGCTGGCAATGCAACCTTGCAACTCCAAACTTGCTGTGTTTACTGTATTTTGGTAGTATGTATTTAGGACACTATCCTTATCCCCTTGCCTAGCATTTCTCCACAGCAAAGCATCTAGGCTGTTAGAAAAACTTATAGCTGCAGGTAAATCGTTTTTATCCAATGCTGCCATACCTTGTGTAAAAAAAGTAAATCCCTTTTTAAACTCCATATTGGCATGACTAAACACAGAATCTTTATCTATTATCTGCTCAAATGCTGTTGTAGCACGTTCCCAATTGCCAAAAGCCATTTCCATCTTGCCGGGAGCCATTAAACCCTGGCGAAAAAAGCTGTCATCGTATATATCTTTTCGGGATTTATTCACAGGCATCTTTTTTAGCCTTTCTGCATAATATAATGCCTCTTTATGCCTGCCGTCATGCACACAATTATTAATGAGGTAATTTATATTATGAATGTAATTCCAGTTATCTACTTCCTTTATACCTTCATTTTTCATATAAGTAGAATCTACTTTTACCGCCGCCACAAAAGTATCGTAAGCTTTTTTGTAATTGCCTACCCGATTGTAGATATGGCCGGGCATATGCACAATGTGGCCAGAAGCGGGAGCTAGTGCAGTGAGTGCATTTGCACTAGCGAGGGCTTCTTCTGGGCAGCAATTTTCTTTTAAGTGTATCCAATAATGATGGAATGCGTGGCTATTGGGAGCAACACGTTGCACATCTTTTAATAAAAACTCACTGTACATTTGGCCTTCCAAAGGATTCATATCTTTATCAAAACCACTCATTTTATTTAGCGCTAAAAAAAGTTTTGCATCTACATCATCAGGAAATTTGTGAATGATGAGCTCCCACTTTTTAGTGATTTCTGGATAGGCTTCATATTTTAATGAATCTTTCAATAAAGCAATCTCGCCGTATAGCTTTTCGTGTTCATTAGCTTTTGGTAGTAATTTTTTTATTTGCGTAATTGCAAGTTCCATATTGTATTCAAAAATGCTGTCTTTGTTTGGTGTAGGCATTTGTAGTAATCCCCAGTAGGGCATTATGGCAGTAGAATCTTTCCGAATGGCTTCTTTAAATGCACGATACGCTTCAAAATCCCAAAAGTCGTGTAATAGGGAAATGCCCTGGTTAAAATATGCCTGTGTTTTTTCTGATGAAGTTTCTATCTTCAATGTAGAATTACCTACGCCCTTCATAAGTTTTGGTGGTGGTAGGTTGTGTACATAAATAATTTCTGTCCTAGACGCCATCATGTGGGCAAGATGGCTATGGCTGCCAGTTGTAGCGTCATCACTTTTACTATGCTCGTGCTGGGAAAAAATTGATAGTGGCAATAAAACTATTGTAATGAAAAAAATAAGTTTCATACTAATTTTTATTTGGTTTGTTTAGTTTGCATTATTGCACCTTATGTATTTCCAATTCAATCTCTATCATAAATTCTGGAATTGCTAATTCTTTTACGCCTAGCCAAGATCCTGTTGGGAAGTGATTTTTGTAACCCTCACCGCGATAAGCAGCGATTGGTTGATTTTAAAGTCCTTTATTTTATTGAATTAGAGCCTTCGGAATGGTTTCCATTGACTAACAAATTGGCATTCCATAAAGTTAGACGATAATAACACGCGCCAAATCACATCTTTATGTGATATTATGTACACTTTTTTAACGCTGTTTCAGCAAGCAAATGCAAACCTTAAAACATTACTCTAGAATTTCATCTAAAGTCATTAGATTATCATCAGGAATACGATCTATCATTTTATTATAAGGATCAATCCCTGCTCTTACAGGAACCTTTTTTGTAATAAATGTATGTGTTGATGCTCCTGGTTTTACCCATACTTTTTCAATTACTAAAGGTGATTTGATCATCATTCCTTGCTCATTTTTCATATCATCTTCAAATACAGCTATATCGAGCAAATTTGGTTTGTCACCTTCGGCAAGTAATTTACCTGTACCGTCAAAATAATTTTTAGCACTTTCTATGTTGATTGTAACTTCATAGGTATTGTCTGCTAATTTTTTATAAGAAGCTTCTGTAACCTTGTTAGAATATAAAGTGATTTTTTCGAAGCTGTCCTCTAAATAATATTTTAAAGAATCCGGGGTTACCGCTTGCATATAATCATACCATTCGGTGGTGGTAGTAAAAGGTGCTTTTGGTCTAAATTTTGCCGCGTCTGCATACGATTTAAAGCCACTATTTAAAGTATCCTCTCCAATTAGATCTTGAAGACCATAAAGAATAAGACCTCCTTTTTGATACCAAACATATGCCTGATTGTCATTGTCTAAAAGGGTCTTTTCAAACTTACTTTCATTAGCTCTACCTCTTAAATAGTCATCTAATTCATCTTTAAGAAATCTTTGCATCGCATCTGCACCATATTCTTCTTTCATAACCATAAGTGCCGCATATTCGGCCATTGATTCTGAAATTTGATTTGCACCTCGCGTCGCTGATGGCGTAATTTGATGTCCCCACCATTGATGTGCCATCTCGTGTGAAGTAACGAAATAAAGATAATCGACATCATTTGGATCACTAAAATCACCAACCCAAGCGAAACTTTCTGAAAATGGAACTGTATTAGGAAATGATTGAGCAAATCCTTGATATCTTGGAAACTCCAGAATACGCATTTGTTGATATTGATAGGCCCCAAAATTTTCTGAGAAATAATCCATAGAGTGTTTTACGCTTTTTACAAATCGATCAATATTATAGGTATGTGATGGATGATGGAAAATCTCAATATTTACTTTTTCGCCATTTTTACCATTCCAAACGTCACGATATACTTCATATTTCGCTGAAGAGATATTGTAGAAAAAATCTATTTCACTATCCATTTTATAATGAAAGTACTTACGCCCATTTTCTTCCCATTCTTTTTGCAAGTACCCAGGCATAACGGCAATTTGATCTGGTGCGGTACTTACGGTACCTTCAAAAGTGACATAATCTGCATCATCATTAAAGAGTAAATTGCTTGTACCCCATGCATCTGTTTGCTCAGGTTGTTGATAGTCTTTTATAGGTAAGTCATACTTTTTACGCTCTTGATCACTAGTTAATTCTCCTTGAGCATTATAGCCAAATGATGGAAAAAAGTTATTATTTAAAAATGTACCGTTGTAAACAATATCCGACCCCGAACCTTCATTAGGAAAACCTTTGTAAGAAGCTTTTATTTCTATTTCTAAAGTTATGGTGTCTTTGGGTTGTAATGGTTTGTCAAAGGCGTAAATCTCGTACCCAAAATCTTCGTAACGTTTCCCTAACTTGGGCGATTTACCGTCTAGAGTGAAAAGCGTTATTTCTTTCTTTAATAAATCTTCAGGCCCTCGATTAAGGTGTAGTGAATCTATTACCTCATCTGTTTTATTAACCATAACGTAGGTTGTTCTAATAGTAGCACTTCGTTCTTCTGGTACTAAATCTGCAAAAACCTTCACATCAATTACTTTAGGCTGCGCTATTCTGTCGTATTTGCTCAATTTCTTTTCATAATCTGCCCTACCAGCAGTGCTCTCATCAACCGAGGTATACTTATTTATAGTTTTAGTATTATAATTTATAAAGACACCAGAACCAATAAACACTACAAGTAAAATTACTATAGCACTAATTGTTTTACCATTCAATCTTTCTTTAGCCAATTGCCATCGTGCCCTTCTACCAGAATCTGTGCCTCGTTTCCAGAATATATAACCAATTACCGTAAGAAAACCACCAAAGGCTAACCAATACGTTCTGAACCAAAACATCGATTCCCCTATATGGCCAAATCCGTTCATATCTGATAGTGTATAACTTGGCGAATAGCTGTATAAAAATAGATTGTTGTTTACATCTGCCAGGCTGTTAAGTCCAAAAAGCAGCACCCAAATAGCGATGGCTATTACATGCCCCATAAACTTTTTCGTTACTAACGAGTGCACAAAAAAGGCAAGCATTATAAATATAATATACTTCGGAAATTCTATTAAATATAAATCTGTGAAGTACTTTTCAAATTCAAAATTAAAATAACCTTTCACTATTTGATTGAGCATTCCACTAACTAGTATCATATTTACTAATATGAAACTTACCATCACAAGTGCTAAAAATTTAGAACCATATACAATACGATTGGGGAGCGGTAATGAACCAAAGATTTGATCATAATTAACACCGCGTTCGCGATGCAAGACTTCACCTGTCATAAATACAATCAAAATAAATATAAGAATGACATATGTAAAGTCCTTTACTTCTAGCATATATACAGTTAAAGGCAAGGAAGGTGTCCCATAAATAGGAAACCCGAACCAAGCATCAAAAAACAAGAACAATACCGCAGCTGCAAGAATAGCTTTAAAGAAGTTATCTCTTATAATATTCTTAAATTCCATCACGGCTAAACTAATTAGCAGTTTAAAATTAAGCCCCAATGAATATACTTTTGATACACTAGGTATTTTAGTTAATGCCGCTGAAGCCTTTGATGTATCTAAATTATCATTCTTCTTTTTAGTAGAATAGTTCTTATTTAAAAACTTGATAAAATCAAATCTGAATAATGTATACACTAGCGCTAGCAACCCAAGCCCTACCCAAATTAATCTATTCCAAACCAACAAACCACTAAAGGGCACTGTCATAGAATTCTGCTCTTCTGGAGTCCAATACTCTATCATATTTCCATAGCTTCCTAACCCAAATGGATCCAATAGACTCACCAACATTTTATTATCAATATCTTGCGTAAGTGTGAGCGTGACGAGGTACGTGATAAATAAAATAGCACCCCCTGCATAGGCCAACATTACTTTTTTTGTTAAACTAACTAACGCAAAAAAGATACACCCCGCAAAGAAGAAGTTAGTCCAGTATAGTAGTAATGTGGGTTGTAAATAATGCCAAAGATTTAAATCTGTAAAACGATCTGGTTCTACAAAACCAGCAAAAGGGCCAATGGCAAAACCTAGTATTAATCCTAAGTGAAGTCCAAGGCTCACCAATAATAAAACAGTCATAGAACCTAAAAAACGTCCTAATAAATAGCCTTTTTCAGTAACAGGAAAAGAAAAATAATAGTTCTCTGTTTTGTGTTCAATATCACGATATACGGGTACGCCCATGATGGCACTGGAAAGCATAATTCCGAAGATACTTATCGTAGAAAGCATCGTTGCAATGGCTACTGGAGAGTTTACAAACACCTTTTCTGATGCAGGTCCATTACCGCCAATCGATACAATAAGGCCAAAAATTAATAGAATTCCAAAGTACGCCCAAGTAGCAGGACGCTTAAATCTGTATTTTAATTCGAATAGATAAATTTCTTTAAACATAATTGAATGATTTTAAGTTTGGTTACTAAACAATTATGCAGTAACTGGCTCCATACGAGAAGTTATTTCAGCAAAATAAACGTCTTCTAAATTTGCAGGGCTTGGCTCAAACGATGCGTCTGGTTTTGTGTCGTTTAAAACGTGTATTACTGTTTGTCCAGCCTTAAGATGGGTAGAGATTACCTTCATCTCGTTTTGATAGTTCTCTAAATCCTTTTTATCAATCGCCTTTTTCCAAACACGTCCTTTCACCGCCTCTGTCAAAACCGCAGGATTCCCCTGTGCAATTACTTCACCTAAACAGATAATCGCCATATTATTACAGAGGTTAGAGATGTCTTCAACAATATGAGTGGAAAGAATTACAATGGTGTTCTCCCCTATTTCGCTCAATAAATTATGAAAACGTACACGCTCTGCAGGATCTAAACCAGCAGTAGGTTCATCTACAATTATTAATCTTGGGTCACCTATTAATGCTTGGGCAATCCCAAAACGCTGTTTCATCCCTCCGGAATAGGTGCCTAAACTTTTATTACGTACATGCCAGAGATTTGTTTTATTAAGTAGCGATTCTACTAGCTCTTTACGTTCTCCTTTATTAGAAACACCTTTTAATGCTGCAATATGGTGGAGCATATTATACGAGCTTACTTTTGGATACACGCCAAACTCCTGCGGCAGATAACCAAGAATTTTTCTCACTTTAGATTTATCATTCAAAACATCAATATCTCCTAGCATTACAGATCCAGAATCGGCTTGTTGCAATGTCGCCAGGGTTCTCATTAATGATGATTTTCCAGCACCGTTTGGTCCTAACAGCCCAAACATCCCTTGTGGAATATCTAGTGTAACATCTTTTAAAGCCTGTACTCCATTTGAATACGTTTTACTTAAATTTTTAATTTGTAAGTCCATGGTTGATTTCTATTAGTTAGTTTTTCTAAAGATATGGTAATTAAACATATAGGTATAAATACGTAGGAATGTGTTACAAATTATTTGAGTCACTTGGTACTTCGGAAATGGAACTGGATTATAAAATTCCTAGCGTTATTAAAGATGCAAAAAAGGAATTTATATGGATTGTAAGTGAAAAATTTATTCCTTTTTCAAAAAATCTGTAACTACATCATTCTTATCAGTCTCCATCTCACACGTCCAGCTATCTATCCACCATCTTCCTTGCTCAAAGTGAAGTTGAACACTGTTTAATCCTCTAATTCCTGATGCAATTTCTGGGTCTGTTCGTATTTCAAAAGCACTCCATACCTGGGCGATGTTTCCAAATTGGCTTACACTTCTTTTTAATTCCTTCTCATAAAAATCTTCTTTGGGTGCTAATACTAATGGAATGTATTCTGCTTCTAATGAATGCGAGAAAGCGTTCCCATCCTCATCCAACCTAGTAATAATGGCATTTTCAGCATGAATATAGCTGTCTCTTTCAAATTGCCAAGGATCATTGCTCGAACCTGAAATTACTTCATAATAGGCATCTATAATGGCGTCTATGGATTGTACATCTTTGGCGTATTTTTGATTTGTATTTTGGCTGAAACTTAAAGTGCAAAACAATAATGTTAGTGCGATTAGGATGTTTCTTTTCATATTTTTAATTTTTGTTTATTTCTAAGGATACTTTGTAATTTCATAGTTGCTAGACCTAAATGTGTCATAGTGCAAAAGGAATTTTTCACTTCACAACACGTGTGTAAGAGGCAAGCGGTGCAGTAATGGGACGCGTTGCTTTTTCCCCAGATTTTGAAACGGCCGATATATAATACTCAATGGTAGTTCCGGACTTCTGATTTGGTATTTCAGCAAAAAAATGATGTTCGTTTTTGGTGTTGGAAAGTATAATGGTTTTCCAGACAGTGTCTCCCTGTATTCTCCAGTAGAGTTCACTGCTATCCTCGACAAGGCCTTTCTTGCTATAATCGATAATGGTTGCATATACGTTGTGATTTTGATCTGCATCCACTTCAGTATTACTTGTATTTACACTTATAAATAAGATATCGGGATTCCAAATAGCTCGTGTGCGGCAATGCAAGGCATCGCCATCGTTCCATCCATAGACACGGTAATGGTTCTTTACTTCATCGGTTACAAAGGGCTCATCATCTAATGCGTATGTAAACCCTTTAATTGTATAGCCTGGCATTACATCCCTCCACGTTGCAAGGGCAATAGCATCCTGAGGAATATCAAAAAGTGGAATATATACCGTTTTGTTTAAAATAAGCGAATTGGTATAAGCGGCTAAACGCTCATTAATCCAACGCGCTGTCTTAATTCTTTTAATGGTATAGGGATTGCCGTAGGCCGTTTTAAATTTTGAAAGTTCTTTTTCTATTATATCGTTATAGACGCTGAATAATTCGTGATCCTCTGGTGGTTCTGCTACTAAAATAGTCTCTTCGTCAATAAGTTTTAACAAGCAATCGATATGCTGAATTCCTCTCTTTTCAAAATTTGAAATAATGTTATATCGCTGAAACCCTAACAATGAATCGTTCAGTTTCAGAAAATTTTCGGCGTCAATTCCGTGGTATTTGTTTTCAGCATAGATTACACAGGTAGAAAATGCGGTTCCCAATCCGTCTGTTAATACATTGCCACCAGTGTTATTAAATGGTAAATCCATTAGCTCAAAACCCAATTGTTTTGCAAGTGGAATTGTGGCGTCGTCGTCTATTTGGGTGAGCTCCATTTTTTTATTTTCGTCAAAATATAGAAACTGCAAGGAATCGTTGCAAGCCATATCTGTTAGCGGGGTTGCATAGATGTACTTTCCATCGGCCAACTTGTAGGAGCCTTTATCTGTAAAAACTGCACTTGGCCCCCAATCGCGCGTCCACCATGCATCTACTCCTTGTTCTGCATACATAAACGTTACCTTATTTAGGTCTATACTCCATGCTCCAAACCACTTTTCAGCTTCTTTTTGCGCCTCTTTATCTTCCACCATAGTGAATAGATGGTTGTCTTTAGCAAGTTCTATAACCAGTTTATGTGGAATACTTAATGGCCAGACAATTAAGGTGCCCAGTGCAGGTTCCCATTCTGCTGCAGTTCTGTTATGGATTCCCTGGGTGTAAAAATTAGTAGCTGCTATTTCTAAATTTTTCTTTTCAGTTGTGTCACAAGAAAAGAGTACGAATAGGATTAAAAAATGGAGATAATTTAGTTTCATTTAGGGCGGGTTTTCAGTTATGAAATGAGTTACTTGGTAAAACTAATTTATTAAACAACACACCTCCATCACATAAACGTGTGATTTTAAAGCTGAAAAGGCAACTTCAGAATAATTGCAAAACCATTGGTAGTTTCAAAAGTAACTGTCCCTCCTATGGCTTCGGCACGTAGTTGAATATTGGAAAGGCCTAATCCTGTAGACGAATAGTTCTCCTTTGTGCTTCCGTTGTCTTTAATTTTAAAGAGACAGTTTTTGGCTTGGTTTGCAATAGTTACCTGCAAATGTGAAGCGTCACTATGCTTTAGCAGATTCGTGATGGCTTCTTTGTAGATTAAAAAGAGATTCTGTTTTATTTGAGGTGCTAGTTTTTTATTGCGCTGGTCTACGCCTTCACTATTAATATTGAAAGATACGTCTCGGGGTAATAACAATTCTTCAGCAAGCTCATGCATGCGTTCAATTAAATCGTTGCTTGTTGTTCGTCTATTGTCTATACTCCACACCAGATCCCGCATTTGTGAAATGGCATTTCGGCTAATGCCTGCTATTTTCTGCAATTTCGTTTTGTCTTCCTGGCTGGCGTTTATTTCCATCAACTCCGTTTGCATGGCCAATCCTGAAAGCAACGAACCTACATCGTCGTGGAGATCGCTGGATATTTTGGTACGCAACTGTTCTAAGGCCAATAGTTGCTGTAATCTCCATTTGAAAAGTGCATATACCAAGGCTACGTTCAGCAGTATAACTAGCGCGATAAACCACCATTTTTTATAAAAAAACTGACGAACGGTAATTGGAATAGATAATATGGAACTTGTTTCGTTCCCTCTGGCATCGGCTCCTTTAATTTTTAAAATATACTCGCCTGCTGGTAATTTATTATACCTAACAGAAGGGCTGCTTCCCTGAAAAAACCATCTGTCCTCATACCCTTCTAAGGTTGTGCTATACTTGTTCGTATCGTTCTGAAAATAACTAGGCATGGTCCAATTAATTTGAAAATATTGATCGTATGGCGAAATTTCGATAGTTGTCGTTTCGTATAAAGAGGTATCAATCTCGTAGCTTTCCTTATACCTGCTATTATACCCAGAATATCCTGTAAGCCTTAAACATGGTAGCGTTTCATTGCGTACTATTTGCTTAGACGTAAAACTGGAAACTCCGTTCATTCCGCCAAAATAATAAGTATCGTTGCTGTCTTTAAAGAAAGAGCTATAATTAAATTCGTTATGTGACAAGCCGTCTTCGGTATAATAATTTTGAAAGTTCTTATTTCGCTTGCTAAAATAAGACAGGCCGTTATAGGTACTTAGCCATAAATTATCTGAACCATCTGTAAGTATCCCTACAATATTGTTATCTGGTAATCCGTCAGGTTTTGTGTAGCTTTTTACCGTTTTCCCATCTGCTGAAATATGAGTAAGGCCTCCACCGTAGGTTCCAACCCAAATACTACCATCTGTATCTTCATCCACCACAAGCACGTGATTTTTTCTAATACTTGGCGTTGAATTTATGGTGAACACCTTTTCAATACTTCCGTTTAAATTAAGTTTTAACAACCCATTATCCTGGGTTCCCACCCAAACTATATTTTTTTCTTTACTTGCTGCAAAAAAAGTAAGGGGTTCAATTTCAGTATAGCTATTACTATCTTTAAATACGGGTTCACTTTTCTCTGTTATAGGGTCAAAAAGTGTTAAGCGCGAAAGTGTGTAGCCAAATAACAACCTTCCATCTGCCAGTTTTACAAGCGGATTAGATCCATAAACCCTTACATTAGGGATAAATTCTTTATACTGTTTTACATATCCTGACTTCAGATTAATTTTAAGTAATTCTTTCGATACGCTATAAACAAAAGTTTTCGCGTCGTTCACTACAAAAAAGCTTGCTCCGTGATGAATGTTGGGTTGTTCTCCAGTATCAGTTTTTAAATGAAGCGTATCTATACGACCCGTTGAGGTTCTGTATATAATTTGACTGGAACTTTCACAAAGACCATATAGAGTACCTTCATTGTCCTCAAACATTCCACGCATAGTGTTTCCCCAACCTTTTTTCTGAGAGGTAAATAGCGTGTCGAATAATTGTTCTCCAATGCGTATTTTGAACAAGCCATTATCGGTTGCGATCCAAAGCAAGTTGTTTTCATCAATAAATAGATCGTTTATTACAGAATAATCAAACCGACTTTTAAGCAAATCTGTATAGTTAGTAAAGCCGCCTTTTTCATCCATTCGGTACAGCGATTGTGACCCAGCAAACCAAACTTTGTTCTGGCTATCTTCAATACCCACATTAAATTGTTCCATGACATCCAACAACGTTTTCGTTTGGTGAGTAATCCCATCAAGCAAATGAATCCCACCTTGGGTCTTAGGGAAAAAGTAATGATTATTTTTGCTGTCAATATAGGAACGCACAAAGTGCATGGTAGCTCCATAAAAATCATAACAGTCCAGATCATAATCGGTTATAAAAGCACCCGCTTGTGTATATTTTCTTGTTCCGTTGGTAGTACTGAACCAGAGGTTTCCCTTGGCATCTGAGTTCAGACTAACAAACCCTCGGTTGTTTCTGGGTATGTTGGCAACCGCTTCAAAACGACCCTTATTATATTTCAATAAATACTGTTTGGAATCGCTCTTTTGTGTTTTCCAGTAATCATCGGTAATAATCCAGATAGTTCCATCTTTGCCTTGATGCAATGCTAAGACCTTCCCGTTAATGGTATGTTTTTCATTGTAAGCAATAACCATATCTGTCTCTAAATCCAGTGCAAATAGCTTATCATTGGCGAGATACCATAAAACATTGGCTTTTTTGTCAAAAAGGGTATTTCCAGTTAGTTTGTCTTCTTCAATAAAATACGGGTTATTTTTATCGCTATTATACACCTTAAAATTATACCCGTCGTATCTATTGATTCCTTGTGGGGTAGCAAACCACATAAAACCATTGTTATCTTGCTCAATAGCAATTACTTCCCTGAACATAAGCCCTTGCTGCGTAGTTAACTCATCAATCTGTGAGGGATTTTGCCCAAAAAGTGAAATACTACCTAAAATAAGAAGCAGCAGAAAAAAAGAAAATAAATTTCTGATAGAAAAATACACTGGTTGAAATTTGGCTGGTTCAGTTCTGTAACTTCCAAATATACAAAAAGATAGCACCTAAAATCACATTAACGTGTGATTGACTTGTCAGGATCTGAAGCGTATCTTGTTTTATAAGAATTAAGCCAAAATTTTTCACGATGGTCTATTTCAAAATTGCCGATTACCCCCAATATGATTGACCCTACTACTAAAACCGCATTATTTTTTAAAAGATGAATTTTCAACTAACAAATTAATTAATTAGAATTTATGAAAACAGTAGGCATTATTGGTGGTTCCGGATTTATAGGGAGCCATACAACCAAAAAATTTGTAGAAGAAGGATATAACGTCTTAGTTGGCGTGACCGATATACTTAAAAAAGAAAAATACCAACACCTGTTAGAACTGGGCCATAGTGATCAAATTAGTTTTAGCGAGCTTACTGTTGAAAATAAAAAGCAATTAAAAGAATTTGCTGAGGATTGTGATATCATTATCCATGGAGGAACCCCTTTCCAACTTGCTGTAGACAACCCCCAGACCGAACTTTTTGATCCCACCATAAAAGGAACTGAAAATTTTTTGGAGGTTATTAATAAAACTCCAGGGATTGAGAAAGTTGTATTTATTGCTTCGGTGGCTGGATGGAACACCAATTTCCCAATGCCTGCAGGCAACAAAAATTTTAAAGATACTTTTGATGAAACCGACATTCGCTTTACCAGTATTGAAAGCCATCCGTATGCACAGGCTAAGTTTATAGCGAACCAAACGGTTTTGAAGTTTATAAAAAATCATCCAGAAACTTCTTTTGAAATCTCAACGGTTTCACCCGTGGCTGTGATGGGAAAATCGCTTTCTAAAAGAGAAGATTCTACTTCAACAGGGCTTCAGTTTCTGATAAAAAATAAAATTGCCCCAGACGATTTTATACAGGCTATTTACGATAACGACGTGCCATTTGCCATTGTAGATGTTCGGGATGTGGCTAAAGCTATTTTTAAAACAGCTACTACAAAAGGCTTACACGGAAAGGATTATTTGCTTTCCAGCGAAACCTACGCAACATCAGATATTTCTCTACTATTAAATCATAAGCAAGCAAAAAATCCTCCGGTTAGTATTTATAAAAACACCCTGGCGCAAAAAGATTTACAGATGCAATTTATTCCTGCTGCGGAAACTTTAAAAACATATTAAAATTTCATTTAAAAAAATAACAACTTAAAACCGAAAAAATATGAAATCACTGCGTAAACATCCCTTAAAAATAAAACTGCTTCCAATAGGAATTTTATTAGCCACTATCCTAGCGTTCACAGGCTGCAAAGAAGAAACCAAGCCAACACCTAACGAGCCTGTTGAAACTGTAGTTCACCAGGAAACAGAAGCCGAACATGGGAAGCCAGACTATTTTCAGCTTCGTCCGGAAGTTGAAGAAGCCTACGGCTATTCGCACGCAGTGAAAATAGGAAATAGTATAAAAGTTTCGGGCGCTGTAAGTATGGACGATGCGGGAAATCCAACCGCTATAGGAGATCTAGCACAACAAATGAAAAACTGCTATGCAGATTTGGAAAAAATATTAGCCCATTACGGCTGCACTTTTGACGATGTAGTGGTAGAAAATGTGTTTACCACCCATATGCCTATGTTTCTTGAAAACGCAGCATACCGAACAGAAATCTACAAAAATCACTTTCCTACTGGTTCTTGGTTAGGTGTTAAAGAATTGGCCATACCTGAGTTTATGATTGAGATTGAACTGGAAGTTCATAAAGCAGAATAAACTTTCAATAACTAAAACTAAACATACATAACTATTACTCTAATCTCTTAAAATCAAACAATTATGAAAACTTTTAAAACAACCATTTACACGTTTCTTATGTTACTTGCCATCTCTTTTACTGCCCAATCGCAGGACAAGGGTGTGACACTGGATTTTGACAACTACCAAGCCAATGTGGAACTACTTCAAGGCTATACAGCAGCCATGAAGGCAGGAGACGCAAAAAAATTAAATTCGTTTTTTGCAGACGATGCCTTGATCATTGGTCTGGGAGGCACTAATGATACCATCTCTAAACAAGACCATTTAGAACGGTATACGCAAACTTTTAAAGAGAATACTTTTAGCTTTTCTGGAGATGTTTATTTATCGGTAGAGACTGATGAAAATGTAGCCGTGACGCCTGGACAGTATGGCTTTAGTTGGGGAGTTGTGACCAACACAAATAAAAAAACTAAGAAAACTGCTACGGCACAGTATCATGTGGTTGCCTTACTAGTAGATGGAAAAATGGCTTTTTTATCGCATTACTATGATACGATGCCCTTTGCGTTACGAGATGGCGCTACACTTATACCGTCTAAATAATAAAATAGGAGCTTTTTAATTCAGCTAACAAAAGAAGTATGCCCTACATAGCCCTATTACCATTAGAAAATTTCAAAATAACAAATCATAGTCATGAAAAAGTATAAACCAAACTGGACCAAAACCGAATTACAGGTATATATCCTTTTGCTGTGTGCCAATGCAGATAAAAAAGAAACCAAGGAAGAGCTGGAAATGATACAAGCAAAAGTCTCTAAGGAAACTTTTGATAAAATGTACAAGAAATTCCATAGGCATTCAGAAAAAAAACGGCTCAACAAAGTAGATCTAAGTGTTAACAATCATGAATATACCGAGATGGAACTCGCTGCATTTAGGAGAGAAATGTATACACTCTTCTTTTCAGACTGTAATTTCAGTATGCTAGAGAAAAGACTGGACTGGACGCTGGATAATATTTTGTACTAGGCGTATGATCAAATTCTTCCGGCATATCCGTCAAAGACTGGTCAAAGAGAACAAATTCTCAAAATATCTACTCTATGCCATTGGAGAAATAATCCTTGTAGTGATTGGGATTTTGATTGCACTTCAAATAAATAACTGGAATGAAAATAAAAAATCAAAAAAAGACGAGCACTACGTCTTAAATGAAGTATTAAAAAATCTTGAAGAAGACACTGTCTTGGTGGATGCTATTATAACGCAACGTAAAAAGGCTAAAAATTCGATTATTTCTTTAGAAAAATTTTCAGACACTCAAATATGGAAAACAGATTCGGTTCAATTTCATTTAGTGCATCTGCTCACTTTCGAGAGATATTTTCCAATAAATAATGCGTACGAAATTTTAAAATCGAAAGGACTGCAGCTAGCCGATAACAATCTTACCACTAAAATTTCAAGATATTACGATTACGAGCAACCAAAGATTGGAAGAAGCATATTGGATATCGAGGTGGCGATTCTTAATATTTACAATGGCGAACAAAGTATCATTAGGTTTTTATCGCTTTTTAATAAAGATAAGCGCATTCTTATAAAAAATCCCGATGACCCGCTCTTTAAAGAAGAGCTCTCTTCCTTTTTGTTAGCCTTTCAAGACAACAACGCTGGCACATTAGATAAGTTATTGGTCTTTAGAAACACCAATAAAGAGCTACGTGAGCAAATAACAGTAGCATTAAAAAAACTAGACTAAACAACCTTTAAATTGATAAAATTCTTCCGCCATATAAGACAACGTTTAGTTACTGAAAACAAATTCAGCAAATATCTCCTCTATGCCATAGGTGAAATTATCCTTGTTGTGATTGGGATTTTGATTGCGTTGCAGATTAATACGTGGAATGAAAACAGAAAACTAGAAAACAGTAAGGAAAAACTCATGGTTGCCTTAAAGCAAGAATTTAAAATTAATAAGAACGTGCTAGAGCAATATGTAAAAGGACTTCATACTAACAATGCGCATTTAAATCAGGTTGTTAATTTTTCAGCAGGTGCTGAAGTATTACCAATTGATAGTCTTAGACTATATGCTTCTAACTTGTATTACCCAACCACCTTGTCCATGTTAACCACAGTTCTTGATGAATCTATATCGGCCGGTAAATTCGAGATGTTAAGTGACAGCTTAAAACAAAAACTGTCTTTGTTAAAAGATTATACCAAATCCAGAGAAGCTGTAAGTAAAAATTTTGAAGAGAAAATTTCAAGTAATAATGATGAGTTTAATGATATATTTTTTAAGCTATCAGCTATTCCAGAGGTCCCTAAAGTATTCTATGTACAGCAACCCATTGCAATGCATCCTGATTTTGTTATTAGTGATGATGAATTTGTACAGCTGATAAAGTCTTCTAAAACCTACGCACAATTAACTCAAATATACCTTGCCAGTACGATGGACGAAATTTGGATTAAATATGGCCTACTAAGGTTAACTACTGAAACTATTGGATTGATAGACAAAGAATTAAAAGACTAGTGCTATATGATAAAATTCTTCCGGAAAATACGCCAAAACATGATTAAAGAAAACAAGTTTTCAAAATACCTCCTCTATGCCATAGGCGAAATAATTCTCGTGGTGATTGGTATCTTGATTGCGCTGTCTTTAAACGGTTGGAAAGAAGATAGAATAAAACATAATGAAGAACTCCAAACGCTTCGGCAGCTTCGTGAAGAATTTAATGCAAATCTTGTGCAATTGGATGAAAAGATATCCATGCGTACAGCTATGGTCAATGCAGGCGTTATGTTATTAAAGTATCATGACGCCCCGTCCATAATAATTCCTGATTCCGTCGTTGTTTATTTAGCCAGAACAACGGTAGCACCTACTTTTGACCCCATTACCAACGACCTGATAAGTGGAGGAAGGCTGTATCTTATTCAAAACTTGGAACTTCGTAGCAAACTCTCAAAATGGCCGAGTGATTTGGTACAAGTCACAGAGGAAGAAACAGCTTGGATTTTTATATTGAGAAATAATTATCTCCCGTTTTTATACCAACAATACCCAATAAGAAACATAAACGCCGCCAAATGGAACCGCCTTGACGTGGTCCAGACACTCTTGCTAGATAAAACGAATAAAACACCCAATCTTTTTAGTAGTTCAAAAGAGCCGGTCGATGTTGAGGCATTCCTTGCCAATCCCAAATTGGCAGATCAATTGTCTACCGTAGTTTCCAGTTCGCTTTTTGCAAAAACCCAAAGTGAATCCTTACGGAAGAGTATTATAACAATACTAACATTAATAGATACCGAGTTAAAAAAATAGAAATGATTAAACTCTTCCGCCATATTAGAAAACGCCTTGTTACTGAAAACAAGTTTTCAAAATACCTCCTCTACGCCATAGGTGAAATAATCCTCGTGGTCATTGGGATATTGATTGCGCTTTCCCTAAATAATTGGAATACTGAAGACAGGAACAAAAAAATCGTTACTAAAAACAGTAAAATCTTAATAGAAAATCTTGAAAAGGACAGCGTTTTCTGTAAAAGTAAAATTCTGGCAATTCAAAAACAAGAGAATGATCTGTCTAGCCTGCAGGCGCGCTTATCTAGTAGAAAAGCAACTCTAGACACCCTGATAAAAATTGCACGGTATGAGTTTAATCCTCTTGCCCTAACAATTAATTTTCAAAACGAAAACGCTTACAAGACAATGGTTCTTTCTGGCGAGGTCAATCTATTTGATAGCCAGCTCACACAAACTATTTATGACCTGTATAGAAAGCACGAGTTCATAGAAAAAGTTTCAGAGGATAATTTCAAAGTATACGTTGATGCGGTACAAAACTATCAGGAAAGTTACAGTCTTAATGTTGGAATCAATACGATAAATGGTCCTTTACAGGATCTGCTTTGGCAAGATGTAAGTGCCAAAGATTTGATCGCCAAATTCGATAAACTTACCGTAGCAAAAAGAATCAATTATGGAAGAAAAGCAGATTTAGAAAAGATGCTAAAAGAAACCAGTGCCTTACTTGTAGAACTACGAAAAATTGAAAACCAATGATAAAATTCTTCAAAAGACTACGTTTAGAGGCGCTTTCGCGAAAGCGGTTCCCCAAATACCTGCTCTACGCAACAGGAGAAATAATCCTCGTAGTCATCGGGATTCTTTTGGCATTGTCCATCAATAATTGGAATAGCCAGCGACAGTTAAAGAAAAGCAATAAAGTGTTTTTAAACAAATTGCTAAAAGACCTTGATGCTAATGAGAAGCGATTAGGCAGTCTCGTTTATGATTCTTTAAATGATGATACCTATCCAGCGTTGGAAGAAGCAGTAATAGCAAGTGATTCCATTATAAAACTGACTTATTTGGGATTGAACGAATCACATTTCGACTATATAAAATCAGCACCCTTTTTTGCAGGAAATGCACTTTTAAATTTGAATGATAATACCTATTCTGAATTAAGCAATACTGGCAAATTATATTCATTGGGTTCAGACACTTTAGTGGAAGCCATTACAGTCTATTATAAAAGAGGGGAACGCGAGGCAGCCTATAATGTCTTAAACGCTAAAAATGTAACGGACGGATTTATAAAATTTGAAGATGGTTTTTGGAAACTGATGATGGATTTTAATAGGGACTCCCTCAATTTCAACCTCAATAATTATCCGTTTTATACTAATAAAAACTCAAAAGAATATAACGATTACCAAATAGGAATGGATTTAGTTGATGGAGGTCAAAGGCAAAACATGGGAAAAATGAAGCAAATTATTATCGAGACAAAAAAATTAAAGGAGTTCATCAAAACCGAATTACAGAATGATTAAATTCTTTAGAGTATCGCAACAGAATTTTGCAACGCAAAATCAAAGGTCTTGCTTGCCCGAAAAAGCACAAAGTACGACGGCGGGTAGACCTTTGGTGAAGATAGCTCCCGATAGCTATCGGGACGGGCTTAACCATAACAAATCTTTAACCTATGATTAAGTTTTTTAGACGTATCCGGAAGAATCTTTTAACTGAAAATAAATTCAGCAAATATCTCCTCTACGCCATCGGCGAAATAATCCTCGTGGTGATTGGTATTTTGATTGCTTTGAATATCAACAACTGGAATGAGGAGCGCAAAGAGAAAGTTGTGGTAAGAAATGTGTTAAAAGATATCCGTTATGATTTGGTTGCAGATACCGTTAAATTTTCTAGGGATTTGCAAAGCATTCCAGGTTTCGTCGATAACGCCAAATCATTATTGAATGGAACATTTAGCGACACAATATCAGCAAATTCTTTATTTTACAAAATGCCCTATACGGCCTTCAATTACAAAGTAAAAAATCAAAGCTATGAAAAGGTCGTAAACGCTGGCATAACAGACTTTTTTGAATACAACGAGCTGTTTGATTTAATCAACACCTATTATACCATAGACTCAAATGGTTACAATGTTATTACAAAATGGGACTCTGATGGTAGCATTGATGAAGGTAAACTATGGATAGCAATGGGTTATGAAATTGATATTTTCTCCGATAATGATTTTTATAAAGAAAATGAAATTCAATTTGCACAGAAAGAAGCCGAAAGAAAAGCTGTGCTTTTAGAGAAATTAAGGGAACCTAACGTAAGAAATTCTATAAAGATGAATACATATCGCAAAATGCGATTAAATGAAACTGTGCAAGAAATGAAACAAAAGGCAAAAGACATTATTCTTAAGATAGATGAGCACTTAAAGGAGTAAGAAAAGCCATTAGTAAGCTGAACTAGATATTTTTGAACTCACTACGATTCTAAATTAACCAAATGATAAAACTCTTTAGAAACATCCGTAAAAACCTTCTTAGTCAAGGCAAAACCACCAAATACTTTAAATATGCCATTGGCGAGATTTTACTCGTGGTTATTGGGATTCTTATTGCTTTACAGATCAACAATTGGAATGAAGCCCGAAAGGATAAAAAATACCTCCATACCGTATATTCTCAAATACAAAAAGATTTAAAGTCAGACACGGTAGCACTTTCCCCCGTCATCGAATTTTATTTTGACAAGAGTGAACGGTTAAAAGACATTATAGATCGAGCCATACCTAAAGGGTATTATGATACCATTACTAGTACCAATTATAAACAATGTTTACACTGTAGAAGTGATGTTACAGATTTTCAAACATTTAAAAATCTGGACAAGGGGTATCAATTATTAAAAGCTATGAATACCGAACAAAATTTTGAAACCGACTCGATATCTCTACGTATTGATACATTTTACACCGAATACAATGAATTTATAATGCGATCAAATAACATTTTTAGTGACCTAGCCAAAGATAATCTTACGAGCTACCAAAAATATGAATGGTTTGTGGATTGGTCGGCTTATATAGGCAGAACATATTATGATAAAGAGTTTCTAAAATACATTTTTGAGAGTGAGGAAAACCGCGTAAAAAGTGCACATTACAAGATTTTTACGCTATGGTATCTCGGTAATTTAAGGAAATATAAAAAAGAAGCTACAGCAATGTTGCTGCTCTTAGAAGAACAAATAAACTAACTATGATTAAATTCTTTAAACATATCCGTAAATCAATGATAAAAGAAAACAGAACCTCAAAATACCTGCTCTACGCCATCGGCGAAATCATCCTCGTTGTCATCGGGATTTTGATTGCCTTGCAGATTAATACCTGGAATGAACATAGTAAAACCAATGTAAAAGAACAAGCCTTACTTATTGCGTTAAAACAAGAATTAACAACAAATCGTAAAGAATTAAACAGAATTATAGAAGTCAATAGAAAAAGAAATGAAGGAGCACATCAATTGGCATCGGTTCTATCTCCAAAAATATCCACTTCTACGGAAATTGAAATTTCAAAACTCTGGTACAATACATTTGCTAGAGAAGCAGTATACAAACCTAGTCTTGGTGTTATAAACGAGGCCATAAGTTCTGGTAGTCTCAGCATTATTAAAAATAGTAAGATACGTGACTTCTTTGCTTCCATGGAATCGGAATTACAACTGTTAAAGTCTCAGGAAGAAACAGTATTTAATTGGAGAATGCAATGCTTTCAGACCACACGGGAACTAGGTAATGTTAGAATTCTTTTATTCAATACTCTTGAACCTGAAGTTGCCGAAAAACTAGGAGAAAGTTCCTTCGAAAATTCGAACATGGCATTAGTACAATCCAAAACTTTCGAAAATGATATTGTCTTTTTTATTGGAACTACAAATCATCTGCAAACAGGTTTTCTACTCCCTTTACAGCTCAAAATGAATGACGCAATGACGCTATTAAATACGGAATTACACAATGATTAAATTTTTTAGAGTATCGCACCACCATTTTGCAACACAAAATCAAAACTCTGGTAGACCTTTGGTGAAGATAGCCGCTTGCGGGAGTACTCATAAAACAATGTGAGATTATGATTAAATTCTTTAGAAAAATCCGCCAACGCCTAGTTGCTGAATCCAAATTCAGCAAGTACCTCCTCTATGCCATAGGCGAAATTATCCTTGTGGTGATTGGGATTTTGATTGCGCTTCAAATAAACAACTGGAATGAGGGGCGAAAAGAAAACCGTAATCTTCGCGCAATTTACAGTAATCTACTATTAGATATTAAAGCAGATTCTGTGTCCTATAGCATCAATCTAAAAGAACTAAGAGAAATCGATTTTTTACACGAGCAATTGTATAAAACTGGTGTAAAAAACGATATAACACTTGTTTTTAAGGACCCTACTCTGATACGATATTTGCTTTATTACAACCCCATAACCAAAGAAAACGACCCATTTATAGCTACTAAAATCAAGAATGATAGCATACGAAAAGAAGTACTAACCTATTTTAGAAACATGAAAGATACGGACGATGTTTACTCGGAGTTAGAAGGTGTTATAAATTCTAAAATGCGTGTGTATCTAGGTGAAAAAAAAATGTACAAGCTGAGTAGTTGGTTTGAAAACAAATCTAAAAGTACCGGTGAAGATGCTTTAAATCTAGATTTTATTGATAACGCAGAATTAATAGTACTCTCAAAAGATGAAGAATTTCAGCAAATACTTTTTGAAGCCTCATTAAAAATTGTAAACAGTATTGTTTCCTTTGAAATTTTAATAAAACAAAATGCCCATTTAATCAATGTAATTGAAAATGAATTGAAAAGACCATAGTTATGATTAAACTCTTTCGAAATATCCGGAAACGACTTGTTACTGAAAACAAGTTTTCAAAATACCTCCTATACGCCATAGGCGAAATAATCCTTGTGGTCATTGGTATTTTGATTGCACTTTATTTAAATAACCAACAACAGGAATACAGCCTCCAAAAGCAACAGGAAACCTATCTAAGATTGGTGAAACGTGAAATGAAGAGTAATCTCAATGCACTGTCTGAAGAAAAAAGCCAACTCTCAGCAAAAATGGAAAATGCGTATAAAGTGCTCAATACGATGAATAGTGATAGTCTAATAAATAATTTGACCGAACCAGATATATCACAATTAATTAATCAGTTTTTTCTTACGGACCAGGTTTTAAACTATGAAAACGGAGCTTTGAACCAAATTATTTATTCTGGAGGAATTAATAATATAAAAAATGACAGCATAGGCGGTTTGATTGCTTCTTGGGAAGAAAAAATTAATCGTGTGCGTTTGCAGGAAAAACAGGTTGCCGAAGCTACTGATAATCTAAAAAATTATCTATATCAAAACGGTGACTTTAGAAGCCTATCAGAAGATTTGGGGTACTCAACATTATTGGGAATCGATATTTCTGAGCGTACAAAAGGAAATAAAAATCTATTACGCTCTAAAAAGTTTGAGAATTATATTTTTCAGTTTATAGGCTTTAGTTATTCTTTACACTTAACCATTTATCCCGATTTTGAAGAAGAAATGCAGTCCCTAATTGGTTTGATAGATCAGGAATTAACTAATGGTACCGAGAGATGATAAAATTCTTCCGCCACATAAGACAACGACTAGTTACTGAAAATAAACTTAGTAAATACCTCCTCTACGCCATTGGGGAAATCATCCTCGTGGTGATTGGGATTTTGATTGCGTTGTCCATAAATAACTGGAATCAAGACCGACTCAACAAGAGCGAAGAACAAAACTATCTTAAAGCCATTAAAACAGACCTTAAAAAGGATTCATTAAACTTAAACCATTTAATCAATAACATTGATATACAACTAACTACTTTAGGAAAATTAAAAAAAGATTTAGATTCTGAAAGTCTTACCATTCAACAAAATGTTCCCTTCACATCTTCCCTATTAAATACATTTTCTTTTGTGCCTGAAAAATCCACGATACAGGATTTAGTATCAAGTGGCAAATTAAACCTACTCGCAAATAAGCAAGTAAAGGATACGCTTCTTTCCTATTACAATACTATCGATACTTCAATTTTTGCATTGAACACCTCACTTATTGAGTATTCCAGAAATACTATAGCCCCTTTTTTAATGACCTATTATACCTTAGAGTTCAATTATCCCGAAAGTCTGATTACTGAAAACTCAAATCTTGTAACGCTTACTACTGAACAAAAACAAAGTCAATTCCTATCCAATGCAGTAAAATATCGCATTGCTATTTTAAGCAGTTTAAAATCAAGTTATGAAGCACTCATCATTCAAATAAACGGATTCCAAAAAACCCTCGATACCAAAATTAAAAAATAACGAATTTATAACTACTAACCCATGCTAAAATTCTTTAGAAACATCCGTAAAACCGAAAACCTTGCCATGTGCATTCTTCTCATTCGTTTCTGCCTGTCGTGCCTAGGCAGGCAGGCCTCACTCGTCGGATGCAAGAAGGATGCGTTTTCTAAGTATAATCATTTCTTTTATAGCGTAGACATCCCATTAGGGATTGAGGGCGAGCGCAAAGGCAAAATTACTTAACTATGATAAAATTCTTTAGAAAAATTAGACAACGCCTTGTTACTGAAAGCAAGTTTTCAAAGTACCTCCTCTACGGAATAGGCGAAATTATCCTTGTTGTAATTGGGATTCTCATAGCGGTAGGCATTAACAGTATGTATAATGCATCCCAAAATGAAGCAAAAATAAAAGCCATCCTTACACAGGTTCAGCAAGACCTAAAAACCGACATCCTGGATTCAAAACGTATCTTTAATGTATATATCGAGAAAGATTCGCTGTTTCAAAAAATAATGGATGACTCCATCACTTTTGAGCTATATAAAAAAAATCCATACCGCCTGCCAATAGACAAAAATTATGTCTCTTTTAGTACTAAAACAAGCGGTTATGAACGATTTATAGATAACCTGGAAAATTTACCCGAAAAATACAATTGCCTACTCCCCCATTTTAATAATTTATATGTAGAGATGCAAAATGATATAGACGATTACAACACCTATATTAAAAATACCGTAATGATAGATGGTCGTGAAGACCTAAAAACAAACCCAAAAGTAGCCGATTATATTTTTGGCAGGTACCCAGAAGAAGCGATGGAATATTATTTTAAAGACCCTTTTCTGAAAAATAAGTCATCAATATATATGAATGATTTGGGAAACATCGCCCAAGCTGCAAACGGCTATCGTATTGAAAGTACCATACTCTACAAAAAAATTGATTCTTTACTGGAACAAACGTCTGTTGTTTATGCTGAACCACTTTCCTTACTCCCCAAAAAAGAAAGCATCCATGTCTTTTTAGGAAACTATACAGGCATAGGTAACGCACTTGGACAAACTGGCTCCATTAATATCGAAGAAGAACAGTTGGTATTGAAAAGTTCAAATAATCCTGACACCAATTTATACTGGCACGAGGGTGATTATTATTTCATCAAAGAAGCTAGACCTATTTTTAGGGTATATAAAAATAAGAAAGGCCAACATAGTATAGAAGTTAGTGGCGGAGCAAAGTCTACCATTTTTATAAAAACAGAAGACCTATAAAAAATCACAAATATGATAAAATTCTTTCGCCATTTTAGGCAACGTTATATTTCTGAAGGTAAAACAACCAAGTACTTCAAATACGCCATAGGCGAAATAATCCTCGTAATGGTAGGAATCCTTTTTGACGCTGCAAGTAAACAATTGGAACAACAACAGAGCAGACCGAAACCAAGAGCTAAAATACCTTAACAACATACAACTAGACCTTCAATAGGATTTAAAAAATTTAGCATTTCAAATCAATTTCCGAAGAGAAAAATACAAAAGCGCCGAAACGGTTTTAGCCCACATTAATGGAGCTCCCATAAACGATTTTTCTGAGATAACTAAAAATGTGGCACATAGCATTATGGAAGAACGTTTTACGCCAAATAATACCACATTTAACGAGCTTTCAAACTCTGGAAACCTTAATCTTATCTCCAACGATTCTATTAAAATCCTGTTGCTGGAATTACAGGAACTGTATGAATACAATGAATTTGGTATAGAACACGAAACCTACGACTATCGTGAATATATTTCGAAACCCATTTTCAAATACACAAATATTGACCAATGGATGCCAGTATTTACAGGGCAAAAGACCGCAGAAGCACAACAGATTACAGCGGCAGATTTTATAGAATTATTCAACAGTCCAGAATATAAAAATGGCTTAGTAATTATCAACCTTATCTCGCTAGACTTTATAACCGCTTACTAATTAATTGAAACCAAATCGAAAAAGATTATAGAAATGATTACTTCAGAAATTGATTGAGAATATTTCTCCTTTAAAGTTTCTGCCTTCACCTTTCCTCTCTATTCTTTTCTCTCTTCTCTTGCCATTCTATCAAAAAATCACATCATTGTGTGATTGACTCATCCCCCCTATTCCCCTACATTGTTACTATAAAATCAAACTTTTCAAATGGCTTCAGAATTTTAAAGTCATCCTGAAAAATAGGTATTAATACGTATTTCAAAATTGGAGATGAAATTGTAAATTAATTGCTGCTAATTACCTCATTGTCAATTGTAAAAACGCTGTTTAAAAACAATTACCCATGCAATCAAAATCGATAAAAGGCAAATCTACGCAAGAAGTTATAGAGGCTTTAGAAGCCAACATGTCTGATGGTTTCACTCCTACTCTTGCCATTGTATTTATTTCGGTATCGCAAGACCGCACTGCGATAACTATGCTCCTTGACGAAAAAAATATTACTGTCTTTGGCTGCACCACTAATGGTGAATTTATAGATGAAGAAACCGAAAAAGGATCTGCTGCTATCCTATTAATGGATATGAAACCAGAGCACTTTCAATTATACGTTGAAGAATATCCTAACAAAAATTATCGTGAAGTCGCAATAGCTGTAGCTAAAAAATCAAAGAACAGGTTTACAAACCCAACGTTTTTAATTGGTTTGAGTAACAGCAATGTAGATGGTGAAGAAATCCTCCGTGGTTTTGAAGATGTTATAGGGGCTCAGGTAAATGTTTTTGGAGGTGTTGCTGGAGACGATATGACCTTTGTTGAAACCTTTGTATTTACAAATTCTAAAGAAAGTAAAAATGGATTGCTATGCCTTGCGCTTGACGGGGACAAAGTAGAAATCCAAGGAGTTGCTACCTGTGGATGGAAAGCCATGGGAACTGAAAAAATAGTGACCAAAAGCGATGGAAATCATGTTTTTACTGTAGACGATGTACCTGTGTTGGATCTCACTGTAAAATATGGAGGTCTTGAAAATGCAACTCCAGACAATCAAGATTTGTTATTGGAAATAGCAGCAAATTTTCCATTACAATTACAAAGAGAAAAAGGAGATCCCATTATGCGTCCCGGTCTTGTGGTAGATTGGACAGATCGTTCCTTTTACACGAGCGGCACTGTTCCCCAGGGTTCAAAAGTTAAATTTTCCTTGCCCCCCGATTGGGATGTCTTGGAAAAAGTAGTAAAAGGAGTTGAAAATTTAAAAGCTACCAAAATGCCTGAAGCAGAGGCGTTAGTAATTTTTAGTTGTGCAGGCAGAATACTGTCTTTTGGACCTATGATGGCAGATGAAATTGAAGGGGTAAAAAATGTTTGGAACATCCCCCTGGTAGGTATGTTCAGCAACGGAGAATTAGCCCGCGCTACAGGAGGAAATCTGGAAATGCACAACCTAACCACCTGTTGCGTGGCTTTAAAGGAAAAGTAAAACCGAAAACCTTTCCCCGTCCGCCACGGCGGATGGGTTTTCTAAATTAAATAATTTGTAATCAATTGAGCGTTGGCACCCTTTAGGGTTGGGGCGAGCGCAAAGGCAAAAACCAAAAATTATGAACAAAGTAACAGTATTGTACGGGCACCCAACTGATGTAGCCGTTTTTGAAAACTATTATAAAAACAACCACTTACCGCTGGCTGCAACTATGAAAGGTGTGGCAAAGCTAGAGCTTACCAAGATTGTAGGCACCCCAGACGGGTCTAAACCTGAATTTTACCGAATGGCAGAGATTTATTTTAGTGACATGGAACAATTACAAAAAACCATGGGCTCGCCAGAAGGACAAGCCACAGCAGCAGATTTAGCCAATTTTGCCACTGGCGGCGTACAGGTACTGGTAGGAGCTATTGAATAAAACCAAAACTTTCAACTATGAAATCAGTAACCCTGCAAGCGAATACTTCTCAAGAAATTGAAAACAAGGTCAATGCCGAAATCAAGAACGGTTTTAAACCCACCTTGGCGATCGTTTTCCTTTCAGTCAAACAAGATTATAAGGCTATTTGTAAAATTTTTGATGCTGAAAATATTTCAGTCTTCGGAGCTACTTCTTCGGGAGAGTTTGTAGGCAATGATATTACTGAAGGTGCTATAGTACTTATGTTACTTGATATGGATCCAGCATATTTCAGAATAAAATTTTTAGAAACAGGAACGCAAAGTACGTACGAGAACGCAATAGAAATTGGTGTGGAAGGGAAAAACACGTTCAACAATCCAGGATATCTTATGGTCTCAGGTTGGTTAACGGAGGATGGAGAGCAAATTGTTGCAGGTCTAGTTGAAGGTGCCGGGAAGGATGTAACCATTTTTGGTGGTATGGCAGGTGACGATCTACTATTAGAAGGACCTGAAGTTTTTACAAATAAACAAAGTAGCGTAAACGGGCTCGTAGCACTTATCATTGATGAAGACAAGATTGATATACGTGGGATTGCCACTTGTGGTTGGAAACCCATTGGTACCACAAAAACCATTACTAAAAGTGAGGGCAACATAGTGTATACTATAGACAACAAGCCTGCGCTGGATATGATATTAAAATATCTGGGGGTTGAAATAGACTTAGATAGCAATAAAGAAGTGGTGACTAATATAAGTTCGTATTATCCGCTTCAATTAGAACGTGATGGGGTGACCCCCGTAATGCGTACTGCTATGTTTGCAAATAAAGAAGATCGCTCTATAATTTGCGCGGGTAATGTACCACAAGGAGCCAAAGTTCGATTTTCATTACCGCCAGATTTTGATTCCATTGATACCGTGATCACAGAGTGTGAGCAATTAAAAGACACAAATAAAGAACAGGCAGATGCTTTAATTATGTTCTCATGTATCAGTCGTCATCTCTCGTTTGGACTTATGATTACTGAAGAGTTAGAACGTGTACAGGCCGTTTGGGATGCACCCATGATAGGATTTTTTACCTACGGTGAATTCGGAAAATCTAAAACGGGAAAGCACGAATTTCATAACAATACATGTTGTGTGGTTGCTTTAAAAGAAAAATAAGAGCCAGCGGCTCGACACATTAAATAACTTCGGAATTGATTCCGATAAAAAAACTATGAAAGCAAAATCAATACACGGCAAATCCACCGAAAAAATCAAAACCGCTCTAGAACAGAGTTTAATTGATGGTTTCAGTCCTACACTAGCAATCATTTTTATGTCTGTAAAACAAGACAGAAAAGCCATCTGTGAATTGATGGATTCAAAAGATATTGAGGTTTTTGGAGCTACGTCGTGTGGCGAATTTACTAATGGTCATCAGTCTGATGGAGAAATTGCTATGTTACTTTTAGAACTAGCTAAGGAACACTATACCATTTTGTTTGAAAGTATGGAAGATGGAAACTTGGATAAAGCTGTTACAAAATTGGCAACTAATGCACTAAATAAATTTTCCAACCCATCGCTTATCGTTTGCGGTCCAGGCATTAACCAACAGGGAGAACACTTTGAAGGAGAAAAATTGGTGAAAAGTTTAGAAAAACAGCTTGGCGAAGACAAAATATTTTTTGGTGGTATGGCTGGAGACGATTGGGGTTTAAAAGAAACATTTGTTTTTACTAATAAAGAAGAATCCAATTATGGAATTATTGCATTAATGCTAAATGCAGATAAAATTTCCTTGAAAGGAATGGCCATTACAGGCTGGAAACCAATGGGAATTACCAGAACAGTTACCAAAAGTGAAGGTAAATTACTCTACGAAATAGATGGAAAATCTGCTGTCGAATTATACCTAAAATACTTGGGGAAAACCGACAAAATAGCCAAAAGGATTTTAAGATATTTCAAGATGTATCCATAGAATATCCATTCATCGTAGAACGGGATACGAATGAAACTGCCATAAAAACACCAATGAACATTGACAGCGTAGCAAATGCGCTTGTTATAGACAATCCAATGCCAGAGGGCACAAAATTTTGGTTCACACAACCACCAGAATTTGATATTGTTGAAGAAGTTATTGAAAAAGCAGCCCAATTAAAAAAAAACTCTAACGAGCAAGCAGATGCCTTATTGATTTTTTCTTGCGCTGGAAGACAACCCATTCTTGGCCCATTGGTAACTGATGAAAATGAAGGCCTTGCTGAAACTTGGAATACGCCAATGGCAGGATTTTTTACCTATGGTGAATTTGGACGTGTATTGAACGGAAGACAAAATCATCATGGGGGTGCCTGTTGCTGGGTAACTTTAAAGGAAAAATAAAAAAGAATTCGGTTATATAACTGAAATTTTAAAAAATCGTAATAGATTAACAATCAAGAAGATATTTCATAAAAACAATAACTCGTAGACTACAAACTTATGTTTCAAAAAAGTATCGCCTAGCATGAACCAAGACCTAAAAACCATCCTTGATTTTATTCAGCAGTCCGAACACGTTTCGGAAGAAGAAAAAACAACCCTCATCAAAGCTGCTAAAGATGCGGATAAAGCGTTGACCATTTCAGAATTTAAACTGGAACGCACCGAAAAAGTAAAACGTACCACCGCCATTTTACTGGAAGAAACCATAGAAGAGCTGGAACAAAAACAAAAATCTATTGAGGAAAGTAACAAAGCCTTAACCGACTCTTTAGCTGAATTAAAAGCGGCACAGGCGCAACTCATACAAGCAGAAAAGATGGCAAGTCTGGGAGAGCTTACAGCAGGGATTGCACACGAGATTCAGAACCCGCTCAACTTTGTAAATAATTTTAGCGATGTAAGTAAGGAGCTGCTGGAAGAAATGCTGGAAGAATTAAAAAATGGAGATATCGAAGAAGTGAATGCCATTGCAAATGATGTTATTCAGAATTTAGAAAAAATCCTGCACCACGGAAAACGCGCAGATGGCATTGTAAAAGGAATGTTGCAGCACAGCCGTACCAGTAAAGGAGAAAAAGAAGTAACCGATATGAACGTATTGGTAGATGAATACCTGCGGCTTGCGTATCACGGCCTTCGGGCAAAAGATAAAACGTTCAATGCCACACTGGAAACAGCCTATGATGCTACCATTGGTAAGGCTCAAATTGTACCGCAGGATATAGGACGTGTTGTTTTGAATTTGATTACCAATGCTTTTTATGCGTGTACGGAAAAGAAAAAAGTCCCCCTAGCCCCCGAAGGGGGAAAAGCGTTCGAGGCAAAAGTTATTGTTAGTACTAAGCGAATCTCCCCCCTTCGGCTTGCATCCGACGAGGGAGGCACGACTGAGAGGAATGCACTAGGGGGGATTGAAATTTCAGTAAAAGACAACGGCAATGGGATACCCGCAACGGTATTAGAGAAGATTTTTCAGCCTTTTTTCACCACCAAACCCACCGGGCAAGGAACCGGACTGGGCTTGAGTTTAAGCTATGATATTGTAAAAGCGCACGGGGGAGAATTGAAGGTGCAAACAAAAGAAGGCGAAGGCACCGAATTTATAATTTCATTACCTATAACGAACTAACAATGAGCATCGATAAAAAAACAAAAGCCGAAGTACTCAAAGTGTATGACACTTGGTTGTATAGCTACCTAAATGGCGATGTGGCGACCTATAATTCCTATTTGGACGATGCTTTTCATTTTATAGGTTCTACAGTATTCGAAGAGTTTTTAAACCGGAAAGACACTACCCGCTTCTTTGAAGCTACGGCAGAACAACTTTCAGGTAAATCCCAAGTGCGCAACGAAACCAAAGTTGTAGAGCAATTCGATGATCTCATATTTATTACCCACTTATTTGACGCCTGGTTTTTGGCAGGTGATGATTGGACTTTTTATAGCCGATTTCGTTTTACCAACGCTCTTCAGAAGAAAAAAGAAGGCTGGAAATTTATTTATCAGCACTACTCTACCCCAGATACCAAGGCACAAGAAGGAGAAACCATAGGGTATGACCAAGTGAGTGCAGAAAATTTACAATTACGGGAAGCCATACAACGGCGTACCAAAGAGTTAGAGAATAAAAATAGAGAACTTAAAATTGAAGGCGCTTTGCAAAGAATACGTGCCGAGGCTGTCGCGATGAAGGAATCCTCCGACCTGATGGATATTGTGGTCACCATGCGAACTGAATTTACCCGCCTGGGTCACGAAGCTCATTACTTCTGGCATATGATGTGGCTTCCTTCAACCTACGAAAAAGCAATGACCTCTGGCGACGGTACCAAAATTGGTTTTGTCATGGAGTTGCCAAGACACATTCACGGAGATATCCCTTTGTTAGCCAACTGGGAAAAGAATAAAAACCCGCTTGTTATCTACCCAATGGATGCCGAAGAAGCGATAGCGTATGTAGATAAAATGGTTCATCTGGGGGATTTTAAAAACATAGACCCACAAGCCCCCAGCCACGACGACATTCGCCATATTAATGGACTTACGTTTATTATGGCGCGCACCACCCACGGGGAGATTGGGTATAGTTTGCCCGGCAAGGTGGAGAATCCGCCCGCTGAAGATTTGGAATTATTAAAACAATTTGCAGGTGCTTTCGACCTTGCCCACCGCAGATTTCTTGATCTTCAGAAAGCTGAAAAGCAAGCGAGGGAAGTACGTATAGAATTAGCATTAGAAAAAGTGCGTTCCCGAAGTATGGCCATGCATACCAGTGAAGAATTAAAGGAAGCCGGCGCCTTATTATATCAGGAACTCTCCAAACTGGGTATTCAAAATTTGATCACAGGCTATGTATTGTTTGATGAAACAGCTACCATGGGTTGGAACTACGGTGTAAACCCAATGGATGGAAGTATTCGTCCAGAACCCGTGGGGATGAACCACACCACGACCAAGGTGATGAAGGCGATTGCCTCAAGCTGGAAAAAGCAAGACCCCTTATTGGTTATACAGTTGAATGAGGAGGAAACCATAAAACACCAAACTTTTATTGCAGACGAAAGCATCGGTTTTCCCATTTCGAAAGAAAAATTATTGTCCATTTCCCCCGAACGTTTGGTGGTGCATACCTTTAATTTCAAACAAGGGTATTTACTCATTGTGGGCGGTGTGTTATTGACCATTGAACAACAGGAAATGATTACCCGTTTTGCAAACGTTTTTCAGCAAACCTACACCCGTTTTCTAGATCTTCAAAAGGCCGAAGCACAAGCTCGCGAATCTCAAATTGAACTGGCTTTAGAGAGAGTTCGTGCCAGAACCATGGCGATGCAGGACAGTGAGGAACTAAAAGAAGTAATCCAAACGGTGTATGAGCAGTTCGTCGCTTTAAATATAAATATTGAACATACAGGTTTTATTATAGACTACAAGAAAAACGATATGATGCACATCTGGCTGGCAGATAAAAATGAAATTGCCACCGAGATATTACTCCCCTATTTTGACTCTGCTCATTGGAATAGTTTTAAAGAGGCAAAAGCAAAAGGGGAAAATTTCTTCACCAATCTGCTCAGCTTAAAAGAAAAAAACAAATTTTATAAAGATCTTTTTAAGTTGATTCCAAATGTGCCGGAGGGGCTGTTGAAAACCTATTTGGAATATCCCGGCCTGGCAATTTCTACGGTTTTATTGGATAACGTTGGCTTGTATATTGAAAATTTCGATGGTATTCCTTATACTAAAAAAGAGAACGACACCTTGATGCGTTTCGGAAAAGTGTTTCAACAAACCTACACTCGTTTCCAGGACCTTCAAAAAGCGGAAGCACAATACAGGGAAGCACAAATAGAAACGGCCTTAGAAAAAGTACGTAGCCGAAGCATGGCAATGCAACAAAGTGATGAAATAGGTAACGTAGCGATGGTGCTGTATGAACAGCTCACAAGTTTGGGTGGAGCCCTTTGGGGAACTGGTTTTGGATTCTGTGAAGAAAAAGCTGCTACCGATGAATATTGGTTTGTAAATGAACGTGGCGTCATGCCTCCTTTAAAAATTCCACATACCAAAGACCCTACTCACAAGGCCATGTACAAAGGGTGGCGAGATAACCTAGAAATTTTAACGATAGCAAAAGGAGGTACCGAATTAGAAAAGCATTATAATTACATGCTCTCTGTTCCAGATGTACAGCCTGTTTTTCAGGGAATGTTGGACAGCGGCATCTCTTTCCCTACCTGGCAAAAATGGCATGCCGCCTACTTTAAATTTGGGTATTTGCTTGTAATCACAACAGAACCATATGAGGATGAAGAAATTTTCATTCGTTTTGCAAAGGTATTCGAGCAATCGTATACTCGCTTCCTCGATCTTCAAAAAGCGGAAGCACAAGCCAGAAAAGCCCAAATTGAAGCATCTCTAGAGCGCGTGAGGTCTAGAGGTATGGCTATGCATACTAGTGATGAATTAAGAGAAGCTGGAGATATACTCTTTGAAGAAATCACAAAATTAGGTATTGAAAGTATTAGTAGTGGATATGTGATATTTGAAGAAGATGAAAATATAGGCTGGAATTATGCACCAAATCCTTCAACGGGTAAAATAATGCCCATAGCTACAGGAGTGTATCATAAAGAAACGGATATAATGCGTTCCATTCATAAAAATTGGAAGAAACAAAAACCAGCATATTTAGTGGAAATGGACAACAAACAGACCATTACACACCAAACCTTTATTGCAGAAAGAAGTATTAATTTTCCTCTAAGTGCTAAAGAATTAATTGCCGCTTCCCCACCCGAACTTAAAATCCATTGCTTCAACTTTGAACAAGGATATTTAATGAATCTTGGTGGCACCAAATTAACCGAAGATCAAATCGAAATAATGCTTCGATTTACCAAGGTATTTCAGCAAACCTATACCCGCTTCCTCGACCTGCAAAAAGCAGAAGCCCAGGCCAGAGAAGCACAAATAGAAGTTTCACTAGAGCGCGTTCGCTCCCGTGCAATGGCCATGCGCCAAAGTGAAGATCTGGTATCTTGTACACGGATTGTTTTTGACGAGTTGGAAAAACTCAATCTTTCTATAGAACGCAGTGGTATTGGAATTTTCGATCCAGCTACCAAAGATTGCCAACTGTGGACCACTGTAGTTGCGACAGATGGAACAAAGGAACTGGCTACAGGGGTTACCTCTCTTACCGTTCATCCTATGCTAACTGAAACATTTATTGCCTGGGAAAATCAAAAACCGTACTCCTACATTCTTGAGGGAAAAGAATTGGAAGACTACTATACATTAGTGACCAAAAGCAAATTTGTTCTATCAGAAGAATTGATTGAAAAATCTGCTGCATTACCAAAAGAGTATTATCATTATTCACCTTTTGGAGCGGGTGGCCTATACTTTTTTTCTAATTCAGAACCCTTCGATGAGGATAAGCAAATCATTCATCGGTTTGCAGAAGTATTCGACCTCACCTATACCCGCTTCCTAGACCTCCAAAAATCGGAAGCACAGGCTAGGGAAGCACAAATTGAAGCCGCATTAGAAAAAGTACGGTCACGCTCTTTAGCCATGCAAAAACCTGAAGAGTTACAAGAAGTGGTTGCCGTAGTTGCTGAAAAATTAAAGGATTTAGGTGTGATTTTCGATGCAGGAGGTGTCATTCTCTGCACCTACTTCCCGGACAACAAAGATATGTTACATTGGATTGCTGTGGATGACTTTTCAACTTCGGGAAGATACTTTCTGCCTTATTTTGATACTCCAATTTTAAGTGAAGCTTGGGATTCTAAAATTCGGGGTGATGCCTATTTCTCTAAAGAATTTTCTGTAGAAGCGAAGAATCACTTTTTTGAATATGCCTTTGAACATAGTGATTATAAACACTTTCCCGAAGACTATAAACAGCATGTGCTTCAAGCTGGAATGCATAGACTCTCCGCAGCCTGGTCTAAAAATTCGGCGATTTTAATTCCTTCCCTTACAGGTGCCGTACCTTCAGAAAGCGATGCGGAAATAATGACACGATTTGCCAAAGTTTTTGAGCAGGCATACATTCGTTTTATGGACCTTCAAAAAGCGGAAGAACAGGCACATGAGGCACAAATTGAAGCCTCGCTGGAAAAAGTGAGAACTGTAGCCCTCACCCTTACCAAATCTGATGAAATGCTGGATATTGCACAGGTGTTGTACGAGCAGTTGCTATCACTTGGTTTTAAAGATATACGCAATGCTATTATCGATATTCATAACGACGCTACTGAAACCTTTTTAGATTACGATTATTCCCACGATATGTCCAGTGCAGTAACCGAATTCTCATTCTATGGAGATCCCATTATCGAGCAACAAATTAAAAAGACACAATCTGCCAACGATGCTTTTTTTGAAATTGAATTGAAAGGCAAACAATTAGAGGAGCTCATAGAAACCCGCTTACGCAACGGTGAAAAGGACGATCCACGACTTCGGAAAATTGACCACCTTACCTATAACCTCTATTCCTTTGGGAATGGTGCTATTGGGATTTCAAACTTCGGAATTTTAAGCGATGCTCAAAAAATAATACTGAAACGTTTCAGAAACGTATTCACATTTGCTTACAAACGATATACCGATTTGGCAAACGCAGAAGCACAGGCGCGAGAAGCAAAAATTGAAGCTGCTTTGGAAAGAGTGCGCTCTGTAGCCCTTAGTATGGTGGAGTCCACTGACCTGCTGCATATAGTGAAGGCATTGTACGAGCAGTTGGTGGAACTGGGCTTCAGCGATATTCGCAATGCGCTCATAGACGTTAATAATGAGGATGAGGAAACATTTCTGGACTACGATTATTCCGAAGAAATGGGAGGCACCGTTACTCTTATGTCTTATGATGATGATCCCACACTAGATGAACAGGTAAAAGTAATTGCGGCAACAACCGATGGTTTTTCTGAAATGGTTTTGGAAGGACAGCAATTACAAGATCTTATCGATATGCGCCGGAAGAATGGAGAAGCAGACGATCCTCGATTGCTTAAAACAGATAGTGTTGCTTATATATTGTATGCCTTTGGTAATGGGGCTGTTGGTATTTCAAATTTTGGTCTGTTAAGCAAAGATCAGAAGAATATTTTAGACCGTTTCCGGAATGTATTCACATTTGCTTACCAGCGTTTTAAAGATCTTCAGGTACGGGAAGAGCAATCGGCCAAACTGCTGGATGAAAAAATACGCTTAGAAAAAACGTTAACCGATCTTCAGCAAACCCAAAAGCAACTCATCCAATCTGAAAAAATGGCGAGTTTGGGGGAATTGACGGCAGGTATCGCACACGAAATTCAGAATCCTTTAAACTTCGTCAATAATTTTTCTGAAGTAAGTAATGAGCTCATTGATGAAATGAACGAAGAAATTGAGAAAGGAGATCTGGAAGAAGCAAAACTTATTGCCAACGACATCAAGCAAAACCTGGAAAAAATAAACCATCACGGCAAACGCGCCGATGCTATTGTAAAAGGAATGCTGCAGCATAGTAGAAAAAGTACTGCAGAAAAAGTACCCACGGATATTAATAAACTGGCAGACGAATATTTACGCCTCGCCTATCACGGACTTCGGGCAAAAGACAAATCTTTCAACGCGACGTTGGAAACAGATTTTGATGAAAGCATTGGTAAAGTAAAAGTGATTCCCCAGGATATGGGACGTGTTATTTTAAATTTGATTACGAATGCTTTTTATGCAACGAATGAGCGGAAAAAAGTCCTCCTAGCTCCCGAAGGGGGAATTAAATATGTGCCAACTGTTTCAATTAGCACTCGAAAGAACCCCCCTTCGGGGGGCAGGGGGGACTCTGTCACAATCTCAATAAAAGACAACGGCAATGGAATTCCGAAGCACGTGATCGATAAAATTTATCAACCCTTTTTTACCACTAAACCTACTGGAGAAGGAACAGGACTGGGATTGAGTATGAGTTATGACATTGTGACTAAAGGGCACGGTGGCGAATTAAAAGTAGAAACCAAGGAAAATGAAGGAACTACTTTTACGATATATGTACCCTTATAATATATTAATATGATTGAGGAAAAGCTACAACAGTTAGAGAAAACATATCGAGATTGGATGGCAATTCAAGTGGAAACGAACACCCCATTAGCACTATTAGAGTCTCTTGTTACCAAAGATTTTATGGGCTATGGCACCACCCTGGAAGAGAAACTCCTTGGAATTGAAGACCTTAAAAAAATGATCATTGCAGGGCGAGAACAAGCAGAACAGTTTGAAGATTTCAAGTTCGATATCCCAAAGCCTGTTCAAAGACAGCTATACCCAGATAATGGTCTTGCCATTTTTGTTGATGAAATAGATTTAAAGTTCAAAATTGGTGGTATCCAAAATACTATCCCATTACGAGTATCCACTGTACTAATTTTTATGGATACTACCTGGAAGATAGTACATTGGCATGTCTCTGTAGCCGTAGAAACAGAAGAAGGAGACACTTTTCACCTGGACGAACTACAGCTCAAAAATCAAAAACTTGAAAAATTAGTTGACGAACGCACCGCAGCATTAAAACAAAGCATTGCAGATTTAAAAGCGACACAAGCGCAACTCATCCAATCTGAGAAAATGGCAAGTTTAGGGGAACTTACTGCTGGTATTGCACACGAAATTCAAAACCCTTTAAACTTTGTCAATAATTTCTCTGAAGTAAGTAATGAGCTTATTGATGAAATGAATGAGGAAATTGATAAAGGTGACATTGAAGAAGCGAAGCACATTTCAAAAGACATAAAGCAGAACCTTGAAAAAATAACGCATCATGGCAAACGTGCAGATGCCATTGTAAAAGGAATGCTTCAGCACAGTAGAAAAAGTACTGCGGAAAAGGAACCTACGGATATAAACAAGTTAGCAGATGAATATTTGCGTCTCGCCTACCACGGACTTCGCGCAAAAGACAAAACCTTCAACGCTACGCTGGAGACAAATTTTGATGAAAGTGTTGGTCGAGTAAATGTAATTCCGCAAGATATGGGACGTGTTATTTTGAATTTGATCACCAATGCTTTTTATGCCTGTGCTGAGCGGAGTCGAAGTGCTACCAATGCTAAGAAATCCTCCTTCACTGAAACTTCGGAGGACTCGTATAAACCAACTGTTTCAGTTTCAACTAAAAAAATGAATAACAGCATTGAAATTTCAGTAAAAGACAATGGGAATGGTATTCCACAAGAAATTGTCGATAAAATATATGAACCCTTTTTTACTACAAAACCCACTGGAGAAGGCACAGGATTAGGATTGTCTATGAGTTATGATATCGTGACAAAAGGACACGGAGGAGAATTAAAAGTGGATACTGAAAAAGGAAAAGGAACCACCTTCACAATAAAACTTATAACTAATTAAATATAAATTATATGAAAATATTAGTAGTAGACGACGAGAGAGACGTAAAGGATTTATTCCTGCAACGTTTCAGAAAAGAAATACGTAAAGGAGAGCTTACATTAATGTTCGCTTTTTCGGGCGAAGAAGCCTTGCAAACATTGGATACCATGAAGCAGGAAGCCATTTTAATACTAAGCGATATTAATATGCCCGGAATGAGTGGTCTGGAGTTATTGGAGAAAATTAAATCCAATTACGTGGCACCACCTCCAGTCGTTATGATGGTCACGGCCTATGGTGATGAAGAAAATTATACTACCGCAAAACGACTGGGTGCGGATGATTTTTTGACCAAACCTGTAGATTTTAAGTTATTAAAAGAGAAATTACTGAATGCTTAATCGACGCATTCAACAAAATTTTCGCCCCCTTTCCTGCCTCCGATGAGCTACCTAAGGAGCGAAAGGAAGTCATTAGGTAAACGAAAATTCGATTTTAAATTATTAATTACTAAATAGTTAATTATGTCAAAGATACTTGTAGTAGATGATGAGGCAGATCTGGAAACGCTCATCAAACAGAAATTCAGAAAACAAATTCGTGGTGGCGAATACGAGTTTTATTTTGCTGAAAATGGACGCGTTGCTCTCGAAGAAATTATCAAGGAACCTGAAATGGATATTGTCATGAGCGACATTAATATGCCCGAAATGGATGGCTTGACCTTGCTAACTAAGTTGAGCGAATCGAGTCCGCTTATTAAATCGGTGATTGTTTCGGCTTACGGGGATATGGAAAACATCCGTACCGCTATGAACCGTGGTGCGTTCGATTTTATCACCAAACCCATCAACTTTGAGGATTTAACACTCACCATGGAAAAAACCCTGAAACACGCCAGGCACGTAAAGGAAACGCTCCAAGCCATTAAAGAAAACAACATTTTAAAAATGTATGTAGATGAAAACGTACTTAATTTTATGGGCAACAAAGAGTTTGAAACTACCATCATGGCCAACGAAACTATTGAAGGCACGGTCGTATTCATTGATATTTGTGGGTTCACCGCCATAAGTGAAAATGCCCCAGCCGATACTGTGGTGACTATGATTAATTGCTATTTTGATGAAATGGTGAAAGAAATCATGGCGCAAGAAGGCTATATAGACAAGTTTATTGGCGATGCTATTATGGCCGTATTTAGGGGAGACTTTCACCTAGATCGTGCCATAGATGCAGCTTTGGCGGTATGTAGCAAAGTAGATAAATTGCCAGCTGTGGGAGATAAATTGCAATTTAAACCTAAAGTTTCTATTGGGATAAAGAGTGGCGAAATGATTTCAGGTAATATTGGTTCACAAAGTTTACGGCGTTTGGATTATACCGTTATTGGTGACACCGTAAATACTGCTGCGCGATTGCAAGACGCTGCCAAGGAAAATCAGATTATTATTTCCGAAGATTGTTACCAGCAAGTAAAAGAATCTTTTAAATGTGAAAAAGTGGGAGATATTTCGTTGAAAAATAAAGCTAAACCCATTACTATTTATCAGGTAATTGAATAGTAGAAAGAACACATCTTTTTAAAACCTATCAAAATGGAAAAACAACCAAAATCAAAAGCCAACAAAGAGGGAACTACAAATACTACGCCTTCACGCCACACCGAAGAGCTTGTAGATCATTATTGGGGAAGCATGAATCACGTTACCAGCCTTATTAAAGCCAGCGAACTAAAAGCAGGGCTCATCCTTTCTTTCTACGGAATATTGCTTAACTTTATCTATCAAAGTGTAGGCACGCTACTTGCTACGGTTGAAAACGATATCATTTTATATATACTTATTGGCCTTTGGTTTGTCACAACGGCCGCCTCTATCTTTTACAGCGTACGTTGTTTTATTCCTAAAATAGAAGGAAAATTTAGCCCCAATGTATTTTTCTTTGGCGATGTAATTTCAAAGTTTGGAGACGTTAAAGCCTTTTCAAAAACATTTTATGAGGTGAGTATAGAAGGAAAAAAGCTGTTTGAACAATTAGGAGAGCAAATTTTTATCATTTCAAAAATAGCGGCTTGGAAATTTAGAAATGTAAAGCGATCGATTGTATTTTTAGCCTTAGGTTTGGTGTTGCTCTTTATTACTGCATTGTATTATGTGCTATTAATAGTAACGTAATCGTTAAAAAAATCCAGAAAACTAATCCATAATTATGTAATACTATGAAAGCAGAGAACACACATTGGACGAAGGAAGAACTGCAAGTGTATATATTACTGCTTTGCGCAAATGCCGATAACGACGAAACGGAAAAAGAACGTGGCATGATACAATCGAAAGTTTCAACAGAAACTTTCAAAAAGATACACAACGAATTCTCAACCGATTCCGAAGAAAAAAGATTGAAAAAAATTGACCGAAACATACACCAACACACCTATACCAATATGGAACTTATTGATTTCCGCAGAGAAATTTATGAAGTTTTCTTTTCAGATTGCGACTTTAAAATGATGGAAAAAAGACTGGATTGGACCTTGGACAACATCTTGTATTAAAAGCTTAAAATCCCCAAATGAGTACTATAAATATTATTACCCTTATTGCTATTATCCTGTTTGCCAGACTGGGCGTACGGCTATTTTTCAAATATAGAGAGCTGAAAAAAGAAGAAAAAGAAGAAAAAAATGAAAAACAGGATGAATAATTAAGCAAGGTTTATCTTAGTGCTGGCAGCATAACATACAATAACATAGTAAGACCCCAAACTTCTGAAGAAAACATCTTTGGAAGTTGGGGTTTGTCTTTTGAAGTTTTTACAAGTACCTTTCAGTATTCTTAAAAAAATGAAACCTCCCAAAACTTCAAAACAATCACCGCTTTACATCATCCTGCTTATTTTAGCGGGGGAAGCCGTATTTATCCTCCCGTTTGTATTGGCAAGAGTATTTCGGGCAACGGTTTTAGAGGTTTTCAATATTACCAATACCGAAATCGGTTATTGCTTCTCCATTTATGGTTTAGTTGCCTTAGGCTCCTACCTACTAGGCGGACCGCTGGCCGACAAATACGAACCTAGAAAATTAATGGGTATTGCCTTAGTACTCACCGCAGCGGGCGGAGTGGTATATGCCAATAACCCTAGTTTAAAAACACTCGCAATTTTATATGGATTTTGGGGTTTTACCACCATATTTCTATTCTGGGCACCTATGATAAAAGCTACTCGGGTTTGGGGAGGCGATACCAACCAAGGAAAAGCTTTTGGTTTTTTAGATGGTGGCCGCGGACTGGTAGGCGCTTTATTTGGATTGTTAGGTGTTATTGTTTTCTCATGGTTTGTTCCAGAAAATGCCGTAGAATTAAACACCTTCCAACAACAAGATGCTTTTAGGATGGTGGTGTATATTTCCTCTGCCTTGGTAGCGTTTATTGGAGTTTTAGTATTCTTTTTTCTGAAAACTACTATTTCAGCTGAAACTGTATTGAAAGAAAAAATCACGCTGGCCAATATAAAATCTGTTTTAAAATTACCCTCCGTTTGGTTACTAATGGTCATTATTCTCTGTGCTTACGTAGGCTATAAAATAACCGATATCTTTTCACTTTACGCGCGCGAAGTAATGCTATTTAATGAAGTAGATGCTGCAAAAACGGGGACGTTCCTCCTATTTATAAGACCTGTTGTTGGGGTGGTTGTAGGTTTCCTTGCAGACAGATCCCGTCCTTCTTTTTATTTAATGCTTGGTTTCTTACTTTCCATTGTTGGCGCGGTAGGATTCGCTTCGGGTATTTTAGGCGAAGGTACTACCCTGCTTTTCTTTTTAACCATTATCATTACCGCTATTGGTGTGTATGCGGCTCGCGTACTTTATTTTGCGGTATTAAAGGAAGGGAAAATACCGTTGGTACTCACAGGTACCGCCGTAGGAATTATTTCGTTTATAGGCTATACGCCCGATATTTTTGCAGGACCTATGATGGGATACTTCCTGGATACCTTTGAAACCGTTCAAGGACATCACTACGTTTTTTGGTTGCTGGCAGGATTTTCAGTGGTGGGGCTTTTAGCTTCAATTATTTTTTATAGCGTTGCTAAAAAATAGTCAACAACTCATCCCACTGCGTTGTCATTCTTTTACTGCGCTCTTTTTTAATGAGTTCCCATTCACTCACACGGGTACCAATCATTGCTGAAGCTACCGTAGATTTTCCGTATTTGTTATTCAGCATATCAAATGTGCGGATTAAGTTTTTATCGTGCAGTTTTGAAGGTAAAAACAGATTCCCCTGAACATACTCCTGCGGAATCAATCCCGTGAGGTTCACTCCTACTTTTTTATAGCGATACCCTGGTTTGTAAATAAGATGCAATGCTTTTCTGGCTTCTTTAATAAGTGCAAAAGTATCGTTAGTTGGGATAGGCATTGTGACCGTTTTGCTGTTGGAATATTGCTTATCTATATGGCTATGGTAGTTGGTAATTACAAATACCTGCACATAGGTAGCACAGGATTTCTGGGCACGTAAGACTTCAGCAACTTCGCTTATGTAATAGGCGCAGGCTTCTTCTATGCGTTCTAAATCTGGTAGTTTAATCCCAAAAGATTTTGCGGTTCCAATTGCTTTTTTTCGTTTCGGCATAGTAGCAAATTCAATACAAGACTCCCCTTGTAACTCCCGCCAAAGCCGCTCCCCCACTACGGTCATTTCTTTACGCACCCACTGCAACGGTAGCTGTGTAAATTGATAGGCACTAAACACCCCTATTTTTTCTAGTCGCTGTACATGTTTTTTTCCCAATCCCCATACATCTTTGGTCTTTGCCCACTGTAAGGCTTGTATTCGTTTTTCTTCTGTATCAATTACAAAGACGTGATGGGTACCGGGAATCTTTTTAGCCATTTTGTTGGCCAATTTTGCCAGTACCTTCGTAGGCGCTATCCCAACACCCACGGGAAGTCCCGTATATTGAAAGATTCGTTCTTTTATTTTGGTTCCATATACCTCTAAATTTTCAGTAATACCCAACACATCTACAAATGCTTCATCTATACTATACACTTCCACCAAAGGAGAAAAATCGCCCAAAATATTCATCACACGTTGTGACATTTCGCCATACAGCGTATAATTTGAAGAAAAAAAAACAACCCCATTTTTTACAAGTACGTCCTTAATCTTAAATAAAGGTTCAAACATGGGGATATGGGTTAAGTTTTTAGCCTCTTTATTAGCCGCAATGATACACCCATCATTGTTGCTTAAAACCACCACAGGTTTTCCCAAAAGATCTGGTCTAAAAACTTGCTCACAGGAAGCATAAAAACTATTACAATCTACCATGGCTATCATCTGGCGTAGTGTATGATATAAGTGATGACTCCCCAAAGTAATGCTTCTTCGGTTTCCCTGCCAAATGTAATACGGTTCACGGTAAACTCGCCTTCCTGCACCAAAAGCGCTAAATCGTCAAAATTTGGTGTGAGCGATCTGTCTACCAGCAATACATCGTTTTTCAGAATATTGAATTCAGACCAGGCATCACTTCCCACCCGTATATAAAAGGTAGCATCTTTATGTAGCATCAATTCCTTATGAAGGTCTATGGGGGTTTCTGTGTAATGCGTCGCCGCACTGGGAAAGCCCGTTTGTTTTGATACCTCGGGAGCGTGACGGTAAGCCGCTCCCTTTAATTTACCTGAAGAGATTATTTCCATATTTCAAAATTATGGAATATTTCCTAATTCTAGGAATTTATCCCATTTATTTATAAGAGCCGAAATGTTATAGTCTTGTTAAAAAAATAGTTAATTAAATGTCTGGCTCGATTTCATATTTAGAATTTGAATATTTTTAAAGAAACCAACAAAAAAACACTCCCATGAAATTACGTTACCCTCTCCTCTTTTTATTATGTTGCACCTTTTTATTTTCTGCTGAAACAACTGCACAGCGAAATAAAAAGCAAAAAACAACGGTTACTTCGTCTTCCATTTTAGATTCAGTAATTAGCGGATTAAAATTTCGAAGTATTGGCCCCGCCTTTATGAGCGGTCGTATTGCCGATATTGAAATTCATCCTAACAACGAAAACATTTGGTACGTCGCCGTAGGTTCTGGTGGGGTTTGGAAAACTGTAAACTCAGGAACCACATGGACTCCTATTTTCGATGACCAGCCTACCTACTCTATTGGTACCGTAGCGCTAGATCCACAAAATCCCAACATTGTTTGGGTAGGTTCTGGAGAAGATAGCGGTGGCCGGCATGTGGGCTATGGTGATGGCGTATATAAAAGTATGGACGGCGGACAAACATGGAAGAACATGGGTTTGAAAAATTCAGAACATATTTCCAGAATCATTATACATCCAGAAGATAGCAACACCGTTTGGGTAACTGCGCAAGGTCCATTATGGAGTAAAGGCGGGGATCGAGGTGTGTATAAAACAACCGATGGCGGAAAAACGTGGAATAAAACCCTAGGTGACGACGAATGGATTGGCGCGACCGATCTTGAGATAGACCCAGACAATCCAGACGTTTTGTACGCTGCTACTTGGCAACGTCACAGAACTGTAGCTGCCTATGTAGGTGGTGGTCCGGGAACTGGCTTATACAAAAGTATGGATGGAGGCGACACTTGGATGGAGCTTAAAACGGGTTTACCAGACACCTGGATGGGGAAAACCGGTTTGGCTATTTCGCCTCAAAACCCAGATGTTATTTATGCTGCTGTAGAAGAAGAGCGTAGAACTGGTGGTTTGTATCGTTCTGAAAATGGCGGGCAATCCTGGGAAAAGATGTCGGCTACAGTGTCTGGCGGAACGGGACCCCATTACTATCAGGAATTATATGCTTCCCCACACCACGAAGGGTATTTGTATTTAATGGATAACAACCTTCAAATTTCTGAAGACGGTGGAAAGACCTTCTACCGTATGAACGAAGAAAACAAACACGGAGATAATCACGCCATCGCCTTTAAATTAAGCGATCCCGATTATTTACTCGTAGGATCGGATGGAGGTGTTTACGAAAGTTTTGACCATACAAAAACGTGGAAATATGTGGAGAACCTACCCGTGACTCAATTTTATAAAGTTGCTTTAGACGATTCAGAACCTTTTTACAATGTTTTTGGAGGCACACAGGATAATAGTACCGAAGGCGGTCCTTCACGTACAGACAATATGCAGGGCATCCAGAACAGTGATTGGAGCGTGGTTTTAAACTGGGATGGTCACCAACCTGCTACCGAACCTGGCAACCCAGATATTATGTATGCCGAACGACAAGAAGGAACGCTTTCCCGATTGGATATGAAAACGGGCGAAGTAATCGATATTCAACCACAAGCCGCTGCCAACGAAAAAACCGAACGCTTTAACTGGGATGCGCCTATTTTGGTGAGTCCTCACAACCCTACTACTATTTACTTTGCCTCGCAACGTGTCTGGAAAAGTGATAATCGTGGGGATGACTGGACGGCTATTTCGGGAGATTTAACCAAGAATGAAGAACGAATTACACTTCCTATTTATGGTAAACAACAATCCTGGGATGCGCCTTGGGATGTGTATGCGATGTCTAATTATAACACAATCACTTCTTTAGCCGAATCTCCAAAACAAAAAGGATTGCTTTACGCAGGAACGGATGACGGAAGTATTCAAGTATCTGAAAACGATGGCGGTTCCTGGAGAAAGATAAGTGTTGGAAATATGCCGGGAGTACCTGCCACCGCTTTTATAAATGATATTAAAGCAGATATGTTTGACGCTAATACAGTCTATGTAGTACTGGACAATCATAAATACGGTGATTTCACTCCCTATTTGCTGAAAAGTACCGACAAAGGAAAAACATGGACGTCTCTTAGAAATAACATTCCAGACAGAACCTTAGTATGGCGTATTGTTCAGGATCATGTAAAACCGAATCTACTTTTCTTAGCTTCGGAATTTGGGATGTATGTTTCAATAAATGGCGGAAAACATTGGACTATGATGAAAGGTGGCGTACCTACAATTTCGTTTAGAGATTTAGCTATTCAGCGGCGCGAAAATGATTTGGTGGGCGCTTCGTTTGGACGGGGGTTTTATATTTTGGACGATTATTCTGCTTTGCGCGAAATTTCAGAAGATAATCTACAAAACGAAACTGCGATGTTATTCCCAGTACGTGATGCGTGGTGGTACATTCCGAAGTCACATTTAAGTTTTGATGCCGACAAAGGAAGTATGGGTGACAGTCATTTTGTAGCTCCCAATCCAGATTTTGGAGCCTTGTTTACCTATTATTTGAAAGATACTTACCAAACATCCAAAGCGAAACGAAAAACCAAAGAGAAAGATATGGTAGCCAAAGATGTTCCTTTTGCTGGCTGGGAAGCACTGGAAAAAGAAGTACTGGAAACCGAACCCAAAGTAATCTTTAGCGTAACCGATAGCCAAGGGAATGTAGTGCGAAATATAACTGCTACAGCAAAAAAAGGTATAAACCGCATTGCATGGGATTTGCGCTATCCGGCTTTGGATGCGATTACGCTTCAGCAAAAAGAGAATGAGAAGAATGAAAATCCTTCGGGATTGCTGGCACCTCCCGGAACGTATAAAGTAACCATGTATTTAAATGATAATGGAAATGTTACCAAACTTAGCGATGCAAAAAACTTTGTGGTAAAACCATTATATGAAAGTTCAATTAAAACGGTTACTCCGCAAGAAGCTTCGGCATTTTGGAGAACATATGAAGAAACACAGCGTTCTGTAGCACAACTGAATATGGGCTTGGACAAATCTATAAACCGTGCAAAAGCGATGCAAACCGCTCTTACGCGAAGCCGTATTGCTCCAGGAGTTATGAACGAGCGCCTAATGACCGTATTGAAAGAGCTACAAAAATTAAATACCGAATTAAACGGAAATTATGCCAGAAACGAAATTGGTGAAAAAGGAAACCCTGCTTTAGGTGACCGTATGTTTGCGATTTTTAGAGGCATTGAACGTTCTACCTACGGGCCAACCACATCTCACAACGAGCAAATGCAAATAGTGAAAACTCAAATATCAACTGCTTTGGCGAAGTTAGAAGTTTCAAAACGAGCTTTGGATGCACTTTACACCGAATTACAAAATATAGGTGCACCTTATGTTGAGAATTAAATCTTTAGCCAGAATTGCTCAAAAAGCAATTTTGATCTTTTCCAAAGGAGAAATGGCTAGGAGAGAAGAATCTGTTTACTAAAAAAAATAAACCGTCAGTTTGAGTGTTTTCAAAAAGAAGAACTCGAAGTGACGGTATGAAACTTTAAAAACTAATTTTGTTTAAAAATAAAAACTTATGAAAAAATTATTGCAAATAATTGGTGCCGCTTGGGGTGCGAAAAAAATTGGCGGCGGGAAATGTGGCTGTATTGGGACTATTTTCGTGTTTATCATTCTCTACGTTGTTCTGGGATATGTATTAGAGTGGTTTTAACTTTAATTTAAGCTAAAGTTCTATTAAACCCCACGGTTACAGCATCCAAACGTCTTACATTTGTATATGAGTTTAAACAAAAAAACAACTATAAAAATGAATAAGAATCAAAAAACAGGTTTATTAGCTCTTGTTGGAGCAGGAATCGCAGGCGGATTGGCATACTGGAAATACAAAACTATGTCACCAGCAGAAAAAGCTAAACTGAAAGGTAGAGTGAATGAAGCTGGAAACAAAATTAAAGAAACAGCTGGAGACATTAATAAGTCAATCAGTGAAAAATATACTGAATTGAAGAAAACAGCGAGTTAAATATCGCTTGCTTTTAATAGAAAATCCCACCATTGGTGGGATTTTTTTAGTTTACATCTTGCCTTTGGTAAAATGCTATGAAAAAAAATAATTCTGTATAGATTATTCCTTTAGTATAATTTTAGTGTATACTTCATTCTCACCTTCAAATGTAGCACTCACTAGGTAAGCACCTTCAGCCAATGCTGAAAGATCAACAGTATTACTTTCTAAAGTATCTATATTTTGAATTAAACGACCATCTAAGTTATAGATGGAAATATTTTTTATAGTAATATTATTTTCATGAATAATAGTTAGCATACCAGTGGACGGGTTTGGAAACATAGAAATTTTCAAGGTTCCAAAATCCTCTACTGCCAGTAATTCACAATCTTGCATGAGCCCCTGGACAGCATTATTTAAGTTTAATCGGCCTCCCGTAGTTGTAATTCCCTCAAGCGAAGGATTAGGGTCTACACCCGCAAAAATATAATCTCTAACATTTTTAGCCGCTTGTGCTGGATCTGAAATCGCTAAATCTGCAAAACTTTGGCAAGGTGACGAGTATAATAAAGCAATGGCGCCGGTTACGTGTGGCGTTGCGCCAGAAGTACCTCCAAAACCTCCGTATCCGTTTCCTAATGCTGTTGTATACGCGCCTGCGCCGTGAGCACCTAAATCGATAGTTTCCAAGCCATATCCCGCGCCAGTTACCTTCATATCTGTAATATCCATATTGGTAACTGTAATTAGGTATTCGCTAGGACAAGCTGTTGGCAGGTCACCTACTACATCCACATCAAAATTACCGTTGATAGTTGCACCGCAACTTAATATCCCATTTTCCCCTAAGGTATCGTATAATCCACACCAAAGTGGTGCATCGGCAGGATTCCCAAAATCTACACCCCAGGATGCATTGGTAGAAACAACAAAGGCTCCTTCGGCTCCACTGGTAGCATTGTATAACATTCTGGCTTCTAGCGCATAGCTATACGCTTCAATAACTTGTGCTTCGTTTGTGTTAAAGTTATTTTTTATGACCATCACTTTCACATCCCAATTTACTCCAGAAACACCTATGCCATTATTTCCTTTAGCCCCAATGATACCTGCTACTGGTGTTCCATGACTTCCTCCAGAAATATTATCACTATTACTTACAATACTCCACCCTCTATAATCGTCAACATAATTATTGTTGTCATCGTCTATACCATTATTTGGAATTTCATTTTCGTTGGTCCAAAGATTATCTTCAAAATCGTCGTGATTAAGGTCAATACCATCGTCCAAAGCAGCGGCTACAATAACATCGCCATTCATTGTGGTTCCTCCAGTAGTAATATCCCAGGCCTCATCTGCATCAATATCCCCATCACTGGCTTGCTTATATTGCCATTGATTGGCGAAGAAAGGATCGTCTGGCTCTGTAGCGCGTGAACTTATTTTATGATTTTTTTGTGCCACTAGCACATTTTCGTTTTGGTATAATTCCTGGATCACCAAACTTTCGGTCATAGTAGGCGCTACTTTTAATAACCAAATGTTCATGGGTTTGGATAGTAACTTTGATTGCTCAATTGTAACACCTGAAATTTCCTGTGCGAGCACTGTGGCAGTAACCTGATCCCGTAATTGCACTAAAACCTCATTAGGAACATATTTGGCTTTCTGTGCATTGCTTAAAAATGTAGTAAGCACTATTGCTGATATTAGTAGGGTTTTTATCATCTTATTTATTATTTCTTGTTTGAATAGTTCGGTTTTGCTGAGCTTCTTTTACTAAATCGGACGCTTTAAGCAGCTTTATAAGCTCGGTATCTGTGATTTTTTGTGAATCGAAGGTAAACAGATAGATTTTTGTGGGTCGGCTCACTATTTTTTCTTTAGCGAGCTTATAGTCCTTAAAATTATTTTCTAATACTTGTACAGCACTATCTTCATACAGTTGTATTAATAGAGTAGTTTGATTTATTTCCGGCTGGCTACTTTTACAGGAAGTAATTCCCATAATTACTGAGGTCATTAAAAAGATTACTACAAAAAGATATTTCAACCGAAAGCAATTTTTAAAATTAGATTTTAAATATACTTAATCTAAAACAAAAAAAAGTCCTTTCATTTCTGGAAACGGTTTATAAGGATTGAAAAATCCTATCTATTACATTTACTCTCCAGTATTCTTATTCTTTCCAATTTTGAAGTCGGTCGAGGTATAAATAGCTCTCGACAAATGTTCTATGTTCTGGACTCGTCATTTTTTCTACTAAGTGTAATGCTGAAATATAACTGGCCAGATTTCCGTTTGAAGAACTGAATTTTCCATCTTCCACAAAAGTCACCAAACTATCATTTTGCACTTTCAAATTAGGATACTCCTTTTGTAATTGCTCGCCACCTCCTATCCAGGTTACTATTTTATGTCCATCTGCAATACCAGATTTACCAATGAGTTGTGCTCCGGCACAATTACTCACAATATATTCTGTCTCTTTATTTTTATCTCTTATAAAATTTATAATACTATGGTTGTGTACTTGTGCATACATATCGTACGCACTAGGCACAAATAACGCATCCAACTTCGGGCAATTTTTGAAGGTATAATCAGGAACAAACCGCATCCCTTCTTCCGTAGTAATTGGATGTTCTGTTTCTGCAATGGTAACTACATTAAAAAGTTGTATTCCGTCTTCGCTAGGTTTTGAAAAAACATCGGAGGTTGCTATTACTTCGCTTTGCAAAACGCCGTTGTACATTAGGAGTCCTATGGTTGGTAATTCCTCTTTAAAGAGTTTTACATGTTTTGTGAGGGTGTCTGTTGTCGTTTCGGTTGTATTTATAATTTCGGTTTGGGGGATTTGTATTGATGTTTTGGAATTACAACTACTCAAAATAGTTGTAAAGATTACTATGAGTATAATTTTCGATTTTATCATGTATGCTAGCATTTTTGAAGAATTAAGTAGTGCTTTTCCTGGGATACATTTTTAGGAATAGTTTTATTACGTAGTAGCAATTATAGAAATATACTTATTTCCTTCTTTAGTTTAGTACTCTTACTGTTTTGATGCGCACCTCCTTTATAGGCCTGTCTGTAGAAGTTGTTTCAACTTTTGCAATGGAGTCTATTACTTCCATTCCTGCTACAACTTCCCCAAAAACCGTATAGTTTTGGTCCAATCTTGGATAACCGCCAATTGTTTTATAGGTTTCTCTATATGCATCAGGCATAACATAAGATGTAAAATTTTCTTCAGTAGTTGCCAAATTTGAAATACTATCCAGTAATGTATTGTAACGTTCCCTATTTCCAGCATTTAAAGCATCTTGGATTGAGTCGAGTAGGGCTTTTTTTTCAGGGAAGTTTTTATAGTATGCTTGTGCTTTATTCTGATTTGTATAGGTTTCAGCTTTATCGAGAAGACTGTCATTTTGAATTTTCCCTTGTACTATATAAAATTGCATAGCGCTAGACGCTTTTTCGGGATTATTATCTCGAGCAGCAGCCAAAGCTCCTTTCTTATGAAATAATTCCCTATTAATTTCAGCTTGTATACTATAAGGTGCATCTCCTTCTCCAAGCGTATCATTTGCCTGTGCCTTTCGACTATCTGGATCACCACCCTGAATCATAAAATTGTGAATAACCCGATGAAAAAGTAAACTGTCGTACGCTTTGTTAGTAGCCAGATTGATAAAATTATCCCTGTGTAGAGGTGTTTCATTGTACAATTCGATGGTCATGGTTCCATAATTAGTGACCATTTCAATCTGCTTGCGAGTTTCTTCTGGTTTGTTTACCTGTTCCACCCGCTGTTGACACCCCAAGAATAGTAGTATCCCAAATGTGAACAAACAGTATGTAAGGAATGAATTCATAACTTTTTGATGTATTTGATTATTTCTAAAGGTCTTGTATATACCTTGTAGCGTGCAAATTAGTGATTAGTTTTTGGTTGAGCACGAGCCGGATTTTTTAATTCTCTTATTTTTAGTTGTTCCATAAACCAAATTAAAAAATTTGACGGACTTTCAGGTATCTCTTAATCTTGAAGTGTGCACCTATTTGTATATGCCGAAAATAGAGTAGTATCCTAATGGTTTCGGGTTGCTTGTAATCTGTTTCTGTTTTAAATCATTTCGGGATTCGTTATAAATTTCTACTCACCATATAGCTAAAAAACAACATATCAATTGCATACCTAAGCTACATGTTTTTTGTATATTTAAGGTATGAATATTTCAAGTGAAGCATACGAGATCATTATAGCTGTCATTTTAATTTCTGTAGCGATGATTTTAGTTGGTTACTTAACCAATCGTAGCAGGAATTTTAGAAGCAGTAGAAATAAAAGGGCAAGAAAGCAGTTTCCTTCTAAATTTCAATAAATTTTCATTGATTTCTTTTACAGACCGCAACGTTTTTAGGCAAGCAGCTGCTGTGCCTTACTCATTATTTCACTATTACTAATCAGTTTTTGGTTAGTACCTATACAACGAAGTTTTTTTATTTTCCATCTGCTTATAGGATAATGAAGTACTGGTGTTCCATAGTTGTCGCCATCGCGTTATATAATGACACCAAAATATGTTTGTAAAATGCCTACCACAAAAAAAGCCCTTTCCAAAACTGGAAAGGGCTTTTACTATTTCAAAAACTTTCGGGATTATTTCTTCCCGTCCATTTTGTCTTTCAATTCTTGTAATTTAGAATTGGCATCCCCAAGTGTCGGTTTAGACTCTTCGGCTTGTGTAGCAGCTTTCTTAGCAGCTTGCTTTACAATTTTTGCTTCTTCTTCTTTGTGAATCGCCATATGCGACGCTACCACTTTCTTGAATTCTTTGTTAAACTCAATGATCTGGAATTCGGCTTCTTCTCCTTTGTTAAGATCTGTTCCGTCTTCTTTCTCTAAGTGACGCTTTGGTACAAATGCAGAGATGTCTTCGTTAAAGTTAATCACCGCTCCTTTGTCTACCATCTCATCGATAGCAGCTGTGTGCTTAGATCCTACTTTAAACTCATCTTCATACTTATCCCAAGGATTATCTTCTGTTTGCTTGTGACCTAAGCTTAACTTACGTCCTTCCACATCCAATTCTAACACAACTACCTCTAGTTTGTCACCAATGTTGGTAAACTCGCTAGGGTGCTTCACTTTCTTAGTCCAAGAAAGGTCGCTAATGTAGATAAGACCGTCAATACCTTCTTCCAATTCTACGAACACACCAAAGTTGGTAAAGTTACGTACAATCCCTGTGTGGCGTGAACCAACTGGGTATTTGGTAGTAATATCTGTCCAAGGGTCTGGTGTTAATTGCTTAATACCAAGACTCATCTTGCGTTCTTCTCTATCTAGTGTTAAGATTTGAGCATTCACTTTATCTCCTACATTTACAAAATCCTGTGCGCTACGTAAGTGCGTAGACCAAGACATTTCAGAAACGTGGATTAATCCTTCTACACCTTCAGTAACTTCAACAAAAGCACCGTAGTCTGCAATAACAACTACCTTACCTTCTACTTTGTCACCTACTTTCATTTCTTCACCCAAGGCTTCCCAAGGATGTGCATTTAATTGCTTCAATCCTAATTGGATACGTGTCTTATCCTCGTCAAAGTCTAAGATTACCACGTTCAATTTCTGGTCTAGCTCTACAATCTCGTTCGGGTGGTTGATACGTGACCAAGAAAGATCTGTAATATGCACCAATCCATCAACACCTCCAAGATCCACAAATACTCCGTACGAAGTGATGTTTTTAACAACACCTTCCAATACCTGACCTTTTTCAAGCTGCCCGATAATTTCTTTTTTCTGTTCTTCGATATCTGCTTCGATCAACGCTTTATGAGAAACTACAACGTTTTTAAATTCGTGGTTTATTTTCACCACTTTGAATTCCATTGTTTTTCCTACATATACATCGTAATCGCGAATTGGCTTCACATCTATTTGTGAACCTGGCAAGAATGCCTCAATTCCAAATACATCTACAATCATACCTCCTTTAGTTCTGCACTTCACAAAACCGTTAACGATGGTACTTTCGTCGTGAGCCGCATTTACACGATCCCAAGCTTTAATAGTACGTGCTTTACGGTGAGACAAGATTAACTGTCCTGTGCTGTCTTCACGTACATCTATTAATACTTCTACTTTGTCCCCTACTTTTAAGTCTGGGTTGTAACGAAATTCGTTTAAAGAAATAACACCTTCACTCTTCGCGTTAATGTCGATAATCGCATCACGGTCTGATAGGTGAATTACTACACCTTCAACAACCTCATCATCTAAGGTATCTACAAAGTTTTCGGCTACTAATTTCTCGAACTCTTCTAACTGCTGTCCATCTACTGGGTCAATACCCTCTTCGTAGTTGTGCCAGTTAAAATCTTCTAGAAATTTTTCCGGATTTTTTTGTTGAGGAGAAACTTCTTCTTTAGGAGTTTCAGTACTCTTTTCGTCTTTAGAGTCGGCTACCTCTTCTGTTACCTCTTCTTGTGACGCTGTTCTGGTTCTGGTTGTTTTTGTAGTCTCTTCTACTGCTGCAGAAGTTTCAACCGCTTTGTCTGCAACTTTTTCTGCAGCTTCTTCTTTTGTTTTTGCTTTATCAGCCATTTTAGTTTGATTGTTATATCCGTTTTTTTTTAAGTTTTCCGCCTTCGCGGAAAAGAAAAGAGATCTAACTTTGTATCCTGTGTTCTTTCAAGTAATTACTGCAACGATCCCACAAGAGGGTTTAGTTTTTGTTTTTGAATACGTCCTTTTATACTTGATGCTGTTGCTAAAAAGGAGCTTGCCTCTGCAGATTTTCTGCGTTAGAGGGGTGCAAAAATAAGCTTTTTGTTTTGAAAATCAAAGATTTTCTAAATTTTAGATACGTGGCGACCGATTTAAAATTTCAACCTGATTATTGCTACCATCACCTAGAATAAATTTAGAAAAGCTCCAGCATTTCTAAACCTGTGCTTACCCGTATCGTTCAGGTGAATAAAGGGCTACAAACCTTAAAATTTTTATAAAAATTTTATAGTCACAGCTATGCACCTTAGTTTTATAAAAACAATTATACTATGAAATTTATAGCCTCCATCTTACTAACCATTATTGCCATTAATTCTTGCGGAGATACAAAAGAAAACAACTCAAAAACAGTTACGTATTATATAAACAGTACTAAGGTAGCCTGTGAGGGTGTTGGAAAAATGCAATGTCTTCAAATAAAAAAAGGTGAAACTATGCCAGCGGGCGATTGGAGTAATTTCTATGGAAGTATTGAAGGCTTTGACTACCAACAAGGATATACTTATAAACTTTTGGTAAAAGAAGAGACATTAGATCCTGCAAAAGTACCTGCAGATGCTTCTTCTATGAGCTATACGCTTGCTGAAGTTTTGGATAAAAAACAAGACCCAACCTTTAGACTCCACGATATCTGGGCGTTACAGGCAATTAACGGTAAAGATATTTCTTCTGAAACCCATCAAAAACCAAACAAACAACCCACGCTAGAAATTTTTGTAGCCGAAAAAAGGATTGCCGGTACCGATGGGTGTAACAGCCTTTTTGGTAGTATTGAAACCCTCACCGAAACTCAACTTAGCTTTTCAAAAATGGGCAGCACCAAGATGATGTGTCCAAGTATGAAAGTTCCTAACGCTTTTACGGAAGCCTTGAGCAATACACAAACCTATAAAATTGAAAAACTCAACCTCTATTTTTATAATGCTGAAGGGGATGAAGTATTGCAATTTGTGAAAGTGGATTGAGGAAGTAAAAGAATATATTAGTTTATACTCCCCCTTCCGAATTTCGGTTTAAAAAATGTGCAATTCAATTTAACTCGGTTTCCGAAATCCACCTTCCCCCAAGACGCGGGAAAAAGCATAGGTTTAAATTTGAAATCAAACCCGCCCCGCAATCCTATCTTTTGCCAGTTGTAAGATGGTATGAAACTGATCTTCCAGATTCATATCAGAATTATCTATTTCTATAGCATCTTCGGCTTTGCGTAGTGGGGAATCTTCTCTGGTAGTGTCAATATGGTCGCGCTCTTGTACATTTTCCAATACCTCTTGATAGGTTACAGTATCACCGTGCGCCAGAAGTTCTTTGTAACGGCGTTCGGCACGTTGTTGTGCGCTCGCAGTCATAAAAATTTTAAGTTCAGCATTTGGAAATACTACGGTACCAATATCACGCCCGTCCATAACTACACCTTTCCCTTCGCCCATTTTTTTTTGTTGCTCTACCAGTTTTCGGCGTACTTCACTAATGGTAGCCACTGGACTTACATATTCCGACACACTTAAATGGCGGATATCTTTTTCAACATTTTCACCGTTAAGATGAATTTCAGCTGTATCTGCACCCTTTTTTCTGAATTCTAGTTGAATGTTAGGCAACGCAGCAATTAATTTGGATGTATGTACTTTACCTTCAGCAACCATATTGTTCTGCATTGCAAAAAGCGTCACAGCTCTGTACATAGCGCCTGTATCTACATACACATACGCTAACCAATCTGCCAACTGTTTGGCAACGGTGCTCTTTCCTGTTGAAGAATATCCATCTATGGCAATAGTAATTTTGTGCATTATTGCAAGTTTATATTGAGTCCAAAGGTGCTTGTTGTAGCTGCACTGTTAAATCGAGAATAGGCATAACTTAAGCGCAATTTATTTAGTTTAATGGAGAATCCCGCAGTTAAACCCGCAAAAGAACGCTGCTCTACGATACGAAGCTCCTCTGCCCTACGTACATTATACCCTAATCGTATATTGAAACCACTTTCCGGAAAAATCTCGATCGCAAAAATCATATGCCTAAAGGCATTATCTATAAGTCCAATATTTTCTGAAGTAACTTCTCCTTCCAAATCTATTTCATCACGGTTGGGATTGGCAAAAGCGATGTTCCATCGTTGCATATTCTCCAAAGTGAAATGCCAGCGAATAGGAATATTTTCTAGCGTTTGTGAAATTCCGAAGATAAGCTCAAAAGGTAGTTTTTCGTATGTATTTTCATAAGGTGTGATTTGTGTTCCCACATTCCTGGCGACACCGGTAATATTTAAATCCCAGTCCTCATATACATACATCACCCCAATATCTGCCGCTACTCCAAACGAAGTATACTGCTCTAGTTTGGATGAGATAAATTTCACATTGGCACCTACATGAAAATTGGTAAATGCTATATTTCTTGCGTGACCCAATGAAAGGGCAATTTCGCCACCGCTAAACGTATCGGTGGCATTCCCGTTTTCATCATAGCCATCAAAGCTTCCGTAGTTAATATAAGTAACACCCGTATGTAACACCTGCGTACGTCTATCCCATAAATAGGCGTAGGTAGCGGTACCATAGTTTACATCGCCAATATAATTTGCATAGTTAAGTGCTAACTGATTGTCCATAGCAGGATTAATAGAAGCGGGATTGTACAATCCTTGCGTAGGATCATAATCGTAATTCGTAATATTTTTTCCTCCTAAGGCCGCTTGCCGGGTAGAGGTAACCAAATCTAAAAACTGGTAGGTTGCACGTCCTCCTATTTGGGCAACAGCGGGTAGCGCCATTACAATAGCAAGAAGCAATAAAACCTTTTTTAGCATGGGCGTGAGATTGTGTTTCCTAAAGGAGTTAACGACTGCAATAATAATTTATTTTTAGCGGAGCACGAAATGATTGTACTTTTAAATGTATTTGCCCTAACTTCGGCAAAAAGAGCTCTTAATTTATAAATAAGTAATAAATGTTTATGAGAATACACTCATAATCGGATTAAAACAATAATTTTAAGGTATAAATTATTAATTATGAAATACTTACTATTTATTCTCGCCTTTTACGGTTTTACTAACGCGCAAACTGTCGATCCAGATTTTTTTAATCAAACTTGGTATTTGTACGAAATATACGATAGTGATTTCAATGAAACATTTTTTGTAGAAGGATACCAACCCTATGCTGGTAACCCAGAAATTGAACAAATTACTCCAAACATATTCATTGACGAAACGCTAGCATTTAATGGCCTCGGAATTTGTAATACTATTTCTGGCACCTTAGAGCAAGATCCAATAACCGGCGATTTTAGAACCGTGAGCACAACTAGCACCTCCAATGCCTGTGGTTTTTTTGAAGATACCGATGAGCTTTATATATTTGGACCCTTTGCATTTGTAGACCCAGACCAAACCCTCTCTACAATAATCAATCCTTCTATCACTACCGATTCCGATGGGTTTCAGACCATGCGTTTTTCAACGCAACCCTTTGTATCTTATACCTACAGAAATTCGCCCATATTAACTATCAACGATTTTAATACATCCTCTATTACCGTTTTCCCCAATCCCGTTGAGAATGTGCTTCACATACAATCTGAAGGGCAGCCAATTACTTCCTTTCGCATTTTTTCTAATACTGGAACGGTATTGTTAGAATCCAGTATACCAAGTAGTGAGAATAGCCTTGACGCCTCTCAATTTCCAGCTGGCATCTATTTTTTACAGGTACATTCTCAAAACGGAAAAGAAAGTTTCAAAATAATTAAAAAGTAGATGTATATAAAAACACCCCTAACTAAGGGGTGTTTTATTTAAAGCGTCTTTGAGTTCTTCACTTTTTGCTTGGTTAAAGCTAGATCTAAAACATCGCTCATCTCTTTGACGTAATGAAACGTCAATCCTTTTAAATACTCTGGTTTTATTTCTTCTATGTCACGTTTATTGTCCTCACACAGCAGGATTTCTTTAATCCTTGCGCGTTTAGCTGCCAGGATTTTTTCTTTAATTCCCCCAACAGGTAACACTTTTCCTCTCAAAGTGATTTCCCCTGTCATTGCTATACTTTTCTTCACTTTGCGTTGGGTAAATAAAGAAACTAAAGACGTTAACATGGTAATCCCTGCACTTGGCCCATCTTTTGGCGTAGCGCCTTCTGGTACGTGAATGTGAACGTTGTATTTTTCAAAAATTTCAGTAGACAAGCCTAACTTTTCGGCATTTGCTTTTATGTATTCTAAGGCGATGGTAGCAGATTCTTTCATCACTTTTCCAAGGTTTCCTGTCATGGTAAGGGTTCCTTTTCCTTTAGAAAGTATCGATTCAATAAAAAGAATATCACCACCCACACGTGTCCAAGCCAAGCCAGTTACAACACCTGCTACGTCGTTATTTTCGTATTTATTGCGCTCCATTCGTGGTGGCCCTAAAGCTTCCAAAACAGTAGCGTTGGTTACTTTTTTAGTGTACTCCTCCTCCATCGCAATCCTCATTGCGGCGTGACGTACCATCTTAGCGATTTGCTTTTCCAGTCCTCTTACACCACTTTCGCGGGTATAGCCTTCCACTATTTTTTCTAGTTGTGGCTTGGCAATTTGAAGGTGTTTTTTTGTTAATCCGTGTTCTTTTAATTGCTTCGGAAGTAGATGCGCCTTGGCTATCTCTACTTTCTCTTCAATAGTATATCCCGTTACGTTAATTATCTCCATTCTATCTCGCAATGCTGGCTGAATGGTCCCCATACTATTTGAAGTGGCAATAAACATAACCTTAGAAAGGTCGTATCCCAACTCCAAAAAGTTATCGTAAAACTCGCTATTTTGTTCTGGATCCAAAACTTCCAGCATAGCCGAAGATGGATCTCCTTGGCTTCCTACCGAAAGTTTATCAATCTCGTCCAGCACAAACACAGGATTACTGGTCCCTGCCTTTTTCAAACTTTTAATAATACGTCCTGGCATAGCACCAATATAGGTTTTACGGTGCCCGCGGATTTCTGCTTCGTCACGTAAACCACCTAAGCTCATACGTACATATTCTCTTCCAAGCGCTTCGGCAATAGATTTTCCAAGCGATGTTTTCCCTACTCCTGGAGGTCCGTAGAGACACAGGATGGGCGATTTCATATCTCCTCTAAGCTTTAAAACGGCCAGATACTCTATAATCCGTTTTTTTACATCATCTAGCCCGTAATGGTCGCGATCTAATATTTTCTTCGCTCTTTTTAAGTCGAATTTATCTTTACTGAATTGACTCCAAGGTAAATCCAACAGCAAATCCAGGTAATTTTTCTGAATGCTGAATTCTGCTACCTGCGGATTCATACGTTGTAATTTGGTCAATTCTTTATCGAAATGCTTTTGTGTGTCCTTCTTCCATTTTTTGGATTTGGAACGTGCGCGCATTTCTTCTATTTCGGCTTCGTTACTGTTCCCGCCCAGCTCCTGCTGGATGGTTTTCATTTGCTGGTTTAAGAAATACTCCCGCTGTTGCTGGCTTATATCACTTTCAACCTTAGACTGAATATCGTTACGAAGCGATAATTTCTGTAACTCCACATTCATATATCGCAACGTTTCTAAAGCACGTTCCTTCAAATCGTTAATTTCTAACAATTTTTGTTTTTCTTCCACTGAAATATTCAGATTAGAAGACACAAAATTTATTAGAAATGAGGAGCTCTCAATATTTTTAATGGCAAACGCAGCTTCTGAAGGGATGTTTGGACTGTCTTTAATTATGGTAAGTGCCAATTCCTTTATAGAACTTATAATTTCCTGAAACTCTGCGTTCTCTTTGGCCGGACGTGCTTCGGCTACTTCACGAATTGTGGCCGTCATATACGGATCTGTGGTCATTACTTCCGCCACTTCAAAGCGTTTTTTACCTTGGATAATCACAGTGGTATTACCGTCGGGCATTTTTAGTACGCGTAATATTTGCGCTACCGTACCAATAGAATTAATATCCTTTGGACCTGGATTTTCTTTAGATTCGTCTATTTGTGAAACCACACCAATTACTTTTCCACTTTTATTGGTTTCGTTTATGAGTTTTATAGACTTGTCGCGTCCTGCTGTGATTGGAATTACCACACCAGGGAACAACACTGTATTACGCAAAGGTAAAATTGGGAGTGTAGTGGGAAGTTCTTCTTTGTTCATGGCATCTTCATCTTCGGTCGTCATAAGCGGAATAAGATCTGCTTCGTCCTTTAAATCTTGAAGTGACAACTTGTCGAGGGAAATTAATTTAGATTTCGTCATATATATGTTTACGACATTCTGTCACCAATGGTTTTGGATTCAAAATGTTTTTAATGTTTCGTTTAAGTACTGTTATTACTGAAACCTTACGTACCATAACATTTCAGTAATGCTTCGCTATCAATAATTCAATAGTTATGCCACGTGTAAAAATAATTTCAGCACAAGTGTAACAATTTAAAAGCAACTGTATCTTTACTACAAATCACAAAGATTTTTGGCACTAACCTTCCAAGACATATCAGCAGTATTGGTTCTTTGTAAAAAAGGAAATCAGCTAGCACAATTAGAAGTGTACAATCGGTATCATAAAGCGATGTATAATGTAGCTCTTCGAATTGTGAAGGACACTGCCTTGGCAGAAGATTGTATGCAGGAAGGATTCATTACAGCGTTTGAAAAATTAGATACTTTTAAAGGAGAAGCCGTTTTTGGTGCGTGGTTAAAGCGAATTGTAGTAAACAAAAGTATTGCGCACTACCATAAAAATAAAAAGTATGTAGCCATCTCCGAAACTATAGAAGCCTTTTTAGAAGCCGAAGAAGTTGAGGAAATTGAAGAAGATTTGTGTGAAGATGCATATACCACGTTGAAAGCAACACAGGTTCTAAACTGTATGCAGGAAATGCATAGTAGTTACCAGCGAATTTTAACGCTTCATTTTATTGAAGGATACGATTACGAAGAAATTTGCGAGATTTTGAAAATAAGCAATGCCAACTGCCGTACACTCATCTCTCGCGCTAAAGAAAGTTTACGAAAAAAATTGAATGTGTAAATACCCGCCTTTACCTTGTCTCCGACGAAGGAGACACGAATGAAAGCTAGACATAATAAAGATGAAAGAACAAGATAACATAACACACCTATTTGAGCGCCTTACAGGTAATTTTGATTTAAACGAAACGCCACAAGGACATCAAAGACGGTTTTTAGAGAAACTCAACCAAGAGCAAGCCAAACCCAAGAAATTAAACTTTTGGAAGTTGGGAAGTATTGCCGCAGCCATCACTCTGCTTATAATTTTGGGTGGCAGTCTATTTGCTCCACAGCAACCTCAAGAAGCAGATTTAGCGAGTGTCTCGCCAGAAATGGAACAAACACAATCCTTTTTTACCACAGCCATCCATACCGAAATAGAAGCACTAAAAAAGTTTGAATCCCCAGAAAACAACACTCTTATTCAAGATGCGCTTTTACAAGTAGACAAGCTGGAAAAAGACTACCAATCTCTTAAAAAAGACCTAGTTGAAAGTGGAAATAACAAACAGGTAATAAACGCTATGATTACCAACTTTCAGAACAGGATTGCTGTGTTGGAAAAGGTTTCAGAAACTATAGAAACAATTAAAAAACTTAAAAACACTACAGATGAAACATATTTATAAGCTACTTTTCTTAGTGGTCTTACTGCCCCTTTCGGTAGTAGCAAATGACTCAAAATTTAAAGGTAAACATACCAAAGAGAAGAAAATCCATAAAGAATACACCGTAAATGCTGATGCTGGACTAAAAATTAACAACAGTTATGGAAGCGTACATATTGTTACGTGGAGCCAAAATAAAACGGTGATTGATGTTATCATAAAAACGAATGGCAATAATGAAGATAAAGTTTCAGAAAAATTGAATGAAATTACAATAGACTTCAATAGTACCAGCGCTATGGTTTCGGCTATCACGCAATTTGGATCTAAAAAAGGCACTTGGAGCAGTTGGTGGGGTAAAGGGAACGATAACGTTTCGGTAGAGGTAAATTATATTATTAAACTGCCTGCAACCAACAGCGTGAATATACATAATGATTATGGTACCGTTAGTATTGATATGCTAAAAGGAAATGCCTCTATTCATTGCGATTACGGACAGTTAATTATTGGAGAGTTAATGGCAGAGAACAACACGCTTAACTTTGATTACACTCAAAATGCTACTATCCAATATATGAAGAGCGGTAAAATAAACGCAGATTATTCGGAATTTACATTACAAAAGGCAGAACGTCTACACTTAAATGCAGATTACTCTACTTCTGAGATTGGTGACGTTCATGACCTTAATTACAATAATAACCACGGAAAAATAAGCCTAGATAAAGTGGGAAAAATAGTAGGTAGAGGAGATTATATTCAGCATAACATTGGCAGCGTTTCTAAAAGCCTCAATATTAATACAGATTATGGCGGAGTAAATATAGACAGCCTTTTGGCTAGCTGTGAAGCGGTATTAATTAATGCCAATTACGCACGGGTTACACTTGGACTTTCACAAGGACTTGCTTTTAATTTTGAACTGGATTTAAATTACAGCAGTCTTAAAGGCAAAGATTTGTTTCAATACACCAATACGTCTGAAGATAACTCATCAAAATTGTATCTTGGCTTCTACGGAAAAAAAGACAGCGGGAATATCCTTACCATTAAAGCCAATTATGGCGGTGTAACTTTTAATAAAAAATAACAAAAACACTCAAGTATTATGAAAAACACAAGCAAACTATCAATTGTAATAGCCCTCGCTCTATTAGGCAGCTTAGGCGTTCAGGCACAAAGGGGAAATAAACAAGTAAAGGGTAGTGGTACAATTACCACAACCAAAGTTACTACAGCAGATTATGATGAAATTGCTGTAATAGGCTCTTTAACTGCTGAATTGGTTTCAGGAAAAGAAGGAGATCTACGTATAAAAGCAGACGACAACCTTCATGAATTAGTTGAAATTGAGAGTACCAACGGAAAGCTTACTATTAAAATGAAAAACGGGGTTTCGTATTCTTCAAAACACGATATAATTATCACCGTTCCATTTGAGGATATCTCCACCATCTCATTAACAGGAAGTGGCGATATAATAGGCAAAAGTAAAGTTACAGGCAATGCTCTTACCATTAGTGTAACAGGAAGTGGCGATGTAGCTTTAGATACTGAAGCCACAGGAATAGATGCCAAAGTAACAGGAAGTGGAGACATGAAACTTTCTGGAAAAGTTGAAAACCTAGAAGTAAAAGTAAGTGGTAGTGGAGATTTTGAAGGTTACAGCCTGGATGCTACTAACGTAGAAGTGTATGTCTCGGGGTCTGGAGGCGCACAAGTGGCTGCAAATGCTACCATGAAAGCCCGTGTAAATGGTTCTGGAGACATTAGATACAAAGGAAATCCAGCGACAAGCGACAAAAAAGTAATGGGTTCTGGTTCTGTGAAGGCGCAGTAGTCCTTTCAATACAATTCCTATAAAATGCTTTCCAGCATTTTATAGGAATCACTCAAGAACCTTAAATTCTGCAGTCTATTTAACTTTGTTAAATGCACTTGATAAGCAAAGGTTCTTGAGTGATTTTTATTATGCGCAGCAAATATTAAAAATTGTACCGAAAGGCCGAATTATTTTAAAGCCATTTCTTACGTTTAAAATACCAGAGTAACCCACAGAAAACAGCAATCATCGCTCCCCAAAGATAGAAATATCCATATTTCATTTGAAGTTCTGGAATGTATTCAAAGTTCATTCCGTAAATACCTGCCATAAATGTAAGTGGAATAAAAATAGAAGCCATAATGGTTAACACCTTCATTACTTCGTTCATTTTGTTGCTAATAGTGGTCATATACATGTCCATTAAGCCCCAGATCATTTCCCGGTAAATATCTACACTTTCAGAAACCTGGATAATGTGGTCATACAAATCACGTATGTAATTTTGAGTTCTAACTTCAATTAAAGAAGTATCGGTTTTTTCCAATCGGTTGATCACTTCTCGCAAAGGAACCACAGCCCTTCTTATCCGAAGAATCTCCTTTTTCAACACCTGAATATCTTGGGTAATATCGTCTTCCACTTTGTCTTCAAAAAGCTGATCCTCTATAAATTCAATTTTGGCGCTTAATGTTTCAATCACACTAAAATAATTATCCACAATAGCATCCAGCAACGCAAACATTAAATAATCCGATCCCGCATTACGAATCCGTCCCTTCGCATTGGCCAGTCTGTCTCGCAGGCTATCCCATACATCGCCATCTGCCTCTTGAAATGTAGTTACATAATCTTTTCCAACTACCATACTCACATGCTCATTTACAAAATCTCCATCATCTGTATAATGCAACATTTTAAAAACTATAAATAGATAGTCTTCATATTCGTCCATCTTTGGACGCTGATTGGTGGTTACAATATCTTCTTGAATTAAAGGATGCAAGTTATAATACTCCCCTAAACGTTCTATTTCCTTGGTATTATTAAGACCATGTATGTTAATCCACGTAATATGCTCTGAAGTTTCAAAACCAAAGGCATCGTCAATATTTTCAGAATCAATACGCTTGTAATGATTTTTGGAATAATCTATAATTTCTACCTTGGTAGCAGTATTTTCTTTTTTTCCTGTATAGGTTACTGTTCCTGGCGCTTCATTATGAATAACAGGCCTTTTAATAGTTGGAATTTTTAGTCTTTTTCTCTTTTTTCTGGCAGTCATAATTTACAATTGAAGTTTAAAGGTAGGAAAACTAAACTATTTTTATACTTTTAAATCTTAATGACATCACAATATATTTTGAGTCTTTTATGCTGAAAAAACTTTTTCCGTTCGACCCTTTACTAAAACATCATCTGCTGGTAGCTTTAGGACTTGCCGTATGGATTTTTCTATTCCTTGCCCTTACAGAGCCCTTAGACACTAACGAATTTGATGGGACTGAAAAATTACTTTATTTACCCCTTTACGGGATCGCTGGCGCCACTGCTTATTTACTCATTTTGCCTTTACAAAATTTTCTTTATAGTAAAAATGAACATCAATGGATGCTTTGGAACGAAGTAGTGTTCTTTCTTTTAATGACGCTCTTTGGCTTGGTATTATCCCGGTTCATATATCTGTATGTGATTGTTCCTGGTGCGCAAAATCCTTACACATTATATTATTTCACTACTTCTTTATACCTCCCTGCTATAGCAACTATTCTCCCCATATTGGCAATAGGACGATGGGCGGCTGGGCGCTATTTTGAAAAAAAATTGGAAGATCAAAAAATTGAAATTGAAGGCGAAGGTACATATGAGGGCTTGAGACTTCAGTTAAACGACCTTGTGAGCATAAAAGCAGACGATAATTATATAGAAGTTTCATTTTTGAATAATGGCAAACTTAAAAAACAATTGATTCGTAACAAGCTCTCCAGTGTTGAAACTTGCATTCCAGATTTACTGCGAACACATAGATCCTATCTTATAAATCCGAATCATTTTCAACAATTTAAAATGGATTCTGGAAAACTGAACCTGGTACTTTCTTCTGAAATTATAATTCCTGTTTCAAAAACCTATTCAGAAACTATAAAAGAACAGTTGGGGATTTAGGAGATGGGTTGATTGGGGAATTGGGGAATTGGGGAATTGAGGAATTGGGGAATTGGGGAATTGGGGAATTAAATTATTGTTTTTTCTGCTATTACTATTGAAAGTTGTTGCTTAAAAGTCACATCACTTTAAAATTTCACCCCAACCTACATTCCATTCAAAAAACAGCTTAAAACTTCGCCACAAGGAACGGTCATTTCACCCCAAAGCATTGTATATACTAGTCTGCAAGAATTCCTAGCCATATGTTTGTGGTATCAAATAAATACAACCACCGACGCTTTCGGAACTAAAACAAACTATATGAAAATGCTATTTACCTTTCTACTCACATCTGTATTTACAATCGCATCTTTCGCACAAGTAGAAACCTGCGACTGTAAAAAAGATCTTGACTTTCTAGTAAAGAAAATGAAGAGAATGCCTTCTTTTAAAGAACAAGTTAAAAACCAAAAAGAAAATGAGTTTGATGCTCTGTATGCGCAATTAGCATCAAAAATGACCGAAAAACTTCCTATTGAAGCCTGCTTTATTCTTCTTAGTCAACAAATGGATTTTGTAAAAGACTACCACGCTTATGTAAAATTAAATACGGGATTTATAAAAAAAGATGCTGGAGAAGACACTATTTCAAAATTTAAAAACTCCATTCGCTTTAAAAACCACCCTCGGACAGATAAGGATATTGAAACGTTAAAAACAGAACTCTCACAAAAGCCCACAAGTAGTTTTGAAGGAATCTACGAACAGGGTGAAGATTTTGTAATGGGTATTTATAAGAATGATGGTAAGGATACTTATGATGGTATCGTATTAGAAAGCAAAAATCCATTGTGGGAAACTGGTCAGATCAAATTTTCGGCTACTAAGAATGCCTATGGCAACTACGATTTATATTATTATGACAGCAATACTTACAGACCCTATTATGCAAAAAATTTGCAATTTGAAAATGATAGAATCTGGGGTTTCAAAAAAGAAAAAAATGAAAATAGTTTCGAGTTTATAGAAAATGACACGCTCAACTGGGACTTTAAAATAGGTAGAGATGGCTCCCAGTATATACGAATGAAAACTTTTTCAGGAAGCTCTAGTAACCGCAGAGCGCAGGAAAATTTCATTTCAGAAATGGAGCAAAAATTAACAGCTGGTAATCTTATTTTAGATTTGAGAACTAACGGCGGAGGTAGTTATGAAGTTTCTGATCCATTTTTAAAACTTTTTAAGAAAAAAGAAGTAAAGGTTTATGTAATCACGAACCAGTTTACAGGAAGTAACGCAGAACAGTTTACTGTAAAATTACGAGAATTAGAAGGCACAGTTCATCTGGGACAAACTACTAGAGGTATTCTTGCTTATGGAAGTGACAAAAAATCTCCTGTATCTCCTTCAGGATATTTTACATACAACACTACCGATATGAATTTTCACGATCCATTTTTTAAGTACGAGGGGACAGGAGTAGTTCCGGAAATTAAACTTGACTTCGATACAGATTGGATTGAGCAAACTATTGAAATACTAAATAACACCAAATAAATTAACCAAGGTATAGCGTTATTCACAAACGATATTATGAAAAAAATACTCATCCTTTCCCTTCTCTGTATTCTTTGCACCTCTTGTAAATTAGGACGATTTGTCTATTACAACTACGCAAATATAACCGACTACCAGATTTTCCCAAGCCGCAGCATTGCGAAACCAGAAAATGCTTTTACGTTTCCAAAAGCTTCCATGCAATTTGTTCAGGATTCGCTTACGCTTACTTCTAAAGGGGAAAAAACAAAAATTATATTTGAAGAGTATCTAATCTCCAATAAAACAGTAGCTTATCTAGTGATTCAAAACGATAGCATTCTGTACGAAAACTACTTTAATGACTATGAGGAAAGCTCTATTGTAAATTCGTTTTCTATGGCAAAATCTGTACTTTCAATACTGGTTGGTGTTGCTATAGATGAAGGAAAAATAAAATCTATTCATGAGCCCGTAACCAATTATTTAACCGATTTAGAAGATGAGAAATTTAAAGATGTCACTATCGAGCATTTACTAAATATGACTTCTGGAATAGATTTTAATGAAAGTTACACAAATCCTTTTGGCGATGCTGCCACCTTTTACTACGGAACCAATGTTTCCAAAGCTGTGAACCATAAGAAGATAGCGCACGAACCCGGAACACGCTTTAAATATAGTAGTGGCGATAGTCAAGTGTTGGGAATGGTACTAGATGCAGCCTTAAAAGATGTTACTATTTCAGAATATTTAGAGACTAAAATCTGGAAACCATTAGGGATGGAATATGATGCTAACTGGAGTTTGGACAAAAAAAACAATGGTGTAGAGAAAACATTTTGCTGTTTAAACGCCAGAGCCAGGGATTTTGCTAAAATTGGCAGATTGTACCTCAACAAAGGAAACTGGAACGGTATACAACTAGTTTCTGAAGAATGGGTAGAAAATTCAACCAAAATAGATACTAGCGGCGGCAAAGTAGCTTATTACCAGCATCAATGGTGGATCAACCAAAAAGACACTTCATTCGAAGCCGAAGGAATTCTAGGACAACATATATATGTAAATCCTGAGAAAAATGTGATTATCGTAAGATTGGGAGAAAAAGTTGGTAACACAGGTAGCTGGACATCGGTGGCTCAAGGAATTGCCGCAAAACTTTACAATTGAAAACCGAACGTAGAAATTGGAAAAAGCGTCTACTTTCTACGTTCGGTTTTCTATTAATTTACTCGTTCCTATCAAACTTATGGCGCGACTGCAATGTTTTCTCAACATCTCTAATATGAAATCCTTTAGCCTGCAAGAGAACCATAAAATGAAACATAAGGTCTGCACTTTCATTTAAAAATGCCAGATCGTTGTCGTCTTTGGCCTCAATCACTACTTCTACGGCTTCTTCCCCTACTTTTTGGGCAATTTTATTCATCCCTTTTTTAAAGAGCTGCGCTACATAACTTTTTTCTTGTTCGCCATCGTTTCTTCTATCTTCTATCACATTTTCGAGATACGAAAGAAATCCGAAATTGGAAATATTCTTCTCACCCCAACAGGTGTCGGTACCTTTATGACAAGCTGGTCCTTCAGGTTTTGCCTGAATTAATAACGTATCATTGTCACAATCTACTTTTACAGAAATTAAATTTAAGTAATTTCCAGTTTCTTCCCCTTTGGTCCAAAGTCTGTTTTTACTTCGGCTATAAAAGGTTACTTTTCCTGTTTTTTCGGTCTTTTCGAAGGCTTCTTCGTTCATAAAACCTAGCATTAATACATTTTTGGTCAAATTATCCTGAATAATTGCTGGCACTAAGTTGTTGGGGTATTTTTTAAAATCTATTGTCATAATTGTTACGTTAGTGTCCCCTCGAGGAGACTTTAGAGGTGGTAAACCCAATGGTTATTTTATTTATAATCGCACAGGGATTCCCTTTTGTTTTAGTTCTTTTTTTAATACTGATATCTCTATTTCCTTAAAATGAAACACACTTGCTGCCAAGGCGGCATCTGCTTTCCCAATTGTAAAGGTATCTGAAAAATGTTTAATACTTCCCGCCCCGCCCGAAGCTATGATAGGAATATTAAGTACTTCTGAAAGTTTTGCCAACGCTTCATTCGCAAAACCATCTTTGGTGCCATCGTTATCCATGGAAGTAAATAAAATCTCTCCCGCGCCTCGTTGCTCCACTTCCTTAGCCCAATCAAAGAGATTAAGTTGTGTAGGTACTTTTCCGCCCACCAAATGTACTATCCATTCTCCATGTATAATTTTTGCATCAATCGCTACAACAATACATTGGGTGCCAAATTTAGCCACCAGATCATTAATGAGTTGCGGATTCTTTACTGCTGAAGAATTTATAGAAACTTTATCGGCGCCATTATTAAGTAAAACAGCTACATCTGCTACGCTTGAAATCCCGCCGCCTACTGTAAATGGGATATTAATTGCTTCAGCAATATTCAATACCAAATTGGCCAATGTTTTTCGTTTTTCTTCCGTGGCTGAAATGTCCAGGAATACCAACTCATCGGCTCCGTTTTCAGAATACAGTGTAGCCAGTTCAACGGGGTCGCCCGCATCACGTAGATTTACGAAGTTGACACCTTTTACGGTTCTTCCATCTTTAATGTCTAGACAAGGAATAATTCTTTTTGTTAACACGTGATTGCGTAATTAAATGGTTAAGTAAAATTGAGTCGTTTCTTTTTCTGTAAATCCCGGTAGGTATCGCTGCGTACGTAGCTACCTAAGGTTTCATAGAGAAGTACAAGGTCACACAGAAACATTTGTTATATATTTTTCAAGTTGTTTTAAAGAGATTCTATTTTCATAAATAGCTTTTCCAATAATGGTTCCTTCGCAGCCTATTTCAGCTAGTTTAGGGAGTTCATCAAAGGTGGAAATACCTCCGGAGGCAATTAATTTTATTTCGACTCCGCTCTGTGTTTGCTCTCGGCAATTTTCTAGAATCTTTTTATACAAATCAAATGCCGGGCCTTGTAACATACCATCTTTGCTAATATCGGTACAGATTACATATTGAATTCCTACTTTTTGATACCCTTGTATAAACGGAATTAATTCCTGGTCACTCTCCTCCTGCCAACCGCTCACAGCAATTTTTTCGGCCAATGCATCGGCTCCCAAGATAATTTTTCCTGAACCGTATTTTTGTATCCAGCTTTTAAAGGTTTCTTGATCTTTTACTGCAATACTTCCGCCTGTGATTTGGCTTGCGCCGCTTTCAAAAGCAACGCGAAGGTCTTCATCTGTTTTTAATCCGCCACCAAAATCAATTGTAAGGCTTGTTTTAGACGCAATTTGTTCTAAAACCTTATGGTTTACAATGTGCTTGCTTTTGGCGCCGTCTAAATCTACTAAATGTAAATATTGAATTCCGTGAGCTTCAAACTGTTTTGCCATCTCTAATGGATGCTCATTGTATATTTTTTTAGTGCTGTAATTGCCTTTGCTCAAGCGCACACACTTTCCGTCTATAATATCTATGGCTGGGATAATTCTCATGATTTTAATTTTCGTGACTAATTGTATCCTCGATACTGTTCAAGGGGCAGGCTTATTTAATTTTTAAAAAATTTTTCAATACCACTTCACCCGCACTACTACTTTTCTCTGGGTGAAACTGAACGCCGTAAAAATTATTCTTTTGCAAAGCTGCGGAATAGCGAACTCCGTATTCAGTTTCAGCAATACTTTCTTTACATATTGGCGCATAGAAGCTATGCACGGTGTACATAAATTCATTTTCTGAAATAGTACTGAATAAATCTCCTTTCAAGTTTTCAATTGTATTCCACCCTATCTGAGGAATTTTGATCTGAAGCTTCTCCTGTTTCTGAACCCTTCGACTGTGCGCTGGCTGACAAGGAAACTTTACTACATTCACATCAAAAATTCCCAATCCTTTTGTGTTTCCTTCTTCCGAAGCTTTACACATTAACTGCATTCCCAGACAAACACCCAACACGGGTTGTGTAAGCGTTGGAATAATTTTGTCTAGACCAGATTCCATCAATTTCTTCATCGCACTACTCGCCTCTCCTACGCCCGGAAAAATTACGTAATCTGCCTTACGGATTTCAGCCTCATTATCTGAAAGGACACCCTCGTATCCCAAGCGGTTTAATGCAAATTGAATGCTCTTAATATTGCCCGCTCCATAATTTATAATTGCTATTTTCATTATAACATCCCTTTGGTTGATGGCAAAATCATCTTCTCCACATCTCGTTTAGTGGCTACTTTAATGGCTTTGGCAAACGCTTTAAAAATGGCTTCAATTTTATGGTGCTCGTTGGTTCCTTCAGCTTTAATGTTCAGATTCGCTTTTGCTCCATCTGTAAAACTTTTAAAGAAATGATAAAACATTTCCGCAGGCATTTTGCCTATCATTTCACGTTTAAAATCGGCTTCCCAAACTAGCCAGTTTCTTCCACCAAAATCAATGGCTACTTGCGCTAAGCAGTCGTCCATTGGGAGACAGAAACCGTAACGTTCTATCCCTAATTTATTTCCGAGCGCCTTATGAAAAGCCTCGCCTAGGGCAATGGCGGTATCTTCAATCGTGTGATGCTCATCTACTTCCAAATCTCCTTTTACAGTAATATCCAAATCCATTTGCCCGTGACGCGCAATCTGATCCAGCATATGATCGAAAAATGCAATTCCAGTATCAATCTTACTTTTTCCAGTGCCATCAAGATTTAATGTAATATAAATATCGGTCTCGTTGGTTTTTCTTTTAATAATCGCAGTTCTTTCTTTCATTTTTAAGAACTCGTATATTTTTTCCCAATCGTTGGTCTCTAAGGCAATAAACGTGTCCAGTGCCTCTCGTTTTACCGTAATTTCTGTAGTGCCCAAATTGGTTTCATCGTTGATGAAAATTCCTTTGGAACCTAAGTTTTTAGCCAATTCTATATCGGTTAGTCGATCTCCTATTACGAATGAGTTGGCCAGGTCATACGCTCCTTCAAAATATTCGGTAAGCAATCCTGTCCCTGGCTTTCGGGTATTCGCATTTTCGTGTGGAAAGGTCCTGTCTAAGAAAACTTTATCAAATACAACCCCTTCATTTTTAAACGATGTTAGAATAAAATTTTGCACGGGCCAAAAGGTTTCTTCAGGAAACACATCGGTCCCCAGCCCGTCTTGGTTGGTAATCATTACCAGCTCAAAATCCAGCTCTTTTGCAATTTTCCCTAAATATGTAAAGGCTTTTGGATAGAAAATCATCTTTTCAAAGGCATCTATCTGTTCGTCTACAGTTTCTTTAATGAGAGTACCGTCTCGATCTATAAAAAGTATTTTTTTCATTGTTTATAGTTGTAATGATTTCATTTGTTTGATCAATTCTTTATTTTCCTGAGCCGTTCCTACGGTTACTCTCAACATATTCTCGCACCCTTTTTGTTTTGTTCTGTTTCTAACTATAATGCCTTTTGTGAGTAGCTGTTTGTATCGGGTAGTGGCATCGTCTACTTTTAATAAAAAGAAATTGGCCTGCGACGGGAAAACGCGCTTTACGTAGGTAATCTTTTCTAACTCTGCTAAAAGTAACGTTCTACTTTGCTGTATTGCTTTGATTTCTTTTTCAACTTTATCTCTATTCTTTAAACGTTTTAAGGCTTTTTTCTGCGTAAGTTGATTCACATTATAGGGAGGTTTAATTTTCTTTAAAACTGAAATTATTTCAGTAGACCCATAACAAACTCCCAGTCTAATTCCTGCCATACCATATGCCTTGGAGAATGTTTGTGTGATAATAAGATTAGGAAACTCATCCAAAAATTTCAGCCAACTAAAGTTATCACTAAAATCTATATACGCTTCATCGATAACTACCAAACCATGAAACTGCATAAGTAAGCGTTCTACTTTTTTTTCTGAAAACACATTGCCAGATGGATTGTTAGGGGAACACAAGAATATAATCTTTGTAGTATTTAAAATGGCTGCCAAAATTTCATCAACCTTAGGTTTAAAGTCTGCTGAAAGGGGTACTTCCAAAACCTGAACAGCATTTAAATTTGCTAAAACATTATACATACCATAGGTAGGTGGCAACGTAATAACACTATCGCGATTGGGTTCACAAAAGGCTCTGAAAATTAAATCCAGTACTTCATCACTACCATTCCCTAGCAGTATATTTTCAGGAGGTACTCCTTTCAGCTTGGATAAAACTTTTTTGAGCGCTGTCTGATTAGGATCTGGATATCGGTTTAGCCCCGTGTCAAACGGATTCTCATTCGCGTCCAAAAAAATGGTAGTATCATTTGGATCGTTGTATTCATCACGAGCACTGCTGTAAGATTGCATCTTGGCCACATTCGTGCGGATCAAAGTTTGTATGTTGAAATTATTTTTCATAGTTCGAACTACTCTCTCCCAGCAGGGAAGGAACTTTTATTATTTAACGTATCTAATCGTAGCGTAACAGCATTTTTATGCGCTTGCAAACCTTCTGCATTGGCCATGTGCTCTATGGCTGGGCCAATATTCTGAATTCCTGTTGAAGAAATTTTCTGAAACGTCATACTCTTTAAAAAACTATCCAGATTCACTCCTGAATATTGCTTTGAATACCCGTTTGTTGGTAGCGTATGATTGGTTCCAGAGGCATAGTCTCCGGCGCTTTCTGGGGTATACTTACCAATAAAAACAGAACCTGCATTTTGAATATTATCTACAAAGTAAGCTTCGTTTTTACATACCACACTAAAATGCTCTGGTGCGTACTGGTTTATTAATTGAAGTGCTTCTTCTTCAGTATTCATTAAAATTAATTTAGAATGCTTTATAGCTTTTGCTGCTATCTCTTTTCTGGGAAGTACTTGCAGTTGTGTTTCAACTTCAGCAGCGACTTGCTCCAACAAATGAGTAGAGGTAGTCACTAAAACCACTTGACTATCTGCTCCGTGTTCTGCCTGGCTCAATAAATCGGAAGCTACAAAAGCTGCGTGGGCGGTTTCATCTGCAAAAACAAGCAGTTCACTTGGACCAGCTGGCATGTCGATGGCTACGCCGTATTTGGTAGCTAATTGTTTGGCAACTGTAACAAACTGATTGCCTGGACCAAAAATTTTATACACTTGTGGCATGCTTTCGGTTCCAAACGTCATGGCAGCTATGGCTTGAATGCCCCCTACTTTAAAAATTTTTGTGATGCCACATAATTTAGCCGTGTATAAAATAGCCGGGCTAATCTTTCCATTTTTATCAGGTGGTGTGCAAAGCACTATTTCTTTACAGCCGGCTAATTGTGCAGGAACGGCCAACATTAAAATAGTTGAAAACAAAGGTGCTGTTCCTCCTGGAATGTATAAACCTACTTTTTGAATAGGTCGTTTTTCCTGCCAGCATGCTACTCCTGGCATCGTCTCCAATTCTATTCTTTCGGTTTTTTGAGCACCGTGAAATCGTGAGATATTATTTTTTGCGAGTTGAATAGCGTCTTTTAATACGGAAGTGATTTCAGCAGAATTTAACTCATCTTCAGAAACCTGTAGCGTGTCTATGGTCACCCCATCAAACAATTGAGTGTATTTGGCAACAGCTCTATCTCCTTTTTTTTCAATTTCAGAAAATATTTCGGACACAGTAGCTTCAATATCTTTAACGGTTTGGGTGGGGCGTTGGAGAATTGTTGGCCAGGTTTCCTGGCTTGGGTTTAGTATGGTAATCATTTTAATTTTATTATTTATGCAGGTTTCGATTGCGCTCAACCAGACATCATTAATACTCAAAACTTTATTATTATTTTGTCACTGCTACCTTGTACTTTGTATTTTACAATACCATTTTCTCGATAGGGCATACCAGAATACCTTCGGCACCAGCTTCTTTAAGTTGGTCTATGACTTCCCAGAATTTCTCCTGGTTTACAACGGAGTGAATACTGCTCCAACCTTCTTCGGCTAGTGGGAGAATGGTTGGACTTTTCATACCCGGTAAAATTGCCGTGATTTCTGCTAATTTATTGTTAGGAGCATTCAGCAACACATATCTTGAATCACGACCTTTTAAAACCGATTGGATTCGAAATTGTAACTTCCCTAAAATCTGTTCCATATCAGTAGAAATTGTAGGTGAAACTGCAAGAACCGCTTCACTCTTCATAATTACTTCTACTTCTTTTAAGTTATTCTTAAACAGCGTACTTCCACTGCTCACAATATCGCAAATAGCATCAGCAAGACCTATGTTTGGAGCAATCTCCACGCTACCATTAATAATATGTAGGTCTGCTTCTATTCCAAATTTGGCTAGATAGTTTTTAGTGGTTTCCGGATACGATGTGGCAATGCGTTTCCCTTTAAAGTCTGAGATATTTTTATAGGTTGATCCTTTTGGTATTGCTAGAGAAACGCGACATTTTGAAAATCCTAATGCGGAAGAAATTGTTATTCCGTTGCCTTTTTCAACAAGAACATTTTCACCAATAATAGCACAGTCTACCACGCCATCCTTTAAATACTGCGGAATGTCACCATTACGCAAATAATAAATCTCGATAGGGAAATTCTTAGCCTCGGCTTTTAACTGGTCTTGGCCATTGTCTATCGAAATACCACAATCTTTCAATAGCTGTAACGAATCCTCGTTCAATCTTCCCGATTTCTGTACTGCAATTTTTAGTTTCATAAATAACGATTAATGTTGATAATTTTAAATCCCATAGTTTTTAAATTTTATGGGTGCTGAGCGAATAGAAGCGCATAAAAAAACCCGCTTGATTGCTCAAACGGGTTCTGGATATGTTTCTATAACATCAATACCAAATCACCTCGCAGGAGCGTGGAAATAGAAATGGTGGTGATGCATGTGTATTTTGTTCATAATTTCGATTTCAAAAGTAAACAAAAATTGTTCATAGCAATGTGAAAAACATCTTAAATTTATGTAACTCCTCCTAATTAATTTTTATAGATTTGATTGTTAGCAACCAAATTTACTAAAACCTTCTGAGAGAGAGGTTTTACTGTCCATGAAAAATTTTACAATTGCTTTTTTGGTATTTATAATCTGGTCCTTTTTTGGATTATGGTTTTACCATTGGTTACAGCAAGATACTATGGCCATGTATACTGAAACTGAAACAGGTAATACTCCGGAAGCAAAAACAGCGGCTGAGTACGCAAAAGAAAGATTGCCTTTACGTATTGAAAATGAAGCTCCGGATATAGTAGATTCCCCAAACGTAGCAGAAGCTAACGCAGGTCTAACCGCCACAACCGAAGAAGGAGATATACTTTTTAGATATCCCGAAAATATTCAAATTAAAAAAAATAGCGCCACCGTTTATATTCCAACAAATACCCATGATTTTAAATATAAGCTGAATAGCTATCTCCTGGAACACACAAATACGGAGCTTGTAGTTGTATCTAAATATAGTGCCGAAGAAAATATAGAGTCCCCCAATTATGGTACCCAACGAGCGCAAAAAATTAAAGCCATCCTCATAGATGCTGGTATCGCTTCTCAGCGCATCGTAATAAAACCACATATTACTCCCATAGAATTTAACCTAGACAATAGCTATGATAAAGCATTTTCATTTACCATACAGCCATTGGACTTGAAACGCGTTGAAAACATTAAAAAAGCAATTCCCGAAACAAAAACTATTTATCCGCGTTTTTCTTCATCGGATATTTTAAATAGTCCTGCACTGGAAAAAACTTTACAAGAAGTTGTAAGAGTTTTTGAAGCCAATCCTACTTTAAAAATTACGGTTGTTGGTCACACGGACAATATTGGGAACGCTACAGATAATTATTTGCGTGGATTGGAATTTGCAAAGCAAATGCGGTGGTATCTGGTTTCTAAGGGGAATATTGATAAAAATAAAATCAAAGCTATATCCGAAGGAGAAAGCCAGGCAATTGCAAATAATAACACAGAAAAAGGACGTACCTTGAACCAACGGATAGAAATAAAATTTAGCGAAGAATAATGGAGGGATTAACAGAGTTTATACAAACCTTACCCAACTATGTAGGTATTTTTCTATTGATGCTGAGTGCCTTTTTATTAGGTTATTTTTCTGCTTTTCAATTACTACGGAATACCTACCGAAAAATAATAAACAGACTAAAGAGGGAAGTAAACGCCTTAAAAACAACTCCTCCCAAAGATGTGCGGGACATAGATACGATTTTTACCGAAATGGAACCTAAGCTTCTAAAAATGGTACAAGAGCAGCAGGAAATTATGGAAGAGTCTAAAGCTGAAGAACGTCTACAAAATACCGTTAGTTTTGCCGAAAAAAATAAAGCCACCTATCTGGCTGAATCCAGTAAAAATGTTGAAACACCAGAGGCAGATGATGACGAGCTAAATTTTGACAACTTTGGATATGCCGATTTCCAAGACAAGGAAGATCTCACCAAAATAAACGGCATTGGCCCTTATATTGAACAGAAGTTAAATGATATAGGCATTTATACCTACGCACAAATTAGCGAGCTTTCTTTACGCGATATAGAACTCATTACCGAAATGATAGATTTCTTCCCGGGTCGTATAGAGCGGGACAATTGGGTAGGCCAAGCAAAATCACTTAAAGTGTATTAATATGCAGTTACAGACATTGGATTGGGTTTTAATTGGCAGCTTTTTTGCCATTTTTCTCGTTATAGGAATTGTAGTTGCCAAACGATCCGGAAAAAACACAAAGGAATTTTTTCTTTCAGGCAGGAATATGCCTTGGTGGTTACTGGGAATTTCTATGGTTGCCACTACGTTTTCTGCAGACACACCCAACCTTGTGACAGATATTGTGAGACAAAACGGAGTTTCAGGAAATTGGGTATGGTGGACATTCCTTATTACCGGGATGCTTACCGTGTTTGTATATGCAAAACTGTGGCGACGTAGTAAGGTATTGACCGATCTTCAGTTTTATGAAATGCGCTATAGTGGGAAGGAAGCCGCTTTCTTACGCGGATTTAGAGCTATCTACCTGGGCGTTTTCTTTAACGTAATGATTATGGCTTCGGTATGTCTGGCAGCTATAAAGATTGGCGGCATTTTGTTTAATCTTGAACCCTGGGAATGTGTATTGTACGCGTCATTAATAACAGTGGCGTATAGTTCGTTTGGTGGTTTAAGAGGTGTTATTTTTACAGATTTCCTTCAATTTATTGTAGCCATGGTCGGTTCAATTTGGGCGGCCTATTACATTATAAATATGCCTGAAATTGGCGGGCTAGATAAATTACTTACCCACGAAAATGTTGCCGATAAATTAAATTTTCTTCCAGATTTTAACGACACCAATTCACTTCTGGTTTTACTTATCATTCCTATTGCTGTACAATGGTGGAGTGTTTGGTATCCTGGCGCAGAGCCTGGGGGTGGTGGGTATATTGCACAGCGAATGCTTTCTGCCAAAGATGAAAAAAATGCCATTGGAGCCACACTCCTATTTAACGTAGCACATTATGCATTGCGTCCGTGGCCGTGGATTTTAATCGCCTTAGCGTCCCTGGTGTTATATCCTGAACTATCAGACATAGGCAATGAGTTCCCGAATGCGGTGTTAGGACACGATTTAGGATATCCTGCCATGTTAACCAATTTACCCTCCGGACTATTAGGATTGGTGGTAGCATCCCTTATTGCTGCTTTTATGAGTACGATCTCCACACACCTAAATTGGGGTTCTTCGTACATCTCCTTAGATTTTTACAAACGTTTTGTAAAGCCAGAAGCTTCAGAAAAAGAATTGGTGGCTGTAGGTAGACTTTCAACCGTAGTATTAATGCTATTTGCCGCATTACTGGCATTAACCCTAAGTAGTGCGTTAAGTACCTTCGCTATTTTATTACAAATTGGCGCAGGGACGGGACTTATTTTTATCCTCCGCTGGTTTTGGTGGCGTGTAAATGCCTATAGTGAAATTACAGGAATGATTGTTTCCTTTGTCATGGCGCTCTTTTTTGAATTTGTAGATTTAGGCTTAGAGGATTACGAAAAATTAATCTACGGCGTTGCCATCACAACTGTTGCCTGGCTTGCCGTAACGCTCCTCACCCGCCCTACCGACAGCAAGACACTGGCAAACTTCTACAACGCAGTAACACCGTATGGAAACGGCTGGAAACCTTTTAAAAAGAAAGCGGCAGCAGAAAACCTACCTTTAAAAACTACCAACGATGTCTTTACCATAGATCTTGCTTCTATGTTGCTTGGAATTGTATTTGTATACACCTCGCTGTTTGCTACTGGCTATATTATCTACGGAAATATGATGGGTGCAGGAATCTTGATTGCAATTGCTGTGGTGAGTGGGATTACTATTTTTAGTCTTTGGAAGAAAAAGAAGAAGTAACAGTTTGCAGTGGCAGTGGCAGTGGCAGTGGAAAAATAAAATTAGTAATTTTTCATGTTGCCAAAAATTAAAAAAATAATATGAGTGAAATCAAAAATTGTCCGAATTGCCAATCTGAGATAAAAAGTGGAATAATATCAAGTAATGCACTTTACTCAAATATGTACACAGCCATAATCAACGAATATAACGAACCAAAATCTGAAGGATATTGTTCAAAATGTGGAAAAGTACCATATGAAAAATACTCAAACCAAATAATTACAGAACGAAAAAACCTTACCAATCAATTACAAAAACTGATTGTCAATATTCCTGTAATTTCAATACATACTCCGTTAAACTGGGATTATGAAGTTGTTGGAATGGTAACAGGTCAATCTACAACAGGGACTGGGGTGATAACGGAATTTACATCCTCATTTACTGACTTTTTCGGAGCTCAATCTGGCAGACACAACGAAAAACTAAAAGCTGGTGAAAATATGTGTTTCGTCCAATTAAGAAAACAAGCAATGGATTTGGGAGCGAATGCAGTAATTGCAACTGATATTGATTATTCAGAAATTGGAGCGGGAAAAGGGATGCTAATGGTTTGTATGGCTGGTACAGCAATAAATTTAAAAAATGTTGATGTGATTGGAGACGGAAAGTCCGAGTTGCTTGATAAACTAACAGAAGTTAATAAACGACTCAAATGGCTGGGAAGGTATAAAACCAATATCGAATAATTAGAACAAACTATAACAACAGAAGTAAAAATATTAAAAAGCCTTCAAACAAATCAGTCTGAAGGCTTTCTCTTTTTTATAAATTTCGTAAACTCTAATTATCCCCCAAAATCAGAGGCATTCCGCTTTCACCGCCTCCAATTACAATAACTTTGGTATTGGGAGACTGAGATAGTTTGAGTGTCGCATCAATTCCCTTATCCTGTAGGATCTTATCGGTTAAAGAAGCGCTTAAGATTCTGTTAGATTCCGCTTTTCCTTCCGCTTCAATAATTACTTTTTCGGCTTCTTTGGAGGCTGTTACCAATCTAAATTCATATTCTAAGGATTCCTGTTCTTGTCTCAGTTTACGTTCAATCGCTTCTTTAATAGTATTCGGAAGTGTGACGTCACGTACTAGTACTTCATTTAACTGTACATATTGCTTTTCTAGGATAATTTTAGTCTCAGCAAATATTTCATCTTGAATAGCATCACGCTTGCTACTGTACAACTGTTCTGGAGTATAACGCCCCACCACACTACGCGCAGCACTACGAATGGCTGGTTGTATTACTCGTTGTAAGTAATCTTTACCAAGAGATTGGTGTAGATTTCCTAAGTCTTTATAAACGGGCTCATACCAAACCGAAGCTTCAATCTGAATTTCTAATCCGTTAGAGGAAAGCACTCTCATTTTCTCATAAAGTTCTTGCTGACGCACTTCGTAAACAAATACTTTATTCCATGGGGCAATTAGGTGAAAACCTTCTCCCAGAGGTGCTTCATCTATAACCACACCATTATCGAAGGTTCTGTAAAGCACTCCTGCTTCTCCAGAATCGATGGTAACAGCAGATTTTGCCACTACTATAATAATAAGGACAATTGCAATGATAATAGGTATTCCAATTTTTGGTAATTTTTCCATAATAATCTATATTTTTGAAGTTATATTAGTCCGTTGTATTTTCTAATGAACCACTCGGCAGTTAAGAAAAGAACGATGAGTGCAAGAAGGTATTTCCAATCGATCAAAGGTACAATTTTTTGCTCGCTTTTCTGGATGGATTGAAACCTATCATCATTTAATAATGATTCCATCAAATCGTCTATTTCGTTTGGAAAATAGGCTGTCCCTTTCGTATTTGCTGCTATTCTCTTTAATTTTGAAACATTGGCATTTCCAAATTGCTGCTCCACATTAAAATCTAATATGGTAAAAGCCCCACTTCTAGCGATAGCTTCGTCACCTACGGCTACCGTAAATGCATATTCTCCAGCAGGCAAACTGTTTACGTCTACTTCGTAAAAGTTATTTTTCAGCAACATAGGAAAAACTGTACGCTGTTTACTTTCCTGTTCTATTACAGAAATTGACAACGACGCCCGCGTATCGAACACATAATTTTTATCGAAGTACTGTGCCGAAATTTTAATAGGACTATTGTTATAATAAAAAGATTCATTACTCACCTCTAGCCTACTTCTACGTTTGTTGGATGCTAAATATTGAACCAAATTCCCTACAAACGCATCAAACTCCTGAAAGTTAGTATGCTGAAGATAACTTTGCGCACGCCATTTCCATAGCTCTTCCACATCCCAAAGGACATCTCGCTTGCCATTTACCTCGGCAGTGACCAGCAAGGCGTTCTCGGTATTAAATCCACGTACGGTCTGTTTTAATACAACTTCGTGTGGTACTGTAATTTGAAGTTCACCAAACAAAGTGGGCAATGGCGGGAAGGTACTAAAACCTATATCTTCCATCGCAAAGGCACCATAATTTACATTTAACGCTGCAGCCGCCTCTTCACGTTGTCCCGTTACTTCTTTCTGAAAAACAGACTGCACACTATTCAGGAAATTCCAATCGGTTTTGGTGCCTGAAATAATAAAAGTGTTCATGTTAAGTCTTTCAATTTCATTAAATAGCGTGGCAAAACTTCGGTTGGGTTGGTATAAAATTAGTAACTGATGGTCACTCAATTGAGCAATGGCTTCGCCAGGTTTTGCAAATGTAACTTTGCGCTGCTCATTGGTTTCAATCGCTTTTTTAAACATTCCCATATCTGGATGTACCATTGTACTCACCACCAACACATTGGCTGCCTGGTCTATCACCTCTACCGCAAATTGTTTGTTATTGTTTACTTTGTTTTTTTCATCGTCCAGAGGAACAACCTGCGCGGTATATTTTTGCAAACCTACACGTGATGCAGGTAGCGTGAGCGAAATGGTTTTGGTATTATCGGTTTCAGAAAATGAAACATTCTCTCGGTACACAATGGCCGCTCCTTGTGAAATAACAAATTGTGAATTCACGGAACCCGTCCCATTATACACCAAAATAGCCTCTACGGGAAACTGATTTTTTAAGAACGCATAGCGATTGGTGTTGAGACGCTCTAGTTTTAAATCGGTGTATTTTATAGAATCTCCCAGTATTATGGGATACACAGGATTTTTATAGGTTGCTGAAGAAAATTCATAATCATTACCAAGCGTCTGATTTCCATCTGAAATTAACACGGTAGGTGCAATGTTATTTTTAAAAACTTCGTTGGTGGCCGAAAGTGCTTTGGCAATATTGGTATTGGTTTCGGTAAATGTTACGGTATCGGTTGCTTTGAAATCTGTACCGAATGTAAAGAAAGACAGCTCGAACCTATCGTTTAACTTGTTGTTTTCCTTCAGCTTTGTAATAATTGCTGAAACGTTATCCGTTTGATTCAATTCTGAAATAGAACTGGAATTGTCTAGTACCACAGGCAAACTTGGCTTTACAATCGTGTAGGTTTCGCTTTTGAATTTCGGATTAATCAGCAAAATTAAAATAGCAAACAACGTCAAAAACCGAAGGGTTCCAAACACCCATTTTAGCTTTCCGCTGTACTTTGATTTATAACCATACATAAAAAGCGCCAATGCAAGAGCAATCACGACGGCAATAACAATGTAAAGTATAGTTTCTGCGGTCATTTATGAGGTACAAGTTACGAACGACGAAGTACGAACTAAGTTTTGTTGAAAATAAGTTTGAAGTTTATAATTTGTAGTTCCTAGTTTAGGGTTTTCTTTAAACTATAAACGCCAAATCACAAACTACGTTAGCATGCCGCCATCTACGTTAAGAACCTGGCCGGTAACGTATGCAGACATATCGCTTCCTAAGAAAACGCACATATTGGCGATATCTTCCGGAGTTCCTCCTCTTTTAAGTGGAATAGCGTCTCTCCAAGATTGAACAGTTGCTTCGTCTAACTTACCCGTCATTTCAGTTTCTATAAACCCAGGAGCCACGGCGTTGCAACGAATGTCACGAGAACCTAGTTCCAGGGCTACCGATTTGGTAAAGCCCAAAATTCCGGCTTTAGATGCAGCATAATTGGTCTGTCCTGCGTTTCCTTTTACGCCTACTATAGAGCTCATATTAATAATAGAACCTTTGCGTTGTTTTAACATAGCGCGTTGCACAGCTTTGGTCATATTAAAAACCGATTTAAGGTTTACCTCAATCACTTTGTCAAAATCTTCTTCAGAAATACGCATTAAGAGGTTGTCTTTGGTAATTCCGGCGTTATTTACTAAAATATCTATACTACCAAATTCTTCCAAAACCTGCACAGCCAATTCTTGAGACTCGGCAAAATTTGAAGCATCGCTTTTATAAGCTTTGGCTTTAATTCCGTTTTTTGAAACTTCTTCAGCCAGAGCTTCGGCAGCTTCGGCACTTGAGTTATAGGTAAATGCAATATTGGCGCCGTGCTTGGCGAATGCTTCTACGATTCCTTTACCAATTCCACGGCTTCCACCTGTAATAATAGCTGTTTTTCCTTCTAGTAACTTCATATTTCGATTTTAGTTTATCCTGAACATGTTGAGGGCTCAAAACGCGAGATTTCAAGTATCTCAAATATAAAAAAAGCCCTACGATTATGCAGGGCTTTGTAGCATTATTTATTCCGAAGTTTATCCTAAAACTTCGGCCATTTTTTTTCCTATTTCGGCTGGAGAATCTACTACGTGGATTCCACATTCTCTTAAAATTTTCTTTTTAGCCTGTGCGGTATCATCGCTTCCGCCTACAATAGCACCTGCGTGCCCCATGGTTCTTCCTGCTGGAGCAGTTTCACCTGCAATAAATCCAACTACCGGCTTTTTGCTTCCACTGGCCTTATACCAACGTGCTGCTTCAGCTTCCAGTTGTCCTCCAATTTCACCAATCATAACAACAGCTTCGGTTTCCGGGTCGTTTATTAATAATTCTACGGCTTCTTTTGTCGTGGTTCCAATAATGGGATCCCCACCAATACCAATAGCGGTAGTAATTCCTAATCCTTGTTTTACAACCTGGTCTGCAGCCTCATAGGTAAGTGTTCCAGATTTTGAAACAATCCCTATTTTTCCTTTTTTGAAAACAAAGCCTGGCATAATACCAACTTTAGCCTCCCCTGGCGTAATAACACCTGGACAGTTAGGACCAATTAAACGGCAGTCTCTATCTTTAATATAGTGCGCTACTTTTATCATATCTCCCACTGGAATTCCTTCAGTGATAGTGATAATTACTTTAATGCCTGCATCTGCAGCTTCCATGATGGCATCTGCAGCAAATGCTGGTGGTACAAAAATAATCGAAGTATCTGCTCCAACTTCTTTTACAGCTTCGGCAACCGTGTTAAAAACAGGCTTATCCAAATGTGTTTGCCCCCCTTTTCCTGGAGTTACACCACCTACAACATTGGTTCCATAGTCTATCATTTGCCCGGCGTGAAACGTACCTTCGCTTCCTGTAAAGCCTTGAACAATTATTTTTGAATCTTTATTTACTAAAACACTCATAGGTTTCTATTATCTCTGTTATTGTTTTATTGAAATTTTTGGTGTGCAAAGATACCTAATTGGTCTTGTTTGCAAAAGGAATTTACACCTTTACTCGCGTGTAGGATTCTGTAGTATCGTCTTTATCCGTCACAGGTTGGCTTACCTGATACCCACGAAATAATTTACCATCTTTTACTTCCCAAATACACATAAAATGAGCGATTCCCAGCTCTTCATCTGCATTTTCCATGGTACGGATGTAGTATTTGTATCTAATAGTAACGTGGCCTTCATCTTCTAATACATGGCTTATTTCTAGACGTAAATCGTTGTAACTACGGCGTACTTCTGCAAAGAATTTTTCCAAATCTTCAAAATGCAAGATGCTCAATCCGTTGGCACTATTCCAAATTAGTTCTATGTCTTTATGAAAATACGTTTCTATGACAGATTCATCTTTTAAAATGTCTGTTCGATAAAAATTTTTTACGATGTCTTTTGCGCTTACACTCATTATAAATTGTCTAATTTTTCAATGATATCTGGAATTAGCCGTATAGAGGCCAGTTCTTTATATTTTTTTCTGAAATCGTCTGCCGGTGTGCCAAAATACGATTTATGACCAGGCAATGATTTACTCACACCACTCTGTGCCGAAATTACAGCTTTTTCCCCAATGGTAACACCACTGGTAATTCCAACTTGTCCCCAAATAGTGACAAAATCTTCAATCAAAACACAGCCTGCAATTCCTGCTTGTGAAGCAATTAAACAACGGCTTCCAATAACGGTGTCGTGACCTACGTGTACTTGATTGTCTAGCTTGGTTCCTTCCCCTATTATGGTAGATGCCGTTACGCCTTTGTCGATAGTACAAAGTGCACCAATGTCTACATGGTCTTTTATAACTACATTGCCACCACTTAAAAGTTTATCAAATTTTTCGGGTCTGTTTTTATAGTAAAAAGCATCACTCCCTAGCACCGTTCCTGCGTGAATGGTCACGTTGTTTCCAATAACTGTGTTGTCGTAAATAGTAACGTTGGGATGTATTAAACAGTCATCGCCAATGGTTACATTATTTCCAATAAAAACATTGGGCTGAATCACCGTGTTTTTACCAATCTTGGCTGAGTCTGCGATGACCGCTCTTGCCATTATAAATGGGTTAAAATGATGGGTCAACGTATTAAAATCCCGAAACGGATCGTCACTAATTAACAGTGCTTTTCCTTTTGGGCAATCCACTTGTTTATTGATAAGAATAATAGTGGCGGGAGATTGCAACGCTTTGTCGTAATACTTAGGATGATCTACAAAAACAATATCCCCTGGGAGTACTACGTGAATTTCGTTCATTCCCAATACTGGGAAACTAGCGTCACCCACAAAATCGCAATCCAATATAGTAGCAATGTCTTGTAGTGTTTGTGGGGTGTTGAATTTCATATAAAAATTTGAGTATCAAATATAAAAAATCCCTTCACAATTTTAGGTATGAAGGGAACTTATTATGTTTTGAATAGCAACAAAAAAATTTACTGGCTACAATTGCCGTCTACAATATCTTGCTGGGTTGGGTTGTATGCGTTGCTATTTGCAACAAAATCATTATCGATTGTACCTTCTGTAAACAATCCTTGAATTGCACAAAAGTTGGTTAAATTTTTGCACTGATATATTTCTAAATTTCCATTTTGCGGACTGCTTCCAAACATTCCAATATTACGAAGTCCTTCTAAACCTTCTAAATTCTCAATACTTGTAAGATTATCTAGAAAAATTCTTCCAGCAGACTCTAAATTTGAAAGACTTCTCAAGCTCGAAATATCAACATTACGTATAGATAAGTTATATCTTATTCTAGTAATATTTGTTAATGGTGTAAAATCTGTCACTGGAGATTCAATAATACTTAAAACACCTAAAGAAGAAAAATTAGAAAATGCAGAGATATCGGTCAATTTTTGATTTTGCCATAGGTAAAATTGAAGTTCGTCTGTATATGCTGTATCAATATTCCCTATCCCATTAAGGTTAGTTAAGTTATCCAGATTACGAAAATAAAAATACTTTGCCTCAGTAACGTTTGAAAGTGCCGTTAAACTATTAAATTCTTCTTGGTCATACATGATAAAATTACCATTTATAACTTCAAGACTTTCTAATCCAGATAAGTTTACAATAGGTCCATTGCTATATATGGAGAAATCTTCTCCGTCAAATTTTCTGAAATTATCCAGCCCTTTAAGACTATGAAAAATTCTATTGAAACTTATATTGATAGTTCCAAAAATTTCTCTAATTCCGTTAAGCCCTTCCATGTTTTCAAGACTATCATTACTTGTTACAAATAGTGAACCGTTATAATCTAAATCTTTTACAATTAGCGATATATTTTCTAAACCACTTAGTGAAGTAAGTTTTTCATTACCAGAAATATTAAGTTCATTTAAGCTGCCACGCAACCCTTCCAAACCTTGCAGATTTGCCAAGGAGTTATTTCCAAATACTCCTAAATAATTAACGTTAATAACTGATTCTAGACCCGTTAAGCTGGCGAGCATATTGTTGTTGCTTATAGATAAATAATTTACTTGTTTAATACCTGATAGAGGTCTTAAATCCACGATAGGGTCGTCAACATTATCAGAAAATATCGTTAGTAAATTTACGCTACACAAGCCCATGGTGCCCACCTTATTAACTTCTGCTTGTGATCTTAAGTAAAAATCTTGGTCAGTGACGCCTCCAGAACATAATCCTTGAGTAGTAAAAGAAGTATTTTCGCTATAAAGTATTCCACTAGGGGTCTTGGCAAATGCTCTGACGTAATATTTCTTTTCCGGGCTTGTTCCGAAAAGTTTCACAATTTGTTCTGGACCCTGAGAGTTGCTGTATATCGTAAGGTTTTCATCTACTCGAGGATTCATTCCTTCGCTCCAACAAATACCAATTTCAATAAAATCTAAAGTGTTTGAAACAGCAATTTTCACATTTGCGGTAGACGCTAGTACATCGGTTATTTCTACAATTTTTAAAGAATTCTCAATTTGGGAATCCTCCATTTGCTCATCATCCTTACTGCAAGATATAAACACAATTAATAGTGAAAAACTTAAAAATATAAAAAACTTCTTCATTTTATCAATCAATTATAGTAAACAATTACCATTAAAAACATCTTCCCTTGTTGGGTTAAACGCATTAGAATTTGTTTCAAAATTTATAAAACTCCCGTTCTGCAAAGCTCTTTGTAACCCACAATAATCTGATAGCATATCATTAGCATAAAAACTTGCATAACTTCCAGCAATAACGTTCGATAAAAAATTTAAATTTTCTAATTTACTGCCCGATACTACTATATTTTCAACGTTTTGAAGGGGCTGTAAACCATCTAAATTTTCTAATAGAAAACAGTCGTTTATATCTAAATTGTTAATTACATTCAATTCACCCAAATTTGGAACTGTTTTTAATCCTCCGTTTTCATCTAAGATAAAATTTTGGATAGTCCCCTTTAGACTTGGCAACTCAAACGATATAAGCGATGGATTGTTTACCAAATTAAAATTTTGGAGTTCCTCCAAAGCATCTAGGGTTCCTAAGGTGTTTAGATTATAATTGCCTCGTATTTCCAAACCGCCATCTGTGTTTCCAATTTTAGTAATGCCTCTTAACCCATTTAAGTGTGTTAAGCTTTGGTTATTTACAATACTTACATAATCAAGACCTCCGTTAATTGAAGAAAGCTCATCTATATCTGTAAGCTCTCGATTTCCACCAATATAAATTAAATCCTCCACCGACGTTATGTTCTGCAATCCTGATAGATTTTTTAACTCCACATTATTAAAAATTTGAAGAGATTGAACACTGCCACTAACATTAGAAAATTTTGATATATCTATAATTGGATCTAAAATGTCTTCAGAAGTAAACTGAAGACTTCCATTAATAGCACAAATATTTACTATGTCAAAATCATCAACATCTTTTTGGCTAAGTAAAATTACATCGCCTTGAAATATCTCACCTGTACAATCTCCTAGGGTAGTTATTGAAAATACTGGTCCGTAGTTGATACTAGTCTTGGTTTGCTGGAAAGCACGAAAGTTGTAGATTGTGTTTCTGCGAAGACCATATATAGTATCTTGAAAACTACCACTCACAACTGAATTAAGCACAAAATCGTTGGTTTCAATATCGGGAGTTTCAATTACTCCCCAAACCAAACCGCTTGAAACAACTTGTTCAATTGCAGTCAACCCTGAAACTGAAATATTGACTTGCCCTACATTGACATCTGTAAAATCTATTTGGAAATTTTGATCCTGTAATGTGTCATCGTCTTTACTACACGAAAATAACACACTTACTAAAAGAAAAAACACAATTATTTTTTTCATAACTACTTTAATTGTCTTTGTTAAAATAACTACATTACTCCTTAACCCGTTCCTGATACTGACCTTTCTCAGTATCTATTCTAATCTTGTCACCTTCGTTAATAAACAGCGGTACATTTACCTCAGCTCCTGTTTCCATGATAGCAGGTTTGGTAGCATTTGTTGCCGTGTTTCCTTTAACTCCTGGCTCTGTTGAGGCAACTTCCAGAATAACGTGTGCTGGTAAATCTACGGAAAGCGGTGCATTGTCTTCGGTATTAATCAATACCGTTACTACTTCACCTTCTTTCATTAATTCTGGCGTATCCAAAGCGTCTTTTGTTAAACGTATTTGGGTATAATCTTCGGTATTCATAAAGTGGTAAAAATCGCCTTCAGCATATAAAAACTGAAATTTATGCGTCTCCACACGTACATCTTCAATTTTATGCCCGGCTGAAAAAGTATTGTCTATCACTTTTCCATTGGTCACACTTTTTAATTTTGTCCTAACAAACGCGGGGCCTTTTCCTGGCTTCACATGTAAAAATTCAATAACTTTATATATATCGTGGTTGTAATGAATACATAATCCTTTTCTAATGTCTGATGTTGATGCCATACTTATGCCCGCATAGGCGGGTATCTTTTAAATTATTAATATTAAATTTATGTAGATGCAATAGGTTTTGACTGCGCTCAACCTGACATCGCAAATTTCCTAGTTCTGAAAGTATCCTTTCATAATACCACGCTTCGAGTTTTTGATAAACTGAAGGATTTCATCACGTTCTGGAGTTGCTTCCATTTCTGCTTCAATAATTTCTGAAGCTTGAGTGGTATTGTATGTCTTTTGATATAAGATTCGGTAAATATTCTGAATCTCCTGAATTTTATTAGTATCAAATCCGCGACGTCTTAATCCAATTGAATTAATACCCACATACGACAATGGTTCCCGGGCAGCTTTTACAAATGGTGGCACATCTTTCCGAACCAAAGAACCTCCTGTTACAAAGGCGTGATTACCAATCATACAAAACTGATGTACAGCCGTCATCCCAGCTAAAATCACGTGGTTCCCCACAGTAATATGTCCTGCTAAGGTACTATTGTTAGAAAAGATACAGTTATCGCCTACAAAGCAATCGTGTGCAATGTGACAGTAGGCCATAATTAAACAATTATTACCAATTACAGTTTTTCCTCTGTCTACGGTACCACGATTTACAGTTACATATTCTCTAATGGTTGTATTATCGCCAATTTCTGCGGTAGTCTCTTCATCTTGAAATTTCAAATCCTGTGGAATAGCAGAGATTACAGCTCCTGGAAAAATATTACAATTCTTCCCAATTCGGGCGCCTTCCATGATGGTCACGTTAGAACCAATCCACGTTCCCTCGCCAATTACAACATTATTATGTATGGTTGTAAACGGCTCTATCACCACATTTTTGGCAATTTTTGCCCCTGGGTGTACATACGCTAACGGTTGGTTCATGTGTTTTTGGTTTTTACAATTTGAGCCATTAATTCGGCTTCGGTTACTAATTTGTCATTGGCATAGGCATTTCCTCGCATATGCACAATTCCTCTTCTAATTGGGGTAATTAATTCGAGTTTAAAAAACAACGTATCTCCTGGATTTACCTGTTGCTTAAATTTCACATTATTTATTTTCATAAAAAACGTCAAATAATTTTCAGGATCTGGAACAGTGCTTAGCGCTAGAATTCCGCCAGTTTGCGCCATTGCTTCTACTATAAGTACGCCTGGCATTACTGGAGCTCCTGGAAAATGCCCAACAAAGAACGGTTCGTTCATGGTTACATTCTTCAATCCAATTACATGAGTGTCACTCAACTCCAAAATTTTGTCAACAAACAAAAATGGGGGACGGTGAGGCAGCATATCCATAATAGCATTCACATCTTTAGCAGGCGTTGCATGCGGATTGAATTTTGGAATGTTATTTCGCTTTTCAAGTTTTATACGTTGAGAAAGCTTTTTTGCAAATTGAGTATTTACAAAATGTCCCGGTTTGTTAGCAATTACTTTTCCGCGAATGCGTGTTCCAACCAATGCCAAATCTCCAATAACATCCAACAGCTTGTGTCTTGCGGCTTCATTAGGGTAATGCAGTGTAAGGTTGTCTAATATTCCGTTAGGCTTTACTGAAATTTTATCTTTTTTGAAGGCATTTCGCAATTTCTCCATCGTTTCTGGAGAAAGCTCTTTGTCTACATATACAATAGCATTGTTTAAATCGCCACCTTGAATAAGACCGTGATCCAGCAACATTTCAATTTCGTGCAAAAAGCTGAAGGTTCTCGCATCTGCAATTTCGGTTTTGAAGTCTTTCAAATCCTTTAACGATGCATTTTGTGTTCCCAGGACTTTTGTGCCAAAATCGACCATGGTGGTCACTTGGTAATCGTCTGAGGGTATAATGGTAATTTCGCTTCCAGACTCTTCATCCAGATAGGAAATTACTTCCGTTACCACATACTCATTTCTTGGCTGGTCTTGTTCGACAATACCTGCTTTTTCAATAGCTTCCACAAAATATTTTGAAGACCCATCCATTATAGGTGGTTCAGAAGCATTCAGTTCCAGAATACAATTATCTACTTGCATTCCTACCAAAGCAGCTAAAACGTGCTCCGAAGTCTGAATTTTTACGCCTCGTTTTTCCAGGTTGGTTCCACGTTGGGTATTTACCACATAATTAGCATCTGCTTCAATCACGGGGCTTCCTTCCAAATCTACACGAACAAAGGTATAGCCGTGATTTGTGGGAGCAGGTTTAAAGATAAGTGTCACCTCTTTTCCCGTGTGAAGTCCTACTCCAGTGAGTGTGACTTCTTTTGCGATCGTGGTTTGCATAGGTGCGTTACAATCAGTCATTTTTTAGTTTTTTTTCAATATCGTTAAAGCGTAGCATGGTACTGGATAAGTTTTTAAAATGTACGTAGCTCTTGTTGTAGTCACCATAATTAAACGCTGGAGAGCCTTGTAATGTTTCATTGTCTTTTACGTTGCGACCAATGCCACTTTGCGCCTGTATGCGAACATTATTACCAATAGTTAAGTGGCCTGCAAAACCTACCTGACCGCCAATCTGGCAACCTTCTCCAATTTTTGTTGAGCCAGCAATTCCCGTTTGTGCTGCAATTACAGTGTTTTTACCAATCTCTACATTATGAGCAATCTGTATTTGGTTGTCTAGCTTAACCCCTTTACGGATAATGGTAGAACCCAACGTTGCTCGGTCAATAGTGGTTCCTGCTCCTACGTCCACGTTATCTTCTATAATTACATTTCCGGTTTGAGGCACTTTAGTGTATTCGCCTTTTTCATTTGGAGTATAACCAAATCCGTCTGCTCCTATGATCACACCACTATGTATAAGACAATTATTGCCAATACTCGTTTCAGAATAAATTTTAGCCCCTGCAAAAACAACGACATTATCACCTATTTGAACGTTATCACCAATATACACGTTAGGATAAATCTTTGCATTTTTACCTATAGTTACGTTATCTCCCAGGTAGCAAAAAGCGCCCAAATAAATATCTTCGGGATAGCTGGCACTTTCAGAAATAAAGACGGGTTGCTCAATTCCCGTTTTATTCATCTTTACCTGGTTGTAATATTCCAACAACATAGAAAACGCTTTATAGGCATCTTCCACTTTAATCAAGGTGGTGGTAATGGGATTTTCAGCAATAAAATCGGCATTCACAATTGTGACCGAAGCTTGCGTAGTGTAAATATAAGAAGTGTATTTAGGATTGGCCAAAAAGGTTAAACTCCCTTCTGTCCCTTCTTCAATTTTCGATAATTTAGAAACTTCGGCGTCTTCATTTCCCTCTACTTCGCCGTTTAAAATTCCTGCAATCTGGCTGGCTTTAAATTTCATTTATAGGTTTCAAGATTTGCAAATATAAAAAAAGGATTGCTAATGTGCTTTGGGATAGCATAGATAATATTTTACCACCTTCTTAGAGAGCGCTTCTATGTTTAATTGGTCGCTCGCTTTGGCTACATCTATCACCTTTCCTGTTTTTGTAATTAGGTTTATCGTGTCTTTCTTCATATCGTATGCCTGATTCTCTATAAGACCCTCAAAAACGAAATACGTTACTTCTTCGTGGGTTAAATTGTATTTCTCCATCACTTCAGATCGTTTTTCTTCCATTTTTTCTTTCGGAATGGGTTTTTTCTTCAACTTTATCTTTAGTAAATCTCTGTTTAGCAGCATTTTTGATAGCTCGCTAAGCACAAAATCTTCATGATGAACCCAAGTTTTCATGGCCGAAACAATATCATAATCGTCTAATGTGGCAAAGGTGTCTAATATTTCAGCTGAAAAGTCTTGAGCCGAAACATGGTTCCGAAGAAAATAGGAAAGCGCTGTACTTGCTGGCACCTCAGCTCCCTTATCTGAAAGATACTTAGCACGTTTTAGCATTTTTACCAACAATTGTTCTGCCACCAAACTTGTTTTATGCAAATACACCTGCCAATACATTAGTCTACGGGCAACGATAAATTTTTCTACGGAATAAATTCCCTTTTCCTCTACCATCAAGGCATCATCTTTTACGTAAAGCATGGCTATAAGGCGTTCACTATTTACAGCACCTTCGCTTACGCCCGTGTAAAAACTGTCGCGACGTAAGTAGTCCAGCCTATCCATATCTAATTGTCCAGACACCAATTGATGTAAGAACTTACGAGGGTATTCGTTTTTAAAAATTTTAATCGCTACCGTAAGCGCACCTTTAAACTCTTTATTTAATTCCTCCATCATCCACAGAGAAATCTGCTCGTGGGAAATATTCTCTACAATGCTATGTTCCATGGCATGGCTAAAAGGTCCGTGGCCAATATCATGTAATAAGATAGCAATGTACAGCGCGTCTTCTTCTGTTGTAGAGATTTCGGTATTTTTAGAGCGTAAAACGCGCACTGCCTTCTCCATTAAGAACATAGCGCCCAAAGCGTGGTGAAAACGGGTGTGATGAGCTCCTGGATAGACCAAATAGCTCATCCCCATTTGGGAGATCCGGCGTAATCGCTGAAAGAAGCGATGCTCTATTAATTCGAAAATAAGTTTGTTCGGTACGGTAATGAAGCCGTAGATGGGATCGTTAATGATTTTTAGTTTTTTTCTGGTCGTCAAAATTTAACCTTTAATTAGCTTTTCTAAGATACTTGCATAGTAATTTTGAGGTTATTACTACTAGCAAGATTTATATTCTGAAAAATTCAGTTTCTATAACATCCACATTTCTTCCATAACGCTAAGGAGAACGACAACAAATATACATATATGAACGATATAAAAGTACTTTGGGTAGACGACGAAATAGATTTACTAAAACCCCATATTATCTTCTTAGAAAATAAGAATTACAAAGTAACAACCGCTAAAAGTGGTACCGAAGCTTTGGAAGAAATTGAGAAAGAAAATTTTGATATCGTCTTTCTGGATGAAAATATGCCAGGACTCACAGGACTTGAAACCCTTGCCGAATTAAAAGAAAAACAAGCCTCACTTCCTGTAGTGATGATCACCAAGAGTGAAGAGGAGTATATCATGGAAGAAGCTATTGGTAGTAAAATTGCCGACTATCTCATTAAACCTGTAAATCCTCACCAGATTTTATTGAGTTTAAAAAAGAATTTAGACCATTCCAGGTTAATTTCAGAAAAAACAACATCTAGCTATCAGCAGGAATTTAGAAAAATTGCGATGGATATGTCTATGATAAATTCCTACGAAGGCTGGGTAGAGTTGTATCAAAAACTGGTGTATTGGGAATTGCAGCTGGAAGATATTGAAGATACCGGTATGTTTGAAATTTTAGAATCTCAAAAAACAGAGGCTAATACTCAATTCTGCAAATATATAGATAAGAACTATCCATCCTGGTTTGAAGATGACGGTGATGCGCCAATTATGTCTCACACACTTTTTAGAGAACGTATTATGCCAGAGGTAGACAAAGGCCCAACACTATTGGTGGTAGTTGATAATCTTCGATACGACCAATGGAAAGCATTTGAACCTTTTGTTTCTAATAGCTACAAGAAATCCAAAGAAGAAATGTTTTGTAGTATCCTGCCTACGGCGACGCAATACTCCAGGAATGCCATTTTCTCCGGACTTATGCCTAGCGAGATGGAAAAACTACACCCGGACTATTGGCTAAATGACACAGAAGAAGGTGGAAAAAACATGTTTGAAAAGCAATTTTTAGAGGCTCAATTAAAACGTTTAAATAAAAATTTAAACTGGAGTTATCATAAAATTTCTAGTTTAAAACAGGGGAAAAGGCTTTCAGACAACTTTAAAAGTCATAAAGATGAAGATTTAATAGCCGTAGTTTACAATTTTGTAGATATGCTATCGCATTCTAAAACTGAAATGGAAGTTATTAAAGAACTAGCTTCTACCGATAAATCTTACCGTTCTCTTACGCAAAGCTGGTTTAAGAACAGCCCGCTTATGGAAATTATTACGCAAGCCTCTAATCTTGGTTTTAAACTAATAATTACCACAGATCATGGGACTATTAATGTAAAAAACCCAAGTAAAGTGATTGGTGATAAGAACACAAGTTTAAATTTACGTTACAAAACTGGTAAAAGTCTTACCTATGAAGATAAGGACGTATTGGCTGCGAAGAACCCTAAAGCAATTCACCTTCCTACTATAAATATGAGCAGCTCTTTTATTTTCGCTAAGGGTGACCTATTCTTTGCCTATCCCAACAACTACAACCATTACGTAGGGTACTACAGAAACACCTACCAGCATGGGGGCGTTTCTTTAGAAGAAATGATCATACCCTTCGCTGTTTTAGAGCCTAAACAATAAATTAGATTCTTTATTTGTAAGAATATTCTTCAATATGTGAATTTCAACGATTATATTTGTTTATTATCGTTGAAATTCACATATATTCGCTTTTGTTAAAATTTATGAAACACACCTTTACACTACAAGAATTACCAGAAGTTGCTGGTAAAGTGCTATTGGAAGCTACTACAAAAATCCTCTTATTTTATGGAGGAATGGGTGTTGGCAAAACAACATTCATCAATGTTTTAGCTCAGCAACTTGGTGTAAAAGAAGCTTTAAGCAGTCCAACATTCTCTATTGTGAATGAATATGTACTAGCTAATGAGAAAGTATATCATTTTGATTGTTACCGATTGGAAAGTGAAGAAGAAGCTTTGGATATTGGGATAGAAGATTATTTAGATACAGGTCATTGGTGTTTAATAGAATGGCCAGAAAAAATTGAAACATTGTTGCCCGATACGGTAACGAAGATAGAACTAACAAAAAACCAAAATGGAAGTAGAACCGTATATATAGAAAATTGCCTATGAAATAAAGATTGCAGCTAGACATATATTATTAGTTACCCTTAAGTGAATTTGCCCCAAATCGAATACTTTTAAGCAGGATTTTTTTTGCCTAAAGCCAAACCCACTAAGATACGCCGATAATAGTCCTAATACTTGTGTTTTTTCGTGCTAAGTTTGTACTATAAACCTCACAAAAACTAGTATTATGAAACTTAAAAACTACCTTTTTTTAGCAGCAATCTTCAGTGCAACTCTATTTGTATCTTGTACTCCAGAAAGTATCGAAGATGAAACAACAGAACAGCAAATTGTCAACCCCGATATCCCGAGACAAGGGTAGGAAAATCCTTTTTATTGGAGGAATAATTGTGATTTTAATTGCAATAACTCCATTTATATTTTATTCATACAAAAGTTTCCCAGAAGATTCAAATTCTTGGGAAACTTCTTTTTTTACAATAAATACAAGTTATAATAGTGTTATGCACTTAGCTTGGTATGTTTCTGGTAAAGCTGTTCCATTATTACTACTCTTTATTTGGTTTTTTACTTGTAAGCACTGGTGGCATTGGATAATTTTGGTGCCACTTGCTATGTATTCATTTCAATTGTGGGGGATTATAAATGAAAGTGGTGGATTTGATGAGGTTGAACTTATCTATATAATACCTTTAATGATGGTTTTGGTTCCAATAGTATACTTGATTAGAGCAAAATTATTTTCCAGAATTAGAGGCAACGATCTTGAAGAGTTTGAAGAAGAATTAGGCCGCAAAAGAACCATTTGGCATCAGATTATGGATTTGTTTAGGTAAAAATTATCCCGTATTTTCCTCCAATTTCTTTAAATAATACGATGGATAAATTCCATATAATTTATAAAAAGCTTTTGAAAAGGATTCTGCATTTTTATAACCGCACTCTTCTGCTATTGCTTTTATAGTGTATCTTCTATATGCTTTATTACTAAACAACTCATCTACAGCATACCCAATACGAAGTTCGTGTAAATATTGCGAAAAGTTTTTTTCCAGTTTTAAATTAATCACTCTGGAGAGATAATTGGAATTGGTCTTAAATTTTTTTGCTAAACTTTGCAGTGTAATTTCTGCATCCAAATATTTATGTTGTCGTTCAAAACGGTCTAGTTTTTCTAAGATATCTTCTACGACTTCTGTAGAAAGTTCGTTTTGCGGATTATTGTTATATAATGGTAGGACGCTCTTGCCATTTCTTTGTGCTAGTAGTTTTTCAAATCTTTTTTTGTATACCAAACGTTTTCTGATGTAATAAAATAATAAACATAAAGATGCAGTTAAAGCAGTTAATGCTAAATAGAGTTTCGGATCTGGGGTTTGGTTTTCCTTTGTTAATTGCTTTATTAAAGTTTCTCTTTCTGCTAACAACTTAGGTGTTTCAAATTGAGTAAGCATTTTAGAGTCAAAAAAACTATATCTACTTTTTAATATACTATCAACAATAATTATCTTTTCAAGATATTCTAACTGCTTATTGAAATCTCCCGTTGATTTACTATATTCTATCAGTTTTTCATAAACTAATCTTTCGTAAGGAAAAAATTCTTTCATTCCACGATTTACAAATGAAGAATCTATTTTTTCTAAGATATAAACAGCTTCATTTTTATCTGACACTTCATACTGTGCTAGTCCATCAAAAATCAATACGTCATATAAATAGCCTAATTGAATTATAGTATCATTCTTTAATAAACTTTCACTCTGTTTGATAACATTTAAATATTTACCATTGTAATAATCAATTTCTAATTTAGCAGCTAAACTCCAAGCGATAAAAGAGTTGGATCGTTTTGAAGGATATAAAATCGAAGTCGAAAACAATTTTTTATTATAATATTCAGCAGAATCTAATTTCTTTAAATTAACAAAACAATGAGCAAAATTTTGATAAGAATAGCATAAATCGATATTTAACAGACTATCAATATTAAAAAATTTTGACCCTCTAGATTCGCTTCTCCTTTTTTCTTTGTAAAAATCAGAGAGAATAAATTTATGTGCTTCCCTCTGGAGACTAAGTGCTTCTTCTGCATCACCCCAAACTGCTTTGTAAAAAACCAATCTATTAAATGAAAAATTTTGTAATGAATTATTCTCAGATTTTACGGCAAGATCATAACCAATTTTCATATTTAAGAAAAAGTTATTAAAATCATCAAGTTTCTTATAATTGCTTGCCTTGATAAAATACCCATTAGCTGGATAAAAATTATGCTTTTGATTTTTAGAAATCTCAATCAAACTATCCGTAAATGCAATATTCTTCTCTGGATGAAAAATACGGGCCAATCGATCATAACCCCGAGCCATTTTTATGGTGTCTTTTTGTTTACGGGCACGGTCTAAATACGTTCTGGCTATTTTTTCTTGTGTTGTAGAGTCACCATCATTTTTATCGAATAAGGTAAGCAGTGGCTCGTCTCCAAGCTTATCCAGGTCGGACTGCTTCAGGTTCTGAGCATTACTCGCCAAACAGATACTTAAACTGAAAAGGCAGGTGCTAATAAACGAACGGATTTGTTGATTGGTCATAATCTAAGAATTCCCCTACATAAATATAGTAAAATTTGAAGCTCGGAAACCGTAGAAGTTGTATGTAAGCAATTCCTATTTATTTAAAATACTGAAATACAGCTATTTAAGTGAATCACTATAGGTCGTAATTCACGAATTACGGGTGGATAATTCTTGAAACGCGAGTACATTCCCTTGATTTTTAGAAAATTATACCACACCTTTAAACTAATAATTTCAAAAAAACCGCCCCAAACGTGCTCAAATAACTGGGGAGTTGTGAGAAACGGATTAAGGCGGTTCATTACAATTTCTAACTTAAAAATTATAACATGGCAAGAAGATAAATTATATAAAAGAGAAAGCTTCTACCAGGTAGAAGCTCTCACAGTGTGTGTAGAAATAAACTTTTGTTTATATCTTTAGCTAAGATATGTAAATTTTAGAAGATAACCAAAGGTTTGTTTCCGTGCTAAGCTAGGCACGAAAATCCAGCCGCGGGAACCGAAAAGCGTATGAGTAGGTGTTTATTAAAATTTTATATTATGAGAAGTTTAAAACAAACAGTTATAATCTTGATATTTTTATCTACAGTTGTTGGCTTGGCTCAGAAATCATATACAGAAGAGTCTGTAAAAACTGCCTTGAAACAAGGTTTTGTAGAGTTTGTAGACGATGTCCGACCTGCTTATTCAAAAGGAGATACGTATCTCAACTTTAAACAAAAAGCTCTGTTAGGCAAGGTTAAACCGACTAGTTATATATTACCGCCGGTGCCAGTAGAAGGAGAAGATCTTCTGAAAAAGGCATATCAGTTTTTAGCCGCAAATTATTCCTCGAAACAACTTTTGGAAAACGCGGACTACAAAGTATACGGAAAAGCAATAATGTTTATTCATAATTATTCTAAGAATAATAACAGAGAAGTAAGCGATGGAGAAATAGCTTTGTTTGGTGGTAATGAACAATTATTAGACGATAATACACTAATTGCAAGCTCTAGAGGTGTGTGCAAGTGGTGGCAACTCTCTTGTCATTTAAATCAAATTTTCGGAAATGGTGGTGGAGGACAAATCCTGCAAATAATTATTGATCTTATAATTATTCTGATATTGTAATTAAAATAAAAATTAAACTGACCCTTTATGTTGAACGCAGTTAAACAGTTCTATCTTACTAACAATATTCATATAGAATAGTACTGCGTTCAATTTAACTAATCTCTATTAATGTTTTAAAACAATATATATGAAACATTTTATTCTATGCCTATCTCTTTTATCTTTATTTAGTTGTAAAAATTTACTACTGAATACAAGCTTTAAAATAATGGGGATTTATGATGATTTCGCAAAAATGCACATCGCGAACTCAACTTCAAAAACAATTGTTTTGTTACCAACACACCATTTAGGAACACCAAGTTATTATGACGATTTACATAAAAAAATGGACTCTCTTAGCGCTCTTAATTACTTTTTTTATACTGAAAAAGTAAAAGCAGATGGAGCTAATGATACCTTACTGAGAAAATTTAGAAAATTTTTAGGAAGCCCTGTAGCTGGAGATGGTTACAAACATATTATCGATTCTATAGTGGGTAAAAAACATAAAATTAAACTTAAAAAGGAAATCATAGACCAGCCTTCTTATGACGAACTTGGAGTGCCGGTAGATCAATCAGAAAATGTGGACGCAACCTTAGAAGAACTTATGAATTATTATGAAACTACATATGGCAAAATTGAATTAGCACCTTGCGATTTTGAAACTTCCGTTTTGGAAGAATCAAACTGTAGTAAATTCAAAGTTCCTAAAGATATTAGAAATGATGTTATTATGGATTTTAGAAATAATATTGTTTTAAAAAGAATTGATGTTGAAACACATGATAAAATTGCCATAATTTATGGAGACGCCCATACACCAGGTCTTCTGCAAGGATTAAAAAATAGGGGCTACCAAATTGACGAGTAAATAGTTTTCGTAAAATTTAATTGGAGCACCCCACACAGTTAACTCCCCTTTCGTTACACATTAAAACTTTATTATGAAAGTGACCTTCACCACCGCTCTGGTGCTGTGCATAGGCTTTATATGCCTATCCCAAAGTAAATCTATATTAGCAACGACTTCCTTTAACGGCTTTCATTGTGACGGCAAACAAGGTATTTGCGATATAGACAGTAACAATCGTTCTGCAGCCAACACTACACTTGTGTTACAGCCAGATAACAAGCTCATATTTACGATGGACCGCCAAAATTTGTCTCAGGCAACTCAAGAAAAAATTACAGGTATAAATCCGTTAAATATAAATAAATCAACAACCTATTATTTTAAGGTTCCGCAAATATTTACTTTGCCACAGGCCTTAAAAAATTCATTATCTGAGAGTGGTAATCAATTAAGCATATCAAAAGGGTCCTACCCTATCTTAATTACAGAAAATACATTCACTATAATCTTCAATCTAGAATGATATGGTACGTTGCTTCTTTTTAATAGCTTTTATGGCAAGTTTTGGATTGCCCCAAAATTTGCGAGCCAATTCGTCTGTTAACGAAGAAATTGATTCTATTCTAGTAGAGTTATATACCACAATCGTGCAACGAACTGCCATATTTGAAATCGAGCAAACAAAACTTGAAAATAAACTACAAACAATAAACCACACACTACAGGAAGCCCAAACAACCGAAGGAAAGATAAATTTGCTTCTGGCGAAAGATATCATTAAAGAACAAATTGCTCTGGAAACCAGTCTCTATCTCTCAGATATTGCCAAAATAAGGTATTTAAAAGGGCTCCAGATTATCAAAATACTTTATGAGAAAACATTATCCCTGGACCATCACTTTTCATCAGTAGCCACCTTAAACGAAATCAGTAAAATTTCCAATCCCAACAACTATTCAGAATTCCAGGATGTGAAAAAAACTTTAGTAGACAAAAGAGACAAGAAATCTGGATTCAATATTTCTACCTTACTGGGAAATAATATTTATACGTCTGTGATTCATTCTTTCGTTTCTCTGTTTACCAGTAATACTACCTCAGTTTCAGAAAAAGAAGCGAATTTAAAAAACGTGGAATGTATCTTAGATTTCACTCTTAGAATGCACAACGACCTCAATACCATCTATTTTGAAACAGCTTTTCTCCAAAAAAGCAACGAAAGCATTATGACTGAGCTGGAACAACTGTTTAAAGATTACACCCAACCCATTAAATATAAAACGGCATTAAAAGAATGTAGAGAAAATGACGATTGGAGTATCATAGGTGAAGAATTAAATACATATCTCGACACTTTAAATGCTACTATTACGGCTGGTGATAAACCTTCAAAAGTGAGAACGATGCAAATCAATCTTCAGTTCCCTATAGACAGGCTCTTGCAATTTATTACCCAATACAATGCCTTTATAGACCAAGGTTCTAAATTTTATGAAAAGTTCGGCATTATGCTAAGTAGTTATGAAAACGAAAAACAGTGTGCCAATAAAATCCCTATTGAATACCAAAACATGAAAAAAAATGTAGCTTTATCCATAGAAAAATTCAACACTGCCTACAAACCCATTGAAATCAATGGAAGTAAACTAAAACAATTACTCTATGGCATCAGCGAATATGATTAAAGAATAAATTTTAAATTCAGAATTCAGAATTATATTAGTAACTTGGTGCAACCAACCGAAGGACTATGCAACAACCCTCTTCCCCTTTTACCAAGGCGCAATTACTTCCACAGGAAGAAAAACTAGAGATTTCTAAACAAAAAGGTGAACTTTTTATTGGGCTTCCAAAAGAAACCTATTTTCAAGAAAAAAGAATATGCCTAACCCCAGATGCCGTTGGAGCTATGGTCGCCCACGGTCACAGAGTTTTGGTCGAAAAAGGTGCAGGAGAAGAAGCTGGTTTTAGTGACAATGAATATAGTGAAGCCGGCGCAAAACTTACTAGTGACAAACATCAGGTTTTTGGTTGCCCGATTATATTGAAAGTAGAACCCCCTACTTTAGATGAGTTGGAACTTATGAAACCGAAAACGGTGCTTATATCTGCCCTTCAGCTTAAAACTAGGCAAGAATCTTACTTTAAAGCACTTGCAAAGAAAAAAATAACGGCATTAGGTTTTGAATTTATAAAAGATGAAGACCAGAGTTATCCAGCTGTAAAAGCACTAAGTGAAATCGCTGGCACTGCTGCTGTTCTCATAGCTTCAGAATTAATGGTAAATGCAAAAAAAGGGAACGGACTTCTCTTCGGGAATATTAGTGGTGTTCCACCTGTTGAAGTTGTTGTGATAGGAGCAGGAACTGTAGGTGAATATGCAGTGAGATCGGCTTTGGGATTAGGAGCAAGCGTAAAGGTGTTTGACAGCTCTTTAACAAAACTCCGTACATTACAAGCCAATGTTGGCAGGCCTTTATACACTTCTACCATTCAACCAAAAAATTTATTGAAAGCACTTCGCCGTTGCGATGTAGCCATTGGCGCCGTTAGAGGTAAAAACAGATCTCCCATAATTGTTACCAAAACAATGGTGGAAAACATGAAAAAAGGAGCTGTTATTATTGACGTTAGCGTAGATATGGGAGGTTGTTTTGAGACCACTGAAGTAACCTCTCACGACGAACCAACACAAATAACAAATGGTGTAATCCATTATGGTGTTCCTAATATTCCTGCACGATATCCTAAAACGGCTTCTATATCTATAAGCAATATTTTTACACCGTATTTACTGGATATTGCCGAAAATGGTGGTCTGGAAAATGCCATTCGTTTTGACAGTGGTCTGCGAAATGGTTTGTATTTTTACCGCGGCATTTTAACCAACAAAGCCGTGGCAGATTGGTTCGATATGTCTTGGAGTGATATTAATTTGCTCATATACTAAAAGCAACATTTTCATGAAGGTAATCCAGCGTTTCGCCTACTACGGCGCAGGTTTTATTGTAGGTCTTATCATTTTATTTTTCTTTCTAGGAGGTAAAAAAACCAGTTGCGATTATGGTTTTGATGCACGAACGTTGAAAGATATCCGAACTAAAAAAATTGAATTTTCTGCTGAAAGCGATGTCACGCGAAATAAATTTCAACTCGATACTGCAGCTATTCAAACCATTTTAAGAAAAGGTGATGTAGATTTCTCTGAAACCGATAGAAAGTTAGACTCTTGTAAAATCTACTTGATAGATGGAAAAGTAAAAGAGCAAAAATTGCAACTCCGAATTCAAAATTGCAACAAAACTGCAACCGTACTAGCTATTAAGGAAGTAAAGTAGTTTGTGGTTTGTGGTTTGTGGTTTGTGGTTTGTGGTTTGTGGTTTGTGGTTTGTGCAAAAAAACAAGAAGCACATAACTTGAGTATTCAATACACTCAAAACTAAATTTTACTGCTTTAGTAACCACAGAGAACACAAAACACGCACAATGTTCATCTGATTATAGGTAGCGCATTTTTAATTTTTTTTTCTTACATCTTTCTACGCTCCCGCTCTCTTTTCAATAAAGTGAGCTCACGACTCGTTTGTCCGGCAACCGATGTATTTTCTTCGGCACGTCTTATTAAATAAGGCATCACATCTTTCACAGGCCCAAATGGAATATACTTTGCCACATTAAAACCAGCTTCGGCAAGATTGTAACTTATATGGTCACTCATACCGTATAATTGGCCAAACCAAATTCTAGAATCATTTTTCGTCAATCCTTTGGCATCAATAATTTCTAATGCCAAATAGTTACTGTTCTCGTTATGCGTCCCCAAAAACAGTGAGATATCTTGAAGATTATCCAGAATGTATTGCATGACAGCGTTAAAATGGTCGTCTGTAGCTTGTTTGCTTGCACAAATTGGGGTTGGATAGCCTTTTTCTTCGGCACGATCGTTCTCCTTTTCCATATAAGCGCCACGCACAACTTTAAAACCTAACTTATAACCTCCTGCTTTGGCGCGTTTATGAGCTTCTTTTAGATAATCCAACCTATCCCAACGGTAACATTGTAGTGTATTAAAAACTATAGGTGTTTGTTTATTATACTTCTCCATCATCTCTTCACAAAGCGCATCTGCTGCATCTTGCATCCAGGATTCCTCTCCATCTATTAATAATGAAATAGAACAATCGTGTGCTACTTTACAAACTTCGTCATACCGTTGCTGAATACGTTTCCATCTTGTTTCCTCAATTTCGGTAAGGGTTTCTTTTGCTGAAACTTTCTCCCAAATTTTAAATCGGCCAAATCCCGTTGGTTTAAAAACTGAAAACGGCATCGCATCTTTGTGTTCAGCAAACCTGGTAAGTTCTATTACTTTGGCCAAGGTAGCATCAAACTGTGCATCCTCTTCTTTTCCTTCTACAGAATAATCCAGCACAGAATGTACCTCAACGTCAAACAAACTATCTACCACAGGCATACAATCTTCTTCGTTTATACCACCACAAAAATGATCAAAAACAGTAGAGCGAATTAATCCTTCCACGGGCAGGTGCAAGTTGAGCGCGAACTTTGTTGCTGCTGTACCTATTCGCACCAAAGGTTCATTGGCTATCATTTTAAAAAGAAAATAAGCACGCTCTAGTTGCGAATTTGTTTTTAATTTAAACGCAGTTTCAGTATTATTAAAAATAGGATTTGTACTCATATTTGGAGAAAAATATGCGCAAATATAAGTAGATTTACCTACCGAAATGCAATCGTCTATTAAACTTAATAAAACATCCTAAAAGGTATGAAAAAAATTGAAAAAGAAAGAGGATCGGTTTTTTGTGGTGCTTCTGTTTGGGATGTTTTACGAGAAACATTGGAGCGTTGCAAGCCTTCGAAAGTATTTGTTCTGGTAGATGAAAATACCGAAATACATTGTTTGCCTATTTTCACAAAACAGATGCCAACCCATTTTTTATTTCAAACCATTACAATTCCATCTGGGGAAATTCATAAAACCATCAGCACCTGTACCACCGTTTGGCAACAAATGAGTGACTTGGGTGCAGACAGAAATAGCGTACTTATTAATTTAGGGGGCGGTGTGGTAACAGATTTAGGTGGTTTTGTGGCAAGTACTTTTAAACGCGGGATTGAGTTTCTGAACATCCCTACATCACTATTGGCAATGGTAGATGCTTCGATTGGCGGAAAAAATGGCGTAGACTTGGGGCATTTAAAGAATCAGGTAGGCGTTATTCGCAACCCTATGGCGGTTTTTGTATGTATTGAATTTTTAAAAACAGTACCTAAAGAACAAATCACTTCTGGTTATGCCGAAATGTTAAAACACGGGTTAATTGCTTCAGAAGCGTATTGGAATGCACTTAAAGATTTTGATGTACGTGATGCTAAGTTAACAGAAAAATTTATCTGGGAGTCTATTGAAATTAAAAATGAGGTAGTTACCAAAGATCCTACTGAAAAAAATCTTCGGAAAACGCTTAACTACGGGCATACCTTAGGACACGCCATAGAATCCTATTGTTTAGAAAATTCAGATAAGAAAACCTTGTTGCACGGGGAAGCTATCGCAATAGGAATGATTTTAGCCAATTATCTTTCTGCGCAATTGAAAAACTTTCCGCAGAAAAAATTAGAGCAAACCACAAAAATTTTTCTTTCCATTTATAAACGGTATGACTTTTCAGAGCATGACATAGAGCAGATCATTCAACTTTTAAAATTTGACAAGAAAAATACCGACGGAAACGTGAATTTTGTGCTTCTTGAAGATTTTAATCGGTACATTATTGACCAACAAATCGATAATGAATTGATTCGTAGTGCATTTAATTTTTATAAAAATTTCAAAAATTAATTTTGAGTTAAACCTAAGTGTTTTACATTTACCCAAACAAAACAACAAACCATCAAACTTTTATAATGAAGCGCGTAATTGTAGATTTTAGAAAATTAACCCCAGAAATACTATCTATGTTGGTAGATAAATACCCATATGGATATGACGACGACCACGTAATTAAATTTAAAAACGCTCAAAACGAAACCGTCGAAGCCGTTGAAGTTAGAACAGATGATACCATCTATCTAGTAAAAGTAAGTACAAAACTAGAAAACAGTATGGCTGCTTTTGAAGATGATGATTACGACACGAACGATTATCAAGAAGCAATTGTAGACTTAGATGCAAAAAAGCATTTGGGTGAAGAGGAATAGGTTTTTACTTTCCTAAAAACCACGTTACAAACCTGCTTGTCGAGACAATGCAGGTAGATTACAAAAAAAAGAGGCTCATTTCGAGCCTCTTTTTTATGAATCAGTTGTTTTAAGCGTGTTGTTCTTCATGTTTCCCCTCTTTAATTTCTTCTATTAATTTTGAGTTGAAGGCTGGTAAATCATCGGGATTTCTACTAGTTACAAATCCTGAATCTACAACAACTTCTTCATCTACCCAATTAGCTCCTGCATTTACAAGGTCATCTTTAATAGATTTAAAAGAAGTCATTTTTCTACCTTTTACAACCTCTGCCGAGATTAATGTCCAGGCTGCGTGGCAAATGGCTGCAACGGGTTTGTTCTGTTTGAAAAAATCGCGTACAAATAGTAAAGCGTCTTGATTTCTTCGAAGTTTATCTGGATTAATAACTCCTCCCGGTAATACCAAAGCATTGTAATCTTTGGCCGAAACTGAATCTAACGTTTTATCTACTACATATTCATTAGACCAATTTCCATCACTCCAAGATTTGATGGTTCCAGATTTTTCGCTTACTATTTCTACTGTAAAACCTTCCGATTCCATAGCTTTCTTTGGCGATGTTAACTCACTTTCTTCAAATCCGTTGGTTGCTAAAATTGCTATTCTCTTTTTCATAATCTTTCTGTCTGTTTTAATTAATAATTTCTTTATAACAAGATACGGAGACAGTTAGTCAACCTCAAAGATTACGTATTAAGCTTATACTAAAATTTGTTAAAGATTTATGAAGGAGGATTTCTTGCTAGTTCTTGCGCTTTTTTTTTATCTACTTCGATCTTCTTTTTATATGCTCGAAGTTCTTCAAGCTCTTTTTCATAAGAGAAAGTCGCATTGGAGGTAGGTTCTACTTTTATACCTCTTTGTAATGCCCAGTTTACCGTAAATTCTGCCCCAAAAAAAAGAATGAGGCACGTATAATAAACCCACAACAAGATTAATACAACACTCCCTGCGGCGCCATAGACAGATCCGGGATCTGCCTGTTGGAAATAAAACCCTAAGACATACTTCCCCACTAAAAACAACATTGATGTTACAAAAGCGCCTAATAACGTTGTTTTCCATTTAATATGAATGTCTGGCAATACTTTAAAAATGGTTGCGAAAATTGAAAGTATAAAAATTTCGGTTACTATAAAGTTTAATAGTTCGATAACACCTGAAGAAACTACAGAATAATAATTAGCTATCAGCTCACTGAATCCTGAAATCAGAGCCGATAACAGCAAAGAAATTAGTAACAAAAGGCCAATGGCTATAATCACTCCGAAAGAAGTGGCACGTCTTTTTAGCGTGTCAATAAAATTTATTTTTTTGGAACGTACACTCCAAATATTGTTAAGTGCTCTTTGAAGTTGAAAGAAAACTCCCGTAGCTCCAAATAGCAACATCCCTACACCTATAATTACAGTAATAGTTGAACTTTCTGCAAGTGCTGCATTGGCAATCATCCCCTCTATGGCAGCTGCACTATCTTTACCTATAAGACCACCAATTTCATTTGTAATTTTGCCTTGTACTGCATCTGGACCAAGGAAAATACCGGCAATATGTACCGTAATCATTAATAACGATGGCAATGAAAATAGGGCGTAATAAGCCACAATAGCACTTTTTGCCCAGGGATCGTTTTTATCCCAGCTTAGGTAGGTTTTTTTAAGAAGTTTAAATACCTGCATTTATAAATATCTTTCATTAACAATAGCGATATGGTGTTTTTCGTGACCGCAAATAATATATCCCGCGGCGCGTACAGAAAGTGGAGAGTTACTGGCAATACCCGTATGCTGAAGTGTCTGTTCTGAAAAGGAAGAAAACAAAATAATTTGTGCCGTGCGTACCGCCAGATATTCTTCCAACAAATGCTGCATCGTTCTCTCATTAGCATTGGAGTTTTCAACAAATTCATCTTGATCAAAACCTCTAATTTCTACATTTTTTGCCCTTGCAAATTGTAACGCCCGATACGCAAAAACACGTTCGGTATCTATTAAATGTAAGAGAATTTCTTTAGGCGTCCATTTACCTTCTTTATAACGGTATTCTTGTTTTGCCTCTGGGATGGCATCAAAAAATTCGTGGGTTTCTAGCATTCCCTCGGCCAAACCTTGTAATAAAGGTTTGTTTAATGCTCTCTCTATATATCCTTTGTAATAAGTATGAAACTCATTATTAGAAAGTTGTACGATTTCCATAACTGAAATTTTATGGATCGAAGATACTAAATTTCAGCAGTAGTGGTAGGTAGAAATTCGGGGTTGCTTAAGCGTCAATAAATGTTTTTAAAACGTCCACCACATAATCTACTTCCTCTTTAGTATTAAAACTAGAAAATGAAAAACGAATAGAAGGTTTCATCATATCTTCTTCTGAAAGTATTTCGGTAAGCACATGAGAACCTTTTGCGCTACCACTCTGGCAAGCGCTTCCCTTTGAGCAAGCAATACCATGCAAGTCTAATTGAAACAACAACATCATAGATTTCTCTGGCGGGATGGGTAAACAAACATTTAATAGGGTGTAGGTACTACGGGAATTATCGTCGCAAGAGCCGTTAAATTTTACGCCAGGAATTTCAGCAGAAAGTTTTCCTTTAAAATAATCTTTCAGGTCGGAAATATAAGTTCGTTCTTTTTCTAAATTCTGGTAGGATATTTTTAACGCTTCAGCCATACCAGCAATAGCGTAGACAGCTTCCGTACCCGCACGAAGACCTCTTTCTTGTGTACCTCCGAAAATTAAAGGCTTTAAACCTGTATTTTTCCGTACAAAAGCAAAACCAGCTCCCTTTGGTCCGTGAAATTTATGTGCTGCAACGGCTGCAAAATGAATAGGAATTTCGGCAAAATCTATTTCATAATGACCAACAGATTGAACGGTATCACTATGAAAAAGTGAATTATAGTTCTCACAAAGCGCTGCGGTTCGTTTAAGATCCAGCACATTTCCAACTTCGTTATTAACGTGCATGAGGGTTACTAATGTCTTATGGCTGGTATCACTAAGTAACTGTTCTAAGTGTTCATAATTTACGTGGCCACAATCGTCTAATTCTACATGAGCTACTGTAATGCCAAATTTCTGTTTTAACTGTTCTATTGCATAAAGAACTGCGTGATGTTCAATTTTACTGGATATTATTCTTGTAACTCCAAGGTCGCGTACACAACTATTTAAAATAAGGTTGTCTGCTTCGGTACCCCCGGAAGTGAAAATAATTTCGGCAGCTGTTACATTTAAATGCTTTGCAATATCTTTTCTGGCGTTCTCCAATAAAGATTTTGCCGATCTTCCATATGCATGGGTTGAAGACGGATTGCCGTATTCGGTTTTTAATACTTCAGAAATACAACGAATTACTTCACTTCGTAATTGGGTTGTAGCAGCGCTATCGAAATATACTTTTTTCATCTTAATGGGATATTGAATAATTAGGAAGATGCCCGTCTTCTTTTTGGGCAGGGAATGCCCTCTTTTTGATTGTGATTGGATTAGAAATTACTAATGGACATTTCATACAAGCAAAAATACATTTTTATATAAAATTAAGTAATGCTAAATTGCAAAGAATTACGTTTCTTTACCCTACTAAACAACTATGTTTATGCGAAAATTATGCGCTTTTATTCTCCTAGCAACACTTTTATCCTCGTGTGATGATGGGGACGTACTCGTTACAAGTTTTAATTTTGAAGATGCAACCCTTCAGTTTTGCGAAGGTGCTAGCAGTTTGGTTTTTTTCAAAATAAACGATGCCAGCAATGAAAGCCTTTCCCTACAATTAGATGTGGAAGACGGGGCTTTTACTCAAAGCAGTACGCTTCAATTTCAATTAAATGAAACCACCAACTTTATAAACTACCGAACCTTTGACATCGCTCCCACAGCAAGTTATTTTTGCAATAGCATTCCTCCTACCTCACCAACCGTGCTGCAGGATTATATAGGGACAGATGGCACTGCCAACCTTATAATAGTAGCTGTTTTAAATGATAATGACAGCGTTGAAGAAGATACGGAAAGTGACCTTGATACCGACATGGATGGTCTATTAAATTATTACGATTTTGACGATGATGGAGATAATGTGCCAACAGCCATAGAAATTGGTGCAGACCTCGATAATCCAATGGATACCGACGGAGATGGAATCCCCGATTACCTTGATGAGGATGACGATGGCGATGGTGTTTTAACCAGAAACGAAGCCACCGAAGATGATATAGACCCGCAAAATAATATCACAGACCCAAATGTTGGTGCAGATTATCTAAATCCAGCCATTGCTGTAGAAACTACTATTGAAATATATATTGAACACCAATACGATTATGCAAGTAGCGCAGAATTATTTGTAAACAATGCTGTTTTTACGAATGGTGAGGAAGAATTAACACAAGAAAGCTTGGATTTAGGAACTATTTCGAATATAGCAACGGGTACACTAATTTTAACGCCTATTTTTCCAGGGTTGTAGTATTTTGAACAATATAAACTTCGGTGGCTCCAGAACCATACTTTCTAGGATCTGCCTCATAAAACTTCACGTTTTCATAACGTCTAAAAAGATATTCTAGTTCAATTTTTAACACGCCTTCTCCAACACCGTGAATGAATACAATTTTTGGAATACGCTTTTGAATAGCAAAATCCAATTGTCGCTTAGCCGTATCCAGCTGTATGGTGAGCATATCGAAATTTGAAAGTCGCGTAGCACCAGTTAATTTATGGATATGAAGATCTACCTCCATAGGTGGGATGTTACGTTCTTTAGGCTTTGGTGTATTTTTCTTTTTTTTACGCGGAATCTCTTTTTCTGAAAGTATTGCCTCCATATTTGTTCTGGCGATATTCTTTTTAAGCAACGTACCCTCTACGACCAGTTCATTTTTCTGAAATCTCATAGGGAAACCATCTTCAGTTTCTATTAAAATAGTATCTTCTTCTACCGAAATTATAACCCCGGTAATAGGTTCATCAATGGCCGAAACGGTATCTCCTTTTTTCATAATGTTGTCAAAAATAGAATATATAAATAAGTATACAATGTGAGTTGCTAACACATTTAAAATTAAATTTTTAGGAATTTCATGGGAATATTAGGCATAATGTCAAAAATATAATTAAATTTAGCGCGGAAAACGTAGCGCTTTCCCCCTAGTGCTGCCTTAAAAACCAAATTATGAAACACCTACTACTTTTACCTACTACGCTGTTTTTTACAGCTATTTCGGTAGCTCAATTGTATGTTGCACCTAATACTTCTGCAACACCTTCAGATTCTTATATTTATGTGAATGACGAAGTTCTCTTTGTAGAAAATGATGTGAATCTTACAGTTAATTCTAACGATCCTACTACGGAAGCCAGTATTTATCTAAGAAATGGCTCTCAATTAATCCAAGGAGAAAGTAATGGAGCCAATTCAGGTTCTGGATATATTTCTATTTATCGTGCAAATCCTGGTAGTGATGCTTGGGATTATACATTTTATGGATCCCCGGTTGGAGATAATATTACAGTACCTTTAGCTACCGCTGGAAATATTAATGCGGGTATACGATCTATTTTTACACCTATGTATGATCCTCTGGCACTAGATTATAGTGCACCTACAAGTTTAACAGATGCGCTGCCAACAGGTACAACCGCTGGAAGAGAAGGCAATTTTGATACCGCTACAAACGCGTTGTCTATCTCAACCAGATGGACCTACGCTAAACTTGCATCTGGAGCTGGTGTTACCTATACACGGATTTATGCTAACAATGCGGTACCCCCTGGAAGAGGCTTTATTATGAAAGGTGTAAATAGAGATGGTGCTACAAGCACACACGATTTTGTATACGACTTTAGAGGAAGACCTAATAACGGAGATTTTACATTGCCTACAATTCCTGTACCTGCACTAAGCACAGATACAGAGCAGGTATTAACTGGTAATCCATATCCCTCTGCACTGGATTTGAATCGGTTATTTTATGATACAAGAAGAGGAGATCCTGATGGAACTGACACTTTTGAAAACTCAGAGATTAACGCTTTCCTCTATTGGGACGAAGACAGAACTATAGATTCTCATTTATATATTGACAACAAAGGAGGATTTGATATTTGGATTCCTGGCACTAGTAATCCAGATGGAACTACTTCTGGACTTTCAGCCGGAGCACCCTTTTTAAATTACAATAGTGATGGTACGCCTGCAGGAGGACAAATGGGAACAGGTGCACAATACAAACGTCGTTTTGCTCCAGTTGGACAAGGATTTTTATTGCAAACAGAAAATTCTTCAACTTCTCCAGTGGTGGACCCTTCTCTAAATAGTATTACTATAAAAAACCAATATAGAAGAAATATTGCAGAAAGTTTTGCTACTAATTCTGAATTCAGAACTGCCAATAACGCTGTCCCTAGACCTGGAGATTCTGATGTGGTGAGTAAAGACAAAAGACTACCACAGATTCGTATCTACACTTATTTTGGCGAAACTCACTTTAGAGATATGGTATTAGCTTTTCATGATACTAGCACTCATTTTTATGATAGAGGAATGGACGCACGTCACCCTATGGATGCAAGCTTTGCAGAAGCGTATTTTCCAGTAAAAATGAACAATAGAAAGGATAATAATTCCATAGGTGAGTTTGTAATACAAACAGTGCCTTGGGGTATAGAAAACAAAATCCCTTATGCTATAAAATTAGACAGACAGACCGAGGTTATTGTACAAGTAGTGGAGGCTGTTAAAGTTACGAATCCAGTTTTATTATTTGACAGTGTGCTGGATACCTACACACAAATTAATGGAAATTCTACAGCTACCTTAAACCTACCGGCTGGAGATTATAAAAATAGATTTTTTATTGTCTTTAAGAGTTCCGCAAACGATGCAATTTCTGCTAACACAGTTGTTGAAGAAAGACGTGTGCTAATGAATGAAATTCTTGGAAATGTCAATTTCTTTCAAAATAACAAAGAGGCGCAATTAGAAATAATGAATCCAGAAGCATACACACTAAAATATGCACATATTTTTGATATGACTGGAAAACTTGTTACTACGAAAACAGATTTAGGAAACAATACTAAGTATAGTATTTCCACTGCTACTATGGCAGATGGAGTATACTTAGTGAAATTGGTAACCTCAGATAATGTATCAATAGACTATAAAGCTATTGTAACAAACAAATAAGTTCCCTATGACAGAGGGCCTCGAAGACTATATGCTGCCTTGTTTAAATAAGCAGCTTTTCGGGATAGAATGTTTAGGCTGTGGCATACAACGTGCCACAGCCTTAGTATTTAAAGGCGAATTTATAGCTGCGTTTAAAACCTATCCCGCTATTTATTCACTAATTATTTTAATCCTCTTTCTACTTTTTAATCTCGTAGTAAAAGTTAAGTACTCCACCCCTATTAAAATAGTTCTCATCGCAACCAATGTGCTTATTATAGTACTAAGCTATGGTATTAAAATGAATAAATATTTTTAGCCCTTCCGTTTTTTTAGCTATATTTATTCTTCATCAAAAGTAATTAACCAATAGTATTTTTATTATGGAACAACAAAAATTACCTAACGCTACCCTTATTATAGTTTTTGGTATTATCTCAATTGTAACCTGTTGCTGTTATGGTGTCGTAGGTCTTATCTTCGGAATTATTGCAATAGTATTAGCCAAAAAGGCTACTGAAACGTATTTGGCAAACCCTGAGTTATACACAGGATACCAAAATGTAAAAACTGGTAAGATTTTAGCCATTATTGGTGTGGTATTAAATGCCATTTACCTTTGCTGGGTGATCTATATTTTTGCAACAGGCGGTACTGAAGCTATGCAGAACATGCAAAAAGAAATAATGGAGCAATATGGGTTGGAAAATTAATAGACGCTCATTTATTAAACATAAAAATGCGGCTTTGGAGCCGCATTTTTTTAGTTATAGCATACTTTAAACTCTTATATCTCGAACTCTTTAAGTGTCGTGCAGATTATAGAAACACAATCCAAGAGTTCTGCTTCTGTCATTACAAGAGGGGGTGCAAATCTAATGATATTTCCGTGTGTTGGTTTTGCCAGCAATCCATTGTCACGTAGTTTTAAACAGATATTCCACGCGGTATCACTTTCTTCCGTATCATTAATAACAATAGCATTTAGCAAACCTTTACCTCGTACCAATTTACAAATAGAGCTTGTAGCAATATACTCGTTCATTTTACTTCTGAACAACTCTCCTAATATATACGCATTTTCTGCTAAACTTTCGTCTTTTACAACGTTTAGCGCGGCCATGGCAACCGCTGCCGCAATTGGGTTTCCTCCAAAGGTAGAACCGTGAGAGCCTGGCGTAATCACATTCATTATAGAATCATTGGCCAATACAGCCGATACTGGGTAGGCTCCACCACTCATTGCTTTCCCTAAAATTAAAATATCTGGTTTTACTTCAGGCGTTCCGCTGCAATCTTTCTTCTCACACGTACAATCCCCGCAAGTAGCCAAAAGACGTCCCGTTCTTGCAATTCCTGTTTGTACTTCGTCTGCTATAAACAAAACGTTGTGTTTTTCACATAAGGCTTTTGCTTTCTTTAAATACCCTTCAGAAGGTACAAATACGCCAGCTTCCCCTTGAATAGGCTCCACTAAAAATCCAGCTACATTCGGATTATTTTCTAAAGTAGTCTGCAGTGCTTCTAAATTATCATATTCAATTTTTATAAAACCATCTGTATAAGGACCAAAGTTTTTGCGGGCTACAGCATCGTTACTAAAGGAGATGATTGTTGTGGTTCTTCCGTGGAAATTATTTTCGCAAACTATAATTTCAGCTTCATTTTCATCAATCCCTTTAACTTCATATGCCCAACGTCTACAAATCTTTAAAGCCGTTTCAACAGCTTCGGCACCTGTATTCATAGGTAGAATTTTATCAAAATTGAAATATTCACTCGCGTATTTTTCATACTTCCCAAGAATATCATTATGAAATGCTCTTGATGTTAAAGAAAGTGTTTTTGCCTGCTTCATCATGGCATCCACAATAGCTGGATGACAATGTCCCTGGTTTACAGCACTGTACGCCGAAAGAAAATCATAATATTTTTTCCCCTCTACGTCCCAAACATACACACCTTCTCCCCTGTTCAAAACCACAGGAAGTGGATGGTAATTGTGGGCTCCGTATTTGTTCTCTAAGTCTATCGCTTGTTGCGACAAAGATTGTTGTGTTACTGACATAACATTAAAAATTTAAAATTTGACTATTAAAAATTCCTGCAATACCTTTATTCTTTCGAAAGCTCGAAAATTCAGCGGAGGAGAGAAATCATCCTTGGGCGCAAATTACTAAAAATACCACACAATTTTAAAGGAAATGATAGTACTTTTGCGATTATGGGAAGAAGAAAAACCAATAGAGTCATTCTAGAAAATCTTGAAGTATTTGACGCAGGCGCTAAAGGCAAAGCGGTTGCTAAAACTGAGGACGGCAGAGTTGTATTTATTAACAACGCTGTTCCAGGCGATGTTGTTACCGTACAAACTACTAAAAAACGCAAAGCTTTTTATGAGGGCACAGCAATTTCGGTGTCTAAATTTTCAGATAAACGCGTAGCACCGGTTTGCCAGCATTTTGGCACTTGTGGTGGTTGTAAATGGCAACATATGGGCTATGAGCATCAATTATTCTACAAAGAGAAAGAAGTTACAAATAATCTTACCCGTTTAGGCCACCTAGAATTACCCGAGGTCTCCCCTATTATAGGTTCTGCTGAAGAGTACTTCTATAGAAACAAAATGGAATTCTCTTTCAGTAATAATAAATGGCTCACATTAGATCAGATCAAGAGCGATGTACAAATCGAAAATAAAAATGCTTTAGGATTTCATATTCCTGGCATGTGGGACAAAATTCTTGATATTGAAAAATGTCACCTGCAACGTGACCCTAGTAATGCCATTAGAAATTTCGTTAAAATTGAAGGACAGCGCTTAGAAATTCCTTTTTTCGATACGAGAAAGCAAGAAGGCATGCTCCGGACGTTAATGCTTCGTACCACCAGTATTGGAGAATTAATGGTGGTGGTTCAATTTTTTGAAGAAAATAAAAAGAAGCGCGAAACTTTATTAGATAGCCTTTTAGAAAAATTTCCTGAAATTACCTCACTTCAATACGTAATTAATACTAAAGGAAACGACACGATTTACGATCAAGACGTGATTTGCTATAAAGGCAGAGACCATATTTTTGAAGAAATGGAAGGTCTTAAATTTAAAATAAACGCAAAATCATTCTACCAAACCAATAGTGAGCAAGCCTACGAATTGTACAAAGTTACACGGGATTTCGCTGGATTAACAGGCAATGAGCTTGTATACGACTTATATACAGGAACAGGAACTATCGCTCAATTTGTTGCCAGAAACGCTAAAAAAGTAATTGGTGTGGAGTCGGTTCCAGATGCCATTACTGCCGCCAAAGCAAATGCGCAATTAAACGGAATTGATAACGTTGAATTCTTAGTGGGAGATATGAAAAATGTTTTCAATCAGAATTTTGTAGCTACCTACGGAAAGGCAGATGTAGTGATTACAGACCCTCCACGAGATGGTATGCATAAAGATGTTGTAGCGCAATTATTAGCATTGGCACCAGAAAAAATTGTATACGTGAGTTGTAATAGCGCTACGCAAGCAAGAGACCTTTCTATTCTAGACGAAATATATAAAGTAACCAAAGTACAACCCGTAGATATGTTTCCACAGACACATCACGTAGAAAATGTTGTACTTTTAGAAAAAAGATAAATTTGAAGCAGGTTAAATTAGTTTGTTTTTTAATTCTGGGTGCAATACTCCTTACAATAGGCTGTACCCGTGACGATATATGCGATCCGGCACTGGCAGTGACGCCCCTTTTAATCATTACATTTAAAGATAATGCCAATATCACCCAGGCAAAAAGTGTTACGGGATTAACTGTTCGTAAGAATGATATTGATTCTACACTGGTTTTTAGCATTACAGAAGCAACCGACTCTATTGCCATCCCCTTAGACACAGAAACAGATATCACTGAACTGTTATTTATCTTAAATGACGACGATGACGACGAAACCACCAATGGCGACAGATTGAATTTTACCTATCAAAGAGAAGAAATCTATCTAAACCGCGCATGCGGATTTAAAACGACCTATTCTGAATTTGACACTGAATTGGAAGAAGACACCGATAATTGGATTACCTCATTTCAAATTTTACAAACCACAATAACAGATGAAATTGAAGCACACCTTTCTATTAGGTTTTAGCCTCCTGCTTGCGTCAATTTCAGTGAAGGCGCAAGATGAAACTATAACCGTCGAAAAATCTGAAACTGTTGCCATAACAGGTAATGATACCTTACCTAAAACCAAAAAATACGGAATTAGAGTGGGGGTTGATATTTCAAAATTGATACGCACCGCTGCTGAAGATGGATTTACGGGCTTTGAAGTAAACGCAGATTATCGGCTTACCAAAAAAATATACGCAGCTGCAGAATTAGGAACTTCAGATAGAGTTTGGGATGAAGATGGATTAAAAACTACCACTACGGGAAGTTATGTAAAAATTGGAGCCGAACTAAATGCCTATAATAACTGGCTTAATATGAATAATTCCATCTTTGGGGGACTTCGGTATGGTTTTTCAACGTTTAAGCAAGAATTGAATTCCTATTCCATTTATACTACAAATCCAGCTTTTCCAGTAGCTCCAAGAGACGTTTCTATTGAAGCGAGTGGTTTAACGGCTTCCTGGGCAGAGCTTATTGTAGGTTTTAAAACCGAAGTATTCAACAATTTGTTTCTTTCTATTAATCTTCAGGTAAAGCGAAAAATTTCGGAAGACAAACCAGAAGGTTTTGATAATCTCATCATTCCAGGATTTAACCGAACCTATGATTTTAGTGAGTTTGGCGCAGGATATGGCTATACCATTTCGTATTTAATTCCGCTGTATAAGAAATAACCGTTCGATTGCAGTCAACTTGAGTAATTATAGGGTAAGAATTAAACTTTACTACGAACTGCAAACTGCTACTGCATACTTTTTTAATTCTTACTAGCCTTCTTACTCCCCTCATACATATCATACCGTACCAGCTTACTTTCTAGCTTACCATTATAAAGTTTAATGCGTCTGGATGGACGCAATCCCACACTTTTTAAGGCTTCCATATTGCTGGTGATCATCCACGCCTGGGTACCGGGATAGCCACGTTTTAGAGTGTTTCCTATATTTGCGTAAAATGCATCAATGTCTTCAATTCGCAAGCGCTCATCGTAGGGGGGGTTAAAAACCAGAAACATAGAACGTTCGGTTTCTTTTGTACTTTCGAAAAAATCCTGCTCTTTCACTTCAATAAATTCTGAAAGGTTTGCGTTTTTAATATTCGCCTTTGCTTTACTAAGGGAAAACGCATCTTTATCGCTGGCGTAAATCTTAAAATGAAAATCTCTGATCTTTTTAAGAGCCGCATTTTCAATCACTTCGTATAGATCTACATCAAAATCTGGCCAGGTTTCAAATCCGAATTCATCTCGATTCAAATTCGGAGGAATGTTACACGCAATCATCGCTGCTTCCGTTGCAATCGTACCACTCCCACACATGGGATCCATAAAATCGCATTGTCCGCTCCAGCCAGTAAGCATAATCATCCCCGCAGCAAGCACCTCGTTTATAGGGGCCAGGGTGTTTTCAACCTTATATCCACGTTTATGTAAAGATGCGCCGGAACTATCTAGAGAAACCGTACATATATTTCTATCAATGTGTATGTTAATCCGCAAGGTGGGGTGGTCCAGATCTACATCCGGCCGTTTGCCTTCCTTATCACGAAATCTATCCACAATAGCATCTTTGGTTTTTAAAGAAATATATTGTGAATGCGTAAATTTTTCAGAATATACTGTGGAATCTACCGCCAGGCTTCCGTCGGCATCCATATACGTTTCCCAGGGAATAGCATATATTTTCTTGTACAGATCGTCTTCCGTGAAAATATTAAAAGCGGTGATAGGTTTTAAAACTTTAATGGCAGTACGACAACACAGGTTAACTTTGTACATAAAACCAGTATCGCCTTCAAAAGAGACGTTTCTGGTGCCTATTTCAATTTCTGAAGCGCCTAACTGTCGTAATTCCTGTGCTAATAATTCTTCTAGGCCATACAATGTTTTGGCCACCATTTTAAAGTTGTTTTCCATATTCATTATGTCTTCCTCTCGTTCGTGCCTCACTCGTCGGAGACAAGACAAAGGTGAGTACCTTTTTATTCTCTGAAGTCAAATTATTATAAAATTTCAAGAATAAACTAAAATTATCTCGTTTTACTTAACTGTAATAAAACTACCGCTTCCTTTATCACAGCACAAAAATACAGTATTTTTGCACCGCAAAACACAACACATCCAAAAAGAAATAATGAGCGATTGGTATGCTTCCTGGTTTGATACACCCTACTATCATATTTTATATAAAGATAGGGACAATGCCGAGGCAGACAGCTTTATGGAACGCCTCACTAATTTCCTAAAACTGAAACAAAACGATTCAATTTTAGACTTAGCCTGTGGAAAAGGACGCCATGCTATCTCTTTAAGCCAAAAAGGATTTAACGTTACGGGCGTAGATCTCTCATCTTCCAGCATTCAATTTGCAAAGCAGTTTGAAGCTGAACACCTTAAATTTCGTGTACACGATATGTGCCAGCCGTATCCACAACAATTTGATGCGGTTTTTAACCTGTTTACAAGTTTTGGTTATTTTGAAAATGAAGAAGATAATCTGCGTACCATACAAGCGATCAAAGAGGAATTAAAAACAAAGGGTCATGGTGTGATAGACTTTATGAATTCGGCCTTTGTGATTAAAAACCTTGTACCTTTTGAAGTGAAAGAAGTGGAAGGAATAGAATTTCATATAAAACGCTATGTCGCTGAAGGTTATATTACCAAAGAAATAAAGTTTCAACATAATAACATTCCATTTTCCTTTACCGAAAGAGTAAAAGCGCTTACCCTATCAGATTTTAAAGGCTATTTTAAAGCGGCCGGAATGCAATTAAAACATTGCTTTGGCGACTACCATTTGTCGGAGTTTGATGAAGCAACTTCCGAAAGATTAATTCTTATCTTTAACTAATGGAATACATCGCATTATTTCTAGCAGTTGCCATAGGGTACGGTATTGCCAAAATATTTCAGAAGAAAGAATTTACGCACTTACCTGTTATATTGGCATTTAGTGGTGCCTTCTTACTATCTACCACACTATTTGAGCTCCTGCCAGAAGTTTTTGAAAATGGAGGAGATCACATTGGTGTGTTTATCATGGCTGGAATCCTGCTTCAGATTATTTTAGATTTTTTCTCTAAAGGTGCCGAACACGGCCACGTACACATTCATACGGAACAAAAGATATTTCCTATCGCTCTCTTTTTGAGTCTCTCGGCACACGCACTTATTGAAGGATTTCCGTTAACAAACCATACGGCTATGTTCTACGGTGTTATTGTACATAAGATACCTATAGCTTTAATTTTGGCGCTGTTTTTTCATAAGGCAAAGTTTAAGACCACTACTACCCTACTTTTTCTAACTTTGTTCGCCATTATGACGCCTTTGGGAAGCTTTCTCATGGATAAAGTAGCTTTCTTTCAAGAATATGCTACGCAAATAAATGCCATTGCCATTGGTATATTTCTGCATGTCTCTACTACGATTCTCTTTGAAAGCTCTAAAAACCATAGTTTTAGTTTTTCAAAAATGACCGCTGTTTTTGTCGCCGTGATTGTAGCCTATTTTCTTTAAATAATTTCGGTTAAAATAAAAAGGTAGTGTAAAATGCTTCCTGTGAGTACAAATAAGTGCCATATTACATGGTTGTAAGGTATTTTTTCAATGGCGTAAAATATAATACCCGCAGTATAAGCCAATCCTCCGCCCATAAGCAACCACAATCCTTCGGGCGTTACTGCTTCAGTAAGAGCCGAAAAGTCGAATACAATTAACCAGCCCATCGCTACATACAACAGTAAGGAAATTAGCTCGAACCTGCCTGTGAAAAATATCTTCAAAATAGTACCTACGAGAGCTATACCCCAAACTACCCAAAACAGCAACCACCCCAAACTAGCATCCAATGCAATTAGCACCACAGGAGAATACGTTCCTGCTATAAGCAAATAAATACTTATATGGTCTAATTTTCTGTACAACAGTTTTCTCCTCTCATTTCGTGTATAATGGTATAAGGTAGACGCAAAGTACAAGGTAGATAGCGATACACCGTACAAACAAATTCCCAGAACACCCTGGAGCGTATCATATGTTTTAAATACAAATAAGAATGCAAATCCAACTAAGCTTAATAAAAAACCCAGGCCATGAGTGATGGCATTTAGTTTTTCTTCTGTTTCAGATTGTGTTCTCATAGATTTTTGAGCAACGGCCGGGCTTTACACTATATCTTTTTGCGCAAAACTGCTGGCACAAAAAGGATGTCGTTGCAATCCCTGTTGCGTGTTTATTTGGTTTAGCAAAAGTAGCTATTACGTGACACTATTCTACATTATATAGTATAGAGTTCTAATGCATCGTACTCTTTAATACTAAAAATAGCTCTGTGTGAAATACTCATAAATAAGAGCTTTAGAAATTAATGAAGGAAACTAAAAAAAGGCGGTGTAATTAAACAAACTGCATAAGCCCAGTATCTAAGCCTTGTGGTGGTGCGAGCAGCTTTTAG